>NZ_JBITSP010000004.1:12191-706738 GCF_044540925.1 Streptomyces sp. NPDC085900 | reverse complement strand
CTCCGGGGGCGTGGCCCGGCGACGGGAGTGCGTCCGGTCCCTTCAAGGCGGTCCGGCTCCGGGGGTGCGTCCGGTCCCGGCGGTGGTCCGGTCCCGGCAGCGCGGTCCCGTTTCCGGCAACGCGGCCCGGCTCCGGGGGCGTGGCCCGGCGACGGGAGTGCGTCCGGTCCCTTCAAGGCGGTCCGGCTCCGGGAGTGCGTCGGTCCCGGCGGTGTGGTCCGGTCCCGGCAGCGTGGTCCGGCTCCGGCGGTCCGGCTCCGGTGGTGTGGCCCCGGTCGGCCCGGTCCCATCGGTCGGCGGATGCCGCCACCGGTCGGCGGATGCCCCGCCGTCGGGGACGTCCTTGACTTCGAGAGCGCTCCAATTGATTGACTCCCTGTCCTCGGACCGGAACACAGGGGGCAACCATGTCGATCAGCACCGACACTCCCGTCGCGCTCGTCACCGGAGGCGGCAGCGGCATCGGGGCCGCCGTCGCCCGCCGGCTGCTCGACGGTGGACACCGGGTCGCCGTCACCGGGCGCGGGGAGGCGCGGCTGCGGGGTCTGGCCGAAGAACTCGGGGAGCCCGAAGGGCTGTTGACGATCGTCGGCGACATGACCGAGTACGCCGAGGTCCAGGGCGCCGTCGCGGCCACGCTGAAGGAGTTCGGGCGGCTCGACACGGTGGTCGCCAACGCCGGTTCCGCCACGCACGACACCGTCGCGGAGGGGGACCCCGACGGCTGGAGGGGCATGGTGCTGACCAACGTCCTCGGCCCCGCGCTCCTCGTCCGCGCCTCGATCGACGCCCTGAGGGCGGCTCGGGGCCGGATCGTGCTGGTCGGCAGCGTCGCCGGGTTCGTCAACACCCCGGGCAACATCTACGGGGCGACGAAGTGGGCGGTGACCGGTCTCGCCGAGAACACCCGCCGCCAGGTCACCGAGTGGGGCGTCGGCGTGACCCTGATCGCGCCGGGCCGGGTGGAGACGCCGTTCTGGGACGGCCTCGGCAGCCTGCCGCCGGGCCATCTGCTCACGGCCGACCAGATCGCCGACTCGGTCGTGTGGGCCGTGAGCCGACCCGAGGGGGTCGACGTCAACACCATCGTCGTACGACCGATCGGACAGCCCAACTGACCCCGCACGAAAGCCGGTCGGGCTGTCCGGCCGGAGTCAGTTGTTCTGCAGGAACTGTTTGGCCAGCTTGTCCCCCAGCGTGACGGCCGCGCTGTGGCTCTCGATGGGGGAGACCTTCGAGTTCTTGAACAGGATGTAGGTCACGCCGGAGTCGGCGCCGCCGGTCTCGGGGTTCGGGTCGATCCCGAGCGCCTTGGCGGTGGCGTACGAGGCCTCACCGATGATCTTGGTGGGGCCGGTGTCGCCCACGACGGCATACTCGACCTTGTTGTCGTAGATCACGGCGACCACGCCACCACCCTTGATGCCGGCGTCGGCGTAGTTCCAGATGCTGCTGGAGCTGGGCACGACGACGTACGGCAGCGAGTCCGCGCGCAGGGGCCGGCCGTCGGACTGGTGGAAGGCCGTGTCGTCCTGGTACCAGGGGTCGGTGCTCTCGCTGCACTTCGACGTGCGCTGTCCGTCGCAGTCGATGTCCATGTCGGCCTTCCAGAACACGGCGCCGTTCTTGCCGCACACCGGGACCGTGGCCGACGTCTCGTCGTCGGTCTTGTACTTGCCGTTCGATATCTGCGAGCAGGACGTCACCTTGGCGAGCAGGTCTGCCGCGCTGACCGAGCCCTCCTGGGCGGTGGCCGGACGGGCGGTGCCGGAGGCGTTCGCCGGGAGGACTCCGGCGGCGAGCAGGGCGGCCCCGGAGGCCGCGGCGAGGGTCAGTGTTCGTAGGCGCACTGTGGGGGACCCTTCTGTTAGGAAAGTTTCCTTACCGGGTGCCGTACAAGGTGGCGCGCTTTACGTGCTCTCGTCAACCCCCTTGGTCCAGACTTCTGTCCGCCGCCCTTATTGCGGCGCTTTGCGACCAGGGCAAGACTGGGCGTAATGAGCATTCCGCGGATTCGCCCTACTTCTGGGAGGCGAGGCTCATGTTCGTGCGCACTGTGTACGCCACCGGTGATCCCGCGAAGGTGGACACCGCCATCAGGGCCCTGAACGCACAGGGCCGGGACCTGCTGCAGGAACGCCCCGGGTATCGCGGGGCGGGCATCTTCGTCGACCGGGAGCTCGGCAAACTGCTGGCCGTCAGCTGGTGGGAGTCCGAGGAGGCCAGGCGCAACAGCGACGAGGTCATGCGGGAGCGGCGTCCGTCGCTGATGGAGCCGTTCGCCGCGACGATCGCGGTCGACAACTACGAGGTGGCGGTCTTCCATCCGGCCGGCAGGCCGGTGTCCGGCGGTGGACTGCGCATCACCCGGCTGGAGTTCGACCCCGCCGACGCGGATCTGCTGGCCGACACCTTCCGCGCCTCGGTGGCCCCCCGTCTGGAGACGCTGCCGGGCTTCACCGGGACGTCCCTGCACATCGACCGGTCACGTGGCCGGGCCCTGGTCGGTGCCCTGTTCGCCGACCGCGAGTCGCTGGCGGCCTCCCGCTCGGCGCAGGCCTCGGTACGGCAGGAAGGGGCGGCCAAGGCGCATGTCACCGTGGTCGGACTGGAGGAGTTCGAGATCGTCCACGCGGAGGTGTGGGGCAGCAACTGACCCTGTCCGCGGCCCTGTCGGGACCCGACCGGTCCCGCACGCCGAAGGCCCCCGCCGCACGGCGGGGGCCTTCGCGCGGGCCGTGACGGCTCGTCAGGCCATGTTGAAGGTGGACGGGTCCGGACCCAGGCGCCGGTCCTCGTTCAGCGCGCTGATCGCGGCCAGGTCCTCGGTGTCCAGGCTGAAGTCGAACACCTCGATGTTCTCTTTGATCCGGGAGGGCGTCACGGACTTCGGGATCACCACGTTGCCCAGCTGCAGGTGCCAGCGCAGCACGACCTGCGCCGGGGTGCGGCCGTGCTTCTGCGCGATGGCGACGATCGCCGGGACCTCCAGCAGACCCTTGCCCGAACCGAGCGGCGACCAGGCCTCGGTGGCGATGCCCTGCTCCTTGTGGAACTCGCGCGCCGCGAGCTGCTGCAGGTGCGGGTGCAGTTCGATCTGGTCGACGGCCGGGATGACGGACGTCTCGTCGATGAGCCGGCGAAGGTGCTCCGGCTCGAAGTTGGACACGCCGATGGCGCGGACGCGGCCGTCGGCGAGGAGCTTCTCGAACGCCTTGTAGGTGTCGACGTACTTGTCGCGGGCCGGGGTCGGCCAGTGGATCAGGTAGAGGTCGACGTACTCCAGGCCGAGCTTGTCCAGCGAGACGTCGAACGCGCGCAGCGTCGAGTCGTATCCGTGCTCGCTGTTCCAGAGCTTGGTGGTGACGAAGACGTCCTCGCGCGGGACGCCGGAGGCGGCGATCGCCTTGCCGGTGCCCTCTTCGTTGCCGTAGATCGCCGCTGTGTCGATGCTGCGGTACCCGGCCTCCAACGCGGTGGCGACCGCCCGCTCCGCCTCGTCGTCCGGCACCTGCCAGACGCCGAAGCCCAGCTGGGGCATCTCTACGCCGTTGTTGAGGATGATCGGGGGGACCTTGCTGCTCACGAGCTCTTGATCCTTACGGTTGTCTGTCAGGTAGTACCCCTATCGTCAACGATCACGGGTCGTGATGCATTCCTGACCGGGAAATCCGCCGGGACTGACTCGTGGGTCAGTTGCGAGGTGGCGAGAATGGCCGGAAATGCATCCGACCTCTGCGGTCCGGACCATTGACGCTGTAGCGTCCTGCCGCCACTCTGGGTCGCGCATTGAACGAGCCGATGAACTTGATGCATGTACGTGAACGGTTCGATCGCCTTTCCTCCGATGTTTCCGCGTCTCCCGGCCCATGAGAGGGAGAAACATGAGACGCCGTCGCCTGCGAACGGTACTGCCGACCCTCACTCTCGCCACCGCGGCACTGACCGCCCTGCCCGCGGCCGCGCCCCCGCCGGGGGCTCTGCCCGGAACCCCGGCGATCGCCGCCGCGCACCGCCCGGCCGCCGCCCCGGACTGGTCGGTGTCCGTCGTGGAGTCCACCATGGCCCGATACACCCCGTCCGTCATCGGCGGCTGGTCCTACCCGGTCGGCCTGTACCTCTACGGTCAGTACCTCACCTACGAACGCACCCATGACGCCCGCTATCTCGCGTACATCAAGGACTACGTCGACCGGTTCGTGAGGAGCGACGGCTCCATCGACCAGTCCTTCGACAGCCTCGACAGCATGCAGGCCGGCCGCCTGCTGGTGATCTTGCACCATGAGACGGGGCAGGAGCGCTACCGCAGGGCCGCCAAGAAGATCCGCGACCGCCTGAACACCTACCCGCGGACGAGTGACGGCGGCTTCTGGCACGCGGACACCTCCAGTCGCGCCCACCAGCTGTGGTCGGACGGGGTCTACATGGTGAACCCGTTCCTCGTCGAGTACGGCAGGGAGTTCGGCGACAGCGCCTACGCCGACGATGAGGCGGCCAGGCAGCTGTACGTCTACGGCAGTCATCTGCAGGTCGCGAACGGACTGCTCAGGCACGCCTACGACGAGTCCAAGAACGCGAGTTGGGCCGATCCACGGACCGGGCTCGCCCCCGAGTACTGGTGCCGGGCCGTCGGCTGGTACTCCATGGCGATCGTGAACGTACTGGACGCCATCCCGGCGAATCAGCCCAGGCGTCCTCGACTGCTCTCCATATTCCGCAGGTTGGCCGCCGGGCTGGAGAAGTACCAGGATCCGGCGACCGGACGCTGGTTCCAGGTGATGGACAAGGGCAACCGGTCCGACGACTGGACCGAGACCTCCTGTTCCAGCATGTTCACCTACGCCCTCTCCCGCGGCGTCCAGCAGGGCTACCTCGACCCGCACTACGCCGCCGTCGCGCAGCGCGGCTACCAGGGCGTGCTGGCGAAGCTCTCGGTCGGCTCCGACGGCCGCACCAACCTCGCCGACATCTCCATCGGCACCAACGTCGGCGACTACGCGTACTACATCGCACGTGACCGGGCCACCAACGACTTCCACGGCCTGGGCGCATTCCTGATCATGAACGAACAACTGCGAGGTGATTAGTGTCATGAGCACGTCCAGAAGGGCGTTGCTGGGCGCGGCGGTCGCGGGTGCGGCCGGGGCGACGCTGGGTCTGCCCGCCACCGCCCACGCCGCCTCCTGGCGGCAGAAGTGGGCTCCTTCCGCGAGCAGTGACGGCCTCGGCGCCTTCGAGACGATCGAGGACGACCGAGCCGACTCGCACCCCGCCGGGCATCCGCACATCTTCGCCACCGGGAACAACTGGCGCTTCAACATGCACATGGTGGACCGGGACACCTCGACGGACCGCCAGCGCCAGGAGGTCACGGGTCTGCGCACGAGCTCCAGCAGCTACCTCAAGTGGAACGAGGGCCAGACCTGGCGGGTCACCTACTCGATGTACATCCCGAGCTCGCTGAAGGCGACCACCACCTTCACGCACATCATGCAGATGAAGCAGCCCGGCACCGGCACCTCCCCGATCGTCACGCAGTCGCTGCGCCGGGTGAACGGCAGACAGACCATCGAACTGAACCTCGCCACCGACGGCATCATCGTCGGCCGCGCCGGCCTCGACCCGCTGCACGACAAGTGGACCGACGTCGACTTCCAGATCAAGGTCGGCAACGGCTCGGCGGGCTCCGTCCGCTGGATCCTCAAGTCGGGCGGCTCCACCGTGATCGACGTGTCGAAGACCGGCGTCGACACCTTCCTGGCCGACCGCGTGCGGCCGAAGTGGGGCATCTACCGCTCCCTCGGCGACACCTCCGGGTCCCTTCAGGACACCTATCTCCTGCTCACCAACCTCCGCGGCTACCAACTCGTGTGAGGAGCCGTCATATGAAACCCCCCACCGGTCCGGGCCGCCGAGCGGCGGCCGTCATCCTGTTCGTGGTGGCCGTGGTCCTCGGCCTCACCCACCCCGCGGCCCTCGCCGCCCCGCACACCGCGCCGCGCACCGCCGCCGAGTACAACGTGCGCGACTACGGCGCCAAGGGCGACGGCTCCAGCAACGACAGCGCCGCCATCGACAAGGCGATCACGGCCGCGAACGCGGCGGGCGGCGGCACCGTCCGCTTCCCCTCCGGAACCTACAAGTCCAAGAACACCCTCCACATGAAGAGCCATGTGACGCTCCAGCTCGACAAGGGCGCCACTCTCCAGGGCTCCAGCGCCGACACCTACGACAAGGCCGAGTCCAACCCCTACGACAACTACCAGGACTACGGCCACAGCCACTTCCACGACGCGATGATCTACGGTGACAAGCTGACCGACATCGGCTTCGTGGGTCAGGGCGTCATCGACGGCGCCGGCAACCTGATCACCGGCAACCCGAAGTCCGGCGAGGCCGACAAGATCATCTCGTTGACCCGGTGCGACGGGCTCAGGATGGGCGACGGTCTCACGCTGCGCCGGGGCGGTCACTTCGCGGCCCTCATCAACGGCTGCACCGACGTGACCTCCGACCACCTGACCATCGACACCGCGAGCGACCGCGACGGCTGGAACGTCATCTCCACCACCAACGCCACGATCACCAACGCCACCATCCACGCCAACGACGACGCCCTGGTCTTCAAGAGCGACTACGCGCTCGGCGCCAAGCTGCCCAACGGGCATGTGCGGGTGAGTGATTCGACCCTCGGGGCCAAGTGCTGCAACGCCCTGATGTTCGGTTCCGAGACCTGCGGCGACTTCTCGGACTACCAGTTCGAGAACATCCGTATCGACGGCGCCGACAAGTCCGGGCTCGGCATGGTCTCGATGGACGGCTCGAAGATCTCCGACGTCCACTACCGCGACATCACGATGACCAACGTCCACTCGCCGATCATGCAGAAGATCGGCACCCGCAAACGCTGTGGCAACAGTCCCGGCGTCGGATCGATCAGCAACGTCACGTACGACAACATCACGGCGACCGGCAGCAGCCCCTCCTTCAGCCCGACCCTGTGGGGCGAGTCCGGGCACCGCATCAACGGCGTGACCTTCACCAACGTCACCATCACGGTCCCCGGCGGCTACGGCACCATGTCCACGGGCGTGCCCAGCAACGACTCGACCGACTACAACCCGAAGAGCATCGGCACCCGGCCCGCCTACGGCTGGTACCTGCACAACGCCGACAACGTGCAGTTCACCGACAGCTCGGTGAAGTTCGCCTCGAACGACGGCCGGCCCGCGTTCATCGCCAACGCGGCCAGCGGCATCCGGCTCACCCGGTTCACCGCGCAGAAGGGCAGCAACTCTCCGTTCGACGTGGGCTTCCAGGACGTCACCGGCGGCTGCCTGGCGGACAGTCACAACACCTCCGGCGGTGCCCTGCGCGTCTCGGGCAGCCAGGACTGCGGCAGTGGTACGGCGGTGAAGCCGCTCGACCTGGAGAACCCCCGCCAGGACTTCCTCCGCGCCTCCGTCGGCGGTCTGTTCCTGCACTGGGGCCTGCGCACCGCACCCGCCCACACCAGCTGCACCGCCTGGGAGAACGACGTCACGAGCGGGGGCTGGAGCCCCGACTACTGGGTGAACGAGGCGCAGAAGCTGCACACCCAGTACCTGGTCCTCGCCACCTTCCACAGCCGCCTCGGCTACGCCCGCCCCTGGCCGTCCAAGATCCCCGGGTCCTGCTCCACCAAGCGGGACTTCCTCGGCGAGCTGATCACGGCCGCCAAGGCCAAGGGCATGAAGGTCATCCTCTACATGACCAACGACCCCCAGTGGCACGACGAGGGCGGTCATGAGTGGCTCGACTCGTCCGCGTACTCCGCCTACAAGGGCAAGAACGTCGACCTGACCACCAACGACGGCTTCGGGCAGTTCAGTTACGACAACTTCTTCGAGGTCATGGACCGCTACCCCGACCTCGGCGGCTTCTGGATCGACAACGACAACTCCTACTGGGAGAGCCACAACCTCTACCAGCAGATCTACGACAAGCGCCCGAACTACACGCTCAGCAACAACAACGAAGACACGCCGATCATGGACATGATCAGCAATGAGCAGAAGACGGGCATGACCCCGGCCTACGACTACCCGCAGGCCGTCTACACCGCCCAACCCCGCCTGACCGAGGCGGACTTCAAGCTGCCCTCGACCGGTGCGTGGTGGTACGACGGCTCGAACCCCTCCGTCGACCGCGCACTCACCCTCGGCCGCCTCATCACCAACGCCGGCTCCTCGGTGAAGGCGCTGATGGCCGAGACGGCCCAGGTCAACGGCAAGTTCCCGTCGAACCAGGCATCCTTCAACACCTTCGCGGACTCCTACCTCGACCCCATCTGGGAGTCCCTGCACGGCACCGAGGGCGGCGGCTACATGTACGGCGGCCTCAAGCCCGGCGCCTGGAACGACGGCGCGTACGGGGTGACGACCATCGCCAAGGACGACGCCGACCGGCAGTACATCCACGTCCTGACCCCGCCCAGCACCAGCGCCCTGCGCGTGCGGGACAACGGCTACCGCATCGCCTCCGTCACCAACCTCCGCACGGGAGCGGCGGTCTCGTGGTCGCAGTCCGGGGGCGTGCTCACCCTGAGCGGGCTCGGCAACTGGGACCCGTACGACACGGTCTTCAAGGTCACGACGGCCGGCCGCCGGGGCATCCTCACCGGCGTCAAGGTCAGCGCGAGCGCTTCCGCGAGCGGGCACGCCGCGTCGGCGGCCGGTGACGGCGACTACCTCACCTACTGGGACAACAACAAGACCCTCCCCGTAAACCTCACCTTCGACCTCGGCTCGGCCAAGAAGGTGCAGTACATCGGGCTCAACCAGCGCGAGGACTCCGTGGCCTACGCCCGTTCGAGCACCGAGCAGTCGGCGCGGATCAAGGACTACAAGGTGTTCCTGAGCAACGACGGCTCGACCTGGGGCAGCGCGGTCAAGTCCGGGCAGCTGCCGAGCCGGCGCGGCATCCAGGGCATCGACCTGACCGCCGCCAACGCCCGCTACGTCCGGCTCGAGGTCGACACCACCTGGGCCGCCTCCAGCGACACCACCCGCTACAAGCGACTGCGGGTCGACGAGGCGTGGATCGGCACGTCGTACGCCACACCCGCGAACGGGGGACAGTCATGATCCGTCTCAGATCCCTCACGGCCGCGGCGGCGGGCCTGTTGCTCGCCGCGGCGGTGCCGCTCGTAGGCACCGCCCACCCGGCGGCCGCCTCCGACAACGGCCAGTCCGTACGGCCCGCCATGGGCTGGTCCAGCTGGAGCTTCGTGCGCCGCACACCGACCGAGGCGAAGATCAAGGCGCAGGCCGACGCGCTGGTCTCCAGCGGCCTCAAGGACCACGGCTTCGTCTACGTCAACCTCGACGACTTCTGGCAGAAGTGCGATTCCAACGGCTTCACCGTGGACAGCTACGGTCGCTGGGCCGTCGACACCAGCAAGTTCCCGGACGGCATCAAAGGGGTGGCCGACTACCTCCACTCCAAGGGCCTGAAGTTCGGCTTCTACGTCACCCCCGGCATCGCCAAGAACGCCGTCACCAAGAACACGCCGATCGAGGGGACCTCGTACCACGCGAAGGACATCGCGGACACCACGAAGACCGAGAAGAACTACAACTGCAAGAACATGTACTACATCGACTACTCCAAGCCGGGCGCGCAGGAGTTCGTCGACTCCTGGGCCAAGCAGTTCGCGTCCTGGGGTGTCGACTACCTGAAGATCGACGGGGTGGGCAGCGCCGACATCCCCGACGTCCAGGCCTGGGACAAGGCGCTGCGGGCCAGCGGACGGCCCATCAACTTCGCCCTGTCCAACAACCTGCCGATCGCCGACGCCCCCACCTGGCGGAAACTGGCGAACAGCTGGCGCACCCAGGGTGACGTGGAGTGCTACTGCGGGCCGGGGAGCAACGGCAGCGGCTATCCGCTGACCGACTGGTCCCATGTCTCCAAGCGCTTCGACTCGGCCGCCTCCTGGCAGCAGTACGCCGGCCCGGGTGGCTGGAACGACCTGGACTCGCTGGAGATCGGCAACGGCGACCAGGTGGGTCTGACGGCGGACCAGCGTCGCTCGCACTTCACGCTGTGGTCGATGGCGGCGGCCCCGCTGCTGCTCGGCACCGACCTCACCCAACTCGACTCCGTCGACAAGGCGATGCTGACCAACGACCGGCTGATCGGCGTCGACCAGGACGGCGTGGCCGCGAAGCGGATCGTGAGCAGCGGTGTCAAACAGGTCTGGAGCAAGAAGGAGAGCGACGGGCAGTACGTCGTGGCCCTGTTCAACACCGGGACCTCGGGCAACGCGACGGTGAGCGTGAACTGGTCGCAGGTCGGCTTCAGCGGCTCGGGTGATGTGACCGACCTCTGGTCCGGATCCCACAAGGGCGTGATCGCCGACTCCTACAGCGCGACGCTGCGTCCGGGCGAGACCCGGCTCATCCGGGTCAAGCCCGCCAACTCCCTGACGGCGGCGGCCGCTTCACCCGGCTTCGCCGTGGCCCCCTACGAGTACCTCGGCTGGGGCAGCCCCCAGAACCCGACCTCCGTGATGTCCGCGACGGGCGTCAAGTGGTTCACGCTCGCCTTCATCCTCTCCGACGGCACCTGCAACCCGAAGTGGGACGGCTCCCGCCCGCTGACCGGTGGCAGCGACCAGTCCACCATCAACGCCATCAGAGCGGCGGGCGGTGACGTCGTCGTCTCCGTCGGCGGCTGGAGCGGGAACAAGCTCGGCGAGAAGTGCTCCAGCGCCTCCGCGCTCGCCGGCGCCTACCAGAAGGTGATCAACGCCTACAAGCTGAAGGCTCTCGACATCGACATCGAGAACACCGAGTGGTCCAGCGCGACCGTGCGGCAGCGGGTGGTCGACGCGCTGAAGACGGTGAAGGCCAACAACTCCGGCCTGAAGACCGTCATCACCTTCGGCACCACCTCCAGCGGCCCCGACTCCACCGGTACCGACATGATCAAGCGGGCCGCGAACTCCGGTCTGGCGAACGACGTCTGGTGCATCATGCCGTTCGACTTCGGCGGCGGTACCACCAACATGGGCAGCCTCACCACCAAGGCCATGGAAGGACTCAAGGCCCAGGTGAAGTCGGCGTACGGCTACAGCGACGCCGCCGCGTACACCCACATCGGGCTGTCGTCGATGAACGGCAAGACCGACGACTCCGGTGAGCGCGTGAGGGTGGCCGACTTCAAGACCATGCTCGCCTACGCCCAGCAGCACCACATCGGACGGCTCACCTACTGGGCCGTCAACCGCGACCGGGCCTGCGGCTCGGGAACCGACGGCGACGCCTGCAGCGGCGTGACGCAGCAGCCGTACGACTACCTCAAGGTCTTCACCCAGTACACGGGCTGAGGGGAACATCCGTGAACATCAGAAGAGTTCTGCCGTACGGCGTCGCGGCGGCCCTGGCGCTGCCGCTCGCCGGACTCGGCCAGGGCACCGCGCTGGCCGCCACCGACTACCAGGCCGAGGACGCCCTGATCTCGCAGGGCACCGTGGCCACCAACCACACCGGGTACACCGGCACCGGCTTCGTCGACTACACCAACGTCAAGGGCTCCTACGTGGAGTTCACGGTGAGCGCGGCCTCCGCCGGCACCTCCGCCCTCACCCTGCGCTACGCCAACGGGACCTCCACCGACCGGCCGATGGACATCTCCGTCAACGGCACGGTCGTCGCCTCCGGGGTGTCCTTCCCGGCCACCGCCGACTGGAACACCTGGGTCACCAAGACCGTCAACGTCCCGCTGACCGCGGGCACCGACAAGATCCGGGCGACATCCACCACCGCCGACGGCGGCCCCAACCTCGACCGGATCAGCCTCGACGCGGCCGCCGACACCCAGGCCCCGACCCGTCCCGGACAGCCCAGCTGCTCGGACATCGGCGAGGATGCGCTGACGCTGGCGTGGGGCGCGTCCACGGACAACGTGGGGGTGAGCGCGTACGACATCTACGAGCACGGCAACAAGATCAGTGAGGCGCCGGGGAGTTCGACCTCCAAGGCGCTGACCGGGCTCACCCCCAACACCGACTACAACCTCACGGTGATCGCCCGCGACGCGGCCGGCAACACCTCGCCCGCCAGCCCGGTCGTCGACTGCACCACCAAGCCCAGCTCCGACACCACCCCGCCGAGCAAGCCGGGCACGCTGTCCGCGAGCAATGTCACCGCCAACAGCGCCGACCTCAAGTGGGGCGCCTCGACCGACGACAAGGCGGTCGTCGCCTACGACGTGCGCAGCGACACCACCGTCTACGACACCGTCACCAGCGGCACGTCGACCACGCTCACCGGGCTCGCCTGCAACAGCCCCTACAGCCTGAACGTCGTCGCCCGGGACGCCGCCGGCAACGTCTCCGAAGCCGGCAACACCGTCACCTTCACCACGAAGGCGTGCGCGACCGACGGCGGCGTCCCGTCCTCCATCGCGACGCTCTCCAGCGGCTGGACCATCCCCTGGGGCACCTACTGGATGCCCGACGGCAAGACCGCCCTGGTCACCGAGCGGGACGACTTCAAGGTCTGGAAGGTCGCCAAGGACGGCACGAAGACCCAGGTCGGCACCGTCCCGAACGCCGTCACCACCAACGGCGAGGGCGGCCTGCTCGGCGTCGCCGTCGACCCCAAGTGGGCGACCGACCACTACGTCTACTTCATGCACACCGCCTCCGAGGGCAACCGGGTCGTGCGCATGACGTACGACGGCACCAAGCTCAGCGACTACAAGATCCTGCTCCAGGGCATCAAGAAGAACCGCTACCACAACGGCGGACGGCTCCTCTTCGGCCCCGACGGCTATCTCTACGTCTCCACCGGAGAGGCCCAGACGCCCGACCTGGCGCAGGACAAGAACTCCCTCAACGGCAAGATCCTGCGCATGACGACCGACGGCAAGCCGGCCCCCGGCAACCCGTTCGGCAACTACGTCTACAGCCTCGGCCACCGCAACCCGCAGGGCCTCGCCTTCGACCGCAACGGGCGGTTGTGGGAGGCGGAGTTCGGCAACAGCTCCAAGGACGAGCTGAACCTGATCAAGCCGGGCGCCAACTACGGCTGGCCGACCTGCGAGGGCACCTGCAGCGTCTCCGGGATGACCAACCCCAAGGCCACCTGGAACGTCTCGGAGGCGTCCCCGAGCGGTGTCGCCATCGTGCGCAACGTCGTCTACATGGCGTCCCTGCGCGGCGAACGGCTGTGGCGGATCCCGATCAACGGCGACAACGAGAGCGTGGGCACGCCGACCGCTTACTACGTCGGCACCTACGGTCGGCTGCGCACCGTCACCAAGGTGCCGGGCGCGGACCAGTTGTGGCTGTCCACCACCAACTGCGACAACAACGGTAACCAGCCGGACGGATCGGACAAGCTCTTCCGCGTCGACATCGGCTAGGCCCGGTACAGTGCCTCGACCTCGTTGGCGTAGGCGTTCTCGATCGCCTTGCGCTTCAGCTTCAGCGACGGGGTCAGCAGGCCGTGTTCCTCGGTGAACGGCTGGGCCAGTATGCGGAAGGTGCGGATCGACTCGGCCTGCGAGACGAGGGTGTTGGCGGCGACCACCGCGCGCCGCACCTCGGTCTCCAGGTCGGCGTCGCGCACCAGCTCGGCCGGGGACAGCCGCGGCTTGCCGCGCATGGTCAGCCAGTGCTCGACGGCCTCGTGGTCGAGGGTGACGAGGGCGGCGATGTAGGGGCGGTCGTTGCCGACGACGATGCACTGGTTGACCAGCGGATGGTCCCGGACCCGCTCCTCCAGCACACCCGGGGAAACGCTCTTGCCGCCGGAGGTGACGAGGATCTCCTTCTTGCGGCCGGTGATGGTGAGGTAGCCGTCCTCGTCCAGGGAGCCCAGGTCGCCGGTGGCGAGCCAGCCGTCGTGCAGGGTCTCGTCGGTGGCCTTCTGGTTGTTGAGGTAGCCCTGGAAGATGTTCGGGCCGTGCAGCCAGATCTCGCCGTCGTCCGCGATGTGCACGGTGACGCCCGGGATGGGCCGGCCGACCGTGCCGTAACGGGTGCGCTCGGGCGGGTTGGCGGTCGCGGCCGCCGTCGACTCGGTCAGCCCGTAGCCCTCGTAGATCTGCACGCCCGCGCCCGCGAAGAACAGGCCGAGCCGGCGGTCCATCCCGGAGCCGCCGGACATGGCGTTGCGGATCCGGCCGCCCATCGCCGCGCGCACCTTGGAGTAGACGAGCTTGTCGAACAGCTGGTGCTGCATGCGCAGACCGGCCGAGGGGCCGGGGCCGATGCCCCAGGCCTTCGCCTCGACGGCGTCCGCGTACTTCACGGCGATCTCGACGGCCTTCTCGAACGGCCCGGCCTTGCCCTCCTTCTCGGCCTTGCGGCGGGAGGCGTTGAAGACCTTCTCGAAGATGTACGGCACCGCGAGGATGAACGTCGGCCTGAAGGCCTGCAGGTCCGGCAGCAGGGCGGCGGCGTGCAGCTGCGGCTGGTGGCCGAAGCGGACCCCGCGGCGGATCGCGGCGACCTCCACCATGCGCCCGAAGACGTGCGCGAGCGGCAGGAACAGCAGCGTCGCCGCCTCGTCGCCCTTCTTGGAGTGGAAGACCGACTCCCAGCGGTCGGCGACCGTGTCCGCCTCCCACATGAAGCTGCTGTGCGTGATCACACAGCCCTTGGGGCGGCCCGTGGTGCCCGAGGTGTAGATGATCGTCGCCGTCGACGACGGGGTGACGGCCTGCCGGTGGCGGTGGACCACGTCGTCGTCGAGGGGGGCGCCCGCGTCGTACAGCTCCTGCACGGCGCCGAGGTCGAGCTGCCACAGCTGGTGCAGCTGCGGCAGCCGGTCGATGACGCTGGCGATCGTCATGGCGTGGTCCTCGTGCTCCACGATCGCCGCCGAGCACTCGGAGTCGTACAGCATCCAGAAGCACTGCTCGGCCGAGGACGTCGGATAGATCGGCACGACCTGGGCGCCGATCGTCCACAGCGCGAAGTCGAACAGGGTCCACTCGTAGCGGGTGCGGGACATGATCGCGACACGGTCGCCGAACCGGATGCCCCGGGCGAGCAGCCCCTTGGCGAGGGCCAGTACCTCGTCCCGGAACTCGGCCGCCGTCACATCGCGCCATCGGCCCTCGTCGTCCTTGCGGCCGAGGGAGATGTGCAGCGGGTCCTCCAGGGCGCGCTCGAAGACGACGTCGGCCAGACCGCCCACTGTCGGCGGCAGCGTCAACGGCGGGCTGGTGAACTCGCGCAAACCCACTCCCCGCTCCCTGTTCGAGACTTCGCAAGCGCCGTGAAAGCTACCCCACCCGGGGACGGGGCGGGAGGGGGGCCGAATCGGAACAACCCTCACGTACACCCCGCCCGCCGGGCGGAAAATGCGCTCACATCAGGAAGGGTCGGACAGAAAACTGACGGTTGAGTAAGTTTCGGTCCCGTAATCTCCACGGAATCTGTACGAGCCGACTACCGGCCTTGACCGCAGGTCAACGGCCCTGTCCACGCTACGCGCCCGTCTTCTCCGTCAGCGTCTCACGGTCGGATTTCGTCACTGCCACCCCGGTCGCCCGTGGCGTCCTGACCAGGGCGACCACCAGCGCCCCGGCGACCGTGGCGGTCACTCCGGCGGCCCCGGCGGCCGTGTTCAGGCCCGCGGCGAACGCCGTGCGCAGCGCGTGCTCGGAGAAGGCGCCGCGATGCGCCCCGGCCCCGCCGCCCGCCAGCGCGTGGGCCGCACCGTGCGGCAGCGTGTCCTGCATCCGCGAGGTCAGCACGGTCCCGTAGACGGCGATGCCGAGCGCCAGGCCGAGCTGGCGGGAGGTGTTGACCGCGCCGCCCGCCATCCCGTGCCGGTCCTGCGGTACGGCGGCCAGCGCGGCGCCCGCGAGCCCCGGCGCCACGAGCCCCGTACCGACACCGACCAGCACCAGTCCCGGCGCCAGCGCGGAGGCCGTCGAACCCGCGTCCAGCGAGGTCATGCAGAACTGCCCCGAACCGACCAGCAGCAGCCCGCCCCCGATGGTGATCCGGGCCGGCACCCCGTGCAGCAGCCGTCCGCCGGCCGCCGCCACCACGAACGACGACAGCGACAGCCACAGGAACACCAGGCCGCCGCGCACCGAACTCATCCCGAGCAGCGACTGCAGCCAGATCGAGTCGTAGGCCATCAGGCCGAACGCGGCCGCGTTGAAGGCGAGCGCGCCCACCATCACCCCCGAGAACGCGGGCTTCGCGAACAGCCGCAGGTCCAGCAGCGGGTCGGCGCCGCGCCGCTCGACGACGACGAAGCAGACCAGCGCCGCGGCCGCCGCCGCGAAGGTCAGCAGGGTGCCCGTCTCGCCCCAGCCGTGCTGCCCGGCCCGCACCGCGCCGTAGGTCAGCGCGCCCGCGAACGCGGCGAACGTCACCGTGCCCGCCCAGTCCACGCGACGCTCGCGCGAACCGTGCGACTCGGGTACGACCCTCAGCGTCAGCCACACCGCGGCCACGCTCACCGGCAGGTTGACGTAGAAGATCCACCGCCAGCCGGGCCCGTCGGTCAGCAGCCCGCCGACCACCGGTCCCACCGCGGCCGCGGCGCCGCTGACCGCACCCCACACCCCGAGCGCGACCGAGCGCTGCCTGCCCCGGTACACCGAGCTGAGCAGGGGCAGCGTGGTCGAGAACATCGCCGCCGCGCCGAGGCCCTGCAGTCCGCGCGCCGCGATCAGCGTCCCCGGCCCGCCCGCCATGCCGCACAGCAGCGACGCCGTCGCGAACACCACGACCCCCGCGACGTGCACGCGCCGCCGCCCCAGGATGTCGGCCGCCGCGCCCACGCCGAGCAGCACGGCGGCGAGCGCCAGCGCGTAACCGTCCATCACCCACTGCAGGTCGCTCAGCGAGGCGTGCAGCGAGCCCGCCATGTCCGGCAGTGCGACCACCGCGATGGTCACGTCCAGCAACAGCATGAACGTGCCCAGGCAGACGGCCGTGAGTGGCCCCCAAGTACGCATGTCCTCAACTCCTCGTGCGATGGCTGCGTCCGTCTCCGTACGATGGGACGGTCCGGCCGATCACGGTGGCCACGAGTGCCCGGGCGCCGGAATCCGACATCAGGGGGCCGTATGGAGACGAATAGCCACGCGCCGCTGCCGCCCGGTGTCGACGAC
The DNA here is from genome assembly GCF_044540925.1 of Streptomyces sp. NPDC085900. Classification (NCBI taxonomy): domain Bacteria; kingdom Bacillati; phylum Actinomycetota; class Actinomycetes; order Kitasatosporales; family Streptomycetaceae; genus Streptomyces; species Streptomyces sp. NPDC085900. The sequence continues at coordinate 689,605 of NZ_JBITSP010000004.1, read as the reverse complement.
CTCGACGTGCGCCTGCTGACGGCGCTGGAGCTCGACGGCCGGGCGCCGTTCAGCAAGGTCGCCTCGGTGCTCGGCGTCTCCGACCAGACCGTCGCCCGCCGCTACCGCCGGCTGTGCGCCGACGGCGGGCTGCGGGTCGTGGTGCTGCGGGACGCCCACCTGCTGGGCCGGGACCAGTGGATGCTGCGGGTGCGCTGCGCGCCGGACAGTGCCCCGGCCATCGGGGAGGCGCTCGCGAAGCGCCCCGACACGTCCTGGGTCGGGCTCGCCTCGGGCGGCACCGAGGTCCTGTGCCTGACCCGCCCGCGCAGTTCGACCGACCACGACGACCTGCTGCTCGGCAAGCTCCCGCGTACCCCCAGCGTGGTGGAGATCCGCGCCCACCAGCTGCTGCACCGGTTCTACGGCGGTGCGCAGGGCTGGATCAGCAAGCTCGGCGCGCTCACCGCCGAGGAGACCGAGGCCCTGCGCCCGCCCACCGGCCCGGCCCCGGGATCCGCCCGGCTGACCGCCGAGGACGAGCCCCTGCTGGACGCCCTGGAGCGCGACGGCCGCGCCACCTACCCCGAACTGCAGCGCGCCACCGGCCTGTCCGAGTCCGCGGTCAAGCGCCGTCTGGCCGCGCTGCGCGCCTCGGGCGCGGTGTACGTCGACTCGGAGTGCGACCCGGCGGTGGTCGGCCACCCGGTCGCCGCCATCCTGTGGATCACCGCGGCCCCGGCCGCCCTGCACTCCGTCGGCGAGGCCCTGGCCGGCCACCGTCCCATCGCCCACGCCTCCGCCACGGCCGGCCCCTGCAACATCGTCGCGACCGCCCTGGCGGAGAGCACCGCCGCGCTCTACGCCTACCTCAGCGGCCCCCTCGGCCACCTGGAGGGCGTCCAGCACGTGGAGACGACCGTGTTCCTGCGCCGCATCAAACAGCTGACGTATCCACTTCCGGCGCGCTGACCGGCGTCCGTGCGGGGGGGGCAAAGGGGGCTTGCCTATTCGCTTCCGGCCCGTTGACCGGCGTCCGTGCGGGGCCCCAGTGGCGGTGCGGTCGGCCGCCGGGTCTCCGGGCGGGGCACGAAGGAGGCTTGCCTATTCGCCTCCGGGTGCGGGCGGCGCACGAAGGAGGCTTGCCTTTCCGCTTCCGCCGCGCTGACCGGCGTCCGCATCCAGGGGCTCACCTTTCCGCTCCCGCCCCGCCGACCGGCGTCCGTGCGGGAGGTGCCCAGCGGCGGTGCAGTCTGTCGCCGGCTGCCAGGATCGCCGCCGCCAGTGCGTCGGCCGCGCTCTGGGCGGAGGCCCGGCGGCGGCCGTGGACCAGGACGAAGTCGACCTTCCCCAGCTCCGGCAGCCCCGCCCGCTCCGGTACCCGGGCGAGGCCCGGTGGGACGAGTCCCCGGGAGTGGGCCATCACGCCGAGCCCCGCCCGGGCCGCCGCGATCAGTCCGTTGAGGCTGCCGCTGGTGCAGGCGATGCGCCACTCCCGTCCCTGCCGCTCCAGGGCCTCCAGGGCGAGGGCGCGTGTGATGCCCGGCGGCGGGAAGACGATCAGCGGGACCGGCCGGTCCGGGTCCAGGCGCAGCCGCTCCGCGCCGATCCAGACGAGCTCGTCGTGCCAGACCAGCTCCCCGCGCGGGTCCTCGGGGCGCCGCTTCGCCAGCACCAGGTCCAGCTTCCCGGCCTGCAACTGTTCGTGCAGGGTGCCCGACAGCTCGACGGTCAGTTCCAGGTCGACCTCGGGATGGTCGTGGCGGAAGCCCTCCAGGATCTCCGGCAGCCGGGTCAGCACGAAGTCCTCCGAGGCGCCGAAGCGGAGCCGGCCGCGCAGCCGCGTGCCCGCGAAGAACGCCGTCGCCTGTTCGTGCACCTCCAGGATGCGGCGCGCGAAGCCCAGCATCGCCTCACCGTCCTCGGTCAGCTCCACGGAGTGCGTGTCCCGGGAGAACAGGCGGCGGCCGGTGGCGTCCTCGAGGCGGCGGACGTGCTGGCTGACCGTGGACTGCCGCAGCCCGAGCCGCCGCGCGGCCTGCGTGAAGCTCAGGGTCTGCGAGACCGCCAGAAAAGTACGCAGGTGGGAGGGCTCGTACATGAGGTCCACGGTAGCCGGTCATCGCGAACGGCGATGACAGTCAGAGCGGTATGACGGATTCCCGATCGCTCGTCGGAGGAGGACGATGGAGCGGGGGACTCCGTGCCTCCCACAGCCCCTCTTACAGACCCCCGTACCGACGACAGTGACAAGCAAGTGGAGCACCGTGAAACGCCTGCGATGGCCGAGTTGGATGCCGATCGACCCGTACATCCTGCTGCTGCTCGGGACGGTGGGCCTGGCGGCCCTGTTCCCGGCGCGCGGGACGGGGGCCGACGTGGCCTCGGGCGCCTCCACGGCGGCGATCGCCTTCCTCTTCTTCCTGTACGGCGCCCGGCTGTCCACGCGTGAGGCGCTGGACGGGCTCAGGCACTGGCGGCTGCACGGCACCGTCCTCGCCTGTACGTTCGTGGTCTTCCCGCTGCTGGGCCTGGCCGCCCGGGGCCTCGTCCCGGTCTTCCTGACCCAGCCGCTCTACCAGGGCCTGCTCTTCCTCACCCTCGTCCCGTCCACCATCCAGTCGTCGATCGCCTTCACGTCGATCGCCCGTGGCAACGTGCCCGCCGCGATCTGCGCGGGCTCCTTCTCCTCGCTGGTCGGCATCGTCGTCACGCCGCTGCTGGCGGCCGCCCTCCTCGGCAACAGCGGCGGCGGCTTCAGCGCCGACTCGCTCGTCAAGATCGTGCTGCAGCTGCTGGTGCCGTTCCTCGCCGGGCAGGTGCTGCGCCGCTGGATCGGCGGCTTCGTCGCACGGCACAAGAAGGTCCTCGGCCTGGTCGACCGCGGTTCGATCCTGCTGGTCGTCTACACCGCGTTCAGCGAGGGCATGGTGCAGGGCATCTGGCACCAGGTGAGCCCGGTCCGGCTGGGCGGCCTGCTGGTCGTCGAGGCGCTGCTGCTCGCCGTGATGCTGGCGCTGACCTGGTACGGCGCCAAGGCACTGCGCTTCGGCCGCGAGGACCGGATCGCGATCCAGTTCGCGGGTTCCAAGAAGTCCCTCGCCTCCGGACTGCCCATGGCGAGCGTCCTGTTCGGCGCCCACGCCTCGCTGGCCGTGCTGCCGCTGATGCTCTTCCACCAGATGCAGCTGATGGTGTGCGCGGTGATCGCCAAGCGCCGCTCGCGCGACCCCCTCGACGAGGACGTCACCGCGTCCGAGTCAGCCGCACCGTCACGAAACGCGGTCGGTACAGGGACACGTTCGCGTTGATGCCGGCCGAAGCGCCCGTCGTCTGCAGCCAGTTGACGTCGTAGCTGAGCACCAGCCGGCCACCGTCGCCGCCCGCGCCGGAGGCGCCGTCGGACACGGCGGGATGCGCCTGCGGGTTGTACGCGGCGACCTCGGACGTCGGCAGCGAGGCGCCGAAGTTCCTCGTCGGGCCGTGCCACGGCCCGGTGGGGGAGCAGGCCCAGTAGGAGGTCACGGTGGTCAGCCCCGCACTGCCCGCGGCCATCGTGAACAGCACGTACGTGCCGTCCTGGCGCACCACCGAGAAGGCGCTGCCCACCTTCGCCCCGCGCACCGCGGCGAGCCGCGTCCCCCATCCGGAGCCGTCCCAGTACCGCCAGGCCGACGGATCGCCGAGCCTGCCCTCCGGAACGCGCGCCACATAGGCCGAGGACGACGGGCGGGAGGCCGCCTGCCGGTCGTCGCCGCCGAACACGTAGCTCCAGCCGCCCTTCTCGACCAGCGTCGTCCCGAACAGGACCCGGCGCGAGGGATCGGCGACCAGGCTCTGGTCGAGCACCTTCACGACCGACTCCACCCGCAGGTCGGGCAGCGACAGCGTGGCCACCTCGGTGGCCGTCGGCACGCCGTAGATCCACGGCGCCTGTCCCGCCGTCCGCACCCACAGCAGTACCCGGACGACCTTCTCGGACGAGCCGGGGGAGCGCGGTTCGACGCGGGCCGCGACGGGCCAGCGCCACTGGTTCGCCGCCGGGTCGGCGAAGAGCGGGGCGGGAAGAGTGGCCTGCAGCCGGCCGTCACGCATCACCACGGCCGAGTTGCGCACCAGCGGCGCCGAGGTGTCCCGCCAGGAGGCGGACTCGCCGACCGGGTTGGGCGGGGCGTGCACCTGGCCGAGGTAGGTGTCCGAGAACAGCCACAGCACCCGGCCGTCCGGCAGCCGTACCGAGTGGGTGCCGTCGCCGCCGGTCCAGTCGTCGCCGCGGGTCGGGTCGTCGCCGTAGCGGGTGAACTCGTCCGTGAGCCGGTCGTCCCGGGACCACGAGGAGACCGTGTACGGCGCGCACCCGCCGCCCTGCCGTCCGCCGTGGTCCGGGAGGGCGGTGAGCAGCACGGCCGCGAGGACCAGCGTCAGCAGCAGGCCGACGCCGGTCCCCGTCCGCTGTCGTGCTCGTACGTCGTCGGGCACCCACGGGACGTTAGTGGCTGTCGCTCACATGGTCCATGGGCAGCCATACGACGGTGTCCTTCAAGGACGCGTCCCGCGCGGCGATCTCCTCGTCGCTCAGCGCCCGGTCCCACACATGGACGTCGTCGATCGCGCCGGTGAAGAAGGCGCGGCTGTCCATCCGCTGGCCGATGTGCACGCCGAAGGGGGAGTTGCGGCTGACCGAGCCCGGCACGTCGGCGGCGGCGCCGACGGCCGTGCCGTCGACGAACAGCGTCAGCCGCCCGCCGCCGCGGCGCATCGCGAGCCGGTGCCACTGGCCGTCGTTGTAGGCGCCGGTGGTGCGCACGGACACCGACCGCGAGGCCGCCGCCCCGTCGCGCACCGTGATCAGTCCCTGGATGCGGTCGTTCGCGGGCTCCCCGCGCAGCCACACCTGCGGCTGGGTGGTGCCGATGCCGCCCATCCACAGCAGCGGCTGCTCGCCGGTGGTGGCGGTGTAGCGGAACCACAGCGACGCGGTGAAGTCCTTGGTCCCGAGCGGCAGCCGGTCGCTGTAGGGCAGGCGTACGGCGTCGTCGGCGCCGTCGAACTCCAGCGCACCGCCGAGGACGCCCTTCGTCCGCACGGGCCCGCCGAGCACGGCCGCCGGGCGCGCGTGCCGGGCCAGGTCGGGGGTGGTGGGGTCGGGGCCGCGCCGCGGCAGCAGCCAGTCCTCGGTGAAGCGGGCGAAGCGGATCTCGTCGCGCGCGTCCACCGCCCCGCCCTCGTACATCAGCCCCACGGTGTCCCGGTCGATGCGCGCCAGGTCGGAGTAGCCCGACCAGTCCGTCGTCACGACCGTGCCGCGGTCCACGCTGTCCCAGGTGCGGCCGCCGTCGTAGGAGGAGCGGATCATCATGGTCCGGCGCCGGTCCGGGTCGCCCGGGCAGGCCAGCAGGATGCGGTCGCCCAGGCGCAGCATCGAGCCCTGCACCTGGGGCGTGTAGAGGTCGGGGAGGTCGCGGAAGGGGGCGGCGAAGCTGTCGCCGCCGTCCCGGCTGACGGCCTGGGTGCGGTGTCCGAGGTCGGTGCCGTCCTGTTCGCGGCCGCTGACCAGGACCGAGCCGTCGGTGCGCTCGGCGAGGGTGAGTTCGGAGGGCTTCTGGCGGAAGGTGCCGTCGTCCGCGATCGGCCAGGAGTCCGTGGCGCCGGCCCGCCAGTGGTCGCCGCCGTCGTCGCTGACGATCAGTGCCGCGTGGTTGGCGGTGACCCTCCCCCAGCCTCCGGCCGGGGGGACCCCCATCTCGCTTCGCTCGCCGTTCCAGGTCTCGGTGTTGACGCCGAAGACGAGTCGCCCGGCATGCTTCCCGCGGGTGAGCTGGATGCCGTGCACGGGTCCGGTGGCGTACCAGGAGTTCCAGTCCGCGGGCAGGATCTCGTCGCTCAGGTCGCGCGGCGTCGACCAGGTCAGGCCGTCGTCGTCGCTGTACTGCAGATGCGGGGTCCGGTCGCACGGCACCGAGCAACTCGCGCTGTCCGTACGGCCGGTGTTGTACGTCTCGGCCAGCAGCACGCGGCCCGTCTCCCGGTCCACGACCGGCGCCGGATTGCCGTGCGTGTCACCGCCGCCCGCGCTGACGACCCGCAGCGGGCCCCAGGTGCGCCCGCCGTCCGTGGAGCGTTTGAGCACGATGTCGATGTCCGCGGCGTCCCCGCAGTTCAGGCGTCGTCCCTCGGCGAACGCGAGCAGTGTGCCGGCGGTCGTCCGCACGACCGCCGGTATCCGGAAGCAGGCGTAGCCGGGGTCCTGGGCGGCCTTGAACAGCACCTGCTGCTCGAACTCGGGCGCGGCGGCCGCCCCTCGGGCGTGCGCGGCGGGGGCCGGGAGGGCGGCGAGGGCCGCGACGGCGGCGAGTGCCGTGCCGACGGCTCTCAGACGGGTGCGAAGACGTGACGGCATGGTGCGAACCTGCCCTTCAGAGGCCCTACGACCGGACATTCGGACATCCGACGTCCAATGTCCGTGTCACAGAGGCTAGTTGCGGCCTCCGAGGACTCACAAGAAGCGTGCGGCCACTTGCTGTCAGGGCCGCAGGACCACCTTCCCGAGGTTGCCGCGCGACTCGATCACCGCATGGGCCTTCGCGGCGTCCTCCAGCGCGAACTCCCCGTGCACGACAGGCTTCAGCGCACCCTCCGCGAACAGCCGCCACAGCTCCCGCCGCCACCGCTCGTACAACTCCGGCTTCCCGCGCGCGATCCGCGCCATCTGAAAGCCGATCACCGACTTGGCGCCCACGAGCAGGTCGTACGCCCGGACGGTCCCGCCGCCCGAGCTGTACGCCACCAGCCGCCCGCCCGGGGCCAGCGCGGCCACCGCCGGGGTCAGCAACTCGCCGCCCACCGCGTCGAGTACGTAGTCGACGGGTTCGCCCCAGCTCTCGTCGCCGTACCCGATCACCTCGTCGGCGCCGAGCGAGCGCACGAAATCGCCCTTGCCCGGATCGGAGACGGCCCCCACCACCCGGCCCGCGCCCCGCGTCCGCGTCAGCTGCACGGCCAGATGACCCACTCCGCTCGCGGCGGCCGTGACCAGCGCCGCCTCACCCGGCTCGGGGCGGGCCGCCTCCAGGGCCCCGAGCGCGACGAGGCCGCTGCGGACCAAGGCGACGGCGTCGACGGCGGACGCGACGTCCGGCACCGGCGAGGCCATGACCTCCCGCAACAGCGCGAAGTCCGCGTAGCCGTGCCCGAAGACGAGCCCGGTCACCCGGTCGCCGGTGCCGAAGCGGCCGACCCCTTCGCCGACGGCCACCACCTCCCCGGCGATCTCACCGCCCAGCGGGATGGGCTCGGCGGCCTCGGTGACCTTGCGGACGACCGGAAGGGTGACGCCGACGGCCTCGCACCGGACGAGGAGCTCACCCGGGCCGGGCTCCGGGATCTCGGTCTCCTCCAGGAACAGGGGGCCGCCGGTGGACTCGTAGCGGACGCGGCGCATCGCACCTCCAGGGGTCGTCGGGACGCCCGACGACGACGCTTGTCGTTGGGAGTCCCAACGATATCCGATCTCGTTGGGACTCCCAACGATTTTTCGCCTAGACTCTCGCCATGCCCGAAGCCCCGCTCGCCGCGATCCGCTCCCTGCCAAGCTGGCTGCTCGGCCGCGCCGCCGACCGGGGACGCGCCCTGGTGGCCGAGGCACTGGCCGCGGAGGGGCTGAAGATGTGGCACCACGTCGTGCTCTCCGCCGTCCGCGACCTCGCGCCCGTCGCCCAGGCCGACCTGGGCCGCAGCGTGCGGCTCGACCCGAAGGACCTCGTCGGCGTCCTCAACGACCTCCAGGCCGCCGGCCTCGTCGTCCGCGAACCGGACCCCCGGGACCGCCGCAAGAACGCCGTGTCCCTCACCGCGCCGGGCGCGCGGCTGCTGGAGCGCTGCGAGAAGGCCGCCCGGGCGGCCAACGACGAGCTGCTCGCGCCCCTCACGGCGGCGGAACGCGACCGGTTCCTGGCCCTGTTGATCCGGATTTCCGGTACGGAGGGCTGACGGCGGATAACGTTCCGTCATGACCCCACCCCTGGCCCTCGACCCCGCGCGCAGCGCCCTCGTCCTCGTCGATCTGATGGACCGGATCGTCGCGCTGCCCCTGGAGCCCCGTAAGGGCACCGAAGTCCTCTCCGCAGCAGAGGAGTTGGCGAAAGCCTTCCGCTCGGCGGGCGCACCCGTCGTCCTCATCCGCGTCGAACGCCCCGGCGTCGCCGAACAGCCGCCCGGCAGCGGTCTGGTCACGGGCCTCGCCCGGGAGGGCGACCTGGAGGTGGTGAAGCGGACCATCGGCGGCTTCCAGGGCACGGACCTGGACGACCTCCTGCGCGAACGCGGCGTACGCGCGCTCGTGTTCGGCGGCATCGCCACCAATCTCGGCGTCGAGTCCACCGCCCGCGCCGCCGGCGACCTCGGCTACGACCTGATCTTTGTCGAGGACGCCATGGCCGCCTTCACGTCCGCAGAGCACGAGGCATCGGTACGACTGGACTTCCCAAGGCTCGGCACTGTGGTGACAACGGCGCAGGTGCGTTTCGTCGCCGGCTGACCCAAACGCCGGTGCTCCTCCCCGAACGGACGGCAAGAGCCCACCAACGCAAACCGCACCCACGCGCCGGCCGCGAAGAGAGCCGCAGGGGGCGCGCCGGTGTCGAGAGCGCGAACGCGCGGAGGCGCGCAGCGCCGAGCACGATCGCGCTCTCGACACCGGCACAAAGCGCCCCCGGAGGCGAACGCAGCAGAAAAGAGCGCCCCCGGAGGCGAACGCAGCAGAAAAGAGCGCCCCGGGAGGCGAACGCAGCAGAAAAAGAAGCGGGACCCCGAAGGCGCAGGGGGCGCTCCCCACCGGTCGGGGCCCCGCCGCCGTGTCGCGGGGAGGCGGTCACCCCTGGGCGGCCGCGGTCCGCAGGGCGATGCGGTCCTCGCCCGCGTACACGTTCATGGAGGTGCCCCGCAGGAAGCCCACCAGGGTCAGCCCGGTCTCCGCGGCCAGGTCCACCGCCAGCGAGGAGGGGGCCGAGACCGCGGCCAGGACGGGGATGCCGGCCATCACGGCCTTCTGTGCCAGCTCGAAGGAGGCCCGTCCGGAGACCAGCAGGATGGTCCGGGACAGGGGCAGGTCCCCGTTCTGCAGGGCGCGGCCGACCAGCTTGTCGACGGCGTTGTGCCGGCCCACGTCCTCCCGTACGTCCAGCAGCTCTCCGTCCTCGCTGAACAGGGCGGCCGCGTGGAGGCCCCCGGTCCGGTCGAAGACCCGTTGGGCCGCGCGCAGCCGGTCGGGGAGGCCGGCGAGCAGCTCGGGGTCGACCCGGACCGGGGGAGTGTCGGCTATCGGCCAGCGGGCCGTCGTACGTACGGCGTCGAGGCTGGCTTTGCCGCACAGTCCGCAGGACGAGGTGGTGTAGACGTTCCGTTCGAGGGTGATGTCGGGGATGGCCACGCCCGGGGCGGTCCGCACGTCCACCACGTTGTACGTGTTGGAGCCGTCGACGGTGGCACCGGCGCAGTACACGATGTTCTGCAGGTCGTCCTGCTCGGCGAGGACGCCCTCGCTGACCAGGAAGCCCGCGGCCAGCGCGAAGTCGTCGCCGGGGGTGCGCATGGTGATGGCGAGCGGTTTGCCGTTCAGCCGGATCTCCAGCGGTTCCTCGGCGACCAGCGTGTCCGGGCGGGACGAGACCGCCCCGTCGCGGATGCGGAGCACCTTGCGTCGTTCCGTGACTCGTCCCATGTGTGCCTCAGTCCCGGTTCTGTACGTGCTGGTAGCCGAAGCGGCCCTTGATGCAGAGGTTGCCGTGGGTCACCGGGTTGTCGTGCGGGGAGGTGACCTTCACGATCTCATTGTCCTGCACATGGAGCGTGAGGTTGCAGCCCACTCCGCAGTAGGCGCACACGGTGGTCGTCTCGGTCTGCCTGGTCTCGTCCCAGGTACCCGCCGCCCGCATGTCGAACTCCGACTTGAACGAGAGTGCGCCGGTGGGGCACACCTCGATGCAGTTGCCGCAGTACACGCAGGCGGAGTCGGTGAGCGGGGCGTCGTGCTCCACTGCGATCCGCGCGTCGAAGCCGCGGCCGGAGACGGAGATCGCGAAGGTGTTCTGCCACTGGTCGCCGCAGGCGTCGACGCACTTGTAGCAGAGGATGCACTTGTCGTAGTCGCGCACGTACAGATCGTTGTCGATCTTCGGTTCCTCGTTCAGCCGGGCCGCGTCCGGGCCGAACCGGTCCGGCTTCGCCTCGTACTCCTTGATCCATTCGGCGACTTGTGGAGTTGTCGACAGATCGACCGACGAGGCGAGCAGCTCCAGGACGATCTTGCGGCTGTGCCGGGCCCGCTCGGTGTCGGTGCGTACCTCCATCCCGGGCTCGGCGCGGCGCGAGCAGGCCGGGACGAGGGTCCGGGAGCCCTCCACCTCGACCACACAGACCCGGCAGGCGTTCTTGGGCCGCAGGGTGTCGCCCTGGCAGAGGGTGGGGATGTCCTTCCCGGCGGCCCGGCAGGCGTCGAGGATCGTCGAGCCCTCGGGCGTCCGGACCGCCTGCCCGTCGATGGTGAACTCCAGCAGCCGGCGCGGGATCCCCAGCGATGTCACGGTCATTCGTACGCCCCCAGACGGTCGATGGCGGATTCCACGGCGTTCCAGGCGGTCTGCCCGAGACCGCAGATCGAGGCGTCCCGCATGGCGCGGCCGACCTCCCTGAGCAGCGCGATGTCATCGGCGGCGGCCGCCCCCGTACGCCGCACGATCCGGTGCAGGGCCTCCTCCTGCCGTACGGTCCCGACCCGGCAGGGCACGCACTGCCCGCAGGACTCGTCGCGGAAGAACTCGGCGATGCGCAGCAGCAGCCGGGGCAGCGGGACGGTGTCGTCGAAGGCCATGACGACCCCCGAACCGAGCGTGGTGCCCGCCTCCCGGGTGCCTTCGAAGGTGAGCGGGATGTCCAGTTCGTCGGGCCGTACGAAGCCGCCGGCCGCGCCGCCGAGCAGCACCGCCCGCAGATTGTCGCGGACCCCGGCCAGGGCGAGGACCTCGCCGAGCGTCGCCCCGAACGGCAGTTCGTAGATGCCGGGCCGTTCCACGCTGCCCGAGACGCAGAACAGCTTGGGGCCGGTGGACCGGTCCGTGCCGATCGCCGCGTAGGCGGGGGCGCCCATGGTCAGGATCGGCAAGACGTTGATGAGTGTCTCGACGTTGTTCTCCACCGTCGGCTTGCCGAACAGGCCCTTCTCCACGGGGAACGGCGGCTTGGAGCGCGGCTCGCCCCGGTAGCCCTCGATGGAGTTGAACAGGGCCGTCTCCTCGCCGCAGATGTACGCCCCCGCACCGCGCCGGATCTCGATGTCGAAGGCGTAGCCCTGGCCCAGGACGTCGTCGCCGAGGAAGCCGCGCGCGCGTGCCTGCGCGACGGCGTGTTCCAGCCGCCGCAGCGCCCGGGGGTACTCGCCGCGCAGGTACAGGTAACCGCGGTGTGCGCCGACCGCGTATCCGGCGACGGTCATCGCCTCGACGAGGGCGTACGGGTCGCCCTCCATCAGGACGCGGTCCTTGAAGGTGCCCGGCTCGGATTCGTCGGCGTTGCACACCAGGTAGTGGGGGTGGTCGGGCTGGGACGCCGTGGCCTGCCATTTGCGGCCGGTGGGGAAGGCGGCGCCGCCGCGCCCGACCAGGCCGGAGTCGGTGACCTCGCGGATGACTCCGGCGGGTCCGAGCTCGAAGGCCCGGCGCAGGGCGGTGTAGCCGCCGTGGGCGCGGTAGTCGTCCAGGGAGGACGGGTCGACGACGCCCACCCTGCCGAGCAGCGTGAGCCCCGGGGCGCCGGCCTGTGGCACGGCCATCGCCGCCGGCGGTTCCTCGGGGGCGGAGTCCGGGGCGCTCGCGGCGAGGACGGCCGCCTCGACCGTCGCCGGCGCCGACACCGCCGTACGCACCGGGTCGCCCGCGCGGACGGCGAGGGTGGCCGGGGCGCGTTCGCACAGGCCCAGACAGGGGCTGCGCTGCACCGAGACACCGGGGCCGAGGCGGGCCTCGACGCCGGCGCACAGGTCGGCCGGCCCGGCCGCCGCGCAGGCCAGGTCCGTGCAGACGTGCAGCACGGTGGCCGGGCGCGGCCTGACGGAGAACATCGCGTAGAACGTGGCGACGCCGTACGCCTCCGCCGGCGGCACGGTCAGCCGCCGGCACAGGTAGTCGAGAGCGCCGTCGCTGATCCAGCCGATCCGGTCGTTGATCGCGTGCAGCCCCGGCAGCAGCATCTCGCGCCGGTCCCGGGCCTCGCGGCCGCCCCGCGCCCACCTCAGGTCGGCGTCGGACCGGTCGGCGCCCTCCCAGGAGGACTCGGGAGGGCCCAACAGGGCGTCGACGGCGGCCCGTTCGTCGTCCGTCGGCTTGCTGTCGCCGAAGTGCAGATCCACCAGGTCACCTCACGATGGTCGCGACGGGGAGCTTCTCGATCCGGATCGCCGACGCCTTGAACTCCGCCGTCCCCGCGATCGGGCAGTTGGCCTCGATCGTCAGCCGGTTGGTGTCCACGTCGTCGGGGAAGTGCATGGTCATGAAGGCGAGGCCGGGGCGCAGCGCCGGGTCGACCCACACGGGCGCCACCACCGATCCGCGCCGCGAGGATACCTGCACCTGCTCGCCGACCACGACGCCGTAGTGCTCGGCGTCCTCCGGGGACAGCTCGACGTACTCGCCGCGCCTGAGCGGGGAGGCGAAACCGCCGCTCTGCACACCGGTGTTGTAGGAGTCCAGGCGCCGCCCGGTGGTCAGCCGGATCGGGTACCGCTCGTCGGTGAGGTCGACCGGCGGATCGTGCCGCACGATCCCGAAGGGTGCGGGCATGCCGCGCCTGGCGGGGTCCTTCTCCCACAACCGGCCGTGCAGGTAGGTCGGTTCGAGCGCTTCGGTGCTGGGGCACGGCCACTGGATGCCCTGGTGCTCCTCCAGGCGTTCGTAGGTCATCCCGTAGTGGTCCGGTGAGACCGAGCGCAGTTCGTTCCACACCGTCTCGGCGTCGGCGTACTTCCAGTCGTGGCCGAGGCGGGCGGCGAGTTCGCAGATGATGTCGATGTCCTCGCGGGCCTCGCCGGGCGGGGTGACCGCCCGCCGGACGCGCTGGACCCGCCGCTCGCTGTTGGTGGTCGTGCCGTCGGTCTCCGCCCAGCCGGCGGTCGCGGGCAGGACCACGTCGGCCAGTTCGGCCGTCTTCGTCAGGAAGATGTCCTGCACGACGAGGAAGTCGAGCTGCCGCATGCGCCGTACGGCCTGCTCGCTGTCGGCCTCCGACTGGGCCGGGTTCTCCCCGATGCAGTAGACGGCCTTGAGGGTGCCCTCCTCCATCGCCTCGAACATCTCCGTCAGGTTCAGTCCGTAGTGCGGCTGGATGACGGTGTCCCAGGCCGACTCGAACTTCAGCCGGGTGCCGGGATCGAGGACGTCCTGGAAGCCGGGCAGGCGGTTGGGGATCGCGCCCATGTCGCCGCCGCCCTGCACGTTGTTCTGGCCGCGCAGCGGCTGCAACCCGGCTCCGTACCGCCCGACTTGACCGGTGAGCAGGGAGAGGTTGATGAGCGCTCGGACGTTGTCGGTGCCGTTGTGGTGCTCGGTGATGCCCAGGGTCCAGCACAGCTGGGCGCGCTCGGCGCGGGCGTAGGCGTGCGCCAACTCCCTTATGGCGCGCGCCGGTACGCCCGTCACCTTCTCGGCCAGGGACAGTGTCCACGGCTCGACGAGCGCCCGGTACTCCTCGAAGCCGGTCGTCGCCCGTTCGATGAACGCCTCGTTGGCCAGGCCCGCGTGGATGATCTCGCGGCCGATGGCGTGCGCCATCGGGATGTCGGTGCCGACGTTGAGGCCGAGCCAGCTCTCCGCCCATTCGGCGGTGGAGGTGCGGCGCGGATCGACGGCGTACATCCGGGCGCCGTTCCTGATCCCCTTGAGGACGTGCTGGAAGAAGATCGGGTGCGCGAAGCGGGCGTTGGAGCCCCACATCACGATGACGTCGGTGTGCTCGATCTCCTCGTACGACGAGGTCCCGCCGCCCGAGCCGAAGGCGGCGGAGAGGCCGGCGACGCTGGGGGCGTGACAGGTCCGGTTGCAGGAGTCGACGTTGTTGGTGCCCATGACGACCCGCGCGAACTTCTGCGCCATGTAGTTCATCTCGTTGGTGGCCCGGGCGCAGGAGAACATGCCGAACGCGCCGCGGTTGCGTTCCAGGCCGCGGGCGGTCCGGTCCAGGGCCTCCTGCCAACTCGCCTGCCTGAAGGGCTCGTCGCGGGAGTCGCGGACCAGGGGGTGGGTGAGCCGGGTGTAGGTCTTCGGGGTCCGGTCGCGTTTGCTCATACGGCGCTCCTCATGCGGCGGTCCTCAGTGCGAGCAGGTCCGAGATGGCGTGCACGGTGCGCAGGGTGGGCACCTGGACGCCGGTGATCTCGGCCAGTTCGACGACGGCGGCGAGCAGGACGTCGAGTTCGAGCGGCTTTCCGCGCTCCAGGTCCTGGAGCGTGGAGGTGCGGTGGTCGCCGACGCGCTCGGCGCCGGCCAGCCGGCGTTCGATGGAGACGCCGACCTCGCAGCCGAGGGCCTCGGCGACCGCGAGCGTCTCGGCCATCATCGTCTCGATGACCTTGCGGGTGCCGCCGTGCAGGCACATCTGCCGCATGGTGGCGCGGGCCAGGGCGCTGATCGGGTTGAACGAGATGTTGCCGAGCAGCTTGAGCCAGATGTCGTTGCGCAGGTCGGGCTCCACCGGGCACTTCAGGCCGCCGGCGACCATGGCCTCGCTGAACTCCGAGCAGCGCCTGGACACACTCCGGTCGGGCTCGCCGACGGAGAACCGGGTGCCTTCCAAGTGCCGTACGACACCGGGCCCTTCCAGCTCGGTCGCCGCGTAGACGACGCATCCGACGGCCCTTTCGGGCGCGAGCACCGCACTGACCGCGCCGTCCGGGTCCACGCTCTCGACGCGGTGGCCGTCGTAGGGGCCGCCGTGCCGGTGGAAGTACCACCAGGGGATGCCGTTCTGGGCGGCCACCACTGCCGTGGTCTGGTGCAGCAGGGGCTCGATCAGCGGCCCGCACGCCGCGTACGAGTTGGCCTTCAGGCCCAGGAAGACGTAGTCGACCGGGCCGACTTGCGTCGGGTCGTCGGTGGCGTGGGCGTGCGCGGTGAAGTCGCCGCGCGGGGAGAGGACCCGGACTCCGTGCTGCCTCATGGCCGCCAAGTGCGGTCCACGGGCGATGAGATGGACGTCGGCGCCCGCGCGGTGCAGCGCGGCTCCGACGTAGGCGCCGATCGCACCGGCGCCCAGGACTGCGACTTTCATGACGAGGGAGCTCCGTTCGGTCGAGGGATACCGCGGAGATGAGCGCACTGCCGAACTGTGTCGACTGAATATTGTCTACAGTATGGAAGTGGGGGCGACAAGACTTCGCGCAGCACCGGTGCCCCGCGCCCGGACGGACTCGGCGGCGTGCCATCCGGCCGCTGCCCGCCCGACCGTTCGGCGCGCGTCGCATACCGCTCATCGCATACGGTCGACGCGTCGCCTTTTCAACTACCTTGCCGGTGCCTACCGTTCGGGATCATGAGTCCCCCTGTCGCACCGGCCGGCTGGAGCCGCTGGCTGGTTCCCCCCGCCGCACTCTCCGTCCATCTCTCCATCGGTCAGGCGTACGCCTGGAGCGTGTTCAAGCCGCCCCTGGAGTCCGCGCTGGGTCTGAGCGGCACCGAGAGCGCGCTGCCCTTCCAGCTCGCCATCGTGATGCTCGGTCTGTCCGCCGCGTTCGGCGGCACGCTGGTCGAACGCAACGGGCCGCGCTGGGCGATGACGGTGGCCCTGGTCTGCTTCTCCTCCGGCTTCCTGATCTCCGCCCTCGGCGCGGCCACCGAGCAGTACTGGCTGATCGTCCTCGGCTACGGCTTCGTCGGCGGCATCGGCCTGGGCATCGGCTACATCTCCCCGGTCTCCACCCTGATCAAGTGGTTCCCCGACCGGCCGGGCATGGCCACCGGCATCGCCATCATGGGCTTCGGCGGCGGCGCGCTGATCGCCTCGCCCTGGTCGACGCAGATGCTCCAGTCGTTCGGCACCGACAGCTCCGGGATCGCGCTGGCGTTCCTCGTGCACGGACTGACGTACGCCGTCTTCATGTCGCTCGGTGTCCTGCTGGTGCGGGTCCCGCGCACCGACAGGCCGGTCGACGGGGCACCGAGCGCCCTCCAGGGGCCGCAGGTCTCCGCGGGCAGCGCCCTGCGCACCCCGCAGTTCTGGTGCCTGTGGGTCGTGCTCTGCATGAACGTGACCGCGGGCATCGGCATCCTGGAGAAGGCCGCCCCGATGATCACGGACTTCTTCGCCGACACCTCGACCCCCGTGTCGGTCTCGGCCGCGGCGGGCTTCGTCGCCCTGCTGTCGGCCGCCAACATGGCGGGCCGCATCGGCTGGTCGTCCACCTCCGACCTGATCGGCCGCAAGAACATCTACCGCGTCTACCTCGGTGTCGGCGCGGTGATGTACGCGCTCCTCGCCCTGTTCGGCGACTCCTCCAAGCCGCTGTTCGTCCTGTGCGCGATGGTGATCCTGTCCTTCTACGGCGGCGGCTTCGCGACCGTCCCCGCCTATCTGAAGGATCTCTTCGGGACGTACCAGGTCGGCGCCATCCACGGCCGGCTGCTCACCGCCTGGTCCACGGCCGGAGTGCTCGGCCCGCTGATCGTGAACTGGATCGCCGACCACCAGAAGGAGGCCGGCAAGAGCGGCGCGAGCCTGTACAGCATGTCCTTCATGATCATGATCGGTCTGCTCGTCATCGGCTTCGTCGCCAACGAGTTCGTCCGTCCCGTCCATGCCCGCCACCACGTCCCCGCCGCGCGGGAGGAGGCCCTCGATGTCGAACGACAGCAGCCAGAGTCCGCCTGACCGGCGCCCGCTCATCGCCTTCGCCTGGCTGTGGGTCGGGGCGCCGCTCGCCTACGGGCTGTACGAGCTGGTGCAGAAGGCGACGAAGCTCTTCACCGGGTGACTGGGGGTAACTCCTGGAGAAGTGTCCGGCCGTCCCTTTTCTCCCCTTGGGAGGATGACAGAATCCGACAACCCGGACGCCCGTTTCCTGTCGCCTTACGTGCCGCCGTACCGGTGAGTCACTGATCAGACTGGTGGATCCCGCAACCCACGGCACGAGGGGGACCACCGCATGAACGGCTCGCGCATCGCCGCCGTCGGCCACTACCAGCCCGCCAGGGTGCTCACCAACGAGGACCTGGCGGGCATGGTCGACACCAGCGACGAGTGGATCACGTCCCGGGTCGGCATCCGCACACGCCACATCGCCGGACCCGACGAGCCCGTCGACGAACTCGCCGCGCACGCCGCCGCCAAGGCGCTCGCCGGCGCCGGTCTCACGCCCGCCGACATCGACCTGGTCCTGGTCGCCACGTCCACCGCCGTCGACCGCTCGCCCAACATGGCCGCCCGGGTCGCCGCCCGCCTCGGCATCCCCTCGCCCGCCGCGATGGACGTCAACGTCGTGTGCGCGGGCTTCACCCACGCCCTCGCCACCGCCGACCACGCGGTGCGCGCCGGCGCGTCCGCGCGGGCCCTGGTGATCGGCGCCGACAAGATGACCGACGTCACCGACTGGACCGACCGCACCACCTGCGTGCTCGTCGGCGACGGGGCGGGGGCCGCCGTCGTCGAGGCGTCCGCAGAGGCCGGGATCGGGCCCGTGCTGTGGGGCTCGGTGCCCGAGATGGGACACGCCGTCCGCATCGAGGGCACGCCCGCGCGGTTCGCCCAGGAGGGGCAGAGCGTCTACCGCTGGGCCACCACCCAGTTGCCGCCCATCGCCCGCAAGGCCTGCGAGCGTGCCGGGCTCGAGCCCGCCGACCTCGCCGCCGTCGTGCTGCACCAGGCCAACCTCCGTATCATCGAGCCCCTCGCGGAGAAGATCGGCGCCGTCAACGCCGTCGTCGCGCGGGACGTCGTCGACTCCGGCAACACCTCGGCGGCCAGCATCCCGCTCGCGTTCTCCAAGCTCGTCGAACAGGGCGCCGTCTCCACCGGCGATCCTGTGCTGCTGTTCGGATTCGGCGGAAACCTGTCGTACGCCGGCCAGGTCGTCCACTGCCCGTGACCTGCGGATTCGAGCCGATGTGACGCAGTCGACCCCTCGACCCGCTGGCTCTTGTGCGCCGTAGACTGTAGACGAAAGACAATCCATACTGGATGTTGTCCGGCTGCAGTTGCCCCGCGCTGCCCAGGAGGGGGACCGACCGATGTTGTCGACAGGACTGCCGCAGGGTGCGGTGCCCAAGCTCGAACGCCCCGGCCCGCTGCGCGACCGCGTCTACGAGGCACTGCTCGAACTCATCACCACTCGCGCCCTCCAGCCCGGGCAGCACCTCGTGGAGAGCGAACTCGCGGGCCACCTGGGCGTGTCGCGCCAGCCGGTGCGGGAGGCGCTGCAGCGGCTGAACACCGAGGGCTGGGTCGATCTGCGGCCCGCCCAGGGCGCGTTCGTGCACGAGCCGACCGAGGAGGAGGCCGACCAGCTCCTCACCGTCCGTACGCTGCTGGAGGCCGAGGCCGCCCGGCTGGCCGCCGCGAACGCGGGCAGCGCCGGCATCAAGGTGCTCGAAGAGCTGTGCGCCGAGGGCGAGAAGGCGGTGGCCGCGGACGACGTGGACGGCGCGGTCGCCATGAACGCCCGCTTCCACGCGAAGATCATGGAGCTGGCGGGCAACGCCGTCCTCGCCGAACTGGCCGCCCAGGTCGACCGCCGGGTGCGCTGGTACTACACGCCCATCGCCCGGCAGCGCGGACAGCAGTCCTGGATCGAGCACCGCGCGCTGATCGCGGCCGTCTCGGACCGTGACGAGGACCGGGCAACCCAACTGATGAGGGAGCACACGGAGCACACCCGCCGCTCGTACCATGAGCGCGCGAAGTGACCGCCGTCGGGTAGTTCGATCCAACGCCCCCTGGTTGCGGCGGAGTCACGGGGTGCGGGCGACCGCGGGTGCCGGGGTCGTGCGGGGCGCCGTCCGCGCCTCGATCACCAGCATGACGATCAACACCGCGACCAGGGCGAGCAGTTCGGCGACCGCCGACACGTGGATGCCGACGAGTGCCGCGGCCAGGGCGGCCGGGGCCGCGGCCGCGCGGAAGCGGACGGGGTACAGCCGCAGTACGGCCCGGAAGGCCACGTCCCCCGCGAGAAAGAGTGCCACACCGCCCGCGAGCGCCAGCGCCGGACCGGTGTGCAGGTGCTCGGTGAGATGGCCGAGGGTCTTCTTCACACCCGTCGCCAGGTAGGCGATGCCGAGCAGCATCGGCAGGAACGCGTAGTAGTACGCGTTCATCGCCAGGCGCCAGCGACTCGGCGCGGGCGTGGCACGGAACACGGCCTCGGCGAGCTCCTCGTCCCGCACGAAGTACGTCCACCACAGCGCGACCGCCAGCGCCAGCGAGAGGAACGCCCCGCCGAACAGCCCCGCGGTGAGCGGCAGATCGCCGATACCGGTGCCGATCGCGATGACGGACTCGCCGAACGCGACGATCAGCAGCAGCCCGTGCCGCTCCACGAAGTGCGCCGGATCCAGCCCGCCCAGTTGCGCCCGCATGACGTCGGCCGACCGCCCGTCGGCCCGCCCGGGCCCGTGCTCGGCCAGGAACGGCGTCACGAACTGCAGCAGGAGCGCGAGCACCCACAGGCCGTCCGCAGCCAGGCCGTCGACGAGACCGGCGGCGGTCACGGACAGCGCGGCGAGCCCGTTCGGGACGCCGTACCAGATGGTGTCCCGGCCGTGGCTGCGCGTGTAGAGGGCGGTGTGCACGACCACGACCGCCAGGAAGCCGAGTCCGAAGACCACGCCGGTGTCGTCGAAGACGCGCGGGATCGCCAGCGCGCAGACCAGGAACGCCCCCATGCCCAGCATCAGCAGCAGCCGGCGGGAGGGGCGGTCCGGCGGCACCTGGTTGGTGAGGTAGGCGTAGGCGCCGTACATCCAGAACAGCACCACGAAGATCAGGGCCACGCGCCCCGCGGTGGCGAAGGTCAGATCACCGGCGAGCAGCACGGTGAGCTGGGTGAGGGTGAAGACGAAGACCAGGTCGAAGAAGAGCTCCAACGTCGTGACCCTGCGGCCCGGTTCCTCCACTGCGCTGCCCATGCCGTCCCCCTGTGTCCGTGGCCCCCTGCGGCGATGCCGACCAGATCGTAGGCGGTCCCGGCGGCCAGGGGCCCGCCACTTTCTTCGGCCACGGGCCCGCCACTTTCTTTGTCCTGGGAGTGGAGAAAGTAGCGATGAATTCCCGCATGACTTCTTCTCAGGTTCGCTGTCCACTGCTACGTTCCCCTCGGAAGCCCGAACAACAGGTGGCCGATTGAGGCGGGGAGGGGCTCGTGAGACGCATGACGGCACGACCCGCCAACGCCCATCAGGCCAAGCTGCTCAAGCTGTTGCGCGACGGAGGTCCCAACTCCCGCGCCCAGCTGGGCGACCAGGTCGACCTCTCGCGGTCCAAGCTGGCCGTGGAGGTGGACCGGCTCCTGGAAACGGGCCTGGTCGTGGCCGACGGACTCGCCGCCTCGCGCGGCGGCCGCCGCTCCCACAACGTCCGCCTCCATCCGAACCTGCGGTTCCTCGGCGTGGACATCGGCGCGACCTCGGTCGACGTCGCCGTCACCAACGCCGAGCTGGAGATCCTCGGACACCTCAACCAGCCGATGGACGTGCGCGAGGGCCCGGTCGCGGTCTTCGAGCAGGTCCTGTCCATGGCCGCCAAGCTGCGCGCCTCCGGGCTCGCGGAGGGCTTCGACGGCGCCGGCATCGGCGTCCCGGGCCCGGTCCGCTTCCCCGACGGCGTGCCGGTGGCTCCGCCGATCATGCCGGGCTGGGACGGCTTCCCGGTACGGGAGGCGCTCAGCCAGGAACTCGGCTGCCCGGTCATGGTCGACAACGACGTGAACCTCATGGCCATGGGGGAGATGCACGCGGGCGTCGCACGCTCCGTGCGCGACTTCCTGTGCGTCAAGATCGGCACCGGCATCGGCTGCGGCATCGTCGCCGGCGGTGAGGTCCACCGCGGCGTCACCGGCAGCGCGGGCGACATCGGGCACATCCAGGCCGTGCCCGACGGCCGCCCCTGCGCCTGCGGCAACCGGGGCTGTCTGGAAGCCCACTTCAGCGGGGCGGCCCTCGCCCGGGACGCCGTGGAGGCAGCCGGACAGGGGCTGTCGGAGGAACTCGCCACGCGGCTCGCGGCGAGCGGCACCCTGACCGCCGTCGACGTCGCCGCCGCGGCCGCCGCGGGCGACGCCACCGCCCTCGACCTGATCCGCGAGGGCGGCAACCGCACCGGCCAGGTCATCGCCGGCCTGGTCTCCTTCTTCAATCCCGGCCTGGTGGTGATCGGCGGCGGGGTGACCGGCCTCGGCCACACCCTGCTCGCCGCGATCCGCACCCAGGTCTACCGCCAGTCACTGCCCCTCGCGACGGGCAACCTGCCCATCGTGCTGGGGGAGTTGGGGCCGACCGCCGGCGTCATCGGCGCGGCCCGGCTCATCAGCGACCACCTGTTCTCGCCCGCGTAAGCACCGGCTCGTCAGCGTCCACTTGTTCTCGCCCGCGTAAGCACCGGCTCGTCAGCGTCCACTTGTTCTCGTCCGCGTAAGCATCGGCCCATCTGCGACCGACCACTTTTTCTCGTCCGCGTAAGCACCGGCTCATCTGCCACCGACCACTTGTTCTCACCCGCGTAAGCATCGGCCTATCGGCGACCACGAGTTCTCGCCCGCCCACAGCACCGGCTCGGCACACCGTTCGGCGTGTCCGGCGCGCGGCTTCGCCGTGCCCCGGACCCCGCCTGCCCGCACGCACCCTGCAACCGGCCCGTACGCCCGCCAAGGGGATCCGCATGGCACCAGAACCACCGCTGCTCAGCATGTCCGGCATCACCAAGTCCTTCCCTGGGGTCCGGGCCCTCGACGGCGTCGACCTCGATGTCCAGGCCGGTGAGGTGCACTGCCTGCTCGGCCAGAACGGAGCCGGCAAGTCCACCCTCATCAAGGTCCTGGCCGGCGCCCACCAGCCCGACACCGGCACCATCCGCTGGCGCGGCGAACCGGTCACCCTCCGCTCGCCGATCGCCGCCATGCGCCTCGGCATCGCCACCATCTACCAGGAACTCGACCTGGTGGAGCACCTGTCGGTGGCCGAGAACGTCCATCTCGGGCACGAGCCGACCGCCGCCGGGTTCGTCGTACGCAAGAGGGTGTCGAAGGCGTCGACCGCAAGGCTGCTGAAGCGGCTCGGGCATCCCGAGATCGATCCCGCCCGCCTGGTGGGGGAGTTGTCCGCCGCCCAGCAGCAGATCGTGTCGATGGCCCGGGCGCTCTCCCACGACGTACGGCTCATCGTCATGGACGAGCCGTCCGCCGCCCTCGACCCCGACGAGGTCGACAACCTCTTCCGCATCGTCGGCGACCTGACCGCCGACGGGGTCGCCGTCGTCTACATCTCCCACCGCCTGGAGGAGATCCGCCGCATCGGCGACCGCGTGACCGTGCTGAAGGACGGCCGGGCGGTGGCCGGCGGACTGCCCGCGAAGTCCACGCCGACACGGGAGGTGGTCGCGCTGATGACGGGCCGCAACGTCGAGTACGTCTTCCCCGAGCGGCCCGCGTCGGCCGCGGACGGACCGCCCGTGCTGGAGGTCCGGGGACTGGCCAGGGAAGGGGAGTTCGCACCCCTCGACCTGGACGTACGCCCCGGGGAGATCGTCGGTCTGGCCGGGCTCGTCGGCTCGGGACGCTCCGAGATCCTGGAGACCGTCTACGGCGCCCGCAAACCCACCGCCGGTCAAGTCCGCGTCGACGGGCGGACGTTGAGGCCCGGCAGCGTCCGGGCGGCCGTCCGCGCCGGCCTCGGGCTCGCGCCCGAGGAACGCAAGGCACAGGCCCTGCTGATGCTGGAGTCCGTCACCCGCAACGTCTCGGTCTCCTCCATGTCCCGCTTCGCACGCGCGGGCTGGATCGACCGGAGCGCCGAAAGGGGCGCGGCAAGGGCGGCCACGCGCGAGCTGTCGCTGCGCCCCGACAACCCGTCGGTTCCGGTGCGCACCCTCTCCGGCGGCAACCAGCAGAAGGCCGTCCTGGCCCGCTGGCTGCTGCGCGGCTGCCGGGTCCTGCTGCTCGACGAACCGACCCGGGGCGTCGACGTCGGCGCCCGCGCCGAGCTCTACGCGGTCATCCGCCGCCTCGCCGACGAGGGCCTCGCCGTGCTGCTGGTCTCCAGCGAGGTGCCCGAGGTGCTCGGCCTCGCCGACCGCGTCCTGGTGCTCCGCGAGGGCCGCGTCGTCCACACGGCGCCGGCCCGCGAGCTCGACGAACACCGCGTACTCGACCTGGTCATGGAAGGAAGCCCGGTGTCATGACGCAGCACGCCTCCCCACCCCGGGACGACACCGGCAAGGTGCCGTCGGTCGGCCGACCCCCCGTCTGGCGCGGCCTGTTCGCCCGCGCCGACGTCCGCACCCTCTCCCTCCTCGGTGTCCTCGCCGCGCTGGTGCTCATCGGCGGCATCACCAAACCCGACGAGTTCCTCGACACCCGCAACCTCCAACTCGTCCTCACCCAGGCCTCGGTGATCGGTGTCGTCACCGTCGGCATGACCTTCGTCATCACCTCCGGCGGTATCGACCTCTCGGTCGGCGCGATCGTCGCCCTGTCCTCGGTGTGGGCGACGACGGTCGCGACCCAGGAGTACGGCTTCGCGGGCGTCCTGTTCACCGCGGTGCTCGTCGGTGTGGGCTGCGGCCTGGTCAACGGCCTGCTCATCGCGTACGGCGGCATGGTCCCGTTCATCGCCACGCTCGCCATGCTGGCCTCCGCGCGCGGTCTCGCGCTGCAGATCACCGACGGCAAGACGCAGATCGTCACCATCGGCGGCATCCTCGACCTCGGCGAACGCGACTCCTACGTGCTCGGCGTCCCGCCGCTCGTCCTCGTGTTCGCGGTCGTGACGATCCTCGGCTGGCTGATCCTGAACCGCACCACCTTCGGCCGCCGCACCGTCGCCGTGGGCGGCAACGCGGAGGCCGCCCGGCTCGCCGGCATCGACGTGCGCCGCCAGCGCCTCTACCTGTACCTGCTGTCCGGGCTGTGCTGCGGCATCGCCGCCTTCCTGCTGATCATCCTTTCCGGCTCCGGCCAGAACACCAACGGCAACCTCTACGAACTCGACGCCATCGCGGCCGCGATCATCGGAGGCACGCTGCTCAGCGGGGGCCGCGGCACCATCACCGGCTCCGTGCTCGGCGTCCTGATCTTCACCACGATCACCAACATCTTCGCCCTGAACAACCTGCAGAGCGACGTCCAGCAGATCGCCAAGGGCGCGATCATCGTCGCCGCCGTGCTGGTCCAGCGCCGTACCGCGAGCACGACCTGAGAGGGGTTCAGTAACATGTCACATTCCACCAGTCGCAGAGGGCTGCTCTTCGGGGCCGCCGCCGTGTCCACCGGTGCCCTCCTCGCGGGTTGCACCAGCAACGAGACCAAGGACGAGAGCCCGGCCGCCGACGAAGGGTCGGCCGCCGACGACAAGCCCGGCAAGCACGTCACCATCGGCTTCGCCGGACCGCAGGCCGACCACGGCTGGCTCAACGCCATCAACGACAACGCCAAGAACCGGGCGAAAAAGTACTCCGACGTCACCCTGGAGATCACCGAGGGCTCCAACGACACCGCCGCGCAGATCGGCCAGATCGAGACCCTCATCAACAAGAAGGTCGACGTCCTGGTGGTGCTGCCCGCCGACGGCAAGGCCCTCACCCAGGTCGGGCTCAAGGCGATGCGCGCCGGCATCCCCGTCGTCAACCTCGACCGGATCTTCAACTCCCCCCAGGCCTACCGCTGCTGGATCGGCGGCGACAACTACGGCATGGGCCTCAACGCCGGCACCTACATCGGCGAGAAGCTCAAGGGGAAGTCGAACGCCAGGGTCGTCGAACTGGCCGGACTGGACAACCTGGAGCTGACCAAGCAGCGCACCCAGGGCTTCGACGACGCGCTGAAGAACTACCCCAACATCAAGAAGGTCGCCCGCCAGGCCGCCGAGTTCACGGTGGAGTCCGGCCAGGCCAAGATGGCCCAGCTCCTGCAGGCGCAGTCCAGGTTCGACGCCCTGTGGAACCACGACGACGACCAGGGCGTCGGCGCGCTGCGCGCCATCGACCAGGCCGGGCGCGACGACTTCCTGATGGTCGGCGGCGCGGGCGCCCTCTCCGCCTTCCAGGCCATCAAGCAGGACGACGGCGTCCTCAAGGCCACGGTCCTCTACCCGCCGACGATGGCCGCGTCCGCGATCGACCTGGCCCGTGCCCTCGGCCAGGGCAAGGGCGTCACCGGGATGGCCGAGTTCGAGATCCCCGCGTCGATCACCCTCTACTCGGCCGTCGTCGACAAGGACAACGTCGACCGCTACATGCCCACCGGATTCAGCTGACCCGACCCGCCCCGCACCCCCCACGGCGCCATCACGACGGAGACGACGAGGACGAGGAGGACATCCGTATGGGACAGCCCCAGCAGCCGGACGGACCGGAGGCCGCGATACCGCCCCTGCGCGTCGGCATGGTCGGCTACGCCTTCATGGGCGCCGCCCATTCCCAGGGCTGGCGCACGGCGGGACACGTCTTCGACCTGCCGCGCCGCCCGGTCCTGTCGGCGATCTGCGGGCGCGACGCCGCCGCGGTGCGCCGGGCCGCCGACCGGCACGGCTGGGCCGCGGCCGAGACCGACTGGCGGGCCCTGATCGCCCGGGACGACGTCGACCTCGTCGACATCTGCACCCCCGGCGACAGCCACGCCGAGATCGCCCTCGCCGCCCTCGCCGCCGGAAAGCACGTGCTGTGCGAGAAGCCGCTCGCGAACACCGTCGAGGAGGCCTCGGCGATGACCGAGGCGGCCGAAGAGGCTTACGGCCGAGGCCAGTTGTCGATGGTCGGCTTCAACTACCGGCGGCTGCCCGCCACCGCGCTCGCCCGCGGCATGGTGGCCGATGGCAGGATCGGCACCCTGCGCCACGTCCGGGTGACTTATCTCCAGGACTGGCTCGTCGACCCGCGGTTCCCGCTCACCTGGCGGCTGCGCAGGGAGTCCGCCGGCTCAGGCTCGCTGGGCGACCTCGGCGCCCACATCGTCGACCTCGCCCAGTACCTGGCGGGGGAGCGGCTGGCCGGGGTGTCGGCCCTGACGGAGACCTTCGTACGACAGCGCCCGCTGCCGTCGGGTGCCAGCAGCGGCCTGTCCGCCGTGTCGTCCGCCGGCACCGGCACGGTCACCGTCGACGACGCCGCCCTGTTCACCGGCCGCTTCACCTCCGGCGCCCTCGCCTCCTTCGAGGCGACGCGCTACGCCACCGGCCGCAAGAACGCCCTGCGCATCGAAATCAACGGCGAGCGCGGCTCGTTGGCCTTCGACCTGGAACGCCTCAACGAGCTGTCGTACCACGACGGCACCGAACCGGGAGCGCGCGCCGGCTTCCGCCGCATCCTCGTCACCGAACCCGACCACCCCTATCTGGACGCCTGGTGGCCGCCGGGCCACGGCCTCGGCTACGAGCACACCTTCGTGCACCAGGCCCGCGACCTCGTCCACGCGATCGCCGAGGGCCGGCGGCCCGAACCCTCCTTCGCCGACGGGCTGCAGGTCCAGCGCGTGCTGGCCGCGGTGGAGGAGAGCGCCGAGAAGAACTCCGTCTACACGCCCATAGCCGTCTGAGGAGGGCTCGAAGACATGCCGCGACAGTTCACGCTCTTCACCGGCCAGTGGGCCGACCTGCCCCTCGAGGAAGTCTGCCGACTCGCCCGCGACTTCGGCTACGACGGCCTCGAACTCGCCTGCTGGGGCGACCACTTCGAGGTCGACAAGGCCCTCGGCGACCCGGCGTACATCGACTCCCGTAGGCAACTGCTCGACAAGTACGGCCTCAAGTGCTGGGCCGTCTCCAACCACCTGACCGGGCAGGCCGTCTGCGACGCCATCATCGACGAACGCCACCGGGCCATCCTGCCCGCCGAGGTGTGGGGCGACGGCGATCCGGAAGGCGTCCGGCGGCGCGCGGCGGAGCGGATGAAGGACACGGCTCGGGCCGCGGCGGCCTTCGGCGTCGACACCGTCATCGGCTTCACCGGCTCCGCGATCTGGCACCTGGTCGCCATGTTCCCGCCCGCCCCCGAGTCGATGATCGAACGCGGCTACGACGACTTCGCCGAGCGCTGGAACCCGATCCTCGACGTCTTCGACCAGGAGGGCGTGCGGTTCGCGCACGAGGTCCACCCCAGCGAGATCGCCTACGACTACTGGACCACCCACCGCGCCCTGGCGGCGGTCGACGGGCGGGCCGCCTTCGGCCTCAACTTCGACCCCTCCCACTTCGTCTGGCAGGACCTGGACCCGGTCGGCTTCCTGTGGGACTTCCGCGAGCGGATCTACCACGTCGACTGCAAGGAGGCCCGCAAGCGCCTCGACGGCCGCAACGGCCGCCTCGGCTCCCACCTGCCCTGGGGCGACCCGCGCCGCGGCTGGGACTTCGTGTCCGCGGGCCACGGCGACGTGCCCTGGGAGGACGTCTTCCGCATGCTCCGCTCCATCGACTACCAGGGCCCCGTCTCGGTCGAGTGGGAGGACGCCGGCATGGACCGGCTCCAGGGCGCCCCCGAGGCACTGACCCGCCTGAAGGCATACGACTTCGAGCCGCCGTCGGCCTCCTTCGACGCGGCCTTCGGCAACTAGAACCGCACGACCATCTGTTGGCAGCTCCGGGATGACGGCGCATCCCGGCGTACGCACCCGCCCGTACAACCGGCCCCTTACTGGAGGCATCCGTGCACGGGAACGACCGCACCACCGGCACCGGCAGAATCGAGACCCACAGACGACGCCTGCGCAGAGCCGTCGCCCTGCTCGGCGGCGCGCTCCTCGCCGGAGCGTCACTCACCCTGACCACCCCCCAGGCCGGCGCAGCCGTCGCCGACCCGGAGAACGCGCGTGCCGCAGCGGCGGCGGAGGACTTCCAGCAGGTCACCCTCGCCAAGGGCGAGGCTGAGGTCGGCGAGCCCATGTCGCTCGCCGTCCTCCCCGACCGCTCGGTCCTGCACACCTCCCGCGACGGCGAACTCCGCCTCACCGACGCGGCGGGCAACACGCGGCTGATCGGCAAACTGAACGTCTACTCCCACGACGAGGAAGGCCTCCAAGGCATCGGCGTCGACCCCGACTTCGCCACCAACCGGGCCATCTACCTCTACTACGCGCCCCCGCTGAACACCCCGGCCGGCGATGCCCCGGAGACCGGCACCGCGGCCGACTTCGCCCCCTTCGACGGGGTCAACCGCCTCTCCCGCTTCGTCCTGAAGGCGGACGGCACCCTCGACACCGCAAGCGAGAAGAAGGTCATCGACATCCCGGCGTCCCGGGGCCTGTGCTGCCACGTCGGCGGCGACATCGACTTCGACGCGGCGGGCAACCTGTACCTGTCCACGGGCGACGACACCAACCCCTTCCAGTCCGACGGCTACACGCCCATCGACGAGCGCGCCGACCGCAACCCCGCCTTCGACGCCCAGCGTTCGGCGGGCAACACCAACGACCTGCGCGGCAAGATCCTGCGCATCAAGGTCGGCGCCGACGGCTCGTACACGATCCCCGACGGCAACCTGTTCGCACCCGGCACGGACAAGACGCGGCCCGAGATCTACGCCATGGGCTTCCGCAACCCGTTCCGCTTCAGCGTCGACAAGAAGACCGGCATCCTCTACGTCGGTGACTACGGCCCCGACGCGGGCGCCGCCGACCCCGCCCGCGGACCGGCCGGCCAGGTCGAGTTCGCGCGGGTGACCGGCCCCGGCAACTTCGGCTGGCCGTACTGCACCGGCGCCAACGACGCCTACGTCGACTACGACTTCGCGACCAAGGCGTCCGGAGCGTCCTTCGACTGCGCCGCGCCGAAGAACAACTCCCCGCACAACAGCGGCCTC
Organism: Streptomyces sp. NPDC085900; assembly: GCF_044540925.1. Lineage (NCBI taxonomy): Bacteria > Bacillati > Actinomycetota > Actinomycetes > Kitasatosporales > Streptomycetaceae > Streptomyces > Streptomyces sp. NPDC085900. The sequence continues at coordinate 660,595 of NZ_JBITSP010000004.1, read as the reverse complement.
ACGGACCTGCCCCCGGCCCAGCCCGCCTGGATCCCGTACGACGGCCCGTCCGTGCCCGAGTTCGGCGACGGCTCCGAGTCCCCGATGGGCGGCCCGGTGTACCACTACGACGCCTCGCTCGACTCACCCGTGAAGTTCCCCGAGGCCTACGACGGGAACTTCTTCGCCGGGGAGTTCGGCCGCCGCTGGATCAAGCGGATCGTCAGCGACGGCAGTGGCACCGTGCAGTCCATCAACGCCTTCCCCTGGACCGGCACCCAGGTGATGGACATGGCCTTCGGCCCCGACGGCGCGCTGTACGTCCTCGACTACGGCACCGCGTGGTTCGGCGGCGACGACAACTCCGGTCTGTACCGCATCGAGAACGCGACCGACGGCCACTCCCCGGTGGCGCAGGCCGCGGCGAGCAGGACATCCGGTCAGGCACCGCTCAAGGTCCGGTTCTCCTCCGCGGGCACCTCCGATCAGGACGGCGACGCGGTCACGTACCGCTGGGACTTCGGCGACGGCGGCACGTCGACGGCGGCCGACCCCTCGCACACCTACCGGAAGAACGGCACCTACACCGCGACCCTGACCGCGAAGGACCCGACCGGCCGCACCGGCAGCGCGAGCGTGCAGATCGTGGTCGGCAACACCGCGCCCAAGGTGACCGTCGAACTCCCCAAGGACGGGCAGCTGTTCAGCTTCGGTGACGCCATCCCGTTCAAGGTGAGGGTCACCGACCCGGAGGACGGCACGGCCATCGACTGTTCGAAGGTCAAAGTCACCTTCGTCCTCGGCCACGACACCCACGGCCACCCCATCACCTCGGCAACCGGCTGCACCGGCACCCTCCAGACCACCGCCGACGGCGGCCACGACGAGAACGCCAACATCTTCGGCGTCCTGGACGCCGAGTACACCGACAACGGCGGCGGCGGACAGGCCCCGCTCACCTCCCACGACGGCAACGTCCTGCAGCCCCGGCACCGCCAGGCCGAACACTTCGGCAACGGCTCCGGCGTCACCGTCGTCGCCAAGGACACCGCGCACGGGGGCAAGACGGTCGGCGACATCGACAACGGCGACTGGATCTCCTTCACGCCGTACGTCCTGAACAACGCCGAGAAGATCACCGCTCGGGTCTCCTCCGGCGGCGCGGGCGGCACGCTGGAGATCCGCGCCGGCTCGTCGACCGGCACCCTGCTGGGCAAGGCGCCCGTCCCCGTGACCGGCGGCTGGGACACCTTCCAGGACGTCAGCGCCGATCTGTCCCGGGCGCCGAGGGGCACGACCACGCTCTACCTCGTCTTCAAAGGCGGCTCCGGCGCGCTGTTCGACGTGGACGACTTCACCTTCACCACCGGCTGAGAGGAGGAACGTGATGCGCTCAACCACCCGACTGACGACCGCTGTTGTGGGTGCCGCACTGCTCCTCGGCTGTGTCTCGGGCCCGGCCGCCTCGCACCCCGCCGAGGACAAGCGGGTGCTGGTCTTCTCCAAGACGGCCGGTTTCCGTCATGACTCCATCCCCGACGGCGTGGCGGCGGTGAGGCAGATCGGCTCCGAGGGCGGCTTCACCGTCGACGCGACCGAGGACGCGACAGCGTTCACCGCGAAGAACCTGCGGCGCTACGACGCCGTGGTGTTCCTCTCGACCACCGGCGACGTCCTCGACGCGGCCCAACAGAGCGCGTTCGAGGGCTACATCCGGCACGGCGGCGGCTATGTCGGCGTCCACGCCGCCGCCGACACCGAGTACGACTGGGCGTTCTACGGCGGCCTCGCCGGCGCCTACTTCCAGTCGCACCCGGCGATCCAGCCGGCGACCGTGGACGTCGAGGACCGCGCCCATCCGGCGACCTCGGGCCTGGCCCGGACCTGGTCCCGCACGGACGAGTGGTACAACTACCGCTCGAATCCCCGGGACCGAGCCCATGTCCTGGCCTCCCTCGACGAGTCGTCGTACACCGGCGGCACCATGAACGGTGACCATCCCATCGCCTGGTGCCAGAACTACCGGGGCGGCCGCGCCTTCTACACCGGAGGCGGCCACACCAAGGAGTCGTATGCCGAACCGGCTTTCCGGCAGCACCTGTTGGGCGGCATCCGCTGGGCCGTCGGCGACGCGCAGGCCGACTGCCGGCCGGAGAACGGCTACCGCCCGCTGTTCGACGGCACGACCCTGGACGGCTGGAAACAGGCGGGGCCGGGTGCGTTCGAACCGGACGGCGACGGCACCCTGACGTCGTCGGGCGGCATGGGCCTGCTCTGGTACGCGGCGTCGGACTTCTCCGCGTACTCGCTGAAGCTCGACTGGATGACGGCCGGCGACGACAACTCCGGTGTGTTCGTGGGCTTCCCGCCCTCGGACGACCCGTGGTCGGCAGTGGACAACGGCTACGAGATCCAGATCGACGCCACCGACGTGCCCGAGAAGACGACCGGGTCCGTCTACGGCTTCCAGTCCGCCGATCTGCACAAGCGCGACCGTGCGCTGAACCCGCCGGGGGAGTGGAACACGTACGAGATCCGCGTGGAGGGCGAACGCCTTCGCGTCTGGCTCAACGGCGTGAAGATCAACGACTTCACCAACACCGATCCGGCCCGGAGCCTGGCCGACGGACACATCGGCATCCAGAACCACGGAGCCGACGACCAGGTGTCCTTCCGCGACATCCGGATCAAGGAACTGCCCGCCCAGGGCGACTGAGCGACGGCGGGCGGAGGACGCCGGACCTCCGCCCGCCGTCTCACCCCTCCCGTCACGGGCCTCGCTCACGACGCGTTCGACCAGGAGGCTGCCCATGCTCGCGTCCGACTCCCCTTCCGTCCCCGTTCAGCGCGTCGGCGTCTGGCTCATCGGCGCCCGCGGCTCCGTCGCCACGACCGTCGTCGCGGGCTGCGCCGCGATCACGGCGGGCCTGCACCCGCCGACCGGACTCGTCACCGAGACCCCCGCGTTCGCGGAGGCCGGTCTGCCCCCGCTCGCCTCGCTGGTCTTCGGCGGCCACGACATACGGGACTGCCCCCTGCCCAAGCGCGCGGAGGCCCTCGAAGCCGGCGGAGTCCTGCCCCCGGGCCTCCCCGCCGCCGTCACCGCCGAACTGGCCGCCGCCGAACGGGAGATCAGACCGGGTGGCCCGACACCCGGGGACACCCGCACCGAACAGGAACTGATCGCCGCATTCGCCGCCGACATCACCGGCTTCGTACGGCGACACGAGCTGGAGCGGGCTGTGGTGGTCAACGTGGCCTCCACCGAGCCCCCGGCGGCAGGCGACGCCCTCCCACCCAGCTCCCTCTACGCCGCGGCCGCGCTGCGTGCCGGCTGCCCCTACGTCGACTTCACCCCGTCGACCGGCCTGCACCACCCCGCGCTGCGGGCCGCCGCCGAGTCGAGCGGACTGCCGTACGCCGGCCGCGACGGCAAGACGGGCCAGACGCTACTGCGTTCCGTCCTGGGCCCCATGTTCACCCAGCGGGCCCTGCGGGTCCGCGCCTGGTCCGGGACCAACCTCCTCGGCGGCGGCGACGGCGCCGCCCTCGCCGACCCCGCGGCCGCGGCCGCGAAGAACGCCGGCAAGGAACGCGTCCTGACCGACACCCTCGGCACCGCGCCCGAGGGCGAGGTGCACATCGACGACGTGCCCGCGCTCGGCGAATGGAAGACCGCCTGGGACCACATCGCCTTCGACGGGTTCCTCGGCACACGGATGGTCCTGCAGACCATCTGGCAGGGCTGCGACTCGGCGCTGGCGGCGCCCCTGGTCCTGGACCTCGTACGCCTGACCGCCCGGGCCGACGAAGCAGGCCTGTCCGGACCGCTCACCGAACTCGCCTTCTACTTCAAGGACCCGGTGGGGGACGGGCCTTCGGCGCTGGCGGAGCAGTACAGGGCCCTGACGGCCTTCGCCCGACGACTGACGGAGCCGCGCTTCCCGGGGGCGACGGAGAGCCGGCCCGCGCGGGGCGGCGACTCCGGGCCTTGCGGTGCGTCGGGGGAGAAACGGTGAGCGGCGAGTCCGCCACGGCGAGCGGTGCGGGCGCACGGCCGACCGGCGTCGCCCGCGCCTGGGCCGAACTGCTCCGCCTCCCAGCCCTGTTCACGGTCCCCGGCGACGCCCTCGCCGGGGCGGCCGCGGTCGCCGCCGCCCCGAACTCCCGCACCCTGCTCGCCATCGGCTCCTCCCTCTGCCTCTACGAGGCCGGCATGGCGCTCAACGACTGGGCCGACCGCGACGAGGACGCCGCCGAACGTCCGCACCGCCCCCTCCCGTCCGGCCGCGTCCACCCGGCCGCAGCGCTCTCGGCGGCATGCGCGCTCACCGCGGCGGGCCTCGCCCTCGCCGCCCGCGCCGGCCGCCCCGCCCTCACGGTCGCCGCCCCCCTCGCGGCCACGGTCTGGGCCTACGACCTCGCCCTCAAGCGCACACCGGTGGGCCCGGTGGCCATGGCGGCGGCCCGCGGCCTCGACCTGCTGCTGGGCGCGGCGGCCAGCACCGGCCACCCCCGCCGGGCGCTCCCCTCGGCCGCCCTCCTGGCGACGCACACGCTCGCGGTGACGACGGTGTCCCGCCGGGAGACAACGGGCGGCTCGACCCTGGCTCCCCTGACGGCCCTCGCCACGACGGCCCTCCTCATGCGACGCCTCGCACGTCGGGCCACGCCGACGACCGGCTGGTCACTGGGCGCGCGTGGCCACCGCCTCGCCGCCGAATCCGCGCGCCCGGCTCGAAGCGGAATCTTGCGAGTGGCGCGCCCGACCCTCCCGGGCCGGAACCGCCCTGGTCCGCCTGGCGCCGCCGTGCGCGTCGGCTCACCGGGCGATCGGTCGGCCCTCTCCCTCCCGGGCCGCGCCGCAGCCGAGTCGTTCTCGCCCCTCCAGCCCTCGGCGCAGCCCCAAGCGCTGCTCGCCGGTGTTCCGCGTCTCGCCCTCGGCGCCGCTTACGCCGCCACCGCCGCCCGCCCCTACCTCCACGCGGCCCTCAATCCCTCACCCCCGCTCACCCAGCGGGCCGTCGGCGGCGGCATCCGCGCCATGATCCCGCTCCAGGCGGCCCTGGCCGCCCGCGCCGGGGCGGGCGCCACCGCCCTGCTCGTCGCGGCCCTGGCCCCGCTCGGCAGGCGGTTCGCGAGGACGGTGAGCATCACATGACCCCCGCGACGCAGCGCCCCGACGGCACGCCAGCCCCCGCCCCGGCCCCCGAAAGCACCTCCCTCCGCTTCGGCTACGGCACCAACGGCCTCGCCGACCTCCGCCTCGACGACGCCCTCGCCCTCCTCGCCGACCTCGGCTACGACGGCGTCGGTCTGACCCTCGACCATATGCACCTCGATCCCCTGGCACCGGATCTGGCCGCCCGCACCCGCCGCCTCGCCGCACGCCTCGACGCGCTCGGCCTCGACGTCACCGTGGAGACGGGTGCCCGCTATGTGCTCGACCCGCGCCGCAAGCACGGCCCCTCGCTCCTGGACCCGGACCCCGACGACCGCGCCCGCCGCGTCGCCCTGCTGATCCGCGCGGTCGAGGTGGCCGCCGACCTGGGCGCCCACGCTATCCACTGCTTCAGCGGAACCACCCCCGCGGGAACCGACCGGGACAAGGCGTGGGAGCGCCTGGCCGAGGCGCTCACCCCGGTCCTGGAGGCCGCCGCCCGCGCCGGCGTCCCTCTCGCGGTCGAGCCCGAACCGGGCCATCTGCTGGCCACCCTCGCCGACTTCCACCACCTGCGCCGCACCCTCGGCGGCCCCGAACACCTGGGCGTGACCCTCGACATCGGCCACTGCCAGTGCCTCGAACCCCTGCCACCGGCCGAATGCGTCCGCGCCGCCGCTCCCTGGCTGCGGCACGTCCAGATCGAGGACATGCGCCGCGGCGTTCACGAACACCTCCCCTTCGGCGAGGGCGAGATCGACTTCCCGCCCGTCCTCGCGGCCCTCGCCGCGACCGGCTACCGGGGCCTGACGGTCGTCGAACTGCCCCGCCACTCCCACGCCGGGCCGCACCACGCCGAACGCTCCCTGCAGTTCCTGCGCCGCGCCGCCCCCGCCCCACCCCACGGCGATCCCTCCGCCGCCCTCGAAGGGAGCAGCACCTCATGACAGACACGCACGCCACCTCCGGGGCCGACATCGCGGCCACCACGCTCGCCCGCACCCACCTCGACGACCTGCGCGCCCGCCTGATCGCCCACCTCGACGCGGCCGCCCGCGCCTGGCTCGACCGGGCCCTCGACGAGGCCGCCGCCCAGCCAGGCATCCACGGGCCCATCACCGTGTGGGAGCTGCGCCTGGCCGAGGCCGGACGCCGGTGCGGACCCGCGCACGCCGACGCCGCCCGCGTCCTGATCCTGCACGCCGCCCGCGCCGACGCGGACGCCCTCGGCCGCGTCTACTCCCAGGGCACCGCCGCCGAACGCCGCGCCGTCCTGCACGCCCTGCCCCACCTGGTCGAGGGCCCCGACGCGCTCCCGCTCGTCGAGGACGCCCTGCGCACCAACGACACCCGCCTCGTGGCCGCCGCCGTCGGCCCCTACGCCGCCCGGCACCTCGCCCCGCACCCCTGGCGCCACGCGGTCCTGAAGTGCCTCTTCACCGGCGTCCCCGTCGACCACGTCGCCGACCTGGACCGGCGCGCCCGCGGCGACACCGAACTCGCGCGGATGCTCCGCGACCACGCCGCCGAACGCACCGCGGCGGGCCGTTCCGTGCCCCGAGACCTGCACCGCGTCCTCACCCTGACCGACCCCACCGACGGCGAGGAGTCCCGATGCGCATCTTCGACCCCCACGTCCACATGACGTCCCGCACCACGGACGACTACGAGGCCATGCACGCCGCGGGCGTCCGCGCCGTCGTCGAACCCGCCTTCTGGCTCGGCCAGCCCCGCACCTCGCCGGCCTCCTTCTTCGACTACTTCGACTCCCTCCTCGGCTGGGAGCCGTTCCGCGCCGCCCAGTACGGCATCGCCCACCACTGCACGCTCGCCCTCAACCCCAAGGAGGCCAACAACCCGCGATGCGTGCCCGTCCTCGACGAACTGCCCCGCTATCTCGTCAAGGACCAGGTCGTCGCCGTCGGCGAGATCGGCTACGACTCGATGACCCCCGCCGAGGACACCGCACTCGCCGCACAGCTCCAACTCGCCGCGGATCACGGGCTGCCCGCGCTCGTGCACACCCCTCACCGCGACAAACTCGCCGGCCTGCGCCGCACCCTCGACGTGGTCCGCGAGTCCCGGCTGCCCCCGGACCGCGTCCTGGTCGACCACCTCAACGAGACCACCGTGGACGTGGCGAAGGACAGCGGCTGCTGGCTGGGCTTCTCCGTCTATCCCGACACCAAGATGGACGAGCAGCGGATGGTGGCGATCCTGCGCACCCACGGCCCCGAACGGGTGTTGGTGAACTCCGCCGCCGACTGGGGCCGCAGCGACCCCCTCAAGACCCGCAGGGTCGCCGACCTGATGCTGGCCGAGGGCTTCTCCGAGGACGACGTCGACCGGGTCCTGTGGCGCAACCCCGTCGCCTTCTACGGGCTCAGCGGCCGCCTGAACCTCGACGTCACCCCCACCGACCCCACCCACGAGGGCAACTCGGTCCTGCGCGGCGGGGAGTGACCGATGCGTTTCCGCCACCCCGACGGCACCACCGTCCACCTCGCCTACTGCACCAACGTCCACCCGGCCGAAACCCTCGACGGCGTCCTCGCCCAGCTCCGCGACCACTGCGAACCGGTCCGCCGACGCCTCGGACGCGACCGCCTGGGCATCGGCCTGTGGCTCGCCAGGGACGCGGCCCACACCCTGGTCACCGACCCGTCGGCCCTGCGCGGCCTGCGCACCCGACTCGACCGGCGCGGCCTGGAGGTCGTCACCCTCAACGGCTTCCCCTACGAGGGCTTCGGTGCCGAGGAGGTCAAGTACCGCGTGTACCGGCCCGACTGGGCCGACCCCGAACGCCTGGAGCACACCACCGCCCTGGCCCGCGTCCTCGCCGGCCTGCTGCCCGACGACGTCACCGAGGGCACGATCTCGACGCTGCCGCTGGCCTGGCGCACCGCCTACGGCGAGGACCGCGCCGACAAGGCCCGCGCGGCGCTGCTCACCCTGGCCGAACGACTCGACGCCCTGGCCGAGTTGACGGGCCGCTCCGTCCGCCTCGGGCTGGAGCCCGAACCCGGCTGCGTCATCGAGACCACCGCGGACGCCATCGCCCCGCTCACCGCACTCGCCCACGAGCGCGTCGGCATCTGCGTCGACACCTGCCATCTCGCCACCTCCTTCGAGAACCCGCACACCGCCCTGGACGCCCTCGCCGCCGCCCGCGTCCCCGTCGTCAAGGCCCAGCTGTCGGCCGCCCTGCACGCCGAGAGCCCCCACCTCCCCGAGGTCCGCCGGGCCCTCGCCGCCTTCGACGAACCACGCTTCCTGCACCAGACCCGTACCGCCACCGTCGCCGGCCTGCGCGGCACCGACGACCTCGGCGAGGCCCTCGAAACCGACGCCCTGCCCGAAGCGGCACCCTGGCGCGCCCACTTCCACGTCCCCCTGCACGCGGCCCCCGCCGTACCCCTCACCTCCACGCTCCCCGTGCTCAAGGCCGCGCTGACCCGGCTCGTCGGCGGCCCGCACCCGCTCACCCGCCACCTGGAAGTGGAGACCTACACCTGGCAGGCCCTGCCGGCCGACCTGCGGCCCCGCGGCCGCGCGCAGCTCGCCGACGGCATCGCCGCCGAACTCGTCCTCGTCCGCGACCTGTTGACCGATCTCGGCCTGAAGGAACTGCCATGAGCACCCACCGGGCCGGCCCGGACCCCACCCCGCTCCTCGTCCTCGACGTCGTCGGCCTCACCCCCCGACTTCTCGACCACATGCCACACCTCAAGGCGCTCGCCCGGTCCGGCTCCCGCGCCGCGCTCGGCACCGTCCTGCCCGCCGTGACCTGCGCCGCCCAGTCCACCTTCCTCACCGGCACCCACCCGTCCGAGCACGGCATCGTCGGCAACGGCTGGTACTTCCGCGAGCTCGGCGACGTCCTGCTGTGGCGGCAGCACAACGGCCTCGTCGCCGGGGACAAGCTCTGGGACGCCGCCCGCCGCGCCCACCCCGGCTACACGGTCGCCAACATCTGCTGGTGGTACGCCATGGGCGCCGACACCGACATCACTGTCACCCCCCGCCCGGTCTACTACTCCGACGGCCGCAAGGAACCCGACTGCTACACCCGGCCCCCGGCCCTGCACGACGAACTCACCGACCGACTCGGCACCTTCCCCCTCTTCCACTTCTGGGGACCCGGCGCGGACCTGGTCTCCAGCAGGTGGATCATCGACGCGACCCGCCACATCATGCGCACCCGGCACCCCGACCTGACCCTCTGCTACCTCCCTCACCTCGACTACGACCTGCAACGCCACGGCCCCGACGACCCGCGCTCCCTGAAGGCGGCCACCGATCTGGACGCCGCCCTGGCCCCGCTCCTGGACGACGCCCGCGCCGGGGGCCGGACCGTCGTCGCGCTGTCCGAGTACGGCATCACGCGCGCCGACCGGCCCGTCGACATCAACCGGGCGCTGCGCCGCGCCGGCCTGCTGGAGGTCCACACGCAGGACGGCATGGAGTACCTCGACCCGATGGCGTCCCGTGCCTTCGCGGTCGCCGACCACCAGATCGCCCACGTCTACGTGCGCCGCCCCGAGGACCTCGACGCCACCCGGGCGGCCCTGGCCGGCCTGCCGGGAATCGACCAGCTCCTCGACGACGAGGGCAAGAAGACCCACCACCTCGACCATCCGCGCTCGGGCGAACTCGTCGCCGTCGCGGAGCCGGACGCCTGGTTAACGTACTACTACTGGCTCGACGACGACCGCGCGCCCGACTTCGCGCGGCTCGTCGAGATCCACCGCAAGCCCGGCTACGACCCGGTCGAGCTGTTCATGGATCCCCTCGACCCCTACGTCAAGGTCAGGGCGGCGACGGCGCTCGCCCGCAAGAAGCTGGGCCTGCGCTACCGGATGGCGGTCGTGCCTCTCGACCCGTCACCTGTTCGAGGCAGCCACGGCCGCCTTCCCGCGAGCGACGACGACGGTCCGCTCCTCATCTGCTCCACCCCCCGCGCAGTCGGCGACCGCCTCGCGGCCACCGACGTCAAGTCACTCCTGCTCCGACTGGCCGGCCTTTCCCAGCCGGTCACCAGTGAAGCACCCGCCACTGACAACGCCCTCCGACCCGAGGAGTCCCAGACATGAGCCGCACCTCCCAGACCGACCCCGACCTCACCCACCGCCTCACCAGACGAGGCATGCTGGGCGTCGCCGCGGGCGCCACCGCCGCCGCGCTGCTCGGCGCCGCGACGACCCCGGCCACCGCGGCCGCCGACTCCACCGCCGCCACGGACTCCGCCCCCGCGGGCCGCGGCCGTCCCGTCCTGCCGCCCGGCCGTCTCGGCATCCAGCTGTACAGCCTGCGCGACAAGGTCTCCACGCTCGGCTTCGCCCCCGTCTTCGCCGAACTGGAGAAGTACGGGTACGACGAGGTCGAGTTCGCCGGGTACACCCAAGGCTCGGCCGGCCCTATCACCCTCGCCCGACTCAGGCGGCTGGCGCGGGACCACGGCCTGACCCCGATCGGCAGCCACGTCGGCTACTACTCCGACGACCCGAACGCGTACACCTTCGCCCAGAACCTCACCAAGGTCCTCGACGACGCCCAGGCCCTCGGCCTCAAGCACATCGGCACCGCCTCCGGACCGTTCCGCTACGGCTCGACGGTCGACGCGTGGAAGCGTGCCGCCGAGGAGTTCAACACCTACGGCGCGGCGGCGAAGGCCCGCGGCATGAAGTTCTACCAGCACAACCACTCCGACGAGTTCTCCTTCGCCACCGACGACCCCAAGGTCCGCCTCTACGACGTGCTGCTCGCGGAGACCGACCCCGACCTGGTGTTCCTGGAGATGGACATCTTCTGGGCCTACGCAGGCCAGTTCCGCTTCTCGAAGCGGCCCGACGGCAGCCCCGCCCCCTTCGAGCCCCTCGACTACGTCCTCAGGCAGCCCCACCGCTACCCGCTGTTCCACGTGAAGGACGGCGTGAGCGACCCCTCCAACCAGTTCGGCTACCGGATGGCCGACGTGGGCGACGGAGACATCGACTACAAGAAGTTCGTCTCGGCCGTCACCAGGCTCCGCGGTGAGCGCCTCGCCCACCACTGGCAGACCGAACACGACCAGCCCGCCGAGTCATTCACCTTCGCCCGCCGCTCCAGCGCCTACCTGCACTCGCTGCGCGAGGACTGCTGAGCCCCGCCCGCACACGAGGAGGCCCTCCCCGCATCCCGGGGAGGGCCTCCTCACGCGCGCGTGCCGTCACCCCGTCGGCTGGGGCTGCGCGGTCAGCGCGTCCGCGCCGCTGCGTCCCGGCTGCCGTAGCAGCAGGGCGATCGCCGCCGCGATCATCGAGACGCCGCCGGCCAGGGCGTACGCCCCGTCGTAGCCCCAGGCCGCGACCACCATCGAGCCGAGGCCGCCGCCGAACAGGCCGCTGATCAGCTTGCCGCTGTACACCAGGCCGTAGTTGGTGGCGTTGTAGTTCTCCCCGAAGTAGTCCGGGGTCAGCGCCGCGAACATCGGGTAGAAGGCGCCGCCGCCGAATCCGGAGAGGAAGGCGAAGAACAGGAAGAGCCACTCGCTCTTCATCTCGCCCGCCAGGATCACCCCGAACTGGGCGACGCCCAGGACGACGATGACGAACACCAGGGTCGACTTGCGGCCCCACCTGTCGGACAGCCAGCCGACGACACCGCGTCCGATGCCGTTGATGACCGCCATGACGCCCATCGAGGAGGCCGCCACCAGGGGGCCGAAGCCGACCTCCTTGGCGTAGTCGACCTGGAAGGAGATCCCGAAGATCGACACACCGGCGGTCATCACGATGGAGATCCACATCAGGGGCAGCATGCCGGTCCTGATCGCCTCCTTGGGCGTGTACTGCCGCGTCGCCGGGGGGTTCTTGGCGAGGCTCGTCGCGTTCTTCCGGTCGCCGGAGAAGGTGAGCGGGTCGATGTCTGCGGGCCACCAGTTCTTCGGCGGGTCCTTGAAGAAGAACGCGCACCCGAAGACCACGATCATGACGTAGCAGCCGATCAGGTCCAGCACGCGGTGGTAGTTACCGGTGTCGAAGGCGTAGTTGAAGATGAAGATGAACGGCAGCGATCCGTAGGCGAAGCCGCCGTTGACGAAGCCCGTGCGGGCGCCGCGGCGTTCGGGGAACCACTTGCCGACCATGTTGATGCAGGTCGCGTAGACCAGGCCGGCGCCCAGACCGCCGATGACGCCGAAACCGACGATCGCCAGCAGCACGTTGCTCAGGTGCGACAGGGCGAGGAAGCCGACCAGGCACATCCCGGAGCCGATGTACATGGCCCGGCGCGCGGTCAGGATGCCCTTCTCGCGCAGCCAGCCCGCCGGGAAGGCGATGCCGGCCTGGAAGAACACCCAGACGCTGAGGATCCAGAAGGTGTTGGACTGCGTCCAGCCGTGCGCGTGGGACAGGGTGTCCTCCGCGGAGCCGTACGCGTACTCGAAGACGCTGATGGCCATCATGGCCATCCAGGGGAGGTACACCATGAGTTTGCGGGAGTGGCCGAGGATGTCGTGGTCGGTCTCGCCGATGCGGTAGACGCGACCGCGGGCGTCGGTGACCTCACGGTAGGGACGGTGTGCGGCTGCCGGATCGGCCGAGAGCGGATCTGCTGTCATGCTTATGCCATCTCCTCGCCGAGCGGGTGCGGGTTGGGAACGATGCGCCGGGCATCGGGCCTGCCCGGGGACTTCAGGAAGAGCGCCAGAACCGCGGAGGCCAGCCCGACGGAACCCGCCAGGACGAACGCGCCGTGGTAGTCCCACGCGCCGACCACGACCGCGCCCAGGCCGGAGCCGACGAGCCCGGATATCAGCTTCGAGCTGTAGACCATTCCGTAGTTGGTGGCGTTGTTGTTCTCGCCGAAGTAGTCGGCGGTCATGGCCGCGAACAGCGGGAAGATCGCCCCGCCGCCGAATCCGGAGACCATGGAGCAGAACAGGAAGAACGGCATGCTGCCCATCTGGCCGGAGACCAGCACGCCGAACTGGGCGGTGCCCAGCACGATGCAGACGATGATCAGGGTGGTGCGGCGCCCGGAGCGGTCGGAGATCCAGCCGATCACGCCCCGCCCGGTGCCGTTGACGACGGCCTTCAGGGACATGGCCGTGGCCACGACCCCGCCCGCGAACCCCATGTCCTTGCCGAACGGCACCTGGAAGGCGATGCCGAAGATGTTGATGCCGGCCGTGCACAGCAGACAGAACCACATCATCCACAGGACGGGCGTACGGGCGGCCTCCCTCGGGGTGTACTGCCTGACCGCCGGCGGGTTCTTCTCCAGCGCCCGGCGGATCTTCGGGTCGTCGGTCAGACTGAGCGGGTCGACGTGCGCCGGCCACCAGTTCTTCGGCGGGTCCTTGAAGAACCAGCCCGCCGAGGCCACCAGCAGGCACAGCCCGATGCCCACCGTGGCGAGCACGGTCCGGTAGTTGCCCAGGTCCATGTACGAGGTGAACAGGAAGACGAAGGGCACGGACCCGTAGGCGAAACCGCCGTTGACGAAGCCCGTCTTGCCGCCCTTGCGCTCCGGATACCACTTGCCGACCATGTTCACGCAGGTCGCGTAGACGAGACCGGCGCCGATGCCGCTGAACATCCCGAAGCCGAGGTAGGCGACCGCGACGTGCGGCGCGAACGCCAGCGACAGATAGCCCAGCATCGTGCCGACGGCACCCAGCAGCATCGCCGTACGAGCCGGGAGTCTGCCGCTCTCGCGCAGCTGCCCGGCGGGGAAGGCCACGGCCGCCTGGAAGAACACCCAGACGCCCATCAGCCAGAAGATGTGTCCGCTGCTCCACAGATGTGCCTCGTGGAGCGTGTCCTCCGCCGAGGTGAACGCGTACTCGGCGGAGCTGATGCCCATCATGCCCACCCAGGGCAGGATGACCATCCACTTGCGTGTCCGGCCCATGACGTCGACGTCTGACTCGCCGATCCGGTACACGCGGCCGTTGCGATCCCTCACCTCCCGGTACGGGACGGAGGCCGAACAGTCGGTCGTTGTCATCGTTCAGTGCCCCTTGCGTCGAAAGCTCTGGCCAGCGCCCCCTGTCCAATGCCTTTCGTGTGCGCACGGGTCCCGGGACCGGCCGGCCGCACTGCCGACCGGCCCCGCGCGTGGGTCACGTCATGAACCGCCCCCCAACAACCCGGCGGCACGCGCCCAGCGATACTTCGCTCCGAGGACGGCGACCGGCTTCTCGGTCGTGTACGGGTATGCCACGACCCCGCGTTCGTAGAGGTACTGGCAGGCCTCCTCGACCTCGACGTCGCCCGCGAGGGAGGCCACCACGGGCTTCTCGATGCCGCGCTCCCGGAACTCGGCCACCACGCGCGCGGTGAGCTCCGCGAAGACCATCGGGGGAGTGACGATGGTGTGCCAGTAGCCGAGGACGAGCGCGTGGATGCGCGGGTCCTCGAGGCCCAGCCGGATCGTCGCCTCGTACGTCGACGGCGGCTCGCCGCCCGTGATGTCGACCGGGTTGCCCGCGGCCCCGAACGGCGGGATGAACTTCCGGAAGGCCTCGTCCAGGTCCGGCGGGATCTCCATCAGCGACAGGCCGTTGTCGGTCACCGCGTCCGACAGCAGTACGCCGCTGCCGCCGGCCCCGGTGATGATCACGATGTTGTCGCCCCGCGGGGTGGGCAGCACCGGCAACGCGCGCGCGTACTCGAGCATCTCGTTCAGCCCGGGCGCCCTGATCACACCGGCCTGCCTCAGGATGTCGTCGTACACGGCGTCGTCGCCCGCGAGCGCCCCGGTGTGCGACCCGGCGGCCTTGGCGCCGGCCGCCGTACGTCCCGCCTTGAGCACCACGACGGGCTTCCTCGGTACGGTCGCCCGCGCCGCCTCCACGAAGGCGCGGCCGTCCTTGAGGTCCTCCAGGTGCATCGCTATGCACTCGGTGTGCGGGTCCTCGCCGAACCAGGTCAGCAGGTCGTCCTCGTCGAGGTCCGACTTGTTGCCGAGGCCGACGATCGCCGACACGCCCGTCTTAGTGGTGCGGGCGAAGCCCAGGATCGCCATCCCGATGCCGCCGGACTGCGAGGTCAGCGCCACCCCGCCCTTGACGTCGTACGGCGTGCAGAACGTGGCGCACAGGTCCTGCCATGTGGAGTAGTAGCCGTAGATGTTCGGGCCGAGGAGGCGGACGCCGTACCGCTCGGCGATCGCCACGATCTCCGCCTGGAGTGCGTGCTCGCCGGTCTCCGCGAACCCGGAGGGGATCAGTACGGCGTTGGGGATGTTCTTGCGTCCCACCTCCTCCAGCGCCGAGGCCACGAACTTGGCGGGGATCGCGAAGACCGCCACATCCACCTCACCGGGAACGTCCGTGACACTCTTGTACGCCTTGCGGCCCAGAATGTCATCGGCCTTGGGGTTCACCGGGAAGATGTCCCCGGCGAAGCCTCCGTCGACGAGGTTGCGCATCACCGAATTGCCGATCTTGCCCGGCTCGTTGGAGGCGCCGATCACGGCGACCGACGCGGGCTGCATCAGCCGGCGCATCGAGGTGAGGATCTCCTCGCGCGTGTACTTCCTGCGCGGTGGCGGCTGCTTCTCGGCGAGGATCACCCGGATGTCGGCGGCGACCGCGCCCTCCGGCGTGGCGATCACCGGATTGAGGTCCACCTCGGCGATCTCCGGGAAGTCCGCGACGAGTTGGGACACCCGCCGGATCTGCTCCGCGATCGCCCACCGGTCCACGGCCGGCGCACCTCGCACCCCGTGCAGGATCTCCGCCGACCGGATCGAGTCCAGCATGGACAGTGCCTCGTCCGCGCTCACCGGCGCCAGCCGGAACGTCACGTCCTTGAGCACCTCGACGAGCACCCCGCCGAGCCCGAACGCGACGACCTTCCCGAAGGTCGGGTCCGTCACCGCGCCGACGATGACCTCCTGCCCCTGCGGCAGCAACTCCTGGACCTGCACGCCCTCGATGCGCGCGTCCGCGTCGTAAGCGCGCGCGTTCTCGACGATCCTGCAGAACGCGGCCCGTACGTCCGTGGCACCCTCGACGCCGACGATCACACCGCCGGCGTCGGTCTTGTGCAGGATGTCCGGCGAGACGATCTTCATCACCACCGGCCCGCCGAACCGCGCCGCGCAGGCGACGGCTTCGTCGACGTCCCTGGCCAACTCCTCGCCCGGTACGGCGATCCCGTACGCGTCGGCGATCACCTTGCCCTCGGGCGCGGTCAGCGCGGTCCGCCCCTCGGCCCGCACAGCGTCGAGGAGCGAGCGCACCCGCAGCTCCCGGTCTTCCGCCATCACGTCAGATCACTCCGTTCGACTTGAGCAGGCGCAGCTCCTCGTCGCCGAGGCCGAGCTCGCCGACGTAGACCTCTTCGTTGTGCTCGCCGAGCAGCGGTGAACTGCTCACCTCGACGGGGGAGTCGGAGAGTTTCAGCGGGCTGCCGACGGTCGTGAACTCGCCGCGCTCGGGGTGCGGGACGGTGACGACCATCTCGTTGGCGACCAGCGACTCGTCCTCGATGATCTCCTTCGTCGACAGGATCGGCCCGCACGGGATGTTGTGCGCGTTGAGCCGCTCCAGCACCTCCCACTTGGGCAGCGTCGAGGACCACTCCTCGATCAGCTGGAACATCTTGTTGAGCTTGGGCAGCCGGGCCTCCGGCGTGGCCCACTCGGGGTCCTCCGCCAGTTCGGGCCGGCCGATGAGCTCGCTGATCGGCCTCCAGCCGACGGGCTGCACGATGACGTACACGTAGTCGTTCGGGCCGCCCGGCGCGCACTTGACCGCCCAGCCGGGCTGACCGCCGCCGGACGCGTTTCCCGAGCGGGGAACCTCGGTGCCGAAGTCGTCGTTGGGATATTCGGCGAGCGGGCCGTGGGCCAGGCGCTGCTGGTCGCGCAGCTTCACCCGGCAGAGGTTGAGCACCGCGTGCTGCATGGCCACGTTCACCCGCTGACCGCGCCCGGTGTGCTCGCGCTGGAACAGCGCGGCGAGTATCCCCGCCACGGCGTGCACGCCCGTGCCCGAGTCCCCGATCTGGGCCCCCGTCGCCAGCGGCGGCCCGTCCTCGAAACCGGTGGTCGACATCGACCCGCCCATGGCCTGCGCGACGACCTCGTACGCCTTGAAGCTGGTGTACGGGCCGTCCCCGAACCCCTTGATGGAGGCGTAGACGATCCGCGGATTGATCTCCTGGATGCGGTCCCAGGTGAAGCCCATCCGGTCGACCGCGCCGGGGCCGAAGTTCTCGACCATGACGTCGGAGCGCCGGATCAGCTCGGTGAGGATCTCCTTGCCGCGCTCGGTCTTGGTGTTGAGGGTGATGCTGCGCTTGTTGCAGTTGAGCATCGTGAAGTAGAGGGAGTCGACGTCCGGCAGGTCGCGCAGCTGCTTGCGCGTGATGTCGCCGGTCGGCGCCTCCAGCTTGACGACGTCCGCGCCGAGCCAGGCCAGCAGCTGGGTGGCGGAGGGCCCGGACTGGACGTGGGTCATGTCGAGGACGCGGATGCCCTCAAGTGCCTTGCGGGTCACGGGCGTTCACCTCACTTGTACATCGTCTGGTTCATGGTTCCGGGGGCGTACGCGTCCGGGTCGACCCAGACGTTGATCAGTGACGGCTTGCCCGACTCGCGGGCGCGGCGCAGGGCGGGGCCGATGTCGGCGGGGTCGCGGACCTCCTCGCCGTAACCGCCCAGCATCTCGGCGAACTTGTCGTAGTGGACGTCGCCGAGGGTGTTGCCGACCCGCTCGCGCTCCTCGCCGTACTTGGCCTTCTGGCCGTAACGGATCTGGTTCATCGAGGAGTTGTTGCCCACGATGCCGACGAACGGGAGGTCGTAGCGGACGAGGGTCTCGAAGTCCCAGCCGGTGAGGGAGAAGGCGCCGTCGCCGAAGAGGGCGACGACCTCCTTGTCGGGCCGTGCCTGCTTGGCCGCGAGCACGAAGGGGACGCCGACGCCGAGGGTGCCGAGCGGGCCCGGGTCCATCCAGTGGCCGGGCGACTTGGGCTGGACGACCTGCCCGGAGAAGGTGACGATGTCGCCGCCGTCGCCGATGTAGATCGAGTCCTCGGTGAGGAAGTCGTTGATCTCGCTGACCAGGCGGTACGGGTGGATCGGCGAGGCGTCCGACTTCAGGCTCGGCAGCCGCTTCTCGATCGCGGTCTGCTCGGCGGCGCGCAGCTCGTCGAGCCACTCCTTGCGTTTGGCGGCGCCGCCGTTGAGGCGTCCCGAGGCCGCCTCGGTCACCGACTTCAGGACGAGCCCGGCGTCGCCGACGATCCCGAGGTCGATGTCGCGGTTCTTGCCGACGGTCCGGTAGTCGAGGTCGATCTGTACGACGGTCGCCTCGGGGGACAGCCGCTTGCCGTAGCCCATGCGGAAGTCGAAGGGCGTGCCGACGATGACGATGACGTCGGCGTTGGAGAAGGCGTACCGGCGCGAGAGCTGGAAGTGGTGCGGGTCGCCCGGCGGCAGGGTGCCGCGGCCCGCGCCGTTCATGTACGCCGGGATGTTGAGGGTCCGTACGAGCTCGACGGCCGCCTCGGTGCCGCGGGTCGTCCAGACCTGACTGCCCAGCAGGATCGCCGGCTTCTCGGCGTGCACCAGCAGGTCGGCGAGCTTCTCGATCGCCTCGGGATCTCCGGCGGAGCGGGTCGAGGCGCGGTAGGCGCCCTCCCTCGGCACGCGGGCCCTGCTCACCGGGACCTTGGCGTCGAGGACGTCCCGCGGGATCTCCAGGAAGGAGGGTCCTGGCGCGCCGTGGTAGCACTCGCGGAACGCCATGGACACCATGTCGGCGGCGCGCGCCGTGTCCGGCACGGCCGCCGCGAACTTGGTGATCGGCGTCATCATGTCGACGTGCGGCAGGTCCTGCAGGGACCCCATCTTGTGCTGGGTGAGGGCCCCTTGGCCGCCGATCAGCAGCATCGGGGACTCCGCGCGGAAGGCGTTGGCGACACCGGTGACGGCGTCGGTCGTGCCCGGTCCCGCGGTGACGACCGCGCAGCCCGGCTTGCCGGTGATGCGGGCGTAGCCGTCGGCGGCGTGGGCGGCGACCTGTTCGTGTCGTACGTCGACGACCTCGATGCCCTCGTCGACGCAGCCGTCGTAGATGTCGATGATGTGGCCGCCGCACAACGTGTAGATGCGGTCGACCCCTTCGGCCTTCAGAGCCTTGGCGACGAGGTGACCGCCGGAAATCACGTCCTGGGTGTCGTCGGGCATGGCGAAGTCCTGTCCCTTCGTAGGGGGTGGGAACGCTCTCGCGGTACATTGCATACAGTCGACGAATACTGTATGAACCTTGTTATCCCGCATCCGGTGGGTGGTGTCCAGGGGGCGTGCGGCACTTTTCAGTCATCGGAGTTCGGCCTCGCGATGACTTCGCAGACAGGAGCCGAGATGGACCTGTACGAACACCAGGCAAGGGAACTCTTCGAAGAACACGGCATCTTGGTACCGAGGGCCCAGGTGACGGACTCACCCAGGAAGGCCCGTGAGATCGCCCGCGCACTCGGCGGGCGCGTAGTGGTGAAGGCCCAGGTCAAGACGGGCGGGCGAGGCAAGGCAGGCGGCGTGAAGCTCGCCGCGGACCCGGCCGCCGCGGAACTCACGGCACGTCAGATCCTCGGCATGGACATCAAGGGCCACACCGTCGGCAAGGTCATGCTGGCCCAACCGGTCGACATCGAGGACGAGTTCTACGTCTCCTACGTCCTCGACCGCGCCGCGGGCACCTTCCTCGCGATCGCGTCCGCCGAGGGCGGCATGGAGATCGAGGAGGTCGCCGCGAGCAGGCCCGAGGCCGTCGCCCGCATCCCCGTCGACCCGGCGGAGGGCGTGACCTCGGCGAAGGCGGCCGAGATCGCCGAGGCGGCGGGACTTCCGGCGCAGACGGTCGACGTCCTCGTACGCCTGTGGGAGGTGCTCGTCCGCGAGGACGCGCTGCTCGTCGAGGTCAACCCGCTCGTGCGCACGAAAGGAGGCCGCATCCTCGCGCTCGACGGCAAGGTCACCCTCGACGACAACGCACGCTTCCGGCAGTCGCGTTGGGGCGCCGACGACGTCGAGCACGACGACGCGCTGGAGGCGACGGCCGCCGCGAAGGGCCTCAACTACGTGAAGCTGGACGGCGAGGTCGGCATCATCGGCAACGGCGCGGGACTGGTCATGTCGACCCTCGACGTGGTCGCCGGCTGCGGCGCCCGGCCCGCCGACTTCCTCGACATCGGCGGCGGCGCCTCCGCCCGGATCATGGCCGACGGACTGTCCGTCATCCTCTCCGACCCCGACGTGAAGTCGGTGTTCGTCAACGTCTTCGGCGGGATCACCGCCTGCGACGCGGTCGCCGACGGCATCGTGCAGGCGCTGGACGCCGTGCGGCTGACCAAACCGCTGGTCGTCCGTCTCGACGGCAACAACGCGGCCCGCGGCCGCGCCATCCTCGACGCGCGCGCCCACCCGCTGGTCGAGCAGGCCACCACCATGGACGGCGCCGCACGCCGTGCCGCCCAACTCGCCACCACCGCCTGAGGAGACGGACATGGCCATCTATCTCACCAAGGAGAGCAAGGTCCTCGTCCAGGGCATGACCGGCGGCGAGGGCATGAAGCACACCCGGCGCATGCTCGCCGCCGGTACGAACGTCGTCGGCGGCGTCAACCCCCGAAAGGCGGGCGCCACCGTCGACTTCGACGAGCGGGCCGTCCCCGTCTTCGGCTCGGTCGCCGAGGGCATCGACGCGACCGGCGCCGACGTCACCGTCGTGTTCGTCCCACCGGCCTTCGCGAAAGCGGCCGTCGTCGAGGCGGCCGACGCCGGCATCGGCCTCGCGGTCGTCATCACCGAGGGCATCCCGGTCCACGACTCCGTCGCCTTCACCGCGTACGCCAGGGAGAAGGGCACCCGGATCGTCGGCCCCAACTGCCCCGGCCTGATCACCCCCGGCCAGTCCCACGCCGGCATCATCCCCGCCGACATCACCAAGCCGGGCCGTATCGGCCTGGTGTCCAAGTCCGGCACGCTCACCTACCAACTCATGTACGAGCTCCGGGACATCGGCTTCTCGACCTGTGTCGGCATCGGCGGCGACCCGGTGGTGGGGACGACCCACATCGACTGCCTCGCCGCCTTCCAGGACGACCCCGACACCGAACTGATCGTCCTCATCGGCGAGATCGGCGGCGACGCGGAGGAACGCGCGGCCGCCTACGTCCGGGAGCACGTCGCCAAGCCCGTCGTCGGCTACATCGCCGGATTCACCGCCCCCGAGGGCAAGACCATGGGCCACGCGGGCGCCATCGTGTCGGGCTCCTCCGGCACCGCACAGGCGAAGAAGGAGGCCCTGGAGGCGGCAGGGGTGCGTGTGGGCGGCACACCGACCGAAACCGCGAAACTCGTGCTCGCCCGTCTCGAAGAGGAGCGGTCGGTCACCCATAGTTGACGTGAGCCATACATCCCCGCCCCCGACTGTGCACCGAGAGCGGAGCAACCGAATGGCATCCACCCTCACCCCCGACACCACCACCCTCACCCTCAAATCAGGCACGTCCTGGGCCGACGCCTGGCAGCGCTGCCTGACCGTCGCCCCGGAGGCCTTCCGGGACGACCGCGTCCTCAACCTCTGGGCCGACACCTGGCAGGCCGACGGCCGGGCCCTGCCCGCCGCCAGCCCCGTCGACGGCAGCCCCATCGCCGGCCCGCCCCGACTCGACGGCCGCACCGCGCACCAGGCGGTCCGCGCCTCCCTCGACCGGCACCGCGCCTGGCGGCACGTCCCCCTGGACGAGCGCCGGGCCCGGGTCGCCGCCACCCTCGACGCCCTCACCGAACACCGCGAACTGCTCGCCCTGCTGCTCGTCTGGGAGATCGGCAAGCCCTGGCGGCTCGCGCAGGCGGACGTCGACCGGGCCATCGACGGGGTCCGCTGGTACGTCGACGGCATCGAGCCGATGCTCGCCGGCCGGGCCCCGCTGGACGGCCCGGTGTCCAACATCGCCAGCTGGAACTATCCGATGAGCGTCCTCGTCCACGCCATGCTGGTCCAGGCACTGGCGGGCAACTCGGTGATCGCCAAGACCCCCACCGACGGCGGCCTCGCCTGCCTCACCCTGGCCTGCGCGCTCGCCGCCCGCGAGGGAATCCCCGCCACCCTCGTCAGCGGCAGCGGGGGAGAGCTGTCCCAGGCGCTGGTGCGGGCGCCCGAGATCGGCTGCGTCTCCTTCGTCGGCGGCCGCGACACCGGCGCCGCCGTGGCCACCGCCGTCGCCGACCTCGGCAAACGGCACATCCTCGAACAGGAGGGACTCAACACCTGGGGCATCTGGAACCACTCGGACTGGGACGAGCTCGCGGCGGTCGTGCCCAAGCTCTTCGACTACGGCAAGCAGCGCTGCACGGCCTACCCGCGCTTCGTCGTCCAGCGGCAGCTGTTCGACGACTTCCTGGCGGCGTACCTGCCGGCGGTGCGCACGCTGAGGGTCGGGCACCCGCTCGCCGTCGAGCGCCCGGAGGACCCCTTCCCCGCGCTCGACTTCGGGCCCGTGATCAACGCGGCCAAGGCCAAGGAGCTGCACGACCAGGTCGCCGAGGCCATCGACCGCGGCGCCGTGCCGCTGCACCGCGGCCGCGAGAGCGACGCCCGCTTCCTGCCCGGCCAGGACACCTCGGCATACGTCCAGCCGGTCACGCTCCTGAACCCGCCGCGGTCCTCGCCGCTGCACCACGCCGAACCGTTCGGCCCGGTCGACACCATCGTCCTGGTCGACACGGAGGCGGAACTGCTGGCCGCGATGAACGCCTCCAACGGCGCGCTCGTCGCCACCCTGTCCACGGACGACCGGGCCACCTTCGACCGGCTGGCCCCGCAGATCCGCGCGTTCAAGGTCGGCCACGGAAAGGCCCGCTCCCGCGGCGACCGCGACGAGCTCTTCGGCGGCTTCGGGGCGTCCTGGCGCGGCGCGTTCGTCGGCGGCAACCTCCTGGTGCGCGCCGTGACACGGGGCCCGGCGCACGAACGGCTGCCCGGGAACTTCCCGGACTACCACCTCATGCCCTGACAGACGGCCCGGTGGCGTCCCCGGTGCCCGCGTCCGGGGCCCGTGGACGCCACCCGGCGGCACACGGATACGCAGGTGAAACGCACTCCGAAACCTTGGTATTGTTGTGCGTGTCGCCGCGGGGAACGCTCCCTGTCAGGCGGCGGACACCTCGTCCGGGTGGCGGAATGGCAGACGCGCTAGCTTGAGGTGCTAGTGCCCTTTATCGGGCGTGGGGGTTCAAGTCCCCCCTCGGACACCAGCTGAGACCCCTGTTCACCAGGGGTCTCTCGCGTTTCCGGAGACCACCTCCGCCGGGAACGGCCTCACTACGCCGCCCGCGGCTGCAGGAAGCGCGCCAACAGGTCGTCCAGGGCCACCATGCCGGTCAGCCGGCCGGTGCCGTCTCGGACCACGGCGAGCGAGGCGCGGTGCGCGCGCAGGAGGTCGATCGCGTCCGCGACCGTGGTGTCCGCAGCCAACTCCGGGACCGGCCGGGCCAGGTCGCGCGCGCTCGCGCCGTGACCCCGGGCGCGGGCCACCAGGGCGTCCCGGGCGTGCACCGAGCCGAGGACGCGATCGCCCTCACGGACCAGCAGCCGGGTACGGTCACTGTCGGCCGCCGTGCGCAGCACCTCCTCGGCATCGGCCGCGCCGTCCACCGAGGTGATCCGCGAGGCCGGGACCTGGAGCTCGCCCACCGGGGTCTCGGGCTCGGTCAGCGAGCGGGTGATCAGCACCGAGTCGGCCTCGCCGATCAGGCCGAGCCGCCGTGACTCCGCGACCAGATGGGTCAGCTGCTCCCGGCCGTGCACCGGGGCCGGCTCGTCGCGCGGGGTGACCCGGACGAGCCGCACCAGCGCGTTGCTGACCTTGTCGAGCAGCGAGATCAGCGGCCGTACGGCCGTCACCATGGCGCGGAACGGCGGCGCGAGCAGCATCGCCGAGCGCTCCGGATGCGCGATCGCCCAGGACTTGGGGGCCATCTCGCCCACCACCATGTGCAGGAACACCACGACGATCATGGCGACGGCGAAGGCGATGCCGTAGCCGACCGCGCTCGGCAGGCCCAGCGCGTGCAGCAGCGGCTCCAGCGAGTGCGAGATCGCCGGTTTGGAGACCGAACCCAGACCCAGCGTGCAGACGGTGATGCCGAGCTGTGCGCCGGCCAGCATCAGCGACAGCTCGCGCATGCCGTCCAGGGCCGCCCGCGCGCCGCGCCGCTCCTCGGCGGCCGCCTTCTCCACGCGGTGCCGCTTGGCGGCGACCAGCGCGAACTCGGCGGCCACGAAGAAGCCGCTGCCGATCAGCAGCACGACGGTGACGAAGAGCGCCATCGGGAAACTCACGCCTGCTCCTCCGTCCGCTCCGCCAGCCGCGCGATCCGCACGCGCTCGGGCACGTGCCGGTCCAGGGCGCGTACGTCGATCACCGCGCGCCCGCCGTCGGGCAGCGCCACGGTGAGCCGGTCGCCGACGGCCGGGAAGCGGCCGAGACGGTCCACGACCAGCCCGGCCACCGTGTCGTAGTCGTCCTCCTCGGGCAGCTCGATGCCGGTGGCCTCGGCGACCTCGTCCAGTCGGCGTCCGGCGTCCACCAGCCAGCCGTCGGTGTCGGCGACGGCGAGGTGGGTGACCGTGTCGGACTCGTCGGCGATGTCGCCGAACAGTTCCTCGGCGATGTCCTCGTAGGTGACGACGCCCGCCACGCCGCCGTGCTCGTCGAGTACGACCGCGAACTCGTCGTCGCGCTCCCGCATCCGCTCGACCGCCTCGGGCAGGGGCAGGGTGTCGGGCAGCAGCAGCGGGCGCCGGGCGAGCTCGCCGGCGGTCGTGGAGGCCAGCCGGTCGGCGGGCAGCCGCATCAGCTCCCGCACGCCCAGCACTCCACCGACGTCGTCGGGGTGCTCGCCCAGCACCGGATGGTTGGAGTGGCCGTACTTGCCGATGAGGTCGACGGCCTCGGACGCGTTCGCGTCCGCGCGGACGAACACGGTGTCCGCGCGCGGCACCATCACCTCGTCCAGCGTGCGCTCGGAGAACTCCAGTGCGTGGTCCAGCAGCTCGGCGGTGTCCTTGGACAGCCGCCCCTGCTCGTGCGACTCGCCGATGAGATGGCCGAGCTCCTCCAGGGTGGCGCCGTGGTGCAGCTCCTCGACCGGCTCGATGCCGGTCTCGCGCAGCAGCCGGTTCGCCGCGCCGTCGAAGATCCGTACGACCGGCCCGACGATCTTCAGATACGTCAGCGTCGAGGCGGCGAGCGACTTCGCCAGCCGCTCGGGCACCGCGATGGCGAGGTTCTTCGGGACCAGCTCGCCCAGCACCATCTGCACCACCGTGGCGCCGACGAAGGAGACCACCACGGAGATGCCGGTGACGGCCGCGCCCGGGACGCCGACGCCGGACAGGGCGGGCCTGAGCAGCGCGGACACGGACGGCTCGGCGATGAAGCCGACGACCAGGCCGGTCACCGTGATGCCCAGCTGGGCGCCGGACAGCATGAACGACAGCCTCTCGAGCACCTTCAGCGCCCGCGCGGCCCGGCGGTCCCCGGCTCGCGCCTCACGGGCCAGGGCGAGGCGGTCGGCGGAGACGTAGGCGAACTCCTGGGCCACGAAGTAGCCCGTTCCGGCGGTCAGCACGAACACGGCCAAGAGGCCCAGGACGGCGGCGGCACTCACCGGCGTGACGGCCGGGAGGGGCTGCCCGGCCGTGTGCCGCGGTCGGGCTCACCGCGGCGGGAGGGGCGGGGACTGTGCCCCGGGGGGTCCGTCGGTCTGGCGGACAAAGGGGTGGCTCCTCTGGTCTTCTCGGCGCTTGTCAGGACAACGCCCGGGACCCGGTCCGGGTTCCCGGCTCACGGGTCTGCGCCGGAACGGGCAGCCGCTCGCGCGGCTCCCGGCGGAACGCCCACTTCATGTCCGGTTCCACGACGAAACGGAAGACCCGCCGCACGGGCGGTGTGCACAGCAGCGTCACGACGGCTCCGGCGACCAGCGTGACGGTGGCCGCACCGAGCGGGCGGTGGATCCAGTCGGGGGAGTACCAGCCCCAGTACTTGGAGCCCTGGGCGACGAAGCCGTGCAGCAGATAGCCGTAGAGCGTGCCGGCGCCCAGCGCGGTGAACCACAGCCGCCGCCCCGGCACCCAGGACAGGAAGCAGGCGACCAGGACCATCGAGAAACCGAAGGCGGCCAGTGTCATCACCGGCCCGAACCAGGCGGACGCCCCCAGCTCCTGGGCGCTGTCGCGGTGGTAGAACCAGGCCCCGGTCATCCGCGGCTCCGCCCAGTACGACACCGCCATCGCGCCGCCCAGGACCGGGAGGGCCAGCAGCCTCACCGGCCACCGTCGCACCAGCCGGAAGTGCTCCGGCCGCAGACACAGCCCCAGCACGAAGTACGGCAGGAACTGCAGGACCCGCTGCAGGTCGAGGTCGTTGCCGATGGACGGGGAGAGGGTGGCGAGGGCCGCGACGGTCAGCGCGATCGGCAGCGGCCACCGCATGCGCTGCCACAGCGGGGTGGTCAGCCGCCAGACGAACAGCGCGGCCAGGAACCACGTCAGGTACAGGGGGTCCAGCAGGCTGATCGGCCGGTCCGGCACCCCGTCGGTCCAGCGGGTGAAAAGGGTGTACGCCATCTCGAAGACGACGTACGGCACGGCCACTCCCGTCACCAGGCGTCTGACCCGCCCGGGGCTCGCGTCGAAGCTCCGGGAGAAGTAACCGGAGATGACGATGAACGCCGGCATGTGGAAGGCGTAGACGAAGTTGTAGAGCGCGCTGACCACCCGGCTGTCGTCGCGCAGCGGCTCCCACGCGTGGCCGATCGCCACCAGCACGATGGCCAGGTACTTCGCGTTGTCGAAGTAGGCGTCACGCTGCTTCGCCCGAGCCTCCCGCGCGCCGAGGGGAGAGCCCGCCGCCTCGGGTACGGCTTTGCGGGGTGCGTCTTTCGCCGCTGCTACGGCTGTCGTCTGGGGCTGGGACATTGCAGTCGCCTGACCGGTTCTGGCGTCCGTAAACCACCCGCAAAGGGTGTCGGCAGGGCGCGCGGCTTGACGCCGAGGCACGAGGGCCGCTGCGGGAGCCGTTTCCCGACGGGCGCGAACCATCTCACGACGACGGGGCGGGCGTTGAGCGGGGCAGCGGGGAAAAGGTGATGCCCCGCGGCCTGCCCGTTCCCTACACTCGCCACGCACCGCGCGTCGCCGTGACGCGCGGACCGAGTGACGAGGGGAGACCGGCCGTGCCGTACCGCACCGCTGTCGTCGACCCCCGCTCCCGGTACGAGGTGATCCTGGTGTCCCCGTCCGTCCGGTGCCCGCTGCGCGGCCGGTACCGGATACCCGCGACGAGCGTCTGACCCCGCAGGCCCGCCCTGCGTTCCGCCACGTCCGGGAATCGCGCCGCCCGCTCCACTCCACCAGAAAGGCCAACGGGCCGTGCGCACCAACCTCGATACCCTCACCACCGTCCGCAACCTCGGCATCCTCGCCCACGTCGACGCGGGCAAGACCACCGTCACCGAGCGGATCCTGTACGCCACCGGCACCACGCACCGGCGCGGCGAGGTCCACGACGGCACCACCGTCACCGACTTCGACCCGCAGGAGCGCGACCGGGGCATCACCATCTTCGCCGCGGCCGTCAGCTGCGCCTGGGACGGCCACCGGATCAACCTGATCGACACCCCGGGCCACGTCGACTTCGCCGCCGAGGTGGAACGCTCGCTCCGGGTCCTCGACGGCGCGGTCGCCGTGTTCGACGCGGTGGCCGGCGTGGAGCCGCAGAGCGAGTCGGTGTGGCGGCAGGCCGACCGGCACGGCGTGCCGAGGATCGCGTTCGTCAACAAGCTGGACCGGGCGGGCGCCGACCTCGACAAGGCCGTCGCCTCGATCCGGGAGCGGCTGCATCCGGCGCCCCTGGTCGTCCAGTTGCCCATCGGCGCGGAGGACCGCTTCACCGGCGTCGTCGATCTGCTGCGCATGCGCGCTCTGGTCTGGGCCGAGGGAGGCGACACGGCCGAGGAGGTGCCGGTGCCGCAGGACCTGCGCGAGGAGGCGCGGCGGCGCCGCAGGCTGCTGGAGGAGGCCGTCGCCGAGCTGCACCCGGCGGCGCTGGAGGAATTCGTCGGCCGGGAGGAGCTGTCCGCCGAAACCCTGGCCGCCGCCCTGCGCGATGTGACCCGCAGCGGTGACGGCGTGGTGGTGCTCTGCGGTTCCGCCTACCGCAACCGCGGCATCGAGCCGCTGCTCGACGCGGTGGTGGCCTACCTGCCCTCGCCGCTGGACGTGCCCGCTGTACGAGGCGGTCACGACGGTACGGAGCAGGAGCGGGCGGCCGACCCGGCGGCGCCGTTCGCGGCCCTGGCGTTCAAGGTGAACGCCACGCCGACCGGGCGGCTGACGTACGTGCGGATCTATTCGGGAACGATCGGGAAGGGGGACACCGTGTGGGACGCGGGCGCGCGCCGCAGCGAGCGGATCGGACGGATCCTGCGGGTCCAGGCCGACCGCCACACGCAGGTGGACCGTGCGCTGGCCGGGGACATCGTCGCGGTGGTCGGGCTGAGGTCGGCCCGGGCCGGCTCGACGCTGTGCGACCCGCGGGCCCCGCTCGTACTGGAACCGCCGGGCGTCACCGATCCGGTGGTGTCGGTCGCCGTCGAGGCCCGCACGTCCACCGACACCGACCGGCTGGCCACGGCGCTGGCGCGGCTGACCGAGGAGGACCCGTCACTGGTGGTCCGCACGGATCCCGAGACCGGCCAGACGGTGCTGTCGGGCATGGGTGAACTGCACCTGGAGGTCGCGACGGAGCAGCTGCGGCGCGGGTACGGCGTCGAGGTCAACGTCGGCCGTCCCGCGGTGAGTCACCGCCAGACCGTGGGCCGCGGGGTGTCCGGTGTGGTCTTCCGGCATGTCAAACAGGACGGCGGGGCGGGGCAGTTCGCCCATGTGGTCCTCGATGTCGAGCCGCTGGACGAGGGGTTCGAGTTCCGCTCGGCCGTCGTCGGCGGGCGGGTGCCGCAGGAGTACGTGCGCGCGGTGGAGGCAGGCTGCCGGGAGGCCCTCGGCGAGGGGCCGCTGGGCGGGCACCCGGTGACCGGGCTGCGCGTCACCCTCACCGACGGGTCGACCCATGTGAAGGACTCCTCGGACACCGTCTTCCGCACCGCCGGCAGGCTGGGCCTGCGCGAGGCCCTGCGCGCCTGCGCGATGGTGCTGCTGGAGCCCGTCGTGGAGGTCACGGTGAGCGTCCCCGAGGACGCCGTCGGCGGGGTCCTCGGCGACCTCGCCGCGCGGCGCGGCCGGGTCTCCGGCTCGCTCACCCGGGCGGGTTCGGCGGTGGTGACGGCGACGGTGCCGCTGGCCGAACTCTTCGGCTACGCGACCCGGTTGCGCAGCCGCACCCAGGGTCGCGGCACCTTCACCGCCCGCCCCACCGGCTACGCGCCGGCACCGGCACGGTGACACCACGGCGGCCCCGCCCCACGCGGGCGGGGCCGCCCCGGCTCACGGGTACGACACCACCGTGGACGGCACGGTCGACGTGCCCGACGTCGCCGCCCCGGTCTCGTTGATCACGTGCTCGTACTGTCCCTGGCCGCCCAGCGAGACCACGAGCAGGTCGTGGAACCGCACGCCCGGGGTGTTCGGGGCGGCGAAGCCGTTGTGCTGCACGATGCTCGGGTCGACGTTGTAGAAGCAGTAACTGCCCAGTCCCCAGCCCTCGTGCGCGGTGACGTGGTCGCCGACCTTGTAGGCGGCGTAGCCCTTGACCGTGCCGTTCTGGATGGCCGCCTGGTTCGGGGCGTCGTACGCCTTCTCGTTCTGGAAGAAGATCGTGCGCCCGCGCTGCCCGTACCACTGGACGTCGTACTTGTTGAAGTGTTCGACGAACAGGCCCGTGCACAGGACGTCGTCGCCGTTGACGACGATGCCGTAGTCGGCCCGGTTGGTCTCCCAGCCGACGCCGTCGCCGTGGTCGGCGCGCCAGACCCAGGTGTGGTCGACGATGGTGTGCCGGCTGTTGATCACGATGCTGGTGGTGGCCCTGCCCGGGCCCGCCCCGCCGATGCGGACGAACACGTCCTGCACGGTGGTGGGGTTGGCCGAGTGGTCCCGGTGAGCTCCCCGCGGGCCGACCTCCAGCAGCGTCCGGGAGTTGACCGGTCCGGCGTCGATGAGGAAGCCGGCCAGGCGGACGCCGTCGACGTCCGCGACCCGCAGGGCGGTGACGCCGTTGTCGGGGACGAGGGTCGCGTAACCCAGGCCCAGGACGACGGTGTCGGCGCGGTTCACCTCAACCGGCCGGTCCAGGTGGTAGATCCCCGGCGTCAGCAGCAGGTGCAGTCCCTGCGCCAGCGCCCGGTTGAGGGTGGCCGCGGAGACGCCCGGCTTGGCGACGTAGAAACGCGACAGCGGCAGCGAGGTGCCCCTCGGGGCGCCGTTGCCCCAGGTGACACCGCGGGCGTGGGTGCGCTTCGCGGGCAGGAAAACATGGAACGCGCCCGCTCGGTCGACGTACAGGAAGGGCTTCTCCCGGGAGACCGGGGTGGTGTCGAGGGTGGTGTACGGCGGGTTCGGGAAGCTCTGCGCGGGGGCGCCCTCGACACCCGAGAAGACCATGTTCCACACGCCGTTGAGCCAGCTGCCGATCGCGCTGTCCCGGGTGTACCACTGCTGCTGCGAGTACGGGCCCACCTGGCCGTCGATCCGGCTGTCGGCGATGTAGCCGCCGCTCGCCCAGCCGTAGCCGGAGGGCTCCAGGTCGAGGCCGCCGCGCACGTGCATACGGCGGAACGGCGCCGCCTGCGCGACCGCCCACCGGTTGGTGCCGTTCGCCGGGACCAGGGCCAGGTTCTCCGCCGAACGCCAGAAGTTCTGCGTGGCGTTGCCCCCGAACCAGCCGGCGTCGACCGTCACGTCCCCGTTGATGGTGGTGTCGTCGGGGGACAGGCCCAGGCCCGCTATGGAGGTGTAGAAGCCGAGTTGGGCGTTGAGGCCGTGGTAGGTGCCCGGTTTGAACAGCAGCGCGTAGCGGCCGGTGCCGAACTGGGCCGACTCCTGCTGCCGGAACACCTCGTCCAGCCTGGCCTGGATGCCCGGGGTGGACGGGTCGAAGACCAGGACGTTGGGGCCCAGGTCGCCGCCACCGGGGAGGAGGCGCGGCTTCCTGGGCGTCTTGGGGGCGGCGTGCGCGGGCGCCGACAGTCCGAGCAGCGCGGGCGCGGAGGCGGCGGCCGCGCCGAGGACGGTTCTGCGGCCTATGTCGGGCAGGGGCATACGGCGGCTCTCCTGTTCGGGAAGTGAACGAGGTGCGGTTTGGGAGCGCTCTCTTGGCCGTGCATGCTTCAACTGCCCGAACACTCGCGTCAAGAGCTGGGACCGGATTGCCGCGGGGCTGCCGTACCTCTTGACGAGTTCCTCTCCGGAGGTTTAACTCACGTCCTAAATTAAGCCATGAGTGCAAACCCCGAAGGGACACCGGGAGCCATGCGCAGCATCCGAGCCGCGGCCGTAGGCGCCGTCACCGTGTCACTCGCCCTTGCCGCCACGGCCTGCGGAGGCGGTTCGTCGAACGGCGGCGGGTCCAACGACTCGCCGAAGACGCTCACCTACTGGGCCTCCAACCAGGGCGCGAGCATCGCCATCGACAAGAAGGTCCTGCAGCCCGAACTCGACAAGTTCGAGAAGCAGACGGGCATCAAGGTGAAGCTGGAGGTGGTCCCCTGGTCGGACCTGCTGAACCGGATCCTCACCGCCACCACCTCCGGTCAGGGCCCCGACGTCCTGAACATCGGCAACACCTGGAGCGCGTCCCTGCAGGCCACCGGCGCGCTGCTGCCGTGGGACGCGAAGAACCTCGCCAAGATCGGCGGAAAGGACCGCTTCGTCGACTCGGCGCTCGGCTCGACCGGCGCGGCGGGCAAGGACCCGGCCGCCGTCCCGTTGTACTCGATGGCCTACGCCCTCTACTACAACAAGCAGATCTTCGCCGACGCCGGCATCTCCAAGCCCCCGGCCACCTGGGACGAGCTCGTCGCCGACGGCAAGAAGATCTCCGCGAAGGGCAAGTCGCCGCTCGGCGCCGAGGGTTCGAACCTCTCCGAGAACATCCACCACGTCTTCGTCTTCGCCAAGCAGCACGGCGGCGAGTTCTTCACCGCCGACGGCAAGGCCGACTTCACCAACGCCAAGGTGGTCGACGCGGTCAAGCAGTACGTCGACCTGATGGCCAAGGACAAGGTCATCCCGACCGGCGACGCCGAGTACGCGCAGAACCAGTCCGTCAGCGACTTCGCCAAGGGCAAGCAGGCCATGCTGCTGTGGCAGTCGGCGTCGGCCAACCTCAAGTCGCAGGGCATGAGCCCCGACCAGTACGGCATCGCGCCGGTCCCCGTGCAGTCCGGCACCCCCGGCACCGGCACCCAGGTCAACTCCATGGTCGCCGGCATCAACCTGGCCGTCTTCAAGAACAGCCACAACCTCGACGGCGCCGCGAAGTTCGTGAAGTTCATGACCAGCGACGCCGAGCAGAAGATCCTCAACACGGCGTACAGCTCGATCCCGCCGGTCAAGACCGCGCAGACCGACGCCGCCTTCAACTCGCCGGCCAACGCGGTCCTCAAGGACACCCTCGCCAAGAGCGCCGCCGCGCTGCCGCAGGTCGCCGACGAGTCGCAGTTCGAGACGGCGGTCGGTACCGCGGTCAAGAACCTGTTCGCCGACGCGGCGGCCGGACGCGCGGTCACCACCGCCTCGGTGAAGGCAGCCCTCGAGAAGGCCCAGCAGCAGATGCCGGCGAAGTGAGCCCGATGACCACCACCACCCTCAAGGAACCGCTGAGGGGGAGTCCCGCCGGGGCGGCGACGCGCGAACCGCGTCGCCGCACCGGGCGGATCCGCCGCGCCGGACTCCCGTACCTGCTGCTCCTGCCCGCCCTGATCCTCGAACTCCTGGTCCACCTCGTGCCGATGGTGATCGGCATCGTGATGAGCTTCAAGGAGCTCACGCAGTTCTACATCCGCGACTGGGGCACCGCGCCCTGGTCCGGCCTCGGCAACTACAAGGTGTCGGTGGACTTCGACGCCCCCGTCGGCGAGGCGCTGCTCCACTCCTTCTTCGTCACCGTCGCCTTCACCCTGCTCTCCGTCGCCCTGTGCTGGCTGATCGGCACCGCGGCCGCCGTCTACATGCAGGACACCTTCACCGGCCGCGGCCTGCTGCGGGCACTGTTCCTGGTGCCGTACGCGCTGCCGGTCTACGCGGCCGTCATCACCTGGGTGTTCATGTTCCAGCACGACAACGGCCTGGTGAACCACGTCCTGCACGACCAGCTCCACCTCACCGACAAGCCGTCCTTCTGGCTGATCGGCGACAACAGCTTCTACGCCCTGCTGACGGTGTCCGTGTGGAAGGGCTGGCCCTTCGCCTTCCTCATCGTCATGGCCGGCCTGCAGAACATCCCCGCGGAGCTGTACGAGGCCGCGGCCTTGGACGGTGCCGGGAGGTGGCAGCAGATCCGCCGCATCACCCTGCCGTCGCTGCGCCCGGTCAACCAGGTCCTGCTGCTGGTCCTGTTCCTGTGGACGTTCAACGACTTCAACGCCCCCTACGTCCTGTTCGGCAAGTCCGCGCCCGAGGCCGCGGACCTCATCTCGGTCCACATCTACCAAGCCTCGTTCGTCACCTGGAACTTCGGCACCGGCTCCGCCATGTCCGTCCTGCTGCTGCTGTTCCTGCTCGTCGTGACGGGCGTGTACCTCGTGCTCACCACGCGCGGACGGAGGACCGGCGATGTCTAAGTCCCCCATGGCGCCCCCGAGTTCCTTCCTCTGGTCGCGCCGGGTCTTCCTCACCCTGCTCACCGGGTTCGTCCTGGTCCCGGTGTACGTGATGGTCTCCAGCTCGCTGAAGCCGCTCGCGGACGTCACCGGAAAGTTCCGGTGGCTGCCCAGCGGTCTGACGATCCGCCCGTACATCGACATCTGGTCGACGGTCCCGCTGGCGCGCTACTTCGCCAACTCGCTGATCGTGGCGGGCGCGGCGACCGTCTGCTCGGTGGTGATCGCGGTGTTCGCCGCGTACGCCGTCAGCCGCTACGACTTCCGCGGCAAGCGCGTCTTCACGGTCACCGTGCTGTCCACGCAGATGTTCCCGGGCATCCTCTTCCTGCTGCCGCTGTTCCTCCTCTACGTCAACATCGGCAACGCCACCGGCATCGCCCTGTTCGGCTCCCGCGGCGGCCTGATCCTCACCTACCTGACCTTCTCCCTGCCATTCTCCATCTGGATGCTGATCGGGTACTTCGACTCGGTGCCGCGCGACCTCGACGAGGCGGCGCTGGTGGACGGCTGCGGCCCGCTCGGCGCCCTGTTCCGGGTGGTCGTGCCGGCCGCGATCCCCGGCATCGTCGCGGTCGCCGTCTACGCCTTCATGACCGCCTGGGGCGAGGTGCTGTTCGCCTCCGTCATGACCAACGACACCACCCGCACCCTCGCCGTCGGCCTCCAGGGCTACTCCACGCTCAACGACGTGTACTGGAACCAGATCATGGCCGCCTCGCTGGTCGTCAGCGTGCCCGTGGTCGCCGGCTTCCTGCTGCTGCAGCGCTACCTCGTCGCCGGGCTGACGGCGGGAGCCGTCAAGTGACCAACTCCCATCGCCTTGAGAGGACTTCCGTGTCCGACCGCATCGACCTCGCCGCCTTCCCCCACGACTTTCTGTGGGGCACGGCCACAGCGGCGTACCAGATCGAGGGAGCCGTCGCGGAGGACGGCCGCGCCCCGTCGATCTGGGACACCTACTCCCACACCCCCGGCAAGGTCGCCGACGACGACAACGGAGACGTGGCCTGCGACCACTACCACCGCTGGCGCGAGGACATCGGCCTGATGCGGCGACTGGGCACCAACGCCTACCGGCTGTCGGTCGCCTGGCCACGGGTGATGCCCGGCGGCGACGGCCCGGTGAACCCCAAGGGCCTCGCCTTCTACGACGAGTTGATCGACGCCCTGCTGGAGGCGGACATCACCCCGTCCGTCACCCTCTACCACTGGGACCTGCCCCAGGCCCTCCAGGACCGCGGCGGCTGGCCCGAGCGGGACACCGCGCTGGCGTTCGCCGAGTACGCCTCCGTCGTCGCCGAGCGCCTCGGCGACCGCGTCTCCCACTGGGCGACGCTCAACGAGCCGCTCTGCTCGGCCTGGATCGGCCACCTGGAGGGCAGGATGGCTCCGGGGCTGACCGACCTGACGGCCGCCGTCCGCGCCTCCTACCACCTGCTGCTCGGCCACGGTCTCGCCGTCGACGCGATCCGGGCCGCGGCCCCGTCCGCCCAGGTCGGCATCGTCACCAACCTCTCCACGGTGCACGCCGCCACCGACCGCGAGGAGGACGTGGCGGCCGCCCGCCGGCAGGACGGCCACATCAACCGCTGGTGGCTGGACCCGGTCTACGGCCGCGGCTTCCCGGCCGACATGCGCGAGGTCTACGGCGTCGAACTGCCCGAGCGGGAAGGCGACTTGGCGAAGATCGCCGCGCCGCTCGACTGGCACGGCCTGAACTACTACATGCCGTCCACCGTCGCCGACGACCCCTCGGCCCCGGCGCCCCACGTCCGCTCCGTGCACCGCCTCGGCGTCCCGCGCACCGGCATGGACTGGGAGATCGACGCGAACGGCATCGAGACGCTCCTGCTGCGCCTCACCGACGAGTACCCGATCCGCCGCCTGTACGTCACCGAGAACGGCTCCGCCTACCCGGACGTCGTACGCCCCGACGGAACCGTCGACGACCCGGAGCGCCAGGACTACCTGGAGCGCCACCTCGCCGCCTGCGCCTCGGCCGTCCGCAAGGGCGCTCCGCTGGCGGGCTACTTCGCCTGGTCCCTGCTGGACAACTTCGAGTGGGCGTACGGCTACGACAAGCGGTTCGGACTGGTCCACGTGGACTACGAGACACAGAAGCGCACGATCAAGGGCACGGGGCACCGGTACGCGGACATCATCCGGGCGCACCGCGGTAGGTCCTCGCAGGCTGCCTGAGCCGACCCGGCACGGACCGGCGGCCTCGCCCGCGACCAGAGCCCGTCGGCCGTGGGTCTCACCTCCCGGCCCGTGCCGCCGCGTTCCCGCGGTCAGCAGTCCCTGAACTCCGGTGACTGGTTCAGGACCTGGGACCGGACGGAAGTGAACCGGCCGTATGTCCAGCCGTCCCGGGCGCCCGGGCGGAACGCCGCCACGCGGTGGCAGTTCTGGAAGGCCAGTTCGATGCCGAAGTGGCGCTCCAGGTTGCCCCGGATCGCGTCGCTTGCGAGGGCGCGCAGCAGCTGCCCGCGTTCGGTCTCCGACGGCGGCGGGGTCCGGTTGTCGGCGAACTCGGCCGTCCCGGACCCGAGTTCGGCAGCCAGGGAAGCGATGAGGTCGTAGGCGTAGGGGAGGGACGTGCGGACGGTGGCCACGAAGTCCTCCTCGCGGATGTCACCGGACTCGGCTTCGGCGAGGAGCTCGGGGGAGACGTCGAGAGACACGAAGGTGTCCGTTCTGGTCGTCGGTACGTGTGGGTGAAGGGCGGTTCGGTCAGGTCGGTGCCGTCGGGCCCGGCACGAAGTCCGGGTCGATCTGGTGGGCCAGGTCCTCGCCCGTGGCGCGGTCCGCCCATGCGCGGGCGTTGCGCAGGTGGAACTCGACGGCGTGGCGGTGCAGGGTGTCCCAGTCCTTGGGGCGGGCGTCCACCGCGGCGCGCAGGACGTTCAGGGCGTGGCGGTTGTGCCCCTCCAACTCGCCCTGTGCGCGGCCCTGTTCGTTCGCCCGCACCCAGGGCGAGTGGACCAGGTGGGTGAGGAGGTCGTCGCCCACCCGCTCCTTGAGGAACAGCAGGTCGTCCTCGCCGGTCACCTTGTTGCCGACGACCGCGATCGGGATGCCGAACTCCCGGGCGTGGTCGCGGTACTGGCGGTACACCGAGACACCCTTGCGCGTCGGCTCCGCCACCAGGAACGTGAGGTCGAAGCGCGTGAACAGGCCCGAGGCGAACGCGTCCGCGCCCGCCGTCATGTCGACGACGACGTACTCGCCGGGGCCGTCCACCAGATGGCCCAGATACAGCTCGACCCGGCCCAGCTTGGAGTGGTAGCAGGCCACGCCCAGGTCGCTCTCGTCGAACTCGCCCGTCACCATCAGCGGGACCCCGCCCGCGCGCCGGACGTGCCGCGCGTGCAGTTCGTCGTCGCCGAGCAGGCGCAGCAGACGGGAGCCGCGGCCCGGAGGCATGGTCTTGATCATGGAATCGGCTGAGGGTACACGGGGGTTGCTGCCGCGCAGGTAGTCCTTGATCCCGGTGAGGTGGGCCCCGAGCGGTGGGGCGGTGAAGGGGCCGCCGTGGTGGCCCAGCGCCTCGGCGAGGTGCTGGTTGATGTCGCCGTCGACGGCGAGCACGGGAGCGCCGGAAGCCAGCAGATGGCGGGCGAAGAGCGCGGACAGGGTGGTCTTGCCGCTGCCGCCCTTGCCGACGAACGCCACCCGCATTACCGGCTCGACCCAGTTTTGAAAATGAATGTCATGTCGCTAGGTTGTAGGCAGCTTCCGAGGTTCTGTCAAATCGCGATGATCAAGACGGGCTGCTTAATGCATATGATGTGCAAGTGCGTAACTACTGCATCAGGGCCGCGGGCCCGGACGACCTCGACGGTGCGCGAGCGGTGATGCTCGACACCGTGTACCGCGACTTCGGCACCGGCTACGTGCCCCGATGGCACGGAGACATCGTCGATCCGGTCGCCGCCTACCTCGCCTCCGAGCGTCACATCCTGCTCGTGGCGCTCGCCCCGGACGGCGGCGAGGTCGTCGGCACCGCCGCCCTGGACTCCCGCGGCCCCGCCCACCCGCCGAACCCGCGCCGGCTCGCCGAGCGATACCCCTCCGGCGAGACCGCCCAACTGCGCCGCGTCTACGTCCGCCCCGAACACCGGCGCCGCGGGCTCGCCCGGCGACTGGTCCGCGAACTCCTCGAGTTCGCGGCCGCCGACGGCGGCTACCGCTCCGTCTACCTGCACACCGACCCGGCGGTGCCGGGCGCCGAGCCCTTCTGGCGGTCCCTCGGCAAGGTCGTACTCGACGAGCGGGAGGACCCGGCGACCGGGCAGGGGATCATCCACTTCGAGATACCGATGGGGCGATAGACCCGTGCGCCGAACCCGCCTCCTCCTGGCCCTGCTGCTCGCCCCGGTCCTCACCGGCTGCTTCGCCTCCGCCGGTTCCGGCGGTTCCGCCGGGAAGGCCGAGTCCGGCTCCCGGCTGCGGGTCGCCCTCGCCTTCCCGCCCACGGAGAACCTCTCCCCGTACGGCGACGACGCCACCGTCCTCAGCCGCCTCGGCGTCTCCGAAGGCCTGACCGCCCTGGACGGCAACGGCACCGCGACCCCCGCCCTCGCCGCCTCTTGGCGCCGCGAGGACGACCGCACCTGGCTGTTCACCCTGCGCCAGGCCACCTTCCAGGACGGCACGGACGTCACCCCCGCCGCCGTGGCCGGCTCCCTCACCCACGCCACCGAGGCCGAACCCGCCCCCGCCGCACTCTCCGGCGTCACCCTCGCCGCGAAGCCCGCCGGCCCGAACGGCGTGCGGATCACGACCGCCACCCCCGACCCCGTCCTGCCGCTGCGCCTGTCCAGCCCGAGCCTCGCCGTCTTCGCCGAGAAGGCGTACGACAGGACCGGCCACGTCGACCCGGTCGGCACCGCCACCGGCCCCTTCGAGATCCGCGCACTCGACGGCACCGCGTCCGCCGACCTCGACCGCTTCGACGACCACTGGGGAGGCCTCGCCCAAACCCCGGGCATCGACGTGAAGTTCATCGCCGACGGCGCCGCCCGCGCCGCCGCCCTGCGCACCGGCCAGGTCGACCTGGCCGAGGCAATCCCGGTCGCCCAGGCCGCCACCCTCGATCGGGCCACCCGCCGGGAGACGGCCACCACCCGCACCACGAGCCTGCTGCTCAACACCCGTTCCGGTCCCTTCACGGACCCCGGCCTGCGGGCCGCCGCCCGCCGGGCCGTCGACACCTCCCCCCTCGCCGACGGCGTCTACGAGGGACACGCCGACGCCGACGCCGGCATCTTCGGGCCCGCCGTCACCTGGGCCGACGGCAAGCGGACCCGGCCGACCGGGCGCACCGCGGCGACGGCGCCCGACGGGGCGAAGATCACCCTGGCCACGTACGACAACCGGCCCGAACTTCCCGAAGCGGCACAGGTGTTGAAGCAGCAGCTGGAGAAGGCCGGGTTCCGGGTCGAGCTGGAGGTGCGGGAGTACTCGCGGCTGGAGAGCGACGCGTTGCACGGCAAGTTCGACGCCGTCGTGCTCGCCCGCAACACGCTCGTCGACACCGGCGACCCCGTCGCCGTCCTGGCGAGCGACTTCACCTGCGACGGCGGCTACAACCTGGCGCTGCTGTGCGACAAGGACGTCGACCGGGCCGTGGCGAAGGCCGAGGGCGTCGCCGACCTCGCCGGGCGGCAGGACGCGGTCATGGCGGCCGAGGCGGAGATCCTCCGCACCGACGCCGTCGTCCCGCTCGTCCACCAGCGCATGGTGACCGGCGTCGCCGGCTCGGTCCGCGGGGCGCTCCTCGACCCGTACGAGCGCACCCTCGTCGGCCCCGGCACCCGGCGCTGAGGCCATGGGCGACCGACTGACCCCGCTGCTGTGGCGGACCGGACTGGCCCTCGCCCTGGTGTGCGGCATCGGTCTGCTGCCCTGGCTCTCGCGCACCGACCCCGCGCTCACCGTGCTCAGGGCGCGCTCCGCCGACCGTACTCCGACCCCCGAGGTGCTCGCCGACATCCGTGCCCGACTCGGTCTGGACGCGGGCCCGTTGCGACTGCTCGGCGAGTGGGCCGGCGGACTGTGGCGCGGGGACGCGGGCCGGTCGTGGCTCTCCGGTGCCGAGGTCACACCCGTCGTACTGCACGCGCTGGGCGTGTCCCTGCTGCTGATGGCGGTGGCCCTCGCGGCCGCCGCCGGCACGGCCGCGCTGGTGTGCGCCCGCACCCTGTACCGGCAGGGCGGGCGGCGACGGGCGGGCGGCGGCTCCGCGGTCCTCGCCGCGCTGCCCGAGTTCCTCACCGCGTCCGTGCTCGCCACCGTCGTCGGCGTGCAACTCGGCTGGCTGCCCGCCCTCGGCTGGTACGGGCCCCGGTGGACCGTGCTGCCCGCGCTCGCCCTCGGCCTGCCCGCCGGGGCCGTGCTCGGACGGCTCCTCGACGACCTGCTGCCCGGCGCCTTCGCCGAACCGTGGGCCGCGGCCGCCGTCGCCCGTGGGCTGCCCCGCCGGCGTATCGCCCGGCACGCGGTGCAC
The DNA here is from genome assembly GCF_044540925.1 of Streptomyces sp. NPDC085900. NCBI lineage: Bacteria > Bacillati > Actinomycetota > Actinomycetes > Kitasatosporales > Streptomycetaceae > Streptomyces > Streptomyces sp. NPDC085900. The sequence continues at coordinate 620,090 of NZ_JBITSP010000004.1, read as the reverse complement.
CGCTGTCTGCCCGGACTCCTGCCCAACCTCGGCCTGTTCGTGGTCGGGCTGACCGGCGGATCCGTCGCCGTGGAGCAGATCTTCGACATCCCCGGCCTCGGCCGTACCACCCTCCAGGCCGCCCTCGCCCAGGACCTGCCCGTCCTGCAGGCCGGCACGCTCGTCCTCGTCCTGCTGGCCGCCGCGGCCGCGGGCGCCGCACGGCTCGCCGCCCGCCTGCTGACCGGCCCCGCCCTGCACGACGGCGCCCTGCCCACTCTGCACCGGCCCACCGCGCCCGCTCGCGGCGCCCAACCCCTGCTGTACGGCGGGGGGTTGCTCGCGGTCGTGGCCCTCGGCCTGCCTCGCGACCCGCTCGCCGTCGACACCGCCGAGCGGCTCCGACCACCCTCCTGGTCCCACCCGTTCGGGACCGACGCGCTCGGCCGCGACATGCTCGGCCGGGTCGCCCACGGCGCGTTCGACACCCTGCTGCTCGCCGTCGCGATCGGCGCCGTCTCCCTGCTGACCGGCCTGGTGCTCGGGGCGCTGCCCCGCCTGTCCGGGCCGCTGGCCGACACCCTCAACGCCGTACCGCCCGTCCTCGGCGCGCTGCTGGTGACCGCCGTCGCGGGCAGCGGACCGGCCACGCCCGCCATCGCCGTGAGCGCCGTCGCCTGGGTGCCGCTCACCGCGCACACCTCCGCACTGCTGCGGCAGGAGCGGGCCGCGCCGCACGTGATGGCGGCCCGCGGACTGGGCGCGGGCCGCCGGCATCTGTTCCGGCGCGCGCTGCTGCCGGCCGTCCTGCCGCCCGTCACCCGACACGCCCTGCTCCGGCTGCCCGGCACCGCCCTCGCCCTCGCCTCGCTGGCCTTCCTCGGACTGGGCGCCCAACCTCCCTCCCCCGAATGGGGGTTGCTGCTCGCCGAGAACCAGCCCTACGCCGAGCGCGCCCCCTGGGCGGTCCTCGCCCCGGCCGCCGTACTCGCCCTGCTCGGCGCGCTGGCGGTCAGCGCGGCCGGGGGAGTGCGGCGGCGGGGGCGTCGTACGACGGAGGCCGGCGCGCAAAAGCGCCTTGCTGTGCGGGAGCCGGCGGCGACGGAATGAGCTCGCCGACGATCCGCCTGCCACGGGCCGAGGACGGCGGCACCCGCCTCACCCCACTGCTCCGGCTGCTGATCCTCACCCAACTCGCCTTCAATCTCGGCTTCTTCGCCGTCCTGCCCTTCCTGGCCGAGCACCTCGGGCAGGCGGTCGGGATGGCGGGCTGGCTGATCGGGTTCGTGCTCGGGCTGCGGACGTTCAGCCAGCAGGGGCTGTTCGTGGTGGGCGGGGCGCTGGCCGACCGGTACAGGATACGGCCGGTGGTGCTGGCCGGGTGCGCGCTGCGGATCGCCGGGTTCGGGTGGCTCGGGTTCGCGCGGCAGACCTGGGCGGTGATCGGGGCGGTGCTGCTGATCGGGTTCGCCGCCGCGCTGTTCTCTCACGCCGTGGAGTCCGAAGTCGCCCGTCAGGCAGTGGAGTTGGAGAAGGCGGGGGGAGGCTCCCGGACCCGGGTGCTGGCTCTGTTCACGGTGGCCGGGCAGGCGGGGGCGTTCGTGGGGCCGCTGCTGGGGGCGCTGCTGCTCGCGGTGGACTTCCGGGCCGTGTGCCTGACCGGCGCCGGGATCTTCGTGCTGGTCCTCGCCGGGCACGCGCGGCTGCTGCCCCAGCGCATCCCCGGACGCGAGCGGACGCGGGTCAAGGGCGGAATGCGCGCCCTGCTGCACAACCGCCCCTTCCTCGGGCTGTGTTGCGCCTACGGCGCCTACCTCCTCGCCTACAACCAGCTGTACCTCGCCCTGCCCGCCGAGGTGGAGCGGGCGGCGGGATCACAGGCGCCGCTGGCCTGGCTGTTCGCGCTGTCCTCGCTGCTGGTGGTCACCGCCCAACTCCCCGTCACCCGCTGGGCCGCGGCCCGCCTCACGCCACGGAGCGCGATGCTCGCCGGTCTGCTGCTGGTCGCGGCGGGGTTCCTGACCGTGGCCGCCGCGCGGCCCGCCGGGCGGACCGGCGCCACGGGCCTGCTGCCCGCCGCCGGCTTCGTGGTCCTGCTCACCCTCGGCCAGATGCTCGTCGCGCCGGTCGCCCGCGCATGGGTGCCCGACCTCGCGGAGGAAGGCCGACTCGGCCTCTACACCGGCGCGTTGTCCTCGGCGTCCGGCCTGATCGTGCTGCTCGGCAGCGCCGCGACGGGCACCCTCCTCGACGCCGGACTGCCCCCGGCGACACCGTGGCTGGCCCTGGCGGCCGTACCACTGGCGGCGACCGCACTCCTACCGCGCCGCTAGGCTCGCCGCCATGAAGATCCAGGTGGAGACCGCCCGGGAAGCGGACCAGGAGCTCGTCGATGCCTTCGGACGTCTGCTGCCGCAACTGTCCCGTTCCGCGCGACCACTCGACGCCCGGGCCCTCGCCCGCGTTCTCGCGTCCGACGCGAACACCGTCCTCGTCGCCCGCGCCGACCACGACATCGTCGGCACCCTGACCCTGACGATGGTGGCGCTGCCGTCCGGTCTGCGCGCCCGGGTCGAGGACGTGATCGTCGACGAGGCGGCGCGAGGGCACGGGATCGCCGGGCTGCTGATGGAACAGGCGCTGGGACTGGCCCGCGAGGCCGGAGCCCGCACCGTCGACCTCACCTCCCGCCCGGACCGGGAGGCGGCGAACCGGCTCTACGAGCGGCTCGGCTTCCAAAGGCGCGGATCGACCGTGTACCGGTACCCGATCGAGGGATGAGGAGGCGGCTCCTCGCCCAGGGCGGCACGGTCACGCGGGCCGCCGCTCAGGCCGGCATCGCCACGCGGGCCGTCGCTCAGGCCGGCATCGCCACTCGGGCCGCCGCTCAGGCCGGCACCGTCACTCATGACGTCGCTCATGGCGCCCCCCTCGCCCGTCCCGCCGCTCAGGACGCCACCGTCTCTCGTTCCGTCGCCAGTTCCAGCATTTCCTCCACCTCGGCCTCGCGGATGCGGGACGTGCGGTGGAGGTAGTGGACGTCGCGGCCGAAGGACCAGCTCAGGGAGGCGAGGGCGAGGGCCGTGACGGCGAAGGAGGCCGCTGCGGGGAGGTAGCCCGAGGCGGACAGGAGGAGGCAGACGCCCTGCATCGCGGCCACCGTCTTGCGGGCCATGCTCGGGGGGAGCGGGGCGTTCAGCCACGGGTAGACGCGGGCCGCCGCCACGAACGCGTAGCGCATGCCGCCTATCAGCAGGACCCACGGGCCCTCCTGCATGGAGACGTACACGCTCAGTACCAGGATCAGGAACGCGTCCACCTCCATGTCGAAGCGGGCGCCCAGAGGCGTCGAGGTGCCCGTGGCGCGGGCCACCTTGCCGTCCACACCGTCGAGGATCAGGGCGACGGCCGTGAGACCGACGAAGACGGTGACCGGCGGCGAGCTCTCGAAGGAGTCCGCGACCAGGGCGGTCACACCTCCGACCAGGGTCGCGCGGCCCAGCGTCACCCGGTTGGCCGGGCCGAAGGACCGCACCCGGGTGCGGTGCAGGGCCCGGGACAGCACCGCCCACGTGGCGACGGCGAAGGCGAGGCCGGTCAGCCAGCCCGCCGGCCCCATGCCGATCGCCGTGCCGAGCAGGGCCAGCAACAGGATCTGCACGCCCGCTCCCACAGCGGTCTCCTGCTGGACCAGCCTTGCGTCGTAAGTGTTGTTCAGGGCCACCGCACACCCTCCGGCCATGTGACAGAGTCGATCACGCCGCGTACTGTGCGCGGCCTGTGCACACCTCGGTACGTGAACCGCTTCCCGATCGTTCAGGAGGACGTCGATGAACCGCGTCGCACGCGCGTTCTGGCTGGATCGCCCGGGCGAGGGCCGGATACGGGACGTCGACCTGCCGGAACCCGCCGAGGGCGAGGTACTGGTGCGGTCCCTGTTCTCCGGTGTGAGCCGTGGGACGGAGACGCTCGTCTTCCGGGGCGGAGTGCCCGAGAGCCAGCACGCGGCCATGCGGGCCCCCTTCCAGGAGGGCGACTTCCCGGCCCCCGTGAAGTACGGCTACCTGAACGTGGGGGTGGTGGAGGAGGGGCCCGACGGCCTGGCCGGGCGGACCGTGTTCTGCCTCTATCCGCACCAGACCCGGTACGTCGTACCGGCCACCGCCGTCACCGTCGTACCGGACGACGTGCCCGCCGAGCGGGCCGTCCTCGCCGGCACCGTGGAGACCGCCGTGAACGCCCTCTGGGACGCCGCACCCCTGATCGGCGACCGGATCGCCGTCGTCGGCGGCGGCATGGTCGGCTGCTCGGTGGCCGCACTGCTCGCGCGCTTTCCGGGCGTGAAGGTGCAGCTCGTGGACGCCGACCCCGCCCGGGCCAAGGTCGCCCAGGCCCTCGGGGTCGACTTCGCCCTGCCGGCGGACGCCCACGGCGAACGGGACCTCGTCGTCCACGCCAGCGCCACCGAACAGGGGCTCGCACGCTCCCTCGAACTGCTCTCCGCCGAGGGCACGGTGATCGAACTCAGCTGGTACGGCGACCGGAAGGTCTCCCTCCCGCTCGGCGAGGCCTTCCACTCCCGCCGGCTCGTCATCCGCTCCAGCCAGGTCGGCACCGTCTCCCCGCGCCGCGCCGGCCGGAGCTACGCCGACCGGCTCGCCCTCGCCCTCGAACTGCTCGCCGACCCGGCGCTCGACGCCCTCGTCACCGGCGAGTCCGCCTTCGACGAACTGCCGGACCTCATGCCGAGGCTGGCCTCCGGCGAGTTGCCCGCGCTCTGCCACCGCATCCGGTACGAGGACACACTCTGACGCAGTCGTTCAATCCGGGACGACCTTCGGGGCCTGGCAAGACCGCCTGACCTGAGAAAAGAGTGAGGGACGGCTGAACGCGGGAAACCGGAGAGCCGTACTACACGGCATCCCCCGGCGGCCGACTGCCGGGGGGCCAGACGCGCCGCACCTGGAGGGTCGTCCGTTGTTCAGTGTCACCGTCCGCGATCACATCATGATCGCCCACAGCTTCCGCGGCGAGGTCTTCGGACCCGCGCAGCGCCTGCACGGAGCGACGTTCCTGGTGGACGCCACCTTCCGGCGCGAGCAGCTGGACGACGACAACATCGTCGTCGACATCGGACTGGCCACCCAGGAACTCGGCGCCGTCGTCAGCGAGCTGAACTACAGAAACCTCGACAACGAACCCGAGTTCGCCGGGACCAACACCTCCACGGAGTTCCTGGCCAAGGTCATCGCCGACCGGCTCGCCGACCGCATCGAGAAGGGCGCCCTCGGCGAGGGCGCCAAGGGCATCGCCGGGATCACCGTCACCCTGCACGAGTCGCACATCGCCTGGGCGAGTTACGAGCGTGCCCTGTGACCGACGTGACCCTGGAGAAGACGGCGCATCCGGCACTCGGATACGTCCCGGTGCAGGTCTCCACGCTGAAGAACGCCGAGATCATCCCCATGTCGCTGCGCTCCGTGCACTTCGTGATGCCGGGCGGCGTCGACGACCCGGCGGCGCCGAGCGGCGGCAACGCCTACGACCGGCGCGTGAGCCTGGACCTGCCCGGCTTCGGCTGGCAGGTGCACAAGCACGCCGTGGCCGGGGAGTGGCCCCGGCCGGGGGCGGCGGCCCGCGCGGAGCTCGCCCGCATCCTGCGGGAGCTGCCCGACGGCACGGTCGTCCTGCTGGACGGGCTGGTCGCCTGCGGGGTGCCCGAGATCGTCGTACCGGAGACGGAGCGGCTGAGCCTCGCCGTGCTGGTGCATCTGCCGCTCGGTGACGAGACGGGTCTGGAGCCCGCGGTGGCCGCCGAGCTGGACGCCAGGGAGCGGGTCGTGCTGCGGGCCGTGCCCGCCGTGATCGCCACCAGCGACTGGGCGGTCCGCCGGCTCGTCTCCCACCACGGCCTCGCCCCCGAGCGGGTCCATGTCGCCGCCCCCGGCGCCGACATCGCGCCCCTGGCCTCCGGCACCGACGGAGTCTCGCGGCTGCTGTGCGTCGCCGCCGTCACCCCGCGCAAGGGCCAGCACCGGCTGGTGCAGGCGCTGGCCGCGGCGGCCGAACTGCCGTGGAGCTGCGTGTGCGTGGGCGGCCTCGGGCACGACCCGGAGTACGTCGCCGAACTGCGGCAGCTCATCAGGGAGCACGGTCTCGAGGACCGGATCCAGCTGGCCGGCCCGCAGGCCGGCGCCGAGCTCGACGCCAGCTACAACTCGGCCGACCTCATGGTTCTCACCTCCTACGCGGAGACGTACGGCATGGCCGTGACCGAGGCCCTCGCGCGCGGCATCCCCGTGCTCGCGACCGACGTCGGCGGCCTGCCCGAGGCGGTCGGCCGCGCCCCCGACGGCGGGGTGCCCGGCATCCTCGTGCCGCCGGAGGACCCCGCCGCCCTCGCCGCCGAACTGCGCGGCTGGTTCGGCGAGGCCGACGTACGGCGCCGGCTGAAGGCCGCGGCCCGGGGCCGGCGGGCCGCCCTGGACGGCTGGGCGGCCACGGCACGCAGCCTCGCCGGAGTGCTGGGCCGGCTGCCGAGCGAGCCCGGGAGGGCGGCATGAACAGGACCGTACCGGCGCGGGCCGGGGGGAAGATCCCGGCGCAGCCGGGGCCGAGGGACACGCGGGAGACGGTGGGGGAGGGGCGGCAGATGGTGACAGGGACGGCGGATGTGCCCACGGAGGCAGGGGCGCACGAGGCGAAGGCGGTGGCTTCCGTGGCGGAGGGCACGCAGGGCACGGACGGCCCGGGAGCGGGCGCCGGTCTCCCGGCCGGCGGTTCGCCGGGCGCGGGCGGTTCCGTGATCCCCGGGGCCGGCCCCGCGCGGTCCGGCGAGCGCGCCACCCTACGCCTGCGCGAGACCGGGCCGGACGAGCCCCCGCGCTACGCCCCCGAGTGGCTGGAGCTGCGCGAACCGGCCGACGCCGCCGCGCGCTCGCACGAGCTGCTCGACCCGCTGCGCATCCGGCTCGCCAACCTGCCGGGCAAGGCCGGGCTGGTCATCCACGACCTGGGCTGCGGCACCGGCTCCATGGGCCGCTGGCTCGCCTCGCACCTCGACGGCGCCCAGCACTGGGTGCTGCACGACCGCGACCCGTACCTGCTGCACTTCGCGGCCGTCGCCTCGCCGCGGTCCGCCGCCGACGGCAGCAGGGTCTCGGTGGAGACCCGCCGCGGCGATGTCGGCCGGCTCACCGCCGACGGTCTCGCCGGCGCCTCTCTGGTGACCGCCTCCGCCCTTCTCGACGTCCTCACCCGCGAGGAGATGGAGACGCTGGCCGACGCTTGCACGGGGGCGGGCTGCCCGGCCCTGCTGACGCTCTCCGTCGCCGGCCGCGTCGAGCTCACGCCGGCCGACCCGATGGACGCGGAGATCACCGAGGCGTTCAACGCCCACCAGCGCCGCGACGGCCTGCTCGGCCCGGACGCGGTCGACGTCGCCTGCGAGATCTTCTCGGAACGGGGCGCCACGGTACGGGTCAACCCGAGCCCCTGGCGGCTGGGTCCCGGCGAGGCCGAGCTGACGGCCCAGTGGCTGCGCGGCTGGGTCGGCGCGGCCGTCGAGGAACGTCCCGAGCTGGCGGCGCGTGCGGAACGGTATCTGCGCGACCGCCTGGCCGCCTGCGAGGCCGGCGAACTGCACGTCACCGTCCATCACAGCGACCTACTGGCGATGTCCCGCCCGACGGGCGGGGCGTCATGAGCGTGGAGACGGTGAGCACACCGGTGAGCCCTCGCGTCGAGGGCGCGGGCGTGGCGGGGTCGGCGGCCGCCGCCTCCCTCGTGGTCGAGGTGTGGGACGACGGGGCCGCCTGTCTCGCGGCGCGGGAGTCGGCCCTGCGGGCGCGGGACGCGGATCTCGCCCTCGGCGAGGAGCGTGCCGGCGCCGCGGGCGGCACGTCCTGGTGGCGGCCCGTTCTGGCGCGGCTCAACTCGCCGGTTCTGCGCCGCCACTTCGGGACCGTCGCGGGTGTCGTCATCCTCGGGGCGCTGCTGTGGCACCTCGGTACCGGTGTGCTGCTGGACGGACTGCGGCGGATCGACGCGACGACACTGGTGCTGGCGCTGCTGACCGGGGTGGTCACCACCGTGCTCAGCGCCTGGCGCTGGGCGCTGGTGGCCCGGAGCCTGAAGATGCGGCTGCCGCTCGGTGCGGCCGTCGCCGACTACTACCGCGCGCTGTTCCTGAACGCCGCCCTGCCCGGCGGTGTCCTCGGCGACGTGCACCGGGCCGTCCGGCACGGCAAGGACGCCGGTGACCTCGGCCGCGGCGTACGGTCGGTCGTCCTCGAACGTGTCGCCGGACAGGTCGCGTTGACCGTCGTCGGCGGCGCGGTGCTGCTGACGATGCCGTCCCCCGTGCGCGCCGAGGTCCGCAGCTTCGCCCCGCCCGCCCTGCTCGCGGTGGTCGGCGCGCTGGCCGTCGTCCTGGCGCTGCGGATGAACCGTACCGCCGACTCGCGCCGCGGCCGCGCCCTGCGCGCGACCCTCGCGGAGGCGCGCGAGGGGCTGCTCTCCCGCCGCAGCGGACCCGGCGTCGCAATCTCCTCGCTGCTCGTCCTCGCCGGTCACATCGGGATGTTCGTGCTCGCCGCCCGGGTCGCCGGCTCCCCGGCCTCCGTCGCCGCGCTGATCCCGCTCGCGGTGCTGGCACTGGTCGCCATGGGGCTGCCGCTGAACGTCGGCGGCTTCGGCCCCCGGGAGGGCGTCACCGCCTGGGCGTTCGGCGCGGCCGGACTCGGTGCGAGCAGCGGCGTGGCGGTCGCCGTCGTGTACGGCGTGCTCAGCTTCGTCGCCGCCCTGCCGGGCGCGGTCGTCCTCGTCGCACGCTGGTACACCGGGCTGCGGGCGGGTTCCGGGCAGGTCCCGGAACCCGGCACCGGCTATTCGCGTCCGTCCTCCGAGGTGAGGAGCGAGAAATACGCACCGAAGGAATCCGCGAGGCTCGCCAGCAGTTCCTTCCCCTTTTCCGCGGAACCCAGCGAAGGCCGTCCGATGACGCCCGAATCGGTATAGCCGGACATACCGAGGGTGAGCAGATGACGACGGTCGTCCGCGACGAAATCGGAGGTCTCGTAACCGGGCCGGAGGAATTCCGGGTTGGCGTGCAGAAGGATGGAGGTCTCGATTTCTCCCGCGTGCATGTCGGTCAGCAGCGAGGTGGTCACCCCCGCCCGCTGCCGAGCCGCCTCCCAGTCCTCCACGGCCGGGAAGAGCGCCATGCGCTCGCCGCGGGCGGAGGATTCCTGAACGACGTTGCCCAGCACGTAGTTTCCGCCGTGACCGTTGACCACCACCAGGGCGTCGACGCCGGAACGCCGCAGGGACTGCGCGATGTCACTCACCACCGCATGAAGGGTCACAGAGGAGATGCTGACGGTCCCGGGCCAGCCCGCGTGCTCGTGCGAGCAGGAGATCGTCACCGGAGGGAGGAGGTGCACCGGGTACGCCGCCGCGATCTCCCGGGCCACGGCACAGGCGACCAGCGTGTCGGTCGCCAGCGGAAGGAACGGACCGTGCTGTTCGAAGCTTCCCACCGGAAGGACCGCGACCTGCGTTGAGACACCCGCCGCCCTGGTCCGTACCTCTTCCGTAGTGTCCGCCGGCACCAGCCCGTCCGCCGCCGTACGCGCGCCCGAACCACTCATTTCTTCACGGCCTTTCGTCTCTGCTTAGGAATCGAATCATGACAGAAAAAATCGGAGTACTCGGCAAGAAGACCGCGAAGCGGACCGGCGTGGAACGCATAGTGAATGCCCCGCTGCCCACGGTGTACGGACAATTCCGGGCGGTCGGTTACATCGATCACGATCGCGGTGACGAACAAGTCGCCCTCGTGCACGGTGAGATCGGCACCGACGATGTCCTGACCCGGCTGCATTCCGAGTGCCTGACGGGTGACGCGTTCGGCTCCCAGCACTGCGAGTGCGGGGACCAACTGGCGTCCGCGCTGAAGGCCGTGGTCGCCGAAGGCAGCGGCATCGTCGTCTACCTGCGGGGGCACGAGGGCCGCGGTATCGGCCTGCTCGCCAAGCTGCGTGCGATGGCCCTTCAGGCGGAGGGCCTGGACACGGTCGAGGCCAACCTCGCGCTCGGGCTGCCGGTCGACGCCCGCGACTACGGTGTCGCCGCCGGCATCCTGCACGACCTGGGCGTGAACTCCGTACGTCTGATGTCCAACAACCCGCGCAAGCGCGAGGCGTTGCAGCAGCACGGCATCGAAGTCGCCGAGACCGTGCCCCTGTTGATCCCGCCGTGCGAGAGCAACATCACCTACCTGCGCACCAAGCGGGAACGGCTCGACCACGTGCTGCCGCACCTGGACGCCCTGGCCCACCTGTCCTGAACATGCGCTTACGGGCCGGCGAGCGGGGACAGGAAGAGGGCACGGCCCGACATCCCTGGGAGGCTCGCCGGTGAACACGCAGGCCAGTGCCGTCGTCATCGGCGGCGGGGTGATGGGCGCGAGCATCGCCTACCATCTCGCCGCCGCCGGTGTCCGTGACGTCGTCCTCGTCGAACGGGACGAACTCGCCTCCGGGTCCACGTCGAGGGCGGCCGGCGGGGTGCGGGCGCAGTTCTCCGACGAGTTGAACATCCGGCTCGGGGCGCGCAGCCTGGAGGCGTTCGGCCGCTTCCACGAGGAGTTCGGGTACGACATCGGGCTGCACCGCGTCGGCTACCTGTTCCTGCTGTCGACGCCGGAAGAGGTCGCCTCCTTCGAGCGGAGCGTGGAACTGCAGAACTCCCTGGGCGTGCCCAGCCGCATGATCACACCGAAGGAGGCCCGCAGGCTCTCCCCGCTGATCAGGACCGACGGCCTGCTCGCCGCCGCCTTCTCCCCGGACGACGGCCACTGCACCCCGGAGACGGTCGTCCACGGCTATGCCGCCGCCGCCCGCGCCCTGGGCGCCCGCGTCCTGCGGCACACCGAGGCCACCGGCATCGAGCTGCGGGGCGACCGGATCACCGCCGTGTCCACGACGCTGGGCCGGATCGCGACCGACACGGTGATCTGCGCGGCCGGCCCCTGGTCGCGGGCGGTCGGCGCGATGGCCGGCGTCGACCTGCCGGTGGTGCCGCTGCGCCGCCAGATCGCGGTCACCGAACCCCTCGCCGAGCCGCGTCCCGACCTCCCCATGACCATCGACTTCACCACCAGCCTCTACTTCCACGCCGAAGGCCCCGGCCTCCTCCTGGGGATGTCCGACCCCGAGGAACGGCCCGGCTTCGCCACCGACACCCACGACCGCTGGATCCCCGCCCTGTACGCGGCCATGGAGCGCCGCGCCCCGGCCCTGCTCGACCTGCGCCGCACCGGCGGCTGGGCCGGCCTGTACGAGATCACCCCCGACCACAACGCGCTGATCGGCGAGGCCACTTCGGTCTCCCGTTTCCTCTACGCCACCGGCTTCTCCGGACACGGCTTCCTGCAGGGGCCCGCCGTCGGCGAGGTGATCCGCGACCTGTACCTGGGCCGCGTACCCTTCGTGGACGTCCGCCCCTTGAGCGCCGACCGCTTCGCGGCCGACGCCCCGCGCCCGGAGGCCAATCTCGTATGACCGAGCTCCACCTGTGGCTGCGCCACGAGGCCCGTACGACCGAACGCCGCACGCCGCTCGTGCCGTCCGACGCCCGGCGGCTCGTCGAGGCGGGGGTGACGCTGACCGTGGAGCGGTCGCCGCAGCGGATCTTCCCGATCGAGGAGTACGAGGCGGCGGGCTGCGGCGTCGCGCCCGCGGGGTCGTGGGTGTCGGCGCCGGACGACGCCGTGATCCTGGGTCTGAAGGAACTCCCGGACGAACCGGCCGAGTTGCCGCACCGCCACATCTTCTTCGGGCACGCCTACAAGCGGCAGCCGGGGGCCGAGACCCTGCTGCGGCGCTTCGCCGCCGGGGGAGGGGCCCTGCTCGACCTCGAGTACCTGGTCGACGACGACGGCCGTCGCCTCGCCGCCTTCGGTTTCTGGGCGGGCTACCTGGGCGCCGCCCTGGCCGTGCTCCAGCACCGCGGCAGGCTGGCCGCCCCGCTCACGCCGGGATCGAAGGAGGAGCTGGACGACAGGCTCCGGCCGAACGACGGGGACGAGGGGTTCTCCGCGCTGGTGGTCGGCGCCCTGGGCCGCAGCGGCCGCGGCGCGCGGGTCGCCTTCCAGGTCGCGGGGATCGACCCGACCTGCTGGGACCTCGCCGAGACCCGTGACCTGGACCGCCCCGCCCTGCTCGCCCACGACGTCATGGTGAACGCGGTCCTCGCCACCTCGCCCGTCCCGCCCTTCCTGCGCGAGGAGGACCTCGACGACCCGGCCCGCCGTCTGCGCACCCTGTGCGACGTCACCTGCGACGTCGGCTCGCCGCTGAACGTCCTGCCGGTCTACGACCGCACCACGGACTGGGACGAGCCGGTGCGCCGGCTGCGCAAGGAACCCCCGCTGGATCTCATCGCCATCGACAACCTGCCCTCCCTGCTGCCGCGGGAGTCCAGCACGGACTTCTCCTCCGCGCTGGTGCTCCAACTGCTGGAGTTCTCCGTCGGCGGGCCGTGGGGACGCTGTCTGGACCGGTTCCACCAGGCCTGCCGTGAACTCGGCGTCACGGAAGGGGAGTCCGGCAATGACTGAGCCCGTCGCCGCGTCCGGCACCGTCCACTGGGTCGGCGCCGGACTGTCCACGGGCAGCGGGCTTGCCCGGCTGTGCGAGAGCGCCGGGCGGGTGCGCCTGTGGCACCGAACCGAGGAGCGGGCCGCGGACGCCCTGGACCGCCTCGGGCTCGGCTCGCGCGCCGAGCCCTGCGCCTACACGCTCCCCACGCTCACCGCCGAACTGGCGCCCGGCGACGTCGTCGTGTCGATGCTGCCCGCGCCGGAGCACGCCGGAATCCTGGCCGCCTGTGTCGCGGGCCGCGCCCACTTCGCCTGCTCCAGCTACGTCTCGGACGCCGTCCTCGGACAGGTGCCGCGGGCGGCGCGGGCGGGCCTGGTCGTGCTCACCGAGGCCGGGCTCGACCCGGGCATCGACCACCTCTTCGCCCACAGCCTGGTCGCCCGTGCCGGTGCGGCCATCGGTGTGGGCACCCCGGCGTCGTACACCTTCACCTCGTACTGCGGCGGCATACCCGCCGTCCCGAACGACTTCCGGTACCGCTTCAGCTGGGCCCCCGCCGGCGTCCTCAACGCCCTGCGTTCCCCCGCCCGTTACATCGAGGACGGCACCGAGACCACCGCCGACCGTCCGTGGGAGGCCACCCGCACCCACGTCCTGGACGGGGAACCCTTCGAGGTCTACCCCAACCGCGACAGCGTGCCCTTCGTCGAGCAGTACGGGCTTCCGGCGGCCTGGCACGCGTGGTCCTTCGTCCGCGGCACCCTGCGGCTCGACGGCTGGCTGCGGGCCTGGGATGCGGTGTTCGAGGAGCTGAAGGCCGGTGACGACGCGCGGATCGCCGCCCTGGCGCAGGAGTTGGCGGCCCGCCACCCGACGACGGACCCCGGCCGCGACCGGGTCGTCCTCGCCGTGTCACTGGACGTGCGCGCACGGGACCGCCGTTGGTCGGGGAGCTACCTCCTCGACCTCGTGGGGGACGCCGAGGAGAGCGCCATGGCCCGCTGCGTGTCGCGCCCGCTGGCACTGGGCGTCCGGCACATCCTGGCCGGAGGCCTGCCGGCGGGGCTGAACAGGGCCGCCGGGACGGCGGCCCGTTCCGAGGAGTGGCTGGACGAACTCAGATCCGAGGGGCTGGAGTTCGCCCTGCGTCTCGCTCCGTAGCGGTCAGCCGGTGATGGCCTCGTGGACCAGCCGCTTGAGGTCCGGGACGATCCTCAGGGACGTCTTGGGGCGGACCTGGGTCATGAACTGGACGGTCAGGTCATGGACGGGGTCGACCCAGAAGGTCGTCGTCGCGGCGCCGCTCCAGCCGTAGGCGCCCAGGGTCGACGGGACCTGGGTGCGCTCGGGGTCGATGACGACCGAGACGCCGAGGCCGAAGCCGACGCCGTCGTTGTTGGGCTCGTCGTGGGCCGGGCGGGCGCCGAAGGAGCGCAGGTCCGCGTTGCCGGGCAGGTGGTTCCTGGTCATCAGGTCCACGGTCTCGGGGGTCAGCAGACGGACGCCGTCGAGCTCGCCCCGCCGGCGCAGCAGCTCCATGAAACGGTGCATGTCGTGCGCGGAGGCCACCATCCCGCCGCTGCCGGACAGCAGACGGGGCCGCCCGCCGCGCAGCGGCAGCCCGGGCACCGGCTCGATGCCGCCGGAGTCCGTCTCGCCGTACAACTCCGCCAGCCTCGGCGCCTGTTCGTCGGTGACCTGGAAGCCCGCGTCGGACATGCCGAGCGGGCCGAGGATGCGCTCGGCGAAGAACACGTCGAGCGACTGCCCGCTCACCACCTCGATCACCCGGCCGAGCACGTTGCTGGCGACCGAGTAGTTCCACTGCGTCCCGGGCTCGAACTGCAGCGGCAGGCTCGCGTACACATCGACCGTCCGCGCCAGGTCCGTGCCCGGTACGACCGAGGACTCGAGGCCTGCCGCGCGGTAGAGGGCGTCGACCGGGTGGGAGCGGTAGAAGGCGAAGGTGAGGCCCGCGGTGTGGGTCAACAGGTGCCTGATCAGAATGGGACCGTGAGCCGGGCGGGTGCGGACGTCGGCGCCGGAGCCGCTCTCGTACACCTGCGGGTCCGCGAAGGCCGGCAGATGACGGGCGACCGGGTCGTCCAGCGACAGCCGGCCCTCCTCCACGAGCATCAGCGCGGCGACCGAGGTGACCGGCTTCGTCATGGAGTAGATCCGCCACAGCGTGTCGTGCTCGACCGGAAGTCCGGCCGCGACGTCGCGGCGGCCGAGCATGGTGAGATGGGCGACGCGTCCGCCGCGGGCCACGGCCACCAGGAAGCCGGGCACGCGCCCCTCGTCGACGTGGTGGGCGAGGTGCTGGTCGAGGCGGTCCAGCGCCTTCGCGTCCAGCCCGACCTCGCTCGGGTCGACCTCTTGCCGCAGCTGTGCCATCGCTCTCCTCCGAATGCGCTCGTCAAGGTGCCGGACGGGATATCCCGCATATCCCGCCGCCCTGACCTCAGAACTCATCGTCGCGCAGGAACACCGGAACGGTCCCCGGGTTGACCAGGATTGATCATCAAGGCGGAACGTTCCGGCAGAGATCCGGCCACGACCGCGCCCACCGCGGCCACGGCGGCGAGGACGATCAGCGGCAGCCGCGCGCCACTCGCGTGCGATCCCATCAGCGTCGTCGCCACGGCCACGCCCAGCACCGGCCCGACGTTCATCGCCGTCTGCTTCAGCCCGCCCGCCACCCCGGCCGACTCGACCGCCGCCTCCCGTACGACGACGTGGGTGGCCGCCACCATGACCGTGCCGAAGCCGGCGCCCAGCAGACCGAACCCGGCGCAGAAGGCGAGGGTGCCCGTGGCGCGGTCCAGGACCGCGATCCCGGCGGCCAGCACGGCCATCGCCGCGACCGTCGTACGCCGGGCCCCGAACCGGCGCAGCAGCACCGCGCAGCACGGCGCCGCGAGGATCATCAGGGCCGCCAGCGGCAGGCTGAGCAGGGCCATACGCAGCGGACCGACGCCGAGGGTGTTCTGCAGCAGGAAGGTGGCGGTGAACAAGGTGCCCTGCAGCGCGGCCGACGCCACGACCAGGACGCCGACCGCCCGGCCGACGCCCGCCGAGCCGACGAGGTCCGGCGGCACCAGCGGACTCGCGGCCCGCCGCTCGTGCCGCACGAACACCGCGCCCGTGGCGAGGGCCGCCGCGACGCCGGCACCGCTCGCCGGCGTCCAGCCCCGCACCGGCAGCCCGACGAGAGCCTGGACCAGGCAGGCCAGGGTCAGCGCCAGGAGCAGGGCACCGGACAGGTCGAGGGCGGTGACGGGCCGAGGGCAGGTCCGGTCCGGTCGCCTCGCCCCACCGCGCGAGGAGAGGGCCAGGGCGCCCAGGGTCAGGGTCGGTGCGACGTTCAGGAAGAACGCGGCCCGCCAGCCCGGGCCGGCCACCAGGACCCCGCCCAGTACCGGCCCCGCCGCGGCCGCCAGCCCGATCGCACTGGTCCGTACGGCGATCGGCATCCGCAGCCGGTCCGGTGGGAACGCGGCCCGCAGCATGCCCAGCGTGGCCGGCTGGAGCAGCGCCCCGAACACCCCCTGAACCACGCGCAGCGCGATCACCCAGCCGATCCCGGGGGCCAGGCCGATACCCGCCGAGGCCGCTCCGAAGCCCAGCATGCCGATGCCGAACAGCCGTTGGTGCCCGTACCGGTCCCCGAGCCGCCCCGAGAACACCAGCAGTCCCGCCACCGCGATGAGATAGCCCGTGCTGGTCCACTGGACCTGTGCGAACGAGGCGTCCAGGTCCCGCCGCAGGGTCGGCTGCACGACGGAGAGGATCGTGCCGTCCAGGGCGACCACCACGGCTCCGACGACGCTGCCCGTCAGCGCAAGCGCCCGCTGACCTGTCATGCCTCGGCCCCGAGGTGCGCGTCCAGAGCGGCGTGCAGCAACGGCGTGAAGTCCTCTGCCGCCGTGGCGAGTTGGAGGCTGCCCCAGCCCCAGAGCTGGGCGATGCCGTGCAGGTTCGCCCACAGCGCCCCCGCGACGACCCGGGCGTCCGCCTCGGGGCGGGCCCGGCCGACCAGCTCCACCAGCGCGCCGAACAGCGGCAGGCTGGTGTCCCGCAGGCCCAGGTGGCCGCTCGCCAGCAGGTCGTGACGGAACATCAGCTCGTACATTCCGCGGTTGGTCAGCGCGAACTCCAGGTACACGCGCCCCAGTTCCGTCACCTGCTCGCGCGGCGACGCCGTACCGTCCCCGACCGCCGCCGCGGCCCGCTCGGCCAGCTCGGCGAACCCGCGCCGGGCGATGGCCGAGAGCAGCTCGACGTGGGTGGGGAAGTAGCGCCGCGGCGCCCCGTGCGAGACGCCCGCCCGGCGCGCGATCTCCCGCAGGGTCAGTGCCTGCGCCCCTTCCCGGGCGACCAGCTCCACACCGACATCGACGAGCCGGGCTCGCAGTCCCGTCTCCGGGTCGGGTTTTGAGGATTGAGGCATAGACAGTGTCTACCAGCGATTGGTAGACACTGTCTACCACTGGTTGGCCGAAGCCGGGAATGCACTGCCGAGCCGCAGGGGTTGACCGGGATATGACTCAGGACACACTGCTCGAACTGCTGTCGGACCACCGCGGCGGCGTACTGGTCACCCTCAAGCGCGACGGCCGCCCCCAGCTGTCGAACGTCAGCCACCACTACGACCCGGACGAGCGGATCATCCGGATCTCCGTGACCGACGACCGCGCCAAGACCCGCAACCTGCGCCGCGACCCGCGGGTGTCGTACCACGTGTCCACCCCCGACCGCCGCGCCTACACCGTCGTCGAGGGCACCGCCGACCTCTCGCCCGTCGCCAAGGACCCGCACGACGACACGGTGGAGGAACTCGTCCGCCTCTACCGCGCCGTCCTGGGCGAGCACCCCGACTGGGACGACTACCGCGCCGCGATGGTGCGCGACGGCCGGCTGGTGCTGCGGCTGAAGGTGGAACGGGCGTACGGAATCCCGAAGGGCGCCAACCTGGGCTGAATCCGAAGGGCGCCAGCTCGGGCTGATTGTCGAAAGGCGCCGACCAGGGCTGAAAAGGAGCGCGCGGCACGGCCGGATGCTCGGTCCTAGGTCCGTGGCCGCAGGTCGGATGTCGCATGGCCCGGCGATCACCCGCTGCCTAGGCTGCTCACGGAGACTTCGCAGCTCAGGAGGAGACCCCGATGCCCGTCAACGGCCGCAGCCACATCCGTGTCGCCCGCCCGTCGCGTGACCTCGCCGCCGCCGAGCGGTTCTGGGTGGAGGGACTCGGGCTGAGCGTCGTATGGCGGACCGAGGGCGCCGGCGAACCCGGCGAGCACGATCTGCTGATGCTGGGCTGGCCGGACGCCGGGTGGCACCTGGAGCTCGTCCACGAGTCCGCCGCCCCGGTCGAGCCCCGGCCCACCGAGGAGGACCTGCTCGTCGTCTACGTCGACGGGCCGGTCCCGGAGGACCTCGTGGCGCGGCTGGAGCGGCACGGGGGGAAACGGGTGCCGTCTCCCAACCCGTACTGGAACCGCTGGGGCGTCACCGTCGAGGACCCGGACGGCTACCGCCTGGTGCTGTGCGAACGCGGCTGGTCGAACAACTAGCCGCGCGGACGCGTCAGTTGCCCACGTAGGCGGCCAGGTGCTGCCCCGTCAGGGTGGAGCGTGCCGCCACCAGGTCGGCCGGGGTGCCCTCGAAGACGATCCGGCCGCCGTCGTGGCCGGCGCCGGGGCCGAGGTCGACGATCCAGTCGGCGTGGGCCATCACCGCCTGGTGGTGCTCCACCACGATGACCGACTTCCCGGCGTCCACGAGCCGGTCCAGCAGGACGAGCAGCTGCTCGACGTCGGCCAGGTGCAGGCCGGCGGTCGGCTCGTCCAGGACGTAGACGCCGCCCTTGTCGCCCATGTGCGTGGCCAGCTTCAGGCGCTGCCGCTCGCCGCCGGAGAGGGTGGTGAGCGGCTGGCCGAGGGTCAGGTAGCCGAGCCCGACGTCGGCCAGCCGCGTCAGGATCCGGTGGGCGGCCGGGGTGCGCGCCTCGCCGGCCGCGAAGAACTCCTCCGCCTCGGCCACCGGCATCGCGAGCACCTCGCTGATGTCCCGGCCGCCGAAGCGGTACTCCAGCACCGACGCGTCGAACCGCTTGCCCTCGCAGTCCTCGCAGGTGCTGGAGACACCGGCCATCATCCCCAGATCGGTGTAGATGACGCCCGCGCCGTTGCAAGTGGGGCACGCCCCCTCGGAGTTGGCGCTGAACAGGGCCGGCTTCACCCCGTTGGCCTTGGCGAAGGCGCTGCGGATCGGGTCGAGGAGACCGGTGTACGTCGCCGGGTTGCTGCGCCTGGAACCGCGGATCGGGCTCTGGTCGACGGCCACCACACCCGCGTCGGCCGGGATCGACCCGTGGACCAGCGAGCTCTTGCCGGAACCGGCGACACCGGTGATCACGCACAGCACGCCCAGCGGGAGGTCGACGTCGACGCCCTGGAGGTTGTGCGTGCGCGCGCCCCGGATCTCCAGACTGCCGGTCGCCTTGCGCACTGTGTCCTTCAGGGCCGCCCGGTCGCCGAGGTGGCGGCCGGTGATGGTGTCGCTGTCCCGCAGCCCCTCCAGCGTGCCCTCGTAGCAGACCGTGCCGCCGCCCGTGCCGGCTCCGGGGCCGAGGTCGACGACGTGGTCGGCGATCGCGATGACCTCCGGCTTGTGCTCCACGACCAGCACCGTGTTGCCCTTGTCCCGCAGGCGCAGCAGCAGGTCGTTCATCCGCTGGATGTCGTGCGGGTGCAGGCCGATGGTCGGCTCGTCGAAGACGTACGTGACGTCGGTGAGGGAGGAGCCGAGGTGGCGGATCATCTTGACGCGCTGCGCCTCGCCGCCGGAGAGGGTGCCCGCCGGGCGGTCGAGGGAGAGGTAGCCGAGGCCGATCTCGGTGAACGAGTCGAGGGTCTGCTGCAGCGCGGTGAGCAGCGGCGCCACCGACGGCTCCTTCAGCCCGCGCACCCACTCGGCCAGGTCGCTGATCTGCATGGCGCAGACGTCGGCGATGTTGAGCTTCTTGATCCGCGCCGAGCGGGCGTGCTCGGCGAGCCGGGTGCCGTCGCAGTCGGGGCAGGTGGTGAAGGTGACCGCGCGCTCCACGAACGCCCGGACGTGCGGCTGCATCGCCTCCGTGTCCTTGGCGAGCATCGACTTCTGGATGCGCGGGATCAGACCCTCGTAGGTCATGTTGATGCCCGCGATCTTCATCCGGACCGGCTCGTGGTGCAGCAGGTCGTGCAGTTCCTTCTTGGTGAACTTCCGGATCGGCTTGTCGGGGTCGAAGAACCCGGACTCGGCGTAGAGGCGGGAGTTCCAGCCGCCGCCGGTGTAGCCGGGGACGGTGAAGGCGCCCTCGTTGATCGACTTGGTGTCGTCGTAGAGCTGGCCGAGGTCGAGGTCGGAGACCGCGCCGCGGCCCTCGCAGCGCGGGCACATGCCGCCGACCTTGTTGAAGGTGACCTTCTGGGCCTTCTTGGCGCCGCCGACCTTGATCGCGCCGGCCGCCGAGACCGAGGGCACGTTGAAGGCGAACGCGCCGGGCGGGCCGACGTAGGGCTTGCCGAGGCGGCTGAAGAGGATGCGCAGCATCGCGTTGGCGTCGGTGGCGGTGCCGACGGTGGAGCGGGGGTCGGCGCCCATGCGCTGCTGGTCGACGCTGATCGCGGTGGTCAGGCCGTCGAGGACGTCCACCTCGGGGCGGGCCAGGGTCGGCATGAAGCCCTGCACGAAGGTGCTGTAGGTCTCGTTGATCAGCCGCTGCGACTCGGCGGCGATCGTGTCGAACACCAGGGAGCTCTTGCCGGAGCCGGAGACGCCGGTGAACACGGTCAGCCGGCGCTTCGGGAGCTCGACGCTGACGTCCTTGAGGTTGTTCTCGCGGGCACCGTGCACGCGGATCAGGTCATGGCTGTCGGCGGCGTGCTGCGAGGGTGCCGGGACCTTGCTCATCGTCTCTCCATCCGTAGCGCGGGTGACGCCCGTGACGGTCAGGCTAGGCGAGGCCCGGGAGCGGCGCTTCTCCATTCCTGATACGAGTGCGTAGGCTCCGTCACGTGATCAATGGCGCACACATGGTGATCCATTCCCGCGACGCCGAGGCGGACCGCCTCTTCCTCCGGGACGTCCTCGGCTGGGCGTACGTCGACGCCGGGCACGGCTGGCTGATCTTCGAGGCGCCGCCCACCGAGGTCGCCTGCCATCCGACCGAGGGCGAGCCCTCGCACGAACTGATGCTGATGTGCGACGACCTGGACGCGACCGTCGCCGAACTCACCCGGGCGGAAGTGGAGTTCACGCGCCCCGTGCAGGACGTCCGCTGGGGCCGGGTGACGGCCTTCCGGCTGCCGGGCGGCGGCGAGATCGCCGTGTACGAGCCGCGGCACCCGCGGCCGGGGGAAGCCGATGCCGTACGGGAGCCGGGGCGGTGACCTGACGCCGACACCCCGGACTCCGGCGGCCGGTGCCGTGCGGAGTCCGGGGTGTCGGCGGCGTGCGGGTCAGGCCGTCACCGTCTCCCGGGCCGGCTCGCCGACCTGGCGCTCGCCGAGTCGTTCGGTCGGGACCTCGGCCGTCTCGCGGGCCGAGAGGGCGGCGATCACCGGCGGGACGCACAGGGCCGCGGTGAACAGGGCGACCGAGGACCAGTCGCTGCCGTCGGGACCCGCGATCTCGGCGGCGAAGGTGACCGCGAAGCCGGCCACGGCGAAGCCGATCTGGGTGCCGATCGCCATCCCGGACAGGCGGACCCGGGTGGAGAACATCTCGCCGTAGAAGGACGGCCACACACCGTTCGCGGCGCTGTAGACGACACCGAAGGCGACGATGCCCAGCACCAGGGTCAGCGGGTAGTCACCGGTGGAGATCGCCCAGAGGTACCCGAACATCGCCACCGCGCTGCCCGCCGCGCCGATCAGGTACACCGGCCGGCGGCCGATGCGGTCCGACAGCGTCGCCCACAGCGGGATCGCCGCCAGCGCGACGAGGTTCGCGAGCGCCCCCACCCACAGCATCGAGGAGCGGGACATGCCGACGGAGTCGCTGGTGGCGTAGGCGAGCGCCCAGACCGTGAAGATCGTGGAGACCGAGGCGACCAGCGCGCCCGCGATCACCCGCAGCACATCCGCCCAGTGCTCGCGCAGGAGCACCACCAGCGGCAGCTTCACGACCCCCTCGGAGGAGGCCGCCTGCTGCGTGAACACCGGCGTCTCCTCCAGCTTGCGGCGGATGACGTAGCCGACGGCCGCGACGCCGACGCTCGCCCAGAACGGGACCCGCCAGCCCCACGACAGCAACTGGTCCTCGGGCAGGGCCGCCACGGGGATGAAGACCAGGGTGGCGATGAGCTGGCCGCCCTGGGTGCCGCTGAGCGTGAAGCTGGTGAAGAAGCCGCGCCGATGCCCCGGCGCGTGCTCCAGGGTCATGGAGTTGGCGCTGGCCTGCTCGCCGGCGGCGGAGATGCCCTGCAGCACCCGGCACAGCACGAGCAGGACCGGCGCGAGGGTGCCGACCTGGGCGCGGGTGGGCAGACAGCCGATCAGGAACGTCGACAGGCCCATCAGGATCAGCGTGAAGACCATGATCTTCTTGCGGCCGAGCTTGTCGCCGAAGTGGCCGAGGAAGAGCGCGCCGACCGGGCGGGCGGCGTAGGCGACACCGAACGTGGCCAGCGACAGCAGGGTCGCGGTGGCGGGGTCGGACTCGTCGAAGAACACCTTCGGGAAGATCAGCGCGGCCGCGCTGCCGTAGATGAAGAAGTCGTAGTACTCCAGGGCGCTGCCGATCCAGGCGGCGGCGGCCGCCTTCTTCGGCTGCCCGACGGCTTCGGCGGGGACGGACGACACGGCGTTGCTCCTTCGGGGGAACTCCAGCGTAGGTGGAGTGAGCGGAGAGGGAAGGTGCCGCAGCCCTGGGGTGGCGGGGCGGCCGCGCCGGGTGCTACCCGGCTAATTAACGCACTGGATAGTTAGTAGCGGTTGTCCAGGGATGTTGCAGCCACGTTTCCCGGGTGTCAAGGGGTGCCGTCGTGCGACCTCAGCCGGCGGTCCGCTCCGCCGTCAGGTAGGCGATCACCATGTCGCCCAGCATGGTGCGGTAGTGCTCGCGCCGGCCCGGGTCCACCAGGTCGCGGTCGAACAGGGCGCCGAAGGTCGCCCGGTTGGCGACCCGGAAGAAGCAGAACGAGCTGATCATCGCGTGCAGGTCGACCGCGTCGACGTCGGCCGTGAACAGGCCCGACTCCTGCCCGGCGGCCAGGATGCGGCGGATCACGTCGAGGGCGGGGGAGCCGATCCTGCCGAGCTTCTCGGAGGCGGCGATGTGCTCGGCGCCGTGGATGTTCTCGATGCTGACCAGGCGGATGAAGTCCGGGTGCTGCTCGTGGTGGTCGAAGGTCAGCTCCGCCAGGCGCCGGATCGCCGCGACCGGGTCCAGGTGGTCGACGTCGAGCTGCTGCTCGGCCTCGCGGATCACGCCGTACGCCCGCTCCAGGACGGCCGTGAAGAGCTGCTCCTTGCCGCCGAAGTAGTAGTAGATCATCCGCTTGGTGGTGCGGGTGCGGGCGGCGATCTCGTCGACCCGGGCGCCGTCGTAGCCGGCCCGCGCGAACTCCTGGGTGGCCACGTCGAGGATCTCGGCCTGGGTGCGGGCGGCGTCGCGGATCCGCCCGTTCGGTCGTGCCGGTTCGTCGACGCGGGTCATCGGGTTCCTTCGGGAGTGCGGCCGGTGCCGCAGATTCTAGAAGGAGCGCCGGGTGCCGCCCTGCGGGGCCTTCCGGGGAAGCCGCCCGCCTGATATAGCTAACGTACTGGTTCGTACATTAGCGCCTGGCTCAGGAGGACCGCGTGACCAAGGACTCGTATCTCGTCGGACTGATCGGCGCCGGCATCGGCCCCTCGCTCAGCCCGGCGCTGCACGAGCGGGAAGCGGACCGGCAGGGCCTGCGCTACCTGTACCGGCTCATCGACATCGACACCCTCGGCGTGCGCCCGGAGGCGGTCGGCGACCTGGTGCGGGCTGCCCGCGACCTCGGCTACGACGGCCTGAACATCACCCACCCGTGCAAGCAACTGGTCATCGACCACCTCGATGCCCTCGCCCCGCAGGCCGAGGCGCTCGGCGCGGTCAACACGATCGTCTTCGAGGACGGCCGCGCGACCGGCCACAACACCGACGTCACCGGCTTCGCCGCGTCCTTCGCCCGCGGGCTGCCCGACGTACCGCTGGAGCGGGTCGTGCAGCTCGGCGCCGGCGGGGCGGGTGCCGCCGTCGCCCACGCCACGCTCACCCTCGGCGCCGGGCAGGTCACCGTCGTGGACGCGCTGGCCGACCGGGCGGCGGACCTCGCCGCCGCCCTGAACCGCCACTTCGGCGCCGGGCGCGCCACCGCCGCGGCCCCGGACCGGCTGGCGGACCTCCTCGACCGGGCCGACGGCGTCGTGCACGCCACGCCGACCGGCATGGCCGCCCACCCCGGCCTGCCCTTCGCCGCCGGACTCCTGCGCCCCGGACTCTGGGTGGCCGAGGTCGTCTACCGCCCGCTGGAGACCGAACTGCTGCGCACCGCGCGCGCGTCGGGCTGCGCCACGCTGGACGGCGCCGGCATGGCCGCCTTCCAGGCCGCGGACGCCTTCCGCCTCTTCACCGGCCGCGAGCCCGACACGGCACGCATGCTGCGGGACATCGGCGAACTCGCGGGCGCCGTCACCGCCGCGAACTGAATAGAGGCATCAGTGCCGACCGAAGCGAGGTACCAGAAGGTGCGTACGTCCATCGCCACCGTCTCCCTCAGCGGCTCCCTCACCGAGAAGCTGACCGCGGCCTCCCGGGCCGGCTTCGACGGCGTGGAGATCTTCGAGAACGACCTGCTCGCGAGCCCGCTCACCCCCGAGGAGATCCGCGCCCGGTGCGCCGACCTCGGCCTCACCGTCGACCTCTACCAGCCCATGCGGGACATCGAGGCCGTACCGGAGGAGGAGTTCGCGCAGAACCTGCGCCGCGCCCGGCACAAGTTCGAGCTGATGCGGCGCCTCGGCGCGGACACGGTCCTCGTCTGCTCCAGCGTGCACCCGCTCGCCGTCGACGACGACGCGCTCGCCGCCGAGCACCTGAGCCGACTCGCCGACCTCGCACAGGACTTCGGCGTCCGCGTCGCCTATGAAGCGCTCGCCTGGGGCCGGCACGTCAGCACCTACGACCACGCCTGGCACGTCGTCGAGACGGCCGGCCACCCCGCGCTGGGAACCTGCCTGGACAGCTTCCACATCCTCTCGCGCGGCTCGGACCCCAAGGGCATCGAGGACATCCCCGGCGAGAAGATCTTCTTCCTCCAGCTCGCGGACGCGCCGCTGCTCGCGATGGACGTCCTGCAGTGGAGCCGCCACTACCGCTGCTTCCCCGGCCAGGGCGGCTTCGACGTCGCCGGCCTCGTGCGGCACGTGCTGCGCACGGGATACGACGGCCCGCTCTCACTGGAGGTCTTCAACGACGTCTTCCGCCAGGCCGAGGCCGGCCCCACCGCCGTGGACGCCCACCGCTCCCTGCTCGCCCTGCAGGAGCAGGTGGGCCTGACCGACCTGCCCGCCCCGGTCGTCCCGACCGGCGTCGCCTTCGCCGAACTCGTCACGCCCGACGCCGAGCCCGTCGCCGACGTGCTCGGCGCCCTGGGCTTCACCCGCGCCGCCCGGCACCACGGCAAGCCGGTCGACCTGTGGCAGCAGGGCGAGGCCCGCATCCTCGTCAACACCGGCACGGCCGTACGGCGCGGCGACGGCACCGGTCTCGCCGCGATCGGACTGGAGTCCCCGGACCCGGCCGGCGCCGCCCGCCGGGCCGAGGCGCTGCTCGCACCGGTGCTGCCGCGCAGGCGGGCCGAGCGGGACGCCCCGCTGGACGCCGTGGCGGCCCCGGACGGCACGGAGCTCTTCTTCTGCGCCACCGGCCGCCCCGGACTCCCCGACTGGCGGGCCGACTTCGAGGACACCGGACAGCGCGCCGAGGGCACCGGGGTGACCCGCATCGACCATCTCGCCCTCGTCCAGCCCTGGCACCACTTCGACGAGGCCACCCTCTTCCACCGAAGCGTCCTCGGCCTGTCCGCCCAGGAGAGCGTGGACGTCGCCGACCCCTACGGACTGCTGCGCAGCCGCGCGGTGACGGGCGACGACGGCGGCGTCCGCATCGCCCTGTCGGTCGGCGCGGCACCGGCCGACGACACCGTCCACGCCCAGCACATCGCCCTGGCGACCCCGGACGTGGTGGCGGCGGCCCGTCGCTTCCGGGCGGCGGGCGGCCCGCTGCTGCCGATGCCGGCGAACTACTACGACGACCTGGCCGCCCGGTTCGAGTTCGCCGACGGCGAGCTGGAGACGTATCGCGAACTGGGCATCCTCTACGACCGTGACGCCCACGGGGAGTTCCGGCACTGCTACACCCGGACCGTGGGCCGCGTCTTCTTCGAACTGGTCCAGCGCGACGGCGGCTACCGCGGCTACGGCGCGGCCAACGCCCCCGTCCGTCTGGCCGCCCAGCACGCGGTGCGCCGGCTCACTGGCGGCTGACGTTCCTGGTCACGCCGGTGACGACGGTCGTGGCCAGGATCCAGCCGGTGATGATCAGGCCGTAGGCGAGGTACTGGTACCAGCCGGCCGGGGCGAAGGCGTCCTCCTGGCCGAAGGAGATCACCGGCAGGAGCAGGTCGAGGGTGTAGAAGACGGGGTTGAAGTGCGGGGCCTCCGACGCCTTCAGGGGCCGGGGATGGTGCACGGCGTAGGCGATCGAGCCGATCGCGAGCAGCGACAGCAGCCAGACGGCCGCCCGCAGCGGGCGGAAGCCGTAGCCGACGGTGGCGTCCTGGACGTAACCCCACGCGCGGCCGTACCACGCGCGGGTGGTGCGCAGGCGGCGCTGTTTGGCGAGCTGGACCAGGCGGGCGGCGTAGTCGTCGCCGATGCGGCGGTAGGCGGCGGTCAGCTGCTCGTAGGCGTGGGGCTCGTACCGGGGGTCGCGCTCCAGCATCGGCAGGCGACGCTCGGCGGGCTCGTGCGGGGTGAGGGTGGTGTAGGTGAGGTCGCTGAGGAAGACCTTGGCCGGGAGCATCTCGGGGTCCAGATACAGGACGTCGAGGTGCGCGCGGCGCAGATTGAGAATGCCCGCGATGACGCCCTTCAGCAGCCAGAGCTCTCCGACGGTGCAACTGCTCAGGCGCAAGGCCGTGCCGTCGGGGTTCGACAGCTGCGCGCGGGTCAGGTCGAAACGGGCCGGGATGCGGGAGCCGCGAAGGTCGACCCGGCCATGGGTGCGCAGGAATCTCATCCTGAGGTCGGATCCCGTTTCCAGGCGCAGGGCACTGATGGCCGTGGCCCCCGGGTTGTGGAAGTGCGCCCCCTCAAGGTTCACCGTGCCGGCGACGGCCGCCCCGTCGAGCTGCACCTGGCCGTCGGCCCGCATGCCGGGAGCCCACAGGTCGTCCCCGATCTCGGCGTGGTGCAGTCGCAGCACCGGCTCCGGGTCGTCCGGCGCCGACAGCCGCGCCCGTTCCAGGAACAGCGCACCGGAGATGTGGGCCCCGCCCAGCCGCACGGGCCCGGTGATCCGGCAGTCGGTCAGCCGCAGCACGCCCTCCACGCGCAGGGTGGCCGCGATCAGGCCGGGCAGCGCCGAGTGGCTCAGGTTGAGCTGGCGGAACCGGGCGCCGTACAGCTCCGGAACCTCGTGGAAGTGGCAGTGGCTCAGCCGGACGGCGAAGTCGGTCGCGCCGTAACGCAGGTCGAGCACGCCGGTGATCCGGGCCCCGGCCAGCTTGAGCGCCGCTATCTCCCCCGGCTCCTGCGGCCCGTTGAGCAGCAGGGCGCGCAACACGCTTGCCCGTACGGTCCGTTCGGGCCCCCACTGGGCGCCCTCCGCCGCGTCCTCGTCGTCCCCCGCGCGGAAGTCGACGGCCGTCCCCGTGGCGAACGCCCGCCACACCCGCCGCTCGGCCTCCGTCAGCTCGTTGATCTCCACAAACCGGGAACTCTAGTCAGTCCCGGGTCCGGCCACTACGCCAACGGCCTCGCTCCACCAGGGGTGTTGAGCGAGGCCGTTGGCGTGGCCCGGGCCGGTCGCGGGCCTACGGCCGGGTGTTCCACTCGGCGATGACCGGGTGACCGTGCTCGGTGGACAGCCGGCCGACCGTGCCCGTCGCCAGCTGGAACAGCCTGCCCTCCGCCGGGGACAGCCCCAGCCGGCGTGCCGTCAGCACGCGCAGGAAGTGTCCGTGGGCGACCAGGATCACGTCGCCCGTGCTGTTCTGCAGGGCGGCGTCGACGCGGGCCAGCACCCGGTCGGCCCGCTCGCCGACCTCGGCCGGCGACTCGCCCGGCCGGCCCTCGCCGCCCGGCGGGACGCCGTGCAGCCACAGGTCCCAGTGCGGACGGGTGCGGTGGATCTCCACGGTGGTGATGCCCTCGTAGGCGCCGTAGTTCCACTCGTGCAGGTTCGGCTCGACGGCCGTTCCGGTCAGGCCCGCCAGCTCGGCGGTCCGCACGGCGCGGGCCAGCGGGCTGGTGAGGGCGAGTGCGTACGTCCGCCGGGCGAGGAGCGGAGCGAGGGACTTGGCCTGCTCCTCACCGCGGTGGGTGAGGGGCAGGTCCGTGAAGCTGGTGTGCTGTCCCGAGGCGCTCCACTCGGTCTCGCCGTGCCGGACCAGGAGTAGGTCACCCACGGCGCGCTACTTCTTCGACTCGACGGCGTGGCCGCCGAACTGGTTGCGCAGCGCGGCGATCATCTTCATCTGCGGCGAGTCGTCCTGGCGGGAGGAGAACCGCGCGAAGAGGGAGGCCGTGATCGCGGGCAGCGGCACCGCGTTGTCGATGGCCGCCTCGACCGTCCACCTGCCCTCGCCGGAGTCCTCCGCGAAGCCCTTCAGCCTGTCCAGGTGCGGGTCCTCGTCGAGGGCGTTGACCGCGAGGTCCAGCAGCCAGGAGCGGATGACCGTGCCCTCCTGCCAGGAGCGGAAGACCTCGCGGACGTTGTCCACGGAGTCGACCTTCTCCAGCAGCTCCCAGCCCTCGGCGTAGGCCTGCATCATGGCGTACTCGATGCCGTTGTGGACCATCTTGGAGAAGTGCCCGGCACCGACCTTGCCCGCGTGGACATAGCCGTACGGGCCCTCCGGCTTGAGCGCCTCGAAGATCGGCTGGAGCCGCTCGACGTGCTCCTTCTCGCCGCCGACCATGAGCGCGTAGCCGTTCTGCAGCCCCCACACGCCCCCGGAGACGCCCGCGTCGACGAAGCCGATGCCCTTGGCGCCGAGTTCTTCGGCGTGCTTCTCGTCGTCGCTCCAGCGGGAGTTGCCGCCGTCCACGACGGTGTCGCCGGGGGACAGGAGGTCGCCCAGCTCGTCCACGACGGACTGGGTGGGGCCGCCGGCCGGCACCATCACCCAGACCACGCGCGGGGCTTCGAGCTTGTCGACCAGGTCGGCGAGGCTCGCCGCGTCGGAGAGGTCGGGATTGCGGTCGTAGCCGATGACGGTGTGGCCGGCGCGGCGGAGCCGCTCGCGCATGTTGCCGCCCATCTTGCCGAGACCGATGAGGCCCAGCTGCATCGCTGTCATGTTCAGTTGCCTTCCTTGAGGTCGCGGTAGGCGGCCACGAGTGCGGTGGTGGAGGGGTCGAGGCCGGGGACGTCCGCGCCCTCGGTCAGGGCGGGCTCGACGCGCTTGGCGAGCACCTTGCCGAGCTCTACGCCCCACTGGTCGAAGGAGTCGATGTTCCAGACGGCGCCCTGCACGAACACCTTGTGCTCGTAGAGGGCGATCAGCTGGCCGAGGACGGAGGGCGTCAGGTCGCGGGCCAGGATGGTGGTGGTGGGGTGGTTGCCCTTGAAGGTGCGGTGCGCGACCTGCTCCTCGGGCACCCCCTCCGCACGGACCTCCTCCGCGGTCTTGCCGAAGGCCAGCGCCTGGCCCTGCGCGAACAGGTTGGCCATCAACAGGTCGTGCTGGGCCTTGAGTTCGTCGCTCAGTTCGCCGACCGGGCGGGCGAAGCCGATCAGGTCCGCCGGGATGACCTTGGTGCCCTGGTGGATCAACTGGTAGTAGGCGTGCTGGCCGTTGGTGCCGGGCGTGCCCCACACCACCGGGCCGGTCTGCCAGCCCACCGGGTGTCCGTCGCGCTGCACCGACTTGCCGTTGGACTCCATGTCCAGCTGCTGCAGGTACGCCGTGAACTTGGAGAGGTAGTGGCTGTAGGGCAGCACGGCGTGCGACTGGGCGTCGAAGAAGTTGCCGTACCAGATGCCCAGCAGGCCCAGCAGCAGCGGGGCGTTGGCCTCGGCGGGCGCGGTGCGGAAGTGCTCGTCGACGATGCGGAAGCCGTCCAGCATCTCGCGGAAGCGCTCGGGGCCGATGGCGATCATCAGGGACAGGCCGATGGCGGAGTCGAAGGAGTAGCGGCCGCCGACCCAGTCCCAGAACTCGAACATGTTGTCCGGGTCGATGCCGAAGTCCGTGACCTTCTCGGCGTTCGTCGACAGCGCCACGAAGTGCCGGGCGACCGCCTTGTCGTCGCCCCCCAGCCCGGCCAGCAGCCAGGAGCGGGCGGAGGTCGCGTTGGTGATCGTCTCGATCGTGGTGAACGTCTTGGACGCGACGATGAACAGCGTCTCCGCCGGATCCAGGTCGCGGACCGCCTCGTGCAGGTCGGCCCCGTCGACGTTCGACACGAAGCGGAACGTCAACTCCCGTGCCGTGAAAGCCCGCAGGGCCTCGTAGGCCATCGCCGGACCGAGGTCCGAGCCGCCGATGCCGATGTTCACGACGTTCCTGATGCGCTTGCCGGTGTGGCCGGTCCACTCGCCGGAGCGGACCCGGCCGGCGAAGTCGCTCATCTTGTCGAGGACTTCGTGCACCTTCGGCACCACGTTCTCGCCGTCGACCTCGATCACCGCGTCCCGCGGGGCGCGCAGCGCGGTGTGCAGGACGGCGCGGTCCTCGGTGACGTTGATCCGCTCACCGCGGAACATGGCGTCCCGCAGCCCGAACACGTCGGTGGCGGTGGCCAGTTCCTGCAGCAGCGCGAGCGTCTCGTCGGTGACGAGGTGCTTGGAGTAGTCGATACGCAGGTCGCCCACGCGCACCACGTACCGCTCCGCGCGCCCGGGGTCGGTCGCGAACAGATCACGCAACTGCGGCTGCCCCTGGGCGCGGTGGTCCTCCAGCGCGGTCCACTCGGGGCGCCGGGAGAGCTTGGGGTTGTCGGACATCAGACGGTCTCCTTGGCGGCCTCGCCCCTGAGGGCCACGGCGTACATCTCGTCGGCGTCGAGGCGGCGCAGCTCCTCGGCGATGAGTTCGGAGGTGGTGCGCACCTTCAGCGCGAGGGTGCGGGACGGCTGGCCCGGCAGGGACAGGGTGGCCAGCGGGCCCTCCGGGCGGTCGATGACGATCTCGCCGTCGATCGTGCCCAGGCGGACCGCGGTGACGACCGGTCCCGCGGTGACCACGCGGTCGATCTTCACGTTCAGCCGTGCCTCCAGCCAGCGCGCCAGCAGCTCGGCCGCCGGGTTCTCCGCCTCGGCCTCCACCGCGCCCGAGATGACCTGGGCGCGGGCCTGGTCCAGGGCGGCGGCCAGCATCGAACGCCATGGCGTCAGCCGGGTCCAGGCGAGGTCGGTGTCGCCGGGCGCGTAGGAACGCCTGCGGGTCTCCAGCGCCTGGAGCGGGTTCTCCACCGCGTACAGGTCGGTGATCCTGCGCTGCGCGAGCGCGCCCAGCGGGTCCTTGGAGGGGTTCTCCGGCGCGTCCACCGGCCACCACACGACGACCGGCGCGTCCGGCAGCAGCAGCGGCAGCACGACCGAGTCGGCGTGGTCGGACACCTCGCCGTAGGTGCGCAGCACCACCGTCTCGCCGGTGCCCGCGTCGGAGCCCACCCGCACCTCCGCGTCCAGCTTGGAGGCGATGCGGTCGCGCGGGGTGCGGGCCTGCCGCCTGATGACGACCAGGGTGCGCGAGGGATGCTCGTGCGAGGCCTCCTCGGCCGCCTTGATCGCGTCGTAGGCGTTCTCCTCGTCCGTGACGATCACCATCGTCAGGACCATGCCCACGGCAGGAGTGCCGATGGCGCGGCGCCCCTGCACCAGCGCCTTGTTGATCTTGCTTGCCGTGGTGTCGGTCAGGTCGATCTTCATGGCCTGCGCCAGCTCCGTCCGTCTCGTGCGAGCATCTCGTCGGCTTCCCCGGGTCCCCAGGTCCCCGAGGCGTACTGCGCCGGCTTGCCGTTCTTCGCCCAGTACTCCTCGATCGGGTCGAGGATCTTCCAGGACTCTTCCACTTCCTGGTGACGGGGGAAAAGGTTGGCGTCGCCGAGCAGCACGTCCAGGATGAGCCGCTCGTACGCCTCAGGGCTGGACTCGGTGAAGGACTCGCCGTATGCGAAGTCCATCGACACGTCCCGGATCTCCATGGAGGTGCCCGGCACCTTGGAGCCGAAGCGGACCGTCATGCCCTCGTCGGGCTGGACGCGGATGACGATCGCGTTCTCGCCCAGCTCCTCCGTTGCCGTGGAGTCGAAGGGCGAGTGCGGCGCCCGCTGGAAGACGACCGCGATCTCGGTGACGCGGCGGCCGAGCCGCTTGCCGGCCCGCAGGTAGAACGGCACACCCGCCCACCGCCGGTTGTCCACGTTGAGCTTGATGGCGGCGTACGTGTCCGTCGTCGAGGCCGGGTCGATGCCGTCCTCTTCGAGGTAGCCGCGCACCTTCTCGCCGCCCTGCCAGCCCGTCGCGTACTGCCCGCGCACCGTGTGCCGGCCCAGGTCTTCCGGCAGCTTCACGGCCTTGAGCACCTTCAGCTTCTCCGCCAGCAGCGACTCCGCGTCGAACGCGGCCGGCTCCTCCATGGCGGTCAGCGCCATGAGCTGCAGCAGGTGGTTCTGGATGACGTCACGGGCGGCGCCGATGCCGTCGTAGTAGCCGGCGCGGCCGCCGATGCCGATGTCCTCGGCCATCGTGATCTGCACGTGGTCGACGTACGACCGGTTCCAGATCGGCTCGTACATCTCATTGGCGAAGCGCAGCGCCAGGATGTTCTGGACGGTCTCCTTGCCGAGGTAGTGGTCGATGCGGAAGACCTGGTCCGGCTCGAACACGTCGTGCACGAGCGCGTTCAGCTCCCGAGCGGTCGCCAGGTCGCGGCCGAAGGGCTTCTCGATGACCGCGCGCCGCCAGGAGCCCTCGGGCGCGTCCGCGAGGCCGTGCTCCTTCAGCTGCTCGACGACCTTGGGGAAGAACTTCGGCGGCACGGAGAGGTAGAAGGCGTAGTTGCCGCTCGTGCCGCGGGCCTTGTCGAGGTCGTCGACGGTGCTGCGCAGCTGCTCGAACGCCGTGTCGTCGTCGAAGTCGCCGGGGATGAACCGCATGCCCTCGGCGAGCTGCTGCCAGACCTCCTCGCGGAACTCGGTGCGCGCGTGCTCGCGGACCGCGTCGTGCACGACCTGCGCGAAGTCCTGGTCCTCCCAGTCCCGGCGGGCGAACCCGACGAGGGAGAAGCCCGGCGGCAGCAGACCGCGGTTGGCCAGGTCGTAGACGGCCGGCATCAGCTTCTTGCGGGACAGGTCACCGGTCACGCCGAAGATGACGAGCCCGGACGGGCCGGCGATGCGGGGCAGCCGCCGGTCGCGCGGGTCGCGCAGCGGGTTCTGCCAGTCGATGGCGGGAATCTCGGTCATTCCGACTCGGCCCCCTTGCTGTTCAGAGACTTCTTCACGGCGTCCAGCAGCTCCTGCCAGGCCACCTCGAACTTGGCGACGCCCTCGTCCTCGAGCTGCTGCACGACCTCGTCGTAGGAGATCCCGAGCGCCTCCACGGCGGCCAGGTCGGCGTGGGCCTGCTCGTAGCCGCCGGTCACCGTGTCGCCGGTGATCTCGCCGTGGTCGGCGGTGGCGTTGAGCGTGGCTTCCGGCATCGTGTTGACGGTGCCGGGCGCGACCAGCTCGTCGACGTACAGGGTGTCCTTGTAGGCCGGGTCCTTCACGCCGGTCGACGCCCACAGCGGGCGCTGCTTGTTGGCCCGCGCCCCGGCGAGGGTGGTCCAGCGCTCACCGCTGAAGACCTCCTCGTAGGCCTGGTAGGCGAGCCGCGCGTTGGCGAGGGCGGCCCGGCCCTTGAGGGTGGCGGCCTCGGGGGAGCTGAGGGCCGACAGGCGCTTGTCGACCTCGGAGTCGACGCGGGAGACGAAGAAGGAGGCCACGGAGTGGATGGTGGCGAGGTCGAGGCCCTTGGCCCGCGCCTTCTCCAGGCCGGCGAGGTAGGCGTCCATGACCTCGCGGTAGCGCTCCAGGGAGAAGATCAGCGTGACGTTGACGCTGATGCCGAGGCCGATGACCTCCGTGATCGCCGGGAGGCCGGCCTTCGTCGCCGGAATCTTGATCATGACGTTGGGGCGGTCCACCAGCCAGGCGAGCTGCCTGGCCTCGGCGACGGTGGCCTTCGTGTCGTGGGCGAGGCGCGGGTCGACCTCGATGGAGACCCGGCCGTCCCGGCCGTCGGTGGCGTCGTACACGGGCCGCAGGACGTCGGCGGCGGCGCGGACGTCGGCGGTGGTCATCATGCGCACGGCCTCCTCGACCGTGACGTCCCGCACCGCCAGATCGGCGAGTTGCTCCTCGTAGCCCTCCCCCGAGCCGATGGCGGCCTGGAAGATGGACGGGTTGGTGGTCACGCCCACCACGTTGCTGTTCGCGACGAGTTCGGCGAGGTTGCCGGACTCGATCCGGCGGCGGGAGAGGTCGTCCAGCCAGATGGAGACGCCTTCGTCGCTCAGGCGCTTGAGTGCTCCCGCGGTCGCGGTCACTTCGGTCACTGTGATCATCTTCTTTCTTGCGCTCGGATCAACCGCGGGCGGCGGCCAGGGATTCCCGGGCCGCAGCGGCGACGTTCTCGGGGGTGAAGCCGTACTCGGCGAACAGGATCTTGGCGTCGGCGGACGCGCCGAAGTGCTCGAGGGAGACGATGCGTCCGGCGTCACCGGTGAAGCGGTACCACGTCAGGCCGATCCCGGCCTCGACCGCGACACGCGCCTTCACCGACGGCGGAAGGACCCGCTCGCGGTACTCGCGCGGCTGCTCCTCGAACCACTCCACGGACGGCATCGACACCACCCGCGCGCCGATCCCCTCGGCCTCCAGCAGCTCCCGCGCCGCGACGGCGAGCTGCACCTCGGAGCCGGTGGCGATCAGGACGACGTCCGGGATCTGCGTCGAGGACTCCTTCAGGACGTAACCGCCCTTCGCCGCATCGGGGTCGGGCGCGTACGTCGGCACTCCCTGGCGGGTGAGCGCGAGACCGTGCGGGGCGGGGTCGGTGGCGTGCCGCCTGAGGATCTCGGCCCAGGCGATCGCCGTCTCGTTGGCGTCCGCCGGGCGGACGACGTTCAGGCCGGGGATGGCCCGCAGGGAGGCGAGGTGCTCGACCGGCTGGTGGGTGGGGCCGTCCTCGCCGAGCCCGATGGAGTCGTGCGTCCACACGTAGGTGACGGGCAGCTGCATCAGCGCCGACATCCGCACCGCGTTGCGCATGTAGTCGGAGAACACCAGGAAGGTGCCGCCGTAGACACGGGTGTTGCCGTGCAGGGCGATGCCGTTCATCTCCGCGGCCATCGAGAACTCGCGGATGCCGAAGTGGACGGTACGGCCGTAGGGGTCGGCCTCCGGCAGCGGGTTGCCCTCAGGCAGGAACGACGACGTCTTGTCGATGGTGGTGTTGTTCGAGCCGGCCAGGTCGGCGGAGCCGCCCCACAGCTCGGGCAGGACGGCGCCCAGGGCCTGCAGCACCTTGCCGGAGGCGGCCCGCGTCGCGACGGCCTTGCCCTCCTCGAACACCGGCAGCGCGTCCTCCCAGCCCTCGGGGAGCCGGCCGGCCACGATCCGGTCGAACAGCTCGGCCCGCTCGGGGTTGGCGCCGCGCCACTTGTCGATCTGCTTGTCCCAGGCCGCGTGCGCCTCGGCACCCCGGTCGAGGGCCTGCCGGGCGTGGGCGAGGACGTCGGCGTCCACCTGGAAGGACTGCTCCGGGTCGAAGCCGAGGACGCGCTTGGTGGCGGCGACCTCCTCCGCGCCCAGCGCCGAGCCGTGGGAGGCCTCGGTGTTCCGCGCGTTCGGGGCGGGCCAGGCGATGATCGTGCGCATCGCGACGATCGAGGGGCGCCCGGTCTCGGC
This sequence comes from Streptomyces sp. NPDC085900, assembly GCF_044540925.1. Classification (NCBI taxonomy): domain Bacteria; kingdom Bacillati; phylum Actinomycetota; class Actinomycetes; order Kitasatosporales; family Streptomycetaceae; genus Streptomyces; species Streptomyces sp. NPDC085900. The sequence continues at coordinate 584,303 of NZ_JBITSP010000004.1, read as the reverse complement.
CTGCGCCGCCTTCAGGGCCGCGTACAGCGCGGGCACGTCGACGTCGCCGTCCTCCGTGGGCTCGACGCGCTGGGTGTGCCAGCCGTAGGCCTCGTACCGCTTCAGCACGTCCTCGGAGAACGCGGTGGCGGTGTCGCCCTCGATGGAGATGTGGTTGTCGTCGTAGAGGAAGACCAGGTTGCCGAGCTTCTGGTGGCCGGCCATCGAGGAGGCCTCGGCGGAGACGCCCTCCTCCAGGTCTCCGTCGGAGACGATCGCCCAGACGGTGTGGTCGAAGGGGGAGGTGCCCTCGGGGGCCTCGGGGTCGAACAGGCCGCGCTCGTAGCGGGCGGCCATCGCCATGCCGACGGCGTTGGCGGCGCCCTGGCCGAGCGGGCCGGTGGTGGTCTCGACACCGGCGGTGTGCCCGTACTCCGGGTGGCCGGGAGTCCGCGAGCCGTGCGTGCGGAAGGCCTTCAGATCGTCCAGCTCGACCTCGTACCCGGCGAGGAAGAGCTGTGTGTACAGGGTCAGCGAGGTGTGTCCGGGGGAGAGGACGAACCGGTCACGGCCGGTCCACTCCGGGTCGGCCGGATCGTGACGCATCAACTTCTGAAAGATCGTGTACGCCGCCGGGGCGAGGCTCATGGCGGTGCCCGGGTGGCCGTTGCCGACCTTCTGTACGGCGTCGGCCGCGAGCAGACGGGCGGTGTCGACGGCTCGACGGTCGAGATCGGTCCATTCGAAGCTGTCCGGTGTCTGCGTACTCATCTTCAAGAAATCCTCGATCAGAGTGGGAATGCTGGCCTGACGTGTTCAAACTTAAAAGTCTGACTTTTACGACGGAAGGTCGTCGTGTGCCAGCCTGTGGTGAAAGTGGGACACCGGAAGCAGCAGCTGGGCGGCGGTAGAGGGACATGGCGGACAGAAGCATCCAAGGCGGAGACGGTGACGGCGATGTGGACGGGATCAGAACGTTCCCCTTCCCGGTCGAGCTGAGCGTGCGGGGCGTCGGGATGCAGGTGGGTCCGATGGGAACCGACCGCACCTGGCACGCGGATGCCCCTCTGCATCGTGTCCACCGCATCGACTTCCATGCCGTGATGCTCTTCGACGCCGGCCCCGTCCGCCACATGATCGACTTCGCCGAGTACGAGGCGAACGCCGGCGACCTGCTGTGGATCCGCCCCGGCCAGGTGCACCGCTTCTCCCGCACGAGCGAGTACCGCGGAACCGTGCTCACCATGCAGCCCGGCTTCCTCCCGCGCGCCACCGTGGAGGCCACCGGCCTCTACCGCTACGACCTCCCGCCGCTGCTCAGCCCCGACGCGCCCCAGCTGGCCGGCCTCCGCTCGGCCCTCGGCCAACTCGCCCGCGAGTACGAGGACACCGAGAGCCTGCCGCCGAGCCTGCACACCGCCGTACTGCGCCACTCCCTCACGGCGTTCCTGCTCCGCCTCGCCCATCTGGCGGCCAGCTCCGCCGAGGCGGCCCGGCTCCAGTCGGACACCACCTTCACCCGTTTCCGTGACGCCGTGGAGAAGGGCTTCGCCACCAACCACAGCGTCAGCGCCTACGCCGACTCCCTCGGCTACTCCCGCCGCACCCTGGTCCGCGCGGTCCGCGCCGCCACCGGCGAGACCCCGAAGGGCTTCATCGACAAACGCGTGATCCTGGAGGCCAAACGCCTCCTCGCCCACACGGACATGCCGATCGGCCGCGTGGGCGCGGCGATCGGCTTCCCCGACGCGGCGAACTTCTCCAAGTTCTTCCAGCAGCACACGGAGCTGACACCGGCGGCGTTCCGGGCGGAGCTGCGGTGACGGCATGACGGAGGGGCTTCACGCCGCGCGTGAAGCCCCTCGCCGGTACCGGGCCGTGTCAGTGCCCGAAGTCGAACCAGTTCACGTTCACGAAGTCCGCGGGCTGGCCGCTGCTGAAGGTCAGATACACGTCGTGCGTGCCCGTGACCGAGCTGATGTTGGCCGGGATCGTCGTCCAGGACTGCCAGCCGCCCGTGTTGCCGACGGCGAAGCTGCCGATGGGGGTGCTGGTGGCGCTGTCCAGGCGTACCTGGACCAGCCCGCTGACCCCGGACGCGGCGCCGCTGGCCACCCGGGCGTAGAACTGCTTGGCCGCCGTGGAACCGAAGTTGACGCCCTTGTAGAGGGCCCAGTCGCCGTTCGCGATGTAGCCGACGTCCTGGCCGCCGCCGGTGTCCGAGGTGGCCTCGGTGGTGACTCCCGACTGGCTGTCGTAGGACTCCGCCTGGATGGCGCTGTAGGCGTCCCGGTTGCCGGACGGCGGGGGAGTGGTACCGCTCCCACCGGAGGACAGCACCTGGACGTAGTCCACCAGCATCGGGTGGCCGGACTCGGTCGCGCTGGTCGGCCCGCCGCCGAACGCCGCGGGGAAGCCGCCGCCCATCGCCACGTTCAGGATGATGAAGAAGCCGTGGTTGGTGGCGTTGGTCCAGGTGGTGGCGTCCACCTGATTCGCCGTCACCGTCTGGTAGTTGACGCCGTCGACGTAGAAGCGGATCGCCTCCGGGCTGGCCGAGCGGTCCCACTCCATGGTGTAGGTGTGGAAGCCGGACTGACAGGTGGAGTTGGGGCAGGCGGTCGAGTTGCCCAGGCCCGTCGTCTCGTTGCAGGGGCCGCCCGAGGCCGTCCCGCAGTGCATGGTGGCCCACGTCTTGTTGATGCCGTTGACGTTCTCCATGATGTCGAGCTCGCCGACGCTCGGCCAGTTCTGGTAGTTGCCCCGGTAGGGGGCGCCCAGCATCCAGAACGCGGGCCAGTAGCCGGCGGCCGCGTTGCCGGTGACGTTGGGCATCTGGATGCGCGCCTCCACGCGCAGCTTGCCGCCGGCGGGGGGCTGGAAGTCGGTGCGGTTGGTCTCGATGCGGCCCGACGTCCAGTTGCCGGCCCCGTCACGCAGCGGCGTGATCTTCAGGTTGCCGCTGCCGTCGAGTGCGACGTTGTTGGTGCTGTTGGTCATCGACTCGACTTCGCCGGTGCCCCAGTTGGCGGCGCCGCCGGGGTACGAAGTCCCGGTGTCGTAGAGCCAGTTGGAGGTGTTGACGCCGGTGCCGGCCGAGCCGTTGAAGTCGTCGGCGAACACCTGCGTCCAGCCGGACGGGGGCGTGGGCGCGGAGGCGTCGGCGGACTGGGTGGCGGCCGTGGCCAGTACGGCCGCCAGGCCGAGCGTGCTGAGGGCGGCGACGAGCGCGCGTCGCCGTCTGGGCATGCCGGAGGTTGCACTCATTGGGGGGTGCCTCCCGGGTACGGGGTGAGGGGCTGCGGGTACCGTTGGGAGCGCTACTGAGAGCGCTCTCAAAGTGGGCCCAATGTGCTCCCCGCCACCGGGGTCGTCAAGAGTTAAAGCAAGGAAAGTCCGTTCGCGGCACGGAAGTTCACACTCTGAACGACCCAATCGTGCTAAACCGCACTCCCGGCCTTCCACTCCGCCCACGACAGGTTCCACCCGTTGAGGCCGTTGGCCGGATCGACCGTCCTCTCGCCGGAGTTCTTCACGATGACGACGTCGCCGAGCATCGAGGACTCGTAGAACTTGTAACCGTCCACGGAAGGATCGCTCGCGCCCTTGGCGTCGTGCAGGCCCACGCACCCGTGGCTGGTGTTCTGGTGGCCGAACACCGAGGTCGACGCCCAGTAGTTGCCGTGCACGAAGGTGCCGGAGGTGGTCAGGCGCTGGGCGTGCGGGACATCGGAGATGTCGTACTCGTCGCCGAGCCCGACCGTCGAGGACTCCATGCGGGTCTGCCGGAACCGCTCGCTGATGACCATGATCCCGGACCAGGTGGTGTGCTGGGCGTTGCCGCCGGAGACCGGGTAGGTGGCGATCGTCTCGCCGGCCCGCCGGACCGTCATCTCCTTGCTCGACAGGTCGACCGTGCTGATCTGCTCCCGGCCGATGTGGAGGGTGACGTCCTTCTGCTGGACGCCGTAGACGCCGTCCGTGCCCTCCACGTCCTTCAGCCGCAGGCTGAGCGTGATCTTCGTACCGGCCGCCCAGTAGGTCTCCGGGCGGAAGTCGAGCCGGGTGTCGCTGAACCAGTGGCCGACCACCTCGACCGCGGGCTCCGCGGTGACGGTGATCGCCTTCTGGACGGCGGCCCGGTCCTTCACGGCGTGCGTGAAGTTGATCGACACGGGCATGCCGACGCCCGAGGTGGAGCCCGCCTCGGGCGTGAAGTATCCGACGAAGGTCTCGCCGGGCGATCTGGTGGTGAAGCTCGCCGTCTGCGCGGAGGCGCCCACCGGGGTGGCCGTGACCGTGTACTTCGTACCCGAGTACGGGTTCCTCTCCGACGTCCACTTCGTCCTGGCGTCGTCGAGGGCACCGGCCAGTGTGGAGCCGTCGTTGCCGGTGACCTTCACCGAGGCCAGCGTGCCGTCGGTCACGGTGACCTCGACGGGGCTGGAGAAGCCGGCCTTCCGGGTGCCGTCGGCGGGCGTGACCGAGACGACGGGCTTCTTCGCGGCGGCGGACGGGGCCGACTTCACGGACGCCTTCGCCGTGCCCTCCGACGCGCCCGCCGAGCCGCTGCACGCGGTCAGGACCGCGGCGGCCGGCGCCACGCCGAGCGCGCCGAGCAGCCCGCGCCGGGACCACCTGTGCGACTGCCGCTCCGACCGGTTCGATATGTGCGAGACGCCCACGTCAGGCCTTCCTGGGATATCCACCTTTTCCGGGTGCATCCTGCGCCGCGCAGATGTGCTGATCCTTTGAATGTGCGGGCCGCTCCCTGAGATTCCGATGAGGAGCGGCCGGGGCGGGACCTGCCGTCACGGAGTCCGGGATCCGGTCCCCACGACGGCCGCCGCCGGGGCGGGGGCCTCCTCGCCGAACCCGAACCGCTCGTGCGCCCGGTGCAGCGGCCTCGGCGCCCACCACGCCCGCCGGCCCAGCAGCGCCATCGTCGCCGGGACCAGCAGCATCCGTACGACCGTCGCGTCGATCAGGACCGCCAGGGTCAGGCCGAGTCCGATCTGCAGGATGGGCGAGAAGCCGCCCGTCATGAACGCGCCGAAGACGACGGCCAGCAGCAGCGCGGCGCAGGTGACCACGCGGCCCGAGCGACGCAGCCCGGTCACCACCGCCTCCCGGTTGTCGCCCGTCCCGCGCCGCGCCTCGCGCATCCGGGCCAGGATGAACAGCTCGTAGTCCATGGCGAGTCCGAAGGCGATCGCGACGATCAGCGGCGGTGCCGTCAGGCTCAGCGCGCCCAGGCCCTCGGCGCCCAGCAGGCCCGCCAGGTGGCCGTCCTGGAACACCCACACCACCACGCCCAGCGCCGCACCCAGGCTCAGCAGCGTCGTCAGGATCGTGCGCAGCGGGATCAGGACCGAGCCCGTGAAGGCGAACAGCAGGACGCAGATGCCCGCGAGGACGGTCAGCGCCGCCCACGGCGCCCGATCGGCCAGCATGGCGCGGAAGTCGACCAGACGCGCGGCCGGCCCGGTGACCTGCACCGGCTCTCCTCCGCGGAGGTCCCGGACCGCCGCCACCAGAGCGGTGGCCTGCGCGCCGTCCACCTGCCCGGACGGCTGGAGTTGTACGACCGTGGCGCCGCCCGGCAGCTCGCGGGAGCGGGCGGTGGGCGACAGGGCGCGGATCCGGGCGGCGGTGGCGGCGTCGGTGCCCGGCCTCAGCACCACCGTCACCGGCGAGACCCCCGTGCCCGCCGGGAAGTGGGCGTCCACGGTGTCGTACAACCGCCGTGCCTCGGTGGTGGCGGGCAGCTGTGCGGCGTCGCCGATCTCGATCCGCATGCCTGTGACGGGCATGGCCAGCACCAGCAGGGCCGGTACGACCACCGCCAGGACGGCGAGACGGCGGCGGGCCGCGAAACGGGCGACGCGGGCGAAGAAGCGGCCCTCCTCGCCCTCCGGCCGGACCTTCGCCGGGGCGATCCTCCCGCCGAACCTGGCGAGCAGGGCGGGCAGCAGGGTGAGCGCGGCCAGCATGTCGATGACGACGACCGCTGCCACCGCCAGGCCCATGCTGCGCAGGAACACGCTCGGGAAGACCAGCAGCCCGGTCAGGCTGACGGCGACCGTGAGCCCGGAGAACAGCACCGTCCGCCCGGCCGCCGCGACCGTACGGTGCACGGCCTCGTCGAGGTCATGCGTGTGCCGGCGCTCCTCGCGGAACCGGACCAGCATCAACAGGGCGTAGTCCACGGCCAGTCCGAGCCCCAGCATGGTGGTCACCTGGATCGCGTACACCGAGATGTCGGTGACCCGGCTGAAGCCGAAGAGCGCCAGGAAGGCGCCGGCGATCCCGCTCACCGCGATCACCAGCGGCAGCGCGGCCGCGCGCAGTCCGCCGAACACGACCAGGAGCAGGGCGAGTACGACCGGCAGCGAGATCAACTCGGCGTCGCGCACGTCGTGCTGGGCCCGCTCGCCCAACTGCCGGCCCAGCAACGGGCCGCCGCTGATGTGCACTTGGGGCGCGTCGATCTGTTTGATGCGGTCCACGGCCGCGTCCACGGCCTTGTTCTCGGCGTCGTCCCCGAGACCGCCGTCGAGGGTGACCGGGATGAGCAGCGCCCTCCCGTCCCGGGCCGTGAGCCCACGGGTCGTGTACGGGTCCGGCACGGCGGCGATCCCGTCGATGCCGCGAACGTCGGCGACGGCCCGCTCGACCTGAGAGCGCAGCCCGGGTTCGGTGACGGCGGCTCCCGCCACGACCCCGGTGACCGACTCACCGGCCGGGTCGGCGCGGTCGAGGTACTGGGCGGCGTGCTCCGACTCGGTGCCCGGGATCTCGGGCACGTTGTCGGACAGCCGCCCGAAGACGCCCGTACCCAGCCCGAAGCCGAGCAGCAGGAAGAGCACCCACAACAGGATGACGGTCAGCGGGCGGCGGGTCGCCGCCCGGGCGAGTGAGGAGAGCACGGTGCCTCCCGGCGGGTCGTCGGTTGCCATCGCCCCCAGACTGCTGCCGGGCGGGGTGCCGCAGGATCGCCGGAGGGAGCGGTTTCGAGGACTCGCCCGCACGGGGGAGACGCGGCCCCGGCTCACTCCCCGGACGGAGGCGACGGGAATCGTCCGCAGGTCCGCCGGGGTTGACGCGGAAGGCACCCGTGATCCCGAAGGAGTCCGCATGTCCGAGGAACCCGCCGTCCGCGAGCTCCGTCTCGTCGTCACGGCACCCGACTACGACGAGGCCCTGCGCTTCTACCGCGACGTCCTCGGCCTTCCCGAGCGCGGCGCGTTCTCGTCCCCCGACGGGAGGGTCACCATCCTGGAGGCGGGCCGGGCCACGCTGGAGCTGACCGACCCCGGGCACGCGGCCTTCATCGACGACGTCGAGGTGGGGCGCCGGGTGGCCGGCCACATCCGGGTCGCCCTCCAGGTCGACGACGCGGCCGCCGCCACCACGCGGCTGTCCGCCGCCGGAGCCGAGGTCCTCGCCGAGCCGACCCGCACCCCCTGGAACTCCCTGAACTCCCGGCTGAAGGCCCCGGGCGCCCTCCAGCTGACCCTCTTCGAGGAGCTGGGCGACCGGGCCCCGTAGGCGAACGCCCCACGGCGGCGACGGGGTTCAGGGGTTGCCCGGTGTCACCAGACCCGTCTCGTAGGCGCAGATGACCGCCTGCACCCGGTCCCTGAGCCCCAACTTGCCCAGCACGTTGCTGACATGGGTCTTGACGGTGTGCTCGCTGACGAAGAACGCCGTGGCGATCTCGGAGTTGGACAGGCCGCGGGCCAGCAGCCGCAGCGTCTCGACCTCGCGGGCGGTCAGCACCTCCAGGCGCTGCGGGGTGACCGACGCGGCGGCCTCCGCACGGCGGCGGCTCACGACGTCCGCCACCAGGCGCCGGGTGACCGCCGGCGCGAGGAGGGAGTCACCGGCCGCGACCACGCGCACGGCGTGCACCAGGTCGTCGCGGCGGACGTCCTTGAGCAGGAAGCCGCTGGCCCCCGCGTACAGCGCCTCGTAGACGTACTCGTCGAGGTCGAACGTGGTCAGCATGACGACCTTGCATCCGGACTGCGCGCACACCCGGCGCGCCGCCTCCAGCCCGTCCATGACCGGCATGCGGATGTCGAGGAGCAGCACGTCGGGTCCGTGTCGCCGCACCGCCGCCACCGCCTCGGCGCCGTCCCCGGCCTCGGCGACCACCTCGATGTCCTCCTGGGCCTCCAGGATCATGCTGAAGCCGCTGCGGACCAGTTCCTGGTCGTCGGCGACGACCACCCGGATGCTCACGCCGGGCCCCGGTGCCGGACTTCCGCCCGCCGCTCGTCCACGGCGGGCAGCCGTACGACCACCCGGAAGCCGCCGTCGGGACCGCGCCCCGCCTCGGCGCTGCCCCCGCAAGCGGCGGCCCGCTCCCGGATGCCGATCAGCCCCTGCCCGCCGTCCAGGGCCGTCGGCCCTCGTCCGTCGTCGGTCACCGTGAGCGTCAACGCGTCCTCCGTCCAGTCCAGTTCGACCGTCGCACGGGAAGCGTAGGCGTGTTTCACCGTGTTGGTCAGCGCCTCCTGCGTCACCCGGTAGGCGGCGACCTCGGTGTCCGCCGGAAGCGGCCGCGGCTCGCCCCTGGTACGCAACTCCACGCGCAGGCCCGCGGTCTCGGTGACCCGGCGTACGAGCGCGGGCACACCCGCCACGGCGGGCTGCGGTGAAGTGCCGTTCGTCTGCTCCTCCTTGAGGACTCCGAGGATCCGCCGCAGCTGCGCCATGGCGTCCCGCCCGGCCGCCGCGATGGCGTCGAAGGACGCCTCCGCGCGCTGCGGATCGCCGCGCAGCACGACCGGCCCGGCCTCCGCCTGCACCACCATCAGGCTCACCGCGTGCGCCAGGACGTCGTGCATGTCCCGGGCGATCCGGGACCGCTCCTCGGCGATCGCCCGCGCGGTGTCGGCGGCCCGCTCCCGCTCCAGGCGCCGGGCCCGGTCCTCGACCGCCTCCGTGTGGGCGCGCCGGTCCCGGGCCATCGTGCCCAGCCCGTACGCGCACAGGATCGTCAGCAGGTGGAAGGCGTACTCGAAGGGCCGGGCGTGCTCCTTGTGCTGCATGGTGAGCGTGGCCCCGACCAGCCAGCCCGCCAGCATCAGGCGCCGCTGCCAGGCCGGCGAGAGCGCGGCGACCGTGTAGAGGACCACCAGTCCGCCCCACACCACGTCCGGCGGCGGCGCGTGGTAGACGGCCATCGCGGGCGTGGCCGCGGACACGACCCACGCGGTCGCGAACGGCGCCCGGCGCCGCCACACCAGCGGCACCGCCGTCGCGGCACCCAGCAGCCAGCCCTGCCAGGACAGCCGGTCGTCGCCCTCGTCGGGGAAGAGCCACTGCAGGGAGACGGCGAACAGCACGAGCGCCGCGAGAGCGGTGTCGACGACGTAGGGATCGGCCGTGCGCAGCCGCGCGGCGACCCGCCGGAACCAGGACTGCGGGGACATGGGCGGCTCCTCGGGACAAGGCGGTCCCAGTATCCCGACCGCGACCGGCCGCCGGCCTCGCCGACGAGAGGGATATCCGAACGCGGGCGGCGGAGCGCGGTCGGCGCAAGGCGCACGCCCTGCGGCTCTGTCGACGGCCTGCGGCTCCGTCGATGCTCGGCGGCCCCTTCGAGGGTCTGCGGCCCTGTCGGCGGTCTGCGGCCCCGTCTACGGTGTGCGGCCCCTTCGAGGGTCTGCGGCCCTGTCGGCGGTCTGCGGCCCCGTCTACGGTGTGCGGCCCCGTCGAGGGTCTGCGGCCCTGTCGGCGGTCTGCGGCCCCGTCTACGGTGTGCGGCCCCGTCGAGGGTCTGCGGCCCTGTCGGCGGCCTGCGGCCCCGTCTACGGTCTGCGGCCCTGTCGGCGGTCTGCGGCCCTGTCGGCGGTCTGCGGCCCCGTCTACGGTGTGCGGCCCCGTCGATGGTCTGCGGCCCTGTCGGCGGCCTGCGGCCCCTTCGAGGGTCTGCGGCTCCGTCTACGATCTGCGGCCCTGTCGGCAGTCTGCGGCCCCGTCGGCGTTCTGCGGCCCCGTCGGCGTCCTACGGCTCCTTCGGCGGCCGCCACCCCAGTGCCCGCGATATCCCGCGGGCCGCGAGCCGCACGGCGGGTACCAGCACCGGTACCTGCGCGTCGGCCTGCGGCACCACCACGGACACCGCGGCGGCCACCACCCCGCCCGGCCCGCGCACGGGGGCGGCCACCGACAGGGCGTCCTCGGTGACCTGCCTGGAGCTCACCGCGACACCCGTGCGGCGCACCTCGGCCAGCATCCGGCGCAGCTTCGCAGGATCGGTGATGGTGTGCGGCGTGAAGCGGGCGAGCGGGGCCGCGCAGTACTCCTCCTGCGCCTCCTGGCCCGCGTGCGCCAGCAGCGCGAGCCCGACGCCGGTGGCGTGCAGCGGCCAGCGCGCCCCCACCCGGATGTGCACGCCGACGGCCGAACGCCCAGAGATCCACTCGATGTAGACGACCTCCGACCCGTCCCGCACCGCCAGCTGCACGTTCTCGTGCGTGGCCTCGTACAGGTCCTCCAGGTACGGCAGCGCGATCTGCCGCAGGGCCAGCCCGCGCGGGGCGAGGGCCGCTACCTCCCACAGCCGCAGCCCGACGTGGTAGACACCGGACGCGTCCCGCTCCAGGGCGCCCCACTCCGTCAGCGCGGCCACCAGCCGGTGTGCGGTGGTGAGGGTCAGCCCGGCCCGCCGGCTGATGTCCGTCAGGGACAGCGCCGGGTGTTCGTGGTCGAACGCGGCGAGGACGGACAGCAGCCGGTCGGGGGCGGAGCGCAGGGTCATGGCCGGGCGTCCCCCGGGTGGGCGAGGTCGTAGGGGCGGGGGTAGGCGGCCGGGTGGTATGTCACATACCGCGGTGCGCTCGCCGGGTCCTCCTGCACCGCACGGGCGTTGAGCGTGCCCGCCGAGGCGTCCCAGCGGCCGGTGTCCAGCCGGTGTTCCAGGGTGTGCAGGGCGCCGAGCATCTCGCCGTCGGTGAAGGCGCAGTGTCCGGGCCCGTCGACGTAGGCCTGGCGGAGCAGGGGTCCCCGGCCCGCCGCGGTGGCCGCCCGCCGGTAGGCGCTCTCCGCCTGCACCGGGATCAGGGCGTCGCCGGTGGTGTGGATGTCCAGCTGGGGGTCGGTGAGACGGCCGCCGAACACGCTGGTGTGCCGCATCCACCGTACGGCCGCGGGGTCGGCGGAGATCCGGGGCGCGTCGTCGAGGGCCTCGAGGTCGGTGCGCAAGGACAGTCCCGCCTCCTTGTAGAGCTCGGTCACCTCTTTGTACAGCGGGGAGCGGCCCAGCATCGACGTGTAGTCGACACCCGTGTTCCAGGACATGTTGCCGCCCGCCCGGCTCTCGGCCTCCTGCCGCCAGCTGAAGGCGGGCAGTTGCAGCAGCCCGTTGACCGCCGTGTACTGGCCGGCCTCCTGGGCGTTCCAGTCGGTCGGGCCGGGTTCGGTCTGCGAGGGGTCGTTGTAGCCGGGGATGTTGTGCAGGGCGGCGGCGAGGGCGATGCGGGCACGCCCGGCGGGCGTCTGCTGGGCCGCGGCGGTCTTCGAGGTGAGCGACTTCGCGGCGGCGGCCGCGGACGCCTGGTCGGCGAACCCGGTGAGCGGGATGTCCTCGCCGGGCGCGAGCAGCGTGCGCAGCGCGAAGACGGGGTCCAGCGTGCTGTTCCAGTTGGCCACCCCGCCCTGGACCAGCCCGCACATCGACAGCGAGCCGTCGAAGCGGTCGGCGTGCCGCTCGGCGAGGGCCGTCGTGACGAAGCCGCCGTAGGAGGTGCCCCAGGCGAGGGTGCGCCGCGCCGGTCCGAACTTCCGGGTGAACACGTCCAGCGTGGCCAGTTGGTCGGGCACGGCGTCCGTCACCGCCCAGCCCGTGGTGGCGTACGAGGAGCCGATGAGCGCGTAGCCCTCGGCGAGCAGTGTGGTCCGGGTGCCCGAACCGGGCGCGTTCCGGGCCGGGTTGGGGACTCCGGCGGGGGTGTAGCCGTGGCTGTAGAGCAGCACGGTGCCGTTCCAGGCGGCGGGCACGTCCATCACGTACGCGGCGCCCGAGGGGAGTTCGCCCGAGAGATGGGTGTCGGTGACCGCCCGGGCGGGCAGGGCGGTGGCCGCGCTCAGGGTGAGGGTCAGTACGGCGAGGCAGGTGCGGGTCTTCACGGGGGTCCCTTCCGTGGGGGGAGTGCGGGACGAGGCCCCGGTGAAGTTAGGCACTTATGAGTCGGCAGTCAATAACTTGCACAACATCTCAGCCGAGTCCGTCCTCCGCGATCCGCAGCAGCAGGGTGTGCAGCGTCTCCCGCTCCGCCGGATCGAGCGGGCCCAGCAGGTCGTTCGTCACGCGCAGGCCCGCCTCGTCGGTGTCCCGGAGAAAGGCGCGGCCCTCGGCGGTGAGGACCACGATCCGGCTGCGCCGGTCGTCGGGAGAGGGGCGGCGCTCGGCGAAGCCGAGCTTCTCCAGGTCGTCCACCAGGCCGACGATCGCGCTCGGGTCGTAGCCGAGGCGGGTGCTCAGCTCCCGCTGCAGGGCGCCTTCGGAACCGGCCAGGAAGCGCAGCACCGCGTAGTGGCGCAGACGCAGCCCGGACTCCTGCAGGAACGTGTTGAACAGCTGACCCGAGCGCAGGCCCAGGCGGTACAGCAGGTAACCGGTGTCCGCGTGCAGTCCGCGCATCCACGGCTCGTCCGCGTCGATGGGGCTCGGGTTCGTGACGTGCTGGCGTGTGATGGCGGGCTCCCGGTGCTCGATGCGTCGTGATGATTCCAGCATGTCGCACCTGTGGGTCGCCAACAACTATTGACGTCAACAATTATTGCTCTTAGCTTCGATCTCGGAGCCGCGGCCGGCGTGGAACGGCCGCACCACCCGCATCAGCTCGTGAAGGGACCCACCCGTGCCCAGCATCGATCTCACCGGCAAGGTCGCCGTCGTCACCGGCAGCGGCCGGGGCCTCGGCCTCGCCTACGCGCACGCCCTGGCCGCCCACGGCGCGTCCGTGGTCGTCAACGACGTCGACGAGGCCGTGGCCGAGGCGGCCGTGAAGTCCATCGCCGAGGCCGGCGGCACCGCCGTCGCCGAGGTCGTCCCGGTCGGCACGACCGAGGCCGCCGAACGGCTGGTGAACCGGGCCGTCGAGGAGTTCGGCCGGCTGGACGTCCTGGTCACCAACGCGGGCATCCTGCGCGACAAGGTGCTGTGGAAGATGACCGACGAGGACTTCGACGCGGTCGTCACCACCCACCTCAAGGGCACCTTCACCTGCGCCCGGGCCGCCGCCGTCCGCATGCGCGAGCAGGGCGAGGGCGGCACCCTGATCCTGGTCGGCTCCCCGGCCGGCCAGCGCGGCAACTTCGGGCAGACGAACTACGCCGCCGCCAAGGCCGGCATCGCCGCCATGGCCCGCACCTGGTCGATGGAGCTGGGCCGGGCGAACATCACCGTCAACGCGATCGTGCCGGTCGCCGCCACCGCCATGACCGAGACCATCCCCGCCTTCGCCCCGTACATCGAGGCCATGAGGAACGGCGAGCCGCTCCCGGCCTTCCTCCGCAAGGGCGAGGGCTTCGGCACCCCCGAGGACTGCGCGGCCCTCGTCCCCTTCCTCGCCTCCGAGGCCGCCCGCTCCATCACCGGCCAGGCCATCGGCATCGGCGGCGACAAGGTGGCACTCTGGTCGCATCCGCAGGAGATCAGGACGGCGTACGCCGACGGCGGCTGGACCCCCGAGACGCTGGCCGACGCCTTCCCGACGTCGGTGGGCGCCGAACTCCAGTCGGTCGGCATCCCCGCGCCCAAGTTCCCGGAGGCGTGATGTCCCCCTCGATGAACGTCGACGGCCTGGTCGCGATCGACGTCCACACCCACGCGGAGGTCTCCTCCAAGGGCCACTCCTCCCTGGACGACGACCTGCACGACGCCTCCTCGGCCTACTTCAAGGTGGAGGGCAAGCGGAAGCCGACCCTTGAGGAGACGGCGGCGTACTACCGCGAGCGGAAGATGGCCGCGGTGATCTTCACGGTGGACGCCGAGTCCGCCACCGGCACCGCGCCCGTCCCGAACGAGGAGGTCGCCGAGGCCGCCGCAGCCAACGCGGACGTCCTCATCCCCTTCGCCTCCATCGACCCCTTCCGCGGCAGGGCGGGCGTGAAGCAGGCCCGCCGCCTGGTCGAGGAGTACGGGGTCAAGGGCTTCAAGTTCCACCCCAGCATCCAGGGCTTCTTCCCCAACGACCGCTCGGTGGCGTACGACCTGTACGAGGTGATCGAGGAGACGGGCACCATCGCCCTCTTCCACACCGGCCAGACCGGCATCGGCGCCGGCGTCCCCGGCGGGGGCGGCATCCGCCTGAAGTACTCCAACCCGCTCCACGTCGACGACGTGGCCGCCGACTTCCCACACCTGAAGATCATCCTGGCGCACCCGTCCTTCCCCTGGCAGGACGAGGCCCTCGCCGTCGCCACGCACAAGCCGGGCGTGCACATCGACCTGTCCGGCTGGTCGCCGAAGTACTTCCCGCCGCAGCTCGTGCAGTACGCGAACACGCTGCTGAAGGACAAGGTCCTCTTCGGCTCCGACTTCCCCGTCCTGACCCCCGACCGCTGGCTCGCCGACTTCGGCAAGCTGTCGATCAAGGACGAGGTGAGGCCGAGGATCCTGAAGGAGAACGCCGCCCGCCTGCTCGGGCTCACCAAGCCGTAAGGGGCCGTAGATGCGCAACGAGGGACTGGGCTCGTGGCCCGCACGCCGGGCCCGCAAGACCCCGCACCGCACCGCCCTGATCCACGGCGGCACCTCGCTCACGTACGCGCGGCTGTACGAGCGCACCACCCGCCTCGCCCACGCCCTGCGCGCCCGCGGGGTGCGCCGCGGCGACCGCATCGCCTACCTCGGCCCGAACCATCCCGCCTACCTGGAGACCCTGTTCGCGGCGGGCACGCTCGGCGCGGTCTTCGTCCCGCTCAACACCCGCCTCGCCGGCCCGGAGATCGCCTTCCAGCTCGCCGACTCCGGCGCCAAGGCACTCGTCTACGGCCCCTCGCACGCCGGCCTGGTCGCCGGACTGCCGGGCGACACGGACGTACGTACCTACATCGAGGTGGGCGCGGAGTACGAGGAGGCGGTGGCCGCAGCCCCGTACGAGCCGGTCGACCAGCCGGTGCTCCCCGACGACACCTGCATCATCATGTACACCTCGGGGACGACCGGCCGCCCCAAGGGCGCCATGCTCACGCACGGCAACCTCACCTGGAACGCGCTCAACGTCCTGGTCGACACCGACCTGATCGCCGACGAACGCGCCCTGGTCTCCGCGCCGCTGTTCCACACGGCCGGCCTGAACATGCTGACCCTGCCGGTGCTGCTGAAGGGCGGCACCTGCGTACTGGTGGAGGCCTTCGACCCGGAGGCCACCTTCGACCTGATCGAGGAACACCGGATCACCTTCATGTTCGGCGTCCCGACGATGTTCGAGCAGGTGGCCCGCCACCCCCGCTGGCCGTCCGCGGACCTCTCCTCGCTGCGCATCCTGACCTGCGGCGGCTCCCCGGTGCCGAGCCCGCTGATCGCCGCCTACCAGGAACGCGGGCTCACCTTCCTCCAGGGCTACGGCATGACGGAGGCGTCGCCCGGCACGCTGTTCCTGGACGCCGAACACGCGGTCGGCAAAGCCGGTTCGGCGGGCGTCCCGCACTTCTTCAGCGACGTCCGGGTGGTCCGGCCCGACCTCACCCCCGTCGACGTCGACGAGACCGGCGAGGTCGTGGTCCGCGGACCGCACGTCATGCCCGGCTACTGGGGGCTGCCCGAGGAGACGGCCGCCTCCTTCGCGGACGGCTGGTTCCGCAGCGGGGACGCGGCCCGGGTCGACGAGGACGGGTACGTCTTCATCGTCGACCGCATCAAGGACATGATCATCTCCGGGGGAGAGAACGTCTATCCCGCCGAGATCGAGGACCAGCTCCTCGCCCACCCGGACATCGTCGAGTGCGCGGTCATCGGCGTGCCGGACGACAAGTGGGGCGAGGTGCCGCGGGCGGTCGTCGTGCCGCGCGAGGGTGCCTCGATCGACCCCGACGAGGTGCTGGCCTCACTGGCCGGCCGCCTCGCCAAGTACAAGATCCCGAAGTCGGTGGTCCTCGCGGACGAACTCCCGCGCACCGCCTCCGGAAAACTCCTCAAGTCCCGCGTGCGCAAGCGCTACGGCATCAACTCCCAGTGAAGGAAAGTTACATGAGCGTCACCGTCAACGGCGTCGAGGAACTGAAGAAGCTCGCGGGCAGCGACCTGGGCACCAGCGAATGGATCGAGGTCACCCAGGAGCGCATCGACACCTTCGCCGACGCCACCGGCGACCACCAGTGGATCCACGTCGACCCCGAACGCGCCGCCCAGGGCCCCTTCGGCGCCCCGATCGCCCACGGCTACCTCACCCTCTCCCTGTTCATCCCCCTGTTCACCGAACTGCTGGACGTCCAGGGCGTCACCACGAAGGTCAACTACGGCCTCAACAAGGTCCGTTTCCCCTCCCCGGTGAAGGTGGGATCGCGGATCCGGCTCGCCGGCCGCCTGGCGGAAGTGGAAGAGGTGCCGGGCGGCGTACAGATCACCGTCGACGGCACGATCGAGATCGAGGGCGGCGCGAAGCCGGCGGCGGTGCTGCAGAGTCTGTCGCGGTTCTACGTCTGATCCGGGCGCACAGGCACCAGGTCGAGAAGGCGTGTCGCGGCGTCCCGCGCGAGCGGCGTCAGCCGATCGTGGACCGCGCGGAACGTCTTCTCGGCCTGTTCCGCCGGCCAGTCGTCCGGCAGATGCTTCACCGGCAGGCGTGGGTCGCGGCGGATGATCTGCAGCCACTCGGCCTGCAGGCGCAGGCGCAGCACGAGGGCCTCCTCGGCCTCGGGCGAGGCGGTCTCCCAGGGCTGCCAGCGTCGTACGAACTCCGCGTAGCGCGCCGCGAGTTCCGCCAGCTCCCACGTCTCCTCGATCATCGCGCCGATGTCCATGCCGGCGTCGGCGTGCGTGCGGAAGACCTTGACGTGGGCGGAGAGGCCGAGCTCGGAGACCAGGTCCGAGACGTCGACCTCGCCGGGGGCGATCCACAGGCCGCTGAACAGGGGGCCGAAGCCGCTCCAGGTGAGCTTGGAGCGCAGGTCGTGGCGCTGGCGCTGCCAGGACTCCGGCAGGGAGAAGCCGAGGAGGGTCCAGGTGCCGTCCCAGTCGCGGTTGACGGCCCCGGCCTGCCAGATGCGGTGCTCGCCGTCCCGCAGGACCGCCGTGGAGTGCTCGGTCAGTCCGAAGTACATCCGGCGCCCCTCGCGCTGGCGTCGCAGCAGACCGCGCTTGACCATCCGGGTCAGCGTCGAGCGGGTCGCCTGCTCGCCGATCCCGGCGCGCTCGAAGACGTCGATGACGCTGCCGGAGTACACGCAGACGTCCCGCCCGAGCACCTGGTCGCCCAGGAACGTCAGCAGCAGGGACTGGGGCCGCAAGGACGATTCCTCACCGTTCATGCGGCCCACGGTACGACGTCTTGGATCAGTGCGGCTCAGTCACCTGCCACGTCGACGAAGATCGGGTTCGAGTAGAACCAGGTGTCCGCCCACGGGTCGCCGTTCCCGGGCTCGTGCGGGACCGGGCCGTTCGGGTCGACGGCGGCGCCCAGGTAGCCCGCGCCGTGCCGGTTGCCGTCGCTGCCGCGCAGCCGCACGTAGAAGGACTCGTCGCCGGCGGTCAGCGGGACGCGCAGGGTGTACGTCCCCTTGCGGCCGGAGACGTCCCTCGTCTGTACGACCCTGGTGTCCGGCGCCCGCCAGGTGTCCCGGTCGTCCACCGGGCCGCGCACCGCGCCCCGGATGACGTCCACGTGCGCCAACTCGGGCAGGATTCCCTGCGGGTTGGGCCGGGAGGCCGTGGTGACGGTGACGTACAGGGTGATCCTCTCGCCCTTGCGGACCCGGAGCCGGCCGCCGAGTGTGACGCCCCGGCCCGCGTCGCAGTCCCGCTTCAGCCGGACGTCCAGCCCGTCCAGCAGATGCCCGTGGTCCAGCCAGACCCGGCCCGCGCGCAGGCCCGCCATCACGGCGCGGTAGCCGTAGCGGGTCACGCCCACGTGGGTGCGGCTGAACTCGCCCGGCCAGAAGTCGCTTCCGGGCTGCGGGGTGTCGGTGTTCACCGGGTCGGGCAGCTTGCCGGTGTTGTCGAAGTTCTGCCCGGCCGGCCAGTCACCGTTCTTCCAGGTGTCGAAGACCGTGCGGTGGTTGTCGGAGTTGGTGGTGATCGTGAACAGGCGGCCCTCGGCCAGCATCGAGTCCCACAGGCCGCCGACCGTCGCCGTCGCCCAGTCGAAGCCGCCGTACGTGAGGAACGCGTCGGCCGGGTAGCCCGACCAGGACTGTGCGGTCGGCTTGTTCTCGTACTCGCCGCGGATGGAGGTGCTGCCGCGCCAGCCGGGTATGGCCGCGCCCTGGGCGCCGGGCGCGCCCTCCATACCGACCATGATCTCGGGGGCCGCGTCCCGCCAGGCGCGCATCTCGTGCGGGGAGTCGATTCCCAGGCGCAGCGGGTGGTTGGCGAGGACGAGGACGTCGTCGACATAACCTGAACGACGCTGCTCCGCCAGCCACTTGATCGCCTTGACGGCGTGGGCCTCGTTGCGGGCGGTGTCCGCGGCGCCGGCGGAGCCCTCGGTGTATCCCAGGAGCTTGCCGTCGTAGGCCAGCTCGAACTGGGTGAGCAGGTCGGTCTCGTGGGGGCCCGGTGCCGCGAACACCGTGCAGTGCTCGGCCGCCGGGATGTACCACTCCAGGCCCTGGAAGATCAGCTGACGGGGGTTCTCCGCGCGGGCCTTGAGGATCTCGGCGTGCTCCAGCTTCGCGCCGTGGTAGGCGTGCCCGAAGTTGGAGTGCTCGTTGAACACCATCCAGTCCAGGCCGTACTTCGCCGCGGCCCGCGCCTGCTGGGAGAACGTGTACTTCGCGTCGTGGCTGTAGACGGAGTGCACATGGTGGTCGCCGACGAGGTAGGCGAGGCGGGGGTCCTCGCCGCCGAAGCCCCCTCGCGGGGAGGCGAGTGCGGGCGCCGCCGCCGACCCGAGGGCGAACGCGGCGCCGAACAGGCCCGCGCGGCGCAGGAGTCCGCGTCGGGACACCCCCTGGGCGTCGAGGCGGGCGGGGGAGACGGACGGGTCGGCCCAGGCGGGCAGCTGCTGCTCGGTCATCTTCGGTCCCTGTGCGTTCAGTGGTTCATGAAGGAGGTGACGGGCAGCGCCCGCGACACGATGCGGACGTCGCCGAGGCGGCCGTGCAGGATCTGGTCGATCTTCCCGGCGTACTCGTAGCCGCCCAGCAGCCACGGCAGTCCGACCGAGGCGATGCCGACCGCGGGGGCCTTGGGGTTGCGGACGACCGGGCAGCCCTCGACGTACAGCGTGGTGTGCCTGCCGTCGTTGACGACCGCCAGGTGCCACCAGGTCTCCAGCGGTGTCTCCTGGCCCCAGTTGGTGGCGATGCCCTGCTGGTTGAGCGGGCGCATCGCCCACTGCGGTTCACGGTCGTTGGACAGGGACAGGGTGGCGAGCGGCTCGTCGGGGTCGTCGCCCGTCTTGCCGGCCGCGCCGCCCGTGCCGGTGCGGCCGACGATGCCGGACCAGGCGTGATGGTCCGGATCCCAGTCGGCGGGCAGGCGGTAGAACGCCTCGATGGTGTAACCGCCCTCGAATGTCGCCGAGTTGAGCGGCGCTGCGTCGACCGTCCGCAGGTACGCGCCCTTCAGCGGCGACTTGTATCCCTGGAACTCCAGGCTGCCGTGGCCGGGTTGGTCGGGATGGTGGTCGGCCGACCAGCCGAGCGAACCGCCGCCCACGGTGACGGTGGCGAGGTCGTTGCCGCGTCCCGACAGGTCGCGGACGGTGCCGGAGACGGGCGAGTCGAACCGCCAGTAGGCGACCGTGCCCGGGATCAGCATCCTCGACACCGACCGCGCCGCACGGGCCGGTACGGGGTCGAAGCCGGAGAACCGGTCGGCGAAGTCGATCTCCACCGAGAAGCGGTCGGCGTCGCCGCTCAGCTCGACCTCCTGCCGCTCCAGCTCGTTCAGGCCCTTCCCGGCCCGGCCGAGGATCCACGGGGAGACCGTCTCCACGTCGATGACGTCGCGGTCCAGGTCGAAGCGGTACAGGCGGATCATCGCCGCGCCGCCGAAGTAGCGGTTCTGGTAGTTGGTGAGGTGCAGGTGCACGTCGTGGCCGGCCGCGTTCCTGCGGGTCGCGCGGGCCGCCGGCCAGTAGTGGCCGTTGAGGGTGAGGAAGATCTGGTCGTGGTCCTCGATCAGCCGGTCCCACATCTGCTGCCCGTAGTCCGACAACCGGCCGTCCTCGACGACGAGTTCGTGCGTGGTGAGGATGACCGGCGTCCTCGGGTGGGCGGCGAGTACGTCCTTCGCCCAGGCGTAGCCCTTCTCCGACAGCCGCCAGTCCAGCGCGAGCACCATCCACTCGCGGCCCGCCGCCCGGAACAGGTGGTAGGTGTTGTAGCCGTCCGCGGAGGCCCCGCCGAAGGTGGGTCTGCCCTTGAAGCGCCGCGGCCCGAACGCGTCCAGGTACGGCGTCGGACCTCGCTGGTCGTCCGACGAGGACTTCACGTCGTGGTTGCCCGCCAGGACGCTGTAGCCCGCGCCCCGCCGGTCCAGCAGCCCGAACGCCTCGCCGATCGCGGCGAATTCGGCCTGCGCGCCGTTCTGCGTGAGGTCGCCCAGATGGGAGAGGAAGACGATGTTCTCGCCGGATTCGCCGCCCTGCTCCAGCAGATACCGCAGGGAGGCCTCCACCGGGGCCTTGTCGATGCTGGGCCCGTCGAAGAGGTACTGGGTGTCCGGCATCACGGCGAGCGTGAAGCGGCGGGACTCGGGATCGGGACGCCAGGCGCTCGCGCTAGCGGGAGCCGCCTCGGCGCCGGCCGGCAGGGCGAGGCCCGCCGCCGCGGCGGCGCCCAGCAGCGCGGTGGCCCTGAGCAGACTGCGTCTTCCGGCGGCGGCCTGCGCGGCCTCGCCCTGGGGGTGGTCATGCGAAGTGCACACGTGTGCTCCGTGAGATGTGACATGTCACATGTGACATGGGACAGAAAGGCGGGGGTTACAGCACGCGCAGCGTCCAGCTCCAGCGGTGGACGCCCGCCGCGACGCGGTAGGAGGCAAAGGTGTCGGGGCCGCACGAGGCCGTGCCCAGGCCCCGGTGCGCCGCGTCGATGTGCACGACACAGCCCGGACGCGGCACCAGTTCGTCGTGGTGCCGTGCCGCGGTCAGGTCCTCGGCCCGGTACCGGGTGACGGAGACCTGCCGCGGTTCGTCCAGCACGACCGCGAGGCCGGTGGCGTCCGGCGCCGACAGCGTGAACCGTCGTACACCGTGCCTGCCGCCGCTCTCCTGCGGACGGAGATAGGGGGTGAACGTCGCCTCGACGGGCAGCGAGTGATGGCCGACGGGCGCTCCCGCGCTCCGGTCGGGGTACGACTCCCAGGGCCCCTGCCCGAACCACTCCAGCAGGTCCGGTCCCGGCGCCGTCTCGAAGACCGTGCCGACGCGCGCCACGTCGTCGAACTCCTCGGGCAGCTCCGCCTCCTCGTCGATCCGGATGCCGCCCTCGACCCGCGTGAACGCCTGCCGGTGCCGCACCACGCCGACCGTGCCCGCGTACTCGGCGTCCACGGTCACCCGGCCGCCGTCCGTCCGCACCGACACCACCTTGCGGACGAGCGAGTCCAGCCCCCACGTCCGCCAGCGCGGAGCCATGCCGCCCAGCTCGTCGTTGTCGGTGGGCGCCCGCCACAGCGACAGCGTCGGTGCGGCCGTCAGCGACGGGTGGACGAGCAGGCCCTCGCCGTCGACCTCGACGGACCCGTCCACGACGGTGTCCTCGGTGACGGCGGGCCCGCGCAGACGCACCTGCGGCACGCACACCTCGGTGCCGCGCGGCGCCCACGGCTGGTCCTCGGCGGTCGTCACCCGCAGCGTCAGCCAGGCCTCGCCGCCGTCGCGGGGCAGTTCGAAGGGCAGCGGCACGGCGGCCGTCTCGCCGGGCCTGAGGGCGGGAAGTTCCGCGGGCGCGGTCAGCGTCCGGCCGTCGGCGAGGGACAGCTCCCACTCGCCGGCCAGCCAGTCCAGGCCCCGGAAGTGCTGGTGGTTGCCGAGGACGACGCCCTCGTGCCGGAAGCACTCGATTCGCACCGGCGCGGCGATCTCGCGGTGCTCGTACAGCGCGGGCTTCGGGGTGCGGTCGGGGAAGACGACCCCGTCCGCGATGAAGGCGCCGTCATGGATCGTCTCGCCGAAGTCGCCGCCGTACGCCCAGCGATGGCCCGGCGCGGCGACACCGTTGTCATAGAGCCCGGCGCCCCCACGCCCGACCGGTCTGCCGTCGTTCACACGCTGGAGGATGCCGTGGTCCCAGAACTCCCAGATGAACCCGCCCTGAAGACCCGGCGTGGACTCGATGGCCGCCCAATGGTCCGCGAGCGTGCCGTTGCTGTTGCCCATGGCGTGGGAGTACTCGCACTGGATGAGCGGCCTGGTCTGCCGGCCCGACCGGGCGTGGGCGACGCAGTCCTCCAGCGGGGCGTACATCGGGCAGGCGATGTCGGAGCAGTCGTCCGTGGCCGCCCAGTCGAGCTTGGCCGCGCCCTCGTACTGGAGGGGCCGGGTCGGGTCGTGCCGCCGTACCCAGCCGGCCGCGGCGTCGTGGTTGGCACCGTAGTCGGACTCGTTGCCCAGCGACCAGACGATGACCGACGGGTGGTTCTTGTCGCGCAGCACCATGCGCGAGACGCGGTCGACGAAGGCGTTCAGGTAGCGGGGGTCGTCGGCGATCTCGTGGGCGTGGTCGTGGGACTCGATGTCCGCCTCGTCGACGACGTAGAAGCCGAGCTCGTCGGCGAGGTCGTACAGGGCCGGGGCGTTGGGGTAGTGGGAGGTGCGGATCGCGTTGAAGCCGAAGCGCTTGAGCAGGACCAGGTCCGCGCGCATGTCCTCGTACGACACCGTCCGGCCGGTCAGTGGATGGAAGTCGTGCCGGTTGACGCCCCGGATGTACACGCGCTCGCCGTTGACCAGCAGGTCCCGGCCGACGATCTCGACGTCGCGGAAGCCGACCCGGTGGCGGGAGGCGTCGGCGACCGTGCCGTCGGGGCGGTGCAGGCGGACGGTGAGGACGTACAGCTCGGGCGTCTCGGCGTTCCAGGTGCGCACGTCGGGGACGAATCCGTGCACGCGGGCCTCGCCGAGGAAGTCGGAGACCCGGTCGTCCTCGGCGTTGACCCGGTCGAACTCGCTGTCCTGCGTGAGGAGTTGGCCGTCCAGTTCGGCGCTGACGTACCAGCCGCCGGGCAGCGCGCCGCGCGCGTCGCGCACCAGGCAGTCGATGCGCAGCTCGCCGTCCCGCCGCGCCCGGACGGTCACGTCGGCGAGGTGCAGCGGGTCGGTCGCGTAGAGCAGCACCGACCGGGTGACGCCCCCGTGCCACCACTGGTCCTGGTCCTCGATGTGCGAGGCGTCCGACCACTTCACGACGGTCAGCCGGACGACCGAACGCTCGCCGGGGCGCACCACGTCCGTGAGGTCGAACTCGGCGGCGAGGTGGGAGTCCTTGGAGATGCCGACGGGCCGCCCGTCGACGTGTACCAGCAGCACGCTCTCGGCGGCCCCGACCTGCAGCACGATCCGCCGCCCGGCCCACTCGCCGGGTACGTCCACCGCACGCTCGTACACCCCGGCCGGATCGGCGGCGGGGGAGTGCGGCGGGAAGTCGGGGAACGGCATGCGGACGTTGGTGTACTGCGGCAGGTCGTCCGTGCCCTGCAGGGTCCAGGCGCCGGGGACGTACGACGACGACCACGCACCGCCGACCGGCGCGTCCGGAGCGGGCAGCAGCTGGAAGCGCCAGTCGCCGTCCAGGGAGAGGGCTCCGGAGCGCCGGTCGACGGCGTTCATGGGCAGGCGCCCCCAGGAGGTCACCTCGGGGGCCGCCCAGGGGCGGAGGGCGATCAGGGGGTCGGCGGGGCGGGGCGCGGGAGATGCGTCGGTCATGACCGTTCCGGAGTCGGTGGTGACGTGGGTGATGTCGGGTCGTGCGTGGACCGCCCCGGCCGGGGGCGGGGCAGGACACGGCCCTGCAGGCCCCAGGCCGGGTCGGGGGTGATGCCGAGCCGGTCCAGGACCGTGGGGGCGACGTCGATCAGCCGGGGGGTGTCGAGGCGGGTGCCGCGGGATGCGCCGGGCTCGGCGAGGATCACGAAGACCTCGCGTTCGGCGGATGTGTCGCCGCCGTGGCCGCCGGCGTCGAGGTGTCCGTGGTCCGTGGTGACGAGCACCGTCCAGTGCTCGTCCGCCCGGGCGGGGTCGCGGCGCCGGTCCTCCACGGCCGCCAGCAGCCAGCCGAGATGGGTGTCCTGGGCGAGCAGGGCCCGTTCGTAGGCGGTGCTGAACGGGCCGGTGCGGTGGGCGGCCTCGTCGGTGGCGCCGAAGTACACGAACACGGCGTCCGGGTCCTCCTCGGTGAGCCAGCGGGCGGCGGCGCGGGCGACCAGGCGGTCCGCGGTGTCGTAGCCGTCCGACTCGCCGTCGTGGTGGACCCGGTGGCCGATGGCGGGGCCGAGGACGCCGCGGTGGACCAGTTCCGGCCAGGACACCGCGGCCGCGGTGCGCAGGGCGGGCCGGGCGGCGACGGCGCGGCTGAGGAAGTCGGGGTAGCGGGTGAAGTCGGCGCCGGTGAAGTCGTTGCCCGTCACGCCGTGACGGTCGGGCCACACGCCGGTCAGCACGCTCGACCACCCGGGTCCGGAGTCGGTGTAGGCCATGCTGGTGGACGGCCCGTCCGCGGCCTGTCCGTCCGCCTCGCCGTACGGCAGCAGGCTGGTGCCGTGGGCGCCCGCGGCCATCAGGCCGTGCAGCACGGGCGCGGCCGAGGGCCGGTGGCGGGCCAGCAGGTCGTAGCGCAGTCCGTCCATGCCCACCACCAGCACCTTGCCGGTGCTCGCGCGGCGGCGGGGGAACGGCAGCCGCGCGGAAGGTCCCGTCGCCTGTGCCGTCCGTCCGCCGTCGGTGCCGGCATCCGTCATCGCGGCGCCTCCTCACTGCTCGTGCCTGCCGTACCGCGCCGACCGACCGGCGGTCAGCTTCCCTGTACGGCTCCTTCGGTGGCGCCCGCGATGAAGCCGCGGGCGAAGACGGTGAAGACCAGGACCAGCGGGACGGCCGCGAGCAGTACGCCGGCCATGACCATGCTGTAGTCGGTGGTGTGGCCGACGTGCAGCTGGGCGAGCGCCACCTGGAGGGTGACGTGGGTGGGGTCGGTGAGCACCACCAGCGGCCAGATGTAGTCGTTCCAGGCGTTGACGAAGGCGTAGATCGCGAGGAACGACAGCGCCGGCCTGATCATCGGCAGCACGATGCTCCAGTACTGGCGGAAGAACCCGGCGCCGTCGATGCGCGCCGCGTCGAGGAGCTCGTCCGGGACGCCGTTCTCGATGTACTGGCGCAGCCAGAAGATGCCGAAGGCGTTGGCGAGGGAGGGCAGCACCAGGGCCTTGAGGGTGCCGACCCAGCCGATGTGGCCCATGAGGATGAACTGCGGCAGGACCGCCAGCTGCAGCGGCAGCATCATGAACCCCAGCAGCGTGGCGAACAGCACCCTGCGTCCGGGGAAGTCGAACTTGGCGAAGGTGAAGGCCGCCAGGGAGTCGATGAACAGCACCAGCACGGTGGTCACGGTCGCGACGACGAGCGTGTTGGCCATCGACCCGAAGAAGTCGATGGTGTCCAGCACGTGCCGGACGTTCTCCAGCAGATGCGAACCGGGCGTCATCTTCGGCGGGCTCTTGTAGATGTCCTGGGTGGTGTTGGTCGCCATGACGATCGTCCACACGAAGGGGAAGACCGAGATCAGGACGGCCAGTACCAGGACGATGTGGGCGGTCAGGCCCCTGGGGCGCCGGGAGCGCCCGGTGATCGTCGCGGTCATGACTTCCTCCCGCGCTGCACGATGCGCCAGTTGACGACGACCAGCACCATGATGAGGACGAAGAAGGCCCACACGATGGCCGCTCCGTAGCCGTAGTCGTTGTTGACGAAGGCCGACTGGTAGAAGTACAGCAGCGTGGTCAGGCCCGCCTGTCCGGGGCCGCCGAGGTTGGGGTTGGCTGCGTTGGAGCCGAACAGGACCTGCGGTTCGCTGAAGCTCTGCAGTCCGTTGATGGTCGAGATGACGACCGTGAACAGGATGATGGGCCGCATGATCGGCATGGTGATCTGGAAGAAGGTGCGGATCGGTCCGGCGCCGTCCAGCTTGGCCGCCTCGTAGATCTGCGCGGGGATGGCCTGCAGTCCCGCCAGATAGATGATCATGTTGTAGCCGGTCCACATCCAGGTCATCAGCAGGGCGATGACCACCTTGATCAGCCACGGGTTGCTCAGCCACGGCACGGGCGAGATGCCGACCGTCCCCAGGATCGCGTTGACCAGGCCGAAGTTGTTGCTGAAGACCGCGCCGAAGAAGATCGACACGGCGACGATCGAGGTGACGTTCGGTACGTACAGGGCGATGCGGTAGAAGCCCTTGAAGCGGCGCACGGAGTGCAGCAGGGTCGCCAGCACCAGCGCCCCGAACAGCGTGGGCACGGTGGACAGGACCCAGATCACCAGGGTGTTGCGGACCGACAGCCAGAAGACCGGGTCCGACCACAGGAACTTGAACTGCTGCACGCCGACGTACTGCATCTCGCCCAGGCCGTCCCAGCGCTGGAAGGCCAGGTACAGCGAGTAGAAGACCGGGACGAAGGAGAAGGCCAGGAAGATCAGATAGAAGGGCGAGATCGCCAGGTACTGCCGCCAGTACGACAGCAGCCCGCGACGCCTGGGCCGCACAGAACCCGCCGGCGGGGTGCGCCGCGGGCGGAAGCGGGCCGGGACCGGCCCGCCGAGGTGCTGGGGCGCCTCGGCGGGGCCGGTGACCGGAGGGGACGACACCTCAGCTCACCCCCTGCCGGCGGGCGATCTGCTTGGCCTGGCTGACGGCGTCCTTCCAGGCGTCGTCGGGCTTCTTGCCCTTGGACTCGATGTTGGTCAGCTCCGTCATGTACGGGGCCATGACGGCGGCGTCGGCGGGCGCCTCGTAGCTGTCGGGGATGGCCTTGGCGGCCGGCCCGAAGACCTCGATGATCTTCTGCCCGCCGAAGAAGGCGTCGGGGCCCGTCATGGCCGGCATGGAGTACGCGGCCGGGGCGGCGGGGAAGATGGCGGCGTCGGTGAAACCGCGGGCGTCGTTGGTCGGGCTCAGGATCCAGCTGATGATCTTGAAGGCCTCTTCGGGGTTGCGGCACTGCCTGGGCAGGGCCAGATAGGAGCCGCCCTGGTTGGCCGGACCGCCGGGCATCGCGCACACCCGCCACTTGCCCTTGGTGCCCGGGGCCGCCTGCTCGATGTCCAGCGCGTGCCAGGCGGCGCCGAGTTCGGTGGTCAGGCTCTTGCCGATGGCGGCGTTCCAGCTGTTGTCGTTGATCTTGGCGTCGAGGCCGAGCGTGTAGGGGCGGATCGCGGTGGTCCAGGCGGCGCGTATGTGGTCCTGGTCGCCTATGAAGTGGTTGTCCTTGTCGATGAACCGCTGGGTGCCCTGGCCGACGGTCATGTTGAACACCGCGCCGAGGTTGTTGACCAGGTAGGTGCCGGGCACCTTCTTCTTCAGGTGGGTGCCGAGCGCGAAGTAGTCGTCCCAGGTCTTCGCCTCGGCGGCGACCTTGTCGGGGTCGGTGGGCAGCCCGGCCTTCTCGAACAGGTCGGCGCGATAGAAGAGCGCGGTGGGGCCGATGTCGATCGGGAAGCCGATCTGCTTGCCGTCCTCGGTCTGGGCGAGCTTGGTCTTCCAGCCCAGGTACTGGGACGAGATCTTCTTGAAGCCCAGGTCGTTCAGGTCCAGGAAGCGGGCGGCGTTGGGCAGGAAGGACGCCATGTCCTCGCCCTTGATGCCGGTGATGTCGGGCACGGAGGTGCCCGCCGCGAGGGTGGTCGTGAGCTTCTGCTTGAAGTCACCGCCGATGGACGCGGTGGTCAGCTTGACCTGGCCGCCGAAGTGCGTCTTCGCCTCCGCGACCACCTTGTCGCTGAGTGCGCCACCCCAGTACCACAAGGTGAGGTTCTTGCCGTTCTTGGTGCCGCCCGAACCGGAGCCGCCGCCGCATGCGACGGTCAGGCCGGACGCGGCCGCGGTGAGCGCGGCGGCCTGGAGGAAGCCTCTGCGAGAAAGGTCCACGGGTCACTCCTGTTGTTGCTGTTCGACGTGGAGAGGGGAGGGGAGGAGAGGGAGGGTCAGTGCCGCCGTTCGGGAGTGCGTGGGCCGGGGGCCGCGGGGGCCGGCGGGGTGACGGGGGCGTACTGCACGGGCGGGCCGGGGTCCGCCGGAACACGGTCGGCCAGGAAGCCGTAGGCGTGCCGCAGGCCGGGGTCGGTCAGTGACCGCCACCAGCGGTCGACGCCGTACCAGCCGGGGGCGGCGAGGGCGCCGCCGTGCCGCCGGACGGAGAGCCCGGCCGCGAGGACGGCGAACCGCAGCCGTTCCTCGAGCGGCCAGCCGCCGAGCGAGGCCGCGACGAAACTCGCGCCGAAGACGTCACCGGCGCCCGTCGCGTCCAGCACGTCGACCGCGAGGGCCGGTACGTCCGCGTACTCGCCGGTGGTCTGGTCGACGGCGACCGCGCCGGTCCCGCCCCGGGTGACCACGGCCACGGGCACGAGTTCGGCGAGCGTGCCGAGGGCCGCGACCGCGCTGTCGGTGCGGGTGTAGGCCATTGCCTCGGTCTCGTTGGGGAGGAAGGCGTGGCACAGCTTGAGCTGGTCCAGTAGGTCGGTGGACCATTCCTGGGTGGGGTCCCAGCCGACGTCGGCGTAGATGTGGGTGCCGTTGGCGGCGGCCCTGGCGAGCCACTCGCGCGGTTCGGCCTCGATGTGCACGAGGGCCGTGCGGGCCTCGGGCGGGTCGCCCATCAGCGCGTCCTGCGAGTACGGGGGTTCCTGGCCGTGGGTGACGAGCGCCCGGTCGTCGCCGGCGGCGAGCGAGACGGTGACGGGGGTGGGCCAGCCGTCCGCGGTCCGGGAGAGCGAGAGGTCGATGTCCTCCTGGTCGCACAGGACGTCCCGG
The DNA here is from genome assembly GCF_044540925.1 of Streptomyces sp. NPDC085900. Taxonomy (NCBI): domain Bacteria; kingdom Bacillati; phylum Actinomycetota; class Actinomycetes; order Kitasatosporales; family Streptomycetaceae; genus Streptomyces; species Streptomyces sp. NPDC085900. The sequence goes on along the minus strand of NZ_JBITSP010000004.1, from coordinate 555,170 downwards.
CAGTACTCGCCGTAGAAGTCGTCGCCGAAGACCGTGGCCAGCGAGGTGCGCAGGCCGAACCGGGACGCGGCCACCGCGAGGTTGGCGATGCCGCCGGGGCCGCAGCCCATGCCGGCCGTCCAGATCTCCTCGCCCGGCGTGGGCGGCTTCCCGAGCCCCGTGAGGACGAGGTCGTAGAAGAGCAGCCCGGTCAGCAGCACATCGGGCCTGTCGTCGTCCACGGGAGCGCCTCTCGTCAAAACCCGTCAATTTCGATGACGGGAATCGTGCGCTGATCCACGAGATTGGTCAATACCCGAGCAGAAGTGAGCATGGATTTGATTGAAGATGACGAGTAGTGTGCACGCCGTGCTGGCAGAACGACGACACCAACTCATCCTGCGGGCCCTGCGCTCCGGCGGCCCCGCGTCCGTGACCGATCTCTCCGAGCAGCTGGGTGTGAGCCCCGCCACGGTCAGGCGCGACCTGGTCAAGCTCGAGGAGGACGGGCTGCTCACCCGTGTGCACGGCGGCGCCGTCGTGGAGGAGGGCGACCAGCCCTTCGCCGAGGTCGCCGAGGTCCGCGTGGCCGAGAAGGACGCGATAGCCGAGCGGGCCGCGGCGATGGTGCGGGACGGCCAGTCCGTCCTGCTCGACATCGGCACCACGGCCTACCGGCTCGCCCGCCGGCTGCACGGCCGCCGGCTGACGGTGATCACCAGCAACCTGGTCGTCTACGAGGAACTCGCCGACGACGAGGGCATCGAGCTGGTCCTGCTCGGCGGCATGCTCCGCCGCGAGTACCGCTCCCTGGTCGGCTTCCTCACCGAGGACAACCTGCGCCAGCTGCACGCGGACTGGCTCTTCCTCGGCACCAGTGGAGTGCGCCCGGGTGGGCAGGTGATGGACACGACCGTCGTCGAGGTGCCGGTGAAGCGGGCCATGATCAAGGCCAGCGACAAGGTCGTCCTGCTCGCGGACACCGCCAAGTTCCCGGGTACGGGGATGGCGAAGGTCTGTGGTCCCGAGGACCTGGACGTCGTGGTCACGAACGCCCCGGCCGACCCGGTGACCCGCTCCTCCCTGGAGGAGGCGGGCGTCGAGGTGGTCGTGGCAGGAAAGGTGCGAGAGTGAAGCTGACGATTCTGGGCGGCGGCGGGTTCCGTGTGCCGCTCGTGTACGGCGCCCTCCTGGGCGACCGCGGCGAGGGCAGGGTCAGCGAGGTCGTGCTGCACGACCTGGACGCCGGCCGGCTGTCCGCGGTGACCCGGGTCCTCGCCGAGCAGGCCGCCCGGGTCGCGGACGCGCCCACGGTGACCGCCACCACCGACCTCGACGAGGCCCTGCGTGGCGCCGACTTCGTGTTCTCGGCGATCCGCGTCGGCGGCCTGCAGGGACGGGCGGACGACGAGCGGGTGGCCCTCGCCGAGGGCGTCCTCGGACAGGAGACGGTCGGCGCGGGCGGCATCGCCTACGGCCTGCGGACCGTCCCCGTCGCCGTCGAGATCGCGCGCCGGGTGGCCCGGCTGGCCCCCGACGCCTGGGTCATCAACTTCACCAACCCCGCCGGCCTGGTCACCGAGGCCATGTCCCGCCACCTCGGCGACCGCGTCATCGGCATCTGCGACTCGCCGGTCGGCCTCGGCCGCCGTATCGCCCGGGTGCTCGGCGCGAACCCGAAGGAGGCCTGGATCGACTACGTCGGACTCAACCACCTCGGCTGGGTGCGCGGCCTGCACGTCGCCGGCCGTGACGAGCTCCCGCGGCTGCTCGCCGACCCCGACCTGCTCGGCTCCTTCGAGGAGGGCAAGCTCTTCGGCACCGACTGGCTGCGGTCCCTCGGCGCGATCCCCAACGAATACCTGCACTACTACTACTTCAACCGCGAGGCCGTGCGCGCCTACCAGCAGGCCGAGCGCACCCGCGGCGCCTTCCTGCGCGACCAGCAGGCCGGCTTCTACGAGCAGGTCGGGCGTTCGGACGGCTCCGCCCTGGAGATCTGGGACCGCACCCGCGCCGAGCGCGAGGCGACGTACATGGCCGAGAACCGGGAGACGGCCGGCGCCGGCGAACGCGACGCCGACGACCTCTCCGGCGGCTACGAGAAGGTCGCCCTCGCCCTGATGCGGGCCATCGCCCGCGACGAGCGCACCACGCTGATCCTCAACGTCCGCAACCGCACCACCCTCTCGGTGCTCGACTCCGAGGCGGTCATCGAGGTGCCCTGCCTGGTCGACGCCAACGGCGCCCACCCGGTCGCCGTCGACCCGCTGCCCGACCACGCCACCGGTCTGGTCTGCGCGGTCAAGGCCGTCGAGCGCGAGGTGCTGGCCGCCGCCGAGTCCGGTTCCCGCGCGACGGCCGCCAAGGCCTTCGCGCTGCACCCGCTCGTCGACTCCGTGAACGTGGCCAGACGTCTGGTCGAGGGCTACACCGCGGTCCATCCTGGCCTCGCGTACCTTAGGTGACCGGCATCTGGAAAGCGCTTTCCAGGTCCTCCTCAGCCACTCCCTCCGCCGCCCTTCTGGAGACTCCTGATGCACGACGAACGCCGCCGGATCGAGGAGCGCGCCGAGCGCCTCCACACCCAGCGCATCAAGCCCGCGCTCTACGCGGCCACCGTCCCGATGACGGTCGAGGCCTGGCAGGCGCCGGGCGAGCCCGTCTCCTTCGAGGAGGCCGCCTCCCAGCGCTACGCGCCCTTCGCCATGGACACCCCGTGGGGCCCGCCGTGGGGCACGACCTGGTTCCGGATGAGCGGACAGGTGCCCGCCGAGTGGGCCGGCCGGCGCGTCGAGGCGGTCATCGACCTCGGCTTCGTCGGCGACTGGCCCGGCAACCAGGCCGAGGCCCTGGTCCACCTGCCCGACGGGCGCCCGCTGAAGGCGGTCAACCCGCTCAACCAGTACGTGCCCGTCGCCAACCCGGCACAGGGCGGCGAGCGGATCGACTACCTGGTCGAGGCCGCCTCCAACCCCGACATCCTCGCGAACAACTTCACCGCGCCGACCCCGCTGGGCGACGTCCGCACGGCCGGCGACAAGCCGCTGTACACCTTCCAGCGGGCCGACCTCGCCGTCCTCGACGAGGAGGTCTTCCACCTCGACCTCGACCTGCAGGTGCTGCGCGAGCTGATGGTGGAGCTCGGCGAGCACGACCCGCGCCGGCACGAGATCCTGCACGCCCTCGACCGCTCCCTGGACCTGCTCGACCTGGACGACGTCGCCGGCTCGGCCGCCGCCGTGCGCGAGGCCCTGCGGCCGGTGCTGTCCAAGCCCGCCAACGCCAGCGCCCACGTCATCTCCGGCGTCGGCCACGCCCACATCGACTCCGCCTGGCTGTGGCCCATCAGGGAGACCAAGCGCAAGACCTCCCGCACCTTCTCCAACGTCACCGCCCTGGCCGACGAGTACGAGGAGTTCGTCTTCGCCTGCTCGCAGGCCCAGCAGTACGAGTGGGTGCGCGACAACTACCCGCACGTGTGGGCCCGCATCCAGGAGTCGGTGAAGAAGGGCCAGTGGGCGCCGGTCGGCGGCATGTGGGTGGAGTCCGACGGCAACCTGCCCGGCGGCGAGGCGATCGCCCGCCAGCTCGTCCACGGCAAGCGGTTCTTCATCGAGCACTTCGGCATCGAGACCAAGGGCGTCTGGCTGCCCGACTCCTTCGGCTACAACGCCGCCTACCCGCAGCTCGCCAAGCTCGCCGGCAACGAGTGGTTCCTCACCCAGAAGATCTCCTGGAACCAGACCAACACCTTCCCCCACCACACCTTCTGGTGGGAGGGCATCGACGGCACCCGCATCTTCACCCACTTCCCGCCGGTCGACACCTACAACGCCCGCTTCAGCGGCGAGGAGATGGCCCGCGCGGTCCGCAACTACGCCGAGAAGGGCAACGCCACCCGCTCGCTGGCCCCCTTCGGCTGGGGCGACGGCGGTGGCGGCCCCACCCGCGAGATCATGGAGCGGGCCCGCCGGCTGGCCGACCTGGAGGGCTCGCCCAAGGTCGTCGTCGAGCACCCGGACGAGTTCTTCGCCAAGGCCCGCGAGGAGTACCCGGACGCCCCGGTCTGGGTCGGCGAGCTCTACCTGGAGCTGCACCGCGCCACCTACACCTCGCAGGCCCGCACCAAGCAGGGCAACCGGCGCAGTGAACACAAGCTCCGCGAGGCCGAGTTGTGGGCGACCACCGCCGCGCTGCACGCACCGGGCTACGCCTACCCGTACCAGAAGCTGGACCGGCTGTGGAAGACGGTCCTGCTGCACCAGTTCCACGACATCCTGCCGGGCTCGTCCATCGCCTGGGTGCACCGCGAGGCGGAGGCCGAATACGCGCGCGTGGCCGAGGAGTTGGAGGCGCTGACCGCCGAGGCCGTCGCCGCGCTGGGAGAGGGCGGCACCCGGGTGTTCAACACCAGCCCCTTCGACCGCGCCGAGGTCATCCGTACGGCGACCGGCTTCCCGACGTTCGTCGAGGTGCCGGCCAACGGCAGCGCGCCGGTCGCGGCGGCCGAACCCCCGGCCCCGGTCACGGTCGAGGGCCGGGTCCTCGACAACGGCCTGGTCCGGGTCGAGGTCGCCGAGGACGGCACCCTGGCCTCCGTCCGCGACCTGCGCGCCGGCGGCCGCGAGGTCCTCGCCGAGGCGGGCAACCTGCTGCGCCTGCACACCGACCTCCCCAACTACTGGGACGCCTGGGACGTCGACAAGCACTACAGGAACCGCTACACGGACCTGCTCGACGCCGACTCCGTGGAGATCGTCGACGACGACCCGCTGCTCGGCTCGATCCGCGTCACGCGCTCCTTCGGCAAGGGTTCGAAGATCGTCCAGACGATCACGCTGCGCGCCGGCAGCCCCCGGATCGACTTCGAGACGGACATCGACTGGCACGAGGCGGAGAAGTTCCTCAAGGCCGGCTTCCCGGTCGACATCCGCGCCCCGCACTCCTCCGCCGAGATCCAGTTCGGCCACATCCAGCGGCCCACCCACACCAACACCAGCTGGGAGGCGGCCCGTTTCGAGGTCTCCGGCCACCGCTGGGTGCACATCGCCGAACCCGGCTACGGCGTCGCCGTCATCAACGACTCCACCTACGGCCACGACGTCTCCCGCACGGTCCGCGAGGACGGCGGTACGACGACCACGGTCCGCCTCAGCCTGGTCCGCGCCCCGCGCATCCCGGACCCGGGCGCCGACCAGGGCCGCCACCGTCTCACCTACTCCCTGCTGCCCGGCGCGAGCATCGAGGACGCGGTGGCCGAGGGCTACGCCCTCAACCTGCCGCTGCGGGTGGCCGATTCGGCGGGCGTGCCGGAACCGGTGGTCTCGGTCGACGGCGAGGGCGTCACCGTCGAGGCCGTGAAGCTGGCCGACGACGAGTCCGGTGACGTCGTCGTCCGGCTCTACGAGTCCCGCGGCGGCCGCGCGACCGGCGTCCTGCGCACCGGCTTCCCGCCGGCCGGCGCCCAGGTGACCGACCTGCTGGAGCGCCCCCTGGAGGACGCGGAGGTCGTCGACGGTGGCATCCGGGTCTCCCTGCGCCCCTTCCAGATCCTGACGCTCCGGCTGCGGCGGGGCTGACCCATGGCGATGCAACCGTGGTTCACCGACGCCAAGTTGGGCATCTTCGTGCACTGGGGCATCTACGCCGTTGACGGCGTCCAGGAATCCTGGTCGTTCTACGACGACGTCGTGCCGCACGAGCGGTACATGTCCCAGCTGGAGCGGTTCAAGGGCGCTCGCTACGACCCGAAGGCGTGGGCGGACCTGTTCGCCCGCGCCGGGGCGCGGTACGCGGTGCTGACGAGCCGTCACCACGACGGCGTGGCCCTGTGGGACACCGCGTACGGCGACCTCCACCTCGGAAAGGACTACCTCGGCCCCTACGCCGAGGCCCTGCGCGACAAGGGCCTCAAGGTCGGGCTCTACTACTCCCACTCCGACTGGAACCACCCCGACTACGCCTCCACGCGCAAGCCGGGCCGCCCGCCGGAGCAGGAGGACAACCGCTACTCCGAAGTGGCGGCCGAGGACGAGGACCTGGCGGCCTGGGAGCGCTTCATCGCCTACCGGGACGGCCAGGTCCGCGAGCTGGCCTCCCGCTACCGTCCCGACCTGATGTGGTTCGACGGCGAGTGGGAGCGCAGCGAGGAGCAGTGGCGGATCCCCGAGCTGGCCGCGCTGGTCCGGTCGTACGTCCCCGACGTCGTCTTCAACGCCCGCATGCTCGGCGAGGGCGACTACGCGACGCCGGAACAGGGCGCGCCCGTCGTGCCGCCGCAGGGCCCCTGGGAGCTGTGCCTGACGATCAACGACTCGTGGGGGTACCAGCACCACGACCACAACCACAAGTCGCTCTCGCAGCTGATCCGCTACTTCACCGAGACGATCGGCGGGGGCGGCAACCTGCTGCTCGACGTCGGCCCGATGGAGGACGGCACCATCCCGCGGCCGCAGGTCGAGCGGCTGGAGGGGCTGGGGGAGTGGATCCGCCGGCACGCGGAGGCGGTCCACGGCACGGTGCGCGGCCTGCCCGCCGGGCACCACTACGGGCCCAGCACCCTCTCGGCCGACCGCCGCACCCTCTACCTCACCCTCTTCGACGTCCCGCGCGCCGAGATCGGGGTACGGGGGCTGGCCACCGAGGTGCGTCGGGTGAGGGTGGTCGGCAGCGGCACCGAGCTCGGCCACCGGGTCGTCGGCGGCCTGCACGAGGCGGTCGGCGTGCTGTGGATCGACCCGCCGTCGGCGGCCGACCTCGACCCGTACGCCACCGTGCTCGCCGTCGAACTGGACGGAGAGCTGGAGCTGTACCGGGGGTCGGGCCGGTCCTGATTTCCATCGAATCTTAAGAAAGCGGTAAAAGCCCTGGTCGCAGACGCCTCGTGGAGGTCTGCGACCAGGGCCGTTCTTCTGCGCGACACCTGGGGTTCGCCCGCCCCCTTTGGGATGCGGACCAACGGCGAGAAAGAGGTGTCAGCGTGCGTGACCGGCGTATATCGGCGATACGGAAGGGCCTGAGGCGGCGGGGGAGGCTGATGGCACAGGCCGTGAGCCCGCCGCGGCGGACACTCGACGCCATCCCGTCCCCGCGCGCCACGGAACCGTCTTACACGGCGCCGCCCGCCCCGCGCCTGGTGGAGTCCCCGGTCTTCGTGCTGTCCTCGGTGCGCTCCGGCTCGACCCTGCTCAGGGTCCTGCTCAACAGCCACAGCCGCGTCCGCGCCCCGCACGAGATGCACCTGCGCACCCTGCACGTCCACCTCTCCCGCGCGTTCACCGCGGACGCGATGGAGGCACTCCGACTCGACAAGGACGAGCTCGAACACCTGCTGTGGGACCGGGTGCTGCACCTCGAACTCACCCGCAGCGGCAAGGACGTCATCGTCGACAAGACCCCTCCCAACACCCTCATCTGGCCGCGCCTGCACCGATGTTGGCCCGGAGCCCGCTACATCCTGCTGCTGCGCCACCCCGCCGCCGTCATCGCCTCCCTGACCGACCGCCGCACCGACCCCGACCACGGGGCCATCCGCGCCGAGGTCCTCGGCTACGCCGAGAAGCTGGAGGAGGCACGGCGGAACCTGGACGCGCACGTCCTGCGGTACGAGGACCTCACCGCCGACCCCGAGAGAGCGACCCGCGCCCTGTGCGGCTACCTCGGCGTCGAGTGGGAGCCCGCGATGCTCGACTACGGCGGCAAGGACCACGGTACCTTCCGCCCCCAGCTCGGCGACTGGTCGAAGACCATCAGGTCGGGCCGCGTCCAGCCCGCCCGGACCGCTACCGCCGAGACCGAACTGCCGCCTCGGCTGGCGGAGTTGACGAAGGCGTGGGGGTATCCGGTCGGGACACCCCCACGCCGTTGACACGATCGGCTCAGCCGGTGAAGCCGGCCGTGATCGAGGTGAACTGCCAGTTGTTCTGGCTGATGCCGGAGCAGTTGCTCACCACGCCGCCGCCCGGGCACGGCCGGTCGCGGTTGACCGACCAGAAGGCGAGCCGCGCGATGTGGTGGGAGTTGGACCAGTCCTTGATCTGGGTCCAGATCGCCGGAGTGGTGTTCTCCTGCTGGTCGGACAGGCCGTTCATGCCGGAGATGCCGATGTGCGCGTAGGCGGTCGCGTCGTCCCAGCCGAACGTCGACTTCAGCTTCGCCTTCAGGCCCTCGGCCGCGTTCACGGTGTTGCCGTACATGTCCGAGCCGCCGCCGAAGTCGAACGGCATGATGGTGAAGACGTCGATGTTCGCGCCGAGCGACTGGGCCTGCTCGATGAGCCGGTTGCCGTAGTACGTCGGCCCGGTGGTGGACGTCCCGAAGGTGACGATCGTCTTCAGACCGGGGTTGTTGGCCTTGACCGTCTTCAGCGCGGTCAGGATCTTCGCCTGCACGGCCTCGTTCTCGAACTCGTCCGTGTTCTCGATGTCCATGTCGACGGCCTTGAGACCGTAGGCGTCGATCACCTTCTGGATGGCCCCGGCGAGCGCGCTCGCGGAGGAGCAGTTGGCGCCGAGCTTGCTGCCCTGCCAGCCGCCGAACGACGGCACGATGTCACCGCCGGCGGAACGGATCTGGTTGATGGCGGTCTGGTCGACGCCGCCGGTCAGCGCCCGGCTGCCGTCCCAGGCCGGCGTGCAGCCGCCGGAGTCCAGCACGAACGCCATCGTGAACCACTTGACGCCGGTCGCGCTCATCACCGTCGACGGGTTCGGCGGATCGCCCCAGCCCTCGTACAGGTACGGCGCGGCCTGCTTGAAGCCGGTCCCGCCCCCGCCGCCCGCGTCGGTCGTCACGCTCACGGAGTTGGAGGCGCCGGAGGTGTTCCCGGCCGCGTCCCGCGCCTTGACGGTGAAGGTGTAGGCCGTGCTGGGCGAGAGCCCGCTGACCGTCGCGGACGTGCCGGAGACGGAGAGCACGTTGTTGGAGCCGCTGTAGATGTCGTAGGCCGTGACGCCGACGTTGTCGGTCGAGGCGTTCCACTTCAGCGACACGCTCGACGAGGTCTTGCCCGTGGAGGTCAGCCCGGTGGGCGTGCTGGGCGCCTGGGTGTCGCCGCCTCCGCCCCCGCCGGGGCCGTCAAGGCTGATGTCGTCGGCGTAGTAGGTTCCCTGCGCGTACCAGCCGTGCACGTAGATCTGCGCGCTGGTCTGCGAGGCGCCGGTGGTGAACGAGACGCTCAACTGGCTGTACGCCGACGGTGAGGTGGTCCAGGTCGACGCACCGCCGTTGACGCCCAGGTAGACGTAGGAGCCGCGCACCCAGCCGCTGAGCGAGTACGTGGTGTTCGGCTGCACCGACACGGTCTGGGTGCACTGCGCGTTGTCGCTGTCGGTCACCGCGCCCTGCAGCGCCTTGGAGCCGCCGTGCACGGGTGAGGAGACGACCGAGCCGAGGTTCCCGGTGCAGGTCCAGGGGGACAGGCTGCCGGACTCGAAGCCGGGGTTGGTCAGGATGTTGGCCGCCTGGGCCGTGCCCGGCAGGGCGATGGCTCCGGCGAGCGCGAGAGCGGCGGAGCCGACCAGGGCGAGGAGCCGGTGTCTGGAACGTCTGAGTGTGTTGCGCACGCGATCTCCCTGGAGGAATGGGGGTGTTCGGGAGTGCAGAGAGAAGAGCAGGGGTGTGCGCAACCAAGTTGGTCTGGACCAGTCACGGTGTCAAGATGCTGAGCCATGATTGGTCCAGACCGGTGGGGTGTGGTCCGGGTAAGGCCTAGGCCGGTGCGATGGCCCGGCCGACCGTCTCGGACGGTGTGACCTCGATCGGCTCCGTCGTCTGCGCGGGCACCGCCGGCAGCAGCGTCCCGGGCTCCTCGGCCCGCTGCTGCGGAAGGGAGACGGCACGCAGCGGCCGCGGCCCCGACACCACCGTGTAGTCCTGCCCCAGGAACGGCGGCGCCATCTCGCCCGGGTCCTCCCCGAGCGCCAACTGCACTGCTGCCCAAGGGGCGTTGACCCCGCACAGCGACAGCTGGTGCAGCCCGCCCGCGGGCCGCGTGTTGACGTCCATCAGCACCGGGCGGTCACCGAACATCCGGAACTGGATGTTGGACAGGTAGTGCAGACCGAACCCCTCCGCGATCCGCCGCGCCGGCTCCAGCCACTGCTCGTTGAGCGTGAACCCGCGCCGACGGCCGTTCTTCGTACGGCCGATGGCCAGCCGTACCCGGTTGTCCGGCCCGGTCAGGCAGTCCACCGACACCTCCGGCTGCTCCAGCCGCGGCATCACCAGCCAGTCCACCGGCTCGTCGCTGTCCTTGAGCGCGGAGACGACCAGGTCCATGGGTACGTACGGGCTCGGGAACCCGGTCAGGTGCGACATCGCGAAGGGCGTGCGCGTGATCACACGGAAGCCCACCCCGCCCGCACCGGACGCCGGCTTGAAGCACGCCTTGTGCCCGGCCGCCTCCAACTCCTCGACGGCGGCGACGAGTTCGTCGACCCCACGGACGCGCCACCACGGCGGCACCGGCACGCCGATCGCCTGCACGGCCTCGTAGGCGATCACCTTGTCCTCGAAGACGGCCACGGCCTCCGGCGGCGGCGCCAGCAGCGCCGTGCCGACCGCCTCGAACTCCGCACGGTGCGCCACGATCGCCGACTGCTCCAGCCGGGGCACGAACACGTCGATGCCGCGGCGCCGGCACTGGGCGAGCGCGTACTCGACGTACGCGGCGGAGGACAGGCCCTCCGGCTCCAGGTCGGCGGTGTCGGCGGCGGCCAGCACGGGCGAGTCGGCGTCACCGTGCGTCGCATGGATCTCGACCGCGCGATCGCTCGGATTTCGCCGCAGCTGATCCATGAAGAACACGTTCTCCGCGTACGTGCGGTTGAGCCAGACGCGTACGCGAGAGACCATGCAAGCCGTCCTTTCACGGTTCGCGGGCAGGGCTGAGCAGCCCGTGCCCGGGCAGGGGAGATGGAGGGTCACCAAACCGCCCCTGTGAAGGGAATTTCGTAGCGGTGGTGGTGGGGCGATCATACGGCTTTCCCGGGGCTGCGCGTGCAACGCGCGTGTTACGGATCGGCCGCTCCCGCCCGGCCGGGCCGGCCCGCGCGGCGCCGGACCTGCGCACGGCCGCGCAAGCCGCCTTGTCCGGGCGCCCTGAATATGGTCCCGTTGGTCTGGTCCGGAAGCGGTACAGGGCGCGGAGGGGGCGAGAGGTGACGTCGACGGCCGAGGGTGCCGGGCAGCTGCTGGCCATCAGCGACCTGCACGTCGGATACCCGGAGAACCGGGCCCTGGTCGAGGCGATGCGCCCCGGGTCCGACGGCGACTGGCTGCTCGTCGCCGGCGACGTCTCGGAGATCGCCGCCGACATCCGCTGGGCGCTGAAGACCCTGGCGAGCCGGTTCGCCAAGGTGATCTGGGTGCCGGGCAACCACGAACTGTGGACCCATCCGAAGGACCCCGTCGGGCTGCGCGGTGTCGCCCGCTACGAGCACCTCGTCGAGATGTGCCGCGACCTGGGCGTCACGACCCCTGAGGACCCCTACCCCGTCTGGGACGGCCCCGGCGGACCCGTGGCCGTCGCACCGCTCTTCTTCCTGTACGACTACTCGTTCCTGCCGGCCGGCTGTGCCACCAAGGACGAGGGACTGGCCTACGCGCACGGCACCGGCATCGTCTGCAACGACGAGTACCTCCTGCATCCCGACCCCTACCCGTCCCGGGAGGCCTGGTGCCGGGCCCGGGTCGCCGAGACCGAACGCCGGCTCGCCGCCCTCCCGGACGACCTGCCCACCGTCCTCGTCAACCACTACCCCCTGGACCGGCACCCCTGCGACGTCCTGTGGCACCCGGAGTTCGCCATGTGGTGCGGCACCGGGCTGACCGCCGGCTGGCACCGCCGCTTCCGCGTGGAGACCATGGTCTACGGCCATCTGCACATCCCCCGGACGACCTGGCACGACGGCGTCCGCTTCGAGGAGGTCTCCGTCGGATACCCACGGGAGTGGCGCGAGCGGTCGCAGCCACCGGGAAGGCTGCGGCGGGTGCTGTCGCCGGCCGACGGCGCCGGGTGAACGCGGTGGTCGGTGCCGGGTGCTCCGGGAGGCCGACGGGAAGGGCAGGGGAACGGGGACGGCTACGGATCTGGGTGGTGGCTGCCGGATGATGGATCCTGCGGGCGCACCATGTGGTCGGTGCCGGACGAGGGAGGTCGGGGTCGGGTGATCGAGGAGCTGCTGCCGAACGAGGTGGTGGTCGTGGAGGCGCACGGTGACGACGGCGCCGAGCCCGGACAGCTGTTCCCCGAGGAGGCCGAGGTCGTCAAACGGGCGGTGGACAAGCGCCGCCGCGAGTTCGCCCTGGTCCGCACCTGTGCCCGCCGCGCCATGGAGAAGCTCGGCGTGCCGCCGCAGCCCCTGGTGCCCGGCGAACGCGGAGCGCCCCGCTGGCCCGCGGGCCTGGCCGGCAGCATGACCCACTGCGACGGCTACGCCGCCGCGGCCGTCGTCCGCGCCACCGACCTGGCCTCCATAGGCATCGACGCCGAACCCGACCAGCCCCTCCCGGACGGTGTGCTGGACGCCGTGTTCCTGCCGGGGGAGACTGCCCGGCTGCGCCGCCTGGCCGAGGAGCGTCCCGAGGTGCACTGGGACCGGCTCCTGTTCAGCGCCAAGGAGTCCGTCTACAAGGCGTGGTTCCCGCTCACCGGCCGCTGGCTGGACTTCGGCGAGGCCGACATCGAGGTGCTCGTCGGCTCCGGCCGGCCGCGGCACGGCGGCTTCCGCGCCGAACTCCTCGTCCCCGGGCCCGTGGTGGGCGGTCGCAGGCTCGGGCACTTCGAGGGCCGCTGGACCGTGCAGCGGGGGCTCGTGGCGACGGCGGTGTCGGTCCCGCACACCGCCTGAGCCCCCGTCGGCGATCTCGTCCTACGGCTTCACGGCTCGGGGCACCAGCTCTGCAGCAGCCGGAAGAACTCCTCCTCGTTCCCCGTGAGTCCCGCCGCCGCGAGCGCCTGCTCCGCCTCGGCGAGCACGGACGGCGGTACCACGGGTGGTCGGACCTCGCCGGGCGGACCGTCGAAGGCGGCTCGTACGGTGTGCAACAGCCGCAGGTAGGCCTGGACGGCGGTGCGCTCGCGGTCGGTCAGTACAGCAGTCGGCATCGTCGGCTCTCCCCGCGTCGGCGTCATCGGTCACGCATTCACTCGAGTGCGTGTGTCCAGCTTGCCGTCCGCCACTGACAACGGGGTTCGAGCACGCTCCGGTTCGCCCGCTTAGCGGAGGCGAAACGTCCTCGAAATCCCTTGTGGGAAAGCGGTTCTACGCTGGAGAGCGAGGGCTTTCGGCCGCTTCCGGGCGGCCCCTGGCAGGGGAGGTGTGCGCGTGGTCGACGTCCCGCACCCGCGCCCGGTACGCGCCGTACGGCTGCGCTCGGTGCGCGACGGTGAACTTCAGCTGCGGTACCGCGTGGTGCACGGGTACCGGCGTGCCTTCCGCATGGCGGGACAGGGGCCGGCGCTGGTACTCATCCACGGGATCGGCGACTCCTCGGCCACCTGGGCCGAACTGATCCCCGATCTCGCCCGTACCCACACGGTCATCGCGCCCGACCTGCTCGGACACGGGGACTCGGACAAGCCCCGGGCGGACTATTCGGTGGCCGCGTACGCGAACGGCGTGCGCGATCTGCTCACCACGCTCGGCATCGAGTCGGCGACGCTGGTGGGGCATTCCCTGGGCGGGGGAGTGGCGATGCAGTTCGCCTACCAGTTCCCCGAGCGGACCGAGCGGTTGATCCTGGTCAGCGCGGGCGGAGTGGGCAGGGAGGTCAACCCGGTCCTGCGGTTCGTGTCGTTGCCGGGGGCCCATCTGGCGCTCTCCGCCCTGCGACTGCCGGGAATGCGGTTGCAAGTGGGGGCCGCGGTGCGGCTGATGAGACTGCTGGACACCGATCTCGGACAGGACGCCTCCGAACTGCTCACGCTGGTGGACGCGCTGCCGGACGAGACGTCCCGGAACGCGTTCATCCGCACGCTGCGGGCGGTGGTCGACTGGCGGGGGCAGGTGGTGACCATGCTCGACCGGTGCTACCTGACGCAGGGCATGCCGACCATGCTGCTGTGGGGCGACCGCGACAGTGTGGTGCCGGTGCGGCACGCCCATCGGGCGCACGAGGCGATGCCGGGAAGCCGGCTGGAGATCTTCGAGGGGGCCGGGCACTTCCCGTTCCACAGCGACCCGGGGCGGTTCGTGGCGCTCGTCGAGGAGTTCACTGAGGGCACCGAGGCGGCGGACTGGAGCCGGGAGCGGTGGCGGGAGCTGCTGGTCGGCGGAGGCCAGGGGCGCGGTGTGGAGCGGGGGTTGCGGGAGGCGAGCGAGCGCAGCGCCACGTGACGGCGGTCCGGGCCGCCGTCCCCGGGCGGGACGGCGTCAGCCCTCGGGCCGCTTGATGCCCTCCAGGAGCATGTCCAGCCACTCCGCCACCTTGTCGCGGTGCTGGTCGGTGGGGAGTTGGGCGGCCCGCCAGGCGATGCCGCGGACGCCGTGGTCCTGCAGCAGCTTCTCCAGGGGGTCCGCCGCTGCGGCGGCCTCGTCGCGTTCGGCCAGCTTCTGCAGGAGTTCCTGTTCGGTGCCCTGCAGCGCGGTGGTGAGGGCCTCGGGGTCCTCCGCGGTGAGGAAGCCGGCGTGGACGCGGAAGAAGCGCTGGATGGCGTCGCAGTGCTCCATGGTGGGGCGGCGGTCGCCGTTGATCAGGGCCCCGGCCTGCTGACGTGACATGCCCGCGCCGTCGGCGATCTCCTGCTGGGTGTACTTGCGGCCGTTGGGCTTCAGACGGGTACGGCGCAGCAGGTCCAGGCGCTGCAGGAAGCGGGCCTGGACGTCCGGTTCGCCTGCCGGGCGGCCGCCCAGGAGGGCCCTGACGACGGGTTCGGGAACGCCGGAGGCGACCGAGAGGCGGCGGGTGTCGAAGATCTCCGTGTGCGGCTCGCCGAGCCGGTCGGCGAGCGTGCCGACGCGAGCGACGACTGCCGAGAGCGCGGCGGTCGCCGGCGTGGTGCCCGGAGCCTCGAAGCCGTCCGTCACCGACAGATCTCCTACGTTTCCCAACAGGATTCTCACAAGCGGTTGCCGTGAACTCGACGGACATTACCGGGAGTTTCGAACTCACATCCAGGTCTCGCCACAACTGTGGCCGGTTTCGGCCGTCAACGGGCACGAAATGCCACGATAGTTGACACCACTCGCGTCCGGGCCGCAGGATCAAGGCGCCGCGTGAAGGCCGCATAGGCAAGAGGGGTGACCTCCCGATGGCACATCAGGCAGGAGGGCGGCGGCCGGCACCGCGGCCCGTCCCCGACAGTCTTGAGGCCCAGGCGTATCTGCAGGACTACGCCACCCTCCTGGACGCCGTCCCCTTTCCGTCCGTCGTTCTCGACCACCGGTGGGACGTCGTCCTCTCCAACAACGCTTTCGCGTCACTTTTCGGTGGGGTGGGTCCGCACCCGACGGCCATGCCCGGCGAGAACTTCCTGCGGTTCGTGCTGTTCCACCCCGACGCGGGGACCGTGCTCGGCGAGCACGAGTCGAGCTGGTGCCTGCCCATGCTGGCCCACTTCGCGGCCGCCGTGGAGCGGTACGGCCATGACCACGGTCTGCAGGCCATCCGCCGGGACATCGCCCAGGACCCCATCATGGACGCCGCCTACCGGCAGGGGCTGCCCCACTGGATGAGCGCCGTGGGGGAGCGGGCCGTGGAGCACGACGGCGCCGTACGGCCCCTGCTCCACCCCGATCCGCGCTGGGGTGCCACCGACTGCCGGGTCGTCGACGAGACGCCTCGGACGCTACGGGAGTTGGGTTACACGCGGCTGACGCTGGTGCTGCGGGAGTCCCGGCGCGACCGTCCGCGGTCCCGCAGGGCGCGGCCGGCGGGCGCGCACCTGCGGGTGGTGCCGGCCGCCGAGCGCTGACCTGACCCCGCCGGCGTTCAGGTCGCCGACGGTGTCATGTCAGCGGTCGGTGCGTCACCAGGACGAGCGGCACGCCTCCGCAGGGCACGAGGCGTGTTCCGCCGGCCGTCGTCGGCCGCCGCCGCTCCAGTACGGCGGCGAAGTCCGGGCCCTTGGTGAGGGACCCGGCCAGATGCGCCGGGTCCGCGGAGGCCGCCACCCGGCCGCGCGCGTTGACCAGGTGCGCCGGGCGGGGCAGCCGCCGTAGGAGGGGCAGCACGGCCGCCTCGAAGTGCCGCAGGTACACGTCGGCGGCGGCGACCCCGGCGAACCGGCCCTCCAGCTCGACCGGCGCGGACAGCGTGAGGCTGTACTCGTCGGAGCAGAGGTAGTCGACGTACGGTCCGGCCACCGCGCGCTCGCCGGTGTCGCGGGGCAGGGCGAACCAGTCCCAGTGCGTGTAGTCGGCGTAGGCCGAGTGATCGGGGTCGAGGTCGAGCAGGAGCGGCCGGACGTCCCCCTGCGCGTCCGACTGCCACCACTCCAGCCAGGCCGGCACGTCGGTGAGCAGCCCCGGCGCGGCGACGAAGCCCACCCCGGACACCAGCTCCTGGCGGGCGAGCCGCGCGTGCAGGCCGGGGCGCAGGGCGGCGAGGTCCACGGTGGCGGGGCGGCGCCCCTCGGATGCCACCCGGGCCAGCAGGGCGGCCGTCTCGGAGCGGGTGGCGGAGACGGCCTCGAACACGTGCTCAAGGGCGGAGCCGACCCCGGCCGCGACCGACTCCTCCGCTGCCGTGCCGAGCGCCGTGGTCGCGAGCCTCATGCGCGCCCTCCAGCGGACGGTGACCGGACGCGGCGCGGCCAGGGGTTCTAGAGCGACAGGCGTACGGCGATGAGCCGCGTCGTCGACTCCTGGACGCACCGCTCGGCCAGCTGCCTGGCCGATTCGTGGGCCCCATCCTGCACGGCCGAGATTACGGCGCGGTGACGGTCCGCCACCTCTTCACGATATTCGTCGTCGCCCAGCACAAGGCACAGCAGTGCTCCGACCTCGGTCTGCAGGGCCACCTGCTCCCGGGTCAGGCGCGCAGACTGGGCGGCCGCGGCCAGTTCGACGTGGAAGCGGCCGTATACGCGGCTGCGCGCCGCAGCGTCCTCCGCGTGCGCCAACTCGTCCGCCGTACGCCGTAGTTGGAGGAGGTCGTCCGGTTCCGTGCGCTCGGCGGCGAGCCGTGCCGCCGTGCCCGACAGGGCCGCCCAGTGGTCGCCGAGGTCGCGCAGTTCGTCGGTGCTCCAGCCGCGCAGGCGGGCCTTGAGGCGCTCGTCGCCGGGGACCTCGGGCAGGGAGACGAAGGAGCCGCCGCCGCGCCCCCGGCGGGTGGTGACCAGGCCCTGCTGGCGCAGGGCCATGAGGGCTTCGCGCAGGGTCACGGTGGACACACCGAGCCGGCCGGCCAGCTCGGTCTCGCCGGGCAGCTGCTCGCCGTCGGCGAGCAGCCCGAGCTCGATGGCGTCGCCGATGCGCCGGACGACCGCGTCCACCCGCGCCCGGCTGTCGACCGGGGCGAACACGGCTCCGCGGGCGCCGCCGTCCGTCTGCTGCTGCTTCACCGCCACCACCTTGTGCGTTGACTGAAGCTTTACCCTAAGGGGGCCTTGAGCTTTGAACTATGACTTCATATCTTTCCGTGAAACGGTGAAGAGCGCCAGAAAGGTTCCCCTGCATGGAGGGAATTGCGGTCCGGCTGCGGGACCTGCGGAAGTCGTTCGGGGAGACCGTGGCCGTGGCCGGGGTCGACCTGGAGATCCGGGACGGCGAGTTCTTCTCGATGCTCGGACCGTCCGGGTCCGGCAAGACCACCGTCCTGCGGATGATCGCCGGGTTCGAGACCCCGACGGGCGGGAGCATCGAACTCGCCGGGCAGGAGGTCACGGGCCTCGCCCCCTTCGAGCGGGACGTGCACACCGTCTTCCAGGACTACGCCCTCTTCCCGCACATGAGCGTCGAGCAGAACGTCGCCTACCCCCTCAGGGTCCGCAAGGTCCCCAAGGCCGAACGGCTGGTGCGGGCGCGCAAGGCCCTCACCGAGGTCCGGCTGGAGGGCTTCGGCAAGCGGCGGCCGGCCCAGCTCTCCGGCGGCCAGCGCCAGCGCGTCGCCCTCGCCCGGGCCCTGGTGGGGCGGCCGCGGGTGCTGCTCCTCGACGAGCCGCTGGGCGCCCTCGACCTGAAGCTGCGCGAACAGATGCAGGTCGAGCTCAAGGCCCTGCAGCGCGAGGTCGGCATCACCTTCGTCTTCGTCACCCACGACCAGGAGGAGGCCCTGACGATGAGCGACCGCATCGCCGTCTTCAACCAGGGCCGCATCGAACAGGTCGGCGCCCCCGCGGAGATCTACGAACGCCCCGCGACGCCGTTCGTCGCCTCGTTCGTCGGCACCTCCAACCTGCTGGAGGGCGAGTCCGCGCAGCGGGTCGTCGGCACCCCGGGCATCTACAGCGTCCGCCCCGAGAAGATCCGCGTCCTGAAGGAGTCCGCCGAGTCCGACGAGCCGGAGCACACCACCGCCGTCGGCACCGTCGCCGAGGTCGTCTACCTCGGTGACGCCACCCGCTTCCTGGTCGACCTCGACGCCGGCGGCCGCCTCACCGCCCTCCAGCAGAACCTGGAGACGTCCGCCGAGGACGTGGCCGCCTACCGCGGCACCCGGGTGCGACTGCAGTGGCACCGCCGCCACACCGTCCCGGTACCGGAACACCCCTGATCCCGCTCCACCTCGATTGGGAGAACGACGTGCGCCTCACCCGAACCCTCCAGGTCGCGGCCTGTGCCGCCGCGCTCCTGTTCGCCGCCACGGCCTGCGACTCCGGCGGCGGCTCGGCGTCCACCGGCCTCAACCCCCCCGATCTCAAGGCGCAGTCGAAACTCGGCAAGTCCGAGGGCAGGGTCAACCTGATCGCCTGGGCCGGCTATGTCGAGGACGGCTCCAACGACCCCAAGGTCGACTGGGTCACCGACTTCGAGAAGCAGACCGGCTGCCAGGTGAACTCCAAGGTCGCCGCCAGCTCCGACGAGATGGTCAAGCTGATGAAGACCGGCGAGTACGACGCCGTCTCCGCCTCCGGCGACGCCTCCCTGCGCCTGATCGCCTCCGGCGACGCCGCCCCCGTCAACACCAAGCTCGTACCGAACTACAAGGACATCTTCAGCGGCCTGAAGAACGGCGCCTGGAACTCCGTCAAGGGCCAGATGTACGGCATCCCGCACGGACGCGGCGCCAACCTGCTGATGTACAACACGCAGAAGGTCGCCCCGGCGCCGACCTCCTGGGCCGCCGTCTTCGACGACGCCTCGAAGTACAAGGGCCACGTCACCGCCTACGACTCGCCGATCTACATCGCCGACGCCGCCCTGTATCTCAAGGCCACCAAGCCCGAGTTGAAGATCAAGGACCCGTACGCGCTCGACCAGAAGCAGTTCGACGCGGCCGTGAGCCTGCTGAAGAAGCAGAACGCGGACATCGGCGAGTACTGGAGCGACTACCTGAAGGAGATCTCCGCCTTCAAGAGCGGTGACTCCGTGGTCGGCACCACCTGGCAGGTCATCGCGAACCTCGCCGCGGGCGAGGGCGCCAAGGTCAAGGCCTTCGTGCCCAAGGAGGGTTCGACCGGCTGGTCCGACACCTGGATGGTCTACGCCAAGGCCAAGCATCCCAACTGCGCCTACAAATGGCTGAACTGGATCGTCTCTCCTAAGGTCAACGCCCAGGTCGCCGAGTACTTCGGCGAGGCGCCCGCCAACTCCAAGGCCTGCGACCTCACCAGCGACAAGAACTTCTGCATCACCTACCACGCGGCCGACGAGGGCTACTGGAAGAACATCGCGTTCTGGAACACGCCCATCGAGCAGTGCCTCGACGGCCGCACCGACGTCAAGTGCGTGCCCTACGCCAAGTGGGTGCAGGCCTGGACCGAGATCAAGGGCTGAGGCGTGGCCCTGCTGACCCGGACCGCGGGGGCGCTGCACCGCCGCCCCCGCCTCCGCCTGACCCTGCTGCTGACCGCCCCGCTGCTGTGGCTGGCCGTGCTCTACCTCGGCTCGCTCACGGTGCTGTTCGTCTCCGCGTTCTGGACCACGAACTCCTTCACCTCCGAGGTCGTGAGGGTCTGGTCGACCGACAACTTCCACGAGCTGTTCACCACGCCCGTCTACCGGCAGGTGATCGTACGGAGCGTGGGGGTCGCCGCCTCGGTGACCGTGCTGTGCGCGATCATCGCCTTCCCGGTCGCGTTCTACACCGCGCGGGTCGCCCGGCCGAGGTGGCGCCCGCTGCTCGTCGTCGCCATCCTCACCCCGCTGTGGGCGAGTTACCTGGTGAAGGTGTACGCGTGGCGGCTGATCCTGTCCGAGGGCGGACTCGCCGACTGGATGCTGAGGCCGTTCGGGCTCAGCGGCCCCGGCTTCGGTCTGCCGGCCGCCGTACTGACCCTGACGTACCTCTGGCTGCCGTACATGATCCTGCCGATCCACACGGCCCTGGAGCAGCTGCCCGCCAACCTGCTCGACGCGTCCGCCGACCTCGGGGCCAGGGCCTGGCGCACCTTCCGCTCGGTCGTGCTGCCCATGGTGCTGCCGTCCGTCGCCGCCGGGTCGATCTTCACCTTCTCGCTCAGCCTCGGCGACTACATCACCGTGCAGATCGTCGGCGGCAAGACCCAGCTGATCGGCAACCTCGTGTACTCCAACATCGAGCTCAACCTGCCCATGGCCGCCGCGCTCGGCACGGTCCCGGTCGTCGTCATCGTCCTGTACCTGCTCGCCATGCGGCGTACGGGCGCGCTCAGCAGCCTGTAGAAGGAGCCCGCCGTGCAACTCTCGCGTTCCGCGCGCATCGCCCTGCGCGTCGCCGCCGGGGCCGGCTTCGCCGTGATCTACGTGCCCCTGCTGCTGGTCGTCGTCAACTCCCTGAACCCCGACCGCAGCGCGAGCTGGCCGCCGCCCGGCCTGACCCTGCACTGGTGGTCCGTCGCCTGGCACAACTCCGGTGCCCGCGAGGCGCTTTTGACCTCCATCAAGGCCGGGCTGGGGGCGACCGCGATCGCCCTCGTCCTCGGCACGCTGATCGCGTTCGCCGTCGCCCGGCACCGGTTCTTCGGCCGCGACACGATCTCCTTCGTGGTCGTCCTGCCGATCGCCCTGCCCGGCATCGTCACGGGCATCGCCCTCAACTCGGCCTTCAACACGGTCCTCGAACCGCTCGGAGTGGGCCTGGGCCTGTTCACCGTGATCGTCGGACACGCCACCTTCTGCATCGTCGTCGTCTTCAACAACGTCGTCGCCCGGCTGCGGCGCACCTCCGGCTCCTACGAGGAGGCGGCGATGGACCTCGGCGCCGACACCTTCCGCGCCTTCGTCGACGTCACCTTCCCGCTGGTGCGTTCGGCCCTCCTGGCGGGCGGACTGCTCGCCTTCGCGCTCTCCTTCGACGAGATCGTGGTGACCACCTTCACGGCCGGGCCCGGCATCGAGACCCTCCCCATCTGGATCTTCAACAACATGACCAGGCCCCAGCAGGCGCCCGTGGTGAACGTGGTGGCGGCCGTCCTCGTGCTGCTCTCCGTCGTCCCGATCTACGTCGCCCAGCGGCTGTCGGCCGACACGGCGACCGGGAGCCGGGTCTGAGGGGCGGGGTGGCGCGGGGGCGTTCCCAGCGAGTGCGGTATGTGACATAGTACTGGCGTGAGCAAGCCACTGACCTGCGATGTCGTGGTCATCGGTGCCGGAATGGTGGGCGCCGCCTGCGCCCTGTACGCGGCCCGCGCGGGCCTGGACGTCCTCGTCGTGGACCGCGGCTGCGTGGCCGGCGGCACGACAGGTGCCGGCGAGGGCAACGTCCTCGTCTCCGACAAGGAGCCGGGACCCGAGCTCGAACTCGCCCTGCTGTCCTGGCGGTTGTGGACCGAGCTCGCCGCCGAGCTGGGAGCGTCCGTCGAGTACGAGGCCAAGGGCGGCGTCGTGGTCGCCTCCTCCCCGGGCGGCCTGACGGCCCTGGAGCGCTTCGCCGACGCCCAGCGGGCCGCCGGCGTCGTCGCCGAACCGGTCGCCGGCGACACCCTCTACGCGCTCGAACCGCACCTCGCCCCCGGACTCCCGGGCGGCGTCCACTATCCCCAGGACAGCCAGGTCATGCCGGCCCTGGCCGCCGCCCACCTGCTCCGCGCCTCGGGCGCCCGCCTGCTCACCGGCCACCGTGTGACGAACGTGCAGCTCGGCCCGGACAGCGCGGTCCGCGGGGTGCGCACCGACCGGGGCGACCTGCACGCCCCCGCCGTCGTCAACGCGGCCGGCACCTGGGGCGGCGAGGTCGCCGCCCTCGCCGGCGTCCACCTCCCCGTCCTGCCGCGCCGCGGCTTCGTCCTGGTCACCGAGCCGCTGCCGCGCCGGGTCCGCCACAAGGTGTACGCCGCCGACTACGTGGCCGACGTGGCCAGCGACTCGGCCGCCCTGCAGACCTCGCCGGTCGTCGAGGGCACCGCCGCCGGACCCGTCCTGATCGGTGCGAGCCGCGAACGGGTGGGCTTCGACCGGACCTTCTCGCTGCCCGCCGTCCGCGCACTCGCCGCGGGCGCCACCCGGCTGTTCCCCTTCCTGGCCGACGTGCGCGCCACCCGCGCCTACCTCGGCTTCCGCCCGTACATGCCCGACCACCTCCCCGCCGTCGGCCCCGACCCCAGGGTTCCCGGCCTGTACCACGCCTGCGGCCACGAGGGCGCCGGCATCGGGCTGTCCACCGGCACCGGGCACCTCGTCGCCCAGGCGCTGACCGGCAAGAAGCCCGACCTGGACCTGACGCCGTTCGGCCCCGACCGCTTTCCCGAGGAGGCCGCGTGAGCTCCCCGCTGGACCTGGCCGACGCCCGTCCCGGCCCCGCCTTCACGGTCACACTCGACGACCGGGAGATCGAAGTCCTGCCCGGCAGGACCGTCGCCGCCGCGCTCTGGGCGGCCGGTGTCACCTCCTGGCGCACCACCCGGGGCGACGGCCGCCCCCGCGGCGTCTTCTGCGGCATCGGCGTCTGCTTCGACTGCCTGGTGACCGTCAACGGCCGCACCAACCAACGCGCCTGCCTGGTGCCGCTGGCCCCGGGCGACGTGATCCGTACGCAGGAGGGGACCGGCCACCATGACTGACCGACCGCACCTCGTGGTGATCGGCGCGGGCCCGGCGGGCCTCGCCGCGACCCTCGCCGCGGCCGCGCGCGGGCTCCGCGTCACGCTCGTCGACTCCGCTGCGGAGGCGGGCGGCCAGTTCTACCGGCAGCCCGCGGCGGAGCTGCGCGCCCGCCGGCCGCAGGCCCTGCACCACCGGTGGCGGGTGTGGGAGCGCCTGCGGGACGACCTGCGCGGCCACCTGAGGGCAGGCATCGTACGGCACTTGACGGACCATCATGTCTGGTTCGTCGAGCGGCGGCCCTCGGACTTCGTGGTGCACGCGCTGCTCGGCCCCGAGCAGGAGGACCCGGCCACCGTCCGCGCCGACGCCGTGCTCCTTGCCACCGGAGGGTACGAACAGGTGCTGCCCTTCCCCGGCTGGACCCTGCCGGGCGTCGTCACCGCGGGCGGCGCCCAGGCCATGCTGAAGGGAACGCTCGTCGTCCCGGGCCGGGTCGCGGTGGTCGCCGGGACCGGTCCGCTGCTGCTGCCGGTGGCGACGGGGCTGGCGGCCGCGGGCGTGGAGGTGGCCGCCCTCGTCGAGTCCGCCGATCCCCGGGCGTTCGCACGGCACCTTCGCCCACTGGTCTCCCAGCCGGGCAAGCTCGCCGAAGCAGCCCGGTACGCAGGTCGGTTGACCCGGCACCGGATCCGCCCGCTGTTTGGGCACACGGTGGTCGAGGCGCACGGCACCGAGCGGGTGGAGGCCGTGACCGTCGCCGCGCTCGACGCCGCGGGACGCGTCCGGCCGGGCACCCGGCGCCGTATCGCCTGCGACACCCTCGCCGTGAGCCACGGCATGCTGGCCCACACCGACCTCGCGGAGAGCCTCGGCTGCCGCCTCGACGGTCACGGCGTCCACGTCGACGACGAGCAGCGCACCGACGTGCCCGGGGTCTGGGCAGCGGGGGAGGCCACCGGCATCGGCGGCTCCGCCCTCGCGCTCGTCGAGGGCCGCATCGCGGGAAGCTCCGCCGCGGCGCGCTTGACGGGCACCGAACCCGACCGGGCGGAGTGGGAAACCGAGCTCAAGTCCCGTACACGAATGCGGAAGTTCGCCGCCGCCCTCGACGGCGTGTACCGGCCGCCCGCGCACTGGAGCGAGCAGGTGACCGACGAGACCCTGGTCTGCCGGTGCGAGGAGGTGACCGCCGGTGCCGTCCGGGCCGCCGTCGACGACCTCGGCGCCGGCGATCCGCGCACCGTGAAGCTGCTCACCCGGGCCGGCATGGGCTGGTGCCAGGGCCGGATCTGCGGACCCGCGGTCGCCGGGCTCGCGGGATGCCGACACGCCCCGTCCAGACGGCCGTTCGCGCAACCCGTGCCGCTCGGCGTCCTGGCTCAGCAGCACGACCACCCCATCGAGGAAGGGCCCTCATGACCGACCACCGCCCCTGGCGCGGCATCCTCGTCGCCACGGCGCTCCCGCTCACCGACGACCTCTCCGTCGACTACGACAAGTACGCCGAGCACTGCGCGTGGCTGGTCGAGAACGGCTGCGACGGTGTCGTCCCCAACGGCTCGCTCGGCGAGTACCAGGTGCTCACCCCCGAGGAGCGGGCCCGGGTCGTGGAGACCGCCGTCGCCGCGATCGGCGGCGCGCGCGTGATGCCCGGGGTCGCGGCCTACGGCTCGGCGGAGTCCCGGCGCTGGGCCGAGCAGGCACGCGACGCGGGCTGCGCCAGCGTGATGCTGCTGCCGCCCAACGCCTACCGCGCCGACGAACGTTCGGTGCTCGCCCACTACGCCGAGGTCGCGAAGGCGGGCCTCCCGGTCGTCGCGTACAACAACCCCATCGACACCAAGGTCGACCTGGTGCCCGAACTCCTCGCCACACTGCACGGCGAGGGCTGGATCCACGCCGTCAAGGAGTTCTCCGGAGACGTCCGCCGCGCCTACCGGCTCGCCGAACTCGCCCCGGAACTCGACCTGTTGATCGGCGCCGACGACGTGCTGCTGGAGCTCGCGATCGCGGGTGCGAAGGGCTGGGTGGCCGGCTACCCGAACGCGCTGCCCGCCGCGAGCAGCGCGCTGTACCACGCTGCGGTCGACGGTGACCTCGCCACCGCGAAGAAGCTGTACGAGCAACTGCACCCGCTGCTGCGCTGGGACTCCCAGGTCGAATTCGTCCAGGCCATCAAGCTGTCCATGGACATCGTCGGCCGCCACGGCGGCCCCGTCCGGCCGCCGCGCGTCCCGCTGCTGCCCGAGCAGGAGGCCGCGGTCCGCACGGCCACCGAGCGGGCCGTCGCGGCCGGCCTGGCCTAGAGGGAGGGAAGCGCATGCGCAGCAGACTCGTCCTGCACGCCGTCGACTCGCACACCGAGGGCATGCCCACCCGGGTGATCACGGGCGGGATCGGCACAATCCCCGGCGCCACGATGAACGAGCGACGGCTGTACTTCCGCGAACACCGCGACGACATCAAGCAGTTGCTGATGAACGAGCCGCGCGGACACTCGGCGATGAGCGGCGCCGTCCTCCAGCCGCCCACCCGCCCCGACTGCGACTGGGGCGTCGTCTACATCGAAGTGTCCGGCTACCTCCCGATGTGCGGGCACGGCACCATCGGCGTGGCGACCGTGCTGGTGGAGACCGGGATGGTCGAGGTCACCGAGCCGGTCACCACCATCCGGCTCGACACCCCGGCCGGCCCGGTCGTCGCCGAGGTCGCGGTGGAGGACGGCGCAGCGAAGAACGTCACGCTGCGGAACGTGCCGTCCTTCTCCGTCGCCCTCGACCGCAAGGCCACCCTCGCCGACGGGCGCACCGTCACCTACGACCTGGCCTACGGCGGCAACTTCTACGCCATCCTGCCGCTGGAGGAGTTCGGCCTGCCCTTCGACCGCGCCCGCAAGGACGACATCCTCGCCGCGGGCCTTTCCCTCATGGACGCGATCAACGCCGAGGACGAACCCGTCCACCCCGAGGACGCCTCCATCCGCGGCTGCCACCACGTCCACCTGCTCGCACCGGGCTCCACCGCCCGTCACTCCCGGCACGCCATGGCGATCCACCCCGGCTGGTTCGACCGCTCGCCCTGCGGCACCGGCACCAGCGCCCGCATGGCCCAGCTGCACGCACGCGGCGAACTCCCGCTGCACACCGAGTTCGTCAACGAGTCCTTCATCGGCACCCGGTTCACCGGCCGCCTCCTCGGCACCACCGAGGTCGCCGGCCGCCCCGCCGTCCTGCCCAGCTTCACCGGCCGCGCCTGGATCACCGGCACCGCCCAGTACCTGCTCGACCCGACCGACCCGTTCCCCGCCGGGTTCGTCCTGTAGGGGCCGGCGGACGCCGCCCGGACGCGCGGCTCCGGGAGAGACGGGGGCGGGGACAATGACGTATCACATGACATTGCACTGCCGAGGAGAAGACGCCCATGCCCGCCCGACGCCCCGCCACCCCGGCCCTCCCCGCCCCCGCCCTGCCCGCGCTCGGCGGCCGGAAGCCCAACTTCCGGGAGCGGGTCGTGGACGTGCTGCGGGCGGCGCTGATCGCCGGCGAACTGCGCCCGGGCCAGGTGTACTCGGCGCCGGCCCTCGCCCCCCGCCTGGGCGTCTCCGCCACCCCGGTCCGCGAGGCGATGCTGGAGCTGGCGAAGGAGGGCCTGGTCGACATCGTCCCGAACAAGGGCTTCCGGGTCACCGCCCTGTCCGAGAAGCAGCTCGACGAGTACGCCCACGTCCGCTCCCTGATCGAGATCCCGACGACCGTCGGTCTCGCGGCGACCGCCGACCCCGCCGACCTGGAGGCGCTGCGGCCGGTCGCCTTGGAGATCGTCACCTCGGCCGCTAAGGGGGATCTCATCGCCTACGTCGAGGCCGACCTGCGCTTCCACCTCGGGCTGCTGGCGCTGGCCGGCAACGACCACCTCGTGGAGGTCGTGGGGGACCTGCGCCGCCGGGCGCGGCTGTACGGACTGACGGCGCTGTCGGAGGCGGGCCGGCTGGAGGCCTCCGCGCAGGAGCACCTCGAACTCCTCGACGCCCTGCTGGCCCGGGACGAGGAAGCCGTACGAGAGGTCATGAACCGTCACCTCGGGCACGTCCGCGGTCTGTGGGCCGCCCGCGAGGAACACTGACGCCGTTACGCGTCATTACGCAAGCCGTTTGCGTTTCTTGCGCTATTCTTGCGTGCATGACGCGACGACTTGCCGAGGTGGCGAAGAAGGTAGGGGTCAGCGAGGCCACGGTCAGCCGGGTGCTCAACGGCAAGCCGGGCGTCTCCGAGCCCACCCGGCAGGCGGTGCTCAGCGCCCTGGACGTCCTCGGCTACGAGCGGCCCACGCAGCTGCGCGGCGAGCGCGCCCGGCTCGTCGGTCTCGTCCTGCCCGAGCTGCAGAACCCCATCTTCCCCGCGTTCGCCGAGGTGATCGGCGGGGCGCTGGCCCAGCTCGGTCTGACCCCGGTGCTGTGCACCCAGACCAAGGGTGGCGTCTCCGAGGCCGACTACGTGGACCTGCTGCTGCAGCAGCAGGTCTCCGGCGTGGTCTTCGCCGGCGGCCTGTACGCCCAGGCCGACGCCCCGCACGACCACTACCGCCGGCTCGCCGAGCGCAACATCCCGGTCGTGCTGGTCAACGCGTCCATCGACGACCTCGGCTTCCCGGGCGTCTCCTGCGACGACGCGGTGGCCGTGGAACAGGCCTGGCGGCACCTCGCCTCCCTCGGGCACGAACGGATCGGGCTGGTCCTGGGGCCGGACGACCACATGCCGTCGGCGCGCAAACTGGCCGCGGCGCGGACCATGGGAGAGCTTGCGGACGAGCACGTGGCGCGGGCCATGTTCTCCATCGAGGGCGGTCACGCGGCGGCCTCCCGGCTCATCGACCGGGGCGTCACGGGCATCATCTGCGCCAGTGACCCGCTGGCCCTCGGCGCGATCCGGGCCGCCCGCCGCAAGGGGCTCGGCGTGCCCGAGCAGGTGTCGGTCGTCGGCTACGACGACTCGGCCTTCATGAACTGCACCGAACCCCCGCTCACCACCGTCCGCCAGCCCATCGAGGCCATGGGCCGGGCCGCCGTGGAGCTGCTGAACGCGCAGATCGGCGGCGGTTCGGTGGCCGCCGAGGAGCTGCTGTTCGAGCCCGAGCTGGTGGTCCGCGGATCCACCGCGCAGGCCCCTCGTCCCTGAGATCCGCCTGGCTGTCGAATAATTACAGATTCTGCGCGACATCTTGCGGTGCGATGTCGGCGGTGCTTGAGTGTGCGGCGCCGGACACGGTGGTGTGCGCTCGCAGGCCGCCGTGGGCTTTCCACGCTCCTGCCACGAGGGGTCCACCCATGACAAGCACCGGGTTCCGCCGTACGTTCGCCGCGCTCAGCGTCTGTTCGCTCGCACTCGCCGCCTCCGCCTGCGGGTCCGGCGACGACGGCTCGTCCGGCGGCAAGACGCGCATCACCGTCAACTGCGAACCGCCCAAGAGCGCCAAGGTCGACCGCGGGTTCTTCGAGCAGGACGTCGCCGCCTTCGAGAAGAAGCACCCGGACATCGACGTCGTCGCCCACGACGCCTTCCCCTGCCAGGACCCCAAGACCTTCGACGCCAAGCTCGCCGGCGGCCAGATGGAGGACGTCTTCTACACGTACTTCACCGATGCCAAGCACGTCGTCGACATCCATCAGGCGGCCGATCTCACGCCGTACGTCGAGGAGTTGAAGAGCTACAGCACCATCCAGAAGCAGCTGCGCGACATCTACACCGTCGACGGCAGGATCTACGGCGTCCCGCGCACCGGCTACTCGATGGGCCTGATCTACAACCGCAAGCTCTTCCAGAAGGCCGGCCTCGACCCCGACAAGCCGCCCACCACCTGGGAAGAGGTCCGCGCCGACGCCAAGAAGATCGCCGCGCTCGGCGACGGCACCGTCGGATACGCCGACTACAGCGCCCAGAACCAAGGGGGTTGGCACTTCACCGCCGAGCTGTACTCCCAGGGCGGCGACGTCGTCGGCGCCGACGGCAAGAAGGCCACCATCGACACCCCCGAGGGCCACGCCGTACTGCAGAACCTGCACGACATGCGGTGGACCGACGACTCGATGGGCAGCAAGCAGCTCCTCGTCATCAACGACGTGCAGCAGATGATGGGTTCGGGCAAGCTCGGCATGTACCTCTCCGCCCCCGACAACATCCCGATCCTGGTCAAGGAGAAGGGCGGCAACTACAAGGACCTCGCCCTCGCCCCCATGCCCGGCGGCAAGGGCACGCTCATCGGCGGCGACGGCTACATGTTCAACAAGCACGACACCCCGGCCCAGATCCGCGCCGGCCTGAAGTGGCTCGACCACATGTTCCTCACCCCCGGCAAGGGCTTCCTCGGCGACTACGCCCGCGCCAAGAAGGCGAACGCGCCCGTCGGCCTGCCCGAGCCGCGCCTGTTCACCGGCGCCGCCGACGCCACCGACCAGCAGGTCAAGAAGGCCAACGCCAATGTCCCGGTCGAGAACTACCAGGCCTTCCTCGACGGCAACCAGAGCCTCCAGATGAAGATCGAACCCCCGGACGCCCAGCAGATCTACTCCGTCCTCGACGGCACCGTCTCCGCCGTCCTCACCAAGAAGGACGCGAACATCGACCAGCTGCTCAAGGACGCCTCCGGCAAGATCGACGGCATCCTGGCCAGGGACTGACCGGCATGACCAAGACGGCCGAGCGGCGAGAGGTGACCAAGGCCGCCGCTCCCTTCGAACCGGCGCCGCCCCCGGTAGGGGGCCGGGGGCGGCGCCGCCTGGCCGAACAGGCCCGCGCCTACGCCTTCCTCTTCGGCGGCCTGGTCTGCTTCGCCCTGTTCTCCTGGTACCCGGCGATCCGCGCCGTCGTGATCGCCTTCCAGAAGTACACGCCGGGCTCCCCGCCCGAGTGGGTCGGCACCGCCAACTTCACCCGCGTCTGGCACGACCCGGAGTTCACCGCCGCCTGGCGCAACACGCTCACCTTCACCCTGCTCGCCCTGCTGATCGGGTTCGCGATCCCCTTCGTGATGGCGCTCGTCCTGAACGAACTCCGGCACGCCAAGGCCTTCTTCAGGGTCGTGGTCTACCTGCCGGTGATGATCCCGCCGGTGGTCAGCGCCCTGCTGTGGAAGTGGTTCTACGACCCCGGGGCCGGCCTCGCCAACGAGGCGCTGCGCTTCCTGCACCTGCCCACCTCGAACTGGTCCAACGGCGCCGACACCGCGCTCGTCTCCCTCGTCCTCGTGGCGACCTGGGCCAACATGGGCGGCACCGTCCTGATCTACCTCGCCGCCCTGCAGTCCATCCCCGGCGAGCTGTACGAGGCCGCCGAACTGGACGGAGCGAGCCTGCTGCAGCGCGTCCGGCACGTCACCGTCCCCCAGACGCGCTTCGTCATCCTGATGCTGATGCTCCTTCAGATCATCGCGACGATGCAGGTCTTCACCGAACCCTTCGTGATCACGGGCGGCGGCCCCGAGAACGCCACCGTCACCGTCCTGTACCTGATCTACAAGTACGCCTTCCTCTACAACGACTTCGGCGGCGCCTGCGCGCTGAGCGTCATGCTGCTGGTGCTCCTGGGCGCCTTCTCCGCCCTCTACCTGCGACTGACCCGCTCCGGAGAGGAGGAGGCGTGAGCACCCGAACCCTGATCTCCCCGGCGGTCCTCGCCCGCCCCCGCGGCAGGGCGCTGTACTGGAGCGTCTTCACGGCCGTCGTCCTGCTCTTCGCCCTCGCCTTCCTCTTCCCGGTCTACTGGATGGTGACCGGCGCGATGAAGTCGCCGGACGAGATCGCCAGGACGCCGCCCACCCTCGTCCCCGCCCACTGGCGCCTCGGCGGCTACACGGACGCCTGGGACCTGATGCAGCTTCCCCAGCACCTGTGGAACACCGTGGTCCAGGCGGCCGGCGCCTGGGCCTTCCAGCTGGTGTTCTGCACCGCCGCTGCCTACGCCCTGTCCAAACTGCGGCCCGCCTTCGGCAAGTTGATCCTCGGGGGCATCCTGGCCACGCTGATGGTCCCGGCCCAGGCACTCGTCGTACCGAAGTACCTCACCGTGGCCGACCTCGGTCTGCTCAACCATCCCGTCGCGATCTGGCTGCCGGCCGTCGCCAACGCCTTCAACCTCTATCTGCTCAAGCGGTTCTTCGACCAGCTCCCGCGCGACGTGCTCGAGGCCGCGGAGATCGACGGGGCCGGGAAGCTGCGCACGCTGTGGTCGATCGTGCTGCCCATGTCGCGACCGGTCCTCGGAGTCGTGTCGATCTTCGCGCTGGTGGCCGTGTGGCAGGACTTCCTCTGGCCGCTGATGGTCTTCTCCGACACCGACAAGCAGCCCATCAGCGTGGCCCTGGTCCAGCTGTCGCAGAACATCCAACTGACCGTGCTCATCGCCGCGATGGTGATCGCCAGCATCCCCATGGTCGCCCTGTTCCTCGTCTTCCAGCGGCACATCATCGCCGGGATCAGCGCGGGCAGCACCAAGGGCTGACGCCCTCCCTCCGACAGAAAGGCAAGCACAGTGGGACAGCCCCGCCATGCCCAGCAGGAGTGGTGGCGCTCCGCCGTCATCTACCAGGTCTACGTCCGCAGCTTCGCCGACGGTGACGGCGACGGCACCGGCGACCTCGCCGGCGTCCGCTCGAAGCTGCCGTATCTCGCCGAACTCGGCGTCGACGCGCTGTGGTTCAACCCCTGGTACCTCTCGCCCATGAAGGACGGCGGCTACGACGTCGCCGACTACCGTGTCGTCGACCCGGCGTTCGGCACCCTCGCCGAGGCCGAGAAGCTGATCGCCGAGGCGCGCGAGCTCGGCATCCGCACCATCGTCGACATCGTGCCCAACCACGTCTCCGACCAGCACCCCTGGTTCCGGGCCGCGCTCGCCGCGGGTCCCGGCAGCCCGGAGCGCGAGCTGTTCCACTTCCGGCCCGGCCGCGGCCCCGGCGGCCACCTCCCGCCCAACGACTGGCCGTCCCAGTTCGTCGGCTCCACCGACCCCGTGTGGACACGGCTGCCGGACGGGGACTGGTACCTGCATCTGTTCACCCCCGAGCAGCCCGACCTCAACTGGGCCCACCCCGCCGTGCGCCAGGAGCACGAGGACATCCTGCGCTTCTGGTTCGAACGGGGCGTGGCGGGAGTCCGCATCGACTCCGCGGCGCTGCTCGCCAAGGACCCCGAACTGCCCGACTTCGTCGCGGGCCGCGACCCGAACCCGTTCGTCGACCGCGACGAACTCCACGACATCTACCGCTCCTGGCGGGCCGTCGCCGACGACTACGACGGCGTGTTCGTCGGCGAGGTGTGGCTGCCCGACGCCGAGCGCTTCGCCCGCTACCTGCGCCCCGACGAACTGCACACCGCCTTCAACTTCTCGTTCCTGTCCTGCCCCTGGGAGGCGGACCGGCTGCGCACGTCCATCGACACCACGCTCGCCGAGCACGCCCCGGTCGGGGCTCCCGCCACCTGGGTGCTGTGCAACCACGACGTCACCCGGACCGTCACCCGCTACGGCCGCGCGGAGACCGGCTTCGACTTCGCGGCTAAGGCGTTCGGCACCCCCACCGACCTCACGCTCGGCACCCGGCGCGCCCGCGCGGCCGCCCTGCTCTCGCTCGCCCTGCCCGGCGCCGTCTACGTCTACCAGGGCGAGGAACTCGGGCTGCCCGAGGCCGACATCCCGCGCGAGAGCATCCAGGATCCGATGTACTTCCGCTCCCAGGGCACCGATCCCGGACGCGACGGCTGCCGGGTCCCGCTGCCCTGGGCCGCCGACGCGCCCCACGCGGGCTTCGGTTCGCGGCAGGAGCCGTGGCTGCCGCAGCCCGCCGGCTGGTCCGCCTACGCCGCCGACCTCCAGGCCGCCGATCCCGGCTCGATGCTCGCCCTCTACCGCGCGGGCATCAGGCACCGCCCGGTCTTCGGCACCGGCCCCCTCGCCTGGCTGCCCTCGCCCGAGGGCGTCCTCGCCTTCGCCCGCGCCGACGCCCTGTGCGTGGTGAACCTCGCCGACACGCCCGCACGGCTGCCCGACCACTCCCGACTCCTGCTCGGCAGCGGCCCCCTGGACGAGGAGGGACGGCTGCCGAAGGACACCGCGGTCTGGCTGCGCGCCTGAGACCGCGTCGCGCCATCCCCCCACCCCCACCTCCCGAAGGGATCAGCACATGCGCAGAACTGTCAGGGGCATGCCAGCCGCCATGGTGGTCGCCCTCTCCGCCGGCCTGCTCACCGCGATCGCTCCCGCCGCCCACGCGGCCGCCGGCGCCACCCTGCACTTCACCTCGGTCGAGGCCGAGTCGGCCACCACCACCGGCACGAAGATCGGCCCCGACTACACCCAGGGCACCCTCGCCTCCGAGGCCTCCGGACGGCAGGCGGTACGCCTTTCCGCCGGCCAGCGCGTCGAGTTCACCGTGCCGCGCGCGGCCAACGCCGTGAACCTCGCCTACAGCGTCCCGGACGGCCAGTCGGGCTCGCTCGACGTGTACGTCAACGGCACCAAGATCTCCAAGACCCTGCCGGTGACCTCCAAGTACTCCTACATCGACACCGGCTGGATCCCCGGCGCCAAGACGCACCACTTCTTCGACAACTCCCGGCTCCTGCTGGGCCAGAACGTCCAGCAGGGCGACAAGGTCGCCTTCCAGGCCACCGGCACCCAGGTCACCGTCGACGTCGCCGACTTCGAGCAGGTCGGCCAGGCCGCCGGCCAGCCCGCCGGTTCCGTCTCGGTCACCTCCAAGGGCGCCGACCCCACCGGCAGCGGCGACTCCACCCAGGCCTTCCGGGACGCCATCGCCGCCGCGCAGGGCGGTGTGGTGTGGATCCCGCCGGGCGACTACCGGCTGACCTCCTCCCTGGGCGGCGTCCAGAACGTCACCCTCCAAGGCGCGGGCAGCTGGTACTCGGTCGTGCACACCTCCCGCTTCATCGACCAGTCCAGCTCCTCCGGCAACGTCCACATCAAGGACTTCGCGGTCATGGGCGAGGTCACCGAACGCGTCGACTCCAACCCCGACAACTTCGTCAACGGGGCTCTGGGGCCGAACAGTTCGGTCTCCGGGATGTGGATCCAGCACATGAAGGTCGGCCTGTGGCTGATGGGCAACAACGACAACCTGGTCGTCGAGAACAGCCGC
The DNA here is from genome assembly GCF_044540925.1 of Streptomyces sp. NPDC085900. Classification (NCBI taxonomy): domain Bacteria; kingdom Bacillati; phylum Actinomycetota; class Actinomycetes; order Kitasatosporales; family Streptomycetaceae; genus Streptomyces; species Streptomyces sp. NPDC085900. The sequence goes on along the minus strand of NZ_JBITSP010000004.1, from coordinate 520,977 downwards.
ATCCTCGACACCACCGCCGACGGCCTCAACCTCAACGGCAACGCGCACGGCGTCCGGGTGCGGGGCAACTTCCTGCGCAACCAGGGCGACGACTCGCTCGCCATGTGGTCGCTGAACGGGGCGGACAGCAACAGCAGCTTCGAGAACAACACCATCTCCCAGCCCAACCTCGCCAACGGCATCGCGATCTACGGCGGCACCGACATCGCCGTGAAGAACAACCTGGTCTCCGACACCAACGCCCTCGGCAGCGGCATCGCGATCTCCAACCAGAAGTTCCTCGACCCGTTCTCCCCGCTCGCCGGCACGATCACGGTCGACGGCAACACCCTCGTCCGCGCGGGCGCGATGAACCCCAACTGGAACCACCCGATGGGCGCGTTGCGCGTCGACTCCTACGACAGCGCGATCAACGCGACGGTGAACATCACCAACACCACGATCACCGACAGCCCCTACAGCGCCTTCGAGTTCGTCTCCGGAGGCGGGCAGGGCTACCCGGTCCGCAACGTCACCGTGGACGGCGCCACCGTGAAGAACACCGGCACGGTCGTGGTCCAGGCCGAGGCGCAGGGCGCCGCCACCTTCCGCAACGTCAGCGCCGCCGCTGTCGGCGTCGCCGGCGTCTACAACTGCCCCTACCCGGCGAGCTCGGGCACCTTCAGCCTCACCGACGGCGGCGGCAACTCCGGCTGGAGCAGCACCTGGGCGGACTGCTCCACCTGGCCGCAGCCGGGCCAGGGCAACCCCGACCCCGACCCCAACCGCAACCTGGCCAAGGGCCGCCCGGCCACCGCGACCGGTTCGCAGGACGTCTACACGCCCGGCAAGGCCGTCGACGGTGACGCCAACAGCTACTGGGAGTCGGCCAACAACGCCTTCCCGCAGTCCTGGACGGTCGACCTCGGCTCGTCCTACGCCGTCCGCCGACTGGTGCTGAAGCTGCCGCCGTCCTCCGCGTGGGGCGCGCGCACCCAGACCATCACCGTGCTGGGCAGCACCGACGGCTCCTCCTACTCGACCGTCATCGGCTCCGCCGGCTACCGCTTCGACCCGGCGACCGGCAACACGGCCACCGTCTCGCTGCCCGCGAGCACGAACCTGCGGTACCTGCGGCTGTCGGTGAGCGCCAACACCGGCTGGCCCGCGGGCCAGTTCAGCGAGGTGGAGGCGTACCTGACCAGCTGACCCACTGTTTCCGGCGTCCACTCGCCGGGTGAGGAGCCGGTTGCGAAGAGTTCACCGCGGTCCCGGGGCCGCCGGAGGGCCTTCTGACAGCCCGGAAACCGTCTCCTCACGCTCCGGCAAGACGGCGTCGCGACGCTGACCCCATGACCGACACCACCTCCGGCACGCCGGCCCCGGCCGCTTCCCCGACCCTCTTCGAGCAGCTCGGAGGGGAGGACGCCGTCGGGGCCGTCGTCGACCTCTTCTACGACAGGGTGCTCGGCGACCCCGATCTCCAGCCGTACTTCACGGGGGTGGACCTGGACCGCCTCAAGCAGCACCAACGCCGCTTCATCGGCCAGGCCCTGGGCGCCACCCGCCCCTACTCCGGCCGCTCCATGCGCAATGCGCACGAGCATCTGGCCATCACCGACGACGCCTTCGGCAAGGTCGTCGACCACCTGGCCGGCGCCCTCACCGAGGCCGGGGTGGACGAGGCGACCATCGGCACGATCGCCCAGGCCCTGCTGCCGCTCAAGGCGGACATCGTCACCGCCTGACGTTCAGCCCCGGCCGGACGCCGCCGGTCCGCGCTTCGCCGCCTGGATCTGCTCGTACACATGCGTGCGCAGCTCGGCGAAGCGCGGGTCCACGCGGGTGTGCAACTGGTCGCGCTCGACGGGCAGATCCACCTTCAGCTGTTCCTGCACGACGGTGGGCGAGGCGGACAGCACCACCACCCGCTCGCCGAGGTAGACGGCCTCGTCGATGTCGTGCGTGACGAACAGGATCGTGATCCCGCGCTCCCGCCACAGCCCGCGCACCAGGTCCTCCAGTTCGGCGCGGGTCTGGGCGTCCACGGCGGCGAACGGCTCGTCCATCAGCAGCACCTGCGGCTCGTAGGCGAGGGCGCGGGCGATGGCGACCCGCTGCTGCATACCGCCCGAGAGCTGCCACGGATACGCCCCCGCGGCATCCGCGAGTCCGACCGACTCCAGCGCGTCGGCGACGAGCTCCCGCCGCCTCGCCCGGCTCAAGTCCTTCTGCTTCAGCGGCAGTTCGACGTTCTCCCCGACCCGCATCCAGGGGAAGAGGCTGCGCCCGTACTCCTGGAACACGAACGCCATGCCAGGCGGCGGTCCGGTGACCGGCCGGCCCGCGAGCACCACCTGGCCGGCCGTGGGTGCGAGCAGCCCGCCCACGCACTTCAGCAGCGTCGTCTTGCCGCAGCCCGAAGGGCCGACGAGACAGACCAGTTCGCCCGCCTCCACGGTGAAGGTGAGGTCGCGCAGCGCCTCGACGCGGCGGCCGGAACCCTCGTAGACCTTCCGCAGGCCGGATACGACGAGCGCGTGCACGGGCCGCCCCTTCACGAGCTTCACGATGACCGCCGGGTGGCGGCGCGCAGGCCGTGGTACCAGGCCAGGGCACGCCGCTCCACCAGCTGGAAGAGGACGGAGAGCAGGAAGCCCAGCAGGCCGAGGACCAGGATGCCGGTCCACATGTCGGGGACGGCGAAGCCGCGCTGGAACTGGACGATGGTGAAGCCGATGCCGTCGCTGGCCGCGAACATCTCGCTGATGACCATCAGGATGATGCCGATCGACAGCGCCTGGCGCAGGCCCGCGAAGATCTGCGGGCTCGCCGAGCGCAGCACCAGGTCACGCAGGCGGGCCACGCCGGTGATGCCGTAACCGCGGGCCGTCTCCAGCATCACCGGGTCGACCGCGCGCACGCCCTCGACGGTGTTGAGCAGGACCGGCCAGACACAGCCGCTCGCGATCACGACGATCTTCATCGTGTCGCCGATCCCCGCGAACAGCATGATCACCGGGACCAGGACGGGCGGCGGGATCGCCCGCAGGAACTCCAGGACCGGCTCGCACACCGCGCGCACCCGCCGGTAGGAGCCGATGAACGTGCCGAGCGCGACGCCCACGACCGCCGCGAGCGCGTACCCGGCCGCCAGGCGCAGGACGCTCGGCAGGACGTCCGCGCGCAGCCGGTCGGCCGTCCAGACGTCCGGGAAGGTCTTCAGGATCGTGCGCAGCGGCGGCCAGAAGGGGTCGGTGCTGCCGTCGGACGCGGCCCACCACACCGCGACCAGCACCACCGGCAGGGCGACGACGAACACCAGCCGCAGCAGCGGACGCCTCACACCGCCACCTCCCCGCGCACCGACTGGTGCCAGGCCAGAGCCCGCCGCTCCACCGTGCGCGCGCCGACGTTGACGACCAGGCCCAGCAGCCCGGCGACCACGATCAGCGCGTACAGCTCCGGCACCGCCTGCGAGGCCTGCGCGACCGCGATCCGCTGGCCCAACCCCGGTGCTCCGATGACGAGTTCGGCGGTGACGGCGAGGATCAGCGCCACCGCGGCGGCCAGCCGGACGCCGGTCATGACGTACGGCAGCGCGGTCGGCCACAGCACATGCCGTACCCGCGCCCAGGTGCCCAGCCCGAACGACCGTGCCGTCTCCTCGGCGACCGGGTCCACGTCCTGGACCCCGTACAGGGTCTGGATGAGGACCTGCCAGAAGGAGGCGTAGACGACGAGGAGGAGCACCGACCTCAGCTGGGTGCCGTACAGCAGGACCGCCAGCGGGATCAGGGCGACCGAGGGGATCGGGCGCAGGAACTCGATCGTGGAGGCCGTCGTCTCCCGCAGGTACGGCACGATCGCGATCAGCACGCCGGCGACCACGCCCGCGCCGACCGCGATCGCGAGGCCGATCGCCCAGCCGACGAGGGTGTCGCCGAGCGCCGACCAGAACGCGCCGTCGGACACCTCGTCCGCCAGCGCGGAGGCGACGCGGCTGGTCGGCGGGAAGTAGGCCTCCTTGACCAGGCCGAGCCGCGGCACCGCCTCGCCCAGGGCGAGGAAGGCCGCGAGCCCGGCCGCGCCCAGCGCGGCGTTCACGCCCCTCACGGCAGCAGCGTGTCCAGGTCGGGAGACTTCTTGAAGAACCCGAACCCCTCGCCGAGCTTCGCCTGCGTCTCGACGGAGGCGCGGTTCGTGTCGGCCGGCCACTTGGGCAGGGTGATCCGGGCCAGGACCGACGCCGGGACCTTGGTGTACGTGGCGACGATCTGCCGGACCTCGTCCGGGTGGGAGTCGGCGTAGGCGAGGGACTGGGCGGTGGCCGTCCGGAACTTCTTCACCACGGCCGGGTTCTGCTGCGCGTACTGCTGCGAGGTGAAGTACATCGCCACCGTGAGGTCCGGGGCGACGTCCACCAGCGACGAGGCGATCTCACGGCCGCCCTGTGCCTTGATGGTGGTGAGGGCGGGCTCGACCGCCATGGCGGCGTCGACCTGGCCCTTGTCGAGCGCGGCGGCCATCTGGTCGAAGGGGATCTCGACGAACTTCACCTTGTCCGGGTCGCCGCCGGCCTTCTTCACCGACTCCCGTACGGACAACTCCACAATGTTCTTGAGGGTGTTGACGGCGACCTTCTTGCCCTCCAGGTCCTTCGCCGTCTTGATGGAGCTGTCCTTCTTCACCAAGGTGGCCCCGAAGTCCTTTCCCTGCACGCCCGTTGAGGCGACGCCGTTCGAAATCGCCTTCAGGGCGACGCCGTTGGTCTGGGCGAGCATCAGGGAGAACACGTTGGAGAACCCGAACTGGTCCTGGCCGGAGGCCACCGCGGGCACGATGGCGGCGCCTCCGGCGGCGAGCGTCAGGGACAGTTTCAGGCCCTGCTTCTCGTAGAAGCCCTTCTTCTGCCCGAGATACAGGGGCGCCACGTCCACGATCGGGATGAGCCCGACCTTGACCGTGGTGGTGCCCCCGGACGACGTGCCTCCACCGGACGACCCGCCGCCGGACGAGCCACAGGCCGTCGCGGCGAGGAGTAAGGCGCCGGCGCTGAGGCCGGCGAGCAGACGACGCATGGCTCCTCCTGTACAGACAACGGTGTTCCGACAGGCTGTGCGCGCACCGCACAGTAGTGCTCAACTGGCGTGCAGGGAACCTAGAGTGCCGCGTCCCGCACGGTCAATGGTTCGGCTGACGAAATTGTTGACACTCCGGAGGAGCCGTGTGGCGGCGGGATCAGAGATCCAGCACGAGCCTCCTGCCGCGACAGCGGGACACACAGATCATCATCGTCTCCCCGCTCTCTCGTTCCGCGTCCGTGAGCACCGAGTCCCGGTGGTCCGGGGTGCCCTCCAGCACGTCGGTCTCGCAGGTGCCGCAGGTGCCCTCGGTGCAGGAGAACAGCACCTCGACGCCCGCGGCCCGGACGGCGTCCAGCACCGAGACGTCCGGCGCGACGGTGACCGTGCGGCCGCTCTGCGCCAGCTCCACCTCGAACTCGCCGTTCTCACCGCCCTCCTGGACCTTGGGCGCGAACCGCTCGACGCGCAGCCGCCCGGCCGGGCAGCTCTCCTCGACCGCGTCGAGCAGCGGGCCGGGACCGCAGCAGTAGACCAGCGTGCCCTCCGGCAGACCGTCGAGGACGGAACCGAGGTCCAGCAGTCCGGTCTCGTCCTGCGGGGCGACGGTCACCCGGTCGCCGTACCGCGCCAACTCCTCGGTGAACGCCATGGAGTCACGCGTGCGGCCGCCGTACAGCAGCGTCCAGTCGGCGCCCGCCGCCTCGGCCGCGGCCAGCATCGGCAGGATCGGCGTGATGCCGATGCCGCCGGCGACGAACCGGTAGCGGGGCGCGTTCTCCAACCGGAAGTGGTTGCGCGGCCCGCGCACCCGCACCTTGTCGCCGACCCCCAACTGCTCGTGCACATGGGCCGATCCGCCCCGCCCGGCGGGCTCGCGCAGCACGGCGATCCGCCAGGCCGTACGGTCCTCGGGGTCCCCGCACAGCGAGTACTGCCGCTCCAGCTCCGGCCCGAGCACGACGTCGACATGGGCGCCCGGCTCCCAGGCCGGCAGTTCCTCGCCGAGGGGATGGCGCAGGGTGAGGGCGAGCACGCCGTCGGCCGCCAACTCCCGGACGCCGACGACGAGTTCGGCCTCGTACACGCTCATGCGGCGCTGCCTTCCGGGGGCCGGTGTCCTTCGGGGTGGCCGAGCATCCACTCCCACATCTCCACCGGGTCCTGGGCGGTGTGCTCGGCTCCGCAGTGACAGGTGCCGTGCAGGACGTCGGTGCCCGGCAGCCAGTCGATGCGGTAGATCTCGCCGGTGCCGTTGCTCACAGAACCTTCTCCACGGGCTTGTCGCCCTCCTCGACCAGCCGGGCGAGGATGCGGCGGGCGGCCAGGCCGCCGGTGTCGATGTTGATGCTCAGCTCCTGGTAGCCGGTCCGCTCCGAACCCAGCGTCCGCTGCAGCAGGTTGAGCGCGTCCACGTCCTGCATCACCACGGTGTGGTTGTTGCCCCGCAGGAACTCGGTGACCTCCGCGTCCTCGGTCGCCCAGTCGCGGGAGACCATCCAGAAGTCGTAGACGTGGCCGTCGGACGACGGGGTGATCGCGTACGTGATCTCGGTGTGGAAGGCGTTCGGGTCGCTGCCGTCGGCCTCCGGCACCACACCCACCGGGGCGATCCGGCTGTGCAGCAGGTACAGGCAGGGGGCGTGGTACTCGATGTCCTGCCAGCGCGTGATCCGGCCCTCGATGCCGGTGGACCTGGCGTAGAACGGCGGGCACTCGGCGTCGTCCATGTGCCGACTCACCCGTACGATGCCCGCGCCCTCGTCGACCTCGGTGGTGATCGGCGTCTCGGCGACCTCGGGTGTGCCGATGTAACCGCCGTGCAGATAGGTCTCGTGGGACAGGTCGAGGAGGTTGTCGACGAGCAGCCCGTAGTCCGCGTCGATGGGCTCCATGCCGCGGACGGTGACCCAGCCGGGGGAGTCCAGGTGCCGTGCGCGCGGGATGGTCTGCGGGTCGGCCAGCTGCGGGTCGCCGATCCACACCCACACCAGCGAGTCCTGCTCGACGACGGGGTAGGAGGCGACCCGGGCGGTGCGCGGTACGCGCTTTTGGCCGGGCACGTAGACGCAGGTGCCGGTCGTGTCGTAGGTGAAGCCGTGATAGCCGCACACGAGCCGGTCGCCGTCGAGCCGGCCGGGCTTCTCGTGCAGCGGGAAGCGGCGGTGCACACAGCGGTCGGCCAGCGCGATCGGCGTGCCGTCCTCCTCGGTCCGGTAGAAGACGAGGGGCTCACCGAGGACCGTCCGACCGAGCAGCTCCTCGCGTCCGACCTCGTGGCTGTAGGCGGCGACGTACCACTGGTTCCTGGCGAAGGCGGTGATGTGAGGCATGGCGTTCCCGTCCCTGAGAGCGGGGCGCCGTCGCCCCGCGTGCCGTGGTGGGACTCAGATTCGTGACGTCCGGCCCAGGCGGGCAAGGGCGCTTCCGTCTGACGGAAGCGGTCCGCCGCACCGCTCGTACCGACGACTTTCACACGGACGCCACCGCACCCTTCCCTGACGTTCGTCGCTCTTGGAACACTCGCACCGCGCGCAATCCGTCACGTTCCGGCCATCCGCACCCAGGATGAGAGGCACTCACCCATGCCCGAAGTCAATCGGCGCCGATTCCTCCAACTCGCGGGCGCGACCAGCGCCTTCACCGCCCTGTCCAGCAGCATCCAGCGCGCCGCCGCGCTGCCCGCGAACCATCGCACGGGGTCGATCGAGGATGTCGAGCACATCGTCGTCCTGATGCAGGAGAACCGTTCTTTCGACCACTACTTCGGCACCCTCAGAGGCGTCCGCGGCTTCGGCGACCCGCGCCCGGCCGTGACCCGGCAGGACGGCAAGCCGGTCTGGTACCAGGCCGACGCCAACGGCAGGGACATCCTGCCGTTCCACCCGGACGCCGACGACCCGGGCCTGGCGTTCATCCAGGACCTGCCGCACGGCTGGAACGACGGGCACGCCGCCTTCAACGGGGGCAAGTACGACAAGTGGGTGCCGTCCAAGGGGTCCACGACGATGGCCTACCTGACCCGCGAGGACATCCCGTTCCACTACGCGCTCGCCGACTCCTTCACCGTCTGCGACGCCTACCACTGCTCGTTCATCGGCTCGACCGACCCCAACCGCTACTACATGTGGACCGGGTACACGGGCAACGACGGCCAGGGCGGCGGCCCGGTCCTCGGCAACGACGAGGCGGGCTACGCCTGGACCACCTACCCCGAGCGCCTGGAGAAGGCCGGCGTCTCCTGGAAGATCTACCAGGACGTCGGCGACGGCCTCGACGCGGCCGGCGGCTGGGGCTGGATCCAGGACGCCTACCGCGGCAACTACGGCGACAACTCGCTGCTCTACTTCAAGCAGTACCAGAACGCCCAGCCCGGCGACCCTCTTTACGACAAGGCCCGCACCGGCACCGACGCCCGCAAGGGCGAGGGGTTCTTCGACCGGCTGAAGGCCGACGTCAAGGGCGGCGCGCTGCCGCAGATCTCCTGGATCGTGGCCCCCGAGGCCTTCACCGAGCACCCCAACTGGCCCGCCAACTACGGCGCCTGGTACGTCGCCCAGGTACTGGACGCCCTGACGTCCGACCCGAAGGTGTGGGCGAAGACGGCCCTGTTCATCACCTACGACGAGAACGACGGCTTCTTCGACCACCAGATCCCGCCCTTCGCTCCCGGCTCGGCCGCGCAGGGCAAGTCGACCGTCGACGTCGGTCCCGACCTGTTCAAAGGCGACGGCAGCCACCCGGCCGGCCCCTACGGGCTCGGCCAGCGGGTGCCGATGCTCGTCGTCTCGCCCTGGAGCAAGGGCGGTTACGTCTGCTCCGAGACGATGGACCACACCTCGATCATCCGGTTCATGGAGCGCCGCTTCGGGGTGCACGAGCCGAACATCTCGCCCTGGCGGCGCGCCATCTGCGGCGACCTGACCTCGGCGTTCGACTTCTCCCACAAGGACGTCGAGCCCGTCGCCCTGCCCGCCACGGACGGTTACCTGCCGCCGGACCACAACCGCCACCCCGACTACGTGCCGACCCCGCCGGCCAACGGCTCGCTGCCGAAGCAGGAGCCCGGCCTGCGCCCCGCCCGCCCGCTCAAGTACGCCCCGTACGTGGATGGTTCGGTGGACACCGCCGCCGGGAAGTTCACCCTCACCTTCGCCTCGGGGGCGAAGGCGGGCGCCGCCTTCCTCGTCACCTCCGCCAACCGCACCGACGGGCCGTGGAGTTACACCACCGAGGCCGGCAGGACGGTGGCGGACACCTGGAACTCGGCGTACTCCGGCGGCTCGTACGACCTGACCGTGCACGGCCCCAACGGCTTCCTGCGCGCCTTCAAGGGCGTGAACAAGACCGCGGGACCCGAGGTCACCGCCCGCCACCACGGCGACGACATCGAGCTGGCCCTCACCAACAAGGGCTCCGGCACCGTCCGTCTCAAGCTGAGCGGCGGCTACGGCTGCAGGACACGGTTCCTCACCGTGCGGCCCGGCGCCACGGTGAAGCACACCGTCGACCTGGCGGCGAGCCGGCGCTGGTACGACCTCACCGTCACCTCCGAGGCCGACCCGGCGTTCCTGCGGCGGTTCGCCGGGCACGTCGAGAACGGGCGGCCCGGGGTGAGCGACCCGGGGTTGATCACCGCCTAGGTAAAAGGTGATGAAGGCGGTGTTGGCGGGACTGGCGGGGCGTGGGTGGTGCCGGGGTAGTGTGCCCCGGTGACCACACAATCGAACACATCTGCTGGCTGGTATCCGGATCCGCACGGAGCGCCGCAGACCCTCCGCTACTGGGACGGCGCCCAGTGGACCCAGCACACTCACGCGGACCAGCAGCAGCCGCCGGCCCCGGCTCAGCAGGCACCGCAGCAGCAGATGCCGCAGCAGCAGATGCCGCAACAGGTACCTCAGCAGCAGATGCCGCAACAGGTACCTCAGCAGTCGATGCCGCAGCACGTACCGCAGCAGCCCGCCGGGCCCGACCCGCGGGTGCAGCGTCAGGTGCAGCAGCAGGCCGGGGTCGCGCCCAGCGGCCCCGGTGGCGGCAGTCTGTTCACCGAGCCGGTTCTGGTGGTCAACCAGAAGGCCAAGCTGATCGAGCTGACCAACGAGTACACGGTCATGGATCAGAACGGCAACCAGATCGGCTCGGTGACCGAGGTCGGGCAGAGCGCGCTGAAGAAGGCGCTGCGGTTCGTCTCCAGCTTCGACCAGTTCATGACGCACCGGCTGGAGATCCGGGACGCCTACGGACAGCCGCAGTTGGTGCTGACCCGGCCCGCGAAGGTGTTCAAGTCCCGGGTGGTCGTGTCCCGTCCGGACGGCTCGCCGGTCGGTGAGATCGTGCAGCAGAACATGATCGGGAAGATCAACTTCGCGATGGTCGTGAACGACCAGCAGGTCGGGGCGATCAAGGCGGAGAACTGGCGGGCCTGGAACTTCGCGATCGTCGATCACGCGGGCAACGAGGTCGCGCGGATCACGAAGACGTGGGAGGGGCTCGCCAAGACGATGTTCACCACCGCGGACAACTACGTGCTGCAGATCCACTACCAGTTGCCGGAGCCGCTGCTGAGCCTGGTGGTGGCCACGGCGCTGACGGTGGACACGGCGTTGAAGCAGGACTCGCGCGGACTGGGCTAGGCCCGAGGGCCGGCGGCGGGCCGGTGTGGGGTCACAGCGGCGTCAGGTGGCCCGGGTCGGCCGGCTGCCGGGGCACCAACGGGTTCTCCAGCAGCGCCGATTCGGGCTCCAGGGCCAGGACGGCCGCCACCGGGTGCTCCTCGTCCGCCGGGACGAACCCGGGGGTCGTCCGGGTCAGCAGGACCACACCCCAGGAGGCCAGGCCCGCTCCCGCGAGGGCGAGCAGGATGCCCGCGGCCCCGCCCTGCAGCCGTTCGCCGAGCAGCGTGAGGCCGATCACCGCGGCGGCCAGGGGGTTCGCCAGCGTCACCATGGCGAGGGGTGCGCCCAGTCCGCCCCGGTATGCGGTCTGCGACAGCAGGAGTCCGCCCGCCGCGAAGGCGGCGACCAGCAGGGCCACGCCGATCACCTGCCAGCTCAGCAGCGAACCGGAACGGTCCGTCGCCGCCACCGTCACGGTCTGGGTGAGCGCCGAGGCGACACCCGAGGCGAAGCCCGACGCGGTGGCGTGCCGCAGCCCCGGCTTGGCGCCCGGCCGGGCCAGCGCGCCGATCAGCGCGGTGGTGCCCCCGGCGACCGCGAGCGCCTCGGGCACGCTGAGCACGGCCTCCGGGGCCTGCCCCGAAGCGGTGACGAGGATCGCGCCCAGCCCGGCGAGCGTCAGCGCGGTGCCCCGCCACTCGGCGGAGCTCACCTTCCGCCCGGCCACGCGCGCGCCCATCGGCACCGCGGCGACCAGAGTCAGCGCGCCGAGGGGCTGTACGACGGTCAGCGGGCCGTACTTGAGGGCCACGACGTGCAGCAGGGCCGCCCCCGCGTTCAGCCCGACGGAGGCCCACCAGGCGCCGGCGGCCAGCAGGCGCAGCGTGCCGGTGCCGGAGCTGCGGGCGGCGAGCCGTTCCTGGGCGACGGCCGCGGCCGCGTAGGCGACGGCGGAGACCAGGGACAGGGCGACGGCGACGAGTGTGGCGGTCATCGGGCCGCTCCCACCAGGATCTTGTCCTCGGCGGGGGCAGGCGCGGCGCCGCCCCGGCCCGCCGTGGAGATCGTGTGCCGCGGCCGGTGTATCAGGGCGAGCGCCGTACCGAGCATCGCGGTGGCCACAATCGCGTCGAGCCAGTAGTGGTTCGCGGTCCCGACGATGACCAGCAGGGTGACCAGCGGGTGCAGCAGCCACAGCCGGCGCCACCGGGACCGGGTGGCCGCGATCAGGCCGACGGCCACCATCAGGGCCCAGCCGAAGTGCAGTGAGGGCATCGCCGCGAACTGGTTCGAGAGATGGTCCGAAGACGGCGGCCCGTACACCGAGGGGCCGTAGACCCTGGCGGTGTCGATCAGGCCCGTGCCGGCCAGCATGCGCGGCGGTGCCAGCGGGAACACGAACGGCAGCACCAGGGCCGCGGAGGTGACCGTGGCGAGGACCCGGCGGGCCCAGACGTAGTGCGCGGGCCGCCGCAGGTACAGCCAGACCAGGAAGGCCACCGTGGCGGGGAAGTGGACGGTGGCGTAGTAGGTGTTCGCCAGATGCACGAGCGTGTCGCCGTGCAGCAGGGCGGACTGCACCGAGCCCTCGCCGGGCAGACGGACCGCTCGTTCCAGGTCCCACACGCGGTGCGCGTTGTGGATCGCCTCACCGGTGTGGCCGGTCGCCAGCTGCCGGCCGAGTTTGTAGACGAGGAAGAGCCCTGCGACGAGCAGGAGCTCACGGACGAGCGGAGGCCGCGCGGTCGCGCGGGCCTCTCCTTCTGCAGGCTCGGTGTGGGCTGTCATCCCCCGGCCCCTTCGCTGACGAGGTGCGTGTGGTGGTGCGAGTCGAGACCCCTGTCGCGGCCGGAACTCATCGGTACGCCAACGTCCCGAAACGGAAGCGTTCCGATACGTGAGTGTACCGATACGACTGCGTTCCGGTACACTCACGTATCGATAGAGGAAGGACACAGTGACTTTCGGGAATAGAGTCGTGGTGGAGCACCACCGGACTCCGAGCCGAGGCAGAGGGGAGACGAGCACATGACGTCGCAGGCAGCGGACGGACCGGAGACGGTCGCCGCCTCGCGCCGCTCCAAGATCACGCCCGAGCGTGAGCGGGAGTTCTTCGACGCCGTGCTCGAGCAGGTCCGCGAATGCGGCTACGACGCCGTCACCATGGAGGGCGTCGCCGCCAGCACCCGCTGCAGCAAGTCCACGCTCTACCGGCAGTGGAAGACCAAGCCCCAGTTCGTGGTCGCCGCCCTGCGCTCGCGCCGCAGGTCCCGCTTCGGGAGCATCGACACCGGCTCGCTCGCCGGCGATCTGCGCGAGGCCGCGCGGGCCGTGGGCCGCTGGTCGACCAACGACACCAAACTGCTGCAGGCCCTCGGGCACGCCGTCACCCAGGACGCCGAACTCGCGCAGGCGCTGCGCGAGGCGATCGTCTACCCGGAGATCGCCGCGCTGAAGGAACTGCTGCGGCGCGGAGTCGAGCGCGGCGAGATCGCCGCCGACCATCCGGCGCTGGAGTACATCCCCGCGCAGATGTTCGGCGTCGCCCGCGCCCGGCCGGTCGTGGACGGCGAGTACGCCGACCCCGACTATCTGGTCCGCTTCGTGGAGGCCGCCGTGCTGCCCGCGCTCGGACTCACCTGAGACCCGGGTCGCCGTCCACGGGATGACTGGACGGCGGCCTGGTCGCGCCGCACCGTGGGGACGGGGGCGGCGCGCACTCCCCGGCCGGGTGGGGTGCCCCTTGAGCGGAGGGGCACCCCACCCGGCCGATCTGTGCCGGGACCGGCCTCAGACGTTGCTGCCGTCGCCGCTGCCGGTCGAGACCTTGATGCCCTTGGTGATCTCGTCGATGACCGACTGCTTCTCGCCGACGTCGACGCCGAAGCGCACGACGACGATGTTCGAGGGGTTGGCGGGGGAGGGGAAGGCGAGCGACTCGACGTAGCCGTCGGAGCCCTTGCTGGTGACCGCCTTCCAGCGGACCATGTAGCCCTTCTGCCCGGCCACCGTGACCGCCTTGGAGTCGAGCACCTGGTGCGAGGTGATCGAACCGTAGGTCTTGCCGCCGTAGGACTCCGTGGCGTTCGCCTGGATGTCGGCCTTGGCGACCTCCTCGGCCGTGCTGCCCGAGGTCCTGAGGACCTGGGCCGGAGCCGAGTACGCGCCGCCCTTCGTGCAGTTCTTCGAGGTGTCGCCGGGGCACTTGTAGGAGTCGTTCGACGTGAGCGAGGCGCCCACCTGGAGCTGCTGCCCGTACCAGTCCGCCGGTATGGGCAGGCTGATACCGGCGATCGGGTCGGTCACCGAACCGCTCCTGATCTTCGGGGCCTCGGACCGGCCGGGGGCGGGCGACTGCCCACCGTCCGAGCCACCGGAGCCGCCCGGGCCGCCCTGCCCGCCCGGCGAGCCGCCCTCACCGCCGAACGGCGCGCCCTGTCCGCCCGTGCCGCCCTGTCCGCCCGGGCCCTGCCGGGAGTTGGCGGCGCCGCCGCCCGAGCCGCCGTCGCCGATCAGCGCCCACACGCCCACACCGATGCTCGCGAGGACCGCCGCCGCCACGGCGACGGCTATCCCCGTGTGCAGCCCGCGCCGCGGAGCGTGCGGCGGTGGCTGGGCGGGGAACGCCGGATAGGTGGGATACGCCGCGTACGCCGGATCCGTCCCGGCCGTCGGCGACTGCGCCGGGGGACCCCATACGGCGGCCGAGCCCGCGGGGCGGGTCCGGTCCGTCCATGCCTTGCCGTCCCACCAGCGCTCGGTGGCGGGACCCTCACTCGTCTGCCCCGGGTCGGGATACCACCCGGGAGGAGTCACCTGCGTCATGCCCCCACCGTATGAGGCGTCGGTGAAAGCGGGATGAGAGGATCCGGACTTCGGCCACCGACCGGCCGGTACGGCGGCCTCCCCTCCGGCGCGGACGGCCGCGGACCGTCCGTCCCGCGCGTGCGGGAAGCCGGACACTGCGAGTCACCACCGTGGACGCCGAACCCGTCGCCCACCGACCCCGCGACCACGGTCCTTACCGCGAACCAGCCCCGTCTGTCCCCGCGTTGGCCGAAAACAGCCGCGTCTTGAACGGCTTTTGACGATCCGTCGGCTGCTCGCCCGCAGGTCAGGCCCTCCACGCGTCGCCCGGCCGCACCCGCTGTCACCCATCGCGGCAACAGGTGCCCCGACCGGCCTCCACTCGCCCGACCGGCCCGCTACGCTCGAGATCTGTACGTCGTTCGGGCGACTTGGGGAGGTAGCGGGATGACGGAGGTACGGCCCATGGAGGCCGCCTCGGCCTCCCTGTGGGAGCGGGACGAGGAACTCGCCGCCGTCGCACAGGCGGTCGACACCCTGCGCGCCGACCGCTCGTCCTCGGGCAGCCTGCTGATGGTCCAGGGCGAGGCGGGCCTGGGCAAGACAGCCCTGCTGGCCGAGACCCGCCGCATGGCGGAGCGGCGCGGCTGCACGGTCTGGTCGGCCCGCGGCGGCGAGACCCTCAGGTCCGTGCCCTTCAACGTGGTCCGCCAGCTGCTGCAGCCCGCCCTGGTGTCACTGATGCCGGAGGAGGCGCGCGAGTACCTCGGCGACTGGTACGAGGTCGCGGGCCCCGCCCTCGGCATCGCCGAGCCCGGCGAGCGGCAGGCCGACCCGCAGGGCGTGCGCGACGGCCTCGTCGCCGCCGTACGCAGGTTCGCCCGGCGCGACTGGCCCCTGGTGCTGCTCATCGACGACGCCCACTGGGCCGACCAGGAGACCCTGCGCTGGCTCGCCGCGTTCGCCGAACGCCTCGACGACCTCTCCGTCCTGGTCGTCGTGGCCCGCCGCCCCGGCGAGGTCAGCGGCGAGAGCGCCCGCCTCCTCGACACGGTCGCCGCCACCGCGGGCCGCCCCGGCACCCTGCTGAGCGCGCTCACCCCGGACGCCACCGCCGGCCTCACCCGCGCCACCCTCGGCGCGCACGCCGACGCCCCGTTCTGCCGCGAGGTCTGGGCCGTCACCGGCGGCAACCCGTACGAGACCGTCGAGCTCCTCGCCAAGGTCCAGGACAGCGAGCTGGAGCCGACCGAGGGCTCCGCCGCCGAACTGCGCGCCCTCAACCGCTCGGCCCGCGGCGGCGGACTCGTCGCCCGCCTGGAGGAACTCGGCATCGACGCCACCCGGTTCGCCTGGGCCGCGGCCATCCTCGGCACCGGCATCACCGTCCGCCTCGTCGCCAAGCTCGCCACCATGGATCACGAGGCGGCGGCGCGCTGCGCCGAACTGCTCAAGGGCGCCCGCATCCTCGCCGAACCCGACCCGTCCGCCACCCGGGCGGCCGACGGCGAGCTGGAGTTCGTGCACCCGCTGATCGCCACCGCCGTCTACCACTCCATCCCCGACGCCCTGCGCACCGCCATGCACGGCATCGCCGCCCAGGTCATCACCGACTCCGGGCTCGGCGCCGCCATGGCGTCCCGGCACCTGCTGCAGGTGCACCCGGACGACGACGAGGAGCTCGTCGAGCAGCTGCGCGAGGCCGCCCGCGAACACCTCGCCGTCGGCGCCCCGGACGCGGCCCGCCGCTGCCTGGAACGCGCCCTGCTGGAACCGCCGACCCCCGACGTCCACGCGCGCGTGCTCTACGAACTGGGCTGCGCCACCCTCCTGACCGCGCCCGCCGTCACCATCGACCACCTCCAGTCCGCGCTCGGCATGCCCGGCCTGGCCGGCGACGAGCGCGTGGACGCCGTCTTCCGCCTCTCCCAGGCCCTCCTGCACAACGACCAGCTGGAGGAGGCCGTCCGCACGGTCGAGGCGGAGGCCGCCCGGCACGAGGACGGTCCCGCCAAACTGCGGCTGCAGGCGGTGCGGTTCATGTGGGAGGGCATCGCCGGCGAGGCCGTCTCCCCGGACCGCTCCGAGCGCCTCGCCGCACTCGCCGCGACCTGCACCGGACGCGACAACTCCGAGCGCGCCCTGCTGATGCTGCGCGGCTTCGACGCCCTGATCCACGGCGAGAACGCCGAAGAGGTCGTCGAGTACTGCGACCGCTCCCTGGTCAACGGCCGCCTCGCGCCCGGGCTCGGCTGGACCGACACCGAGTGGGGCATCGAACTCCTGCTGATGCTGGCCAGCTCCTACGCCCACACCGACCGCCTCGACCGCGCCGAGAGCCTGTGCACCGAGGCCCTGCGCGCCTACGAGACGGCCGGCTGGAGCGGCGGCCATCTCGTCCTGGCGCACGCCTACGTCGGCCTCGCGCACCGCAGGCGCGGCCGGCTGCGGGAGGCGGAGACCTCCCTGCGCGAGTCGCTGCGCCTCGCCGAGCGGGTCGGCCGCGGACTGCCGCTGTACTGGACCGTGACCTGCAACCTCGTCGACACCCTGCTGGCCCGGGGCCATGTCGTGGAGGCCTGGGAGATCGCCGAGGAGTACGGCTTCGCCCCGCCCTACCCCTCCACCATCGTGATGCCCGACGTGCGCTCCGTCCGCGGCAGGCTGCTGCTCGCCGTCGGCCGCACCAAGGACGGCATCAACGAACTGGAGGAGGCCGAGAAGGCCGCCGCCGCTCGCGGCCACCACAACCCCGTGGTCGTCCCCTGGGCCCTCGACCTGGCGCGCGCCCTCGCCACGGAGGACCCGGCCCGGGCCGCCCGGCTCGCCTCCGACGCCCGCCGGCAGGCCGAACGCTTCGGCACGGACACGGCCATCGGCGAGGCGCTGCGCTGTGCCGCGGCGCTGGAGACCGGGCAGCGGGCGGTCCGGCTGGCGGCCCAGGCGGTCGCCTACCTGGAGGCCTCCCCCTGTCAGTACGAACACGCGGCGGCCCGAGTGGAGTACGGGATCGCCGCACGCTCGGTGGCCGAGATCAACCGGGGCCTGGCGCTGGCGCGTTCGTGCGGCGCGGACGGTCTGGTGGCGACGGCCCGGGAGGTGCTGGACACCGGACGGGGCCTGCGCTGAGGGCGCCTCACAGCGCCAGGAGCTGGTCCGTCACCGCCGACAGACGCCGGCGCACCTGGCCGTCGTACGTCAGCTCGTGCGCCCTCGACCGGCTCGTGCCGTCGAAGTAGCCGCCCGTGCCCAAGTCCTTCGTCGCCAGGGCCAGTACACCCGGTGCGCCGTCCGCCACCGTGTTCCACGGGGTGACGCCGCCCTCCCGGACCATCGCCGTGTCCATGAAGGTCGCCGGGTGCAGGACGTTCACGGCGACGCCGGTGTCCGCCAGCTCCTCCGCCAACGCGAAGGTGTGGGCGGCCAGGGCGAACTTGGCGCGGCGGTAGGCCGCGAAGCCGTCGTAGCCCCGACGGAACTCGACGTCGTCGAAGTCGAGGGGCTCCTGGCCCACCGAACCCACGTTGACGATCCTGGCCGGTGTGTTCGCGCGGAGCACCGGCAGCAGCGCGCGGGTCAGCACCACCGGCGCCAAGTAGTTCACGGCCAGGCGCAGTTCGTGGCCGTCGGCGCTCAACTCCCGCCCCGCGCCGGGCGCGCCCGCCCCCACACCGGCGTTGTTGATCAGGACGTCCAGGTCGGGATGCGCGTCGCCCACGTGGGCGCCCAGCTCGCGCACCTGCGCCAGCGAGGCCAGGTCGGCGACGAACCCCTCGGCGTCCCCCTCGGTGCGCAGCTCCTCGACGAGCCGCTCGGTACGCCCGGCGTCCCGGCCGTGGGCGAGGACGACGTGTCCGGAGCGGACCAGCTCGAAGGCGACGTAGCGGCCCAGACCCGAGGTGGCGCCGGTGATGAGAATGGTGGACATGCCCCCACCGTAGGCACGCGGCGAGGGCATGTGCGAGCTGCTGCTGAGGCTACGACCAGCAGGGTCACCCTTCCGCCTCGGCCTCCTCGGCGAGGACGCGCTGTGCGGTGGCGAACGCCGCGTTGGCCGCCGGGACCCCGCAGTACACGGCCGTCTGCAGCAGCACCGCGCCGATCTCCTCGGGGGTGAGCCCGTTGCGCAGGGCCGCGCGCACATGCATGGCCAGTTCCTCGTAGTGGCCGTGCGCGACCAGCGCGGTCAGCGTGATCATGCTGCGCTCGCGGCGCGAGAGCGTCGGGTCGGTCCAGATCTCGCCCCAGGCGTAGCGCGAGATGAAGTCCTGGAAGGGGGCGGTGAAGGGGGTCTGGCGGGCCTGGGCGCGGTCGACGTGGGCGTCGCCCAGCACCTCGCGCCGCACCGCCATACCGCTCTTGGCACCGCCGTCGAGGTGCGCCCGCAGGGCCGTCAGCACGGCCTGCGGGCACTGCGCGGGCGCGAGGTGGCCGGCGCCGGGCAGCTCGACGAGCGTGGAGCCGGGGACGGCGTCGGCGATCTCGCGCAGATGCGGCGGCGGGGTCGCCCGGTCCTCGCGGCCGGCGATCAGCAGCGTGCGGACGGAGAGTTCGGGGAGCCGGTCGCGCAGGTCGTAGGAGGCCAGCGCGTCACAGCAGGCGGCGTACGCCTCGGGGTCGGCGGCGCCCTGGTCCCGGACCAGCTCCGGGATCGTGAATCCTTCGGGGAACCAGCGCGCCGGGGCGCTCTCCACCAGCCACTGAAGTCCCTCGCGGCGCACCCGCTCGGCCCGCTCCTGCCACGGCCCGGGTCCGTTGAAGTGCGCGGAGGAGCAGATCACGGCCAGCGAGGAGACGCGCTCGGGGTGGTGCAGGGCGAGGTGCAGACCGACGGCGCCGCCCAGTGACACACCCGCGTAGGCGAACCGCTCGACGCCCAGCGAGTCGGCGAGGGCGAGCACCAGGCCGGCCAGGTCGCCGACGGTGGCGCCGGGGCCGATCAGGCCGGGGGCGGACCCGCCGTGCCCGGGCAGGTCCCAGCGGATCACCCGGTGGGTGGCGGACAGTTCGGGCGCGACCTTGTCCCACAGCGCGTACGACGTGCCGAGCGAGGGCCCGAGCAGCAGCGCGGGCGCGGAAGCGGGCCCCTCGGCACGGTGGTTGAGGAGTGTGTCGGTCAACGTCGCTCCAGGGCACGGTCGGTGAGGGCTCCGGCGGAGCCGGTGTAACGAGTGGGATCGGTGAGCTCGCCGAGGTCGGTGTCCTTCAGTTCCGGCTGCTCGGCGAGGAGTTCGCCGAGCGGGTGGCCCTCGGCGTAGGTCCGCCGGGCGAGTTCGGTCAGCAGTTCCTTGGCGCGGGCCCGCCCGAGCACCGCGGCCAGCTCGGCGGACAGCCGCTCGGAGACGATCAACCCGTGGGTCAGGCCGAGGTGTTCGCGCATCGCGTCCGCGTCCACGCGCAGCCCCTCCGTCAGTTCGGCCGCGTCCCGGGCGGCCCCGCCTGCCAGCCGCAGCAGGTCCCGCAGCGGCTCCCACTCGGCGTGCCAGGCCCCGGCGGGCCGTTCGTCCTCGGCGGCCATCGAGCCGTACAGCGTGGCCGCGAGCTGCGGGGCGCGCCGGGCGGCGGCCGCGATCAGCGTGGACCGCACGGGGTTGGCCTTGTGCGGCATGGCCGAGGAGCCGCCGCCGCTGCCCTCCGCGACCTCGGCGATCTCGGTGCGGCCGAGCACCAGGACGTCCGCCGCGATCTTGCCCAGCGCGCCGGCCGTGAACGCCAGGCAGCCGGCGAGGTCGGCGACCGGGGTGCGCAGGGTGTGCCACGGCAGGAGCGGGGCGGCGAGGCCGAGTTCACCGGCGTAGGCCGCGGTGAGGTCCGCCGTGTCCGCGGCGCCGTACACGGTGAAGGCCGCCAGTGTCCCGGCGGCGCCGCCGAGTTGGGCGGGCAGGGTGTCCCGTACCGCTGTGATCCGGTCGCGTGCGTCGAGCACCAGGGAACGCCAGCCTGCCGCCTTCAGCCCGAACGTCGTCGGTACGGCGTGCTGGGTGAGCGTCCGGCCCGGCATCGGGGTGTCGCGGTGGTCGGCGGCGAGCCGGGCCAGCGCCCCCTCCGCGCGGGCGAGGTCGGCCAGGGCGGGCTCCAGGGCCCGCACGGCGACCAGCATCATCGCCGTGTCCATGATGTCCTGGCTGGTGGCGCCCCGGTGGACGTAGGGGCCGTACTCCTCCCCGACGCCCTTGGTCAGGTCGGCGACCAGGGGGATGACCGGATTGCCGCCGGAGCGGGCGCGCGCGGCGAGGGAGCGCATGTCGAAACGGGCGGCGTCGGCCGCCTCGGTGACCGCGGTCGCTGCCTCGGCCGGGGCGAGGCCCCGGGCGGCCTGGGCGCGGGTCAGGGCCGCCTCCGCGTCGAGCAGGGCCTGCAGGAAGGCCGTGTCGGAGGTCGCGGAGACGGCGGGGGAGCCTGCCCACCCGGGGGCGAGCAGGCCGGTGTCGTCGGGACCGGCAGAAGTCACTGGAACTCCAGGAAGACCGTCTCGCCTTCGCCCTGAAGGCGGATGTCGAAACGGTAGGTGCTGTTGCCCTCGTCCTTCGCGATCAGCGTGTCGCGGCGTTCCGCCGCCAGCTGCGCGAGCAGCGGGTCGTTCGCGTGCGCCGCCTCGTCGCCGGGCAGGTAGATCCGGGTGAACAGGTGCACCAGCAGCCCGCGCGCGAAGACGCACGCGCTGATGTACGGCGCGCTGCGCCCCCGCGCGCCCGGGCGCAGGGTCCGCGCGTACCAGTGGCCGTTCGCGTCGGTCTGGATGCGCCCCCAGCCGGTGAACTCCACGCCGTTGCGGCCCAGGTAGTCGCCGGAGGCCGGGTCGCGTCGTATGGAGCCGTCGGTGGTGGACACGTTGCCGTCCGGGTCGGCACCCCACAGCTCCACGAACGCGTCGGGCAGCGGCTTGCCCTCGCCGTCCAGGACGTAGCCGTGCACCGTGATCGTGTCCGGGTGGCCGAGGGGCGCGATGTGCTCGCCGCCTCGGAAGGGCAGCGCGTAGCCGTAGAAGGGGCCCACGGTGTGCGAAGGGGTGGGCAGCACGCTCTCCGGCCGGCTGGTGTCGATCTTCGTCATGGCAGGTCAGCGTCCTTCTTCGATCCAGGTGGCGTTCGGGCCGTCCAGCACGATGTCCCAGTGGTAGCCCATGGAGAACTCCGGCACGGACAGGTCGTGGTCGTAGGTGGCGACCAGCCGCTGACGCGCCGCGTCGTCCGTCACCGACTGGATGATCGGGTCGTACGGGAAGAGCGGGTCGGCCGGGAAGTACATCTGCGTCACCAGCCGCTGCGTGAACGCCGTGCCGAACATCGAGAAGTGGATGTGGGCGGGCCGCCAGGCGTTGAGGTGGTTGCGCCAGGGGTAGGGGCCGGGCTGGATCGTCGTGAAGTGGTAGCGGCCCTCGGCGTCGGTGATCGTACGCCCGACACCGGTGAAGTTCGGGTCCAGCGGGGCGTCGTGCTGCTCGCGCTGGTGGGCGTAGCGGCCGGCCGAGTTGGCCTGCCAGATCTCGACGAGCTGGCCGCGTACGGGCTTTCCGGCGCGGTCCAGCAGTCGGCCCGAGACCGTGATGCGCTCGCCGACCGGCTCGCCCGTGTGCTGCCGGGTGAGGTCGTTGTCGATGGCGCCGAGGTCCCGCTCGCCGAAGGCGGGGGAGTGCAGCTCCACCAGTTCCGGGTCCTTGGTGACGTCGATGGCGACCGGCGGCTGCTTGGGGTGGCGCAGGACCGAGGAGCGGTACGGGGCGTAGTCGCGGCGCGGGTGGTGCTCCACCGGGGCGCCGTCGGCGACCCGCTTCTCGTAGGCGGCGTGTTCGGCCGCGATCTCCTGGTCGATGTCGTGCTGGGTGAGAGTCATGGGGATTCCTCGGGGTTACTGACGTTCGAGGACGAGGGCCAGGCCCTGGCCGACGCCGATGCAGAGGGTGGCGACGCCGACGCCGGAGCCGCGGCGGGCGAGCTGGTGGGCGACGGTGCCGGCGAGGCGGGCGCCGGAGGCGCCGAGCGGGTGGCCCAGTGCGATGGCGCCGCCCTGGGGGTTGAGGATCGCCGGGTCGAACTCGGGCCATTCGGCGACGCAGCCGAGTACCTGGGCGGCGAAGGCCTCGTTCAGCTCCAGCACGGACAGGTCGTCGAAGGTCCGGCCCGCCTTGGCGAGGGCCCGGTTGACGGCCTCGACGGGGGCGAGGCCGAAGTAGTGCGGGTCGACGGCGTTCACGCCGGTCGCGGAGATACGGGCGAGCGGCTCCCGGCCCAGCGCCTTCAGGCCCTCCTCGTCGACCAGCAGCAGGGCCGCCGCGCCGTCGTTCAGCGGTGAGGCGTTGCCGGCGGTGACGGTGCCGTTCTCCTTGCGGAAGGACGGCTTCAGCCTGGCCATCGCGGCCAGGGAGGCGTCGGGGCGCACGCACTCGTCGGCGGCGAAGACGACGGGGTCGCCCTTGCGCTGCGGGATGGAGACGGGGGCGAGCTCGGAGTCGAACAGCCCGGCCTCCTGAGCGGCGGCCGCCTTCCGGTGGGAGGCGAGCGCGAACTCGTCCTGCTGCTCGCGGCTGATCTTGTGCTTGTCGGCGATGAGCTCGGCCGACTCGCCGAGCGGGACGGTCCACTGCGGGTCCATCCTCGGGTTGACCATGCGCCAGCCGAGGGTGGTGGAGTACAGCTCGGTGTGCGCGGCGGGGAACGGCTTGTCCGACTTCGGCAGCACGTACGGGGCCCGGGTCATGGACTCCACGCCGCCGGCCACGGCGATGTGGGCGTCGCCGGCGGCGATGGCGCGGGACGCCTGGATGACGGCTTCGAGGCCCGAGGCGCACAGCCGGTTGACGGTGACGCCGGGTACGGAGGTAGGCAGGCCCGCCAGCAGGGCGGCCATGCGGCCGACGTTGCGGTTCTCCTCGCCCGCGCCGTTGGCGTTGCCGAAGTAGACGTCGTCGATGCGGGCCGGGTCCAGGCCGGGGGTGCGGGCGAGGAGTTTGCGGACGGCGTGGGCGGCCAGGTCGTCCGGGCGGACCGCCGCCAGGCCGCCGCTGTAGCGGCCGATCGGGGTACGGACGGCGTCGACGAGGTAAACCGTGTTCACAGCAGGTCCTCCGCAACAGTCAGCTTCGCGCCGGTCTTGGCGACGACGTCATCGACGCTCACCCCTGGGGCGACCTCGGTCAACACCAGCCCGTCGGGTGTCACGTCGATCACGCCGAGGTCGGTGATGACACGGTTCACACACGCCTTGCCGGTCAGTGGCAGCGCGCACTCCTGGAGGATCTTCGCCGAGCCGTCCTTGGCGGTGTGCGTCATCACCACGATGACCGTGCGGGCGCCGTGCACCAGGTCCATCGCCCCGCCGATCCCGGTGATCAGCTTGCCGGGAATCGCCCAGTTCGCCAGGTCGCCCTGCTCGGAGACCTGCATGGCGCCCAGCACGGCGACATCGATGTGACCGCCGCGGATCATCGAGAAGGACAGCGCCGAGTCGAAGAACGACGCGCCCGGCAGGACCGTCACCGTCTCCTTCCCGGCGTTGATCAGGTCCGGGTCGACCTCCGCCTCGGCCGGGTAGGGGCCGGTGCCCAGGATGCCGTTCTCCGACTCCAGGATCACCTCCACGCCCTCGGGCAGGTAGTTGGGGATCAGCGTCGGCAGACCGATGCCGAGGTTGACGTACTGCCCGTCCCGCAGTTCGCGCGCGGCGCGCGCGGCCATCTGCTCACGACTCCACGGCATCAGCTGCTCACCGTCCGCTGCTCGATCTTCTTGTCCGCCGCCTGCTCCGGCGTGAGCGCCACCACCCGCTGGACGAAGATGCCCGGCAGATGCACCGCGTCCGGGTCGATCTCGCCGGGCTCGACGAGTTCCTCCACCTCGGCGACGGTGACCCGGCCCGCCATGGCGGCCAGCGGGTTGAAGTTCCGGGTGGACTTGTTGAACACCAGGTTCCCGTGCCGGTCGCCCTTCGCCGCCCGCACCAGCGCGAAGTCGGTGCGGATGCCCCGCTCCAGCACGTACTCGGTGCCGTCGAACTCCCGCACCTCCTTCGGCGGCGAGGCCAGCGCGACGCCGCCCGTGCCGTCGTAGCGCCAGGGCAGTCCGCCCTCGGCCACCTGGGTGCCCACCCCGGCCGGCGTGTAGAAGGCGGGGATGCCCGCGCCGCCGGCCCGCAGCCGCTCGGCCAGCGTGCCCTGCGGGATCAGCTCCACCTCCAGCTCCCCGGCCAGGTACTGGCGGGCGAACTCTTTGTTGGCGCCGATGTAGGACCCGGTCACCCGCGCGATCCGCCCGGCCGCCAGGAGGACCGCCAGGCCCGTCTCCATCGCCCCGCAGTTGTTGGAGACGACGCGCAGCCCGGACACGCCCCGCTCGTACAGCGCCCCGATGAGCACGTTCGGCACACCGCTCAGGCCGAAACCGCCCACCGCCAGCGACGCGCCGTCGGGCACGTCGGCCACCGCCTCCGCGGCCGTGGCGACCACCTTGTCCATCCGTGAAGCCCCATCCCGTCCGAGCGCCCGGTCACGAATTAATCAGGGCACTGAGTATTTCGGTGAAGTTTCCTTCACGCTGCCATCGGAACAGTTCAGCGTCAAGACCTCGAAGGACAGTGAGGTCGGACGAGGCCGGTCGACGGCAGACAGGGGATGGCTCGCCCGGTATCGTTCAGTGCACCAACTAATTCGACCTCGGGGAGCGCGCATGGCCGCGGTGGACCTCACCACCCACCCCGGGCACCTGGCCCGGCGGCTGCAGCAGGCCCATTACCTGCTGTGGAACACCATGGTCTCGGAGGAGATCACCTCGCCGCAGTTCGCGGTCCTCAACGCGCTCGCCGACGAGCCCGGCCTGGACCAGCGCACGGTGGGGGAGCGGGTGGGCCTCGACCGCTCCACCATCGCCGAGGTGATCAGTCGGCTCGGCAGGCGGGGGCTGGTGGACAAGGTGCGCGATCCGCAGGACGGGCGCCGTTTCCTGCTGCGGCTGACCGGCGACGGCGAGCGCACCCACCGCAAGCTGACCGTGCGCACCGCCCGCATGAACCAGGTCTTCCTGGCCCCGCTGTCCGCCGCCGAGCAGGCGGTCTTCTTCGACCTCATCCAGCGGGTCGCGGACGCGGCCGAGGGGCTCCGCAACCCTGCGGAACCCCTCCTGGCGCAGGGGTGATCGACGGGAGTCGTCAGGAAGCCTTGACGAACACGACCCACACCTGGCCGCTCGCGAAGTTCATCGGCTTGCCGTCGGCCGTCGTGAAGTCGGTGCCGTCGGCGGCCTTCTCGCGCTTCCAGTCGGCCTGGTAGACCTTCCCGTCCCGCAGCACCTCGGCCTTCCCGGAGCCCACCGTCTCGGTGTACGGCGTGTTGTTGCCGAGGAAGTCCCGGAAGCCGGACTTACGGATCCTCACGTGCTGGACGACGACGGTCGCCGGGGTGACCGGCTGCCCGTCGGTCGTCTTCGTGGGCGTGCCGTCCATCGCGACCAGCCAGCGGTGCCGGTCGGCCGACCAGCGGAAGGTGAACCGGGCGGAGGGGTAGGCGACCGTCATGGAGGTGTCGGCCCGGCCTCCGGCGGGTGCGGCGCCGTAGCGGAAACCGTTGGTGAGCGCGCTCGCCCCCGGCGCGGAGCGCATCAGGCGGGCGGGGCGCAGGTAGAGGTTGTGCGGTGCGGGTCTGTCGGTGCCGCGGAAGTAGGCGTCGGTGGCCTTGCCGGGCGGTTCCGCCTTCAGCGGGGCCTTGTCGATCAGCGGGAGCAGCTTGTGCTGGGCCCCGGAGAAGGCGAGCGTCGGATCGTCGTACTGGCCGAGCAGCTCCAGGTCCGACTCGCGGGCGCTGCGCACGGGCCCGACGACCTTGGGCAGCTTGCTCGCGTACACCGCCATCAGCCGGCTCAGTCCGCCCTCGACCTGCTCGACGTACACGACGTCCGCGTCGCGCAGACCCGTGTGGGGGCGGGCGGGACCCGCGTTGTCGATCTTCACGGCGAGCACCGAACCGGTGTGCGCGGACGGGGTCGCGGATGCCGTCGGCGGCTTCAGCTGCCCGCGACCGTCGTCCGCCGGACCGTGTCCGCCCGTGCATCCCGCGGCCAGCACCGCCGTTCCCGTGGCCAGCAGTGCCACGCCCAGCGAGGCGCGTCTCTTGCGCACCATTCGTCCCATGCCCACCGTTGGCCACCCGTCTCTTGTCAATGATTGTGCGCTTATAAGTTCATCGATGGCCATACCCGATCGAATCTGATTGCGCGCGTCGAATAGGCCGAATGGCCCTGAACAACCGGCATCACTTTCGTGCGCGCTTCGGCGGGAGGCGCTCGGGTACCCGGGCGGCAGTGCTGCACCGGACTCACCGACGCGATGGAGGGAGCGCCACGCGATGAAGGCTGTGACCTGGCAGGGCAAGCGGGACGTACGAGTGGATACCGTGCCCGATCCGAAGATCCAGGAGCCGACCGACGCGATCATCCGCATCACGTCCACCGGACTGTGCGGCTCCGACCTGCACCTGTACGAGGTGCTCACCCCGTTCATGACACCGGGCGACATCCTCGGCCACGAACCCATGGGCATCGTCGAGGAGGTCGGGGCGGCCGTGCCGGACCTCGCGGTGGGCGACCGGGTGGTGGTGCCGTTCCAGATCGCCTGCGGCAACTGCTGGATGTGCCTGACCGGGCTGCCCACGCAGTGCGAGACCACCCAGGTGACCAGCGAGGGCATGGGCGCCGCCCTGTTCGGCTACACCCGGCTGTACGGCTCCGTCCCGGGCGCGCAGGCCGAGTACCTGCGGGTCCCGCAGGCCCAGTTCGGGCCGATCAAGGTCCCCGAGGGCCCGCCCGACGACCGCTTCGTGTACCTCTCCGACGTGCTGCCCACCGCCTGGCAGGCCGTCGAGTACGCGGGCGTCCCCAAGGGCGGCACCGTCGCCGTGCTCGGCCTCGGCCCGATCGGTGACATGGCCTGCCGGATCGCCATGGCGCGCGGCGCCGGGCGGGTGTTCGGCGTGGACCTGGTGGGCGAGCGGCTGCGCAGGGCGCGGGCGCGGGGCGTGGAGACGTTCAACCTCAAGAGCTTCGACAACGAGAAGGAACTGGTCGAGGCGATCCGCGACGAGACCGACGGGCGCGGCCCCGACGCCGTGATCGACGCCGTCGGCACCGAGGCGCACGGCAGCGCGGCGGCCAAACTGGCCCAGCAGGCCTCGGCACTGCTGCCGCGCAAGATCAGCGGCCCCTTCGCCGAGCGGTTCAGCATCGACCGGCTGGCCGCCCTCCACACCGCGATCGAGCTGGTCCGCCGGGGAGGCACGATCTCGCTGAGCGGAGTCTACGGCGGGATGGCCGACCCGATGCCCATGCTCACCATGTTCGACAAGCAGATCCAGCTCCGCATGGGCCAGGCCAACGTGCGCCGCTGGAGCGACGAGATCATCCCGTACCTGACGGACGAGGACCTCCTCGGCGTCGACGACTTCGCCACCCACCGGCTGCCGCTCAGCGAGGCGCCGCGCGCCTACGAGATGTTCCAGAAGAAGCGGGACGGCATGGTGAAGGTGCTGATGCAGCCCTGACCTGACCGGGCTCAGCCGAGGATCTCGCCCAGGTCGTAGCGGACCGGTTCCTCCAGCTGCGCGTACGTGCAGCTCTCGGGGGTCCGGTCCGGGCGCCAGCGGCGGAAACGGGCCGTGTGCCTAAAGCGCGCCCCGTTCTCCATGTGGTCGTAGGCCACCTCGGCCACCCGCTCCGGGCTGAGCGGCACCCAGGACAGGTCCTTCTTGCCCGACCAGCGGCTCGGCGCGCCGGGCAGCCGTGCCGTCTCGTGCGCCGCCTCGTCCGACCAGGCCGCCCAGGGATGCCCCGAGACGTCCGCCATCCTGAGCGGCTCCAGCTCCTCGACCAGCTCCGCGCGCCGCTTCATCGGGAAGGCGGCAGACACTCCCACGTGCTGCAGCCGGCCCCGGTCGTCGTACAGCCCGAGCAGCAGCGAGCCCACGACGGGCCCGCTCTTGTGAAGGCGGTAGCCCGCCACGACGACGTCCGCCGTCCGCTCGTGCTTGATCTTGAACATGGCACGCTCGTCCTGGCGGTAGAGCCCCGTGAGCGGCTTGGCGATGACACCGTCCAGACCCGCCCCCTCGTACTGCTCGAACCAGCCCTGCGCCACCTCCAGGTCGGTCGTCGCCGGCGCCAGATGCACCGGCGCGGTCACCCCGGACAACGCCCGCTCCAGCAGCGCACGCCGGTCGGTGAGCGGCACGTCCAGCAACGACTCGTCCGCCAGGGCCAGCAGGTCGAAGACCACGAAGGAGGACGGGGTCCGCTCGGCGAGCGTCCGCACCCGCGAGTCCGCCGGGTGGATCCGCTCGGTGAGCGCGTCGAAGTCGAGGTGCCCCTCGCGGGCGATCACGATCTCGCCGTCGAGGACGCAGCGGTCGGGCACCCGCTCCCCGAGCGCGCTCACCAGCTCGGGGAAGTACCTGGTCAGCGGCTTGCCCGTGCGGCTGCCGAGCTCGATCTCGGCCCCGTCGCGGAACACGATGGCCCGGAAGCCGTCCCACTTCGCCTCGTACTGCATGCCCGGCGGGATCTTCGCCACCGACTTGGCGAGCATCGGCTTCACGGGCGGCATCACCGGCAGATCCATGCCCCGATTCTGCTCGCATACGTCGCTTGTCGCCCGGTATGCGAGGTTTACGGGGTGTGCCTACCGTGTCCGTATGGGTGAAGCGGTGGAACTGGAAGCGGGCGGCCGTACGGTCCGGCTGTCCAGCCCGGACAAGGTCTTCTTCCCGGAGCGCGGATTCACCAAGCTGGACCTCGCCCGGTACTACATCGCCGTGGGCCCCGGCATCCTGCGCGCCCTGCGGGACCGGCCCACCACCCTGGAGCGCTACCCGGACGGCGTCACCGGCGAGTCCTTCTTCCAGAAACGGGCGCCCAAGAACATGCCCGACTGGATCCCGACCGCCCACATCACCTTCCCCAGCGGCCGCAGCGCCGACGAGATGTGCCCCACGGAGGAGGCCGCCGTCCTGTGGGCGGCCCAGTTCGGCACGCTCACCTTCCACCCGTGGCCGGTGCGCCGCGACGACGTCGACCGCCCCGACGAACTGCGCATCGACCTCGACCCGCAGCCCGGCACCGACTACGACGACGCCGTGCGCGCCGCCCACGAACTGCGCGCCGTCCTCGACGAGTTCGGCGGCCTCAAAGGCTTCCCGAAGACCTCCGGCGGACGCGGCCTGCACGTCTTCGTGCCGATCGAACCGCGCTGGACCTTCACCCAGGTGCGGCGCGCCGCCATCGCCGTGGGCCGCGAGATGGAGCGCCGGATGCCCGACCGCGTGACCATCAAGTGGTGGAAGGAGGAGCGCGGCGAGCGCATCTTCGTCGACTACAACCAGACGGCCCGCGACCGCACCATCGCCTCCGCCTACTCCGTACGGCCCCGCCCGCACGCCCCCGTCTCGGCGCCCCTGCGCTGGGACGAGGTCGGGGTAGCGCATCCGCAGGACTTCGACATCGCCACCATGCCTACGCGTTTCGCCGAACTCGGCGACGTGCACGCGGACATGGACGACCACCGCTACTCCCTGGAGTCCCTGCTCGAACTGGCCCGCCGCGACGAGCACGACCACGGGCTGGGCGATCTGCCGTATCCCCCGGAGTACCCGAAGATGCCGGGGGAGCCCCGGCGGGTGCAGCCGAGCCGGGCCCGCAAGGACCCCTCCTGACGACGTCCGCGGCCCCTCGACCCGGACGCGGGCCGGGTCGATCATGGATGCGTGACCCTTGTACTGACGCGTGGTGACCTGGAAGCCGTGCTGGCCGTCGAGGACTGCCTCGACGCCCTGCGGGAGGGGTTCCGTGCGGCGCGGGACGTGCCGGTCGCGGGGCAGCGGGTGCGGACGGACCTGCCGTTTCCCGGGACGGCCACCGCCCTGATGCCCGGACTGCTGCCCGGCGTCGAGGCCTATACCGTCAAGGTCAACGCCAAGTTCCCCGGTGCGAAGCCCGCGTTGCGCGGGGTGATCTGCCTGCACAGCGGCAGGGACGGCGAGTTGCTCGCCCTGCTGGACTCCGCGACGGTCACGGCCTGGCGGACCGGTCTCGCCGCGGCCCTGGGCACGCATGCGCTCGCCCGGCCGGGCGGGACACTGGGCGTGGTCGGGGCGGGCGCACAGGCCGAGTTGACGGTGCGGGGACTGGCGGCGCTGCGGGGGAGCGGCGCGCCGGTCGTCCACGACACCGACGGCGAACGAGCGGCACGGTTCGCCGCGCGGCACGGCGGCCGGGTCGTGGGGTCGGCGCCGGAGGTGGCCGCTGCGGCCGACGCGGTGCTGCTGGCCACCTGGTCGCGGGAGCCGCTGCTGCGGCTGGCGGACACCCGGCCGGGACAGCACTTCACCAGTCTCGGGGCGGACGAGCCGGGCAAGCAGGAGCTGGCGGCCGATCTGCTCAAGGCCGCCCTCCTCGTCGTCGACGACCGCGAACTCGCCGCGGACATGGGCGCATTGGCCGCCACGGGTCTTCCGGCCTCCGCCGCCGACACGGTGCTGGGCGAGGTACTGCGGGGTGAGCACCCGGGCAGACGGAGCCCCGAGGAGCGCTCCGTCTACGCTCCGGTGGGGCTTCCCTGGCAGGATCTGGCCCTGGCCTGGCTCGCGTACCGGCACGCCGAGCGGGACGGGGTCGGGCAGCGGGTGGATCTGCTGGCCTGAGGACCGCTCGCGGCGGTCCACTCCATGAAAGGTTCCTCCCCGGGGTGGATGCGTGCCGGCGTGGAGGCGCAGGCCGGCGGACGGCGTGACAGCGGCCGAGTGCCGCCGTCAGCGGGTTTCGTGGAGCGAGAGCGCTCTCACGCCGTCGCTCGCCCCGGGCTATCCTGATCCGCACCCGCCGACGAGGAGCCACGAGTGACCGACACCGCACCACGCCCCACGCTGGAGGCCGTGGCCGCCCGGGCGGGCGTGTCGCGGGCCACCGTCTCACGGGTGGTCAACGGCGGGGACGGCGTGCGCGAAGCTCTCGTCACCCGGGTGCGGCGGGCCGTGGAGGAACTCGGGTACGTGCCGAACCAGGCCGCCCGCAGCCTGGTCACCCGGCGCCACGACGCCGTCGCCGTGGTCATCGCCGAACCGGAGACCCGGGTCTTCGCCGACCCCTTCTTCGCCCTCCAGCTGCGCGGCATCAGCAAGGAGCTGACGGCGCACGACAACCAACTCGTGCTGCTCCTCACCGAGGGCCGCGACGATCACGTCCGCGTCGGCCGCTACCTCGCCGGCGGCCACGTCGACGGCGCGCTCGTCTTCTCGCTGCACCTCGACGACCCGCTGCCGGGACTGATCCAGCACGCCGGGGTGCCGACCGTCTTCGGCGGCCGGCCCGGCTGGAGCGAGAGCGGCGGCGACGCCGTGTTCGTCGACAGCGACAACCGGGGCGGCGCCCGCGAGGCCGTACGGCACCTCGTCGGCCTCGGCCGCTCCCGCGTCGCGCACATCACCGGCCCGCTGGACCAGACGTCCGCCGCCGACCGGCTCGAAGGCTTCCGGGACGTCATGCCCGACGCGGACCCGAGGCTGGTCGAGGAGAGCGACTTCACGCCGGCCGGCGGCGAGCGGGCGATGCGCGCGCTGCTGGACCGGCGCCCCGACGTGGACGCGGTCTTCGCCGCGAACGACCTCTCCGCCGCGGGTGCCCTGCGGGTGCTGCGCGAGCGCGGACGGCGGGTGCCCGAGGACGTGGCCGTGATCGGCTTCGACGACATGCTGCCCGTCGCCGAGCAGACCGACCCGCCCCTGACGACCGTCCGTCAGGACATCGAAGGGATGGGGCGGTTGATGGCTCGGCTGCTGCTGGACCGGCTCGGACACCGCACCGCCGAGGGCGCGCCGTCCAGTGTGGTGCTGCCCACCACCCTGGTGCGACGGGCCTCGGCGTGACGCTCCCCGGCGCCCGAGTCACGTCCGGCGCCCGGCTCACGTCTGCGGCGGCTCGCTCCTGATGACGGCGAAGCGGGCGCCGTACGGGTCCGCGAGCCTCGCCACGCTGCCGACGCCCTCGATCCGGGTGGCCGGCATCCGCACCGTCGCGCCCAGCTCCCGCGCCCGGTCCACCGTGGCCTCCGCGTCGGCGACCTCGAAGTACGGAAGCCAGTAGGGGCTGTCCTCGGAAGGGTCGTCGGCGAGCGAGACGATGCCGCCGAACATGGCGTCCTCGCCGCCCTCGGCGGGATTCAGACACGTGTACGTACCCCCGGGGAAGGGCACCGCGGACGTCTCCAGGCCGAGGGTCTCGTGGTAGAACCAGGCCGCCGCGGCCATGTCCGGGGTGTACAGCTCCACCCAGGACAGCGCGCCCACCTCGTTCGCCAGGTCGACGCCCTTGGTCCGGCCGGGCTGCCAGATGCCGAACGGCACGCCCGCCTTGTCTCCGAGGATCGCCATGCGGCCCTCGCCCATCACGTCCATGGGCTGCATGAACACGCTGCCATGGGCCTGCTCCGCGGCCTTGGCGGTGGCATCGGCGTCGGAGGAGCGGAAGTAGACGGTCCACGAGGGCGGGCCCTGATCCGGCCCGGTCTGCATGGCACCGGCCACCGTCTTCCCGTCCACCTGGAAGAAGCCGTAGCCGCCGGCGTCCGGTCCCGCCGACTGGAACCGCCAGCCGAAGAGTCCGCCGTAGAAGGAGATGGCGCCCTCGATGTCGGACGTGCCGACGTCGATCCAGTTCGGAGCGCCGTTGACGAAACGGGTGGTGAGCATTGTCGCCCTCCTCGCAAGGGTCCCGTTCTCTGCACTGCCGAGTCTTGCACCGCCCACTGACAATCGCCGCCGGAACGGATCACGCCGCATTCCGCGCGCCGCCGTGCGCCACGGCGGGCGGGCGAGCATCATCAGGGTGGCCGGGGGCCGTGAACGACGGCGTTGATCGGTCGTTGAGCGAACGTTTTTCGCCGCACGGCACGATCACGCCCATGCACATCGACACCATCACCCCGGACGACCTCGCCTGGCAGGCCCAGGCCCTGTGCGCGCAGACCGGGGCCGACTTCTTCTTCCCCGAGCCCGGCAGTTCGGTGCGCGAGGCCAAGCGCATCTGTGCCCTGTGCGAGATGCGGCCCGCGTGCCTGGAGTACGCGCTGCGCAACGACGAGCGCTTCGGGGTCTGGGGCGGGCTGTCGGAGAAGGAGCGGCTGGAGCTCAGGCGCACCCGGCACTGAGCGAAAATCCGCCCGCCACACGCGCGTGGGCGGGCACAATCCCCGCATGGTCCGCCTCACCCCGCAGCAGCAGACCGAGAGCCTGCTCAGCGCCCTCGATCCGCTTCCCCACCCGCACCGCATGCGGGAACTCGCCGTGCGCGTCCGGGAGACGACACCCCTGCGACCGCTTCTGGAGGAGCTCGAGGCGCGGGGCACCTACGGCCGGCAGCTCGCCGTCGTCGCCGCGTCCGTGGGGCGCGACGCCGACTGGATCGCCGCGCGGATCGCCGACCCGGACTCCTTCGTACGCGGTCACGCGCTGCGGGTGGCCGACAGCCTGGGCGTTCCCGACAGCGCCTTCGAGACGGGCCTCGCCGACGCCTCCGAAACCGTGCGCCGGGAACTGCTGCGCGCGGTCGTCGCCTCGGGACGCACCGCGCTCGCCGACCGGCTCGTCGACACGCTGCGCGCGGACTGGGGCGACACCGAGGCGGCCCGCCTGCTGCCCGGCTGCACGGCCGGCACGGTCGAGCGGCTGCTGCCCGGGCTCCTGCACGCGGTCGGCGCGTGGACGGCGCTGGTCGGACGGCACCCGGCGATCCTGCTCGACGCGCTGGAGGAGCAGCTGACCGCTCTGCCGCAGGCACTGCGCGAGACCTGGTGGACGCGCTACGGCCGCGCGGTGGCCGCCGTCACGCCCACCGCGCCGCTGCGCGTGCTAGGGCTGCTGGAACGGCTGGGGCCCGCCCGCCTGCCGTACGAACTCCGCGACCAGGTATGGAGGTTCGCGGCGGTGGACCCGGGCCTGGTGCTGCGGCTGCTGCTCACACCCGCCTGGGGCGACGTGGTCGGAATCCACGCGCTGAGCCCGGCCGCCCTGCGCCGCCTCGCCCGCTCCGGACGGCCCGAACTCGTCGACTACGGCCGTTCGTTGGCGCAGTACGGCGGCCTGCCGACCCTGCTGCGGGCACTGCCGCCCGGTCGCAGGCAGGCACTGCACACCGCCGTCAACGAAGGGCGCGGCGGCTCCGACACCCTCGATGTCGCCGTGCTCGACGTCCTGACGCGCCGTCACGCCGCCGACGTGGCACGCGAGTCGGCGGCCCGGGCCCGCGAGCGGGGAGCACGGTGGAGTGCGGTGCTGCTGGCCGAGTCCTGTCTGCCCGTCGCCGAGGTGCGCGAGCGGCTGCTCGAGGCGACCCGGCGTCCGGCCGCCGAGGACCGGGCCGAGGCCTGGCCGCTGCTGATCCGCAACGCCGCGCGCTGGGGCGATCCGGCCGACGTCACCGCCGTACTGCGGGACATGGAGCGGCTGCGCAACGAACAGGACCCGGTCCGCTCGGCCGCGCTGCGCGCCCTCGCCGACACCCGGGCGGCCCTGTTCACCGAGGACGCGGCGCCCCACCTGGACCGCATCGCCGGTGACGCCGTCGAGGCCCGTGACTCCTCGCCCGAGACCCGGCGGCGGCTGAGCGCGCTCGCCGTGGCCGTGCTGCGCGAGCACGCGGCGGGCGGCTCCAGGGAACTGGTGAACTGGGCGCTGCGCACCCTGGTGCGGATCTCCGGTCACACCGGCGGCGCCGACCTCGGGCTCCTCGACCGCACGCTGCGGCGCGGCCAGGAGCACCAGGTGTTCGACGCGCTGCGGCCGTGGATCGAGGCGGGCGCCGAGAAGGCCGACTACGGCCTCGCCTTCGCCCTCGCCCGGGCCGTGGGCCGCCGCGCGGCCGGCATGACCGAGCTGCAGGAACTGCTGTGGCAGGCCGTCCGGTACGGCGACGACTCCACCGTGCGCACGGCCGTCGGGCTGTGGCTGGAGCCGCCCGCCGCGCGCGACGAACGGGTGGCGCGCGTCCTCACCCACGAACCGTCGGCGGCGGCGCTGCCCGCCGTGTGGCGCACCGTCGTCCGGCGCCGCACCGACCTGCTGGACGGACTGCTCGCCCAGACCCCGCCGCACGGGCGCTTCCTGACCAAGGGCACCCCCTGGACCGTACCGGCGACCGTGGAGGTACGACGCTGGGTGCCGCGTCAACAGGCCGCCCTGCTGCGGCAGTTGGGCGCGCTGGCCGGGGACGCCGGGCTGCCCGTGCACCAGCGGGCGCAGGCCGTGGCCCGGGCGGCGTACGTTCCGGACGGCGGCGCGGGTCTCGTCCGCCGCTGGACCGGGTCGTCCGACGTCGTCCTGGCGGAGGCGGCACTCGCCGCGCTGTCCCGCACCGACCGCCCCGCCGACGCGCTGCCCGAGCTGCTGGCCCACGCCGGCACGGACCGGGCCCGGGTCGCGGTCTACGCGGCCACGCGCGCGAGCCGTCACGCGCCGCCGTCACGCCTGGCCGCGCAGCTGACGGACGTGCTCACCGCCCCGGACGCCAAGGTGACCAGCCGCAAGGAGGCCGTCCGGCTCGCCGCCGCCAGACTGCCGGTGCCGTCGGCCGCGCGCCTGGTCGCCGAGACCTACGCGCGCCCCGGCACCCACCTCGACGTGCGCGCGGCCTGTGTCGCCTTCACCGGAGGACTGCTGGCCCACGAGGAGATCTGGGCACTGCTGCGCGACGCCGCGGGCGCCGAACCGGTCCTGCGTGCCGCCGTGCTGCGGGTCACCCCGTTCGACCTGCCCGAACCCCAGCGGGAGCGGTACGCCGCCCTGGTGCGCGAGGTCAGCGGCACGGACGACCCGGAGACCGCGGACCTCGCCTTCGCGGCCCTGGCCCGCTGGACCGCGTGGTCCCCCCAGGCGCCCGCGGTGCTGGCCCGGGCCGTGACGGACCTGTCGGAGCGCGCGAACTGGCACGCCGCCGCCCGGGGGCTGGTCACGGCCGCGTCGGCGAGCCCCGAGGGTGCCCTCGCGCTGCGCGAGGCGCTGCGGACCCTGGCCGAGAGCCCGGCCGACGCCGAACCCGACGCCGAGGAGGGGCGCGACCGGCCCGCCCGCCGGCGCATCGCGTTTCTCGCCTCGTGGCTCGGCGACAGCGCCCCGACCGCTCCGGCGGCCCTGCGCCCCGCCGCGCGCGCCGCGAGCGAGGTGCTGGGGGAGTACGACGCCCATGTCCCGCAGGCCGCCGCGCTCGCCGTCGCTCACCTGGACCTGGCCGCCGTACCGCCCGGCCTGGACCGGCTGTCGGCCGTCGTGGGCACCGGGCGGCCCGTGCTCGCCGGGCGGATCGCCCACATGCTGCGGCTTCGCCTGCAGCACCAGGAGAAGCAGGTCGACGCCGAGGCGCTGCTCGCGGAGGCGGTACGGCTGACCGGGCACGGCGGTCACACCGAGGGGCTGCTCGCCCTGGCCGTCGTCCAGGCGCTCGGCAGCCGCACGGACTGGCCGGCTCCCTGGCGCGAGCGGCTGCGGGCGCTGCGCCGCCACCCCTGCGCCGACGTACGCGACGCGGCGCTGGAGGAGACGACGGCGTACGAGTGAGCGACCGGCGGGCGGACGGCCTTGTGTCGGCCGTCCGCCCGCCGGTCGCTCGTACAGCCGCTCGCCGTGCGCGCCGCGGCCTTGGAGAAAGCGACGGCGTTCGAGTGGACCCGGGGGTCGCGGGGGGTGGCCTCAGCCGGCCGCCCGCGCCGCCATCCGCGCCTTGCGGGCCGCGAGCTTCTCGTCGAACTTCGACGCCTCCGCGTCCAGCCCGCCCATGTACAGGCCGAGCTCCTCCTGCGCCCGGAGGCCCTCGGGGCCGAGGCCGTCGATCTCCAGGACCTTCAGGAAGCGCAGCACCGGCTGGAGCACGTCGTCATGGTGGATGCGCAGGTTGTAGACCTCGCCGATCGCCATCTGCGCCGCGGCCCGCTCGAAGCCGGGCATGCCGTGGCCGGGCATGCGGAAGTTGACGACGACGTCCCGCACGGCCTGCATCGTCAGGTCGGGGGCGAGCTCGAAGGCGGCCTTCAGCAGGTTGCGGTAGAAGACCATGTGCAGGTTCTCGTCGGTCGCGATGCGGGCCAGCATGCGGTCGCAGACCGGGTCGCCGGACTGGTGGCCGGTGTTGCGGTGCGAGATGCGGGTCGCGAGCTCCTGGAAGGCGACGTAGGCCACCGAGTGCAGCATCGAGTGGCGGTTGTCCGACTCGAAGCCCTCGCTCATGTGCGCCATCCGGAACTGCTCCAGCTTGTCCGGGTCCACCGCGCGCGAGGCGAGCAGGTAGTCGCGCATCACGATGCCGTGCCGGCCCTCCTCGGCGGTCCAGCGGTGCACCCAGGTGCCCCAGGCGCCGTCGCGGCCGAACAGCGAGGCGATCTCGTGGTGGTAGCTGGGCAGGTTGTCCTCGGTGAGGAGGTTCACCACGAGCGCGATGCGGCCGATCTCGGTGACGTTCGACTGCTCCTTGTCCCAGGCCTCGCCGTCCTCGAAAAGACCGGGGAAGTTACGGGCGTCCGACCACGGCACGTACTCGTGCGGCATCCAGTCCTTGGCGACCTTCAGATGCCGGTCGAGTTCCGTCTCGACCACTTCCTCCAGCGCGTACAGCAGCCGGGCGTCGGTCCAGACGGCGGGGCTGCCGAGGGAAGGGGAAGTGATCGTCACGGGAACTCCAGGGGGACGCACGACAGAAGCGGAACCGACCGGCGAGCGGTGCCGGGAACCTACGGAATCGTAGGCTACGAATCCGTAGGTTACGATGCCGTAGGTTAAGGGCGCTGTAAAGATCCCTGATCAGGTGCCTTGCCGCAAGCGTCGGGGGGCATGTCAAGAAAGCCCCAGGACCCGCAGGTCCCGGGGCCGAAAGGGTGACCGACTCACCCGTCAGGCGTACAGGTCGCGCATGCGGACCGAGAGGCAAGTCACACATCCTTCGAGCTTCTCGAACTCGCTGATGTCGACGACGACGGGCTCGAAACCGAGATCGGCGAGCAGGTCCGCCGTCTTCGGCGCGCTCGCCGCCATCAGCAGCTTGTCCCCGCCGAGCAGCACCACGTGCGCGCCGGCCTCCTCCGGCACCGACAGGAAGCGCGGGAAGAGCGCGGGCCGGTCGACCTTCGGGATGTGCCCGACGACGGTCCCGTCGGGCAGCGCGGTGACCGCCGACTTCAGGTGCAGCACACGGCTGACCGGCACCGCCACGACCCGCGCCCCCAGCGGCTCGAAGGCGGCCCGCAGCTGCTGCACGCCGGCCGCGTTGGTGCGCCCGCCCCGGCCGACGTAGATCGTGTCGTCGACCTTCAGCACGTCCCCGCCGTCCAGCGTGCCCGGCTCCCAGATCCAGTTCACCGAGCAGCCCAGCCGGGCCACGGCCTCCTCGACGCCGGCCGTCTCCTCCCGGCGCTCCTCGGCGCCGGAGCGCGCAATCAGCGCGACGTTCTTGTACATGACGACGGTGTCCTCGACGAACACCGAGTCCGGACAGTCGTCGGCCGGGTCGACCTCGATCGTCTCCCAGCCGTGCTCCCTCAGGGCCTCGACGTAGGCCTCCCACTGCTCGCCCGCGAGATCGGCGTCGACCTTCTCCCGCTCGATGTGCGTCACCAGACCTTCGGCGAGGCGCGGGCTGGGGCGGCGGACGAGGGCCTTCTTGCTGGGCACGAGGGGCCTTTCGCATCGGAGGGGCGGGGGACCGGGCACCCGTGGGTGTGCGGGGGCCCGGTCCGCCATCATGCAGCGCGGACCGGCGAGGGCAAAACCCTCGTTGCCGGGCTGTGCCCCTCCTGAGATGCGCTACCCGATCTCTTCCGGCGCCGTCTCCCGCAGCTCGCCGTCGAGCAGCAGCCATCTCGTGATGCCGATCGACTCCAGGAACGGCAGGTCGTGGCTGGCCACGATCAGCGCCCCCTCGTACGACTCCAGGGCGCTCGTCAGCTGTCGCACGCTCGCCATGTCGAGATTGTTCGTCGGCTCGTCGAGCATGAGCAGCTGGGGCGCCGGCTCGGCCAGCATCAGCGCGGCCAGCGCGGCCCGGAAGCGCTCGCCGCCGGACAGGGTCGCCGCCTTCTGGTCGGCGCGGGCGCCCCGGAACAGGAAGCGGGCCAGCCGCGCCCGGATCCCGTTGTTGGTGGCGCCCGGCGCGAACCGGGCCACGTTCTCGGCGACGGAGAGCTCGTCGTCGAGCACGTCGAGGCGCTGCGGCAGGAAACGCAGCGGCACGTGCGCCTGTGCCTCGCCCGACACCGGCGCCAGCTCCCCGGCGATCGTCCGCAGCAGCGTCGTCTTGCCCGCGCCGTTGCGCCCGATGAGCGCGACCCGCTCGGGACCGTGCAGATCGAGCCCGCCGGCCACCCGCGCGCCGTACGCGAGCTCCAGCTCCCGCAGGGTGAGCACACCGCGGCCCGGCGGTACGGCGGTGTACGGCAGGTCGACGCGGATCTCGTCGTCGTCCCGCACGGCCTCCACCGCGTCGTCGAGCCGATCCCTCGCCTCGGTGAGCCGCTCCTCGTGCAGGAGCCGGTGCTTGCCCGCGGACACCTGGGCCGCGCGCTTGCGCGCCCCCATGACGATCTTCGGCTCGCGCTTCTGGTCCCACATCTTCTGGCCGTACCGCTTTCGGCGGGCCAACTTGACCTGGGCGTCGACCAGTTCGCGTTTCTGCTTGCGCAGATCGGCCTCGGCGACGCGCACCATCCGCTCGGCCGCCTCCTGTTCGACGGCGAGCGCCTCCTCGTAGGCGGTGAAGTTGCCGCCGAACCAGGTGACCTCGCCGGAGCGCAGGTCCGCGATCTGGTCGACGAGTTCCAGGAGTTCACGGTCGTGGCTGACCACGACCATGACACCCGGCCAGGACTCGACGGCCGCGTACAGCCGCCGGCGCGCGTACAGGTCGAGGTTGTTCGTCGGCTCGTCCAGGAGGAGCACGTCCGGGCGGCGCAGCAGCAGCGCGGCCAGACGCAGCAGCACCGACTCGCCGCCGGAGACCTCGCCGATGGTGCGGTCCAGCCCGATGTGGCCGAGCCCGAGCTCACCGAGGGTGGCGAGGGCGCGCTCCTCCACGTCCCAGTCGTCGCCGACGGTCTCGAAGTG
Source organism: Streptomyces sp. NPDC085900 (assembly GCF_044540925.1). Classification (NCBI taxonomy): domain Bacteria; kingdom Bacillati; phylum Actinomycetota; class Actinomycetes; order Kitasatosporales; family Streptomycetaceae; genus Streptomyces; species Streptomyces sp. NPDC085900. The sequence goes on along the minus strand of NZ_JBITSP010000004.1, from coordinate 480,385 downwards.
CTCCTCGGCCACGTCGCCCGCCTCGATGGCGTGCAGCGCGGCCCGCCGGTCGGCGATGCCGAGCGCCTCGTCGACGCGCAGGCGCGTGTCGAGCGTGACGTTCTGCGGGAGGTGCCCGATCTCGCCCGCGACGCGTACGACGCCGTCGGCCGGGGTGAGTTCGCCGGCGATGAGCTTCAACAGGGTCGACTTGCCGGACCCGTTGACGCCGACGAGCCCGGTCCTGCCCGGGCCGAAGGCGACGTCGAGTCCCTCGAAGACGGACGTGCCGTCCGGCCAGGAGAAGGACAGGGAAGTGCAGGTGATGGAAGTAGACATACGGGGCCTCCGCGATTGCGTGGTGCGGTCAGGGGCAAACGCGTATCGAGACACCGGCGACCCTGCGGCGGGACCCGAGGAGAAGAGGAGGGCACGAAGAAGGCCCTGCTCCGTCGGGACGGCTCGAACACCGAGGTCGCACGCTGCGTACACACCTCTCGGGTGTGACGCGGTGTCTCAGGACCTCAGAGGAGCAACGTCCTACTCCGATCGACGACAACAGAACCGCCATACACCGTACGAGCGGGGTTCGGGGCTGTCAACGGATTAACGTGAGCCCCGACCTCGCCGCACCAAGGAGACCTCGTGCCCCACGGTTCGCTCCCCCTCCCGGCCAGGCTCTGCCTGCTGACCTGGGACACTCCCGGCGGCGAGGCCATGGCCGCCGCGCACGTGGTGCGGGCCGGCGCCCTCACCGAGCTGGTCCTGCGCGGTCTGCTCACCGACGACGACGGCATCGCCACGCCCGTGGACATGGACTCCCTCGCCGGGGACGCCGTGCTCGACGGCCTCCTGGAACTGGTCCGCGAGTCCCGGCCGCACCGCTGGCGGACCTGGGTGACTCTGCACGCGCGCGTGACGTTCGACGCGGCACGCGAACAGCTGACCGCCGAGGGGTGTCTGCGGGCGGAGAAGAAACGGGTCCTCGGCGTCTTCCCGAGCGTGGAGCACGTACTGGACGACACGGCTCTCGTGGAGGCCCTGCGGGAGGAGGCCCGGCGGATCCTGCGGGAGCGGCTGCCCGAGGTCTCCGGCCGGCAGGCCGCGTTCGCCGCCCTTGCTGCCGCCGCGAACCCGCCCGCGCTGTTCCCGGACGGCGGCCGCGGACGCCATGAGGAGCGCGTCGAGGAACTGATCGCGCTCAGTGGGGCGCGGGTGGTGCTGAGCGAACTGTGCGCCGCCCTGTCGACGCCGGGCCGAGCCCTCACGTAGAGGGCGCGGACCTGCCGCGCGGCCCCGACGTAGAGGTCGGATTCCTGCCAGCCCCCGCCCCGCACCGGCTGGTTGGGTGAGGCACATGACGACGAACCCGCACCCCCTGCGCGACCGCGCCCTCGCCTTCCGCGCCCTGCACGTCCCCGGCGACCCGCTCGTCCTGCCCAACGCCTGGGACGCCGTGAGCGCGCGCGTCGTCGCCGACGCGGGCGCCGCGGCCGTCGCCACCACCAGCGCGGGCCTCGCCTGGGCGCTCGGCGCGGCCGACGGCGACCGGCTGGACCGGGACACGGCCCTCGCCGCCGTCGCGCGCATGGCCGCCTCGGTCGGCGTGCCCGTCAGCGCCGACATCGAGAGCGGCTACGCGAAGGACCCGGCGGGAGTCGCCGACACGGTCCGCGCGGTGATCGAGGCCGGCGCGGTCGGCGTCAACATCGAGGACGCGCTGTACGAGCCCGCAGCGGGCGCCCTGCGGCCGGTCGCCGAGCAGGCCGAGCGCATCGCGGCCGCCCGGGAGGCCGCCGACGCGGAAGGAGTGCCGCTCTTCGTCAACGCCCGGATCGACACCTTCCTGCGGGGCGGCGGAGAAGTGGACCGCACCCTGGAGCGGGCCGCCGCCTTCCTCGCCGCGGGCGCCGACGGAATCTTCGTACCCGGGGCCGTCGACCCGGACACGATCGGACTCCTGGCCGCGGGGATCGACGCCCCGCTGAACGTCCTGGCGGGCCCCGGAGCCCTGCCGGTCACCGAACTGGCGTCCCTGGGCGTCGCGCGCGTGAGCGTCGGCTCGGAGGTGGCGCAGGCGGCGTACGCCGTGGCTCGAGGGGCGGCGAGGGAACTGCTGGACAAGGGAACGTACGACTCTTTGGCAGGCGGCCTCGCCTACACGGCACTGAACGAACTGGCGACGCCCTGAGCTGCCTCGGGGGCGCGGGGAACCGCGCGACAGGCCACGACGCAGCCGCACACGACCGCCCGGCTTCACTCCTTCAGCAGGCGTCCCGCATCAACTCGTCCAGGTCATGGTCCAGATCGAGGTGCAGGTGCTCCAGTCCGACGGGCACGAGATCGCCCGTCGCGTCGAGGAACGACCGCACCTCCTCCGACCGCACGTGCACCACGGCCGTCCCCTCGGGCGCGTGGAACTCCAGTACGGTCCGCTCGTACCCGTACGGCCGCACCCGCACGTCCCCGTGCCCTTCCGGCCCCTCCAGGCCGGCCGTGAGCAGTTCCCGCGAGAAGGTCCAGCAGACCTCCACGCCCTCCAGCGTGGCGGGCGCGGGGAAGGTCATGCGCACCGCGAACGGATCGGTACGGTCGTAGTGAAGTGTCGCCGGGATGCTCGGCATACGCGGTGCGGCGGCGACGAGGCGGGCCTCGACGGGCTGCTCGATGACGGTGGACAACGCCTGCTCCCTTGTGACGGCGGGACGAGCTGGACGGGCTTGCGGGGCTTCTTGGGCCGGGCACTGCTAGAGACGCCGGAATCGGTGAATCCGTGCACACGAGATTCGAGTGACCTCCGTCACCGCGTTCATTCACAGAAGTGACGTGATCCACCTCGGTTGCGCCGGTGGGCAGTTGGGACGCGGTGGGCATCTGGACGGAGCCGGTGCGGTGGGCTAGCTTCGCCCGCCATGAGGCGATCGGTGATCACGCGACGGATGAGACGCACGTTTCGCACGGTGGCCGCGGGGGCGGTGTGCTCGGCGGCGCTGGCCGCCCTGACCGCGGTACCGGCCCAGGCGGGGGAGCGACCGGCACCGCACTGGGAGTCGAAGGACGCCGGGACGCCCCAGGTGCGCTTCCGCGGTCTGTCGGCCGTCGGCCGGGACACCGCGTGGGTGGCGGGCACCCAGGGCACCGTGCTGCGGACCACGGACGGCGGGGCGAGCTGGCGGAACGTCTCGCCGCCCGGCGCGTCTGAGCTGCAGTTCCGTGACGTCGAGGCCTTCGACGCGCGCCGGGCCGTGGTCCTGGCCATCGGCGAGGGCGAGGCGTCCCGCGTGTACCGCACCGACGACGGCGGAGCGACCTGGACGGAGTCCTTCCGCAACACCGACGCGAAGGCCTTCTACGACTGCATGACCTTCTTCGACCGCCGCCACGGCCTCGCGATGAGCGACCCGGTGGACGGCAGGTTCCGCATCCTGTCGACGGGCGACGGCGGGCGCTCCTGGAAGGTGCTGCCGAGTGCGGGCATGCCGGCCGCCCTGGACGGCGAGGCGGGCTTCGCGGCGAGCGGCCAGTGCCTGGTCGCCTCGGGTCCGTCGGACGTCTGGCTGGCCACCGGAGGCGGCGCACGCGCGCGCGTGCTGCACTCCGCGGATCGCGGCCTGACCTGGACGGCCGCCGACACCCCGATCCCGGCGGGCGACCCGGCCAAGGGCGTCTTCGCCCTCGCCTTCCGCGACCGCGTCCACGGCCTCGCCGTCGGCGGCGACTACCGCGCCGACCAGGCCTCCCCGCGGGCCGCCGCGGTCACCGGCGACGGCGGCCGCACCTGGCGGCCGGCCGCGGCGCCTCCGCCCGCCTACCGCTCCGGCGCGGCCTGGCTGCCCCACAGCCGCACCGCCGCCCTCGCGGTGGGCCCCACCGGCACCGACCTCACCACGGACGGCGGCAGCACCTGGCGGACGGTCGACACGGGCTCGTACGACACCGTGGACTGCGCCGCGGACCTGGGCTGCTGGGCCGCGGGGGAGAAGGGACGGGTGGCTCGCCTGGAACGGTGACGCATGGGGCCGGAATGCGGGTACCCGGTCGCCGACGGCGCCGGCCGTCGACCGCGAAAGGAGTGAGCGACCATGCCCGCAGGTTCCAGCTCGAAGCGGGAGCGCCAGTACGAGCACATCAAGGAGAGCGCGCAGGACCGGGGAGAGAGCGCCGGACGCGCCAAGGAGATCGCGGCGCGGACGGTCAACAAGGAACGCGCGCGGTCCGGCGAGTCGAAGACGGCGAGCCGCAGCTCGACGCAGGACATGTCGTCGAGCAAGCGCGGCGGCCGGCGGTCGGGCAACCGGACCGGCTCCCAGGGCCCGACCCGCGACCAGTTGTACAACGAGGCCAAGCAGCGTGGCATCGAAGGCCGTTCGAACATGAACAAGGACCAGCTGCAGCGCGCGCTGAACTCGAAGAAGAGCTGACCCGCCCGGTCCGGGCCGCCCCGCCGGGACCCGTACGCTCGTCCCCATCATGACGACCGTACGCATCCCCGCGGGCTGGCCCGCGACCGAGGAAGAGGCCCGGGCCGTGCAGGACGAACTGCGGGCCCGGGTGGTGCTGGACGAGCCCGGCCCGCCGCCCGGCAGCGGGCACGTGACGGGCGTCGACGTGGCCTACGACGACGAGCGGGACGTCGTCGCGGCCGCGGCGGTCGTCCTGGACGCCGCGACCCTGCGGGTCGTGGCGGAGGCCACCGCGATCGGCCGCATCTCGTTCCCGTACGTCCCCGGACTGCTCGCCTTCCGGGAGATCCCCACCGTCCTCGCCGCCCTCGACGCCCTGCCGTGCCCGCCGGGCCTGGTCGTCTGCGACGGCTACGGCCTCGCCCACCCCCGGCGCTTCGGCCTCGCCAGTCACCTGGGCGTCCTGACGGACCTTCCGACGATCGGCGTCGCGAAGAACCCCTTCACGTTCCACCACGACGACCCGGCCGCCCCGCGCGGCAGCACCTCCCCGCTCCTGGCGGACACCGAGGAGGTCGGCCGCGCCCTGCGCACCCGCGAATCCGTCAAGCCGGTCTTCGTCTCGGTCGGCCACCGCACCGACCTCGACAACGCCTGCGCCCACGTCCTCGCCCTGACCCCCTCCTACCGCCTCCCGGAGACGACCCGCAGGGCAGACGCCCTGTGCCGCGGGGCGCTGCGGGAGGCGGTCTCGCCGCGGAAGCCGGTCTCCGACCTCGCGGCGACGGACCCCACCCGCTCCTGGGGTCGGTCCCTGTTCGAGCGGCAGGCCGCCCCGGTGACCTGGGCGGGGCGGGTACTGGAGGCCGCGACGGGCGGCCCGGACCGGACGCCGGAGGTCACCGCCGCCCTCGAGCTCGCGCGCGACTTCGAGCGGTGGAGCCGAGGACGCGAGCTTTTCGCTCTGGTCCGCGGGAGCGGGGCGGCCGACGAGGCACAGCTCACCGAGGAACATCGCATCGTGCTGCGCCTCGCCGAACTGGTCGGCAAGGTCGCCCACAACACGGCCGGACCGCCGCCCTACTTCGACCATCACGCGGGCTGGCAGATCGCCCCGCTCGCCTGGCGCCTCGCCACGGTCACCCGGGACCCGGCCGTGCGGGACCGGATCGCGGACGCCCTCGGGGAGCCGCCGCCGGCCGGTGCCTGAGGGTGCGTGGCCGGTGGTCACCACGGGCCGTCTGAGTACCAGGACTGAGTACCCGTACGGATGTGGCCCGCCCCGCCCGGTCGGCAGGCTGGGGTGCATGACGACGCATCGCGCCCGTGCTCCCAAGCCCCTCGCCGACCCGAACCGTCCCGTCGAGCGTGCCGTGACGGCCGCGCTGGTCCTCGCCGTGCTGGCGGGGATCGGCTGGATCGGCGGAATGATCTACACCGTGGCGGGCTGGTCGCTGTAGGGCCCGGACGGGCCGCTGGTCATCGGCTCGCGGCCACCCGGAAGGTGATGCCCGCCCGGCGCAGGCGCTCGGTCAGGGCGTCGCCCATCGCGACGGCCGTGGTGACCTGCCCGGACGTCGGCGGGAGGTCGTCGAAGGCCAGGGACAGGGCCGACTCGGCGAACATCTTGGCCGTCTCGTCGTAGCCGGGATCGCCGCCCGCCACCTCCGTGAAGACCCGGCGGCCGCCGCCCTCGCCGACGAAGCGGACCGTGAACCAGCTCTTGGCGCGCTTCTCGGGGCCCGGCCCGTCGCCGGGCTTGAGCCGGTCCGACAACCAGCGCCGGGCGGGCGGCAGTTGGGCGGCCGCGACCAGCGCGCCCATGGCCGCCGCCCCGCCCACCGCGACGGGCAGGTGCCGCACCGCCGCGTAGTGCCGGTAGCGGAAGTCAGGGCCGTAGCGCTCCAGGGCCTTCGCGGACCGGTGCACGATCTGCGGGTCGATGGTCGGCAGCGGCAGTGCCCAGGCGCCGACCTCCTTGGCGAACCGCGGCGCACCGGTCGGCGCGGCGGCGCGCCTGCCCACCAGACGCGGCTCGTGGCGGCGCCGGTCCCGCTCGGCGGCCAGCATCGGCCGCAGCCGGGAGAACTGGTTCAGCGCCGAGGCGAACGTACCGCCCGAGAAGGTGGCGTCGGCGGTGACGAACCCGTCCACCGTCAGCGGCACGCCCTCCGGCAGCTGCCGCACCGTGAAGTACGCGCCCAGATCGTGCGGGACGGAGTCGAACCCGCACGCGTGCACCAGCCGCGCACCCGTCTCACGCGCGCGTGCGTCGTGCCGCACATAGGTCAGGTCCACGAACTCGGGCTCGCCGGTGAGGTCGAGATAGTCGGCCCCCGTGTCGGCGCAGGCGGCGACGAGGTCCTCGCCGTAGGTCACGTAGGGCCCCACGGTCGTGGCCACCACCCGCGCCTGCTCGGCGAGTTGGCGCAGCGAGGCCGGGTCGGTCACGTCGGCCCTCAGCACCCCGGCCTTCTCGCCGCCCGGCAACTGCTCGCGCAGTTCCTGGAGCCTGCGCTCGCTTCGGCCCGCGATCGCCCAGCGCAGCCCGTCGGGTGCGTGCGCGGCGAGATACCGCGCGGTGAGCGTCCCGACGAAGCCCGTGGCTCCGAAGAGCACGATGTCGTACGGACGGTCCGTCCTGTTCAGCCTGCTCATGACACCTCTCGGTCCGCTGCGCGCGCCGTTGTCGGTCGCCGAGGCTAGCTTGAGGAGTGCCGAGCCCCGGCGCCGGGTGGCGCGCGCTCACCATAATTGGCTAAGCGCTTGCTCGTCCGGGTCTTGTGCTCTTCAGGACGCGTTCATAGCATCACTGGTGTTACATCAGTTGTGTCATACCCGTGTGATCAGTCTGGGGGCCGGATGGCGACGACGCCAGCGCAGGGGCCGCTCGCCGGCGTGCGCGTGATCGAGCTGGCCGGCATCGGGCCCGGCCCGTTCGCCGCCATGCTCCTGGCCGACCTGGGCGCCGACGTCGTCCGCGTGGACCGCCCCGGTGGCGCCGGCCTCGCCATCGACCCCGCCTACGACGTCACCAACCGCAACAAGCGCTCGGTGGTCGTCGACCTCAAGGCCGCCGACGGCCCCGCGCGCGTTCTGGACCTGGCCGCCCGCGCCGACGTCCTCGTCGAGGGCTACCGCCCCGGCGTCGCCGAGCGCCTCGGCGTCGGCCCCGAGGACTGCCACGCCCGCAACCCCGCGCTCGTCTACGGCCGCATGACCGGCTGGGGGCAGGACGGCCCGCTCGCCCAGCGCGCCGGCCACGACATCGCGTACATCGCGCTCACCGGCACGCTCGGCATGATCGGCGAACCGGACCGGCCGCCGGCCGTCCCCGCCAACCTCCTCGGCGACTACGCGGGCGGCTCCCTCTACCTCGTCGTCGGCGTCCTCGCCGCCCTCCACCACGCGCGCGCGACCGGCACCGGCCAGGTCGTCGACGCCGCCATCGTCGACGGCACCACCCACCTCTCCGCGATGATCCACGGCATGCTCGCCGCCGGCGGCTGGCAGGACCGGCGCGGCGCCAACCTCCTGGACGGCGGCTGCCCGTACTACGGCACCTACGCCACCGCCGACGGCCGGTACATGGCGGTCGGCCCCCTGGAGCCGCAGTTCTACGACGAGTTCGTCGGCCTCCTGGGCCTGCCGGAGCACGCCGACGCCCGCAAGGACTGGACCCGCTGGGGCGAGTTGCGCGAGGCGGTCGCGGCCCGCTTCGCGTCCCGTACCCGGGACGAGTGGACGGCCGTCTTCGAGGGCTCCGACGCGTGCGTGGCCCCCGTCCTCTCCCTGGCCGAGGCCCCCCGCCACCCGCACCTCGCCGCCCGCGGCACCTTCACCGACCACGGCGGCATCACCCAGCCCGCCCCCGCACCCCGTTTCTCCGCGACCCCCACCACCGTGCGCACCGGCCCCGCCCGGCCGGGCGCCGACACCGCCGGCGTGGCACGCGACTGGGACGTACCCGACCTCCTGAAGGGCCTCGAATGAAGCGGCAGATCTTCGCCCCCGAGCACGACGCGTTCCGGGAGACCGTGCGCGCCTTCCTGGCGAGGGAGGTGCTGCCGTACTACGAGCAGTGGGAGAAGGACGGGATCGTCTCCCGCGACGCCTGGCGCGCGGCCGGCAAGCAGGGCCTGCTCGGACTCGCCGTGCCCGAGGAGTACGGCGGCGGGGGCACCGACGACTTCCGCTACAGCGCCGTACTGGCGGAGGAGTTCACCCGCGCCGGAGCGCCCGGCCTCGCCCTCGGCCTGCACAACGACATCATCGGCCCCTACCTCACCTCGCTGGCCACCGAGGAGCAGAAGCGGCGCTGGCTGCCCGGCTTCTGCGACGGCTCGATCGTCACCGCCATCGCCATGACCGAACCCGGCGCGGGCTCCGACCTGCAGGGCATCAGGACCCACGCCGAGGACCGCGGCGACCACTGGGTGCTCAACGGCTCCAAGACGTTCATCTCCAACGGCATCCTCGCCGACCTGGTCATCGTGGTCGCGCGGACGACACCCGAGGGCGGTGCGCACGGGCTGTCGCTGCTCGTCGTCGAGCGGGGCACGGAGGGCTTCGAACGCGGCCGCAACCTCGACAAGATCGGGCAGAAGGCGCAGGACACGGCCGAGCTGTTCTTCCACGACGTGCGCGTGCCCAAGGAGAACCTCCTCGGCGAGCTCAACGGCGCCTTCGTCCACCTGATGACCAACCTCGCGCAGGAGCGCCTGAGCATCGCCGTCTCCGCGATCGCCGCGGCGGAGCACCTGCTGGAGATCACCACCGAGTACGTCAGGGAGCGCGAGGCCTTCGGCCGGCCGCTCGCCACCAAGCAGCACATCCGGTTCGAGGTGGCCGAGATGGCGACCGAGTGCGCGGTCACCCGGACCTTCCTGGACCGCTGCGTCGAGGAGCACTCGAACGGCGCGCTCGACGCGGTGCACGCCTCGATGGCCAAGTGGTGGGCGACCGAGCTGCAGAAGCGGGTGACCGACCGCTGCCTCCAACTGCACGGGGGATACGGCTACATGAGCGAATATCCCGTGGCCAGGGCCTTCGTCGACGGCCGCATCCAGACCATCTACGGCGGTACGACCGAGATCATGAAGGAGATCATCGGCCGTTCCCTGCTCGGCTGAAGCTCTCCCGCCCGGCCCGACCCTCACCCTCGAAAGGCTTCCCAGTGAGCACCGAAGCGTACGTGTACGACGCGATCCGCACCCCGCGCGGCCGCGGCAAGGCGAACGGCGCCCTGCACGGCACCAAGCCCGTCGACCTGGTCGTGGGCCTCATCCACGAGCTCCGCGGCCGCTTCCCGGACCTCGACCCGGCCGCGATCGACGACATCGTGCTCGGCGTCGTCGGACCCGTGGGCGACCAGGGCTCCGACATCGCCCGCATCGCCGCGATCGCCGCCGGTCTGCCGGACACGGTCGCCGGCGTGCAGGAGAACCGCTTCTGTGCTTCGGGCCTGGAAGCGGTCAACATGGCCGCCGCCAAGGTCCGTTCCGGCTTCGAGGACCTCGTCCTCGCGGGCGGCGTCGAGTCCATGTCCCGGGTGCCGATGGCCTCCGACGGCGGCGCCTGGTTCAACGACCCGATGACCAACCTCGCCACCAACTTCGTCCCGCAGGGCATCGGCGCCGACCTGATCGCCACCATCGAGGGCTTCTCCCGCCGGGACGTCGACGAGTACGCCGCCCTGTCGCAGGAGCGCGCGGCCACCGCCTGGAAGGAGGGCCGCTTCGACCGGTCCGTCGTGCCGGTGAAGGACCGCAGCGGCCTGACGGTCCTCGACCACGACGAGCACCTGCGCCCGGGCACCACGGCCGACTCCCTGGCCAAGCTCAAGCCGTCGTTCGCCGACATCGGCGACCTGGGCGGCTTCGACGCCGTCGCCCTGCAGAAGTACCACTGGGTCGAGAAGATCGACCACGTCCACCACGCCGGCAACTCCTCCGGCATCGTCGACGGCTCCGCGCTGGTCGCGATCGGCTCGAAGGAGATCGGTGAGCGCTACGGCCTCACGCCCCGCGCGCGGATCGTCTCCGCCGCCGTCTCGGGCTCCGAGCCCACCATCATGCTCACCGGCCCCGCCCCCGCCACCCGCAAGGCGCTCGCCAAGGCCGGCCTGACCATCGACGACATCGACCTCGTCGAGATCAACGAGGCCTTCGCGGCGGTCGTCCTGCGCTTCGTGAAGGACATGGGGCTCTCCCTGGACAAGGTCAACGTCAACGGCGGGGCCATCGCCCTCGGCCACCCGCTCGGCGCGACCGGCGCGATGATCCTGGGCACCCTCGTCGACGAACTGGAGCGCCAGGACAAGCGGTACGGCCTCGCGACCCTCTGCGTCGGCGGCGGCATGGGCATCGCCACCGTCGTCGAGCGCGTCTGAACACCCCAGCGGCCACACGAGACTTCAACGGAGACCCCCTCATGACCGAGAGCACCACCATCCGCTGGGAACAGGACCGCACCGGCGTCGTCACCCTCGTACTCGACGACCCGAACCAGTCCGCGAACACCATGAACCAGGCGTTCCGCGACTCCCTGGCCGTGATCACCGACCGCCTGGAGGCCGAGAAGGACTCCATCCGCGGCGTCATCGTCACCTCCGCCAAGAAGACCTTCTTCGCCGGCGGCGACCTGCGCGACCTCATCCGGGTCACCCCCGAGACCGCGCAGGACCTCTTCGACGGCGGCATGGCGATCAAGCGCAACCTGCGCCGCATCGAGACCCTCGGCAAGCCGGTGGTCGCCGCGATCAACGGCGCCGCCCTCGGCGGCGGTTACGAGATCGCGCTCGCCTGCCACCACCGCGTCGCCCTCGACGCCCCCGGCTCCAAGATCGGCTGCCCCGAGGTCACCCTGGGCCTGCTCCCCGGAGGCGGCGGTGTGGTCCGCACCGTCCGCCTGCTGGGCATCGCCGACGCCCTGCTGAAGGTCCTGCTCCAGGGCACCCAGTACAACCCGCAACGCGCCCTGGCCAACGGCCTGGTCGACGACGTGGCCGCCACCCAGGACGAACTGCTCGCCAAGGCGCGCGCGTTCATCGACGCCCACCCCGAGTCGCAGCAGCCCTGGGACCGGCCCGGCTACCGCATCCCGGGCGGCACCCCCGCCAACCCCAGGTTCGCGGCCAACCTGCCCGCCTTCCCCGCCAACCTGCGCAAGCAGACGGGCGGCGCCCCCTACCCGGCCCCGCGCAACATCCTCGCCGCGGCGGTCGAGGGCTCCCAGGTCGACTTCGAGACCGCCCAGGTCATCGAGGCCCGGTACTTCGTGGAACTGGCCGCCGGCCAGACCTCCAAGAACATGATCCAGGCCTTCTTCTTCGACCTCCAGGCCGTCAACTCCGGCGCCAACCGCCCCAAGGGCATCGAGCCCCGCAAGGTCCGCAAGGTCGCCGTCCTCGGCGCCGGGATGATGGGCGCGGGCATCGCCTACTCCTGCGCCCGCGCCGGCATCGACGTCGTCCTGAAGGACGTGTCCCTGGAAGCGGCCGTCAAGGGCAAGGGCTACTCCGAGAAGCTGTGCGCCAAGGCCGTCTCCCGGGGCCGTACCACCCAGGAGAAGGCGGACGCGCTGCTCGCCCGCATCACTCCGGCCGCCGACCCGCAGGACGTGGCGGGCTGCGACGCGGTGATCGAGGCCGTGTTCGAGAACCCCGAGCTCAAGCACAAGGTCTTCCAGGAGATCCAGCACGTCGTGGAGCCGGACGCGCTGCTGTGCTCCAACACCTCGACCCTGCCGATCACTCTGCTCGCCGAGGGTGTCGAGCGGCAGGCCGACTTCATCGGCCTGCACTTCTTCTCGCCGGTCGACAAGATGCCGCTCGTCGAGATCATCAAGGGCGAGCGGACCGGCGACGAGGCCCTCGCGCGCGCCTTCGACCTGGTCCGGCAGATCAACAAGACCCCGATCGTCGTCAACGACTCCCGCGGCTTCTTCACCTCCCGGGTGATCGGCCACTTCATCAACGAGGGCGTCGCCATGGTCGGCGAGGGCGTCGAGCCGGCGTCCGTCGAACAGGCCGCCGCCCAGGCGGGTTATCCGGCCAAGGTGCTCTCCCTGATGGACGAGCTGACCCTCACCCTGCCGCGCAAGATCCGCAACGAGTCCCGGCGGGCCGTCGAGGAGGCGGGCGGCACCTGGGCGACGCACCCCGCGGAGGCCGTCATCGACCGCATGGTCGACGAGTTCGACCGCCCGGGCCGTAGCGGGGGAGCGGGCTTCTACGACTACGACGAGGCCGGCAAGCGGGCCGGTCTGTGGCCGGGACTGCGCGAGCACTTCACCAAGCCGGGCCACGAGATCCCGTTCAGGGACATGCAGGAACGCATGCTCTTCTCCGAGGCCCTCGACACGGTCCGCCTGCTGGAGGAGGGCGTCCTGACCTCGGTCGCCGACGCCAACATCGGGTCGATCTTCGGCATCGGCTTCCCCGGCTGGACGGGCGGGGTGCTCCAGTACATCAACGGCTACGACGGCGGGCTGCCCGGATTCGTGGCACGCGCGCGTGAGCTGGCCGAGCGCTACGGCGAGCGGTTCGAGCCGCCCGCGCTGCTGGTGCGCAAGGCCGAGCAGGGGGAGCGGTTCGCGGACGCGTAGCGGACAAGGGCGGCGGCGCCGGTTCCTCCCGGCGCCGCTGCCCGGATTCTTTCGGTCGGGGACCGGACCCGCTTGCCCTCCGGCGCCGGGACACCGACGCTGACCCGCGAGCCGTCAGCACGGTCCCCGTCCCCGGAGGAGCCCCCATGGGATACCGTCCCGCCCTCGCCGTCCTGGACATCCTGCGCGGTGAGGGTGTGGACCGCGTCTTCGGCAACCCCGGCACCACCGAACTCCCCTTCCTGGCCGCCCTGGCGGACACCTCCGGCGCCCCCGAGTACGTGTTCGGCGTCCACGAGGGCTCCGTCGTCGCCATGGCCGACGGCTACGCCCGCGGCACCGGCCGCCCGGCCTTCGTCAGCCTGCACATCGCCGCCGGACTCGCCAACGGCCTCATCGGCCTGCTCAACGCCCGCCGCTCCCGCACCCCGCTCGTGGTGACGGCCGGTCAGCAGGACCGCCGACATCTCCAGCAGGACCCCATGCTCTCCGGCGACCTCATCGGCATCGCCACCCCCGCGGTGAAGGCGGCGTACGACGTCCAGCACGCCCACGACCTGCCGCTCGCCCTGCGTCGCGCCTTCGCGCTGGCCCTACGCCCGCCCGCCGGGCCGGTGTTCCTGTCCGTCCCCACGGACCTGCTCACCGAGGACACCGAGGTCGAGGTCCCTGCCCGCACCCCCGTGCCGCCCGCGGCACCCGCCGCCGGCCTCGAACACGCCGCCTCCCTGCTCGGCGCAGCCAACCGCCCGGCGATCGTCGCCGGGGACGGCGTGGGCCGCGAGGACGCCCTGGCCGCACTGGTGCGCACGGCGGAGGCCTGCGGGGCGGTCGTCCACCACCAGCCCATGGCGGACTGCCTGAACTTCCCCACCACGCATCCCCTGTACGCCGGGATGCTGCCGCCCCGTCACGACGCCGTCCGCGCCGCCCTGGCCGGGTACGACACCGTCCTGATCGTCGGAGCGCACGCCTTCACCCCCCACGCCTACACGCCCGGCCCCCCGCTGCCGCCCGGTCTCCAGGTCGTCCAGCTCGACTCCGACCCGCACGAGATCGGCCGCAACTTCCCCGCGGCGACCGGCCTGGTGGGCGCGCTCGCCCCCTCCCTGGACCGGCTCTCGGAACTCCTGCGGGACCACGTGCCCGCCCACACCGCCAAGTCCCGCACGCTGCGCGCCGGTGAGCGCCACGCCGCCGAGCGCGACCGCGTCGAGTCCGCCGCCCGCGCCGCCTACTCCCCGGCCCCGCTCGCCCCCTGGGCCGCCGCCCACGCCGTCGCCCGCGGCCTGCCCCCGGACGCCGTGGTCGTCGAAGAGGCCATCACCGTCGGCCTGTTGCTCCGCCGCCTCGTCCGCCTCGACCGTCCCGGCAGCTACACCCACACCGTCGGCGGCGGCCTCGGCTGGGGCATCGGCGCCGCCGTCGGCCGCGCCCTCGCCGAACCTGGCCGCCCGGTGGTCGCCGTACTCGGCGACGGCTCCACCCTGTTCGGCCTCCAGGGCCTGTGGAGCGCCGCCCGGCAGAACACCCCCGTCCTGTTCGTCGTCATGAGCAACGGCGCCTACCGGACCGTGCAGGAGACCTACCAGGCGATGGGCGGCCAGGGCGTCTGCCCCGGCACGGAGCTGGGGGAACTGGACTTCACGCAGGCGGCACGCTTCTTCGGGGTGGACGCGGTACGGGCCGAGAGCGCCGACCAGCTGCGTGAACTGGCCGCCGGGGCCGGGAAACTGACCGGGCCGCTGCTGATCGACGTACCGCTGCGGTCGTGAACGGGGGCCGAGCCGGCCCCGGCGGGGGCCGGTCGGCCCATGGCAGCGCACCGGGCCCGCGCCCACGCTGACGGCACCTCAACTGACAGCCGCCCGGGAGGCCGTCATGCCGCATCAGCGCACCACCCCACGAAGACTGCTCGTCCTGTCGTCCGCCTGCGTCCTGACCGCGGCGGCCGCCCTGGCCCTCGCCCCCGCCGCCACCGCCGAACCGGCCACCTCCGTCGCCTACCCGTCCGGTGCGAGCGCGACCCGCTACTCGGGACTCGCCTTCGACACCTGTACGGCACCGCCGCTCGCGTCCGTGCAGGCCTGGAGCTCCTCGCCCTACCGCGCCCTCGGCGTCTACCTCTCCGGCGTCAACCGCACCTGCGCCCAGCCGCAGTTGACCGCCTCCTGGGTGGCGTCGGTGTCCCAGTTGAAATGGCGTCTGCTGCCCATCCACAAGGGCCTGCAGCCGCCCTGCGGAGCCCGCCCGACCGACTCCAAGATCAGCACGACGCCGGCCACCGCCCGTTCGCAGGGCACCGCGGCCGCCACGGAGGCGGTCACGGCCGCGAAGGCACTCGGCATGCGGCCGGGCAGCGCCCTCTACAACGACATCGAGAACTACAGCCAGACGGACACCACGTGCCGCACGGCCGTGCTGTCCTACCTCTCCGCCTGGACGAAGGAACTGCACCGCGTCGGCTGGGTCTCCGGCGTCTACATGAACCTCAACCTGGGCGCGGCACAGCTCGCCGCCGCGTACACCTCGACCGGCTACGCGCGCCCCGACGCCCTGTGGATCGCGCGCTACGACGGGGTCGACTCCCTCAAGGGCTGGAGCGGCGTCACCGACTCCAAGTGGGCGGTCCACCAGCGCGCCAAGCAGTTCCGCGGCGGCCACGACGAGACCTACGGCGGCGTCACCCTCAACATCGACACCGACCGCCTCGACGCTCCCGTCGCCACGGTCGCCCACCCCTACAAGGTGACCAGCACGACCGCCCTCAACGCCCGCACCGGCCCCTCCACGAGCTACCCCGTCGCCGCGACCTACGCCCCCGGCACCACCCTGGACGTCGTCTGCCAGGCCCCCGGCTCCAAGGTCGCCACCACGTCCGTGTGGGACAAACTCCCCAACGGCGCCTACGTCTCCGACCACTACGTCGGCACTCCGTCCGACACCGGCTACAGCTCCCCGCTGCCCCGCTGCACCTACCCCTACCAGGTGACCGCCGCCAACGGCCTCACCGAACGGAGCGGCCCCGGCTCCGGCTACACCGCCGTCGGCACCTCACCCAACGGCGCGCTCGCCTGGGTCACCTGCCAGCGGACCGGGACGACGGTCGGCACGACGAAGATCTGGGACCGCCTCGACAACGGCCACTACGTCTCCGACCACTACGTCGCGACCCCCAGCGCCACCACGTACAGCAAACCCGTCCCGCGCTGCTGACGCCCGGGGTGTCAGGCGGGGCGGCCCTCCTCCGGGCCGGTCAGCCACTGGTGCACCTCTTCCCGCAGCGACCGCTGGAACGTGGTCAGCAGCGCCTGCACCACGATGGGCTGCATGTGCGCGGACAGGGACTTCACGTCCTCCTCGGCCCGCTCGGACACCTCGCTGCGAAACAGCCGCGACAACTCGCGGGCCGCCGCCCGGGAGTGCTCGATCATCACCTCGCGCGCCGCGAGGATCGCCTCCTGGGACAGCGGTACGTCGAGGAGCCGCACGGCGAGCCGCAGCAGCCCCGAGTCCACCCGGAAGGCGTCCCCCTCGGGCCGCACGATGCCCATCGCGGTGAGCCGCTCGACGTCCTCCTCGCTCAGCGCCCGCCCCGCCCGGCGCCGCAGCTCCTGCGGAGTCACCGTCTCCACGGTGTCCGGCGCCCAGGACGCCACGACGGCCCGGTGGATCGCCAGGTCGTGGTGGCTCAGGTCCGCCGGCAGCTGCTCCATGTAGCGCTCGATCGCCGCCAGCGTCATGCCCTGGTGCTGCAGCTCCTCGATCAGGTTCAGCCGGGCCAGGTGCCCGGGCCCGTAGTGGCCGACCCGGCGCGGACCGATCACCGGCGGCGGGATGAGCCCTTTCGTGCCGTAGAACCGGACGGTGCGGACCGTGATGCCGGCCCGCGCGGCCAGCTCGTCGATCGTGAGCGTCGGCTCCCCGGTGGCGCTGTCGGTGTCGGTCGTCATGTGCAGCAGTATCGCTGTCACACCAGTACTGCGAAACCTCGGCAGCCCGGCGTCCGGGTCGGCCGGAAAGCGCCGCCGTGTGATCCACGCCATCGCATGCGCCCCGGCGGCCGGGGAAGGCGCGGCGTTGGCCGGCGTCTCGACCGAGCGTGCCGACCGCGTACGTCCGCAAGAGCCGAGCGCGACCCGCTCGGGCGACCAGAGAGTGGATCGATCCGTGAGCAAGGACGCCGTGACCACGGCAACGGCCGCACCCCGCACCGACGCGGCCCCGACGCCCGCGGACGCGGGCGACGCCGGCTACAGCAAGGACCTCAAGCACCGCCACGTCAACATGATCGCCATCGGCGGCGCGATCGGCACCGGCCTCTTCCTCGGCGCCGGCGGACGCCTCCACGACGCGGGCCCGGCGCTCGCGCTGGCCTACCTGGTCTGCGGCGTCTTCGCGTTCTTCGTCGTCCGTGCCCTGGGCGAGCTGGTCCTCTACCGCCCCTCCTCCGGTTCCTTCGTGTCGTACGCGCGCGAGTTCCTCGGCGAGAAGGGCGCGTACGTCGCCGGCTGGATGTACTTCCTGAACTGGTCGACGACCGGCATCGCCGATATCACCGCGATCGCGCTCTACACGCACTACTGGAGCATGTTCACGAGCATCCCGCAGTGGGTGCTCGCGCTGATCGCCCTGGCCGTCGTGCTGGCCGTGAACCTCATCTCGGTGAAGATCTTCGGCGAGATGGAGTTCTGGTTCGCGATCGTCAAGGTCGCCACGCTCGTCGGCTTCATGCTCATCGGCATCTTCCTGCTGGCCACGCAGCACGAGGTGGGCGGGCACACGCCGGGCCCGAGCGTGATCGGCGACCACGGCGGCGTCTTCCCGCACGGCGTCATGCCGGTCGTCCTCGTCATGCAGGGCGTGATCTTCGCGTACGCCGCCCTCGAACTGGTCGGCGTCGCCGCCGGCGAGACGGCCGAACCGGAGAAGGTGGTCCCGCGCGCGGTGAACTCCATCATGTGGCGCGTCGCCCTCTTCTACGTCGGCTCGGTCGTCCTTCTCGCGCTGCTCCTGCCCGGCACGGCGTACTCGGCCGACGAGAGCCCCTTCGTCACGGTCCTGTCGAAGATCGGCGTCTCGGGCGCGGGCGACGTGATGAACCTGGTCGTCCTCACCGCCGCCATGTCCTCCCTGAACTCGGGCCTGTACTCCACGGGCCGCATCCTGCGCTCCATGGCGGCGGCGGGCTCGGCGCCGAGGTTCACCGCCCGCATGAACCGCAGCCAGGTCCCCTACGGCGGCATCCTGCTCACCTGCGCGGTCTGCGTGCTCGGCGTCGGCCTCAACTACCTCATGCCCGCGCAGGCCTTCGAGATCGTGCTGAACGTCGCGTCGCTGGGCGTCGTGTCGACCTGGGTGATCATCATGATCTGCCACCTGGTCTTCGTCCGCCGCGCGAAGGCCGGCCGGCTCAGCCGACCCTCCTTCCGCCTCCCCGGCAGCCCCGTCACGGAGCTGACCACGATCGCCTTCCTCCTCGCCGTCCTCTGCCTGATGTGGAACGACCCCGAGATCGGCCGCAAGACCCTCCTCCTCATCCCGGTGATCGCCGCAATGCTCACCGCTGGCTGGTTCGGCGCCCGCCGCAGGGCCGCCCGCAACGCGGACCGAGCCCCGGAGAACCAGCCGAAGTAGCAGGCCAGGGTCGCTGTCAGTGGCATCGCCTACGGTGGCGTCATGTCGGAGATCGTCTACATCCGGGGTGATGCCACCGCGCCGTCGGTGAAGGGCGTCAAGGTGATCGCCCACGTCTGCAACGACCTCGAGGGATGGGGCAAGGGCTTCGTGGTGGCGGTGTCGCGTCGCTGGCCGGAACCGGAGGCGGCGTACCGCGCCTGGCACCGGGACCGTGCGGCGAACGACTTCGGGCTGGGCGCGATCCAGTGCGTCCAGGTCGAGCCGTATGTGTGGGTGGCCAACATGATCGGCCAGCGCGGGATCAGAACGGGCAGCAAGGGGGTCCCCGTCCGCTACGAGGCGATCGACCTGGCCCTCGGCGGACTGGCGGAGAAGGCCCTGGAGCTGGGAGCCTCCGTCCACATGCCCCGGATAGGGTGCGGTCTGGCAGGTGGCACGTGGTCCCGTGTCGAGCCGCTGATCCTGCGGCGGCTGGTGGAGCGGGGTGTCGCCGTCACCGTCTACGACCATGGGGAGGCCGGAACGTGAGTCGCGAGAACGACGTGCTCGTGCTGGGTGGGGCCGGTGTGGACACCATCGTGTACGTGCCGGAGCTGCCGCTGCCGTACGCGGACAGTTACATGATCGAGCGGGGCATCCGCACCCGCGCCGGGCAGACCGGCGACTTCGTGGCGCTCGGGCTCGCCGCGCTGGGCCTGCGCGTGCACCACCTCGACATGCTCGGCGACGACCCCGAGGGCGACCTGGTCCGTGCCCTGCACGAGGACCACGGCATCCCGCTGACGGCGGTCCCGCAGCCCGCCGGGACCAAACGCGCCGTCAACCTCGTCGGCCCCGACGGGCGCCGGCTGTCCCTGTACGACTCCAGCCGCACCCGGAGCACGGACCGCCTCCCGGAGGACCTGGTCCGCGAGCTGGCCACGGCGAGCCGGCACGCGCACGTGTCCATCACCCAGCCGTGCGCCGAGGCCCTGCCCGTGCTGCGCGAGACCGGCGTGACCCTCTCCACCGACCTGCACGACTGGGACGGCGAGAACCCGTACCACCAGGCGTTCGCCGACGCCGCCGACATCGTCTTCCTCTCCGCCACCGCCCTCACCGACCCGGAGCGGACCATGCGGAGGATCACCGAGCGGGGCCGCGCCGAGGTGGTCGTGGCGATGGCCGGGGCGAAGGGCGCGTACCTCTTCGCCGACGACGAGCTCACCCACGTACCGCCCGTGGCGCCGCCCTCGCCGGTGGTCGACTCCAACGGCGCGGGCGACGCCTTCGTCTCCGCCTTCCTCCACGGCTGGCTCAACCGCGAGACCCCCCGACGCTGCGCCCTGTACGGCACCGTCGCCGGCGCCCACGCCTGCACGGTCCCCTCGACGCGGACGGAGCCGATCGGCCGGCAGGAGCTGCTCGCCGGGGCGGCCGAGTTGTAGAAGGCGGAGGCGGCTTTAGTGCACGTCGTTCGTCGCCGCGATCTTCTTCCACGACTTCGGCTGCGCGACCGTACCCGCCTTGCCGGCGATCGCCGCCCCCCGTGCCGCGGGCGCCGCGGGCTTCGTCGGCTGGAACAGCCATGTGTCGAACAGCGCCGACAACGACTTCCCGGACACCCTCTCGGCGTACGCCCGGAAGTCGGCGACCGAGGCGTTGCCGTACGCGTGCTCCTGCGGCCAGCCCTTCAGAATGGCGAAGAACGCATCGTCACCGACCTCGTTGCGCAGCGCCTGGATGGCCAGCGCCCCCCGGTCGTATACGGCGATGTCGAACTGGTCGTCCGGTCCGGGATCCCCCGGCTTCACCGTCCAGAACGCGTCGTCGGCCGGATGCGAGGCGTACACGTAGTCGGCGAGCTCCTGCGTCGTGCCCTCGCCCTCGTGCTCGGACCACAGCCACTGCGCGTACCGCGCGAAGCCCTCGTTGATCCAGATGTCCTTCCAGCCCTTGAGCGACACACTGTCGCCGTACCACTGGTGGGCCAGCTCATGGACGACCACGGACGTGTTGGAGCCGTTGGCGAACTGCTTCGGGCTGTAGTACACGCGGGTCTGCGTCTCCAGCGCGTACCCGGTGGTCGTGTCGGGCACGTACCCGCCGGCCGAGGCGAACGGGTACGGCCCGAAGTAGCCGCTCAGCCAGTCCACGAGCTCACCGGTGCGCTCCACGCTCGCCCGCGCGGCCCCGTCGTTGTCGCCGAGGTCCTTGCTGTAGGCGTTGACGACCGGCACGCCACCCTCCGAGGTGCCGGTCGTGATGTCGAACTTCCCGACGGCCAGCGTGGTCAGATAGGTCGCCTGCGGCTTGTTCTCCCGCCAGCTGTACCGGGTCCAGCCCAGCTTCGAACTCGTCGACTGCAGCGTGCCGTTGGAGATCGCCTGGGTGCCGTCCGGCACGGCCACCGACACGTCGTAAGTGGCCTTGTCGAGCGGGTGGTCGTTGCTCGGGTACCACCACCAGGCCGCCTCGGGCTCGTCGGCCGCGACCGCCCCGTCCGGGGTGCGGTGCCAGGTGTTGAAGCCGTACGCGCTCTTCGTGGACGGCACCCCGCTGTAGCGGACGACCACGGTGACCGGCGTGCCCTTGGGCAGCGGCGTCTTCGGCGTGACCACCAGCTCGTGCTGGCCGGAAGTGGTGAAGGAGGCCACCGCGCCGTTGACCCGCACCTCGCTCACGTCCAGCAGGAAGTCCAGGTCGAAGCTCGACAGGTCCTGTGTCGTCCTCGCCAGGATCGTCGCCGTGCCCTCCAACTCGTCGGTCGCGGGCTGGTACTTCAGGCGCAGGTCGTAGTGGGAGACGTCGTAGCCGCCATTGCCGTAGTTCGGGTAGTAGGGGTCGCCGATACCCGGAGCGCCGGGGGAGAAGCTCGCGGCCGATGCCGGGATCGCCAGCAACAGGGAGGCCGCGGCGAGTGCGCCCGGCGCCAGGATTCTGCGGTGCACGGAAGACTCCAAGTCGTAGGGGGGCGAAGTCTGTTGGGAGCCTATTCAGTCCCTGTGGCTTCGCATGTGTCCACAGCCTCCCCTGTCACACGATCGCCATTCGGCCTTCATGAACCGACCGGACCGTAGGCCCCCACGCGTCACCCTCGTCGCCGACGCGCCTTCTTTTGCACGGCAGTTGACCGATGTAGCGTCCCGCGCATGCCGACACGCACGCGCTTCACGACCTGGAGACCGCTCGCGACGGTGATCGTCGCCGTCCTCATGGCCGCCTTCCTCACCCCGGCGGTGGCCCACGGCGCCCCCCGCGAGAGCAGGCCCGTCTACTCGTACACGAACGCCATCCGCGAGGCCGTATGGGTGGACACCGGACTCGACGGCGACGGCGACGGGAAGACCGACCGCGTCGCCGCCGACATCGTCCGCCCCCGCGAACCCGCCCGGCAGCACCGCAAGATCCCCGTCATCATGGACGCCAGCCCCTACTACTCCTGCTGCGGCCGCGGCAACGAGAGCCAGAAGAAGACCTACGACGCGAACGGCGACGTCGTCCAGATGCCGCTGTTCTACGACAACTACTTCGTCCCCCGGGGCTACGCCTTCGTCGGCGTCGACCTCGCCGGCACCAACCGCTCCGACGGCTGTGTGGACGTCGGCGGCCGCTCCGACATCCGGTCCGCCAAGGCCGTAATCGACTGGCTCAACGGACGCGCCAGGGCGTACACCACCCGGACCGGAAACGTGCGCGCCACGGCGACCTGGACCAACGGCAGAACCGGCATGATCGGCAAGAGCTGGGACGCCACCATCGCCAACGGCGTCGCCGCCACCGGCGTCAAGGGCCTGAGGACGATCGTCCCGATCAGCGGCATCTCCTCCTGGTACGACTACTACTTCCAGCAGGGCGCGGACCTCTACGACTCCGGCCCGGACTGGCTGAGCGACTACGTCGACAGCCCCGACGCCCGCGCCCGGTGCGCCGCCGTCCAGCGGAAGATCGTCGACGGCGCCCCGCGCACCGGCGACTGGACGCCGTTCTGGACCGAGCGCGACTACGTCAAGGACGCCGCCAAGGTGCGGGCCAGCGTCTTCCTGGTCCACGGCATGCAGGACCTCAACGTCCGCACCAAGCACTTCGGCCAGTGGTGGGACGCCCTCGCCCGGCACGGTGTCGAGCGCAAGATCTGGCTCTCCCAGACCGGTCACGTCGACCCGTTCGACTACCGGCGCGGCGCCTGGGTCGACACCCTGCACCGCTGGTTCGACCACGAACTCCTCGGCTACGACAACGGCATCGACCGCGAACCCATGGCCGACGTCGAACGCCACCCCGACCAGTGGGTCACCTCCAAGGTCTGGCCGCCGCGGGGCACCGCCACCACCACGCTGCGCCCGGCCGGGGGCACCCAGGACGGCGTCGGCACCCTCGGTCTCACCCCCGGCTCCGGCACCGAGACCTTCACCGACGACCCGAGCCACAGCGAGACCGACTGGGCCGCGCACATCGACACGCCGACGTCCGACAAGGCCGGCTTCGTCACCCGGCCCCTCACCCACGACCTGCGCCTGTCCGGCTCGTCCAAGGTGACGATCACCGCGACCCCGACCACCGCGACGGCCCACCTCTCCGCCGTCCTGGTCGACCTCGGCCCCGACACCATCCGCGACTACGCCGACGCCGCCGAGGGCATCACCACCCTCACCGACCGCAGCTGCTGGGGGGCGAGCACCTCGGGCGACAGCGCCTGCTTCAAGAACACCGCGGCGAAGACGGCCGACGTCGACCAGACCGTGTTCAGCCGCGGCTGGGCCGACCTCGGCACCTACGCCTCTCCCGGCAAGGGCGTCCCGCTCACCCCGGGCAAGGCGTACACCATCACCGTCGACCTCGCGGCCACCGACCACGTCGTCCCGGCCGGCCACCGACTCGCCCTGATCGTCGCGGGCACCGACAAGGACCTCATCGACCCGCCCGCCGACAAACCCACGCTCACCCTGGACCTCTCCCGCACCTCGGCCCGCGTCCCGCTCCTCGGCGGCGTCCCGGCCTTCGCGCGGGCGACGTCCGGTACGGCACCCGCGTCCCCGCCGGTCACCCGCCCGTCCGGCGTCGGCGAACCGAGCGGCGCACAGCGCGTTCCCGGGGACACCGGCCTCGGGTGATCCCGCGACCCACGGGTCAGGCGGCCGGGCCCACCAGCCCGGCCGCCTCCTCCGCGCAACCCCAGGCAACCGTCACGCCGCCTCCGCCATGACCGTAGTTGTGCACCAACACCCGCCCGTCCGGCAGCAGTTCGCGCTCCAGCCGCACCGCGTGACGGGCCGGCCGCAGGCCCACCCGGTGCGCCAGCACCCGAGCGCCCGCGATCTCGGGCCGCAGCGCCGCACACCGTCGTACGATTGCCTCGGCCACCGCGGGATCCGGCTCCGTGGACCACACGTCCTCCTCGTCGGTCCCGCCCAGCACCAGCCGCCCCGGCTGCGGGAAGAAGTACGCCATCTCCCCGTCGGCGCCGGTGGAGACGAGCCAGGTACGGATCCCCGGGTTCTCCACCACGACCAACTGCCCGCGCACGGGCCGTACCGCGGCATCCGGCACCAGCTCCCGCGCGCCCAGACCGGTGCAGTTGACCACGACGGGCGCGTCCGCCTCCGCGAGGCCGCCGACCGCCCGCTCCTCGACCACGCCGCCCGCCCGCACCAACCGCTCCCGCAGCCACGGCAGATGGGCCGCCATGTCGATCAGCGGCAGCCGCGCCCACAGTCCCGAGCCCGCGTACTCCTCGGCCGTGGACGCCCGCAGCCCCGGCAGCCGGGCGGCGGCCCACGCCACCTTCTCGTCCAGGGCGGTCTCGCCCATTACGCCTTCGACCATCCGTACGCCGGTCACCTCCGGCCGCGACGCGAGCTCCTCGTACACGTCCAGCGACCGCAGCGCCCACGCGCGCGCCGCCGCGGCCGGGCGGATGCGGTACGGCCACCACAGCGCGCCCGCGACCACCGAGGTGGTCCGCTCGACCGGATCGCGCGTCCACACCCGCACCCGCAGCCCGCGCTCGGCGAGGACGACGGCGGTCGAGAGCCCGATGACCCCGCCGCCCACCACCACGACATCGTTGTTCGATCCACTCTCCACGCCCGGACCGTAGCGGAATGTCCCATGCCGTGCGCAGACCGCCCCCGCTGCGGGAATACTCACAGCATGTCTGCCGAGTACGCGACCTTCGGCCTGGCACCGGCGATGCGTGCCGGTGGACTCCTCGCCAACGGTGACTACCAGGTGCACCGGGACTTCGTGGACTTCCTCGTCGACGGGCGCCCGCTGCTGTTCCAGCTCTCCGACCTCGACGCAGTCTCCCCGCTCGCCTCCGACGTCCCGCCCGCGATCTTCACCGAGCAGGTCCGCGGGCTGCTCCTGGAGACGGGCGCCCCGCTGCCCGACGGCCGGCACGTCATCTACGGCTGCCCCGAGTGCGCCGACCTCGCGTGCGGCGCGGTCACCGCGGTCATCGACCGGGACGGCGAGGACTTCGTCTGGCGGGACTTCGCCTGGCAGACCGACGACCGAGCCGACCTGGAACTCAACGGCTACCACGGCATAGGGCCGTTCCGGTTCCGCGGCACCGAGTACCGCGCCGCGCTGGCCGCCCTCCTCGACGGCGAGACCCCGTCCGAGCGCCGCCGCGTCCTGCTCATCGGCGCCCGCGTCGCCCTCCTCGCCAAGCTCGCCGCCGCCCTGCGCACCATCGGCATCGGCGCCGACATCGCCCACGACGCGCACGGCGTGCCCGCCGACGAACTGCGCGCCTACGGCGCCGTCGCCTTCGGCCGCGCGATCACCCAGGAGGAACGTGCCGCGGTACGCCGTTCCTTCGAACAGGCCGGCCTCGACGTGGCGTACGTCGAAGGGCTCGCCCCGATCGTGCCCCTCCTGGTCGCCCAGATCGAACACGCCCTGGACCGCAGCCCCGCCGAACAGCGCCGCCTCACCCGGCTGGTGGCGGCCGACGGCGAGGCCGGCGTCGAGGTCACCTCGCCCTGCCGGGTGCGCCTGACCGCGTACCGCCTCGACCGCCTGTACCGCACCCACACCCACGAGGTCTTCGACGGCGTCCTCGAACCGGGCCGCCACCGCATCGCCCTGGACGCCAAGGCGAGGAAGGGGGAGTCCTACGTCGTGGCCCGGACGGCCGGGAGCGTGCTGGTGGAGGCGATGACACCCTGACCGCCACCGCGCCGTGACGGTTAGGATCGACGACCTGATGACTGCCACCCTCGTCGCCAAGAACCTCGCCGCCGGACACGGCGACCGCGCCCTCTTCTCCGGGCTGGACCTCGTCGTCGCGCCCGGCGACGTGATCGGACTGGTCGGCGCCAACGGCGCGGGCAAGTCCACCCTGCTGAAGATGCTCGCGGGACTCCTCGCCCCGGAGGAGGGCGAGCTCAGGCTCTCCCCGCCGACGGCGACCGTCGGCCACCTCCCGCAGGAACCGGAGCGGCGCCCGGGGGAGACCGTCCGTGAGTTCCTCGCCCGCCGCACCGGCGTCGCCGAGGCCCAGCGTGAGATGGACGAGGCCACCCAGGCGCTGGTCGACGGCGCGCCCGGCGCCGACGACGCCTACGCGACGAGCCTGGAGCGCTGGCTCGACCTCGGCGGCGCGGACCTGGAGGAGCGGGCCGAGGAGATCACCGACTCCTTGGGCCTCGCCGTCGACCTCGACCAGCCGATGACGTCCCTGTCCGGCGGGCAGGCGGCACGGGCGGGCCTGGCCTCCCTCCTGCTGTCCCGCTACGACGTCTTCCTCCTCGACGAGCCGACCAACGACCTCGACCTGGACGGCCTGGAGCGCCTCGAACGCTTCGTCGGCGGCCTGCGCGCGGGCACCGTCGTCGTCAGCCACGACCGCGAGTTCCTCACCCGCACGGTCACCAAGGTCCTCGAACTCGACCTCGCCCAGCAGCAGATCACCCTCTACGGCGGCGGCTACGCGGCCTACCTGGAGGAACGCGAGGTCGCCCGCCGGCACGCCCGCGAGGACTTCGAGGAGTACGCCGACAAGCGCGCCGCCCTCCAGGACCGGGCCCAGATGCAGCGCTCCTGGATGGACAAGGGCGTCAAGAACGCGCGCCGCAAGGCGGCCAACGACAACGACAAGATCGGCCGCAAGTTCCGCAGCGAGGCCAGCGAGAAGCAGGCTGCCAAGGCCCGCCAGACCCAGCGCATGATCGAGCGCCTGGACGTCGTCGACGAGCCCCGCAAGGAGTGGGAACTGCGCATGGAGATCGCCTCGGCCCCCCGCTCGGGAGCCGTCGTGGCCACCCTGCGCGACGCCGAGGTACGGCGCGGCGGTTTCACCCTCGGCCCGGTCTCCCTGCAGATCGACTGGGCGGACCGGGTCGCGGTGACCGGCGCCAACGGCTCGGGCAAGTCGACCCTGCTCGCCGCCCTGCTCGGCCGCGTCCCCCTCGACGCGGGTGCGGCCGCCCTCGGCTCCGGCGTCCTGGTGGGCGAGGTCGACCAGGCCCGCAAGCTGTTCCACGGCACCGAGGCCCTGCTGGACGCGTTCTGCGCCGCCGTGCCCGACACCGAGCCGGTCGAAGTCCGCACCCTGCTGGCCAAGTTCGGCCTGAAGTCGGACCACGTCCTGCGCCCGGCGGGGACCCTGTCACCCGGCGAACGCACCCGCGCCGCTCTGGCGCTGCTCCAGGGCCGCGGCGTCAACCTGCTCGTCCTGGACGAGCCGACCAACCACCTCGACCTGCCGGCCATCGAGCAACTGGAGTCCGCACTCGACTCCTACGAGGGCACCCTCCTCCTCGTCACCCACGACCGCCGCATGCTGGACGCGGTCCACGTCACCCGCCGCCTGGAGGTCGCGGACGGCAAGGTGACCGAGCGCTGACGCACCCGCGAGACCGGGCGCGCAACTGAATCGTCCGGTCGCCGCTGTGCGCCCGGAAGCGGGCCGGAGCCGCTCGGCCCCGGCCCGCCGCGGTCAGCGCTTCTTCTGGTCCAGCAGGCCGGCCCGCCGCAGGGCGTCCGCCATCGCGCTGTTGGCCGGGGGTGCGGCGGCCTGGCGGTTGCCGCCGCCCTGGCGTCCGCCGCCGCCCTGGCGCTGCTGCTGTTGCCGCTGCTGAGGCGGACGCCCGCCGCGCTGCCGGCGTTCGCCGCCACCGCCCTGCTGGGCCTGCGGGGCGGCCTCGTCGTCGAGCCGCAGTGTCAGCGAGATCCGCTTGCGCGGGATGTCGACGTCCAGCACCTTCACCTTGACGATGTCGCCGGGCTTCACCACGTCCCGCGGGTCCTTGACGAACGTCTTCGACATCGCCGAGACGTGCACCAGGCCGTCCTGGTGCACACCGACGTCCACGAAGGCCCCGAAGGCGGCCACGTTGGTGACCACGCCCTCCAGGACCATCCCGGAGGCGAGATCGGAGATCTTCTCGACGCCCTCCTTGAAGGTGGCCGTCTTGAACGCGGGCCGAGGGTCGCGCCCCGGCTTCTCCAGCTCCTTGAGGATGTCGGTGACGGTCGGCAGTCCGAACGTCTCGTCCACGAAGTCGTCCGGCCGCAGCGAGCGCAGGACGCCCGTGTTGCCGATGAGGGACGCGACCTCCTGACCGGACGTCTTCACCATGCGCCGCACCACCGGGTACGCCTCCGGGTGCACGCTGGAGGCGTCGAGCGGGTCGTGGCCGCCGCGGATGCGCAGGAAGCCCGCGCACTGCTCGTACGCCTTGGGGCCGAGCCGGGCCACCTTCTTCAGCTCCGTACGGGACTTGAACGGCCCGTTGGAGTCGCGGTGCGCGACGATGTTCTCGGCGAGACCGGAGGTGATGCCGGAGACCCGCGCGAGCAGCGGCGCCGAGGCGGTGTTGACGTCGACGCCCACGCCGTTCACGCAGTCCTCCACCACCGCGTCCAGCGAGCGCGACAGCTTCACCTCGGACAGGTCGTGCTGGTACTGGCCGACGCCGATCGACTTGGGGTCGATCTTCACCAGCTCGGCGAGCGGGTCCTGCAGCCGGCGCGCGATCGACACGGCGCCGCGCAGCGACACGTCCATGTCGGGCAGCTCCTGCGAGGCGAACGCGGACGCCGAGTACACGGAGGCGCCGGCCTCGGAGACCATCACCTTGGTGAGCTTCAACTCGGGGTGCTTGGTGATGAGTTCACCGGCGAGCTTGTCGGTCTCGCGGGACGCCGTGCCGTTGCCGATCGCGATCAGCTCGACCGCGTGCTCCTTGGCCAGCCGGGCCAGCTTGGCGATCGCCTCGTCCCACTTGTTGGCGGGCACGTGCGGGTAGATGACGTCCGTCGCGACCACCTTGCCGGTAGCGTCGACCACAGCGACCTTGACGCCCGTGCGGAACCCGGGGTCCAGGCCCAGCGTGGCGCGCGTGCCGGCCGGGGCGGCGAGCAGCAGGTCGCGCAGGTTGGCGGCGAACACCTGGACGGCGTCGTCCTCGGCGGCCGTCCGCAGCCGCAGCCGGAGATCGATGCCGAGGTGCACGAGGATGCGGGTGCGCCAGGCCCAACGGACCGTGTCCGTCAGCCACTTGTCGGCGGCCCGGCCCCGGGCGGCGATGCCGAACCTCGACGCGACGATCCCCTCGTACGACGAGGGTCCCTCGGTCGGCTCCTCCGGCTCCAGGACGAGGTCGAGGACCTCCTCCTTCTCGCCGCGCAGCATCGCCAGGACGCGGTGCGAGGGCAGCTCGGTGAACGGCTCCGAGAAGTCGAAGTAGTCGGCGAACTTGGCGCCCGCCTCCTCCTTGCCCTCACGCACCTTGGCGGCGAGCCGCCCGCGCACCCACATGCGCTCGCGCAGCTCCCCGATGAGATCGGCGTCCTCCGCGAACCGCTCGGTCAGGATCGCCCGGGCGCCGTCGAGGGCGGCCTGCGGGTCGGCGACGCCCTTGTCGGCGTCGACGAACGCGGCCGCCGCGGCGAGGGGCTCGACCGTCGGGTCGGCCAACAGCCCCTCGGCCAGCGGCTCCAGCCCCGCCTCACGCGCGATCTGCGCCTTGGTGCGCCGCTTGGGCTTGAACGGCAGGTAGATGTCCTCCAGGCGGGCCTTGGTCTCCGCGCCCCGGATCCGCGCCTCCAGCCCCTCGGTGAGCTTGCCCTGCTCGCGCACCGAGTCGAGGATCGCGGTCCGCCGCTCCTCCAGCTCCCGCAGGTAGCGCAGCCGCTCCTCGATCGTGCGCAGCTGCGCGTCGTCGAGCATCTCGGTCGCTTCCTTGCGGTAGCGGGCGATGAAGGGCACCGTCGAACCGCCGTCGAGCAGCTCCACGGCAGCCCTGACCTGCCGCTCCCGTACGCCGAGCTCCTCGGCGATCCTGCCTTCGATGGACCCTGCTGCCAGGGACCCGGGTGTGGTCACGATCCCGTACCGCCTTCTCACTGAGGTTGCGCGGCAATTGTGGCAGGTGACACCGACACTCGGGGATCAGGGCGGCTTCGGCGGGCCGGGACGCGCGGGGGTCAGGCCCGGTGACCGCGTGCGGAACCGGAGGCTCCGCCGAAGAGTCGGGCCAGGGCCCGGAAGGGCAACGTCACGACGGTGGCGATCGCGCCACCGATCTGGCGCAGTACGTCGGCTATCGCACGGAACACAACTTCCCCTTTCCTCACCCGGCCGCGACGACCGGGAGCCTTCGGGTACCCCGGCCTGCGCGGATTCCACCTCGGCATGGCAGGAAAGGTGGGGTGCTCGTCATTGCGGTCATCGCGGGGGCCGCCAAGGATGGAAGACATGCGAACCGTGCTGGTCGTCCTCTTCGACGACGTGCAGAGCCTCGACGTCTCGGGCCCGGTGGAGGTCTTCAACGGCGCCGAGCGGCACTGCCCGGGCACCTACCGGATCCGTACCGTGACCGCGGACGGCGGGCAGGCGCGCACGTCCAGCGGCCTCACCCTCGTACCCGACCACTCCTTCGCGAACGCACCGGCCGCGCACACCCTGCTGGTCCCGGGCGGCGAGGGCACCAGGCGGCCCGATCCGGGCCTGGTGGACTGGCTGCGCGAGCACGGGCCCCGGGCCGAGCGGCTGGTCTCCGTGTGCAGCGGTGCGCTGCTGCTTGCCGAGGCGGGACTGCTGGACGGCCGCCGGGTCACCAGCCACTGGTCGGTGTGTGCCCGGCTCGCCCGCGACCACCCGTCCGTCGAGGTCGACCCGGACCCCATCTTCATCCGCGACGGGAACCTCGCCACCTCGGCCGGCGTGACCTCCGGCATCGACCTCGCGCTCGCGCTCGTCGAGGAGGACACCGGCCGTGACATCGCCCTGTCCGTCGCCCGGCACCTGGTGGTCTTCCTGCGGCGGCCCGGGAACCAGGCACAGTTCAGCGCCCAGCTCACCGCGCAGACCGCCCGGCGCGAGCCGCTGCGCGAGGTCCAGCAGTGGATCACCGAGCACCCGGGAGGCGACCTGTCGGTCGACGCGCTGGCCGCCCGCGCCCGCCTCTCGCCCCGCCACTTCGCCCGCGCCTTCCAGACCGAGACCGGCATGACGCCCGGCCGCTACGTCGACCGCGTCCGCCTCGAACACGCCCGGGGCCTGCTGGAGGACACCGCCGACGGCGTCGAGGAGATCTCCCGCGCCTGCGGCTACGGGACCCCGGAGGCGATGCGCCGTGCCTTCGTCCGCACCCTCGGCACCGCACCCGCCGAGTACCGGCGCAGATTCCGTCCCGCACCCGTCCACTGACCGCCCACCGAAGCGACCGGACCAAGGGGGAACCATGCAGATCGCGATCGTCCTCTTCGACGGCTTCACCGCCCTCGACGCCGTGGGACCGTACGAGACACTCGGCCGGCTGCCCGACTCCGAGACCGTGTTCGTCGCCGAACGCACCGGCCCGGTCCGCACCGACAACGCCCACTTGGCGCTCACCGCGGACCGCACCCTGGCCGAGGTGCCGAGCCCCGACGTCGTGGTCGTGCCCGGCGGCCCCGGGCAGACCGGGCAGATGGAGAACGAGGCCCTGCTCGGCTGGATCCGGGCCGCCGACGCCACCAGCACCTGGACGACGTCGGTGTGCACCGGCTCCCTGCTGCTCGCCGCCGCGGGCCTGCTCGAGTAACGCCGGGCCACCTCGCACTGGCTGGCCCTCGACGAGCTGAAGAGGTTCGGCGCCGAGCCGACGGGGGAGCGGGTCGTGACCGACGGCAAGTACGTCACCGCCGCCGGGGTGTCCTCCGGCATCGACATGGGGCTCACCCTGGTGGGCCGGATCGCCGGCGACTTCGTGGCCCAAGCCGTGCAGTTGGGCATCGAGTACGACCCGCAGCCGCCCTACGACGCGGGGGCCCCGCAGAAGGCGCCCGCGGACGTCGTGGAGCTGATGCGCTCGCGTAGCCGGTTCATCCTCGGCCGGGAAGAGCCCAGGTGAACCTCGGCGGGCGGCGCTCCAGGAAGGCGGCGACGCCCTCGGCGGTGTCCCCGCCGGCCCGCATCTGCCGTGTCCAGTGGGCGTCCCGGTCGGTGCGGCCGTCGGCGAACTCCTTGGCGGCGGCCTGCGTGAGCTGGGAGCGGGACACCAGGATCCGGGTGAACTCCGCGACCCGCTTGGCGAGTTCGCCCTCGGGCAGCACCTCGTCCACGAGGCCGGTGCGCAGCGCTCGCCCGGTGTCGATCAACTCGCCGGAGAACAGCAGGTACTTGGCGGTGGCCGGCCCCACCAGCGAGACCAGACGGCGGGTGGAGGAGGCCGGGTAGACGATGCCGAGTTTCGCCGGCGTCACCCCGAACAGCGCGCCCTCCTCGGCGAACCGCAGATCACAGGCGGCGGCCAGCTGCGACCCGCCGCCCACGCAGTGCCCCCGGATCGCGGCCAGTGTCGGCTTGGGGAAGGCGGCCAGCGCCTCCTCGGCCCGCACCGCCAGCCGCTGCGCCTCCTCCGGTGACCCGCGCAGGGTGGAGATGTCGGCGCCGGCGCAGAACGTCCCGCCCTCGCCGGTCAGCACCAGCGCCCGTACGCCCGGGTCGGCGGCGAGGTCGTCGAGCAGCGGCGGCAGGGCCGCCCACATCGCGGCCGTCATGGCGTTGCGCTTGGCCGGATGGTGGATGACGACGGTGGCGACCGCGTCGGTCACGCCGTGCTGCAGCTGGGGCTCCATGGGCCGGATGCTAACCGCCGTGTCCGTCCGCGCCGCAGGCGAGGTGTCGGTACAAAAGAGGACGGGCATGTCGTCGGTCCGGTCGCCGACGAACCCGTAACGCACAAAAAGAGGTCACACGCGCTCGATACCCGCTGACTTCTGTTCAGTCATCCGGGTCGCGGCGGGCGGTTACCAACACTCGACGTGTGGTGACAATCGAGCGCAAGGGTGGCGACCGGACGATGGACAACCACGGGCGCGGGTCAGGCTCGCGCCCAGAGGACGAGGGGCAGGACCCCCTCGATCCCGGGCCGCCGGATCCGCTGCCGTACGAAGGCGTCTGGCGGTTCACCGCTCCCGCCGTCGACGCCTCGGTCCCGCAGGCGCGGCACGCGGTACGGGACCTGCTGTATCGCCAGGGCGTGCCCGTCTCGGACGAGATGGTGCACGGTCTGCTGCTGATCGTCTCGGAGCTGGCCACGAACGCGGTCAAGCACGCGGCGCTGCTGTCGCCGATGCTCGCCGTGGAGGTCGCCGTCGGCGCCGAGTGGGTGCGGGTGTCCGTGGAGGACAACCACCCCTACCGACCCACCGCCCTGGAGGCCGACCACGTGGGCGAGGGCGGCCGGGGGCTGCTCCTCGTCGCCGAGGTCACCCGTGAGGCGGGCGGCGTCTGCGACGTCGCGCACACGGCGAGCGGCGGCAAGGTGATCTGGGCCGCCCTGCCGCTCGAACCCGTGCGTGTGCCGTGACGCTCACCAGCCGGCCGACGGGCCCGTCAGTTCCCGGACCGCCGGGCGGGCGGCGTCCAGCACCGTCATGAACCAGGACGAGAAGGTGTCCTTCTCGTGCCGCTCGGCGAGCTCGGTGGGGGTCACGAAGGCGGTCGCGCCCACCTCCTCCGGGTCGGGCCGCAGCGGGGACTGCACCATGCCGACGAAGAGGTGGTTGTACTCCTGCTCCACCAGGCCCGAGTCCGGGTCCGGGTGGTTGTAGCGGACCGTGCCCGCCTCGGCGAGCAGCGACGGCGAGACACCCAGCTCCTCGAACGTCCGCCGGGCCGCCGCCGCGAAGGGCGCCTCGCCGGGGTAGGGGTGGCCGCAGCAGGTGTTGGACCACACACCGGGGGAGTGGTACTTGCCCAGGGCCCGCTGCTGCAGCAGCAGCCGGCCGTGCTCGTCGAAGAGGAAGACGGAGAAGGCCCGGTGCAGCCGGCCCGGTGGCTGGTGTGCGGCGAGCTTCTCCGCGGTGCCGATCGTGACGCCGTCCTCGTCGACCAGTTCCAGCAGAATCGCGTCTGAGGTGCCGTTCGACGGACTGTGCGTCGCGGTGGCAGGTGTGATCGGCATACCCATCCTTCGCATCGGTCTTCGCGCCCCAAGTGTGCCGCACGAAACCGGCACTCCCGGCACTTCGCGGCACGACCGCATGTCCCGCGCGCGGCGCGGCCCTGTGGCCGTACACCGGTCGGACGCCGGAAAGGGACCCGGTGGTTGATCGTGCCCGGCGCGGTCGGCGGGGAACCGTCCGGGCGGGCTGTGGACTCAAGGGCGCGAGCGCGCGCCGGATCGCCGCGTTCCGCCCCTGGGGCGTCCCACCTGCCTCAATGGCACAGCTTCGCCTCGTGCTCGGCGTGCCCGCTCGGCTCCAGCTGGAAGGTGCAGTGCTCCACGTCGAAGTGGTCGCCGAGGCACTCCTGCAACTCGTGCAGCATCTTCTCGTGGCCGATCGCGCTGAGCACGTCGGAGCGCACGACCACGTGCGCCGACAGCACGGGCATGCCCGAGGTGATGGTCCAGGCGTGCAGGTCGTGGACGTCCTCGACACCGTCCAGGGCGAGGATGTGCGCCCGCACCTCGGTCATGTCGACGTCCTTGGGCGCCGACTCCAGCAGGACGTCCAGGGTCTCGCGCAGCAGCTTCAGGGTGCGCGGCACGATCATCAGGCCGATGACGAGGGACGCGATGGGGTCGGCGGCCTGCCAGCCCGTGGCGAGGATCACCAGCGCGGCGACGATCACCGCGAGCGAGCCCAGCGCGTCCGCCGCGACCTCCAGGAAGGCGCCGCGTACGTTCAGGCTCTCCGCTTGGCCGCGCACCAGCAGCGTGAGGGAGATCATGTTCGCGACCAGGCCGATCGTGCCGAACAGGACGGTCAGTCCGCCCGCGGTGTCGGCCGGGGTGATGAACCGCTGGATCGCCTCGTACAGGATGTAGCCCCCGACGCCGAGCAGCAGCAGGCAGTTGGCCAGCGCGGCGAGGATCTCGGCGCGGGCGTAGCCGAACGTGCGGTTGCCCGTCGCCGGGCGGTTGGCGAAGTGGATGGCGACCAGCGCCATGCCGAGGCCCAGCGCGTCGGTCGCCATGTGCGCGGCGTCCGCGATCAGCGCCAGGGAGTCCGCCAGCACCCCGCCGACGATCTCGAGCACCATGACGGTGAGCGTGATCGACAGCGCGACCCGCAACCGCCCGCGGTACGCCGCCGCCGCCGTGCCGGTGGGCGGGGCGTGCGTGTGCCCGTGCCCGTGATCGTGCCCAGCCCCCATGTCGGCCGCCCTCCTGATTTCCGCCCGGGATCACAGTGAACTACGGGGCGGGGGTACCCGGCAACGCGGCACTGAACACCGTTGTCATGTGCCCTGACCTGCAGAAACAAAGTGCAGGTCAGGAGAGCCTAAGTTCAGCTGGAGCGGTGGTGGAGCCAGCCCTGCCAGGCCGACTCGACCATCTCCCGCACCCCGCGCCGGGCCGTCCAGCCGAGCTCCTCGGCGGCCCGCGCGGCGGAGGCGACGGCGCGCGGAGCGTCGCCGGGACGGCGCCCCTCGACGACCGGAGCACGGCGGTCGCCGGTCACCTCGCCGATGACAGTGATCAGTTCGCGTACGGAGACGCCCTCGCCCCGGCCGATGTTGACCGTCAGATCGCCGCTTGCGCGCGCGTCCAGCGCCCGCGCCGCCGCGAGATGGGCCTCGGCCAGGTCGGCGACGTGAATGTAGTCACGCACGCAGGTGCCGTCCGGCGTCGGATAGTCGTCGCCGAAGATCCGCGGGGCCTCGCCCCGGGTGAGCCGGTCGAAGACCATCGGGACGATGTTGAACACGCCCGTGTCGGCCAGCTCGGGCGCGCCCGCGCCCGCCACGTTGAAGTAGCGCAGGCACACCGTCGTGATGCCGTGCGCCCGCCCGGCCGCCCGGACCAGCCACTCGTCGGCCAGCTTGGTCTCGCCGTACGGGTTCACCGGCAGGCAGGGGGTGGTCTCCGTGATCAGTTCGACGTCCGGGTTGCCGTACACGGCCGCCGAGGAGGAGAGCAGGAACCGTCCGATCCCGGCCCCGGCCACCGCCTCCAGCAGGGTCGCGAGGCCGCCGACGTTCTCCCGGTAGTAACGGGTGGGCTGCGCCACCGACTCGGCGACCTGCTTGCGCGCGGCGAGATGGACGACGCCCGTCACGTCGTACTCGGCGAACACCCGCTTCAGCAGCTGCCCGTCGTACGCCGAACCCTCGACGAGCGGCACGGTGGCCGGCAGCCGCTCGGGGAAGCCGGCCGAGAGGTCGTCCAGCGCGACGACCCCGTACCCGGCGTCGGCCATGAGCCGCGCCACATGCGCCCCGATGTATCCCGCTCCGCCTGTGATCAGCCATGTCATGGTCGCCCACCCTATGTCGGCGCCCACCCGCCATCCCCAATGTCCCGGGATGCCTGATCTGCCCCGCGCGGTTTGTGGGCGGGCCCCCGCATCACCGATGATGATCGCGGCAAAGGCCGGTGGAGACGGTGTTGATCGGCCCGTGAACGGGCGGTGAACGGCTCTCTCCGGGCATCCGATAGCCTCTGCCGACATGCCGCCCGCCTGGTGCTGCCAAGGGGCGCCCCCACCGTGCACATGACCGGCGCCCGCGCGTCGGCACCCAGGGAGTGAGTTCGGTTGTCGACCGCCATCCTCACCGGTCAGCCGGTCCCCGGATCGTCGATCGAGGGCGATCTGCGGTCCCTCGGCTTCGACGTACGGATCGCCTCCGACGCCTCCGACGCCGAGACCCTGCTCGCCCAGGTGCCGGCCGGCCGGCGGGTCGCCGTCGTCGACCCCCGCTTCGTCGGACACCTGCACGCGCTGCGGCTCGGCCTCACCGACCCGCGCTTCGACCTCGCCGCGATCCCGGGCGCGGTCACCGCGCAGCCGGCCGGCCGTCACGCGCTGACCCGCGCGATGGCCCGCGAGAACTCCGTCGGCGGCGGCACCGCACTCGCGGTCGACAGCCTCGCCGACCGTGTCGTCGCCGCCCTGGACGCGGACGGCGCCGGCGTCCACCGCCCCGAACTCGGCAGCCTGGTCGCCGCCGTTCCCGCCGACCCGCAGGCCCGCAACGAGGCACGGCAGGCCGTCGCGGACGTCGACGACGAGGCCGTACGCCTGAAGTCCGCCGTGAAGGCCCGCGACGGCTTCTTCACCACGTTCTTCATCAGCCCCTACTCCCGCTACATCGCCCGCTGGTGCGCCCGCCGCGGCCTGACCCCGAACCAGGTCACCACGGCCTCCCTGCTCACCGCGCTGATCGCGGCGGGCTGCGCGGCCACCGGCACCCGGATCGGCTTCGTCGCCGCCGGCGTCCTGCTGATCGCGTCCTTCGTACTGGACTGCACCGACGGCCAGTTGGCCCGCTACTCGCTGCAGTACTCCACGCTGGGCGCCTGGTTGGACGCCACCTTCGACCGGGCCAAGGAGTACGCGTACTACGCGGGGCTGGCGTTGGGCGCGGCCCGCGGCGGCGACGACGTGTGGGCGCTGGCCCTCGGCGCGATGGTCCTGCAGACCTGCCGGCACGTCGTCGACTTCTCCTTCAACGAGGCCAACCACGACGCGACGGCCAACACCAGCCCCACCGCGGCCCTTTCGGACAAGCTGGACAGCGTCGGCTGGACGGTGTGGGTACGGCGGATGATCGTGCTGCCGATCGGTGAGCGCTGGGCGATGATCGCGGTGCTCACGGCGGTCACCACGCCCCGGATCACCTTCTACGTCCTGCTCGTCGGCTGCGCGTTCGCGGCGACGTACACGACGGCGGGCCGTGTCCTGCGCTCGCTGACCCGCAAGGCACGGCGCACCGACCGGGCCGCGCGGGCGCTGGCGGACCTCGCGGACAACGGACCGCTCGCCTCGCTGGTGGCGCGTGCCACACCCGTCCGCCTCGGCAACCCGCTCCTGGTCGCGGCGGCCGGCACGGTGGTCCTCGCCGTCTCCCTCTTCTCCGGAGTGACCTGGGCGCCCGTCGCCGGAGCCGTCGTCTACACCGTCACCGCCGGTCAGGCCCTGTGCCGCCCTCTCAAGGGCGCCCTGGACTGGCTCGTCCCTCCGCTGTTCCGCGCCGCCGAGTACGGCACCGTCCTGATCCTGGCGGCCCAGGCGGACGTGAACGGGGCCCTTCCAGCGGCTTTCGGCCTGGTGGCGGCCGTCGCCTACCATCACTACGACACGGTGTACCGCATCCGCGGCGACGCCGGAGCGCCCCCGGCCTGGCTGACGCGGGCCATCGGGGGGCACGAAGGACGCACGCTGCTCGTCACCGTCCTGGCCGCGGTGCTCACCGCTTCGCAGTTCAAGGTCGCGCTCACGGTCCTCGCCGTGGCCGTGGCCCTGGTGGTGCTCGTCGAGAGCATCCGCTTCTGGGTGTCCTCCGGGGCCCCCGCCGTACACGATGAAGGAGAACCCGCATGATCGGCCTCGTGCTGGCGGCCGGCGCCGGACGGCGTCTGCGCCCCTACACCGACAGCCTTCCCAAGGCGCTGGTGCCGGTGGGGCCCGCGGGCATAGAGGGCGAACCCACGGTTCTCGACCTGACCCTCGGCAACTTCGCCGAGATCGGGCTGACCGAGGTCGCGGTCATCGTCGGCTACCGCAAGGAGGCCGTGTACGAGCGCAAGGCGGCGCTGGAGGCGAAGTACGGCCTCAAGCTCACCCTCATCGACAACGACAAGGCCGAGGAGTGGAACAACGCCTACTCCCTGTGGTGCGGCCGTGACGCCCTCAAGGACGGCGTGATCCTCGCCAACGGCGACACCGTCCACCCGGTCTCCGTCGAGAAGACGCTGCTCGCGGCGCGCGGCGAGGGCCGTCGCATCATCCTCGCCCTGGACACGGTCAAGAACCTCGCCGACGAGGAGATGAAGGTCGTCGTCGACCCCGCCAAGGGCATGACGAAGATCACCAAGCTGATGGACCCGGCCGAGGCGACCGGCGAGTACATCGGCGTGACGCTCATCGAGGGCGACGCCGCCCCCGAGCTGGCCGACGCCCTCAAGACGGTCTGGGAGACCGACCCGCAGCAGTTCTACGAGCACGGATACCAGGAGCTCGTGAACCGCGGCTTCCGGATCGACGTGGCGCCGATCGGCGACGTCGAGTGGGTCGAGATCGACAACCACGACGATCTCGCCCGTGGACGGGAGATCGCGTGCCGGTACTGACAAGGCTGATTCCCTCGCCGGTCGTCGTGGACATCCGCCCGGGTGCCCTCGACGACCTGGCCTGCGTACTCGCCGACGAACGGATCTCGCAGTCCGGCAAGCTCGCCGTCGCCGTCAGCGGCGGCTCCGGCGCGCGGCTGCGGCAGCGGCTGGAGCCCACGCTGCCCGGCGCCACCTGGTACGAGGTCGGCGGCGGCACGATCGACGACGCGGTGCGGCTGGCGAGCGACATAAAGGCCGGCCGCTTCGACGCCGTCGTCGGGCTCGGCGGCGGCAAGATCATCGACTGCGCCAAGTTCGCGGCGGCCCGGGTCGGCCTCCCGCTGGTCGCGGTCGCCACCAACCTCGCCCACGACGGCCTGTGTTCGCCGGTCGCGACCCTCGACAACGACGCCGGCCGCGGTTCCTACGGCGTGCCGAACCCGATCGCCGTCGTCATCGACCTGAACGTGATCCGCGAGGCCCCCGTGCGCTTCGTGCGCTCCGGAATCGGCGACGCCATCTCCAACATCTCCGCGGTCGCGGACTGGGAGCTGGCCAACCGGGTCAAGGGCGAGAAGATCGACGGCCTCGCCGCCGCCATGGCCCGGCAGGCCGGCGAGGCGGTGCTGCGGCACCCGGGCGGTGTCGGCGACGACAACTTCCTGCAGGTGCTCGCCGAGGCCCTCGTCCTCACCGGTATCGCCATGTCCGTGTCGGGCGACTCCCGCCCGTCCTCCGGCGCCTGCCACGAGATCAACCACGCCTTCGACCTGCTCTACCCGAAGCGGGCGGCCGCCCACGGCGAGCAGTGCGGCCTCGGCGCAGCCTTCGCGATGTACCTGCGCGGCGCGCACGAGGAGTCGGCGTACATGGCCGAGGTGCTGCGCCGGCACGGGCTGCCGGTGCTGCCGGAGGAGATCGGCTTCACGGTGAACGAGTTCGTCCGGGCCGTGGAGTTCGCTCCGCAGACCCGGCCCGGCCGCTACACCATCCTGGAACACCTCGACCTGAAAACCCACCAGATCAAGGACACATACGCCGACTATGTCAAGGCCATCGGTAGCTGAACTCCGTCCGGTCGTCCACCCCGCGGGGGTGAAGGACCGGCGCAGCGGTGAGCACTGGATGGGACGCCTCTACATGCGTGAGGTGTCCCTGCGGGTCGACCGCTACCTGGTGAACACCAGGGTCACGCCCAACCAGCTCACGTACCTGATGACCGTCTTCGGCGTGCTCGCGGCCCCGGCACTGCTCGTGCCGGGGATCCCGGGCGCCGTGCTCGGCGTCGTCTGCGTCCAGATGTACCTGCTCCTGGACTGCGTCGACGGCGAGATCGCACGCTGGAAGAAGCAGTACTCGCTCAACGGCGTCTACCTGGACCGGGTCGGCGCCTACCTCACCGACGCCGCCGTGCTCGTCGGCTTCGGGCTGCGCGCCGCCGATCTGTTCGGCAGCGGCCGTGTCGACTGGCTGTGGGCGTTCCTCGGCACGCTGGCCGGGCTCGGCGCCATCCTGATCAAGGCCGAGACGGACCTGGTCGGCGTGGCCCGGCACCAGGCGGGCAAGCCCCCGGTGCAGGAGTCCGCAGCCGAGATGCGCTCCTCCGGCATGGCCCTGGCGCGCCGGGCCGCGGCGATGCTGAAGTTCCACCGGCTCATCCTCGGCATAGAGGCGTCCCTGCTGATCCTGGTGCTGGCGATCGCCGACCAGGCGCGCGGCGACCTGTTCTTCACCCGGCTCGGCGTGGCCGTACTGGCCGGCATCGCCCTGCTGCAGACCCTGCTGCACCTCGTGTCCATCCTCGCCTCCAGTAGGCTGAAGTGAGCGGCATGAAGGTCGGTGCGGTGATCATCACCATGGGCAACCGCCCCGACGAGCTCCGCGCCCTGCTCGACTCGGTCGCCAAGCAGGACGGCGACCGCGTCGAGGTGGTCGTGGTCGGCAACGGCTCACCCGTGCCGGACGTCCCCGAGGGCGTCCGCACGATCGAGCTGCCCGAAAACCTCGGCATCCCCGGTGGCCGCAACGTCGGCATCGAGGCCTTCGGCCCCAGCGGCCGCGACGTCGACATATTGCTGTTCCTCGACGACGACGGCCTGCTGGCCAACCACGACACCGCCGAACTGTGCCGCCGGGCCTTCGAGGCCGACCCCCAGCTCGGCATCATCAGCTTCCGCATCGCCGACCCCGACACCGGTGTCACCCAGCGCCGCCACGTCCCGCGCCTGAACGCCAAGGACCCGATGCGCTCCTCCCGGGTCACGACCTTCCTCGGCGGCGCCAACGCCGTCCGCACCCAGGTCTTCGCCGAAGTCGGCGGCCTGCCGGACGAAT
Organism: Streptomyces sp. NPDC085900; assembly: GCF_044540925.1. Taxonomy (NCBI): domain Bacteria; kingdom Bacillati; phylum Actinomycetota; class Actinomycetes; order Kitasatosporales; family Streptomycetaceae; genus Streptomyces; species Streptomyces sp. NPDC085900. Next base: position 438,939 of record NZ_JBITSP010000004.1, on the reverse strand, counting down.
TCTTCTACGCGCACGAGGAAACCGACCTTGCATGGCGGGCCCTCGACGCGGGCTGGATGATCGACTACCGGTCCGACATGGTGCTGTTCCACCCCACGACCGCGCCCTCGCGGCACGCGGTCTACCACCGCATGGTCGCCCGCAACCGCGTCTGGCTGGCCCGCCGCAACCTCCCCGCGCCGCTCGTCCCGGTCTACCTCGGGGTCTGGCTGCTGCTCACCCTCGTCCGCCGCCCCTCGCGGCCCGCCCTGAAGGCGTGGTTCGGCGGGTTCCGGGAAGGCTGGGCCACCGCGTGCGGGCCGCGCAGGCCGATGAAGTGGCGTACCGTGTGGCGGCTGACCCGACTGGGCCGGCCCCCTGTGATCTGACAAGCTCGTTCCTGTGACCCCTCGGCCCCACCAAGGGCCCCAGGTTCCATGCCATGCCCGCACAGGCTGCGCATCACGAAGACGAAGGTTTCCACCAGTGAGTGAGACAACGCACGACGGCACGGTCGCGCTGAGCGCGTTCCCGCCGCCCGACGAGGGCCTTACGGCGGCTCAGCTCGCCACCAAGTACGGGCTGACCGTGAGCGGCGCCCGGCCCTCCCTCGTCGAGTACGTCCGCCAGCTCTGGGACCGGCGTCACTTCATCCTCGCCTTCTCGCAGGCGAAGCTGACCGCCCAGTACAGCCAGGCCAAGCTCGGCCAGCTGTGGCAGGTGGCCACACCGCTGCTGAACGCGGCCGTGTACTACTTCATCTTCGGCGTCATCCTGCACGCCAGCCGGGGTCTGCCGCAGGACGTCTACATCCCGTTCCTGGTGACCGGCGTGTTCGTGTTCACGTTCACGCAGAGCTCGATCATGACGGGCGTGCGGGCGATCTCCGGCAACCTCGGCCTGGTGCGCGCCCTGCACTTCCCGCGGGCCTCGCTGCCCATCTCCTTCGCGCTGCAGCAGCTCCAGCAGCTGCTGTTCTCGATGATCGTGCTGTTCGTCATCGTGATCGCGTTCGGCAGCTACCCCGGCCTGTCCTGGCTGCTGATCCTGCCGATCCTGGTGCTGCAGTTCCTCTTCAACACCGGGCTCGCGCTGATCGTGGCCCGCATGGGCTCCAAGACGCCCGACCTCGCCCAGCTGATGCCGTTCATCCTGCGCACCTGGATGTACATGTCGGGCGTCATGTTCTCGATCAACCACATGCTGGCCGGTCGCTCCGAGGCCTTCATCCGCGTGATGCAGCTGAACCCGGCGGCCATCTACATGGACCTGATGCGCTTCGCCCTCATCGACGGCTACGGCGCCTCGAACCTGCCCCCGCACGTGTGGGCCGTCGCCGTGTTCTGGTCCGTCGTGATTTTCGTCGGTGGGTTCGTGTACTTCTGGAAGGCAGAGGAGCGGTACGGCCGTGGCTGAGCAGAACACCGGGGACGCCGTCCCCACCGTCATCGCGGACGAGCTGCACATCGTCTACCGCGTCCACGGCGCGAAGACCGGCAAGGGCAGCGCCACCGCCGCGCTCAGCCGGATCGTCAAGCGGGGCGAGGAGCGGGGCGTGCGCAAGGTGCACGCCGTCAAGGGCGTCTCCTTCATCGCCTACCGCGGCGAGGCCATCGGTCTGATCGGCTCCAACGGCTCCGGCAAGTCGACCCTGCTGCGCGCCATCGCCGGCCTGCTGCCCGCCGAGAGCGGCAAGGTCTACACCAACGGCCAGCCGTCCCTGCTGGGCGTGAACGCGGCCCTGATGAACGACCTGACGGGCGAGCGCAACGTCATCCTGGGCGGCCTCGCCATGGGGATGAGCCGCGAGGAGATCAGGGAGCGCTACCAGTCGATCGTCGACTTCTCCGGCATCAACGAGAAGGGCGACTTCATCACGCTGCCGATGCGCACCTACTCCTCCGGCATGGCGGCCCGGCTGCGCTTCTCCATCGCCGCCGCCAAGGACCACGACGTCCTCATGATCGACGAGGCGCTGGCCACCGGTGACCGCAAGTTCCAGAAGCGCTCCGAGGAACGCATCCGTGAGCTGCGCAAGGAGGCGGGCACGGTGTTTCTGGTCAGTCACAACAACAAGTCGATCCGTGACACCTGCGACCGCGTGCTGTGGCTGGAGCGCGGTGAGCTGCGCATGGACGGGCCGACCGAAGAGGTCCTCAAGGAGTACGAGAAGTTCACGGGCAAGTAGTCCACCCGCGCCTGGACGTAAACGCCAGGACGGATCGCCGGGCCCCGCCGCAACCTCCGCGGCGGGGCCCCGCGTCTGTAAAGGAAACGTCAACTCGGCCATGGCTTAGGAATCTTGACGCCAATCGGTGTGTTGTTGTGATGTGCAGGACACCCCAGGGATCCTCGCTGCGTTGTACAACGTAAGCTGTACCGGTCCCGAAACGCGGCAAGTGGGGCGATAATGCGCGACACCCTCAAGCGGGACAGTCGTGCGGACGGCTGGGCGGCGTGTCCGAAATAGTGTGTATTGGGTCTGCGGTGTAGAACGGGAGATGTGACGGCAATGGCTACGGAAACTCCCCAGCTCCACGCAGCGTGTGCCGTCCCCGCGCCGGGCAGCGAGCGGTGACGGCAGGCGACTCGTCGCGCCCCGGTGATCCGGAGCGCGGCACGCTCGACAAGGCCGCGGGCGAGAACTTCCCCGTGGCGCCTTTCTTCCTGCCCAGGGACTGGCGCGACGACCTCATGGCGGTCTACGGCTTCGCCCGCCTCGTCGACGACATCGGTGACGGCGATCTGGCGCCCGGCGGCGCCGACGCCCGGCTGCTCGGCGTGTCGCCCGCGGAAGCCGAGGACCGGCTGCTCCTCCTGGACGCCTTCGAGGCCGACCTCGACCGGGTCTTCTCCGGGGAGCCCCGCCACCCCCTGCTGCGCCGCCTGCAGCCGACGGTCCGCCGCCGCTCGCTCACGCCCGAGCCCTTCCTCGGCCTGATCGCGGCCAACCGCCAGGACCAGTTGGTCAGCCGCTACGAGACCTACGACGACCTGCTCGCGTACTGCGAACTCTCGGCCAACCCCGTCGGCCGTCTGGTGCTGTCCGTCACCGGCACCTCGACCCCCGAGCGGGTCCGGCTCTCCGACGCGATCTGCACGGCGCTGCAGATCGTCGAACACCTGCAGGACGTCGCCGAGGACCTCGGCCGCGACCGCATCTACCTGCCCGCCGAGGACATGAAACGATTCCATGTTCAGGAGGCGGATCTCGCCACGCCCACCGCGGGCGCATCGGTGCGCGCACTGGTTGCATACGAAGCAGAACGCGCCCGCTCCCTCCTGAATGAAGGCGCCCCCCTGGTGGGTAGCGTCCACGGCAGGTTGAAGCTGCTGCTCGCGGGGTTCGTGGCGGGGGGAAGGGCGGCGGTCCGAGCGATCGCCGCCGCCGAATACGACGTACTTCCCGGCCCTCCCAAGCCCGGCAAGCTCCGGCTGCTGCGCGAGGTGGGCGGGACTCTGCGAGGAGAGGGGTGATCCGGACCGTGGAGTCGGAACAGCACGTGTCCGCACCGGTACTCGCCGCCTACAGCTACTGCGAGGCCGTCACCGGACAGCAGGCCCGTAACTTCGCGTACGGCATCAGGCTGCTGCCGACGCCGAAGCGGCGCGCGATGTCGGCGCTGTACGCGTTCTCGCGGCGCGTGGACGACATCGGCGACGGTGCGCTCGCCGGGGACGTCAAGGCCGCGAGACTCGAGGACACCAGGGCACTGCTGACCCGGGTGCGCGCCGGCGAGGTCGCCGAGGACGACATCGACCCCGTCGCGGTCGCGCTCGCCCACGCCGCCGAGGCCTTCCCGATCCCGCTCGGCGGTCTGGACGAGCTGATCGACGGTGTGCTGATGGACGTCCGTGGCGAGACCTACGAGACCTGGGACGACCTGAAGGTGTACTGCCGCTGTGTCGCGGGCGCCATCGGGCGGCTCTCGCTCGGCGTCTTCGGCACCGAACCGGGAGCGCGCGGCGCCGAGCGCGCGCCCGAGTACGCGGACACCCTGGGCCTCGCGCTGCAGCTCACCAACATCCTCCGGGACATCCGCGAGGACGCCGAGGGCGGACGCACCTACCTGCCCTCCGACGACCTCGCGAAGTTCGGGTGCTCGGCCGGATTCCACGGCCCGACCCCACCGGAGGGCTCCGACTTCGTGGGCCTCGTGCACTTCGAGGTGCGCCGGGCCCGCGCCCTCTTCGCCGAGGGCTACCGGCTGCTGCCCATGCTCGACCGGCGCAGCGGCGCCTGCGTGGCGGCGATGGCCGGCATCTACCGCCGCCTGCTCGACCGCATCGAGCGCGACCCGGAGGCCGTGCTGCGCGGCCGGGTCTCGCTGCCCGGACGGGAGAAGGCCTACGTCGCCGTCCGCGGGCTGTCCGGCCTGGACACCCGGCATGTGACCCGGAGGACCGTCAGGAGGCGCGCCTGATGGACAAAGCGGTCCAAAGTGATTCCAGTGGTGAAAAGCGGCACGCAACCCTCCGGACGAGGACGGCGTCCCTGACTGCGACGGCCCGCCGTGCACGGTTCGACCACGGCGGTCGCGCACGGGAGGACGCACGATGAGCGACGGCACGCAGTCGGGGGGACCGGCCGCCGACATCCCGGGACGGTCCGGGCGGCACGCCGTCGTGATCGGCGGCGGGCTCGCCGGCATCACCGCCGCGCTCGCCCTCGCCGACGCGGGCGTCGACGTCACTCTGGTCGAGGGCAGGCCGAGACTGGGGGGCCTGGCCTTCTCCTTCCAGCGCGGCGACCTGACCGTGGACAACGGCCAGCACGTGTACCTGCGCTGCTGCACCGCCTACCGCTGGTTCCTCGACCGGATCGAGGCGGCCTCGCTGGCGCCGCTGCAGGATCGTCTCGACGTGCCCGTCCTCGACGTCGCGAGGCCCGAGGGCCGGCGGCTGGGCAGACTGCGGCGCGACGCCCTGCCGGTGCCCCTTCATCTGGGGCGCAGCCTGGCGACTTACCCGCATCTCTCGCTCGCCGAGCGGGCCAAAGTGGGCCGTGCCGCGCTCGCGCTCAAGGGCCTCGACCTCGCCGATCCGGACCTGGACTCGCAGGACTTCGGCAGCTGGCTGACCGCGCACGGTCAGTCGGCGCGTGCCGTCGAGGCCCTGTGGGACCTGGTCGGGGTCGCCACCCTCAACGCGGTCGCGGACGACGCCTCGCTGGGGCTCGCCGCGATGGTGTTCAAGACCGGTCTGCTGTCCGACCCGGGCGCGGCCGACATCGGATGGGCCCACGTCCCGCTGGGCGAACTGCACGACCGGCTGGCCCGCAAGGCGCTCGACTCCGCGGGCGTCCGTACCGAGGTCCGTACACGCGTCACCTCCATCCTCACTGACGAAAACGGGCGCTGGAGCGTTCAGGTTCCCGGCGAGCGGCTCACGGCGGACGCCGTCGTGCTCGCCGTACCCCAGCGCGAGGCCCATGACCTGCTGCCCCAGGGCGCGCTCGACGCCCCGGAAAATCTTCTGCGGATCGGCACCGCGCCGATCCTCAACGTGCACGTCGTCTACGACCGCAAGGTGCTCGAGAAGCCGTTCTTCGCGGCCCTCGGCACCCCCGTCCAGTGGGTCTTCGACCGCACCGACGCCTCCGGACTGCGCAAGGGCCAGTACCTCGCGCTCTCCCAGTCGGCGGCGCACGACGAGATCGACGAGCCGGTCGCCGCGCTGCGCGAGCGCTATCTGCCCGAGTTGGAACGGCTCCTTCCCGGTACCCGCGCCGCCGTGGTCGAGGACTTCTTCGTGACCAGGGAGCGCACGGCGACCTTCGCTCCCACCCCCGGCGTCGGACGGCTGCGGCCCGGCGCCCGTACCAAGGCCCCCGGCCTCTACCTGGCCGGAGCGTGGACCGCCACAGGGTGGCCCGCGACCATGGAGAGTGCGGTCCGCAGTGGTGTCAGTGCGGCGGACGCCGCGCTGAGCGCCCTGGGCCGGCCCCGCCCGCAACGTCTCTTCGAGTTCGAGGAGGCGGCCTGATGCTCGATCAGCATGCGGCAGGTCCCCGCACCCCCGGTACCGCAACAAGAGGAGAGACTGTGCCCACTGTGCCCCCGGCCGAGAAGGCCGATCGAGAGACCGCAGTGGACGTGACCGCGCTCCTCGAGCGCGGCCGGACCCTTGCCACACCGGTACTGCGCGCGGCCGTGGACCGCCTGGCCCCTCCCATGGACACCGTCTCCGCCTACCACTTCGGCTGGATCGACGCCGACGGCAGGCCCGCCGACGGCGACGGCGGCAAGGCCGTACGCCCCGCCCTCGCGGTACTGTCCGCCGAGGTCACCGGCGCCGCCCCGGAGGTCGGCATCCCCGGAGCCGTCGCCGTCGAGCTCGTGCACAACTTCTCCCTCCTGCACGACGACCTGATGGACGGCGACGAACAGCGCCGCCACCGCGACACCGTCTGGAAGGTGCACGGCCCCGCCCAGGCGATCCTCGTCGGCGACGCCCTGTTCGCCCTCGCCAACGAGGTCCTCCTCGAACTCGGCTCGGTCGAGGCCGGCCGCGCCACCCGCCGTCTGACCACCGCCACCCGCGCCCTGATCGACGGCCAGGCCCAGGACATCTCCTACGAGCACCGCGACCGCGTCAGCGTCGAGGAGTGCCTGGAGATGGAGGGCAACAAGACCGGCGCCCTGCTCGCCTGCGCCTCCTCCATCGGTGCGGTCCTCGGCGGCGCCGACGACCGCACCGCGGACACGCTGGAGAAGTACGGCTACCACCTCGGCCTCGCCTTCCAGGCCGTGGACGACCTGCTCGGCATCTGGGGCGACCCGGTCTCCACCGGCAAGCAGACCTGGAGCGACCTGCGCCAGCGCAAGAAGTCCCTGCCGGTCGTGGCCGCCCTCGCGGCGGGCGGCCCCGCCTCCGAGCGGCTCGGCGAGATCCTCGCCGCCGACGCCAAGAGCAGCGACTTCGAGAACTTCTCCGAGGAGGAGTTCGCGGCCCGGGCCGCCCTCATCGAGGAGGCGGGCGGCCGCGAGTGGACGGCGCAGGAGGCCCGCCGCCAGCACACCATCGCCATCGAGGCCCTCGACGCCATCGACATGCCCGACCGGGTGCGGGATCGGTTCGCGGCGCTCGCGGACTTCGTCGTCGTACGAAAGAGATGATCATTATCGGTCGAATAGCCCTCGCGTAGTCGCCGGCCGGCGCCGCAGCAGAGGTTCAGGCACCGGCCGACGGCGGACCCACAGCAGCACGACTCGCACGACTGCACGAAGGGGAAGCCATGACAGCGACGACCGACGGAAGCACCGGGGCACTGCCGCCCCGAGCTGCCTCGGCCAGCGAAACACACAGCACCAACCCCGTGGCGGCCGGGGTGCACGACGTCGCCGTGCGCGCGACCCAGCGGGCGACCGACTTCCTGCTGTCCCGGCAGGACGCCCAGGGCTGGTGGAAGGGCGACCTCGAGACCAATGTGACCATGGACGCCGAGGACCTGCTCCTGCGGCAGTTCCTGGGCATCCTCGACGAGGCCACCGCGCACGCCGCCGCCCTGTTCATCCGCGGCGAGCAGCGCGAGGACGGCACCTGGGCCACCTTCTACGGCGGACCCAGCGAACTCTCCACCACCGTCGAGGCCTACGTCGCCCTCCGGCTGGCCGGCGACGAGCCCGACGCCCCGCACATGGCGAAGGCCGCCGCGTGGGTCCGCGAGCAGGGGGGCATCGCCGCCGCCCGGGTGTTCACCCGGATCTGGCTCGCGCTCTTCGGCTGGTGGAAGTGGGAGGACCTGCCCGAACTCCCGCCGGAACTGATCTACTTCCCGAAGTGGATGCCGCTCAACATCTACGACTTCGGGTGCTGGGCGCGGCAGACCATCGTCCCGCTGACGATCGTGTCCGCGAAGCGGCCGGTGCGGCCCGCGCCCTTCCCGCTGGACGAGCTGCACACCGACCCGGCCGACCCCAACCCGCCCAAGCCCCTTGCCCCCGTTGCCAGTTGGGACGGTGCCTTCCAGCGGCTGGACAAGGTCCTGCACCAACTGCGCAAGGCCGTGCCGCGCAGACTGCGCAAGGCCGCCATGAACAGCGCCGCCCGCTGGATCATCGAACGGCAGGAGAACGACGGCTGCTGGGGCGGCATCCAGCCGCCGGCCGTGTACTCGGTCATCGCGCTCTATCTGCTGGGCTACGACCTCGAACACCCCGTGATGCGCGAGGGGCTGGCCTCGCTGGACCGTTTCGCCGTGTGGCGGGAGGACGGGGCCCGGATGATCGAGGCCTGCCAGTCGCCGGTGTGGGACACCTGTCTGGCGATGATCGCGCTCGCCGACGCGGGTGTGCCGGCCGACCATCCGCAGCTGGTCAAGGCCGCGGACTGGATGCTCGGCGAGCAGATCGTCCGGCCCGGCGACTGGTCCGTCAAGCGGCCCGGGCTCCCGCCGGGCGGCTGGGCGTTCGAGTTCCACAACGACAACTACCCCGACATCGACGACACCGCCGAGGTGGTCCTCGCACTGCGCCGGGTCAGGCACCACGACCCCGAGCGGGTGGAGAAGGCCATCGGACGCGGGGTGCGCTGGAACCTCGGGATGCAGTCGAAGAACGGGGCGTGGGGCGCCTTCGACGTCGACAACACCAGCCCGTTCCCCAACCGGCTGCCGTTCTGCGACTTCGGCGAGGTCATCGACCCGCCGTCCGCCGACGTCACCGCCCACGTGGTGGAGATGCTGGCCTTCGAGGGACTCTCCCACGACCCGCGCACCCGGCGCGGCATCGAGTGGCTGCTGGCCGAACAGGAGCCGGACGGCTCGTGGTTCGGGCGCTGGGGCGTCAACTACGTCTACGGCACCGGGTCCGTCGTACCCGCCCTCGTCGCGGCCGGCTTCCCCGGCTCGCACCCGGCGATCCGCAGGGCGGTGACCTGGCTGGAGTCGGTGCAGAACGACGACGGCGGCTGGGGCGAGGACCTGCGCTCCTACAAGGACAGCAAGGAGTGGAGCGGCAAGGGCGCCTCCACCGCCTCGCAGACCGCGTGGGCGCTGATGGCCCTGCTCGCGGCGGGGGAGAAGGACTCCAGGTCCGTCGAGCGGGGCGTCGAGTGGCTCGCCGCCACCCAGCGCGAGGACGGCTCCTGGGACGAGCCCTACTTCACCGGCACCGGCTTCCCCTGGGACTTCTCCATCAACTACCACCTCTACCGGCAGGTCTTCCCGCTGACCGCGCTCGGCCGCTACGTGCACGGAGAACCGTTCTCCACCGGCAAGGGGGGCTGATGAGCACCCAGCCCGCCCCGGCACCGCTGCTGATCGCCTGCGCGCTCGGCATCGAGCACCTCGCCCTGCGCACGAGCGACCGCGGCGTGAGGCGGAGGGGCGCGTCGGTGCCGAGAGGCCGAGCGCGCGGAGGCCCCGACGGAGGAGGGGCTGAGCACGGTCGGGCACTCGACACCGGCTTTCAGCGCCTCGGAGCCGAACCGAACCAGTGGGGCGCCGGCGGGCCGGTCACCGTCCTGCGCACCGGCATGGGGCCCGAGGCGGCCGAGCGGTCCGTCACCCGGGCCCTGGCCGACCCGGCCCTCGCCGGGGCCGCCGTGCTGGCCACCGGGTTCTGCGCGGGGCTCGCGCCGGGGATGCACCCCGGCGACCTGGTCGTCGCCGAGGAGACCCGCGCCCCGGACGGAACCGTTCCGTGCACGGGGACCGACCTGCTCGTCAAGGAGCTCGTGCGCGCCGTACCCGGCCGCACCGTCCACACCGGCCCGCTCACCGGCTCGGACCACGTCGTCCGCGGTCATGAACGGTCGGAGCTGCTCGCCACCGGCGCAGTCGCGGTCGACATGGAGTCCGCGGCGACGCTCCTGAGCGCCGTGCGCGCCGGTGAGCGCCCGGTTGCGGCCGTACGGGTGGTCGTGGACGCTCCTGAACATGAACTCGTCCGTATCGGCACGGTCCGCGGTGGAATATCAGCTTTCCGCGTTCTTCGTTCCGTACTTCCGGCTTTTTTCGAATGGCACCGTAATTTGCTGCTCCCCAGGAGGTGAGCCAGATGGCCATGCCGCTGCGTCAGTCCATCAAGGTCGCTACATACTTGGCCGAACAGAAGCTCCGCAAGCGGGACAAGTTCCCTCTGATCGTGGAGCTGGAACCTCTCTTCGCATGCAACCTGAAGTGCGAGGGCTGCGGCAAGATCCAGCATCCGGCGGGCGTGCTCAAGCAGCGCATGCCGGTCGCGCAGGCCGTGGGGGCGGTGCTGGAGTCGGGTGCCCCGATGGTGTCCATCGCCGGCGGCGAGCCCCTGATGCACCCTCAGATCGATGAGATCGTGCGGCAGTTGGTGGCCAAGAAGAAGTACGTCTTCCTCTGCACCAACGCCATGCTGCTGCGCAAGAAGATGGACAAGTTCAAGCCCTCTCCCTACTTCGCCTTCGCCGTGCACATCGACGGACTGCGCGAGCGGCACGACGAGTCGGTGGCGAAGGAGGGCGTCTTCGACGAGGCCGTCGAGGCGATCAAGGAGGCCAAGCGGCGCGGCTTCCGGGTCACCACCAACTCCACCTTCTTCAACACCGACACCCCGCAGACCGTCATCGAGGTGCTCAACTTCCTCAACGACGACCTCAAGGTCGACGAGATGATGATCTCGCCCGCCTACGCCTACGAGAAGGCGCCCGACCAGGAGCACTTCCTGGGCGTGGAGCAGACCCGCGAGCTGTTCAAGAAGGCCTTCGCGGGCGGCAACCGCCGCAAGTGGCGGCTCAACCACTCCCCGCTGTTCCTCGACTTCCTCGAGGGCAAGGTCGACTTCCCCTGCACCGCCTGGGCCATCCCGAACTACTCGCTCTTCGGCTGGCAGCGCCCCTGCTACCTGATGAGCGACGGGTACGTGCCGACGTACCGCGAGCTGATCGAGGAGACGGACTGGGACAAGTACGGCCGCGGCAAGGACCCTCGCTGCGCCAACTGCATGGCGCACTGCGGCTACGAGCCCACCGCCGTCCTCGCCACCATGGGATCGCTGAAGGAGTCCCTGCGCGCCATGCGCGAGACGGTCTCCGGAAACCGGGAGTGACGTCATGACCGCCGTTTCCCTCGGTGTCCCCGAGGTGCCGGCCCGGCCGATCGCCGAGCGGCGCGTGTCGCGGCAGATCCACGTGGGGCCGGTGGCGGTCGGGGGCGGGGCACCGGTGTCGGTGCAGTCGATGACGACGACCCGTACCTCCGACATCGGCGCCACCCTGCAGCAGATCGCCGAGCTCACCGCGTCCGGCTGCCAGATCGTCCGCGTCGCCTGCCCCACGCAGGACGACGCGGACGCGCTGGCCACCATCGCGCGCAAGTCGCAGATCCCGGTGATCGCGGACATCCACTTCCAGCCGAAGTACGTGTTCGCGGCCATCGAGGCCGGCTGCGCCGCGGTGCGGGTGAACCCGGGCAACATCAAGAAGTTCGACGACCAGGTGAAGGAGATCGCCAAGGCCGCCCGGGACCACGGCACGCCGATCCGGATCGGGGTCAACGCCGGGTCGCTGGACAAGCGGCTGCTGCAGAAGTACGGCAGGGCGACGCCGGAGGCGCTGGTGGAGTCCGCCCTGTGGGAGGCGTCCCTCTTCGAGGAGCACGACTTCCGGGACATCAAGATCTCGGTCAAGCACAACGACCCCGTGGTGATGGTCAACGCCTACCGGCTGCTGGCCGAGCAGTGCGAATACCCGCTGCACCTCGGGGTCACCGAGGCCGGTCCCGCCTTCCAGGGCACGATCAAGTCGGCCGTCGCCTTCGGAGCGCTGCTCTCGCAGGGCATCGGCGACACGATCAGGGTCTCGCTGAGCGCCCCGCCCGCCGAGGAGGTCAAGGTCGGCATCCAGATCCTGGAGTCCCTCGGGCTCCGGCAGCGGCGCCTGGAGATCGTCTCCTGCCCCTCCTGCGGCAGGGCGCAGGTCGACGTCTACAAGCTCGCCGACGAAGTCACGGCCGGCCTGGAGGGGATGGAGGTCCCGTTGCGGGTAGCCGTGATGGGTTGTGTGGTCAACGGCCCCGGTGAGGCGCGGGAGGCGGACCTGGGCGTCGCCTCCGGCAACGGCAAGGGGCAGATCTTCGTCAAGGGCGAGGTCATCAAGACCGTACCCGAGTCGAAGATCGTGGAGACCCTCATCGAGGAGGCGATGAAGATCGCCGAACAGATGGAACAGGACGGTGTCGCTTCGGGGGAGCTGGCCGTCACCGTGAGTTGAACAGCACGGACCGAAGGGGGCCCGAGCGTGACCATTCTGGAGAACATCCGGGGACCACGCGACCTTAAGGCGCTGTCCGAGGCGGAACTTCGCGAACTGTCAGAGGAGATCCGGGAGTTCCTGGTGCACGCGGTCGCCAGGACCGGCGGACACCTCGGGCCCAACCTGGGCGTGGTGGAACTGTCCATCGCGCTCCACCGGGTCTTCGAGTCACCGGTGGACCGCATCGTCTGGGACACCGGCCACCAGAGCTACGTCCACAAGATCCTCACCGGCCGCAAGGACTTCTCCAAGCTGCGCGGCAAGGGCGGCCTGTCCGGCTATCCCTCGCGCGAGGAGTCCGAGCACGACATCGTGGAGAACAGCCACGCCTCCACGGCGCTCGGCTGGGCCGACGGCCTCGCCAAGGCCCGCCAGGTGCAGGGCGAGAAGGGGCATGTCGTCGCCGTGATCGGCGACGGCGCGCTGACCGGCGGCATGGCCTGGGAGGCGCTTAACAACATCGCGGCCGCCAAGGACCGGCCGCTGATCATCGTCGTCAACGACAACGAGCGGTCGTACGCCCCGACCATCGGCGGGCTCGCCAACCACCTCGCCACCCTGCGCACCACCGACTCCTACGAGAAGGTGCTCGCCTGGGGCAAGGACGTCCTGCTGCGCACACCCGTCGTCGGCAACACCATCTACGAGTCCCTGCACGGCGCGAAGAAGGGCTTCAAGGACGCCTTCGCCCCGCAGGGCATGTTCGAGGACCTGGGCCTGAAGTACGTCGGCCCGATCGACGGACACGACATCGGGGCCGTCGAGTCGGCGCTGCGGCGCGCGAAACGCTTCCACGGCCCGGTCCTCGTCCACTGCCTCACCGAGAAGGGCCGCGGCTACGAGCCGGCTCTGGCCCACGAGGAGGACCACTTCCACACCGTCGGCGTGATGGACCCGCTCACCTGCGAGCCCCTCGCGCCCTCCAACGGCCCCTCCTGGACGTCGGTGTTCGGCGACGAGATCGTCAGGATCGGCGAGGAGCGGGAGGACGTCGTCGCGATCACGGCGGCGATGCTGCACCCGGTGGGGCTCGGCAAGTTCGCCGCGAAGTTCCCGGACCGGGTGTGGGACGTGGGCATCGCCGAGCAGCACGCCGCGGTGAGCGCGGCGGGGCTCGCCACCGGCGGGCTGCACCCCGTCGTCGCCGTCTACGCCACCTTCCTCAACCGCGCCTTCGACCAGCTCCTGATGGACGTCGCCCTGCACCGCTGCGGAGTCACCTTCGTGCTGGACCGTGCCGGCGTGACGGGCGTCGACGGGCCCTCCCACAACGGCATGTGGGACATGTCGATCCTCCAGGTCGTGCCGGGGCTCAGGATCGCCGCGCCACGCGACGCCGACCAGCTGCGGGCGCAGCTGCGCGAGGCGGTCGCCGTGGACGACGCACCGACCCTGGTCCGCTTCCCGAAGGAGTCCGTCGGCCCGGAGATCCCGGCGGTCGACCGAGTCGGCGGCCTCGACGTCCTGCACCGCGGCCCCGGCACGCCGGACGTGCTGATGGTCGCCGTCGGGGTGATGGCGCCCGTCTGCCTGCAGGCCGCCGAGCTGCTCGAGGCGCGCGGGATCTCCTGCACCGTGGTCGACCCCCGGTGGGTCAAGCCCGTCGACCCGGCGCTCCCGGGCCTCGCCGCGGAACACCGGCTGGTGGCCGTCGTCGAGGACAACAGCCGCTCGGCCGGTGTGGGCTCGGCTGTTGCGCTGGCCCTCGGCGACGCCGAAGTCGACGTGCCCGTACGGCGGTTCGGCATCCCGGAGCAGTTCCTCGCGCACGCCAAGCGCGGGGAGGTGCTGGCCGACATCGGACTCACGCCGGTCGAGGTGGCCGGGCGGATCAGCGCGAGCCTGGCCGTCAAGGAGGCCGAGGACACCCTGGCCGTCAAGGAACAGGTGAAAGGCACCGTCAAGGAGAGGGCTGAATGACCAAGGAGTTCGACCTCGGGGCGCTCCTGTCCGAGCGCGGAGCCGAACGCTACGAGCTGCACGGGAAGTACCTCAACCACCAGCTCCCGCGCATGCTGCACACCATCGGCTTCGACAAGGTCTACGAGCGCGCCGAGGGCGCCCACTTCTGGGACGCGGACGGCAACGACTACCTGGACATGCTCGCCGGGTTCGGGGTGATGGGCCTGGGCCGCCACCACCCGGTCGTCCGCAAGGCGCTGCACGACGTCCTCGACGCCTCGCTCGCCGACCTCACCCGCTTCGACTGCCAGCCGCTGCCCGGACTGCTGGCCGAGAAGCTGCTGACGTACAGCCCGCACCTGGACCGGGTGTTCTTCGGCAACAGCGGTACGGAGGCCGTCGAGACGGCGCTGAAGTTCGCCCGCTACGCCACCGGCAGGCCGCGCGTGCTGTACTGCGACCACGCCTTCCACGGCCTGACCACGGGCTCGCTGTCCGTCAACGGCGAGTCCGGCTTCCGGGACGGCTTCGCCCCGCTGCTGCCGGACACCGCCGTCCCGCTCGGCGACCTCGACGCCCTGGCACGGGAGTTGAACAAGGGGGACGTCGCCGCCCTGATCGTGGAGCCGATCCAGGGCAAGGGCGTGCACGAGGCCCCGCCCGGCTATCTGCGCGCCGCCCAGGAACTGCTGCGCAGGCACAAGGCGCTGCTCATCGCCGACGAGGTGCAGACGGGCCTCGGCCGCACCGGTGACTTCTACGCCTTCCAGCACGAGGAGGGCGTGGAGCCCGACCTGGTGTGCGTGGCCAAGGCGCTGTCGGGTGGCTACGTCCCGGTCGGCGCCACCCTCGGCAAGGACTGGATCTTCAAGAAGGTCTACTCGTCGATGGACCGGGTGCTCGTCCACTCGGCGAGCTTCGGTTCCAACGCCCAGGCCATGGCGGCGGGGCTCGCCGTGCTGTCCGTCATGGAGAACGAGCAGATCGTGGCGAACGCCCGGGCGACCGGGGAGCAGCTGAAGTCCCGGCTCGCGGCGCTCGTCGACAAGTACGAGCTGCTCGCCGACGTCCGCGGCCGCGGACTGATGATCGGCATCGAGTTCGGCAGGCCCAAGTCGCTGAAGCTGCGCAGCCGCTGGACGATGCTGCAGGCCGCGCGCAAGGGCCTGTTCGCGCAGATGGTCGTCGTACCGCTGCTGCAGCGGCACCGGATCCTCACCCAGGTCTCCGGCGACCACCTCGAAGTGATCAAGCTGATCCCGCCGTTGATCATCGGCGAGCGGGACGTGGACCGGTTCGTGGACGCCTTCACCGCCGTGATGGACGACGCGCACAGCGGCGGCGGACTGATGTGGGACTTCGGCAAGACGCTCGTGAAGCAGGCGGTCGCCAACCGGTGAGCCGCCCCGCCGCGGTCTTTGCCTCTGAGGCAAGAAATTTGCCGCAGAGGCAAAGTCGCGGCTGAATGGAGGTATGAGCTCTCCGGAAGAGTCCGAGCCGCTCCCCGGACCGGACCTGCCCGCCGTCGCGCCCCAGCTGCGCGCCCTGCGCCGACGTGCCGCCCTCACGCTGGAGGCCGCGGCGCGCGCCGCCGGGCTCTCGCCGGCCCATCTGTCCCGGCTGGAGACCGGGCAGCGCCAGCCCTCGCTGCCGATGCTGCTCGCCCTCGCCCGTATCTACGGTACGACCGTCTCGGAACTGCTCGGCGAGCGGGTCGCCGACCGGGACGCCGTCGTGCGCGGTACCGACATGGAACCGACGCAGGCGGGCGGCTGGACCTACTGGCAGGCCGGCTCGCCCGGCCGTGGCATGCAGGCCCTGCGCGTCCGCGTACCGCACGGCTCGCAGGGCGACATCGTGCGCGTGCATCCCGGCGAGGAGTGGCTGTACGTCCTCAGCGGCCGGCTGCGGCTGCGCCTCGGTGACACCACGCACCGGCTCGCCCCCGGCGACAGCGCGCACTTCGACTCGCTCACCCCGCACCGCATCGCCGCGCAGGACCCCGACGGTGTCGAGCTCCTGTTCGTCCACACCCTGCTGCAGAGTCCGACGGCCACCCTGTGCCTCGGCCCCACCTATGGAGAGATGCCATGAGCAAGACCGACATGGAGGAGAAGTTCCCTCGCGGCCTGTGGGTCAGGCTGATCATCTACATCGCCGTCGGACACCTGTTCGCGGCCTTCATCTACCTGCTGTTCGCGGTGGGGGCGAAGTAGCCCGGATGCCCGTCAGTCGAGCAGCCGCCCGCGCAGCCGCTCACGGATCTCCGGTGTGACCCCGAGCCCCTGCTCCAGATACGCCTCGACCCCGCCCCACGTCTCCTCGATGGTCTCGAAGGCCGCCGCCAGATACTCCGCGCGCGCCTCGAACAGGGGGCTGAGCAGCTCCATGACCTCGGGGGAGTAGCCGGCGGAGGAGCTGCTGCTGCGGTGCACCTTGTAGCGGCGGTGCTTGGCGTTGGACTCCAGGTAGTCCGCGACGACGGCCTCCCGCTCGACGCCCAGGGCGAGCAGCGTGACGGCTATGGACAGGCCCGCGCGGTCCTTGCCCGCCGCACAGTGCATGAGCGCCGGCACGCTGTCCTCGGCGAGCGAGCGCAGCACGCGCGTGTGCTCGGCGGTGCGCTCCCTGATGATCGTGCGGTACGAGGTGATCATGCGGCCCGCGGCCTTGCCGTCGCCGAGGACCTCGCGCAGCTGCTCGATCTCGCCGTCCCGCACCATCTTCCAGAAGCCGACGCCGTCCGCCGGGTCGGACAGCGGCAGGTTCACATTGCGCACGCCCGGCAGCTCGACGTCCGGCCCCTCCAGCTTCTGGTCCGCGGCGTTGCGGAAGTCGAAGATCGTGTGCAGCCCCAGCGAGGAGAGGAACGCGGCGTCCTCCCCGGTCGCGTGCGCCAGGTGCCCGCTGCGGAACAGCACCCCGTGGCGCACCCGCCGCCCGTCCACCGTCGGCAGCCCGCCCACGTCGCGGAAGTTGCGCACCCCGGCCAGCTCCGGCTCGGTCGACGGGATCTGCTGCGTCACGGGGGCTCCTCCCAGTCGGCCCCGCCGACTCGGCTCGACGACGGGCACCGTGTCGACGATACGACATGCATTCCTTGGGCAATGAGTTGTCCACAGGCGTTGCCGTCGGCCCCCACCGGCACTGATGATGTTGCTGCTTGATCGCACCTGTTCGAATATGTGAGGGCTTGATGCTGGAGATCTCCGAGAACGGCCGTACCTGGCTCCTGACCGGGCCGACCAGCGGTTACGCGATCCATCTCACCGAGGACGACGAGCTCCTGCACCTGCACTGGGGCCCCCGGATCGCCCTCGCCGACGCCGAGGCCCTCGCCGTACGCCCGCTGCCGGACTACCGCCCCTTCGAGTCCCCGCTCGACGGCCGTGAGGAGTACCCGGTCGAGGGCGGCCCGCGGTTCGTGAGGCCCGCCCTGTCCGTGCGCTCCGAGGAGCGGCGCGGCACCGAGTGGCGCTTCGAGACGTACGAGGCGGAGGGCGACCACCTCCGGCTGAGGTTCCGCGACGGCGGGCTCGCGATCACCCTGCACCACCGGATGCGGCACGACGTCGTCGAGCGCTGGGTGACCCTCGACAACGAGGGCCCGGGCGCCCTGGAGCTGCTGCGCGCGGACGCCGCCACCTGGACCCTCCCCGACCGCGACGGCTGGCGGCTGTCCCAGCTGCACGGCCGCTGGGCCGCGGAGTCCCGGCTCACGAGTTCGCCGCTCACCTACGGTGAGAAGGTCATCGGCAGCCGCCGCGGGCACACCGGGCACCAGCACCTGCCCTGGGTCGCCCTCGACACCGACGCCACCGAGGAGCGCGGCGAGGTCTACGGCTGCGCCCTGGGCTGGTCCGGTTCCTGGCGCATCGCGGTGGCCCAACTCCCGGACGCGCGCGTGCAGATCACCGGCGGCGCGGGCTACGACGACTCCGGACTGCTGAGCCTGGCGGCGGGGGAGTCGTACACCACCCCCGTCTTCGCCGGGCTGTGGAGCGACGGCGGCTTCGGCGGGGCGAGCCGGGCCTGGCACGCCTACCAACGCGCGTACGTCGTCCCGGACGCGGACCAGGACCGCCCCGTGCTGTTCAACTCCTGGGAGGCCACGGAGTTCGACATCTCCGAGGAACAGCAGAGCGCCCTCGCACGGCGGGCCGCGGCGATCGGCGTGGAGCTGTTCGTCGTCGACGACGGCTGGTTCGGCAAGCGCACCAGCGACCGGGCCGGGCTCGGCGACTGGACACCCAACCCCGACCGCTTCCCCAAGGGCCTGGCCCCACTCGCCGACTATGTGCACGCGCTCGGCATGCAGTTCGGCATCTGGGTCGAGCCCGAGATGGTCAATCCGGACAGCGACCTGTATCGCGCCCACTCCGACTGGGTCCAGTTCCAGCCCGGACGCAGGCGGACGGAGCTGCGCAACCAGCTCGTACTGAACCTGGCCCGCGAGGACGTCCAGGAGTACCTCTGGGAGCGGCTCGACGCACTGCTGTCCAGCGCTCAGATCGACTACGTGAAGTGGGACTTCAACCGTTGCTTCACGGACGCCGGCTGGCCCGGTGACGCCTACCCGCAGCGCCTCTGGGTCGACCACGTCCACACCCTCTACGCCTTGCTGGACCGGCTGCGGGCGGCCCACCCCGGTGTCGTCTTCGAGTCCTGCTCGGGCGGTGGCGGACGGATCGACCTCGGGATCATGAGCCGTACGGACCAGGTGTGGACCTCCGACAACACCGATCCGCTCGACCGGCTCGCCATCCAGCACGGCTTCAGCCAGATCCACCCCGCGCGCGTGATGGCCGCCTGGGTCACCGACAGCCCCAACACCCAGCTCAACGGGCGCGTCAGCTCGCTGCGCTTCCGGTTCGTCAGTGCCATGGCCGGAGTGCTCGGGGTGGGCGGGGACCTCACGCAGTGGACCGAGGAGGAGCTGGCCGAGGCCCGCGACTGGGTGAGCCTCTACAAGGAGATCCGGCCGCTCGTCCAGCACGGCGAGCTCCACCGCCTCAGGCCGCCGACGGGCGGGCTGAGCGCCGTGCAGTACGCGCGCGGGGACCAGAGCGTCGTCCTCGCCTGGCTGCAGGCACAGAGCTACGGCGAGCCCGTGCCGGCCCTGCGGCTGCGTGCCCTCGACCCGACAGCGTCGTACGAATGCCTCGAAACGGGCGAAGTGCATCGAGGTGCCGTATTGCTGCATCACGGTCTGCATACCGGACTTCGGGGCGACCTCGATGCGGCAGTTCTCCGCCTGCGCCGCATCTGACTCTTCTGTCCGAATTGCTGCGTTGATTGGGCTTCATTCCAACTCGCGCTGTGACAAGGGAAGCTGGAGCAGCGTCACGTGAGCAGCGTCATAGCCGTGACGGTGCGTACCTCGTCATGCTCACGTAATCAATCTGTCTTTCCTGCGGATTGAAGAGTGGGACGAAGCGGAAATTCACGGAGAGTGACCGTGGATTTCCGCAGAGGATCAAGGGAAACGGATTCACGGGGAACCGTCGCTTGTCCCTTCGCGTCCTCGTCGCTTACGTTCCACACCAATCCGGACGGACGCCCAATCCTGCCGCCGCCCGGAGCCCGCACCAATCACCCGTGTACGGCAGGAGCGGGGGACCCACAGGTACAACGCCTGTTCCGGTCTCCGGAACGGCTAGGGGTACAGCCGCGACCAGCGCGCGGCCGGGCATCTCCAGCCCGCACCCGACAGCTCACCTCGCAGGCGCCGGAGAGGAATTCGCCATGCCCGCGAAGGGTAAGCACCGTCGTCCGAAGTCCCAGCGCTTCACTCGCTCCATCGCCGTCGCCGGAACCGGCGGCGCCGCGCTCGCCCTCCCGCTGATGGGTGCCACGGGTGCCCACGCGGCCACCGCCCAGTCCGCTTCCCAGTCGGTTTCGGAAAAGGCCGTTCAGTCCCTTCCGAATACCGTGAAGAAGGCGACCGAAAAGAAGAACTCCGCCTCCGAAAAGGCGGTGCACGTCTATTCGGTCCGGTCCGGTGACTACCTTTCGAAGATCGCCGAGGAGCAGCACGTCAGCGGTGGCTGGCACAAGCTCTACGCCGACAACCGCACCGTCGTCGGCGACGACCCGTCGCTCATCCACCCCGGTCTGAAGCTCACGATCGGCAAGAAGGCCGCGACGAGCGCCCACAGGTCCTCCACGGCCAAGTCCTCGTCCTCGCAGGGTTCGACCTCGTCGAAGGAGCGCTCGTCCTCCTCCGGTGAGGGCACCACCCGCAGCGCTGCCGCGACCACCGCCTCCGCCACGGGCTTCCAGCTCCCCGTCTCCGGCGCCACCGTCGGCACCGGCTACCGCGTGGCCGGCAGCATGTGGTCCAGCGGCTACCACACCGGCGTCGACTTCGTCGTCCCCACCGGTACCCCCCTCAAGGCCGTGGGCGCGGGCACCGTCGTCTCCGCCGGCTGGGGCGGCGCGTACGGCAACCAGGTCGTCATCAGGCTCGCCGACGGCTACTACGCCCAGTACGGGCACCTCTCGCAGCTCTCCGTCTCGGCCGGCCAGAGCGTGAGCGCGGGCCAGCAGGTCGGCCTCTCCGGCGCTACGGGCAATGTCACCGGCCCGCACCTGCACTTCGAGATCCGGACCACGCCGAACTACGGCTCCGACGTGGACCCGGTCGCCTACCTCCGCTCCAAGGGCGTCGCCGTCGGCTGACCCCCCGCCGCCACGCCGCCTGACACGCTGCCGAAGGCCGGACCTCGATCCCCGGGTCCGGCCTTCGGTGTGTCCGACTGTTGACCCAGCAACAGCGCACATCGAGGGGTTATTCCGACCTTGGTCAACACTTTGCGAGTGGCTTATCTCACCGACCGTCAAGCCCTGCCTACGGTCGCGTAGGTCACATTCGAAGGTGAATCATGACGGCTGTGGCAGACGATTCGAAGAGTGACAGCAGATCAGTGATCGGGTCGTACGTCGCGGTGGGGGACAGCTTCACCGAGGGCGTCGGCGACCCCGGCCCCGACGGGGCCTTCGTCGGCTGGGCGGACCGCTTCGCGGTACTCCTCGCCGACCGGCGTCCCGAGGGCGACTTCAGGTACACGAACCTCGCGGTGCGCGGCAAACTGCTCGACCAGATCGTTGCGGACCAGCTCCCGCAGGCCGTCGAGCTGGCCCCGGACCTGGTCTCCTTCTGCGCGGGCGGCAACGACATCATCCGGCCGGGCACCGACCCCGACGAGGTGGCCGAGCGCTTCGAGCGCGCGATCATCCGGCTCACGCAGGTCGCCGGCACCGTCATGGTGACGACCGGGTTCGACACCCGTGGCGTGCCCGTGCTGAAGCACCTGCGCGGCAAGATCGCCACCTACAACGGGCATGTGCGGGCCATCGCCGACCGGTACGGCTGCCCCGTGCTCGACCTGTGGTCGCTGAAGTCGGTTCAGGACCGCAGGGCGTGGGACGGCGACCGGCTCCACCTCTCGCCCGAGGGCCACACGCGCGTGGCGCTGCGCGCCGGACAGGTCCTCGGCCTGGAGATCCCGGCCGACCCCGACCAGCCCTGGCCGCCGCTGCCGCCGCGCGGCACGCTGGAGGTACGGCGGGACGACGTGCAGTGGGCGCGCGAGTACCTGGTGCCGTGGATCGGGCGCCGACTGCGCGGCGAGTCGTCCGGCGACCACGTCACGGCGAAGGGCGCGCTGTCACCCGAGGACATCCGGACACGGATCGCCGCCGTCGCGTGACGGTTGACTGGGTGGGGCCTCCTGGTGCGAACCGGGGGGCCTCATTCTGTGACTGGGCGAACCCGAGAGGGCCCAGGTCTGTGATGGTCCCTACTTGCAGAGCTCATGTCTGCGAAGCGGTCAACGCCGCTCGGTCCAGACCCAGTTCGCGCGCCAGTGCCTCGTCCACCCACTCCTGCGCCCGGGCCCGTGAGACCGCTCCGGCGTACGAGGTCAGCTGGACCGCCAGCCCGTCCAGCAGGGCCGTCAGGCGCAGGGCCGTACCGAAGGGGTCGGGGCAGTGGAACTCGCCCGCGGCCACGCCCTCCGCGATGACCTCGGCGAGCGCCGCCTTCCACCGTTTGTCGAGGTCCCGCGCCACCTCCCGCAACGCGGGCTCGCGCAGCGCCGCCGCCCAGCCCTCGATCCACAGCCGCCAGCCCTTGGCCTGGCCGGTCGGCGCGTACCAGCGCACGGCGGCGCGCAGTCGCCGTAGCGCCGTGGTGCGACGGCCGAGCAGCTTGCGCAGATGGGCCAGGTCGTCCTCGGCGGCGTAGGTGAACGCGGCGGCGACCAGCTTCTCCTTCGTCGAGAAGTGGTACAGCACCAGGGCGTTGCTGACGCCGAGGGCCGACGCCACGTCGGCGATCCTGACCGCCGCCACGCCCCGCGCCTCGATCTGCTGGATGGCCGCCCGCAGCAGTTCCTCACGCCGCTCGGCCACGCTCAACCGCACTCTCGCCACGTCGTCACCCTATTCCGTCGTCCCTGACGGCGCCGGGTGAGACCGTTGTTTCGACCAGTTCCACCGGGTACAGCTCGGTCCTGGCGATCGCCGCGTCGCGATCGCCGGCCAGAGACGTGCGGCGCTCGTCGGCCATGAACCCGTCGTAACCGGCCTGCGAGGCGAACTCGATCAGCTGGATCTCGTCCGGGCGGCCCTCGGCGCCGTCGGCCCGCGCACGCTGCAGAATCCGGCCGTCGTGCTCGCCGAGCAGGGCCAGCACCTTGTCCTCGTACGCGGCCAGGGCCCCGGCGGCGCCGGGACGGGCCCAGAGCAGGCAGCACAGACGAATCGTCATGGTGTCCGACCCTATCCGGGGCGCGTCCTCAACTCCCGCCCCGGATCGGCCGTTTCGCGCGGGTCAGCCCGCGTGCCTCGACCCGAGGTCGTCGGCAGTGGACCGGCCCTTCCGGCCGCCGCCCTCAGCGGTACCAGCCGAACCGCTCCGCGATCACCGGCAGCCGGTCCGCGACGATGGCGTGGGCGGCCGCGCGCGGGGTCGTGCCGTCGGCCTCCGCGCGGGCCAGCATCTGCTCGACCAGGGCGCGCATCGAGCGGCGCGTATGGGCGAACGCCTCGTCCGCGTCCGGGCCGATGTCGCCGAACAGGGTCCACCACCACCAGGCGTTGGTCCCGGAGTTGACGACGACGTCGGGCAGCACGGTGACACCGCGCGTGGCCAGCAGTTCCTCCGCCTCGGGCAGTACGGGCATGTTGGCCGCCTCGACGATCCAACGGGCCCGGATCCGCTCCTGGTCCGCCGCGTCGATCGCGTACGAGACGGCCGCAGGCACCAGCACCTCCGCCTCGGCCGCCAGCCAGGCGTCGCCCGGCAGTTCGCGGTCCCCGGGCCGCAACACCGCCCGGTCCACGGTGCCGTACCCGTCGCGCGCCGCCAGCAGCGCCTCCACGTCGAGGCCGGCCGGGTTGGCGATGGTGCCCTTGATGTCGGCCACCGCCACGATCGTGAGCCCCGCGCGCGCGAGGAAGCGGGCCGTGGCCCCGCCCATGGTGCCCAGACCCTGCACGGCGACCCGCGTCCCGGCGTGCGGCACGCCCGCCCGGTCCAGGGCGGCCAGCGCCGACTCCGCGACGCCGCAGCCGCCCACCAGTTCGTCCAGGCCGATGCCGTCCACCTCGACGGCGAAGGCGTCCGCGAGCCGCCGCCGCGCCGTCACCTCGTCGTCGAGCAGCGGGTACACCGCCTGGATGGTGGAGACGAGTCCCGCCTCGGCCGCCGCCCGCTCCACCGTGTCCTGGGTGAGGCCGAGGTCCTCACCGGTGGTCCAGAAGCCTTCGACGTACGGCTTCATGGCGCGCAGGTAGCGCACCAGCAGTCCGTAGGCCGCCGCGTCCCGGGGATCGCAGTCGATGCCGCCCTTGGCGCCGCCCAGCGGGACGTAACGACCTTCGGGGTTGTAGTGCAGTGCTTCCTTCATGGTCATCCCGCGGGCGAGGCCGGTGACCTCGTCCAGCGTGCATCCCTCGCGCATCCGCAGTCCGCCGCTGGCGACACCGCGCACCAGCCGGTCGACGACCAGGAAGCCCTGGCGGCCGGTGATGTGGTCGGTCCAGGTGAGCGACATCAGGGGGGCGGTCATGAGGTCTCCTCGGAGACGGCGATCAGACGGGGACCGGGCGGCGGGGCGAGCGCCCCGGCGGGTACGGCGGCGAGGGGAATTACTGAATCGTCGGTCAGTATCGAGAGGGTGCCTCCGCTTGTCAACGGAGCCCGGGGGAGGGGCAGGATCACGGCTCCGACGAGGTTCCGTGGCGGCGGCGGGAATGGGCGCCGGGCGTCCCCGGTTTCCCAGGTGGTGGCTCCGCCTCCCGCCTCCCGCGGGAGCGGGCGCCGCGGTGCGCAGGTGAGCCGGGGAGCGGCAGTTCGACCTCTGCATGGCAGAGGTCGAGAGCGGCCGTATCTTTGGGCTTTCCTTGGAAAGAGCCCGCCGGGACCGCATGACTCGGGTGTTGTCAGTGGAGCCGACCATAATGGAATGCCTCACCGACTCCACCTGGAGGTACCGTGTCCGGTTTCCGTCCCCTGAGCTCCGGGCTCAAGGCGCTGCAGCCCGAGGCTTTCGGCGCGGATCCCACCGGTGAGCGCCTGGCGCGCATCCGCAGATCACCGCACTTCAAGGACGGGGTCTTCCAGAATCCCGGCGGCCCGACGAGCCGCCCCTCCATCTCGATGGTGGACTTCGCGAAGGTCTACTTCGACAAGGACGAGCGGCCCCGCCGCGGCCCCCGGGGCACCGTTCCGGTGCACGCCACCACCCTCGCCGACATCGCGAAGCCGCCGGCCACCGGGCTGCGGCTGACCTGGATGGGGCACTCCAGCGTGCTCGCGGAGATCGACGGTCACCGGGTGCTCTTCGACCCCGTCTGGGGTCAGCGCTGCTCCCCGTTCCCCTTCATCGGCCCCAAGCGGGTGCACCCGGTGCCGCTGCCACTGGCCGCGCTCGGCCCGGTCGACGTCGTCGTCATCTCGCACGACCACTACGACCACCTGGACCTGCCCACCATCAAGGCGCTGGCCGACACGGACACCCTCTTCGCCGTCCCGCTGGGCGTCGGCGCCCACCTCGAACACTGGGGAGTCTCCGCCGACCGGCTGCGCGAGCTGGACTGGCACGAGGCGACGAAGGTCGGCGGCCTCACGCTGACCGCCACTCCGGCCCGCCACTTCTGCGGCCGCGGGATGCGCAACACCCAGCACACCCTGTGGGCGTCGTGGTCCGTCGCCGGGGACGAGCACCGCGTCTACCACAGCGGCGACACCGGCTACTTCGACGGCTTCCGGGACATCGGCGCCGCGCACGGCCCCTTCGACGCCACCATGATCCAGATCGGCGCGTACTCCGACTTCTGGCCCGACATCCACATGACGCCCGAGGAGGGCATGCGGGCCCACCTCGACCTCCAGGGCGGACAGCCGCACGGCGTGATGCTGCCGATCCACTGGGCCACCTTCAACCTGGCACCCCACCCCTGGGCCGAGCCCGGCGAGGGCACCATCGAGGCCGCCCACGCCACCGGCTCCCGCATCGCCCTGCCCCGCCCCGGCGAGCCCTTCGAACCCACCGCCGAGACGATCCCCTCCGCCCCCTGGTGGCGCGAGGTCGCCCACACCCCCGACGGCGGCTGGCCGACGGCCCTCACCGGAGCGGCGATCAAGACGGCGGCCAACTCGGCGACCGACGACCACGCCGACGCCGGACGGGGCGCGGACGAGGGCACGGGGGAGCCGGAGGCGGTACCTGCTGGGTGAGGCCGGTGGGGGCGGCTCCGGGCGGCGGGTCCGAAGGGGGCCCGGAGCGGATCGACTGTTCGGCCTGAAATGGGTCGATTATCATAAAAAGTCCTCTACAGGCCGCACACGTCTCGCCCGGGAGGGCCGATGTGGACGTCGAAGGCCGTGGCCGGGCTCTGTGCCGTCGC
The DNA here is from genome assembly GCF_044540925.1 of Streptomyces sp. NPDC085900. Taxonomy (NCBI): domain Bacteria; kingdom Bacillati; phylum Actinomycetota; class Actinomycetes; order Kitasatosporales; family Streptomycetaceae; genus Streptomyces; species Streptomyces sp. NPDC085900. The sequence continues at coordinate 412,914 of NZ_JBITSP010000004.1, read as the reverse complement.
CGCCCTGGGACTGACCGCTCACCCGCAGCCGCCCGGCCGCCCCGCCGTAACGGGCGCCGCTGAAACCGGACCGCTCCGGATCGCGCACGTTGCGCGGACCATGACCCAGGGCGGGGGACCAGACCCGGTTTCCGTGGTGGAGGAGTACTACGCCGCGATCAACCGCCATGACTACTCTCGGGCCTGGGACCTCGGCGGCAGCCACTTCGCGCGGTCCTACGAGCAGTTCGTCGCCGGTTTCGCCGACACCGCCGCCGACGAGATCCGCGTCGACTCCGTGGCGGGGGACTCCGTACAGGTCCACCTGCACGCCGTTCACACCGACGGCAGTACCGCCGACTACGCGGGCTCCTACACGGTGCGCGGCGGCACGCTCAGCCAGGCGTCGCCGCATCCGGTGGGCGCCGGCGGGTTCTCCCGGCCGGTCCCCGGTGGAGCGCCCGGAGCCCTCGACCCGGCCGTGACCCAGTCCACGATCCACTACACGATCTGCGTCCGGGGCTGGACAGCGGCTGTACGGCCGCCGTCCGACCTGACCGAACAGCTGAAGCGGCGGCAACTCGCGGCGTCCGGTGTGAGCGACAAGAACCCCGCGCACTACGAAGAAGACCACATCATCCCCCTGGAGCTCGGAGGAGCCGCCTCCGATCCGGCCAACCTGAGGCCTGTGCCCGTCGCGCGAGCCCGTGTCGACGACCGGCTGGAGAACTCCTTGCACCGGGCCGTGTGCGCGGGGAGCCTCACGCTGTCGGCCGCGCAGACGCGCGTCGAGGAGGGCAAGGCTGCCGAAGTTCGGCCTTGACCGGACGCGCCGCTGTCGATCATGCGTCGTGGGGCGCGTCTCTGATTTCCGGGCTTCGCGGTCTCCTGGCGGGTGATGTCGCGTCCTCGTGGTTGACACGGACAGTGACGTTCAGGCGGTGACTCGGGTGGGCGAGAAAGGGGTCGAAACGGTCCGGTCGGGGTGGGGAGCGGACAAGGGGTGGGCGGTTTCCGCGGTCGGTTCCTTTCCGTCCCCGCAATCACGGCGACAGGGCCCCTGCTTCGCCGTGACCGCTTCTGACCAGCTCTGATCGATCCGTTGTCGGGCGGGATCGCCCGGCCCCTGGGTTTATCGGTCTGTCGTACGACGCCTCATACCAGAGCGGGACGCTCCGCGTGGGACTTTGTCAACTGCCCACCGCACATGATGCCTTGCCGACTACTGTGAGTGTCCGTCGGGCGAAGCGGGGCCGCATTCCTGCCCCCCTCTCGACCGACACGACGGCGCATGCCCGAACCGCGCACGCCCGCGCCCCAGGCACCGACGGACCAGCACGACGAGGAATCCGATGTCTCACCTCCGCGCACCGGCCGCACGCGCAGACCGCCGCGAGGGCGGACGGCACGGACGACCGGTCGCCCGCACAGCGCCCTCGCTGCCCGAAACCCACATACGGCCCCAGCTGCTCCGGCTCGCCGTGCTGCCGCCCGTCGCGGTCGCCCTGAGCGCCAGCGCGGCCGTCCTGTTCACGGTCCGCTCCACCGGAGCCCGCCCCGGCCTCACCCTGTGGGGCGTCCTCGCAGGCGCCGTCTCCGTCGCCCTGGCGGGCATCGTGATCGCCGCCGTCGCCGCCGACCGGGCCGCCAGGGCCGTGAGCGACCGCATCGGCGCCCTGCGCCGCAGTACCGCTCGCGGCGAGGCCGACCTGCGTGCCCTCGTCGAGGCACTGCGCCGCGGCGACGCCCCGCCCCAGCGCAAGCCGCGCGTCGCGCCCGCCGACGACGCCGAGGACTTCGAGCTGCTCGCCGCCGACCTCGCCCGCGCGCACGACGGCGCCGTCACCGCCGTCGTGCAGGCCGCCCAGCTCTCCAGCCAGGCCGGCAGCGAGCAGAAGCTCGAGGTCTTCGTGAACCTCGCCCGGCGGCTCCAGTCCCTGGTGCACCGGGAGATCTCGATCCTCGACGAGCTGGAGAACGAGATCGAGGACCCGGACCTGCTCAAGGGCCTCTTCCACGTCGACCACCTCGCCACCCGCATCCGACGGCACGCGGAGAACCTCGCCGTCCTCGGCGGCGCGGTCTCCCGCCGCCAGTGGAGCCACCCCGTCCCCATGACCGAGGTGCTGCGCTCCGCCATCGCCGAGGTCGAGCAGTACTCCCGGGTCAAGCTGGTGCCGCCGATCGACGGCAAACTGCGCGGCCACGCCGTCGCCGACGTCATCCACCTGCTCGCCGAACTCGTCGAGAACGCCTCGGTGTTCTCCGCCCCGCACACCCAGGTCCTGCTCCGGGCCACCCTCGTCACCTCCGGCCTCGCCGTCGAGGTCGAGGACCGGGGTCTCGGCATGCCCGTCGCCGAGCAGAAGAAGATGAACGCCCTGCTGGCCGACCCCGACCAGGTCAACGTCGCGAGCCTGCTCGCCGACGGCCGGATCGGACTGTTCGTGGTCTCGCAGCTGGCGCGTCGGCACGGCATCAACGTGAGGCTGCAGACCAACATCTACGGCGGAGTGCAGGCCGTACTCGTCGTACCGCAGGGGCTGCTGGGGCCGACGCCCGGCCTGCCCGGGGGCGCGGCGCAGCCGCAGGGCGGCACCGGCGGCACGGCAGCGGCCGTAGCGCCACAACCCCCGCAGCCGCAGCCGCAGCTCCAGTCCTCGCCCCGGAACGGAGCCGACGTCACCGGGCGCCGGGCCGCATCCCCGCCGTCCGCAGCGCGCCACGGCGAGCAGTGGGACGGCGCCGTGGCGCACGGAACCACGGCAGGCGGCGGTCCCGCGCCCCTGCCCGTGCGCGGCTCCCACGAGGAGCGGCCCAACCCGGCGGAGGCGCTTCCCGGCATCAGGCCCGACGACCGGCACCTCGTCGCGGACCACGTGACCGCGCCGCCCACGCCCCGCGGCGGCACCGTCCGAGGCACCATGGGCAGGCCCCCGCAGCTCCCCCGCCGCCGCGCCCAGGAACACATCGCGCCGCAGCTGCGCGACGGCCCGGCACCCCGCCCGGACGCCGACCACGTCGCCGGTCATGACCCCGGACTGATGGCCGCCTTCCAGCGCGGCATCGGTCTCGCCGAGGCCCAGCAGCACCTGGAGTCAGCGCACCTGGAGTCGGAGCACCCGGAGTCCGCGCACCTGGAGTCGGAACACACGGGGGCTGCGCACACCGGGGCGGACCACATGTCGTCACCGCACATGGAGCGCCCGCACAGGTTCCCCACCGCCCGCCCGGACGATCACCGCACGGAGGTCACCGCCACCACTCCGCCGCGCCCCATGGACGTGTCACCCAGGGACCGGCCCCCCAGGGACGGTTCGCCCATGGGCGTATCGCCCATGGACCCGGCCCACATAGCCCAGGCGCGCCCCGCCTCCGCGCGCGGCACCGACCACCCCACCCGGCGCGACGGGAGCGCACCCGCCGGATGACCACCGCAGCCCCCACCCCCGCCCCCACCGCTCCCGCAGACCTTCGTACCCCAAGGAGTCGATCCACCATGGCGAGCGATGCGCCGACCGGCCATGCATCCGATCTCGACTGGCTGATGAGCGGCCTCGTGCAGCGCGTACCGCACACCACCAGCGCGGTACTCCTCTCCTGCGACGGGCTCGTGAAGTCGGTCCACGGCCTCGACGCGGACAGCGCCGACCACATGGCGGCGCTGGCCTCAGGCCTGTACTCCCTCGGCCGCAGCGCCGGGGTCCGCTTCGGCGACGGCGGAGAGGTCCGCCAGGTCGTCGTCGAACTCGACTCGACGCTGCTGTTCGTGACCACCGCGGGCTCCGGGACCTGTCTCGCGGTGCTCGCCGGCCGCGAGGCCGACGCGGCCGTGCTCGGCTACGAGATGGCCATGCTGGTCAAGAGCGTCCGCCCGTACCTGGCCACCGCACCCCGGCAGCACGCCGTCGAACCCACGGCGATGAGGCCTTGAACGTGGCGGCGGCGGGCGACGGGCCCTGGCTCGACGACGCGGCCGGCCGGCTGGTGCGCCCCTTCACGGTCAGCAACGGCCGCACCCGGCCGACCATCTCCCTCGACCTCCTGTCGCACGTGATGGCCACGGGCGCCACGCCCCTCGGCTATCTCGGCCCCGAGCACCAGCAGGCCCTCGACCTGTGCCGCGCGCCCGTCTCGGTCGCCGAGCTGGCCGCGCATCTCAAGCTGCCGGCGGTGGTCACCAAGGTGCTGCTGTCGGACCTCGTCGACTGCGGGGCGCTGACCACCAAGCCCCCCGAGTTCCACCACGCCCCGACCGACCGGGCCCTACTGGAGGCAGTGCTCGATGGACTACGACGACAGCTCTGACCCCTTCCCGACCGCACTGAAGATCCTGGTCGCGGGAGGGTTCGGAGTCGGCAAGACGACCTTCGTGGGCGCGGTGAGCGAGATCGCGCCGCTGAGCACGGAGGAGCTGCTCACCACGGTCAGCGCCGCGACCGACCGTCTCGACGGGATCGAGAACAAGGTCGAGACGACGGTGGCCATGGACTTCGGCCGCATCACCCTCGATCCGGAGCATGTGCTCTATCTGTTCGGCACGCCCGGGCAGGAGCGGTTCTGGTTCATGTGGGACGAACTCTCCGAAGGGGCGCTCGGCGCGGTCATCCTGGCCGACACCCGCCGCCTGGAGGAGTGCTTCGCCGCGGTCGACTTCTTCGAGCAGCGCGGCCTCGGATTCATCGTCGCCATCAACGAGTTCGACGGCTCCTACCGCTACGACCCCGAAGAGGTCCGGGCCGCCATCGACCTGCCCCCGGAGATCCCCGTCGTGCGCTGCGACGCCCGTATCTCCAGCTCGGGCGTGCAGACCCTGCTCACCCTCGTCCGCCACCTCATCGCACACGCCCCGGCCCACGCGCCGAGCCACGGCGCCCACATGTGATTCCCGAACACCCGCCATGGAGCCCCTACATGACCTGCGTCCACAGTGACGGAGCCCGCCCATGAGGTACGACCCGTCGCGCCCCGCCGGTCGACTGCTGCTCACCCCGGAGGACAAGGAGGCCCCCGCCCGCACCCGGCGCCTGTGCCAACTCGGCCTGAACGAACGCCCGGACCCCTGGCTCGACGCCTACGCCGGCCGCCTCGCCGAGGTCACCGGGGCGCCGTACGCCATGGTCAACTTCATCGACGAGAACCGGCAGTTCTTCGCGGGCCTGCACGTGCCGGACGTACCGCCGGCCGCCGTCGTCAGGGCCGACGGCAGCGCACCGGTCCTCGGCCGCGAACTCACCCGCGACCACGGCTTCTGCCCCCATGTGGTGGTCCGGCGCAAGGCGCTGGTGCTGGAGGACGTGCGCGACTACCCGCGGTTCGCGGGCAACGCGATCGTCGACGAGTTCGGCGTCCGCTCCTACCTGGGCGCACCGCTCGTCGACAGTACGGGCATGGTGCTCGGCACGGTGTGCGTGGCCGACGTGGAGCCGCGGCCGTGGGGCAGGCCCGGACTGGAGAGCATCAAGGCCTCGGCGGCGGAGCTGGTGGCGCGGCTGGAGCGGCGCGAGGCGGACGGGCTTCCGCTGCTGTGACCGGGGGCCGGCCGCTCTCACTAGCCGACCGGTCTAATACTTCCGTACACTGTCCGCATGGGACGCACCAGCGACGCCAAGCAGAAGATCCTCGGTGCCGCGCGCTCGCTGATCGAGGGGCGCGGCTACTCCGCCCTGGGCGTGGCCGAGATCTGCAAGGCCGCCGGGGTGCCGAAGGGGAGTTTCTACTACTTCTTCGAGTCCAAGGAGGCGCTCGCGCTCGCCGTCGTCGACGAGCACTGGGCGGCCCAGAAGCGCGACTGGACGCGCGCTCTGGGCGGCGACGCGGAGCCCTTGCGGCGGCTGCGGCGGCTGTTCGAGGAGACGGAGGCCGGACAGCGGGCCGTCCAGGAGGGCTGCGGCACCGTCTCGGGCTGCTTGTTCGGCAACCTCACGCTGGAGCTCAGCAACCAGACCGAGGCCGTCCGCGAGCGGTTGCAGGAGATCTTCGAAGCGCAGATCGACATGGTCGAGGCGGTGATCGCCGAGGCCCGTGAGCGCGGTGAGACCACCGCCACCGACACCCGCGCGGCCGCGCGCGCGGTGGTGGCCCAGCTCGAGGGCCAGGTGATGTTCGCCAAGCTCTACAACGACACCGGCCGCCTGAGCCCCCTGTGGGACAACTGCCGGGCCCTGCTGGGCGCCACCGCCGCCTGACCGCCGGGGGCCGGCCGGCACAGGGCCGAGCTGACGTATCCAGGACCGAGCTGACGGATCTCGGCGGTGTCCCGACGCCGGGCACGCTCGCTGGCCGCTGGCCCGCTGGCCCGCTGGCCCGCTGGCCCGCTGGCCCGCTGGCCCGCTGGCCCGCTGGCCCGCTGGCCGCTGGCCGCTGGCCACGGGCCCGCCGCTTGCCGCAGGTCGCTTGCCGCACACCGCACGCCCACCGCTACCCGTGCGGGACGCCGAACGCCGAACGCCGAACGCCGCTCGCCGCGGGCCCGCCGCTATTCGCGCGGGACGCCGTATGCCGCTGGCCGCGAGCACGTCGTACGCCGCTCGCCGCAGGCCGTAGGTGGCTGGCCCGCCCTGGATGCCGCCCGCCGCCCCCCGGCCCAGGCCACCACCCCTAATAACCCCGCCACACATTGTCGAACGCCGCGTCCTCGATCTGGCGTCGTTGCCGTACCGCCTCCAGTTCCATCACCGCGTTTCCGACGGCGGCCAGCACGGTCGTGGGCGTCTCGCCCGCCAACTCCTCGGGGATCTCGGCCGGTTCGGCTCCGATGCCGGCCGCGGCGGCGAGGGCGGCGAGGACGGGTTCGCCCGCCGCCCGGCGCTCCTCGGCCGCGCGCCGGGCCGCCGAGTCGACCAGGACCGAGCGCCCGGTCCGCAGCGGAATCCGGCGGCCCCGGGGCCGGGCCGTCAGCCCGACCCGCTCCAGGTCCTCGACGTAGGCCGCGGACAGCCCGCGGCCCCGGCGCCACAGCCAGTCCTCGACCGACTCGTACGGCTCCTGCCGTACGAGCGCCGCGGCGGCCTCGTCCAACAGCCGGTCGCCCGTGGGGGACTGGGCGCTGGGCAGGATGCGGTCGCCGTCCAGGACGAGGGCTTTCGCCTCGACGAGGTCGAACACCTCGGCCGCCGCGAGCGCGAGCGACAGGTCGCCCTGTTCCACCGGCGTGTCGGTCGCCACGTCCAGGGCGACGATCGCGAGGTCCCGTGCGGTGGTCATGTGCGGCTCCACGTCAGTCGGCCGAATGCGGGGCGAGCGCGCCCGCTTCCTCGCTCGATTGTCGCCGCCCGAGCGGTTCCGTGCGTTCCCTTACGACCATGTGGTGCGGGAAACCGACGCGCAGCACGGCGGCGGCCGCTGCCGCGGCGAGGACGACCAGGGCGGCCAGGAGCAGCGCCTGCCGGTATCCGTGGTGCAGCAGCGGCGCCACCGCCAGGGGGCCGAGGATCTGGCCGACGGAGTATCCGGCGGTCAGCAGGGCGACCGAGCGCGGGAAGCGCAGGTGGGCCCCGGTGGCGAGGGCGAGCGTGCTGACGCCGATGAACGTGCCGCCGAACAGCACCGCCGAGCCGTAGGCGGCCGCCGTACCCCCGGCCAGGGCGGGCAGGGCGATCCCGGCCGCCTGCACGACGAGCGCCGCGACCAGCAGCCCGGGACGTGACCAGCGGCGCCCCAGCCGCGCCCACAGCGCCGAGGACGGTACGGCGGCCAGCCCCACGAGCACCCAGGCGCCGCTGCCGACCGGGCCGGGGGCCTCCTGCCCGATCGCCGCGACCAGGAAGGTCCCGGCGACGATGTACCCGACGCCCTCCAGGGTGTAGCTGACGAACAGCGCGCCGAACCAGCGGTGCGTGCGGGGCCGCGAGCCGCCCCCGGCCACCCGGGCGGCGGGCGCCGCCTCCGGTCGCAGGTTCCAGCAGGCGGCGGTGAGCAGCGCGGTGAGAGCGGCCGCCGCCCACCAGGCCGTACGCCAGTCGCCGAAGGACCGCAGGGCCAGCACCAGGACGCCCGACAGGGCGATTCCGCCGCCCACGCCGCCGAACGCCCAGCCGGACAGGTGCGGCGGGTGGTCGCGCAGGTGGTGCAGGAGGGATCCGGCCGCGACGACGAACACCAGGGCGCTGGCCGCCCCGGCCGCCAGCCGCAGCAGCGCCCACACCGCTGTGCTGCGGGTGAGCGGCATCGCCGCGAGCGTCCCGGTCAGCAGCAGCAGCGACCCGCGCAGCACGGCGCGCGAGCGGGTCAGGGCGGGGGCCAGGATGCCCGCGAGGGCCCCGACCAGGTAGCCGACGTAGTTGGCGGTCGCGAGGTTGGCCCCGGAAGCCGCGGACAGGCCCGCCCCGGTGTGCATCAGGGGCAGGATCGGGGTGTAGACGAAGCGGCCGACGCCCATGCCCGCCGCGAGTGCGGCGGCCGCCCGGGCGACATGGGTCCAGGGGGAGGAGCCCCTCATCGGCCCGGATCGTTCGGGTGCGACTCCAGCGGGGTGACCGTGACGGTCATCCACGGGCGCAGCGGCAGCGTGCCGAGCACCTTCTCGTGCAGCTCCGCCTCGTCGGTGGCCCGCCAGACGCCGATGCTGCGCAACTCGCCCACCGGACGCCACAGCCGGGCCAGGTGGCCGGTGGCGGCCAGTTCCCCGGCGCGGACGGCCTCGGCGGCCCGCCGCCGGTCGACCTCGTCCTGACCGGTGCCCTCGGGGACGGTGGTGGTGATCTCGACCAGGAACTCTCGCATGACGCACTCCGTTCGTGCTCGTCGGTCAGCCCATCGTGCGCCCGCCCCCGGCACGCCTTCCACGACCGGCTTCCTCGCTGCTGATAGGCCCGGCCTACCAGCGCGCGTAGCATGGCGCGCGTGGAACTGCGCCAGCTGCGGTACTTCGTCGCGGTCGCCGAGGAACTGAACTTCGGCCGTGCCGCCGAGCGGCTGCTCATCGCGGGCCCCTCGCTCTCCCAGCAGATCAAGGCGCTCGAACGCGACCTCGGGGTACGGCTCTTCGACCGGGACCGCCGTTCGGTCTCCCTCACGGCGGCCGGCGCCGACCTGCTCCCGCACACCCGTGCCCTGCTGGAGCGGGCGGACGACCTCAAGCGCCGGGCCGGCCGGCTGTCCGGTTCCCTGCCGGTACGGCTGGGATACGTCAACTGGCTGCCCGCCGACCTGGCTTCGCGCACGGCCTCGGTCGCCCAGGTGCGGGTCGACGCCTGGGTCGCCCCCTCCCACACCCAGGCCGCCCGGGTCGCCGACGGCAGCCTGGACCTCGCCGTGTGCTGGGTGCGCGACGAGGACCTGAAGCGGCTGGGGCTGCGGGCCCGCCTGATCGGCGCCGACCGGCTCTACGCCGTCGCCAAGGGCACCGACACCGCCGAGGTCGCCGCCGGGGAGGCCGACGTCCTCATCGACGACGACATCACCTCCTGGCAGTCCTGGAACGTCTACGCCGAGGAGCTCGCCCGCCGCACCGGGGCCCGTCAGGTGCGGATCTCCGACGGGGCCGTCACCGGCCCCGCCTTCTTCGACCACGTCCGCCGCTGCACCCGCCCGGTCCTCAACTCCCCCAAGGGGCAGGGCGATCCGATCCCCTCCGACCTGGTCCGCCGCGAGATCGTCGCCCCGAAGGTGTACTGGACCTGGTCGCTCGTGTGGCGAGAGAAAGAGGACCGGGCCGCCGTCCTCGCCACCGTGGACGCCCTGTGCGAGGGCCTCGGCGACCTCGGGATCCATGCCCCGGACGCCTGGCTGCCCGCCGACGATCCGTACGCGCTGCCGGGCTGACCTGCGCTGGGAGGATCAGCCTCCCACGCGGTAGAGATCCGATCCTTCCGCCGCCGTGCGATCCGGCCTACCTTCCAAATAGTCGACCGGTCGGCTAGTAACCGGTCATCACTTCGGAAAAGGTCACCATGAGCACGCAGAACCAGAAGGTCGCGATCGTCACCGGCGCCTCGCAGGGCATCGGCGCCGCCATCGTCGATGGCTACCGCAAGCTCGGATACGCCGTCGTCGCCACCTCGCGCACCATCGCCCCCGTCGACGACGCCGGCGTCCTCACCGTCCAGGGCGACATCGCCGACCCGGCCACCGCCGAGCGCGTCGTCGCGGCCGCCGTCGAGCGGTTCGGCCGGATCGACGCCGTGGTCAACAACGCCGGCGTCTTCGTCGCCAAGCCGTTCACCGACTACACGGCCGAGGACTACGCGGCCGTCACCGGCATCAACGTCGCCGGCTTCTTCCACCTCACCCAGCAGGCCGTCCCGCATCTGCTCGCCCAGGGCGGTGGCCACATCGTCAGCGTCACCACGAGCCTGGTCGACGCCGCCGACTCCCGCGTCCCCTCGGTCCTGGCCTCGCTCACCAAGGGCGGTCTGCAGTCCGCGACCAAGTCCCTCGCCATCGAGTACGCCACCCGCGGCATCCGGGTCAACGCGGTCTCGCCCGGCACCATCAAGACCCCCATGCACCCGGCCGAGACCCACGACTTCCTCGCCGCCCTGCATCCCGTCGGCCGGATGGGTGAAGTGGGCGACATCGTCGACGCGGTGCTCTTCCTGGAGACGGCCCCGTTCGTCACCGGAGAGATCCTGCACGTCGACGGCGGTATGAGCGCCGGCCACTGACAAGTCCGAGGAGCAGCCATGACCAGCACGACAGAAGACGAGGCCGTCCTGCGCGGCGTCCTCGACCGGTGGAAGGCCGCGGTCGACGAGCACCGGCCCGAACGCGTCGCCTCGGTCTTCACCGAGGACGCGATCTTCCAGGGGCTCCACCCTTACAGCGTCGGACGGCAGGGCGTCGCCGAGTACTACGACTCCCAGCCCCTCGGCATGACGGCCGCGTACCGCTTCCTGGAGACCCGGCGGCCCGCCGACGGACTCGTCCTCGGCTACCTGGCGGTCGAGTTCTCCTTCACGGACCGGCCCGCCCTGGACGTCAAGCTCTCGGTCCTGGTGACCCGGGAGGGCGACGAGTGGTACATCGCCCACTACCAGGTCTCCCAGGTGTGAAGCGTCTCCCGTGCGCGAAGCGGATGCGCGGCGCGAAGCGGATCCGCGGCGTGAAGCGGATCTGCGGCGCGGGTTAAGAAACTCTCGATGGACCGGGGGAGGGACCGTGCGGCAGATTGCTACGCGATCCCACCCCTCTCCCCGGATGCGGGCCTCCTCGGCATGCCCGCGCCCGGGGTCTCACCGTCAGGAGCCCTAGCGTTGAAGGCGCTGGTCAAGGAGAAGGCGGAGCCCGGGCTGTGGCTCGCGGACGTCCCGGAGCCCACCGTCGGACCCGGCGACGTACTGATCAAGGTGCAGCGCACCGGCATCTGCGGCACCGACCTGCACATCCGCTCCTGGGACGGCTGGGCGCGACAGACGATCCGCACGCCGCTCGTGCTCGGGCACGAGTTCGTCGGCGAGGTCGTCGAGACCGGGCGCGACGTCGCGGACATCAAGGCCGGCGACCGGGTCAGCGGGGAGGGGCACCTGGTGTGCGGCAAGTGCCGCAACTGCCTCGCCGGCCGCCGCCACCTGTGCCGGGCCACGGTCGGGCTCGGCGTCGGCCGGGACGGGGCCTTCGCGGAGTACGTCGCCCTTCCCGCCGCCAACGTCTGGGTGCACCGTGTACCGGTGGACCTCGACGTCGCGGCCATCTTCGACCCGTTCGGCAACGCCGTGCACACCGCGCTGTCCTTCCCGCTGGTCGGCGAGGACGTGCTCATCACCGGCGCCGGGCCGATCGGTCTGATGGCCGCCGCGGTGGCCCGGCACGCCGGCGCCCGCAACGTCGTGATCACCGACGTCAGCGAGGAACGGCTGGAACTGGCCCGCAAGATCGGCGTGAGCCTGGCCCTGAACGTCGCGCACTCCCGGATCGCCGACGGACAGCGGGAGTTGGGGCTGCGGGAGGGTTTCGACATCGGCCTGGAGATGTCCGGCCGACCCGAGGCCATGCGCGACATGATCGCCAACATGACGCACGGCGGCCGTATCGCCATGCTCGGCCTGCCCGCCGAGGAGTTCCCGGTGGACTGGGCCCGTGTCGTCACCTCGATGATCACGATCAAGGGCATCTACGGCCGGGAGATGTTCGAGACCTGGTACGCCATGTCGGTGCTGCTCGAAGGCGGCCTCGACCTGTCGCCCGTGATCACCGGCCGGTACGGCTACCGCGACTTCGAGGCGGCGTTCGCCGACGCGGCGAGCGGCCGCGGCGGCAAGGTCATCCTCGACTGGACCGCGTAAGTCATCAGCATCCCTAGGAGCTTTGAGATGTTCGACTCCGTGCGCGACGACCTGCGCGCCACCCTCGACGAGATCCGCGCCGCCGGCCTGCACAAGCCCGAGCGTGTGATCGGCACCCCGCAGTCCGCGACCGTCAACGTCACCGCGGGCGGCCGCCCCGGCGAGGTCCTCAACTTCTGCGCCAACAACTACCTCGGCCTGGCCGACCACCCCGAGGTGATCGCCGCCGCCCACGAGGCCCTCGACCGCTGGGGCTACGGCATGGCGTCCGTGCGGTTCATCTGCGGTACGCAGGAGGTGCACAAGCAGTTGGAGGCGCGCCTGTCGGCGTTCCTCGGCCAGGAGGACACGATCCTGTACTCCTCCTGCTTCGACGCCAACGGCGGTGTCTTCGAGACCCTGTTGGGCCCGGAGGACGCGGTGATCTCCGACACCCTCAACCACGCCTCCATCATCGACGGCATCCGACTGTCCAAGGCGCGGCGCTTTCGTTACGCCAACCGTGACATGGCCGATCTGGAACGGCAGTTGAAGGAGGCCGCTGGCGCGCGGCGGAAGCTGATCGTGACCGACGGCGTGTTCTCGATGGACGGTTACGTCGCGCCGTTGCGCGAGATCTGCGACCTCGCCGACCGCCACGACGCCATGGTCATGGTCGACGACTCGCACGCCGTCGGCTTCGTCGGCCCCGGCGGCCGCGGCACCCCCGAACTGCACGGCGTCATGGACCGCGTGGACATCATCACCGGCACCCTCGGCAAGGCCCTCGGCGGCGCCTCGGGCGGCTACGTCGCGGCCCGCGCCGAGATCGTCGCCCTGCTGCGCCAGCGCTCGCGCCCGTACCTCTTCTCCAACACGCTCGCCCCGGTGATCGCTGCCGCCTCCCTGAAGGTCCTCGACCTGCTGGAGTCGGCGGACGACCTGCGCGTCCGGCTGGCCGAGAACACCGCCCTGTTCCGCCGCCGGATGACCGAGGAGGGCTTCGAGGTCCTCCCGGGCGACCACGCCATCGCGCCGGTGATGATCGGCGACGCCGCGAAGGCGGGCCGGCTGGCCGAGCTGCTGCTGGAGCGGGGCGTGTACGTGATCGGCTTCTCCTACCCCGTGGTGCCGCAGGGCCAGGCCCGTATCCGCGTCCAGCTGTCCGCCGCGCACTCCACCGAGGACGTGAACCGGGCCGTCGACGCCTTCGTGGCCGCGCGGGCGCAGCTGGAGGCCGAGCGGGCCTGAGGGCCCGGGGTGTGCGTTTGAGACAATCGATTCCATGATCGAAGCGCGGCGGCTCCACATCCTTCGTGCGGTGGCCGACCACCGCACGGTGACGGCGGCTGCCGCCGCGCTGTACCTGACCCCCTCGGCGGTCTCCCAGCAGCTGACCGCCCTGGAGCAGGAGACCGGTCACCGCCTGGTCGAGCGCGGCGCCAAGGGCGTACGGCTGACCCCGGCCGGCGAGATTCTGCTCAGCCACACGAACGCGGTCCTCGCCCAGCTGGAGCGCGCGGAGGCCGAGCTCGCCGCGTACGGATCGGGTGCCGCCGGCACGGTCACCGTCGCCGCCTTCGCCACCGGCATCGCCCAGGTCGTCGCCCCCGCGGTGGCCCGTCTCGCCGAGTCGGCGCCCGGCATCCGCATCCGCGTCCAGGACGCCGAGGGCGACGCCAGCCTGCCGATGGTGCTGGACCGCCAGGTGGACGTGGCCGTCGCCGTCGAGTATCGGGGCGCCCCGCCCGCCGACGACCCGCGGCTGACCCACGTGTCCCTGTACGCCGAGCCGTTCGACGCGGTCGTGCCCGTGCGGCACCGGCTGGCCGAGGCCGCCGAGATCCCGCTCGCCGACCTGGCCAAGGACGCGTGGATCGGCCCGTACCCCGGCAACCCGTGCCATGACGTGGTGGTCCTGGCCTGCGAGAGCGCCGGGTTCCAGCCGCGCCTGGAGCACTCCTCGGACGACTTCCGCGCGGTCGTCGCCCTCGCCTCGGCCGACGCCGGCGTGGCGCTCGTACCGCGGTCCGCGCTGAGCGGGATGGACCTCGCCGGCGTGGTCGTACGGCCCGTCGACGGCGTCGCGCCCACCCGCCGGGTCTTCGCGGCCGTACGACGCGGGGCCGAGGAGCATCCGCTGATCCGCCCCGTGCTGGATGCCCTGCGCGAGGCGGCCGGAGTGGAGACGCCGTAACCTGGCTGTTTCATATCCGGGATATCGTCCCCGATGTGAAACGCGATGAACGTGCCGGGGACGCCCCGGCCCCGGACCCGGTCGACGCCCGCCTCGCCGCCCGCCTGGCCGAGCTGCGCGCCGAACACGGCTGGTCGCTCGGCGAACTGGCGGAACGCAGCGGCATCAGCAAATCCACCCTCTCCCGCGCCGAACGGGCGGAGATCAGCCCCACCGCCGCACTCCTCAACCGTCTCTGCGGCGTCTACGGGCGGACCATGTCCCGGCTGCTCGCCGAGGTGGAGGCGGAACCCACGCCGCTGGTGGCGGCCGCCGAGCAGCCGGTGTGGCGGGACCGCGCCTCCGGCTTCGTACGACGATCCGTCTCGCCACCGCACGCCGGGTTGCGCGGCGAACTCGTCGAGGGGCGGCTCGCGGCGGGAGCCGACATCTCCTACGACCGGCCGCCCGTACCCGGTCTGGAGCAGCACATCTGGGTCCTGGAAGGAGCGCTCGAGGTGACGGCACGGGAGACGGAGCACCACCTCGGCACGGGGGACTGCCTGCGGCTGCGGGTGTGGGGGCCGACCCGGTTCCGGTGCGCGGGCCCGGCGGACGTGCGCTACGTGCTGGCGGTGGTGCTGCCGTGATCGTCGAGCGCGTGGACCACGCCGAACTGCTCGCCTGCGCGGCCGGACTGGCCGACCTGCTCGTCGACACCGTCGAAGGCGGCGCCTCCATCGGCTTCCTCGCGCCCCTCGACCGGGCGGAGGCCCTGGCGTGGTGGCGGGAGCACGCCGCCGGCACCGCGGCGGGCCGGCTCGCCGTGTGGGTGGCGTACGACGGCGGTCGGCCGGTCGGCACGGTGAGCCTTGCCTTCCCGGACAAGCCCAACAGCCGCCACCGGGCCGAGCTGGTGAAGCTGATGGTGCACCGGGACGCCCGCGGGCGGGGACTCGGCCGTCTGCTCCTGGCCACGGCGGAGGAGGCGGCCGCCGCGGCCGGGATCACCCTGCTGCACCTGGACACCGAGACCGACAGCCCCGCCGAGCGGCTGTACCGGGCGGCCGGCTGGAGCCGCATCGGTGCGATCCCGGACTACGCGGCGGCCCCGGACGGGGTGCTGAGGCCGACCTCGATCTACTACAAGCCCCTTCGCCGCGAGACGGGCGCCGAGGCTCCCACCAGGTGATTGTCAGTGGCGGCGGCTAACGTGCGGGGCATGCCGGATGCCGAAGACGTACGCCGAATCTGCCTCGCCCTGCCGGACACGACGGAGAAGATCGCCTGGAGCATGCCCACCTTCAGGGTCGCGGGGAAGATGTTCGCCACGCTGCCCGAGGACGAGACCTCCATCGCCGTGCGCTGCCCGAAGGAGGAGCGCGACGAACTGGTGCTGGCCGAACCGGAGAAGTTCTGGATCGCCGACCACGAGGCGCAGTTCGCCTGGGTCAGGGCCCGCCTCGCCGCGATCGAGGACGAGAGCGAGCTGCGCGACATACTTGCCGACTCCTGGCGCCAGGCGGCCCCGTCCCGACTGCTGGAGGCCTACCCCGAGTTGGGTGCGCCGTCCGCGGACTGACCGGCGGGGCACCGGTGCCGGGCGGCACGACCCGTGGGCGGGCGCGGGGCCGGCGAAAAGCCGTGCGCGACCATGGACCCGAGTGCGGTATGGTTTCCCTGCGTGTTCGGCCCGGGGAAACCCCAGGTCAGACGGCACCGGGACGTGGCGCAGCTTGGTAGCGCACTTGACTGGGGGTCAAGGGGTCGCAGGTTCAAATCCTGTCGTCCCGACGGTGCGAAGGGTCTTCGCGGGCGAGAGCCGGCGGGGACCCTTTTTCGTGCCTCCGCTCACGAACGGCGGCCGAACAGGCGCTTCCAGAGCCCTTCGGCCGGAGCCTCGTCCTCGGAGCATGTGCAGCGCTGTGAGCGCGGAACTCCGGCGAGTACCTGCTCGACGTGCATGCCGCAGCCCCGGTACGTGATGCCCTGGCACTTTCGGCAGACCGCTTGTCGGCACATGAGGTGTTCTCCTTCGGGTCGGGAGGTCGGGATTCGAGGTCCGGATTCGAGGCCGGGTTTCGGGGTCGGGTTTCAAGGTCGAGACGGTCGTCGGTGCTCAGGCAGCAAGAGGAAGAGCCTCTCCAGGTCGAGCTGCATGATCACTGTCCTCTCGCATACCCCCGGGGGTAATTATACGTGAGGTGGCGGGCCGACCATGAAGGGCGGCCCTGGAAAGATCTGCCGAAGGCCGCCCGCCACCGAAGGGACACCGCGTTGACCAGTGCCGTCGAAGCAGCAGCAGGGTCGGTTCTCTGGTCCCAGGAGGTTCTGGGGCTGTGTGCCGTCGTGGGACCCGGCGGGTCGGTCAGGCTGGGTGCGCCCGGACAGGACTGGGACGCCCTGCTGCCCCTGGTGGAGATCACCGCCACCGGGCACGGGCGCACCTGGTCGGGGGAACGGTTCATCGACACCGCGATCGGCGAGCGCCTCGCCCACCGGGGCCACCGGACGGTCCAGGACGGCGAGTGGCACTGCACGACGATCACGCTCGCGGATCCCGTGACCGCTCTCGCCGCCGAGGTGAGTCTGCGGACCTGCCCCGGCACCGGTTTCGTCCGCTCGCAAGTGCGCCTGGTCAACGAGGGCGGCGCCCCGCTCCGACTGGAGAGCGTATCGAGCCTCGCGCTCGGCGGTCTCGCCTACGGCGACCTCGACGGCCTCACCCTGCACTGGGCGGACAACGACTGGCTCGCCGAGTGCCGTTGGCGGCAGGCCCCGTTCCGTGACCAGGTCGTCCGGCTGAGCCGGTCCGCCCACGGCCACGAGGGGCGCGGCTGCTTCGAGCGCTCCTCGCAGGGCAGTTGGTCCACGGGCCGTCATCTCCCGGTCGCCGCGCTCACCGACCCGGCGGGACGCGCGTGGCTGTGGCAGATCGAGTCCAGCGCCGGCTGGCGCTACGAGACCGGCGAACGCGAAGGCGCCGCCTACGTCGCCCTGTTCGGCCCCGACGACGCCCATCACCAGTGGCGTCAGCTCCTCGCGCCCGGCGAGGAGTTCACCACCGTCCCCGCGACCCTCGCCGGTGCCGGGACGGGCGGGCTGGACGCCGCCTTCGGGCAACTCACCGACTGCCGCCGCCGGATGCGCCGCGCCCACCCGGACCACACGGCCCTCCCGGTGATCTACAACGACTACATGAACACCCTGATGGGCGACCCCACCACCGACAAACTCCTGCCGCTCATCGAAGCGGCGGCCGCCGCCGGTGCCGAGGTCTTCGTCGTCGACGCCGGCTGGTACGACGACGACGCCGAGGGCTGGTGGGACGCCGTCGGCGCCTGGGAGCCCTCCGGCCGTCGCTTTCCGGGTGGCATCCAGCGCGTTCTGGACGCCGTCAGGGAGCACGGGATGACACCCGGCCTGTGGCTGGAGCCCGAAGTGGTGGGCGTCCGCAGCCCGTTGGCGCGCACCCTGCCGCCCGAGGCGTTCTTCCGCAGGGGCGGCGTACGTGTCACCGAGCACGGCCGCCACCACCTGGATCTGCGCCACCCGGCCGCCCGCGCGCACCTCGACCGGGTCGTCGACCGGATCGTGGGGGAGTGGGGAGTGGGCTATCTGAAACTCGACTACAACATCAACGTCGGGCCGGGCACCGAGAGCGGCGAGGAGAGCGCCGGTGCGGGACTGCTCGGGCACCATCGCGCCCACCTCGACTGGCTGGGCGCCGTCCTCGACCGGTATCCCCGTCTCGTCCTGGAGAACTGCGGCTCGGGCGGACTGCGCATGGACTACGCCCAACTCGCCGTCACCCAGCTGCAGTCCACCAGCGACCAGCAGGACCCCCTGCGCTGTCCGCCCATCGCGGCCGCGGCCGCCACCGCGGTGACGCCCGAGCAGGCCGCCGTATGGGCCTACCCCCAGCCGCACTTCGACCCGGACCTCGTCGCCTTCACCCTCACCGGCGCGATGACGGGACGCGTCCACCTGTCCGGGTTCCTCGACCGGATGGACCGGGAACGGTTCGACCTGGTCCGCACCGGCCTGGCCGTCTACAAGGAACTCCGCGCCGAGATTCCCGACAGCCTGCCCTTCTGGCCGCTCGGCCTGCCCTCGTGGGAGGACTCCTGGATCGCCTTCGGCCGGCGCGGCACCGACGCCGACTGGCTCACCCTGTGGCGACGCACCCCGGCCACCGGTGACGACGCCGAGGACAGCACCCGCACCGTCCCCCTGGACCACCTCCGCGGCGCCCGCCTCACCCCCACGCTCCTCTATCCGGCGGCCGCCGACGCCACGGCCCACTGGGACGCCGCCCACGGACGACTCACCGTGTCCCTGCCGCGCCCCGGCACCGCCGTACTCCTCCGCCTCGACGGCAGGGCGCCGCTCCCGGGTCGAGAGGACTGACGGCTACGGACTCCGGGGGTGCCCGCGTGCGGCTCCGGGTTCGGCGGCGCCGCGCTCAGCCGCCGCCGTCGAGGTCCGTGCGCTGCCGGAGCACCCGCAGCTCGTCGCCGTGCAGCTGCATCTCGTACAGCTTGCCGCGGGCGTTCTCGAACGGGCGGTGCAGGACCATCATCAACTCGCCCTCGAAGGTGTGGAACAGCATGCCGTGGCCGCTGTCGTCACGGACCAGGGGGCGCCGCTGTTCCCACGGGCCCTGCAGCTCACCGGAGTTGGAGACGGCGTAGGTCTGCACGTATCCGCCGCTCAGGGTGCCGTCCTCGCCGGCCCGGTTCTTCTCGTACGTCGACCACAGCATCAACAGGGCGCCGTCCGGGGTGCGGTGCAGCTGTGGGCCGTCCGTGACGTAGGGCGGCAGCTGGTGCGGTACCCCGGCGGGTATCTGCTCCCCGAGCCAGGACGCGTCCGAGCCCTTGAACAGGAAGACGGGCTCCCCGACGGTCCGCGTCAGGTCCGGGGCCAGCCGGATCGCCTCCATCGTGCCGTCGACGGTCTGCAGCCACTCGTGGGCGTACACCATCCAGGGCTGCCCGGAGGGGTCGACGTACAGCGTCCCGTCCAGGGTCATGAGGTGCTCGGGCGGTGTGGGGCGGGAGGCGTCGACGAGCGTGAACGGCCCGAGCAGCGAATCGGAAACGGCGGTGACCGTGCCGCGGCGATGGTTCGGCAGCCGGAACGGCGTGCCCCAGCGGCCCGGTTGCGGTGCCGGCAGCGCCTTGCTCTCGTCGTGCAGGGTGGTGAACAGGTAGTAGCGGCCGGCCCATTCGTGGACCTCCGGCGCCCAGCCGCCGTCGGCCGCCCACGGCTCCCGCTGCTCGGCGGCCAGGAAGACCACCGTGGGACGCGTCCAGTCGCGCAGGTCGCGGCTGCGGTAGACCATCGTGCCGACGCCCTCCACACCGGACACCGACGGGTCGTTGGAGGTGTAGAGGTGATAGGTGCGGGTGCCGCCGTCGGCGACGACGAACGGGTCGTGCAGCGGCATCTCGGCCAGCCGCATCATTTCGGTATCGGCCATGATCGAACAATACGGCGAGGCGCTGGTCCTAGAGGCGGACGGTCATCCGCACCGCCACCTCGTCCCCCGCTCCCACGCCCTGCGGCACCCGCACGGCGTTCTTCAGGGGCAGCAGATAGCCGCCGTCCTTGGGGAACAGCGAAGTGGCGAAGGCGACTTCACCGATCCGGGCCTCGACCGGGACGACACCCCAGCCGTACGTGGCGGTCGCGGCCACCTCGCGGATGTCGGCGCACTCGTCGTCGGGCACGGCCACGAAGTAGTACGGCGCCGGCCCGCGCCACTCGATCACCCGGCCCCGGAAGGCGAGTTCCACGCGGTCAGCCCCTCTTCTCGAGCTCGGTCAGGTCGCGTTCGGCATACATACGGTGACACCACTCCTCGTTGAGGACCACGAGCAGGCACTCGCGGACCTCGAAGGTCTCGCCCTCGTCCGGCCAGCCGGGCCCGACGAGCGGTTCGGTGCGGGTGTCGAGCAGGTCGTCGGTCAGGCCGTCGACCACCCGCCGTACCGCCGCCATCGCCGCCGTCCGCAGGGCGAGCGCCTCGTCGAGCGAGGGCCGGGCGTCACGGTCGTGGGGGACGCCCGGGCGCGGAGCCATCTCGTCCCACGGCAGGGACAGCGGGTGCCAGGGGCTGGGGTCGCGCAGGATGCACCGCTCGACCCACGACTGGCAGGCGAAGGCGAGGTGACGCAGCGTCTGGACGAACGACCACTCCCCGCCCACGGAGGCGTGGAGCAGCTCCGGGGGCAGCCGGCGGGCCCGGGCGACGGTGGCCTCCCACAGCCGCTCGTCGAGGTCCCAGGCCGCACGGAAACCGTCGGCCGTGGTCGGCCGGAACCTGGGGCGGTCGGGGTGCCGGCGGTCCAGCTCGGCCTCCACCAGCGGTGCCACGTCGACGCCGTTGACCACGAGGTTCCTGACCTCGCCGTCGATGGTGGTGTCGACCAGCTCCACACCCCGCATCACGACCTGGTTCAGCTCGCACGACCGGAACGTCGCTCCGTTGAGGCCCACCGCGGTGAACCGGGCCCCGCCCAGGTCCGCGCGCTCGAACCGGGTGCCCCGCAGGTCGGTGAAGTCGCCGTCGCCCATGACGGTCAGAGTAGGACGCGGTCCCCGCCGGGGCGGAGACCGCGGCACGGCTCAGTCGACGTTCACCGGTCCGTCGCCCGGCCTGCGGTCCTCCTTCGCGCGCAGCTCCAGCACGCCGTTGCCCCCGCCGGTACGGCCGTCGGAGTCCTGGCCGCCGAGGTTCTGGCGGACCGAGTCGAGGATCGTCAGGCCCTGCGAGACCAGGCCGGCGGCGATCTCACCGAGGCCGTCGGCGCCGTTGAGGACGTTGACGTTGGCGCCGGCGAGGCCGCCCGCGGCCTCCTTCACGATCTGCGGAAGCTGGTCGATCAGCATCCGGTCGAGGGCCACCCGGTCGTAGGAGGCGGCCGCCTCGGCCTGGATCTTCATCCGGTCCGCCTCCGCCTTGGCGAGCAGCTTGATCCGCTCGGCCTCCGCCTCGGCGGGCTTGACGATCTCCGCCACCAGCTGCTGCTGACGCAACTCCGCCTGCCGCTGGGCCAGTTCGGTCTGCGCGGCGAGCACCTCCTGCTGGGCGTGGGCCTGCGCCAGCGGACCGGCCTGCGCGGCCTCGGCCTGCGCCCGGTCTACCTGCGCCGAGTACTCCGCCTGGACGACTGCCGTCTGCCGGGCGTACTCGGCCTGCTTGCGCGCCGCCTCCTGCTGCGCCTCGGCCGCGGTCTGGGTGGCCTGGGCCTGGGCGATCTGGGCCTGCCGCTGGATGGCCGCGCGGTGCGGCGCGGACATGGCGTCGATGTAGCCGGCGTCGCCGTCGTCGATCGACTGGATCTGCAGCGAGTCCACGATCAGACCGATCTTCGCCATCTCCGTCTTGGAGGTGTCCAGCACCTCCGCGGCGAGCTTCTGCCGCTCGGTGACGATCTCCTCGACCGTCATGGAGCCGATGATGGCCCGCAGATGACCGGCGAAGATACGGCCGGTCAGCACCGACATCTGGTCCTGGTCCGAGAGGAAACGCTGACCGGCGTTGATGATGCTCTCGGTGTCGTTGCCCACCTTGAAGGCGATCACGGCACGGACGTTCAACGCGATGCCCTGCCGGGTCACACAGGTCTCCGTGACCTCGGCCTCGCACATCGCCAGCGTGAGGAAACGGGTCTTTCGGAAGAACGGCAGCACGAACTTCCCGTGCCCCGTCACCACCCGGAACGGCGCGCCCCCCAGTCCCCGCCTGCCACCCGAGATCAGCATCGCCTCGTCTGGCGCGGGAACGCGGTAACCGAACATTCTGTTTACTCCTCAGTCAGCGTCGGCACGGTCGCCGAACGCGGCGAGTGGATCCTGCCACTCGATGACGCCGACTTCACGGCATCCCCGTGACTCGATCACGAGCACCGTCGCCCCCGTCGGCAGAGGGTCGTCCGACCAGGCGATGAAGGTCTCGGAGCCACCTCGTACGCGCACCAGGATCTCGCCGGGGCCCGCCGTTCCGCGGGTGCCCACCAGCAGCTTCCCCGTGCAGCCGATCACGGCCTCGTCCTGCGGCATCACCGGCCGACCTCCCACGCTCTGGCCCACGGTTCCGACGATAGACCCACCGGTAGCGGGGGCCTAACACCAGGGACGACTCCGCTTACGCCCACCGTTCGTGTGACGTTGCCTACGCGACCGATTGGAAGATGGGGAACCGGCAACGCTCCCTCTCATGTCTCCTACGCACATCCTCGGGAGGTTGACTCGATGACGACGGCGACCGGGACGGCGCCGGCCGGCACACCGAGGACCTCGCCCGCACCCGCGACCACCCCCACGACCAGGACCGCCAGGACCGCGGCACCCTCGCTGCCGTCCCTCACCGGACTGAGATGGATGGCCGCGCTGCTGGTCTTCGGCCTGCACGTGCACAACTTCGGCTACTTCGGCGGCACCGCCGGCCGCATAGCGACATGGGCGTTCGGGGCCGGCGGCACGGGGGTGTCGTTCTTCTTCGTGCTCTCCGGCTTCGTGCTCATGTGGTCCGCGCGGCCCGGCGACCGCGCCCCGGCCTTCTGGAGACGCCGGGTCGCCCGCATCCTCCCGGTCCATCTCGTCACCGCCGCCCTGGCCCTGCTCATGGCCTGGACGCTGCCCCGCATGGCGATGCCGACCCTGAGCCAGGGCCTGGCGAACGTCCTGCTGCTGCACTCCTGGTGGCGCCCGTGGTGGCAGACGCTCGACCCGGTCAGCTGGTCACTGGCGTGCGAGGCCTTCTTCTACGCCGCCTTCCCCCTGCTCGCGCTCCTGCTGCGCCGGCTCGGTGCCCGCGGCTCGGCGGCGCTGGCCGCCGCGTCGCTGCTGTCGGTGCTGGTGCTGGCCTGGGCCGACGCCCACCACTGGTTCGGGCAGCCGCTGTACTCCTTCCCCGCCGCCCGCCTCCCCGAGTTCGTGCTCGGCGCCGCCGTCGCCCGGCTGGTGCTCCTGGACCGCTGGCGCGGACCCGGCCTCGAGGGTTCCCTCGCCCTGGCGATCATCGGCTACTTCCTGGTACCCCAGGTGACCGCCGGCTACCCGGCGACCACCTGCACGGTCCTGGGCTTCGCCCTGCTCATCCCGGCGGCGGCCGTCGCGGACCTGCACGGCCTGCCCTCGCTGTGGCGCCACCGCCGGCTGGTGCGGCTCGGGGAGCTCTCCTTCGCCTTCTACATGGTCCATCTGCTGGTCCTGCGGGCGGGTACCGCCCTGCTGGGGGTCAAGCCCCGCTACGGCTTCGTGGAGGGCCTGACCGTCACGGCCGTGGCGTTCACCGTGTCCCTGGCGCTGTCCTGGCTGCTGTACGAGAAGGTGGAGCGCCCCGCGCGCCGGCTGCTGCTGCGCCGCCGCGGTGGACGGAAGGGAGCGGCACCGGTCAACCAATGAAGAGATGAATGACTCTTCATGTGTTCCTGTATGGTGAGCCGGTGACCTCCACCCTCACCCCACCCCGCTCCGCCTCCGCACCCGACACGGTCGCACCCCCGCGCCGCACCCGCCTCCTGGCACTGCCCGAGGCGCGCTGGGCCCTCGCCGCCACGGCCGCCTTCCTGCTCGCCCTGCCGCTTCAGCTGGCGGGGCAACCGGCCTGGCTGTGGGGGCCGTTGTACGTGCTGGCGTACGCGACCGGGGGATGGGAGCCGGGCTGGGAGGGCCTGAAGGCGCTCGCGGGGCGGACCCTCGACGTCGATCTGCTGATGGTCGTCGCCGCCCTCGGCGCGGCGGCGATCGGCCAGGTGATGGACGGCGCGCTGCTGATCGTCATCTTCGCGACCTCGGGCGCCCTCGAGGCCCTGGCCACGGCCCGCACCGCCGACTCGGTGCGAGGACTGCTCGACCTCGCACCGGCCACGGCCCGCCGGATCGCTCCGGACGGCACCGAACAGGCGGTGCCGGTCGAGGAGCTGGCGGTCGGCGACATCGTCCTCGTACGGCCGGGTGAACGCGTCGGCGCCGACGGGCGGGTACTGGACGGGGCGAGCGAGGTCGACCAGGCGAGCATCACCGGCGAGCCGCTGCCCGCGGCCAAGGAACCCGGCGACGAGGTGTTCGCGGGGACCGTCAACGGCACGGGCGCACTGCGCGTCCGCGTCGAACGCGACGCCTCCGACTCGGTGATCGCCCGGATCGTCCGCATGGTCGAGGAGGCGTCCGAGACCAAGGCGCCGACCCAGCTGTTCATCGAGAAGGTCGAACAGCGCTACTCGCTCGGCATGGTGGCGGCGACGCTCGCGGTGTTCCTGGTGCCGATCGCCCTCGGCGACGACCTCAAGGGCGCGCTGCTGCGGGCCATGACCTTCATGATCGTCGCCTCGCCGTGCGCGGTCGTACTGGCCACCATGCCGCCCCTGCTGTCGGCCATCGCCAACGCCGGCCGGCACGGCGTGCTGGTGAAGTCCGCGGTCGTGATGGAACGGCTCGGACAGGTCGACGCCGTGGCGCTGGACAAGACCGGCACGCTCACCGAGGGCTTCCCCCGGGTGACCGACGTCCGGCCGCTGCCCGGATCGGGCCTGGGGGAGCGGGAGCTGACGATTCTGGCGGCCGCCGCCGAGCACCCCAGCGAGCATCCGCTGGCGCGGGCCGTCGTGGCGGCGGCACGGGAGCGTGGACTGGCGCTGCCGCCCGCCGAGGACTTCGGCTCCACCCCCGGGGTGGGGGTCGTGGCGACCGTCGACGGACGCCGGGTCGAGGTCGGCGCCCCCGCCCGGCTGCTCTCCGGAGCGGACGACGCCGGGGCCGCCCTGGCGGCGGTGCTCGCGGCCGAGACGGAGGAGCGCGGACGTACCGCCGTCCTGGTCCTCGCCGACGGGGCCCCCGTCGGCGTCCTGGGCCTGGCCGACCGGCTGCGGCCCGACGCCGCCGCGACGGTCGCCTCCCTCACCGCCCTCACCCGCACCGCCCCCCTGCTGCTGACCGGCGACAACCCGCGGGCGGCGGCGCACCTGGCCGCGGAGGCCGGCATCGAGGACGTCCGGGCGGGGCTGCTGCCGCAGCACAAGGTGGGCGCCGTGCGGGAGTTGGAGGCCGTCGGCCGCAAGGTCCTGGTCGTCGGCGACGGCGTCAACGACGCGCCCGCCCTGGCCGCCGCGCACGCCGGTGTCGCCATGGGCCGGGCAGGCTCGGACCTGGCGCTGGAGACCGCGGACGCGGTGGTCGTGCGCGACGAGCTCGCCGCCGTGCCCGCCGTCGTCGCCCTCTCCCGCCGGGCCCGGCGACTGGTCGTGCAGAACCTGGTGATCGCCGGGGTGTTCATCGCCGGCCTGGTCGCCTGGGACCTCGCGGGCACGCTGCCGCTGCCGCTCGGGGTCGCGGGCCACGAGGGCTCGACCGTGATCGTCGGCCTGAACGGACTGCGCCTGCTGCGGGAGCGGGCGTGGGGGCGAGCCCTGATCGAGGGCGCCTGACGCCGTGCCGCCCTCGGGGCGGCAGGCCGCGGATCAGGTGCCGGCCGACGGCCGGGCCAGCGGGCGCGCCGCCGGGCCCGGCACGACCGTGACCTCGGTGGGGGAGAGGGCGGTGTGCTCGTCCGGGCACTCGACCACGACGCGCACTGGGGCGCCGCAGTCCCGGTGCCGGATGTCGAGCGTCGGGCCCTCGGGGTCCCCGACGTAGGTCTCGCCCCACTGCCGCAACGCCACCAGCACGGGCCACAGATCGCGGCCCTTGGGCGTGAGGCGGTACTCGTTCCGGGTCCGGCTGCCGTGCTCCTGATAGGGGACGGTCCGCAGGACGCCGGCCGCGACCAGCTTGCGCAGCCGGTCGGCGAGCACCGCCTCGGACAGCCCCACATGGCGGCGGAAGTCGTCGAAGCGGCGTACCCCGTTGAAGGCGTCGCGCAACAGCAGCAGCGTCCACTTCTCGCCGACCAGGTCGAGGGTGCGCTGCACCGGGCAGTTCTCGGTGCTCATCTCGAGCCACTTCATACGGCCATCGTAGGGCACCTGGCTTCGACATTGACAGTCAGCGGAGCGGAAGCTAGCTTCGGCGAACAGAGTCAGACGGCCCCGGAGGACCGGACGACGGCGTCGGAGGCCTCGCGGGCCAAGGAGGAAGCGCAGCCGCATGGAACGCTCACGTACGTACGACTGGGACGACCCCGCGATCTCCGCGGCCACCGTCGGCCAGGGCTCCGGCCTGCACTTCCTGCGCGAGATCCTCGCCGGCCGGCTGCCCGCGCCGCCGATCGCCGCCACCCTGGGCATGGACCTCGAAGAGGTCGACCACGGGCACGCCGTGTTCTCGCTGGAGCCCGGCGAGGAGCACTACAACCCCATCGGCAGCGTCCACGGCGGCGTCTACGCGACGATGCTCGACTCCGCGGCGGGCTGCGCCGTGCAGTCCACCCTCCCGCAGGGCGTGGCCTACACCTCGCTCGACCTCACCGTGAAGTTCCTGCGCCCGATCACCGCCGACACCGGCAAGGTCCGTGCCGTCGGCAGCGTCCTCAGCAGCGGCCGGCGCACCGCGCTCGCCGAGGCGCAGCTCTTCGACTCCGCCGACCGGCTCCTCGCGCACGCCACCAGCAGCTGCATGCTGTTCCCGGTCCCGGGCGCCTGAGTCGCCGGACACCGCGCAGGGCGCGCGCACCCGGAAGTCCCCCCTCCGCCGCCCAGCCATTGCGGGCCGGACCCGCGCCCCCGAGTCTGGGAGCGATGCCGGGCCTACGAGGAGGCGGCGATGGCGGCGGACAGCGGCACGGCGGGCGGCGAACGGCAGCGGCTCGAAGAGGCCGACACCGGACGGGCGGCCTGGCGCCGCTGGGGCCCCTACCTCAGCGAACGCCAGTGGGGGACCGTACGGGAGGACTACAGCACGAACGGCGACGCCTGGTCCTCCTTCACCCACGACCAGGCCCGCTCCCGCGCCTACCGGTGGGGCGAGGACGGCATCGCCGGAGTCAGCGACGACAAGCAGCGGCTGTGCTTCGCGCTCGCCCTGTGGAACGGCCGCGACCCGATCCTCAAGGAGCGGATGTTCGGCCTGACCAACCAGGAGGGCAACCACGGCGAGGACGTCAAGGAGTACTACTTCCACCTCGACTCCACGCCCACGCACTCCTACATGAAGTACCTGTACAAGTACCCGCAGGGCGAGTTCCCCTACACCGACCTCGTCGACACCAACCGCGCCCGCACCCGCCACGACTTCGAGTACGAACTGCTCGACACCGGCGTCTTCGACGAGGACCGCTACTTCGACGTCTTCGTCGAGTACGCCAAGGCCGGCCCCGAGGACCTGCTGATCGAGATCACCGCGCACAACCGCGGACCCGACCCGGCGACCCTCCACCTGCTGCCGACCCTCTGGTTCCGGCACACCTGGTCCTGGGCCGGCGGGAGCGCCGTACCGAGCCTGAGCCTGACCCCGGACGCCGTCCGTGCCGACCACGAGGAACTCGGCACCCGCCGGCTGTACTGCGACACCGACGCCGAGGCCCTGTTCACCGAGAACGAGACGAACAACGAGCGCGTCTTCGGCATCCCGAACCCCACCCCGTACGTGAAGGACGGCATCGACCGCCGCGTCGTCCACGGCGACACCGCGGCCGTCAACCCCGACCGGACCGGCACCAAGGCCGCCCTGCACAGCGTCCTCACCCTCCCCGCGGGCGGGAGCGCGACCGTCCGGTTGCGGCTGACCGACCGCGAACCGGCCGACCCCTGGGCGGACTTCGCGGCGACGATGGACCTGCGCCGAGCCGAGGCCGACGCCTTCTTCGACAGCGTCGTCCCGGACGGCATGGACGAGGACGAGCGCCGGGTCGTCCGCCAGGCCCTCGCCGGCATGCTGTGGAGCAAGCAGTACTACTACCTCGACGTCGAACGCTGGCTCGCCGAACACGGCGTGGACCCCCTCGCGGGTGACCCCGGCATCCGCAACAGCGCCTGGTACCACATGGTCAACGACGCGGTCATCTCGATGCCGGACACCTGGGAGTACCCCTGGTTCGCGGCCTGGGACCTCGCCTTCCACACCATCGCCCTGTCGATGGTCGACATCGGCTTCGCCAAGTCCCAGCTGGAGCTGCTGCTGCGCCGCCTGTACCTGCACCCCAACGGCCAGATCCCGGCCTACGAATGGAACTTCGGCGACGTCAACCCGCCGGTGCACGCCTGGGCCGTGCTGTTCGTCCACGAACTGGAGAAGCACCGCACCGGCAAGGCCGACCGCGCCTTCCTGGAGAACGCCTTCCAGAAGCTGATGAAGAACTTCACCTGGTGGCTCAACCGCAAGGACGTCGACGGCAACAACGTCTTCCAGGGCGGCTTTTTGGGCCTGGACAACATCGGCGTCTTCGACCGCAGCGCCCCGCTGCCCACCGGCGGCCACATCGACCAGGCCGACGGCACCGCGTGGATGGCGCTGTACTGCCAGAACCTCCTGGAGATCGCCGTCGAACTCGCCGTGGACAACCCGGTCTACATCGAGCAGGCGCAGATGCTCTTCGAGCACTTCGCCTGGATCGCCGTCGCCATGAACCGCATCGGCAAGGACAACGCCGGCCTCTGGGACGAGGAGGACGGCTTCTTCTACGACGTGCTGCGGCTGCCCGACGGCAGCGCGACCCGGCTGAAGGTGCGCTCCCTGGTCGGCCTGCTGCCGCTCGCGGCGACCAGTGTGCTCGGCGGCCACGCCGACCGCAGCTTCCCCGAACTGGTCGAGGGGGCGAAGGAGTTCATCCGGCGCCACCCGGCCGTCGAGGCCGTCGTCACCCAGCACCTCGACGCCGATCCCGCGCACCACGGCCGGTATCTGTTCGCCCTGTTCGGCGAGGACCGGCTGCGCCGCGTCCTGGCCCGCATGCTGGACGAGGAGGAGTTCCTCGGCCCGCACGGCATCCGGTCCCTCTCCCGCCACCACGCGGCCCACCCGTACACCTTCGAGGTGCACGGCGAGACGTACGGCGTGGGCTATCTGCCCGCCGAGTCCGACTCCGGCATGTTCGGCGGCAACTCCAACTGGCGCGGTCCGGTGTGGTTCCCGATGAACCTGCTGCTGATCCGCGCCCTGCTCAACCTGCACGCCTACCACGGCCCCGGCTTCACCGTGGAGTGCCCGACCGGCTCCGGCCGGCTCATGAACCTCTACGAGGTCGCCCGCGAGATCTCGAACCGGCTCACCGCCACCTTCCTGCGCGGCGAGGACGGCCACCGCCCGGTGCACGGCGCCCAGGCGAAGTTCGCCAAGGACCCGCACTGGAAGGACCTGATCCTCTTCTACGAGTACTTCCACGGCGACAACGGCGCCGGTCTCGGCGCCTCCCACCAGACCGGCTGGACCGGCCTGGTCGCGGCCACCGCCACCGTGTTCCACACCGTCAGCGCCGAGGACTGGCACCGCGGCGCCCGGGAGTCCCTGCGGCCGACGGACGCCCCCCGCACCGCCGACGACGAACACTTCACCGTGGACGAGGAGGAGCCGTTCTCATGACGGTGATCTACGAGGTCAACACCCTGATCTGGCTCGGTGAGCTGAGCACCCGCCACGGCCGCCGCGTCACCCTCGGGGACGTGCCCGGCGAGGCATGGGACGAGATCGCCCGGCCCGGGATCGACACCGTCTGGCTGATGGGCGTGTGGCAGCGCAGCCCGGCCGGCCTCGCCATCGCCCTGCGCGACCAGGCACTCCTCGCCTCCTTCCGCGAGGCGCTGCCCGACCTCACCGAGGCCGACATCACCGGATCGCCCTACTGCGTACGCGACTACGTGGTCGACCCCGGCCTCGGCGGACCCGACGGCCTCGCCGAGGCGCGCGCCCGACTCCGCTCCCGCGGGCTGCGGTTGCTCGTCGACTACGTCCCCAACCACGTCGCCCCCGACCACCCCTGGCTCACCGCGCACCCCGAGCGCCTGGTCCGGGGCACCGAGGAGGACCTGGCCCGCTCGCCCGAGGGCTTCCTGGAGGTCGGCGGGCGGATCTACGCCAACGGCCGCGACCCGTACTTCGCGCCCTGGCACGACGTGGTCCAGCTCGACGCGTTCGGCGCGGACCTGCGCACCGCGACCGTGGACACCCTCGTCTCCATCGGCGACCAGGCGGACGGCGTGCGCTGCGACATGGCGATGCTGCTCATGAACGACGTGTTCGCCAAGACCTGGGGCGACCGGGTCGGCCCGCCGCCCGCCGCGGACTTCTGGCCGTACGTCCTCCCGCGCGTGCGCGCCCGCCACCCCGGCATGCTCTTCGTGGCGGAGGCCTACTGGGACCTCGAACACGCCCTCCAGGAGCAGGGTTTCGACCACTGCTACGACAAGCGCCTCTACGACCGCCTCGTCCACGAGGACGCCGAGTCGGTCCGCGCCCACCTCCGGGCCGACCTCGCCCACCAGCGCGGCCTGGTCCGCTTCCTGGAGAACCACGACGAACCCCGCGCCGCCGCCACCCTGCCCGGCGGCCGGGAACCCGCCGCGGCCGTCACCGTCGCCACCCTGCCCGGCGCCACCCTCTGGCACGAGGGCCAGTTCGAGGGCCGCACGGTCCGCCCGCCGGTGTTCCTCGACCGCCGCCCACCGGAACCGGTCGACGAGGAACTCCGCGCCTTCTACGCCCGGTTGCTGCCTGCCGCAGCCGCCGTCCGCGACGGCGAGTGGCGGCTGCTGACCACCACCGGCTGGCCCGACAACGACACCCACCGCAACCTGCTCGCCTGGACCTGGACCGGCGCCGACACCCGCCACGTCGTGATCGTCAACCACTCCGACGCCCCGGCCCAGGGCCAGGTCCCGCTGCCCTGGCCCGACCTCGCCGGCCGGCCCCGCCGGCTCACCGACCTGCTCACGGACCAGGCGTACGACCGCGACGGCGACGCCCTGCTCGGGCCCGGCCTCTTCGTCGACCTGCCCGCCCGGCACTCCCACGTGCTCGCCGTGACCTGAAGAGGGCCGTGGTAGGAAGCGACCATGACGAACCGCACCATCCTCCTCCCGCCCGGGGGCGTCCGATGACCGCCGGCATCGACACCCCCGACCGTCGCGGCCGCACCGGCCTGGACAGGACCGGCCTCGACCTGACCGGCAACCCCCGCGTGAGGGTGCGCGAGGTGAAACTGCTCTCCAGCCACTGGTACGTCGAGCGCGCCACCACCTTCGACCTCCGGCGCGCCGACGGCAGCTGGTCCACCCAGCAGCGCGAGACCCACGACCGCGGCAACGGCGCCACCATGCTGCTGTACGACACCGAGCGGGAAACCGTCCTGCTCACCCGGCAGTTCCGCTTCCCCGTCTACGTCAACGGCCACCCCGACGGCATGCTGATCGAAACCCCCGGCGGCCTCCTCGACGACGATGACGAACACCCCGAACTCGCCGTGCGCCGCGAGGTCGTGGAGGAGACCGGCCACACCATCGGCGAGGTCCGGCACGTCTTCGACGTCTACATGAGCCCCGGCTCCGTCACCGAACGCGTCAGCTTCTACGCCGCCGCCTACGGCCCCTCGACCCGCACCCACGAGGGCGGCGGACTCCACGAGGAGGGCGAGGACATCGAGATCGTCGAACTGCCCTTCCGCCGCGCCCTGGAGATGATCCGCACCGGCGGGATCAACGACGCCAAGACCATCATGCTGCTCCAATGGGCCGCCCTGGAGGGGCCGTTCGCCAAGTAGCGCGCACCCCCTTGACTTGAAGTGCGCTTCAGGAACGAGACTCCCGTTCGTGCCCGCACCTCCGCGCGGGCACGAACGGGAGGACATCCATGAGGTACCGCACGATCGGAACCGCCCCCGGCACCCGCCGCGAGGTCAGCGTCCTGGCCCTCGGCGCGATGCTCTTCGGCTCCCGCACCGACGAGAAGACGTCCTTCGCCGTCCTCGACCGCTACGTGGAGGCCGGCGGCACCTTCATCGACACGTCCGACAACTACGCCTTCTGGGAGGACGGTGGCCAGGGCGGCCAGAGCGAGGAACTCCTCGGCCGCTGGCGGCGCAGCCGCGGCGTCGGCGACGAGATCCTGATCGCGACCAAGCTCGGGGCCCGCCCGCTCGCCCCCGGCACCGACTACGTCGACAACCCGGAGGGGCTGTCCGCGAAGGTGATCCGCGAGTCCGCCGAGCGCAGCCGCGAACGCCTCGGCGTGGACCGGCTGGATCTGCTCTACGCCCACATCGACGACCACACCGTCCCGCAGCGCGAAACCATCGAGGCCTTCGCCCGACTGGTCGCCGAGGGCGCGGTGGGCCTGCTCGGGGTCAGCAACCAGGCCGTGTGGCGGGTGGAGCGGGCCCGGGCGATCGCGGCGGCGGCCGGACTGCCCGGCTACGAGGTGCTCCAGTACGAGCACAGCTACCTGCGGCCCCGCCTCGACGTGCCCGGCGGCCTCTTCCCCGACGGCAGCCTCGGTGCCGTAGGCCCCGAGATGCTCGGCTACCTGCGGGCCGAGCCCGGCCTCACCCTGGTCGCCTACTCGCCCCTGCTGAAGGGGGCGTACGTCCGCCCGGACCGGCTCCCGGCCGAGTACGACCACCCGGGTACCCCGGCCCGTCTCGCCGCGCTCCGCGAGGTGGCGCGGGAGACCGGTGCCACCGTCAACCAGGTGGTCCTGGCCTGGCAGCTCGGTGGCGCCCTGCCGGTCGTGCCGCTGGTCGGCGCGTCCTCGGTGGCCCAGCTGGAGGAGAGCCTGGCCGCGGTGGACCTGGAGCTGTCGGACGACCAGCGATTCCGGCTGGACTCGGCGCACTGAGGCAACCCGGCCCTCTTTTCCACAGTCTCTAGAAACGGTTGCATTTCGATGCATACGGTCGGTGGGGCCGCCGTACGAGAGACGGGGGAGTCTTGCTGCACAGGGAGACACGGCGCTGGGACGGCGCCGACAGGGGACTGGACGGCGACGGGGCCGCGGACCACATACCCGGGCGCCGGACCGAACGGCCGCGCGCCGCGTGGTGGTGGCGCGTCGCGCTGTTCGTCTGGCGCACCCTGCGGGGCGAGTGGGACGGCATCATCGCCGATCCGCTGCGCCAACTCAGACGCCGGGGACTGCCCGCCCTCTCGCTGGCCTTCCTGGCCGCCGGCGGCGTGATCTTCTTCCACGCCATCGCACAGCACCGCACCGGCGCCACCGTGGTGCGGCTGCTCGGCGGCGTCTACGCCGACCTGCCGCTGTGGCTCGCGCTGCTGCGCACGCCCGTGTCCCTGTACGTGCCGGCCCTGGACCTGCCGGTGTGGGCGGGCATCACCCAGCTCTTCCTCGCCTTCGCGCTGGCCGAACTCGCCCTGGGCCGGGCCAGGACCCTCGTCATCTCCTACGCCACCACGCTCGCCGGCACCCTCATGGTGCGGGTGATGCTCGCCATCGGGCCGGCCTGGCACGGCATCGGGCTGCCGCCGGAGGTCGGCCAGGTGCTCGACACGGGACCGTCGGCAGCCGTCGTGGGCCTGTTCACCTACATCTCGGTGGTCCGGCGGGCGCCCATCGTGTTCACCCTCACCGGCGGCTCGATGGTCTGGGAGTCGATCGCCGTACCCAACCTGGCCGGCCGCGAGCACCTGATCGCGGTCGGTGCCGCGATCGCCCTGGCCCTGTTCCACGAGTCCCGCCGCAACCGCAGGCGCCCGCGCCACGAGCCGATGCCCCCGGTCGTCTCGGGGCCCGTGCCGGCCAGGCCGGTCATGCCGCCGGGCCGGCCGTCCCTGCTGGCGTAGGCCCGCTCAGACCTCGTCCACGGTGAAGACCATGCTGCGGACGGCGGTGAACTCCTGGAGTCGTTCGGAGTCCGCCGCACAGGCCCGGCCCTCGGGGGAGGCGAACGCCGCGCGCAGTGCGTCCAGGCTGTCCCATTCGAGCATGCCGACCAGGTAGTACGGCGCCCCGCCGCGGACGGCCGTGACGCCGGTGCCGACGGTGTAGCGGCGCAGCCCGGGCAGCTTGTGGGCCAGCGGGAGGTGGACCTCGCGGTAGTGCCGTTCGAAGGCCGCGGGGTCGTCGGGAGTGTCGTACAGGGCGAGGAAACGCGCCGTCATGTCAGATGTCCTCTCGATCGGTGGTCACCGGTACGTACCGGCGCCACCGCGCGGACTCATCGCGCTTCGGCACATTCCTTGGCGGAGATCTCCGGCGGCAGGCCGAACGCCTCGAACACCCGCGGATCGGCGAAGACGACATTGCGCGCGATCCGCCCGCCGGTCACCGTGAACACCTGCAACGTGTGCAGCCGGAACCCGCCCTGCGCGGTGGGCGCGTACGCGGCGAACGCGGGCTCGCCGCCCGCGCCGAGGTGCCGCACCCTCCACCCGGTGCCGCGCATCTCGAAGACCCGCTCCATGAACCGGCCGTAGTCGCGCCGGCCCCGGTACCACAGCGGCACCGGCGGCATCTCCAGGACCGCGTCGTCGGTCAGCAGCCGCACCAGCGCGGGCACGTCCGCGGCCTCGAAGGCCCGCGCGTAGCGCCGAACCGCCTCCCGTGCCCCGGCGTCGTCCGGCTCGCCGATCCCGCCCGGGTCACCCACCTCGGCTACCGCCGCCCGGGCCCGCTGCAGGGCGCTGTTGACCGCGGCGACCGTGGTCCCGAGCTGCTCGGCGACCTCCGCGGCGCTGAACTGAAGCACCTCCCGCAGCACCAGCACCGCCCGCTGCCGCGCCGGCAGCACCTGCATCGCGGCCACCAGCGCCAGCCGCAGATCGGCCCGCGCGTCGACGTCGTACCGTGCGTCGGGGAACGGCTGGAGCCACGGGATGTCGAAGGCCGGCGTCAGCGGCGCCCCCGGGTCCTCGCTCGGCGCCCCGAGCCCCGACGGCAGCGGCCGCCGCGCCCGCCCCTCCAGTGCCGTCAGGCACACGTTCGTCGCGATGCGGTACAGCCATGTGCGCACCGACGCGCGCGAGGCGTCGTAGCGGTCCCGGGCCTTCCAGGCGCGCAGCATCGTCTCCTGCACCAGGTCCTCGGCCTCGTGGAACGAACCCGACATCCGATAGCAGTACGCGACCAGCTCGCCCCGGTACGGCTCAAGCTCCATGGGGTCATCATGGCCCCATGAGTGGACTCCGCACCGCACAGTCCGTCCGCAGCACCCCCGAAGGTCTCCTGTGGGAACCGAGCGAACGCTGGGTGCGAGGCCGCAAGGGCGACGTGACCGTCGTCGACAGCCGGCACCCCGTCCTCGTCTGGGAGCCGTCGCTGCCCGTACCGCAGTACGCCTTCCCCCGCGGCGACGTACGCGAGGACCTGCTGCGCCCCGCGAGGAACCCGCGGCCGGGCGCCCACAGCGGATCGAAGATCTTCTACGACCTCGACGTCGACGGCGAGCTGCTGGAGAACGCCGCCTGGACGTTCCCGGGCGCCGACCTGGCCGGGCACATCGCCTTCGAGTGGTTCGGGCGCAGCGGCAGGGGCCTGGACCACTGGTACGAGGAGGAGGAAGAGATCTTCGTCCACCCCCGCGACCCGCACAAACGGGTGGACGCCATCCCGAGCAGCCGCCATGTGCAGGTGAGCGTCGACGGCACGCTCGTCGCGGACACCCACCGGCCGGTGCTGCTCTTCGAGACCGGCCTGCCCACCCGCTACTACATCCCGCGCGAGGACGTCCGCATGGACCTGCTCACCGCGAGCGGCCACCACACCGCCTGCCCCTACAAGGGCGTCGCCGAGTACTGGTCGACGGACGGCGGGGCGAACCTCGTCTGGAGCTACCCGGAGCCGCTGCCCGCCGTGGCGGCGATCCAGGGGCTGCTCGCCTTCTACAACGAGGTCGTCGACATCACCGTGGACGGCGAGCGGAGGGAACGCCCCGTCACGCCGTTCAGCGCGATGCTCACACAGAGCAGCCGACGTGGGCGAGGGCCTGCCTGAGCAGCACTCCGTGGCCGCCCGGCATCTCGCTCTGCACGGCCTGCGACATCGCCTCCTGCGGGCTGAACCAGACCAGGTCCAGGGCGTCCTGGCGGGGCCGGCAGTCGCCGGTGACCGGCACCACGTAGGCCAGGGACACCGCGTGCTGGCGCGGGTCGTGGTACGGCGTGATGCCCTGGGTCGGGAAGTACTCGGCGACCGTGAAGGGCTGCAGCGAGGTCGGGATCCGGGGCAGCGCCACCGGGCCGAGGTCCTTCTCCAGGTGGCGCAGCAGGGCGTCCCGCACCCGCTCGTGGTGCAGTACCCGGCCGGAGACCAGGGTCCGGCTGACCGTGCCGTCCGGCCCGATGCGCAGCAGCAGGCCGACGCTGGTGACTTCGCCGCTGTCGTCGACCCGCACGGGCACGGCCTCGACGTACAGGATCGGCATGCGCGCACGCGTCATCTCCAGCTCGTCGGAGGAGAGCCAGCCGGGCGTGGTTTCGGTCATGTCAGACATTGCTTGATCATACTTTCAGGAGGTGCCGGGAAGGCGGTAGACCTGACGGGCGTTGTGTGCTCCTGCCCACTCCGCGACGCGCAACGCGTCCGGCAGGTCCAGTTCGTCACTGTCCACCCGGTCCTGCAGCAGACCGGCCAGACCACGGCGGAAGGCGAGCGCGCCCAGGAAGTGGAACTCGGCCACACCGTAGGCGTCGGAGCTGTACAGCAGTTTGCGGAACGGGGTGATCTCCAGGGCCTCCTCCAGCACGGCCCGGGACCGTGCCGGGCCCACGAAGTGCAGGGCGAGCCCCACATCCAGGTAGACCTGCTCGAACACCGTGGCCAGATAGGCGGCCTGGCGCTGGTACGGCCAGCAGTGCAGCAGCAGGACCGGGATCGTGCCGGCGGTCAGGTGCAGCCAGTCGGTGAGGTGGGCGGGGTCCGAGCGGTGCAGCCGGATGTCGTTGTCGCCGAGGCCGACGTGCAGCTGGAGCGGCAGCCCCAGATCGACGGCGGTCCACAGCAGATGCCGTACGAGCACCGGGTCCGCCAGCCGCCCGCCGCCGCCCGCGAGCCAGTGCCGGGCCGCCTCGGTGACCTGCGCGTCCGAGGGGCGGGCCGGGTCCAGGTCGAAGCCCGTGCGGTAGGCGGCGACCGACTTCACCGCCACCACGCCCGGCCGCCGTACGGCCTCCAGCGCGGCCACCCGGAAGCCGTCCGCGTACTCGCCCGGCTCGACGCCCCGCGCCGCCACCGACTCGGCCACGCTCTCCAGCCGCACCACCTCGTACGCGGTGCCGCCCGCGGCGACGGCGAGCTCGGCCGGGGTGCTGAGGCGTTCCGGCGCGTACCCGGTGTCCACGCAGAACACGCCCGTCCCGGCGGCGGCCAGGAGCCGTCGGTGGACCTCGCGCGGGCCGAGCCCGGCGCGCCGGGCCAGGTAGTCGTCGGCCGACGCGTGGCGCGGCAGGTCCAGCAGCGGGGCGCAGTGGCGGCGGACGGCCACCCCGACGGGACTGTCGAAGGAGGAGCTCCCCGGCCACGACCCGCCCTCGGTGATCAGGTCCTCGAACTCCTGCCTGGACAGATCGGCGGTGACCACGCCGTGGCAGTGGTGGTCCACCAGCGACAGCGCCTCCAGCGCCTCCAGGACCGGTCCGCCGCTCATCTCAGTACTTCCAGCGGTAGGCCGCCGCCACCCACTCGTCGTCGTGCCCGTCGACCGCCGCGATCTCCCCCTGCCGTACGGCGATCACGGCATCGGCGAGCACCGGCCCGAGCGCGGCCCGCAGCCGTTCGTCCTTGCGGAACTCCTCGACGGCCTCGGCGAGCGAGGCCGGCAGCCGCCGTACGTCCCGTGCCGCCGCCTCCGCCGGGTCCAGGTGGGCCGGGTCGCCGGTGATCTCCTCCGGCAGCCGCAGGGAGCGGTTCATGCCGTCCAGTCCGGCCGCGATCACGCAGCCGAGGGCGAGATACGGGTTCGCGGCCAGGTCGACCGGCTTGACCTCCAGGTTCGCCGCCTGCTCCCGCAGGCCCGCCGTGCCCGTGACGACCCGCACCGCCGCCTCGCGGGTCTCGCGGCCCCAGGCGGTGAACACCCCGGCCCACTGGGACGGTTTGAGGCGCAGATAGCTCGCCGGGCTCGGCGCGGTCACGGCCGTCAGGGCGGGCAGCCGGGCGAGGATGCCGGCCGCGAAGGACTCCGCGTCGGCCGTCATGCCGTGGCGGCCCTCGCCGCCCGAGTGCAGGTTGACTCCGTCGCGCCAGGCGGAGAGGTGGAGGTGGCCGCCGTTGCCGACGCCCTCGGCGAGGACGGCCGGGGAGAACGACACCACCAGTCCGTGCCGCCCGGCCACCGCCCGGATCGTCTGCCGCACCAGCACGCTGCGGTCGGCCGCCGCCACCGGGTCCAGCGCACCCACCGAGATCTCGAACTGCCCGGCGGCGTACTCGGGATGGATCTGCTCGACCTCCACGTCCTGCGCGGCCAGCGCCGCCAGCAGGTCGGCGGTGTAGTCGCTCAACTCGACCTGGCGGGTGGCACTGTAGGCGGGTCCGGTGGTCGCGGGCACGAACTCCCCGCCCGCCGCGGGCCCTTGACCCACGCTCCACTCGATCTCGATGCCCGCCTTGAAGGACAGTCCGTGCCGCTCGGCGGCGTCGGCGACGATCCGGCGCAGGACCGTGCGGCCGCACCCCGGGTGCGGCTCGCCCTCCTGCGTGATCCGGTCGACCGGGGCCCACGCCCAGCCGGGCTGCCCGGCCAGGACGACCAGTCGGTCGAGGTCGGGGTAGAGGCGCAGATCGCCGTCCGGGGAGCCGAGGACGTCGGTGGTGACGATGGAGTCGTTCGCCAGGAAGGTGTCGAACACCGGCGACATGCCGACGCCCCACGCCGACGCCGAGGCGAGCTTCTGCGTGGGGATCGTCTTGACCCGGCCGACGCCCGCGGTGTCGACGTAGGACAGCACGATGCCGTGCACGCCCCGCCCGGACAGCTCCCCGCTCATCGCGGCGGCCCGCTGCACTTCGCCCGGGCGCCCACCGGGGACGGGATCGGCAAGGGTGGTCATACGTCCTCCTCGACGGACTCGGCCGGGCGGCTGCCGTGCGTCAGGGTTTCACGGCCACCGCGCCGAACTGCGGTACCACGGGGGGCGTTTCGGGCTCGGCGCGCCAACGGGAACAGGACACCAGGCCCGGTTCCAGGATCTCCAGGCCCTCGAAGAAGGCGGCGATGTCCTCGCCGCTGCGGGCGGTGATCGGCGGGGTGGCGTTCTCGTTCCAGAACTCCATCGCCGGGATCTGGCCGGCGCCGCCGAGGTCGTCGTCGAAGGTGGGATGGGTCAGCACGAGGTAGCTGCCGGAGGGGACCGCCGCCATGATCTCGCGCACGATCCGCCGCGCCTTCTCCACGTCCAGCACGAAGTTGAGGATGCCGAGCATCATCACCGCGACCGGCTTGGTGAGGTCCAGGGTCCGCGCGGCGCGTTCCAGGATCGCGGTCGGGTCGTGCACATCGGCGTCGATGTAGTCGGTGACGCCGCCGGGTGTGCTGGTCAGCAGGGTGCGGGCGTGCGCGAGCACGATGGGGTCGTTGTCGACGTAGACGATCCGGGCGTCGGGGGCGATGCGCTGGGCGATCTCGTGCGTGTTGTCCACGGTGGGCAGCCCGGTGCCGATGTCCAGGAACTGGCGCACTCCGCGCTCCTCGGTGAGGAAGCGCACCGCCCGGCCCAGGAACCAGCGGTCCGCGCGGGCGATGTCCCGGATGATCGGGAACATCCCGGCGACGTGCTCACCGACCTGCTGGTCGACCTCGTAGTTGTCCTTGCCGCCGATCCAGTAGTTCCACACGCGCGCGTTGTGCGCCACACCGGTGTTCAGCCGTGCCGACCCGCTCGACGGGGTGTGGCTCTCACTCACGACTCAGCTCCTTCTCGCACCACCTGCGGCCGTCGCCGCCATTGTGCCGCCCGGTGATCACGCTGTCCCGGGAATCGGCTGATCAGGTGTGCGGAATCGGCCGGTTCGGGCCGTCAGCGGTTGCGCGCGGGGCCGGGAGCGGGCGTCTTGCCCGCCTGGACCTCCTTGAGCCGCTGCGCGCCCTCGCGCACCGCCAGCTCCAGGGAGGCGTGCGCGCCGCCGCTGAGACCGCCCGCGGTGACCGTGATCGCGTCGTTGCCGACGCGCACGGCGGCCACGTCCAGGGTGAGCGTGGCGGGCTCGCCGTTCGCGGTGCCCTGCACCACCACGTGCAGACCCTGCCGGGCGTCGCCCTGGGACGGCACCGAGGACGTGGTCACCTGCACCGTCCGCTTGCCGCCCTTGGAGTCGGTCGCGGTGAACTGGTCGCACTTGACCGGCAGCGACTTCATCCAGCCCAGCGCGGCGCTCAGCCGGACCGGGTTGTAGGCGGCCACCTGGTACAGCAGACGGGAGTCGCCCTCCTCGAAACCGGCCAGCGCGGACGCGCCGGACGGCTTGCCCAGCAGGTCGTCGTCGTAGAGCGAGTTCAGCAGCCGCTGGCAGTCGGCGGCGTCCGACTTGGCGGTGAGGAAGTCGGCCACGTCGACCTTGCCGACGAGAAGGGTGTCGCCCCAGGCCGCGGCGCCCTTGACCTTGTTCCAGTCGCCCTCGAGGTCCGTCTCCGTGATCAGCGCGGCCCGCGCCCCGGCCTCGGTGAGCCGGAAGGCAGGTGTCGAGCTCGCACCCGCCTCCTCCGCGAGCGGCGAGCCGGCGATGTCCGAGGCCGCGGCACCACCCCCCTCGCCGTCGCTCGAACACGCCGCGACGGCCAGCAGCGCACCGAGGGACACGGCGGAGGCGAGGACACGGACGGGCCGGGACGGACGACGGGACATGGCGTGGCCTCCTGGGCGGGCGCGGTTTCCCTTCAGCGCACCACCGGCCCGTGCGGCCCACCAGCGCACCGGACCGTACGGGTGACCCGGCGGGCGGACGTCCGCCCAGCCGGCTACCGGCCAGTACCCCCGCCGGGTGACGGAAGGAACACCTGGGGTAAGGTCCGCTCCGGTCCACAACCACCCGCAGGCCGCGGGCCGTTACGGGCAGTGTCGAAGGGGGCGCCGCAACCATGGAATTCCACGTGGTCGACCACGACCACGCGACACCGGACGACACGCGGCTGGAGGACCTCGCTCCCCAGCCCCTGCTGACCCGCGACTACGAGATCCGCCCCGCGCTCGTCTACGAGCGGCTGCGCGACCGCCACGGCCCCGTCGCCCCCGTCGACCTGCTGGGCGTGCCCGCCTGGCTGGTGCTGGGCTACCGCGAGTCGCTGCAGGTGCTCCAGGACGACGACGCCTGGCCCAAGGGCCTGGAGAACTGGCGCGCCCGGACGGAGGGCCGGGTGCCCGCCGACTGGCCGCTGGCCCCCTCCCTCGAGGTCAACCACGTACTGATCCAGGGCGGCGAGGGCTACCGCGACCTGCGCACCGCCTGGGACGCCGCGCTGCGCCCCTTCCAGGACCCGCGCCACCCGCTGGCCAAGCGGCTGCGTACGGCCGTCACCGGCTACGCCGACGAGCTGATCACCCTCCTGGCACAGGGCGGCGGCAGCGGCCACGCCGATCTGTCGGCGCAGTTCTCCCGTCCGCTGCCGCTGATGGCGGCGAGCCACCTGCTCGGCTTCCCCGGCTCCCAGGGCGACGAGGCCCTGATGGACATGTGGCGGATCCTGGACGCCGGCCCCGACGCCGGGCCCGCCCTGGAGCGGCTGCTGGTGACGCTCACCGACCTGGCCGCCGCCAAGATCGAGAAGCCGGGCGACGACTTCCCCTCCCACCTGCTCGCCGCCCACCCCGACCTCTCGGTCGACGAACTGGCCCGCGAGCTGTTCATGCTGCTCGGCATGACCTCCGACCACGTCGGCATCCTCATCTCCAACACCGTCGTCGAGGTCATCTGCGGGGACAGCGCGGGCGGTGTGCGCACCACCCTGTCCGCCGGAATGGTCCGCGAGACCATGAACCGGGTCGTCATGCGCAAGCCGCCCCTGGTCAACTTCGTGCCGCGGTTCGCGGCCGAGGACACGACGCTGGGCGACTACGTCGTCCGGGCCGGCGATCCGGTGTGGGTCTCCGCCGCAGCCGCCCACGCCGACCCCCTGTTCGCCGGGCAGATGACCCCGGACTCCAACATCAGCAGCCGGGCGCACCTGGCATGGGGAGCGGGCAAGCGCCAGTGCCCCGCCCGGGAGCTGGCCTCGACCATCGCGATGGCCGGCGTCAGCCGCGTCTTCGAACGCTTCGCCCACCTGGAACTCGCCCTCCCGGTCGACCAACTTCCGTGGCGCTCCTCGCCGTTCATGCGCGGGCTGCGGTCCCTGCCGGTGCGTTACGAACTCGCCGGGCCCGTGCCGAGGCCGGCGCCGCGGACGGAGATCGCCGTGCCGTCGGCGGACACACCGCAGGCGGCGGAGCACAGCGCCCGGCGCCGCTCGTCGCTGTGGCGCTACCTGTCCGGACTGATCCGGTCGAACAACTGACCCGGTCGGCTCGCGTAGGGTGACGGGACCGCCGTACACCCTCCGGCGCCCCGGCGCGCCCCGACCGGAAGCAGGTCATGACCTCCGCCTCCACGCCCCTGGCCACCGTCTCCGACCCGCCCGCCGGCCGTGCCGACATCCGCCTGGTCGTCACCGACATGGACGGCACGCTCCTCGACGACGCGGGCCGCGTCCCGCCCGGGCTGTGGGACACGCTGGCCGAACTGCGCCGGCGCGGGGTGCTGTTCAGCCCGGCGAGCGGGCGCCAGTACGCCACGCTGGCGCGGGAGTTCGCCGAGGTGGCCGAGGGCATGGTGTTCATCGCCGAGAACGGCACCTACGTCGTCCGTGACGGCGTCGAACTCAGCTCAGACCCGTTGGCGCCCGGCGTCGCCGCCCGCGTGGTCCAGGCCGTACGGCGGCTGGTGGCCGAGGGCGTGGACGTCGGCGCCGTCGTCTGCGGCAAGCGGTCCGCCTACGTCGAGCGGAGTGACGAGGCGTTCCTGGCCGAGGTGCGCAAGTACTACGTCGAGCACCGGGTCGTCGAGGACGCCACCGCCCTCGACGACGACGTGATCAAGGTGGCCCTCTTCGACTTCGGCTCGGCCGCGCGCACCACCGCTCCCGCCCTGGCGCCGTTCGCCGACAGCCACCAGGTCGTCGTCTCCGGCGAGCACTGGGTCGACGTCATGAACCGCACCGCCAACAAGGGCAACGCCCTGCGAAGCCTCCAGAGGGCGCTCGGCATCATCCCGGCCCAGACCATGGTGTTCGGCGACTACCTCAACGACCTGGAGATGCTGGACGCCGCCGAGTGGTCCTTCGCCATGGCCGGCGCCCACCCGGACGTCATCGCCCGCGCCCGTCACCTGGCCCCGTCCAACAACGACAACGGCGTGCTCCGCACGATCGCCCGCGTGCTGGGTCTCTGATCCCCGTCGTCCGACCGCGCCACCCGGACCCCGTGCCCGTCCGGGCCCCTGGTGCCGCTGTCCGCCGAGGCTGTTCAATGGGGCTGCACATCTCCGGTCGCGAGAGGAGCCGCCGTGTCCGCCGCCGCCGTGCCGCCCGTCGGCGCGCGCATCAGACAGGCGCGCCTGGCCAAGGGCGTCAGCCTGCGCGCCCTCGCCCGGGAGATCGGGGTCTCCGCGAGCCTGGTCTCCCAGATCGAGACCGGCAAGAGCCAGCCGTCGGTGAGCACGCTGTACGCCATCACGACAGCGCTGTCGATCTCCGTCGAGTCCCTCTTCGACGCGTACGAGGGGCAGGCCGCCGCGGCCCCGGCGGCAGCGGCCTCCGCGGTGCCCGACACCGTCCTGCACGCCCTTGCGGCCTTCGCCGCCGACCCCGGCCGCCGGATAGGACCGCTGGTCGCGGCGGGGGAGCGCGAGACGCTGGAGCTGGACTCCGGCGTGGTGTGGGAACGGCTCGGTCATGTCCCCGGCACCGACGTCGACTTCCTGCTGGTGACCTACCGGCCCGGCGGGGCCTCCTCCGGCTCCGGCGGCCTGATGCGTCACGCGGGCACCGAGTACGGCTACCTGACCTCCGGCGAACTCGTCCTCAC
Source organism: Streptomyces sp. NPDC085900 (assembly GCF_044540925.1). Classification (NCBI taxonomy): domain Bacteria; kingdom Bacillati; phylum Actinomycetota; class Actinomycetes; order Kitasatosporales; family Streptomycetaceae; genus Streptomyces; species Streptomyces sp. NPDC085900. Next base: position 368,674 of record NZ_JBITSP010000004.1, on the reverse strand, counting down.
CCTCGGTTTCGACGAGCACACCCTGCGCCCCGGCGACGCCGTCTGCTTCGAGTCGACCACCCCGCACCGCTACCGCAACGACGGCACCGAACCGGCCGTGGGCGTGTGGTTCGTGTTCAGCCAGGGTGTTCGGTAGCGCCCGGTGTTCAGTAGCACTTGACACCCGTGCCGTGCGGACGTTCACTCCGAAGTGGGGGTGGTCGCCATGGCGATCCGCACATACGGCCCGAACGCCGTCGACTGGGAAGAGCGCATCGACCTGGACCGGCTGCGCAAAGAGCGCCTGTCCCGGCTGCACGAGACCCTGAACCGCTCCTCGCTGGGCGCCGTGCTCAGCTTCGACTTCGCCAGCATCCGCTACATGACCGCCACGCACATCGGCACCTGGGCGATGGACAAGCTGATCCGCTTCGCCCTGCTGGTGCGCGGCGGCGAACCGGTCGTCTGGGACTTCGGCTCCGCCGCCCGCCACCACCAGCTCTACAACCCGTGGCTCGACTACAGCGACGGCAAGGGCGGCCCGCCCACCGGCGCCCGGGCCGGGATCTCCACCCTGCGCGGCGCCTTCCACCCGGACGCCGGGATCGCCGAGGACGTGGCCCGCAAGATCGCCGCCGAACTGCGCGAACACGGCCTCGCGAACGAACCGCTCGGCGTCGACGTCGCCGAGATGCCGGTCCTGGCAGCCCTGCGCGCCGAGGGCATCGACGTCGTCGACGGCCAGCAGGTCTTCCTGGAGGCCCGCCGCACCAAGACCCGCGACGAGATCTCCCTGCTCACCCAGGCCTGCGCGATGGTCGACGCCGCCTACGAGGAGCTGTACGGATACCTGCGGCCGGGAGTGCGGGAGAACGAGTGCGTCGGCGTCGTCAGCAAGGTCCTCTACGACCTCGGCAGCGAGTACGTCGAAGGCGTCAACGCCATCTCCGGCGAACGCTGTTCACCCCACCCGCACGTCTACAGCGACCGCCTGATCCGCCCCGGCGACCCGGCCTTCTTCGACATCCTGCACAGCCACCTCGGCTACCGCACCTGCTACTACCGCACCTTCGCCGTCGGCAGCGCCTCCGGCGCCCAGCGCGACGCCTACGTCCGCTGCCGGGAGTACATGGACGAGGCCATCGCCCTCGTTCGCCCCGGTGCGACGACCGCCGACATCGTCCAGGTCTGGCCGCGCGCCCAGGAGTTCGGCTTCGCCGACGAGACGGCCGCCTTCGCGCTCCAGTACGGCCACGGGGTGGGCCTGTCGATCTGGGAGAAGCCCATCTTCAGCCGCCTGGTCTCCCTGGACCACCCCGAAGTCCTCGAAGAGGGCATGGTGTTCGCCCTGGAGACCTACTGGCCGGCCGCGGACGGCTGGTCCGCCGCCCGCATCGAGGAGGAACTGGTCGTCACCGCCGACGGCTGCGAGGTCATCACCAAGTTCCCCGCCGAGGAACTGCTCGTCGCGGGCCGCAAGTACTGGACGGTCGGCGGTGAGCTCAACACCCGCCGTGAGTCGCAGTCCCACCTCAACACCCGGGACCGCTGATGGACGCGACCGAACTCCTCGCCCTGTACGAGCGGATGGCCCTCATCCGCCGCACGGAGCAGGCCGCCCACGATCTGTTCATGTCCGGCCTGGTCAAGGGCACCACGCATCTCGCCGCCGGGCACGAGGCGATCGCCGTCGGCGCGAGCGCCGCCCTGCGCGACGACGACTACGTCTTCGCCACCTACCGCGGCCACCACCACGCCCTGGCCCGCGGCGCCACACCGGAGGAGTGCCTCGCCGAACTCATGAGCCGCGCAACTGGGTTGTGCCGGGCCAAGGGCGGCTCCATGCACCTCACCAAGGCGTCCGTCAACATGCTCGGCTCCTACGCCATCGTCGGCGCCCACCTCCCCATGGCGGTCGGCGCCGCCTGGTCGGCCCGGCTGCGCGGCACCGGGCAGCTCGCGGTGGCCTTCTTCGGCGACGGCGCCACCAACATCGGCGCCTTCCACGAGGCGCTGAACCTGGCCGCCGTGTGGAAGCTGCCGGTGCTGTTCGTCTGCGAGAACAACCTGTACATGGAGTACACGCCGATCGCCGACGTCACGGCGGTCGCCCGCCCGGCCGCCGACCGGGCGCCCGCCTACGGCGTCCCCGGCGAGGTCGTCGACGGCAACGACGTCGTCGCCGTGCGCGAGACGGTGGGCGCGCTCGCCGAACGGGCCCGTGCGGGAGGCGGACCCGCGATCGTCGAGGCCGAGACCTACCGCCACTTCGGGCACAGCCGCGCCGACCCGGCCGCCTACCGCCCGGCCGAGGAGGTCGAGCGCTGGCTCAAGCACGACCCCCTGGACCTCGCCCGGGGCCGGCTGGCCGAACTCGGAGTGGAGGAGGAGACGGTCACCGCGGCCGACGAGCGCGCCCGGGACGTCGTACAGAAGGCGGTGGAGGCGGCGAAGAACGCGCCGCCGCCCGATCCGCGCGAGGCGCTGACCGACGTGTGGGCGGACGGAGGTGCGGCATGGCGGACGTGATCACCTACCGCGAGGCGGTCGCCGAGGGCATCGCGCGCGAGATGCGGCGCGACCCGTCCGTGGTGTGCCTAGGGGAGGACATCGGCGAGGCCGGCGGAGTGTTCAAGACGACCGTGGGGCTGCTGAAGGAGTTCGGGCCCGAGCGGGTGCGGGACACGCCGATCTCCGAACAGGCCATCGTGGGCGCCGCGATGGGGGCCGCCATGACCGGGATGCGGCCCGTGGCGGAGATCATGTTCTCGGACTTTTTGGCCTGCTGTTGGGACTACCTCGCCAACGAGATACCCAAGGTGCGTTACATGACGGGAGGTCAGGTCACCGTGCCCCTCGTCGTGCGCACCGCCAACGGCGGCGGGCTCGGTTTCGGCGCCCAGCACTCGCAGGCCACCGAGAACTGGGCCCTGACCGTGCCCGGCCTGAAGATCGCCGCGCCGGCCACGCCGGCCGACGTGATCGGCATGATGGCGGCGGCGATCCGCAGCGACGACCCGGTGGTGTTCTTCGAGCACAAGGGGCTGCTGGCGAGCAAGGGCGCCCCGCCGCCCCCGGACCACGTCGTCGAGCTGGGCCGGGCCGCCGTCGTCCGCGAGGGCGCCGACGTCACCGTGGTGGCGCTCGCCTCGATGGTGCCGGTGGCGCTCGAAGCGGCCGCCCGCCTCGCCGAGGAGGGCATCGACGCCGAGGTCGTCGACCTGCGCAGCCTCGTCCCGCTCGACACCGCGGCCGTGCTCGCCTCGCTCGCGAAGACCTCGCGCCTGGTCACCGTCGAGGAGAACCCGTACCAGGGCGGCTGGGGCGCCACCCTCGTCTCGGTCGTCGCCGACGAGGGATTCGACCTGCTCGACGCGCCCGTGCGCCGGATCGCGGGGGAGTGCGTCCCGCTGCCCTTCGCCGACGCGCTGGAGGAACAGGTCATCCCCACCACAGAGAACGTCGTGGCTGCGGTCCGCGGCCTCGCCGCGTACTGAACACCCCATGGGAGGAAGCGCGATGACCGATCGGATACTCCTTCGCGCCGGGCACGTCGTCTCGATGGACCCGGCCATCGGGGACCTGCCCCGGGGTGACGTCCTCATCGAGGACGGGACGATCACGGCCGTGCGGCCGGAGATCAGCGCCGACGCCGAGGTGCTCGACATGACCGGCCGCATCGTGATCCCCGGCTTCGTCGACACCCACCGGCACACCTGGGAGGCCTCGATCCGAGGCGTCGCCCCGGACGCCACCCTCGACGACTACTTCGTCGACATCCTCGACACCTTCGCCCCGCTGTACACACCGGAGGACGTCTACGCGGCCAACCTCGCCGGCGCCCTGGAGTGCCTGAACGCGGGCATCACCACCCTGGTCGACTGGTCCCACATCAACAACACCCCCGAACACCCGGACGCCGCGATCCAGGCGCTGGCCGAGACCGGCATCCGCGCCCAGTACGCCTACGGCAGCGCCAACACCTCCCTCGCCGAGTACTGGTTCGAGAGCAAGATCGCGATCCCGGGCGACGACGTCCGCCGTGTCCGCGCGAAGTACTTCTCCTCCGACGACGGCCTGCTCACCATGGGCCTCGCCACCCGAGGCCCCGGCTTCTGCGTCAACGACGTCGTCACCTCCGAATGGGCACTCGCCCGCGAACTGGGCATCCCGATCACCGTGCACGTGGCGATGGGCCGGCTCGCCGGCCGCTTCGGCATGGTCAAGCAACTCCACGACCTGGGCCTCCTCGGCCCGGACACCACCTACATCCACTGCTGCTACCTCCACGAGGACGAGTGGCGGATGGTCGCCGACAGCGGCGGTACGGTGTCCATCGCGCCGCAGGTGGAGACGCAGATGGGGCACGGCTGGCCGCCCGTGATGCAGGCGGTCGAGCACGGCCTGCGGCCCTCCCTGAGCATCGACGTCGTCACCACCGTGCCCGGCGACATGTTCACCCAGATCCGCGCGGCCTTCGGCGCCGAGCGCGCCCGGGTCAACGCCGACTGCTGGCAGGCCAACATGCCCGTGCCCAGCAGCATGCTGACGGCACGCCGGATGCTGGAGATGGCGACACTCAACGGCGCGCACGTCGCGGGACTGGAACACCGCACCGGCTCCCTGACCCCCGGCAAGCGCGCCGACGTCGTGGCCCTCGACGCCACCGCGCTGAACATGGCCCCGGTGCACGACGCGGCCGCCGCGGTGACCCTGTGCGCCGACGTCTCCAACGTCGAGACGGTCCTCGTCGACGGCGTGATCCGCAAGCGGGACGGAAAGCTGACGGCCGACGTGGCCCGGGCGCGGCGCCTGGTCGAGGAGTCCCGGGACCGGCTGCTGGCCGCGAAGGAGGCGAAGCAGAGCGCATGACACGGCACTTGGTGCGCCGGGCCGCCGACCTGCCCGAGCCGCCGTACGACCGGCTCGGGTACCGCAGACGGACCCTGGTCGGCGAGGACGACGGCAGTGTGCACACCGGCTTCGGCGTCTGCGAACTGCGGCCCGAGGGCCGGGTGACCGCACACGTCCACTCGTACGAGGAGAGCTTCCACATCCTCGGCGGGAGCGTGATCCTCGACGTGCCGGAGGGTTCCCACCTCCTGGTGGAGGGCGACTACGGCCTCCTGCCGACCGGTGTCCCGCACGCCTGGCGCGGTACCGGGGACACGCCCGCGCGCTGGGCGGACATGCTGGCGCCGGTCCCGCGGGCGCGCTACGGCTACGACACCCAGGAGGTGCCCGGACCGCCCGCGCGCGACCCCGTCCGCATCGACGTCCGCGACCCCCGCACCCGCTCCTTCGGCCACTTCGAGCCCGCCCAGATGGACCCGGACCGGCAGTCCCAGGACCTCCTCGCGGTCTCGGCGAGCATGCGCACCGCACTGCTCGTCTACAGCGGCATCACGGTCAAGATGATGGTCGACGGCGACCTCGGCGCCGTCGCCTCGACGATGTTCATGGTGCGGTACGCGCCCGACGGCGTCGCAGGCACGCACGACCACCCCTTCGAGGAGACGTACTACTTCCTGGAAGGGGAGGCCGAGGCGGTGTTCGACGGCGAGACCTACCGCCTCGGGCCCGGCGACTGCGCCTGGGCGGGCGCCGGTTGTGTGCACGGCTTCGCCAACGCCGGTACCGGAGCACTGCGTTGGCTGGAGACACAGGCGCCGCAACCGCCGACGCGCCACTCCTACCGGTTCACCCGCGACTGGGACTACCTGAGAAAGGCCCTGGAGTCATGAGCAGTGTCCTGGTCGTCGGCGGCACGTCGGGCATCGGCCGCTTGTTCGCCCGGTTCCGCGCCGACAGGGGCGACGAGGTCGTCCTCACCGGACGCGAGTCCGACCGGGCCGAGGCCGTCGCCAAGGAGGTGGGCGCCCGCGGCCTCGCGCTCGACCTGTCCCGCCCCCGGGACATCGCCGCGGCCCTGGCCGACGTCGGCCGCGTCGACCACCTGGTCCTCGCGGGCGTCTCACGCGACGAGAACCGCGCCACCGACTACGACATCTCCGCCGCCCTGCGCCTGGTCACCCTCAAGCTCGTCGGCTACACCGAGGTCGTGCACGTCCTGCGCCCGCGCATGACCGACGACTCCGCGATCGTGGTGTTCGGCGGTCAGGCCAAGGAGCGCCCCTATCCGGGGGCCACGACGGTGGCCACGGTCAACGCCGGCGTACGGGGTCTGGTGAACACCCTCGCCGTGGAGCTCGCGCCGGTCCGGGTGAACGCCGTCCACCCCGGCGTCGTCGGCGACAGCCCCTACTGGCGGGCCAAGCCGGAGGAGGTGCTGGCCGGCCTGCGCGCCCGGACCCCGACCGGACGGCTCGCCACCATGGCGGACGTCGTGGACGCGGTGGACTTCCTGCTGCGCAACAGGTCGGTGAACGCGGTGGAGTTGAGCGTCGACGGGGGGTGGCTGCTCGGCTGAACGGCGGGCAGCGTGCGGGGCGTCGCGATCAGGCGGCGCGCCGCAGGCTGTCCTCGGCCACTTTCCTGTCGAGCGCCGCCCGCACCAACGCGGCGGCGAGCACCGCCGGTTGGGTGTCCCCGGCGAGCGCCGTCAGACGGCCGGGGTCGGTGGGCAGTCCCAGCCGTGCGGCGCCGTCGAGGGCCTTGCGGTCGAGGAACGGCGCCACTTCCGGCCACACGCGCTGCACCTCGCGCAGGAAGATGTCGGCCCCGGCCGGTCCCAGCCCCGGAACCTCCTGCAGCAGACGGCGCAGTTCGGCGACGTCGCCGTCCGCCGCCTTCCGCATCCGGCGCAGATCGCCGCCCCAGCGCTCGGTCAACAGCTCGGCGCCGTCGCCGAGTTGGGTGGCGGTGCGCTCGTCGTAGCGCCGGTAGCCGCCGCGGCCCAGCGCGTCGACGCGGCGCTGCCATCCGGCGGCGGCCATCCGGCGCGGATCGCGCAGCCCCGCCCCGTACAGCTCCCGGGCGGTGGCCACGGCGATGGACCCGCGGATGCGGGCGCTCAGCAGCAGGGCCAGGACCAGCAGCCGGTACAGCGGCTGCGGGGTGTCCCTGAGCGTGATGCCCGCCTCCTCGGCGAACGTCCGCCCGTGGGCCCGCACGAGCTCCCGCACCACGTCCTTCTGCCCGCTCACGACGTACGCCTCACGGCCTGAGCGGATCGTGGCCGATCGTCATCAGCAGGTGCCTGCGCCGGGTGTCCTCGGCCGCGGGCTCGTTCTCCAGGTCGGTCTGTTCCTCCACCGTCTCGACCACCTCGTGCATGACCTGGATGTCGTCGTCGGTGAGGTCGGTGCGCCGCTTCTGCAGGATCGCCAGGACGTGCTGCCCGGTCGGCGTGCCCGCGTGTTCGGGCAGCGGCTCCGACAGCTCGTCGGCGTCACTCACCCGCAGCCAGGCCGCCAGCTCCTGCGAGGTCATGTTCACCACGCGGTGGAATTCCTCCCACAGCGCGTCGAGTTCGAGGGCGTCGGTCATCGCGTGCGCCTTTCGGTACGTGCCTGTTTCGGCCGCGGGTCGGTCGGTGCCGCCGGCGGCCGGTCAGTTCTCCGGGCCGGTCCGGCCGGTCACTTCTCGCTCGGGAAGTTCTCCGCCTCGAACATCCACCGCTGCTTCTCCAGGTCCGCGGTGATCGCGATCAGCAGGTCCTGGGTGACCGGGTCGGGCTCGTCGGTCGCGGCGATGCGCTCGCGCAGCCGCCCGATCGCGGCCTCCAGCGCCTCCACCATCACCTGCACGACGTCGGTGTCGCGCACCCAGCCCTGCTCGGGGCCGGGCAGCCCGAATTCGGCCGCGATCGTCTTCGGCCGGCCGTCCGGCGGCAGACCGAGCGCCGCGGAGCGCTCCGCCACGGTGTCGGCATAGGCGCGGGCGGTGTCCACGACCTCGTCGAGCTGCAGGTGGATCGAGCGGAAACGCGGCCCCACGATGTTCCAGTGCGCCTGCTTCCCGATCAGTGAGAGCCCGAGAAGATCCACGAGGGTGTCCTGGAGTGCCTCCCCGGTCACCTTGCGGGCGGGCTCGGGAAGTGTGCTCTTCACCACGGCCATGGAGTGCTCCTCCTCGTGTCGTCAATGTCGACAGGGGGCCGTGCCGCGTACGTCCTCGCAGGTCGCAGCGCGCAACGGCTCCTGAACCGGGTGCCCGGCCGCATCCCGTGCAAACACCACGTACCACGTCCGGCTCAGCCTTCCGGGCCGCCGAGCACCCCGTCGAGGAACCGCGTCAGATCCGCGAACACCCGCGCCCTGTCGGTCTCGTGGAAGACCTCGTGCCGGGCGCCGCGGTAGATCCGCTCGGTGTGACGGCCGCCGCCCAGCGCCTCGATCCCGACGCGGCTCCCGGAGAGCGGCACGAGCCGGTCGTCGTCGCCGTGCAGCCACAGCAGCGGGAGCCGGCCGACGTCGCCGCCCTCGGCCACGGTCGCCAGGGTGCGGGCGAACGCCTCGACCGTCGGCCGCTTCATCGGCCCGTGCCACACCAGCGGATCCGCCGCGTACGCCGCCCCGACCGCCGGGTCCCGGGACAGCGCGGCCGGACTGATCGGCGTGTCCGGGATCTCGTCGAGGGCGAGCAGCCGCCCGGGCAGCTCCCAGGCGCCGATCACCGGCCCCGAGAGCACCAGGGCGGCGAGCCGGTCGCCGTGGCGCTGGGCGTAGCGGGCCGCGATCAGCCCGCCCATGGAGTGCCCGACGACCACGACCGGCACACCGGGGTACGTCCTCCGCGCCGGCTCGGCCACGGCGTGCAGGTCGCCGACGACCTCCTCGAAGTCCTCGATCAGCACGCGCTCACCCGCCGACCTGCCGTGCCCCATGTGATCGGGCCCGAACACGGCCGCCCCGTGCCCCACCAGCACGTCCGCCAGCTCCTCGTACCGGCCGATGTGCTCCCCGTACCCGTGCACGACCAGGGCGACGTACCGGGGCCGCGGCGCCGGCCACTCACGGACCCGGATCGATCCGCGACTTCCCGTCACGACGTGCTCGCGGGCGTCGGCCATGTCTCCTCCAGCTGCGTCTGCGGGACTTCCCTCTCAGCCTGTCCGGCGTTTCGAGGTCCAGGCCCGTACAGGGCCGAAGCGGGGGCCTGGGGGTGGCGGCCCCCGGCCGACGCCGAGACAGACGCACAGGGTCACCCACCGAGACGGTGCTTACAAGGACCGGTTGTCTGCACATAGCATCGGTCCCCGCATGAACACGATGACGCTCTGGCACATAACCGGCTGGGAGTTCGCCGCCCTGGCCTTCGCGGCCCTCCTCGTCGGCTTCTCCAAGACCGCCGTGAGCGGGGCCAACACGGTGAGCCTCGCCATCTTCGCCGCGGTCCTGCCCGCCCGCGCGTCCACCGGCGTGCTTCTGCCGGTCCTGATCGTCGGCGACGTCCTCGCCGTCGTCACCTACCGCCGGCACGCCCACTGGCCCACCCTGTGGCGCCTGTTCCCGGCGGTCGCCGCGGGCGTGGTGGTCGGCACCCTGTTCCTGGTGTGGGCCGACGACGGCATCGTGCGGACGTCGATCGGCGCGATCCTGCTGCTGATGGCGGGGGTGACGGTCTGGCGCCGGCGCACGGCCGAAGCGGACGAGGAGCCGGACTCGGTGAGCAGCCGGGCCGGGCGTGCCAAGGCCCGCTCGTACGGCGTCCTCGGCGGTTTCACCACCATGGTCGCCAACGCGGGCGGCCCGGTGATGTCGATGTATCTGCTGTCCGCGGGCTTCCGCAAGCTCGGCTTCCTCGGCACCTCGGCGTTCTTCTTCCTGATCGTCAACGTCTCCAAGGTGCCCTTCAGCGCGGGCCTCGGCCTGATCGACGGCCGCTCGCTCCTCCTCGACGCCGCGCTCGCGGTGTTCGTCGTACCCGGTGCGCTGTTCGGAAAATGGGCTGTGAACCGGATCAACCAGCGTCTGTTCGAGCAGCTGGTCATCGCCGCGACGATCATCGGCGGCCTCCAGCTCCTGCTGCGCTGAAATCGCCGCTCCGAACCCGGGAATGCGGCGAGGGGGTACCGCGTTACACCGCATGTGATTGACATGCTCGGATCAAAGATCCGTGGCGTGGGCGAAGGGAGGACCCCATGGCTCGCAGCAAGGCGCGCCCCGTCGTCACGCTGAGGTCGACGGCCGGAACCGGCGTCACCTACGTGACCCGCAAGAACCGTCAGAACCAGCCCGACCGGATGGTTCTGCGCAAGTACGACCCGGTCGCCGGGCAGCACGTCGAGTTCCGCGAGACCCGCTGAACGAAGACCGTCCGCCCCAGGCCGCTCCCAAGGAGGGAAACCCCGTGAAGCCCCGCATTCATCCCGACTCCCGGCTCGTCGTCTTCCGTGACCGCGCCGCGGACGTCACGTTCCTGACCCGCTCGACCGCGGACTCGCCGCGCACGATCGAGTGGCAGGACGGCAACACCTACCCGCTGATCGACGTCGAGATCTCCTCGGCCAGCCACCCCTTCTACACCGGCAACCAGCGGGTCCTGGACACCGCCGGCCGAGTCGAGCGCTTCGAGCGCCGCTACGGCCGCACGAGGAAGGCAGCACGATGAAGGTGCGCAAGTCGCTGCGCTCGCTGAAGGCCAAGCCCGGCGCCCAGGTGGTCCGCAGGCGCGGCACGGTCTTCGTGATCAACAAGAAGGACCCCCGCTTCAAGGCCCGCCAGGGCTGACGGCGGCACACAGGACGCAGGGCGGCCCCGCCTGGGGCCGCCCTGCACGTCGTTCCGCACGGTGCCGCACCGGCTCCCCCGTCCCGGGACCCCGCCGAGACGCCGGTCGCCGCTCCCGGCCGAGGGCCTCGTAGGCTCACCCCATGTCCCCGCACGTCCTGATCCTCGGCGGCACCGCCGAGGCCCGTGAACTCGCCGCCGCCCTGGCGACCCGCCCAGGCCTGCGCGTCACCACCTCACTCGCGGGGCGCGTGACGCGGCCGGGGGCGCTGGCGGGGGACGTACGTGTCGGAGGTTTCGGCGGTGCCGAGGGACTGGCCGACTGGCTGCGCGAGCAGCGCGTGGACGCGCTGGTCGACGCCACCCACCCGTTCGCCGAGGAGATCACCGCCAACGCGGCACACGCGGCCGGGGCGACCGGGGTACGGGCCGTCGTGCTGCGCCGCCCGGGCTGGCGGCCCGGCCCCGAGGACCGCTGGCACACCGTCGCGTCCCTGAGTGAGGCGGTGGACCTGCTGCCGCGTTTCGGGCCCCGGGTGTTCCTGACCACGGGACGTATGGGCCTGGCCCGCTTCGCCCACCTGGCGGACCGCCACTTCGTGGTGCGCTCGGTCGATCCCCCCGAACCCCCCATGCCCCCCCACACCGAAGTCCTGCTGGCCCGCGGCCCGTTCACCGTGACCGACGAGCTGACGCTGCTGCGCGAGTACCTGATCGACGTCCTGGTGACCAAGGACAGCGGGGGACAGGCCACGGCCGCCAAGCTGACGGCGGCCCGCCGGCTGCGTCTGCCGGTCGTGATGGTGGCCCGTCCGCCGCTGCCCGAGGGAGTGAGCGTGGCGACGGACGTGGCGCAGGTCCTGGAGTGGCTGCGGCTCGACTCGCCGTGACCCGGCGAGGGGACCGGGCGCCCACCCCGTGTCGGCCACTGTCACGAGGTCACGATCACAGCGGCGGGCCACCGGCGCCTGCGCGGCGGTCCGCCCGGGTGGCCGCCCAGCAACCCTGCCGTCCGGGCGGATTCGAGGACTACCGTTCCCCGGGGTGGCGCCGCAGCAGGTACGTGTCCATGATCCAGCCCTTGCGCTCGCGCGCCTCGGCCCGCAGCCGCTCGATCCGCGGAGCGGCCTCTGCGATCGGACCGGAGACGAGGATCTCGTCGGGGGTGCCGATGTACGCGCCCCAGTAGATGTCGATGTCCTGGTCCGCGTACCGCCGGAAGGCCTGGTGGGCGTCGAGCATCACCACCACGTCGTCGACGCCCTCCGGGAAGCCCTCGGAGAGCCGCCGCCCGGTGGTGATCTGGACCGGTCGGGCGACCCGGTTCAGGCCCGTGCGGTGCCGGGCGACGAGCGCCGCGACACTGCTGATGCCCGGTACGACGTCGTACTCGAAGGCCACGGCGCCGCGCTCCAGGACCTCCTCCAGGATGGCGATCGTGCTGTCGTAGAGCGCCGGGTCGCCCCAGACCAGGAACGCGCCGCTCTGCCCCTCGCCCAGCTCCTCGGCGATCAGCCGCTCGTAGATGGCGGCCCGGGCGCTGCGCCAGTCCCCGACGGCCGGGGAGTAGGCCGCACCGCCCGCCCCGCGGTCCCGCTCCGGGTCGCGGGCCTCGACGATCCGGTACGACGCCCCCTCGGGCATGTGCGCCTCGAGCATGTCCCGGCGGAGCCGAGTGAGGTCGCTCTTCACCTCGCCCTTGCCCAGGACGAAGAACACGTCCGTGCTCCGCAGCGCCTTGACCGCCTGCAGGGTGAGCTGGTCGGGGTCGCCCGCGCCGATACCGATGACATGAATCTTTCGCACCCCCCGAGTCTGCCGCACGCCACCGACAGTCCGGACACCGCGTCCGGGCAGGTGGGAGGAACGGCTCCCGGTGCGCCGCGCGACGTTCTCCTACGCCCGAAGCCGGGGCGCCCGCTCCGCCGCGTCGACGCTCTCCCCGCCCCGCTCCACCGCGTCCGCCAACTCCCGCGCCCAGGCGGACAGCCCCGGCAGATCCATGCCGTACGGCTGTCGGCGCTCCGTGTCCGCCGCCCAGGCCGACACGGCGCCGGCTCCCCGCCGCAGCAGCCGGGCGCCGCCCGTGGCGTTCCCGCGGGCGGAGTGGGTGAGGCCGACGGCGAGCTGGGCGAGTCCGCGCCACAGCTCCCGCTCCTCCGCGGGGCCCGACTTCCAGGCGTCCTCGAAGACCTCGTGCGCGTGGAAGGGCTTGCCCTCGGCCAGCAGCGTCTGTGCCTCGGCGACGGTCTCCTCCGGCGTGCGCACGACCCCCTCGGGCTGCCGTGCCACACCGGCCGCGCCGTAGGGCAGCGGCCGCCCGAGTCCGTCCCTCGGCCGGGCGTTGCGCGCCCGGCCCGCGCCGTCCCGGTCCCGCGCGTCCACCGGCTCTCCTGAGGATGTGCTGCCCATACGCCGATTGTCGCGCGCCCGGTGCCCCCTTTCGGCCCCGCCCCCCACGTGAGGTAAAGTGCTGTTCGCGCGATCACGCGGTTCACCGCGTGAAGCGCACCGGGACGTGGCGCAGCTTGGTAGCGCACTTGACTGGGGGTCAAGGGGTCGCAGGTTCAAATCCTGTCGTCCCGACGGTCACGATGTCGCAGGACATCGAAAGCCCCCGAACCCATGGGTTCGGGGGCTTCGTCGTGCTCGCGGACCTGGAGAGACCGAGGACCTGTACCGACCGGTCGGCGTACACGCCGACCGGTCGGTGAGTACGCCGACGACTCGGTGTGTAGGCCGACGACTCGGTGAACACGCCGACGACGCGCTCGGCCGGGCACCACCGCGCGGGTGATGCCCGACTCCGCCCCTGAGGCCGTGTCAGCCGGTGGGCTGGACGCTAGCCGCGCCGGCCCGCCGAGTCCTGGCCGACCGCGTCCCTGCTGTCACCGGAGACCGGCAGCGCGTCGGGGTGCCCGGCGCCGGAGAGCGCCGCCGGCTCCGCCCGGTCCGCGTGACCGGGCCACCACGCCGCGTGGCCGATGAGCGCGGTGAGGCTCGGCGTGAAGAACATCGCCATCACGAAGGCGGCGACCGCGATGCCGAAGGAGACCGCGAAGCCCATCTCCGTGAGCAGCGCGTTGCCCGCGAGCATCATCGTGGCGAACGTGGCCGCCAGGATGAAGCCGGCCGCGGCCACCGTGGGACCGGCGTGCCTGAGCGCCATGCCGGCCGCCTCGCGCGGTTCGCGGCCCTCGCGGGCCTCCTCGCGCAACCGGGCGATCATCAGGATGTTGTAGTCCGTGCCGATGGCGACCACGAAGAGATACATGATCACCGGGAGCATGAACATCAGCCCCGACTTGCCCTGGGCCTCCTGGAAGATCCACACCGTGGCGCCGAGCGTGGCGCCGAAGCCGAGGCCGACGGAGGCGATCAGGTACCAGGGGGCGACCACGCTGCGCAGCAGCAGACCCAGGATCAGCATGATCAGCAGGGCGGCGACGGGGAAGACCGTGCGGTAGTCGTGATTGACCGCCGCGTCGATGTCCTTGTAGATCGAGGACATGCCGCCGACCAGGGCCTTCGTGCCGTCCGGAGCGTCGGCGTGCGCGACGTCGCGCACCTTGCCCACCGCGCTCAGCGCCTTGTCCGTGGAGGCCTCGTACTTGAGCGTGACGGTGAAGTCCGCCGTGGTGCCGGCCTTGTTCACCTGTGTCATCCGGGCGTTCGCCACGCCGTCCACGGCACCGAGCTTCTTGGCGTACGCGTCGAAGGTGCCCTTGTCCAGCGGCTTGCCGTCGGTGCTGGAGAGATAGACGTCGGTGGGGGCGGCGGCGCCCGCCGAGTACGCCTTCTGCATCTCGTCCTGGACGACCATGGACTCCTTGGTCTTGGGCATGGAGCCCGCGGCCAGGTCGAACGTGGCGTTGAAGCCGAGCGTGCCGAGCGACAGCGCGACCAGGACGAGACCGGAGACCGCTGCGGTCAGTGCCGGACGGCGTTCCACCCCGCGCCCCAGCGCGGCGAACCGGGCGTTCTCCGGTTCGCGCTGCCAGGACTTCGACGGCCAGAACACCTTGGGCCCGATCAGCGAGACCACCGCCGGGATCAGGGTCAGGGCGGCGAGCAGGGTGACGGTGACCGCGATGGCGAGCGCCGGGCCCATCTGCTTGAGGAAGCCCAGCGTCGACAGCACCAGCGCGAAGAAGGCGATGATGACCGCGCCGGCGGCCGAGGCGATGGCCTCACCGACCCGCGCGACCGCGTTGATCATGGCCTGCTTCGGTTCGTCGCCGGCTCGCAGCCGTTCGCGGTAGCGGAACATCAGGAACAGGAAGTAGTCCGTGCCCACGCCGAACAGCACGACGATCAGGATCGACGAGATGGAGCTGTTGGCCTGGAGGTCGAACAGCTTGGTGGCGTAGGCGATCAGCCCGTTGGCGATGGCGGACACCAGGCCGATCAGGAACAGCGGCAGGACGGCCAGGATCGGCGCCCGGAAGATGATCAGCAGCGTCACCAGAATGATCACGAACGTGCCGATGCCGATCAGTGCCTCGCCGCGCTTGGACGAGTCCTGTTGGTCGAGTGCCTGCGCGGCGGAGCCGCCCAGTTTGACCTCCAGGTCGGTTCCCTTGACCAGTTGCTTGACGTCGTCGCGCAACACCTTGGCCGCGTCGGCCTGTTTGGGCTGGCCGGCGTTCTTGCTGTCCATCTGGACCAGGGTCATGGTGTACCGGCCGTCCTGGGACGGCCGGCCGGGGACGACCTTCTGTACCTGGTCGATGTGCTTGTCGCCCAGCTCTTTGGTGATCCGGACGACGTCCTGCTGGTCGGCGGCGGTCAGCTTGCCGCCGTCGGTGCGCTGGTACAGCGCGATCGCGGACGGCGTGAAGGCGCTGGGGAACGCCTTCGCCTGGAGGTCCGCGGCTTTGATCGACTCGTAACTCTTCGGCAGAAAGCTGCTCTCGTCACTGCTGGACGGCAGGCTCGGAGCGGTGGCGACGATCGCCACCGCGGCGATCAGCCATGCCACGATCGTCCAGACGGGATGTCGGACGACGACATTGCCAATACGTCGGAACATGCGGGAGGGTCCTCCTGGTCAGGAAGATCACCGCAGCCCGGGGAGCGGACCCTGGCATCGGCGACCTCGGCCGGCCCTCGGGGCACTCCTCCCGTCGGGACGACCGAATGGTTGTCTCAGGTGCCAAGCCTAGTGATGCTCATGACCAAGGGTGTCAGGCGCCCTCGGGAAGTCGAGCGGGATTCGAGTGGGCGTCCGTGGGCGTCCGTTCAGAGGTGGGTCGCGCGGCGGACGGTGAGGATGGCGATGTCGTCCTGTCTGCGGTCGTCGCCGCTGAAGGCGAGGGCGTCCTCGTACAGGGCGCGGGGCAGTTCGGTGGGGGAGAGGCCGAGGTGCTTCGACAGGCGTTCGTCGAGCGGGTAGAAGGTGCCGTCGTCGGCCCGTGTCTCCGTCAGGCCGTCGGTGCTCAGCAGCAGGGTGGAGCCGGCCCGGAAGTCGAACCAGTCGACGATGGTCGGTTCCACGGCGAGTTCGGCCAGACCGAGGGGGACGCCCGTGTCGAGGGCCGGCGTGGTGACGAGACCGTCGTGCATCAGCAGGGGCGGGACATGCCCGCAGTTGACCACCTGCGCCTCATCCTCCGCGTCGATGCCGAGGATGAGGGCGGTGACGAACCGCTCGTCCTCGCCGGTCTGCTCGGCATAGGAGTTGTGGCGTACGACGGCGGCGTCCAGGGCGTCCACGAGCGCGGTGAGAGTCGGTTCGCGGTGGGCGGCCTCGCGGAAGGCGCCGATGACGGCGAAGGCGGCGCCGACGGCGGCCAGGCCCTTGCCCTGCACATCGCCGATCAGCACCCGCGTGCCGAAGGGCGAGGCGACGACGTCGTAGATGTCCCCGCCCACGAGGCGGTCCTCCTGGACGGGTTCGTAGACGCCGTTGACCAGGACGTCGTCGGTGACCAGGGGCAGGGGGTGCAGGATGTGCCGCTGCATGGCGGCGGCGGTGGAGCGCAGCCGCAGCATCTCGCGCTCGCGTCCGACGCGGCGGTGGCAGGCGTAGACCGAGATCCCGCCCAGGGTGAGGGTGAACAGGACGAGCAGCACACGGTCGAGCCAGTGCCCGTCGAGTGGGGCCCGCACCACCACCGTGGCGGTGACGGCCAGGGCGGTCCAGGCGGCGACGAACGCGGTCTGCACCACCGTGCACAGCGCCGAGGCCGTACCCGGCAGGAACACCAGCAGCCCGAGCAGCCACACCTCGGACCCGGACAGGTTGCTGAGCACCTCCACCAGCACCGTCACCGACACCACACCGGCCACCACGTCGAGGTTGCCCGGCGGCTCGATGGCATCGACGGCTTCGACGGATCTCTTGCGACGGCTACCGGCCATGGGAGCTCCCGGGCGTGTGGTGATCTCCTCCTACGTTAGGCCGGAGGTGTGCAACGGCGGCGGGTCGTGTGTGATCGGCGCCCGGCACGTTCCTGCCGTCGGCCCGCACCCCTCGGTGCGAGCCGTCCGGTCCGTCATGGCGAGGCCTGTTCCTCCGCGGCCCGCGTGAACCGGTCGAGCAGGGCGTCCAGGCCGACGGCCAGTCCCTCGGCTCCGCCCTGCTCGGACAGCGCCGGGGCGGTCCGCCGCAGTTCCGGCAGGTCCTGGGGCGGCATGCGGTGCAGGCCGAGGCGGAACGCGGGGTCCTCCTCGTCGGGGTTGTCGACCATCGGCCGCAGCTCGACGGACAGGTACCCGAGCAGCCAGGCGGTGAAGGCCCGGAAGAGGTCGGCCGTACCGGCGTCGTCGAGGCCCGCCCGCCGCAGCAGGTCGAGCACCCGCTCGTGGTCCTTCAGGACGGCCAGCGGACGGCGGGCCAGGGGCACCGCCAGCATGCGCGTGGTGAGCAACGGGACCACATGGGGATGCGCCATGCACACCTCGTACGTGGCGCGGGCGATGCGGTGGAGTTCGGTGCGCCAGGAGGCGGCGTCGGCGTTCGCGCCGGGCCCCGCGGCCAGTCTTTCCGCCAGCTCCAGGTACAGGGCCTCCACCAGCCCGTCCAGCAGGGCGTCCTTGCCGGCCGCGTACCGGTACAGGGCCATCGCCTCCACGTCGAGCTCGGCGCCCAGCCGCCGCATGCTCAGCGCCGACAGGCCCTCGCGGTCCACCAGCTCCAGAGCGCCGGCCAGCACCCGCTCCCGGCTCAGCCGGCCGTAGCGGCCCCGGTCGCTGGCGCGCCGGGCCGGATCGGACCCGGTGGATTTGACCATCGTCCTGTCTCCTCACCGCACGGCGAACACCTCGCGACGAATGTACGACGTAAATGTACGTACCGTGACACGGGCGAGCCCGGAATGATCGCCCGAGATGCCCCGGTTGTTCGTGCGGGCTAGGCTCATTGATCCAGGCAGGTCGCCCCCGATCCGCGAACCGGCCGTCGCAGGCCTCACCGCCGGGCAGGAAACGCCGTGAACGCACCCGCTGTATTCCTGATCAACACCTCGGCCGGGCCCGCGCAGGTGACGACTCCGGTGCCGCGGGAGACCTGGTGGACGCTCGCCCGCACGGATGCGGCGACCCACGTCACCCAGACTCCGGCGTGGCTCGACTGCGTGTGCGCGACGGGTCCGTTCCGGGATGCCAGCCGGTTGTACGAGTTCGAGAACGGCAGCCGGCTCGTGCTTCCCCTGGTGACCAGGCGCCGGCGGCCGCCCTCGCTGACAGCGCAGGAGTCCTGGCCGGGAGGGTGGGGCACCGGTGGGCCGGTCTCCTCCGGGGGAGTCGGCCCACGGGAGGCCCGGGCGGTCTTCGACGACCTGGCGCGGCTGCCGGCCCTGCGGGTCGGTCTGCGACTGCGTCCCGAGGACTCCGAGGTGTGGGCAGGCGCCGTACCCGCGGGCTTCCAGGAAGACCGGCACACCGTTCATGTACTCGACCTGGAGGGCGGGTTCGGCGAGGTCTGGGAACGACGCTTCCACCGGGGCGTTCGGCGTGGGGTGCGCCGGGCCGAACGCTCCGACGTCGAAGTGGAGGTGAACCGTACCGGTCGGCTGGTTCCGGAGTTCTACCAGTTGTTCGAGCAGTCGATCGTGCGCTGGGCCGCGCGGCAGCACGAGCCGCTGGCGCTCGCCCGGTGGCGCAGGAAGCGCGCGTTTCCGAGGGAACAGCTGGAAGCAGTCTCCGACCTGCTCGGGGAGTCGTGCGCGATCTGGATGGCCCGCCGCGCCGGGGAGCCCACCGCGGCGATCGTCGTCCTGCGCCACGGTCAGCACGCCAAATTCTGGCACGCGGCCATGAACCGGGACCTGGCCCATCCTGTCCGGGCCAATCACCTGCTGCACCGGCTGGCGATCGACGACGCGTGCGCAGCCGGCTGCCTCCGATACGACATGGGCGGATCCCGGCAAGGGGCATCGCTCGCCGCCTTCAAGGAGGGCTTCGGCGCGGACCTCTTCGTCTCACCCCGGTACTACCGGGAACGGCTTCCCGTCTCCGCGGTCGACCGCGGTCTCAGGACGGCCGTCAAGCGCGTGATCCGCTTCAGGGAAGGGTGATGCCGGGCCTGGCCCGCGCCATGGTCACCGGACGGCCGGCTGACGGGTGTTGACGGCCCTGAGCGCGATCCGGCGCAGTGCGGGACTCCCGGCCACCATCGCTCGCACCTTCTGCCCCGACGCCATCTGGGCACGCCGAAGCGCGGCCGGCAGGGTGCCCAGGGTCACCCACCCCTCGCCCAGAGGCAGGTCGCCGGTCTTCATCTCCTGTTTGTAGCGCTCGTCCCCCTTGCCCAGATCGAGGCGCTCGAGGCCCCGCGCCGCCGCGGCCTCGGCCATGCGCAGCAGGAGGAGGATGCCCGGCGAGAAGCGCGCCGCCTCGGGGTCGTAGGCGGGGAACCAGTACTGGAGCACGCGCCCGGAGCGCAGACCGAAGTGCATGGCGACGGGCCGGTCGCCCGCGTACAGCGTGGACAGCGTGCCGGTGCAGGTGGCCGACCTGGTGCTCATGAGCCCGCGCAGCAGGGCCACGACCGAGGGTTTCGCGAACAGGTCCACCTGCCCCTTCGCCCGGTACTGCGCCGACTTCCAGCGTATGAGCGTGTCGAGGCGTTCGAGCGCGGCCTCTTCGAACACCAGCGACGTCTCGCCCAGACTGCGCGTCAACCGGCGTTCCTTCGCCTCCAGTTGCCTCATCCGGGCCGGCGACCTGCCGCGCAGATCCCCGGCGTAGGCCTCGTAGCCGGACGCCAGGTCGATGACCGGTGACACGGACCTGCGCACCACGCCGCTGTCGAAGGGCCTCTGGCCGGTGGTGAGGTGGTCGTACCGCCACAGGCGCAGTCCGCAGGCCCGCAGCAGCGCCCGGACGTCCCAGTCCAGCCCCGGCGCGTGCACCAGTCCCTGCACGTCGCACAGGCCGCTGCCGATGGGCAGCCCGAGTCCCAGCCTGTGGTGCTCGTACGGGAAATAGCCCACCGGCACGGACCCCTCCGAGAGCACGGCGACGCGGGCTGTGGGCCGGTGCCGGCCGACGGCCAGGGTGAACTGCGGCGACAGGAAGGGGCTGGCGAGGGCCGGAGTGGCTTGCTGCAGAGCCTTCCACGCGGCGATGTCCGCGGCGCCGAGGCGGTCCGGGGTGAGCACGGTCACCGTCATGGTGCGGCTCCTTTCTGCAGCTTCGCGATCACCGAGGCGTAGTCCCCGAGTGAGGATCCGGGAGTGCCGTCGTACAGGTTGTGGTCGAAGGCCCACATCAGTCCGGTGAGCCCGCAGGACTTCAGCTGGCGTGCGGCATCGGTCATGACGCCCGGGTAGTAGGCGGCCACATGGGGTCCCGCGCTCTCCCCGCTGATGGGGAAGTCCTCGCGCGCGGCGATCCGGGAGATCCACCGCACCGACGACCACGCTCGCACCCGGGCCTCGGCGCCCGGGGCGACGGCGTCCGGGACGACGGTGCCGTCCGAGGGCCGGCAGGCGTTGTTCCGGGGCGTGCCCGAACCGTCAACCAGCGCGGTGGAGACCAGTTGCACGGTGCGCCGGTGCTGGATCAGCCCGACGGTGCGGAAGAAGCCGGCGCCTCGGCTGATGAGCCCCCCGGCGGCCGTCTCGCCGAGGTGGGCGCGGACGGCCGCGGACAGGTCGCTCGGATAGAACCCGCCGCCGGGGATCAGCACCAGCAGGAGTCCGTGGTAGCCCAGGGCCTCGTACTGCCCGGTCTGCCAGTTCACCGCGTCGGCGAGGGCGGAGAGATACCAGCCGTACCACCGGGACACCTGGCCCTGGGTGAAGGGCGCCCCGTGGTAGGTCGATTGCCCCGGACGCCAGCCCGGATAGGGGTTCGGCGGAACGGTCGCGGGCCGGCCGGGATCCGCCCCGCTCGCCTGCGCATGCCGGTCGAAGG
Organism: Streptomyces sp. NPDC085900; assembly: GCF_044540925.1. NCBI lineage: Bacteria > Bacillati > Actinomycetota > Actinomycetes > Kitasatosporales > Streptomycetaceae > Streptomyces > Streptomyces sp. NPDC085900. Next base: position 347,699 of record NZ_JBITSP010000004.1, on the reverse strand, counting down.
CCCAGTACGACTTCGCGCCCCGGGTGCTCGGGGCCGGGGGCGGGTAGGTGAACTCCCCGGCGTTGTTCACGCCGATGCGTATCGCCCAGAAGTCGGCCAGACCGATCTCCTGGTCCAGCCGTCGCAGATAGCCCTCCACCTCGTTGCGGATCTCCTGGCTGAACACCAGGTTCGGACCGGAGGTGAAGCGCGCGCCGCCCTGGTCGGTGAAGGCGTCCTGCGGATACCTGCTGCTCAGCCAGGGCGGCGGGTTGTTGAGGCCCACGCCCGCCTCCACATGCAGGCCCGCGTCCCGGAACATCCGCAGCTTCCGCCTGAGCGCGGCGACGTAGTGCTGGTCCACCTGCCCGGGGACCGGTTCGAACCGGTCCCAGTACACCGTCATATGGGCCACTCGCATGCCACGTGCCTCGTCCGCCCGGGCGGTGCGCGGGCTCGTCTGCAGGGTGCCGAAGAAGTACCGCTCATGGGGATCACCGGGGTTGTCGAGACGGACGAAGGAGACCACCGCGGCGACGACTGCGGCCACCACCGCGTAGACGACCCACCGGCGCACGTGCGAACGCCTGACCACGTCGCCGGACGTGTGGTCCGTCATCGCAGCAACTCCTCGTACAGGCGCGAGTACTGAGCCGCGAACCGCGCCACGCCGAAACGCTCCTCGACCGTCACGCGGCCCCGCTGCGCCAGCTCCTGCCAGCACCGGGGCCGGTCCAGCAGCTGCCGCAGCAGACGGCCGGTCCGCTCGCAGTCGCCCGGGGCGGCCGGCAGCACGGTGCCGCGCAGGGACTCGAACTGCGGCAGCTCGCTCAGCACGACGGGGCGCCCCGTGGCGAGAGCCTGGAGCACGGTGAGCGGAACGTCCGCCTTGCCGCCGAGGGCCCGGGGCACGTAGAGGAGAACGTCCGAGGATGCCAGGAGGCCGTGCATGTCCGAGCCGTTTCCGAGCACTTCGGTCTCCGCAAGGCCCTGGCGGGCGGCCTGGGCGCGCAGTTCCTCCTCCAGCGCGCGGGTGTCCTGTCCCGGCCGGTCGCGCAGCGCGAGGACCAGCCGGAAGCGGGCTCCCGCACGAGCGGCGACCGCGGCCGAGGCGATCGCCTCCTCGGCGCCGCCCCCTCGGTCGTGATGACCGGTGACCAGCACGGTCGGCCGGTCCGAGACCGGCCGGGGCCGCAGGGGCCACTCGTCCAGCCGGACGACGGGCCGGACGACCCGGACCTCCCCGAAGCCCGCGGTGCGCAGCTGCGCCGCGGTGGTCTCCGACAGCGCCACAGTGCGCCCCAGCGGGCGTGACCGCGTCAGAAACGCGGGGTTCATCACGCCGGGAACGGTGTGCAGCACCGGTGTGTCGCCGACAAGCCTCGACCAGACGCGGGAGAAGGGGGGAAAGCTGCTGCCGATGGTCATGACGGCGTGCACGAGGTCGCACCGCCGGGTGAGTGCGCACCCGGCGACCGCCGCCTGGACCCGCACCGGCAGACGGGGGACACCATCGCGGGACAGGAGGGGGACGGGCCGCCCCGGCAGGTCCCGCACCGTCTCGTCCAGCCCGGGCCACCTGCGGAACCAGAGGTAGCGCACCTCCGCGATGCCCTGGGCGAGTGCCATCGCGAGATCGGTGTCGCCTCCCCGCCCCCCGTCGAGCGGGCCGCTGGTGAGGAGCAGAACACGAGGACGGCGGTCACGGACCATGGTCGGCCCCCGTTCGCAGGCCGTGGGCCTGTGCCCGGAACCGGAGGTACGCCTTGTCGGGCAGCGGCAGCTTGTACAGCGCGAGCGTGCCGTAGGAGCGCCCGTGGAAGGCGAAGACCAGATGGCCGTCGGCCGCGAGGCGCCGGGCCGTGCGGGCGTCCATCGTGCCGTACCCCTGATCGATCACCTTCCAGGGGACGACCAGATAGCGGGCGTACGCCCGGGTCCTGGCCGCGGGCGTGACCCAGTCGCCCATGACGTACTTGTCCCGCAGCGCCCACGAGGAGACGCCGCCACTGGCCCCGCCGTCGGCCGCGATGACCGCGCTGCCCACGGGAACGTGCTTGTCCATGTAGGCGCGCAAATGGGCGTACCCGTCGTCGCGTCCGGTGTGCACCTTGGCGTAGGAGATGCCCGAGAAGGTGACGGTCGCGGTGAGGAAACCGACGAGGGAGACGAGCAGCACGTTGCGCAGCACCCGGCGGCCGTCCAGGTGCCGGAAGCGCTCCATCTCCACGCCCAGTGCGGCGCCCAGCACCACCACGGTGGGCACGATGAGCAGGTAGAGCGCCTGCTCCTCCAGCGTGCCGTGGGCGAGCGCGAAGGCCAGGGTGAGTCCGGCGCACAGGTGGAACAGGGCCAGCATCCTGAGCACGGGGTCCTTGCGACGCAGCAGGATCACCAGAGCGACCGGGCCGAGGAGCAGGAGCGCGTAGGTCGAGGCGAACGTCGTCACCTGGTCGACGAGCCGGCTGGTCAGTGACGGAGTCCCGGCGGCGTGGAACCCGGACTCCTGGACGATCCCGATCAGGCGGGCGGCACCGTGGCTCTTGTCGTACCAGAACGGGGCCGCGTGACCGTAGAGGCAGACCAGGCCCACGTACACGCCGTACGGCACGACGGCGGCCCCGAGCGTGGTGAGCAGCAGCCGTCGGGGAGGTCCCCAGCCGAGGATCAGCGCGAGGATCAGCGGCAGCACGCTGATGAGCGCCGAGTGGTCCTTCGTCAGCAGCGCCAGCCCGAAGAGCAGCCCCGCCGCCGCGGCCCTGAGATGTCGCCTCCCGGGCAACGGCTCGCGGGCCGGCGTCAGCAGCACCAGGTATCCGGCCAGCACGAACAGCACGGTCTGGGTGTCCAGCATCACCCGGTCGTTCTGCCGGATGATGTACGGGTCCAGGGCGAACAGCAGGGCGGCCACGACACCGGCGGTGCGGGACCCGGCCCTGCTGACCAGCAGCAGCACCAGGACCGCCGTCACGGCTCCGAGGAAGACGTTCACCGAGCGGGCCTGGTACACGCCGGTGATCAGGTCGGGGCTGATGCCGATGAGCTTGCCCCAGCCCGCCTCCACGTAGAAGTAGCCGGGGGGATGCAGGAAGAAGAGGCCCTCGGAGGTGCGTGGGAAACCGCCCTGCGCGGCGCTGACGCCGAGCTGCCGGTAGATCAGTTCGTCGACGAAGACGTCCGCGGAACGGCCCACGTTCACCAGCCGCAGCGCCGCGGTCAGCAGGAAGACGCCGACTGCCAGGACGCTCGTCGGCACGCCCCGGCGAACCGGTCGCGGCGTGGTCTGCACACGGCGTGCCTCGAGGGTGGTCATGAGGGGATCTCGTTGAAGAGGTAGAGCTCGGGGGCGAGCGGGACGTGCCCGCCGGGGAACATGGCCCGGGACTGTGTGCGGTAGCCGAGGATCGGGGCGGACTTGGCGCCCAGTCCCGTGGTCCAGGTGACCTCTCCGTCCAGGCCGTTGCGGCGTACGAAGTCGGTGTCCACCGCCTCGTGCCGGATGTAGGGGAAGTCGCCGTAGTAGACGACGTGGCGTCGGCTCGTCTCGGCCGCCGTCCTGACCAGCAGATGATCGGCGTGCCCGCCGATGGCGAGCGGCGCCAGCAGCAGGGGCCCGGCCCCGCCCGACGGGTCCGGGGCGGCGAGCGACCTGACGGTGCGGGTGAGCGTGCGCAACAGGTCGCTGTCGTGGGGCGAGATGCGGCCGGCGGCGAGATGCCGGCGGTAGGCGGGATAGACGTGGTCGCGCTCGGGCAGCAGCCGGCTCGGACCGCGGGCGGCCCGGCTTCCGCGCAGGGTCTTGCGGCGGAAGAGCCCCTCCGTGAGGCCCACGTGCCGCCAGGTGATGCCCATCGCCGTGAGCACCTCCCGGTCCTCGGCGCGGCGAGCGGCGTACAGCTCCTCGGCGTCACGCATCCCGGACAGGTGCAGGAAACGGCGAGCGGACAGGGTGTACGGCGGCGGGGCACCCGTCGTGAACAGCGTGACGACGGTGACGGGCACATGCTGCCGGGCGTGCGCCATCAGTGCCCCGCACGACAGCACCGCGTCGTCGAGGTGGGGTGAGAGCACCACCAGGGGAACCCCCTTCACCACTGCGGTGGTGAGCAGATCAGCGGTCATGGACGATCACCTCCCGCGCTGAGAACTTCGGGCCGTGGCGGACGACGCGAGTACGTCGCGCACCGTGGTCAGGTACCGGTCGGCCATCGCCTCCCACGTGTAGTGCCGTGCCGCCGCGTACGCCTGACGGCCCAGCGCACGGCGGAGGTCCGCGTCCGCGGCGAGCCGGCCGATCTCCTCGGCCATCCGGTCGACGTCGAAGCAGGGAACGCCGATGGTCCCCTTGCCCTCCATCCAGTCCAGGGAGGGCAGGTCGAAGTGGAGCACCGGTTTGCCGTGGGCCATGCTCTCGAGCGCGACGAGCCCGAACGCCTCGCTGCGCGAGGGCATGACCATGAAGGCGCTCTCCCTGAGCAGTTGCTCCTTGCGTTCCGAGGCGACGAAGCCGAGTCGGCGGACGTTCCCGCCCGTTCGGGCGAGCAGTGACTCCACCCTGCGCTCCTCGGCCGCCGTGCCGTGTCCGACGATGCACAGCGGCAGGGGCGGGGCAGCCGCCGCGTACGCCGCCAGCAGCAGGTCGAGTCCCTTGAGCTTCACGTCGACCCGGCCCAGGAAGAGGATGCTTCCACCGCCGCCGAACTCGTCCTCCTCGACGTGCCGTTGGTCCACACCGTTCTCGATCAGGTGTACCGCCGCCTTCGGACTGTGCCGCCGGAGGTCGGCGGCATCCGCCTGGTTGAGGACGACCAGGTCCCGGTAGCGGCGCAGGGCACGGCGTTCGATGGGGAAGACGGGGATGTGGTACTTCCGCCAGGTGGCGTCGCTGCACCGGCACTGGTTGATCCCGATGACGGGCTTCCGGGCGAAGAGGGGCAGCAGACCCGTGGTGAACGGGGGAGTGAAGTTCTCCAGCCACACGTCGTGCGGGACCCTCCGGGCGACGAGGGGAAGCACCGCCTGGAACAGCAGCTGGGCGGCCCGCGGACCGGCCCGGCAGACGGGTACGAAGCGGTACCGCAGCCCGTCGCGCACCTGTGTTCCGCCGTGGCGGGCCGCGGTGACGACGGTGACGTCGTACTCCTGAGCCAGGCGTCGGGCCACATGGTCGATCACGACCGATCCGCCGCCGCGGTAGTCGGTGCTCTGGACGGTGTCGAAGGCGGAGAGGACCACCCGCCTTCGCGAGGGTGTTGCGGGCCCGTCGGGGGAGTCGGCGTGGGTCTGCCGCTCACGCAGCGCGTTCCCGCGCGCCGCCATGAGCCGGAAGGCGGCGTCCGCGGCAAGAGCGGGCGTGGTGGCGCGCGCGTCGAGGCCGACCACGTCGGCCGAGGAGCGCGCCCAGCGGCGATAGCGTTCCTGCCAGTGCCGTCCTGGTTCCCTCCCGTCCGCAGCGTCGCCCGCCGGCTCCTCGACGGCATGACTCTGGAGCAGCAGCGTCATGTCGTACGCGCCGGCCAGGCGGCGGAAGAGCGCGGCGGTCCGGGAGCCCGCCGGGGGATCGAACTTGGCCAGCGAGTCGAGCGGTCCCCGGTCGGTGAGGATCACGCTCGGACGGCGCAGTGCCAGGCGGCGCACGGTGGCCCGCATCCGGGCGCCGGCCAGCCGCAGGGCGGTCTCGGACGCGTCGACGCGGGCATGGACGGCGTCGAACCAGGTTCCCGGCTGCGACGACGGGCCCGTCGGGCGCCCGGATCGGGGTCGTCCCGGGAAGCGGCGGCACATCACGCAGCCGTAGCAGTAGGTCCTCGTGACCGTGCAGCCCCGCTGCCGCAGCGTCGCCACGACCTGGTCCACCAGCGTGGTCTTGCCGGAATCGTCGGGGCCGGACACCGCCACCAGCAGTCGGCCGGGGGTCGGGAGGCGAGGTGCGGAGTGCTGCGGGCCGGTCATGAGGCGCCCGCCTTTCGGCTCTTCGTCACGTACAGCGGGATCCTGAGCGCGGCCTCTCGGACGGCGCCTTCGATGCGGCCCTCGCGCAGCAGACGGGGGGTGTGCTCCACCGCCACGTGAAGCGAGACCCGGGTCGGCAGGGGAACGGGCAGGGAGACGAACTCACCCCGGTCGAGCCGTCGGACGGCCTCCATGGCGGTGGCCAGGGCTTGGCTGTGGGCGGTGCCCCAGCCTTCCCGGGCCGACTCCCACCAGGCCTCCGCCATCACGTCCGGCCGCAACAGCGGCCTGATGGCAAGGAGCTCCGACAGCTCGAAGGACAGGTTCTGGAAGAGCGCGTGGGCCAGCCAGATGCGCAGCCGGTCGGCGGGGCGGGGCTCCAGCCAGGGCCGGTCGTCCGCGGTCAGCGCGCGGGCGAACAGCCGGTCGTTGGCCATCACCGGAACGCCGAACCAGCACACGGAAGCGTGCAGGTGGGCGGCCGGTCCGCTCCGCGGCCACAGCAGCACCTTGGTCGAACGCTCCAGCCAGTACCGGTCGCGGCGCACGGACCAGCCGGATAGGGCGTCGGCCGCCGCTGCCCACCGGCCGTCGGGGACCACCAGATCGAAGTCGCCGCCCACGTGCTCGCCCGGCCCGTCCGCCTTGATCAGGACACTCGGGATTCCCACGGCCAGCAGCAGCTCGGTCGCCTCGCGCACACCGCTTCGGAAGGCCACGTCGCGCTGCTCCACCTCGGCCACGGTCTCGGCCAGTTGGCGCGGATAGCACCGGGCGAGGAGGGCTTCGGTGTTGCTGTCACGGGCGACCGCCAGCGCGCTCCGCAGTTCGTCCTCGCCCGCGGTCCTGACGTCATGGCGCCACACGGCGTCGAGGAGAAGCCGGGCGCAAGCGGTGTCCTCGCGGAGGCGTACGGCACCGGGGCGTGGGCCGTCCCCGCCGGGATCACGGTCGGCGCCCGCGCTGACACCGGCCGCTCCAGCGGCCTGTGCCGGAGTGCCCTGCCGGGGTCCCGAACCCTCCGACACCCCGGGCGCTGTGGCCGTCGCCCGGTGGCCGAGGAAGCGCACGGCCGCCAGGATTCCGGTGGCCGTCGCGGCGACCAGCCACGCCGCGGGAACCGGACGCAGTGCCACGAGCACGCAGGTGACGAGGAGCGGCTCGACCAGCGGCAGTTGCGCGAACACGCGGAATCCCTGCCTGCGCACCAGAAGACGCACCAGCAGCAGCAGCGCCGCCACAGCACCGCAGCAGCCGCCGATCGCCAGTCCGAGTACGCCTCCGGCCCGCCAGCCGATCACCAGGCCCGCGACGAACAGCAGCACTCCGACGGCCTGACGGGACTGGCAGGACTGGTCGTTGACGGCCTGGAAGAAAGTGGAGACGAGGTTGATGCCGCCGATGGCGAACCCCGACACCGCGGTGAACATGACGAGCCTGCTCAACATGCCGTAGTCCGCCGGGAAGATCACGTCGAGTACCGCCGGCGGGGTGGTGGCGTAGACGGCCGCGACCGGGAGGGCGACGATGAGATACATCCGCATGGCGTTCGCGGCCAGCGGTGTTCCCATACGGCGCCGGGACAGCGCGGGGAAGAAGGCCACGGAGACGGCGCTGGCCAGGAAGAGCGGCGCCCGGCCCATCATCACGCTCGCCTGATAGCTCGCGGTGGCGGCCGCGCCGGCCGGAAGCAGCGTGACCAGGACCAGGTCGATGGTGGCCATCAGGGCCACCAGGCTCTGCACGGTGCCCAGTTCGATCGCGCGGCGCCACAGGTCGCGGTTGCCCCGTGCCTGGGCCCACCGCCCGCCGCCGCGGGTCATCCGGTAGGGCCACCAGATCAGGAGGGGGAGCGCCGCGATCCCGAACGCTGCCAGGGCGCCGGTGGCACCGAGCCCCAGCACCGAGACGAGGAACAGGCCGACGCCGACCTTCAGGGCCGCCTCACCGGTGAGGACGCCTGCCAGGGTCCGCATCCGTTCGGTGCCCTGGAGCCAGCCACCGCTGACCCGCGTGACGTAGATCAGCAGAGTGACGACGCCGAGCGCGGCGACCGTGGCCGCGCCGGCGAACCGCGTGGCCACGAGGGCGACCACAGCGCCGGCCAGTACGCCGCCGGTCACCGCGATCACCACGGAGAACCTCACGGCATCGCCGCGTTCGGACTCCGAACGCGCGCGTGCCAGGGCCTGAGCCAGCACCCAGGGGATGGCGACGAGAGCGATGGTCGCCGCGCACAGCACCAGTCCCTGTCCCGCGGCGAAGGTCGCGAAGTCGTCCACGTCCAGCAACCGCGTCAGCAGCAGCGCGTAACCGTAGTTGAGGGCTCCGATGGTCAGCCACGCGGCGGTGACCCAGCGGGCTCCCTGCACGGCCGTGACATCGTCCGGCCGTGCGGCCGTTGGGGGAGCGGAGACGCGTGTGGAGGTCATGGCGTGGTGCGGTCGCTTTCGCTGGGGGTGCCGGCTGTGGGTTCGGCGGTTCCCACCAGGACGTCCCGGCGGCTGGCCAGGGTGAGTTCGCTGGGCTTCACGTCCAGGCGCCGAAAGGCCCGCGCGGCGCGAACCTCGTCGCAGCCGTGCAGCAGCACCCGGAAGGTGTCGCCGCACCGGTTCCAGGCGTCGGTCAGTCGCAGGGCGTGCCGCAGGACCTGCTCCATCGCGTTGCCGTCCGCCACCCGGAAGCTGCCGATGACGCAGAGATCGCTCGGTCGGCGGCGCGAGCGCCGATGGCGTCGGATCCGCGCCATCTCCTCCAGGACCACTGCGGCAAGTCGCTCCGCCGTGGCCTCCCAGGAGAAGGTCGCGGCCCACGACAGGCACCGCTGCGCCATCTGCTGCCGCACGTCCGCGTCGGTGAGCTCCGCCAGTGCGTCGGCGACCGCGCCGGCCAGGTCCGACTCGGGTGGCAGAAGCCATCCGGTGCGGCCGGGCCGGACCGCGTCGCGCAGACCCGGCACGTCGAAGGCGACGGCGGGAGTGCCGACCGCGTTGGCCTCGATGACGGTGAGACCCCAGCCTTCGGCGACGGACGGGACGACGGTGAGCCATGCCCGGGAGAGCAGCTCCCACTTGCGGTCGTCGCTCACCCGACCGTGGAACGCGACCGCGTCCGAGACACCGATCCGCTGCGCGAGCTTGCGCAGACGGGGTAGTTCGCCGCCGTCTCCGGCGATGTCGAGCCGTATCCCTGGCATCTTGTGCATCAGGGCGGGCATGGCCTGGACCAACAGGTCCAGTCGCTTCTGGGGTACGAGCCTGCTGACGACCGCGATGGCCGGCGTCCGGCTGCGCGCAACGCGGGGAGGCCCGTCCGATCCACGGAACGCACCGTCGAGCGAGCTGCCGTTGGGCACGATGTAGACCGGGTTGCGGAAGCCGAGTTCGCGCCGGATCCCCTCCAGGGTGGACGGAGAGACCACGACGACCGGCCGCCCGTGGTAGACGCGACGGCTGACCCGCTTCTCCAGGAACCTGCCGACGAGGTTCAGCGGCCGGGGCAGCAGCATGTCGAACTGGCTCTGGTGGACGTGGTGCACGACGCACAGGTCGGCGGTCCAGTGCGGCGTGAACAGCGGCGAGAAGAACGGGATGCCGTTCTGGCAGTCGATGACGGCGTCGTAGGCGTGCCGGTGGCGCAGCAGATGCCGGGCGGCCGCCGCATAGACGCCGTAGGTGCCGCCGCCGCGCAGAATCCGTATGCCGTCGGACACCGAGAGGGGTGCGGATCCGGGGTGGCGCGCGGTGAACACCGTGACGTGGGCACCGGCCTCGCTGAAACGGCGGGCGGTCTCCCAGCAGAACGCCTCGGCGCCGCCGGCCTGCGGGTGGGAGGGATCGCGCCAGTTGAGGAAGAGGATGTCGGCTCGGGCGAGCTCGGTCAGTGCAGTCATGGCGGTCACCGCGCTATCGAGATCCGGATCAGGTCGGCCATCGAGCGCAGCCCGTCGCGGCGGGCCGAGAACGTCGATCCCGGGACGTCGCACCAGGCGACCGGTACTTCTGTGACTCGGTGTCCGTGGCGCGCGAGGCGGGTGAGGATCTCCACGTCGAAGGCGAACCCGTCGACGTGGCAGCCACCGACGACCTCACGGATGAGGGGGCCGCTGAAGAACTTGAAGCCGCACTGCGTGTCGGCGATGTCGGGGAGGGACATGCGGGCCAGCCGTCGGAAGATCCAGCCGCCGCAGCGGCGCAGCGCGGACTGCTCGATCTCGTAGGTCGCGCCCGGAGCGCGGCGGGAGGCGATGACCGCCGCGTGACCTTCCGCGAGCAGCGCCATCACGGGGTCGAGCGTCTCGATGGGGGTGGCGCAGTCGGCGTCGGCGAACCCGACGTACCGGGCCGAGGAGGTGGAGATGCCCCGGCGGACGGCGGCTCCCTTGCCGTGGTCGCTGCAGCCGATGGCGTACACCGGGACGGGCGCGCGGGCGAAGCGCTCCACGATGTCATGCGTTCCGTCGGCGCTGTCGTTGTCCACGACCACGATCGCGGAGGCCCAGGACCGTTCGGAGAGGTGGTCGACCGTGGCCTCGATGGTGGACGGCAGACGGTGTTCCTCGTTGAATGCCGGGAAGATCAGCTCCAGGTCCACCGCGGGGCGGACGAGTGAGGAAGTCATCGGACAGTGCCGCCTTCCGGGGGGTGCCGCCGGGCTGCGCCGGCTGGATCCGGATCGCCGCCCGGGTGGGGGGTTCCCGAGTCGCGGGTGCGACGGCGGCCGGTTGATCGCGAGACGGATGCGTGGAGCCGGTGGTGGTACGGCGGACAGCAGCGCCCGGGTACGCCGCCGTGGCGGGTGATCGTCGACCCGATCCTGTCGGAGAGACGGCGGCCGCCGACGCCCCGGGGGGAGCGGTCGCACGCGGGGCGCGGCGACAGGCGTGCCGGCCAGTCTGTTGCGCGACGCAGGGGGTGGGGAGCGAGAGCGGTCGGGTTTCGACTTGATGGAACATACACGTCGAAATACGTCTCTATGCGAAGCTTACGGTGTATATATACACATTCGACTCGACTCGTCCCAAAGTCAAGGAGAGCTGCACCCGAGTTCGGTTGACGCGACGGATCAAGAGAGAGACTGTGTACATATATGCCGTAAATATACGTCTAAAGCCCTACTCCCACCGGTGGTGGTCGTGATGCGAAAGGGGACCTTTGTCCCGGGCCCGCGGCACCGCCAAGAACGCACTGACTGGGAGCGACTCCCGTCATGAATGCGCCCATCGAGGACTACGCCCTGCTCAGCGACCTGGAAACCGCCGCCATGGTCGGCAGGGACGGGTCGATCGACTGGCTGTGCCTGCCCCGGTTCGACTCGCCGGCGTGTTTCGCCGCGCTCGTGGGCACGCGGGACAACGGGTTCTGGCGGGTGGCTCCCGTCGCCGGACGCCGCTGCACCCGTCGGGCGTACCGGGGGGACACGCTGATCCTGGAATCGGAGTGGCACAGCGCGGCCGGCGCCGTGCGGGTCATCGACTTCATGCCGCCGCGTACGCAGTCACCGTGCGTGATCCGCGTCGTGGAGGGTCTGCGGGGTTCGGTCACCATGCGCAGCGACCTGCGCGTGCGGTTCCACCAGGGCCGTGTCCTGCCGTGGGTCCGGGCCGTCGAATCCGGCACCTTGGCGGTGGCCGGGCCGGACGCCGTCTGGCTGCACGCGGACGGGCCGGTGAACATGCCCGGCGACGAGCACGACACGGTGCGCGATTTCGTGGTCCCGGCAGGCCGGAGGCTGGCCCTGACCTTGGTCTGGTCGCCGTCGCACCTGACCGAGCCGCCGCCGCAGCTGTCCGTCCCGGCGGAGACCGCGCTGAAGGAGACCAGTGACTTCTGGCGGCGCTGGAGCGCCCAGTGCCGCTACGAGGGGCCGTGGCGGGACGCGGTGATGCGTTCCCTGATCACCCTCAAGGCGCTCACCTACGCGCCCACGGGCGGCATCATCGCCGCACCCACCACCTCGCTCCCCGGCCGCGTGGGCGGCGAGCGCAACTGGGACTACCGCTACTGCTGGCTGCGTGACTCCACCCTGACCCTGTCGTGCCTGCTGCGCAGCGGTTACCGGGAGGAGTCCACGGCCTGGCTGGACTGGCTGGTACGGGCGGTCGCGGGTGACCCCGACCATCTGCAGACGGTGTACGGCGTCGAGGGCCAACGGCTCCTGACGGAGACCGAGGCGCCGTGGCTGACCGGCTACGAGGATTCCCGGCCGGTCCGGTTCGGCAACTCGGCGACGAGCCACTTCCAGCTGGATGTGTACGGCGAGGTCATGGACACACTCTGGCTCTCGCTCCGGGCCGGAATCCTCATGCCCGCGCACTTGTGGGACCTGGTCGAGGTGCTCATGGGCCACCTCGAACGGCACTGGCGTCGGCCGGACCAGGGGCTGTGGCAGGTGCGGGGGCCGCAGAGGCAGTTCGTGCACTCCAAGGTCATGGTCTGGGTGGCCGCCGACCGTGCTCTGCGCATGGGGCTGCTGCTCGGCAGAAACGGATCCTCGGATGTGTGGCGGGCCATGCGCGACGAAGTTCACCGCGAAGTCTGCCGCAAGGGATGGGACGCGCGGCAGCGGTCCTTCGTGCAGTCCTACGGTTCGTCGGCCCTCGACGCCTCGGCACTGCTCATCCCCCGGCTCGGCTTCCTGCCCGCCACCGACGAGCGGGTGCGCGGCACCGTACGCGCCATGCGCCGGCTGACCCACGGGGGATTCGTGCGGCGGTACGACTCCGGCGGCGCCGTGCACGGGCCGGACGGTATCCGGGGCTCCGAGGGCGCCTTCGTGTCGTGTTCCCTGTGGTACGCCCAGTGCCTCGCCGCGACCGGGCATCCGCAGCAGGCCCGCGCCGCCTTCGAACGCCTCCTCGCCGTCCGCAACGACGTCGGTCTGCTCGCCGAGCAGTGGGACCCCGACGAGGGACGCCAACTGGGCAACGCGCCGACGGCGTTCAGCCACGCCGCTGTCGTGGAGACGGCGTTCGCCCTGTCGCCGACGCCCTCCGCCACGAGGCCCCACGGCCCGGCGACGCCGGTCCGGCGCAGGTGAGGTCGCGTGCGGGCGAGGTGGACGATCCCCTCGACGCGTTCGACCCCCGTGTGCCCGCCGGTGGAACGCGCACGCCGGTCAGGAGGCTCAGCTCTTCGTCTCGGGGCGCCGCGGGGAACTCTCGTAGCCGCGGGGATTGAGCTGCTGGAACCGCCAGGCGTCCCGGCAGATGTCGTCGAGGTTCCGTGTGGCACGCCAGCCCCAGGCGCGCGCCGCGAGGGTCGCGTCGGCGACGCGTTCGGCCACGTCACCCGGGCGTCGTGGTGCGGCCTCGAATGGAATGGGGTAGCCGCACACCCCGGAGAAAGCGGCGACGACCTCGAGGACCGTGCTGCCCTTGCCCGTGCCCAGGTTGTACACGTGCATGCCGGGCGCGTCCGCGAGGTGGTCGAGTGCGACGCGATGTGCCTCGATGGTGTCCATGACATGGGTGTAGTCGCGCACCGTGGTCCCGTCGCGTGTGGGGTAGTCGGTGCCGAAGACGCGAAGCCGTTCCCGGCGGCCGATCGCCACCTGGGCCAGCGACGGGATCAGGTTCTCGGGCGCCGCGCGCGGATCCTCGCCGAGCAGGCCACTGGGATGGGCGCCTGCCGGGTTGCAGTAGCGCAGGCACAGCACCGTGTACTCGGGGCGGCGGCGGCAGACGTCGGCGAGGATCTGCTCGCAGGCCCACTTGGACGCCGCGTACGGGCTGGTGGGCCGGGCGGGAGTGGCCTCGTCGAGTGGACCGGTGCCGGCGTCGCCGTAGATCGCGGAGGCGGAGGAGAAGATCAGGCGGTGCACTCCATGCTCGTGCATCGTGTGCAGCAGCGCGGTCGTGCCGCCGACGTTGGTGTCGTAGTACTCGACGGGCGTCATCAGCGACCGACTCGCGGACTTGGCGGCGGCCAGGTGTACCACCGCGTCCACGGAGTGCCGGGCGAAGACCGCCGACAGGGCGTGGCGGTCCCGGATGTCCAGTTCGTAGACGGCGCCGGCGAAGCGGCCGGCGATCCGCTCCACCCGCGAGAAGACCTGCGGCGAGCTGTTCGAGTAGTCGTCGACGACGATCAACTCGTAACCGTGATCCAGCAGGTTGACGCACGTGTGACTGCCGATGAAGCCCGCCCCACCCGTGACCAGGACTGTTGACGGTGCACTCATGGGCGCTCGACCCTTCATCGTGCTGCGTACATTTACGGCGTATGCGTACGATATTTCTCCTGCTGACGCCTCACGTCAAGCACGATGGGCCAGGCGCCCCGGTGCCGGAGGCCCTCGTCAGGGCCTGACCAGCAACTGGAAGTCGAAGGCGTAGCGCGACGCCCGGTAGATGTGCGTCCCGTACTCCACCGGACGCCCCGTGTCGTCGTACGCCGTGCGCTGCATGGTCAGTACGGCGGCCCCCTCCCGTTCGTCGAGGCGGGAGGCCTCGTCGGCCGTGGCGGAACGGGCGCCGATGGTCTGGCGGGCGCTGTGCAGGGTGATGCCGGCGGTGCGCATCACGCGGTACAGGCCCGTCGCCTCCAGGCGTTCGGAGTCGAGGTCGAGCAGCGTCGCCGGCAGGTAGTTGCACAGCAGCGCCACCGGCTGGCCGTGGGTGAGCCGCAGCCGCTCCAGGACGATCACCTCGCTGCCCTCGGCGATGCCGAGCGCGGCCGCCACCTCCGGTGCGGCGGGCCGGCGCTCGTTGCGCACCACCTGGGTGGTGGGGCCCTGGCCGGCCGCCTCCAGGTCGTCGTAGAGGCTGGAGAGCTCCAGCGGACGCTTGACCTGGCTGTGCACGACCTGGGTGCCCACGCCCCGGCGGCGCACCAGCAGGCCCTTGTCGACCAGGGACTGGATGGCCTGGCGGACCGTGGGTCTGGACAGGCCCAGACGGGTCGAGAGGTCGATCTCGTTGCCCAGGAGGTTCCCCGGGGCGAGGGCCCCGTGCTCGATGGCCGCCTCCAGCTGCTGGGCGAGCTGGTAGTACAGCGGCACCGGACTGCCCCGGTCCAGGGCGAAGTCCAGGGAGTCGAGCGCGGGGGCGTTCGCGGCACGGGTCGCGCCACGGGTCTTCGCCATGGACGTACCTCCCTCCGATGGAAGTTGACGGGCTGTCAGGAGTGGCTGGGGAAACCGAGGTTGATGCCCGCGTCGGCCGGGTCGGGCCAGCGCGTGGTGATCACCTTGCCCTGGGTGTAGAAGGCGATGCCGTCGTTTCCGTAGACGTGCAGGTCGCCGAAGAGGGAGTCCTTCCAGCCGCCGAAGGAGTGGTAGCCGACGGGCACGGGGATCGGCACGTTCACGCCGACCATGCCCGCCTTGACCTCCAGCTGGAAGCGGCGGGCGGCGCCGCCGTCCCGGGTGAAGATCGCGGTGCCGTTGCCCCAGCGGGAGTCGTTGATCAGCTTGATCGCCTCGTCGTACGACTCCGCGCGGACCACCACCAGGACGGGGCCGAAGATCTCGTCCCGGTAGGCGTCCGCCGTCAGCGGCACCCTGTCGAGGAGGGAGACGCCGAGGAAGAAGCCGTCCTCGTGGCCCTCGACCGTGTACCCGGTGCCGTCCACCACGACCTCGGCGCCCTGCTCGGCGGCCGAGGACACGTACGAGGCCACCTTGTCGCGGTGCTCGCGGGTGATCAGCGGGCCCATCTCGGAGCCCGGGTCGTTCCCGGGGCCGATCCTCAGGTTCTTCGCCCGCTCGGCGATCTTGCCGACCAGTTCGTCGCCCGTGTCGCCGACGGCGACCACGACCGACACCGCCATGCACCGCTCGCCCGCGGAGCCGTAGGCCGCGTTGATCGCCTGGTCGGCCGCGAAGTCCAGGTCGGCGTCGGGCAGGACCAGCATGTGGTTCTTGGCACCGCCCAGCGCCTGCACGCGCTTGCCGTGCTCGACCGCCTTCAGCTGGATGTACTTCGCGATCGGCGTCGAGCCGACGAAGGACACGGCCTCGACGTCCGGGTGCTCCAACAGGCGGTCCACGGCCACCTTGTCGCCCTGCACGACGTTCAGCACACCGTCCGGCAGGCCCGCCTCGGCGGCCAGCTCGGCCAGCCGGAAGGAGGCCGACGGGTCCTTCTCGCTGGGCTTGAGCACGAAGGTGTTCCCGCACGCGATGGCGAGGGGGAACATCCACATCGGCACCATGGCCGGGAAGTTGAACGGCGTGATGCCCGCGACCACGCCGAGCGGCTGCCGGATGGAGGCGACGTCCACGCGGGTGGAGACCTGCGTCGACAGCTCGCCCTTCAGCTGCACGCTGATCCCGCAGGCCAGCTCGACGATCTCCATGCCGCGCGCGACCTCGCCGAGCGCGTCGGAGTGCACCTTGCCGTGCTCCGCGGTGATCAGCGCGGCGATCTCGTCGCGGTGGGCGTCCAGCAGCTCGCGGTACTTGAACAGGACCGCCGTGCGCTTGGCCAGGGACGAGGTGCCCCAGGTCTCGAAGGCGGCCTTCGCGGAGGCCACGGCGGCGTCCACCTCGTCGAGGGTGGCGAACCCGACCTGCTTCTCCTGCGCGCCGGTCGCCGGGTTGTAGACGGCGCCGAAGCGGCCGGAGGCGGACTCGACGGGCTTGCCGCCGATCCAGTGGGTGATGGTCTTCATGGTGCGGGGGCCTTTCAGCGACGGGGGTTCAGAGGTGGTGGCGGCGGTCGGCGACCTGGCGGTCGTACTCCGCGCGGGCCCGTACGGCGGCCTCGCGGGTGGCCGTCTCGGCGACCGGGACGTCCCACCAGGCCTCGGCCGGGGGAGCGGCCGGGCCGGCGGTGTCGGTCTCGACGTAGACGCAGGTCGGGCGGTCGGAGGCGCGGGCCGCGGCGAGCGCCTCGCGCAGTTCACGGACCGTCTTGGCGCGCAGGACGTCCATGCCGAGGCTGCCCGCGTTGGCGGCCAGGTCGACGGGGAGCGGGGCGCCTGAGAAGGTGCCGTCGGCGGCACGGTAGCGGTACGCCGTGCCGAAGCGCTCACCGCCGACCGTCTCGGACAGGCCGCCGATGGAGGCGTAGCCGTGGTTCTGGATGAGGACGAGGTTGACCGGCAGGCCCTCCTGGACGGCGGTGACGATCTCGGTCGGCATCATCAGATAGGTGCCGTCGCCGACCAGGGACCAGACCGGGGTGCCGGGCGCGGCCTGCTGGACGCCGATGCCGGCCGGGATCTCGTAGCCCATGCAGGAGTAGCCGTACTCCAGGTGGTACTGGCGGGGGCTGCGGGCCCGCCAGAGCTTGTGCAGGTCGCCGGGGAGCGAGCCGGCCGCGTTGATCACCACGTCCTCGTCGCCGACGACCGCGTCCAAGGCGCCGAGGACCTGGGTCTGAGTGGGGACGGCGTTCTCGTCGGCGGCCGTGTAGGCGGCGTCGACGACCTGCTCCCAGCGTTCCTTGCCTTCGCGGTACGCCGCCTCGTGAACCGAGCTCACACGGTGATCCGCCAACGCCTCGGTCAACGCCGTGAGCCCGGCGCGCGCGTCGCACACCAGCGTCCGGGCCGACAGCTTGTGAGCGTCGAACGCCGTGATGTTGAGGTTGACGAACCGCACGGCCGGGTTCTGGAAGAGCGTGCCGGAAGCGGTCGTGAAGTCCGTGTAGCGGGTGCCGACGCCGATCACCAGGTCGGCCGTGCGCGCGACGTCGTCGCTGACCGCCGTGCCGGTGTGTCCGATGCCCCCGAGGTCGGCCGGGTGGTCGTAGCGCAGCGAGCCCTTGCCCGCCTGGGTCGAGGCGACCGGGATGCCTGTGGCCTCCACCAGCGCCTTCAGCGCGTCCTCGGCCTCGCTGTGGTGGACGCCGCCGCCCGCGACGATCAGCGGGCGCTCGGCGGCCCGGATCGCCGCCACCGCCTCCGCCAGCTCGTAGGGGTCGGGCGCGGGACGCCGTACGTGCCACACGCGCTCGGCGAAGAACTCCTCCGGCCAGTCGTGGGCCTCGGCCTGGACGTCCTGCGGGAGGGCGAGGGTGACCGCGCCGGTCTCCGCCGGGTCCGCGAGCACCCGCATGGCGTTCAGCGCCGACGGGATCAGGGCCTCGGGACGCGTGACCCGGTCGAAGTACCGCGACACCGGACGCAGGGTGTCGTTGACGGACACGTCCGCCTCGGTGGGGTGCTCCAGCTGCTGCAGCAGCGGGTCCGGGGCGTGCGAGGCGAAGTAGTCGCCGGGCAGCAGCAGGACCGGCAGCCGGTTGATGGTGGCCAGGGCGGCGCCGGTGACCAGGTTGGTGGCGCCGGGTCCGATGGACGTCGTCACCGCCTGCGCGGAGAGACGGTTGAGCTGGCGCGCGTGTCCGACGGCCGCGTGCACCATGGACTGCTCGTTGCGGCCCTGGTGGTACGGCATGACGTCGTCGCCCGCCTCCAGCAGGGCCTGGCCGATCCCGGCGACGTTGCCGTGGCCGAAGATGCCCCAGGTGCCCGCGATCAGCCGGTGGCGCACGCCGTCGCGCTCGGTGTACTGCGCGGACAGGAAGCGCACCAGGGCCTGGGCGACGGTCAGGCGGCGGGTGGGGGTGCTCATCAGGACTTCTCCGGGGCCGTGTAGAGGGGGAGGCGTGCGTCGACCGGTTGGTCGGGCCAACTGTCGCGGACCCAGGCGTGATCGGGGTGGTCGCAGATCAGCCAGGCGCGCTCGGGCTCGGGGCCCGCCATGACGTTGAGGTAGTACATGTGGTGGCCGGGCACGGCCATGGAGGGCCCGTGCCAGCCGTCGGGGATCAACACGACGTCTCCGTCCCGTACTTCGGCCAGGACGTCGGTGTTGCGGCCGTGGCCCGAGGGGGACACCCGCTGGTAGCCGAGTCCCGGGATTCCGTCGTGGGAGGCGAACTCGAAGTAGTAGATCTCCTCCAGGACGGACTCCTCGCCCGGGCGGTGCTCGTCGTGCTTGTGCGGTGGGAAGGACGACCAGTTGCCGCCCGGTGTGATCACCTCGACGGCGATGAGCTTGTCGCACTCGAACACCCCGGCCGCGCCGAAGTTGTTGACCTGGCGCGAAGAGCTGCCGGTGCCGCGCAGCTCCACGGGGACGGCGGAGGCCGGTCCGTAACGGGCGGGCAGCCGCCGGGTGCAGCGCGCCCCGGTGAGCGCGAACCGCCCGCCGCCGGCCGACGACACCGTCGTACGGGCGTCGCGCGGCGCGTAGGCGAAGTCGCTGACCGCGTCGAACACGCTCGCGCGGCCGGTGAGTTCGAAGGTGTCGTGGCCGAAGTCGTCGACGACGGCGACCGTGCAGGCGCCGCTGAGCGACAGCACGATCCACTCGCTCTCACCGGTGTCGAAGGTATGCGTGCCGCCCGGCGGCAGCTCCAGCACACGCAGGCCCGAGTGGCCCCAGCCGGCCTTCTCGGGCGTCACGTCGACGACGTAGGGGCCGCCGAGGGCCTTGCCCGCGGGCAGGTGGTACGTCATCGGCCACTCCTCCCTGTCACAGCACTCCTCCGCGACACCGCGGAACTTCCTGTCACGGCAGCACTCCTCCGTCTCACAGCAGACCCACGGCCGTGTCCACCGCCGTCTCCACACTGCCCTCGGCCGGATAGAGCAGCGAGCGGCCCACGACCATGCCGGTCACGGTGGGCAGCCGCAGGGCCTTGCGCCAGCGCTCGTAGGCGCCTTCCTGGTCGTCTCCGACCTCGCCGCCCAGCAGGACGGCCGGCAGCGTGGAGGTCTCCAGGACCTCGCCCATGTCGTCGGGGTCGTCGGTGACCGGCAGCTTCAGCCAGGTGTAGGCGGAGGTGCCGCCCAGGCCCGCGGCGATCGCGATCGACCTGGTGACCGCCTCGGCGGACAGGTCGTTGCGGACCCGGCCGTCGATCCGGCCGGACATGAACGGCTCGACGAAGACGGGCAGCCGGTGCTCGGCGCACTCGTCGATCGCGCGGGCCGTGGCCTGAAGCGTGTTGAGCGAGCCCGGGTCGTCGTAGGCGATACGGGTGAGCGTCTTGCCCGCGTCGAAGCGGAAGCGGGCGATGTCGCGGGCGCGGTAGCCGGTGAAGCGGTCGTCCAGCTCGAAGGAGGCGCCCGCCAGGCCGCCGCGGTTCATCGAGCACATGACGACCTTGTTCTCCAGCGCCCCGAGCAGCAGCAGGTCCTCCAGGACGTCCGCGGTGCCGAGCACCCCGTCCACGCCCGGCCGGGACAGCGCGACGCACAGGCGTTCCAGCAGGTCGGCGCGGTTGGCCATGGCGAGCCCGCGGCCGCCGACGCCGAGCGCGCCGCGCGCCGGGTGGTCGGCGGCCACGATCATCAGACGGCCGCTGTCGCCGAGGAGCGGGCGGCGCGTACGCCGGGCCGCGGCTTCGGCGACGGCCTCGGGCCGCTGGGCGCGGACCGAGACGAGGTCGGAGATGCTGAGGGGCGACAAAGGGGCTCCGTTCAGGAAGTGGCGCGGGTCAGGAGGTCTTCGACCTCGGCCTCGGTGGGCATCGCGGAGGAACAGGCGAGACGCGAGGCGACGAGGGCCCCGGCCGCGTTGGCGTACCGCATGATTTCGGCCAATTCCCAGCCGGACAGCAGACCGTGCACCAGCGCGCCGCCGAAGGCGTCGCCCGCGCCGAGGCCGTTGGCCACCTCGACCGGCACGGGCGGGACCTCCGCGGTGGTGCCGTCGCGGTGCACGGCGAGTACGCCCTTGGGGCCCTGCTTGACGACCGCGAGCTCGACGCCCGCCGCGAGCAGCGCCTCGGCGCAGGCCCGGGGCTCGCGGACGCCGGTGGCGATCTCGCACTCGTCGAGGTTGCCGACCGCGACCGTCGCGTGCCGCAGGGCCTCCGTGTAGTACGGGCGGGCCTCCTCCGGGTCCCGCCAGAACATGGGGCGCCAGTCGAGGTCGAAGACCGTGGTGCCGGCCCGGTCGCGGGCCTTGAGGGCGGCCAGCGTCGCCGAGCGGCTGGGCTCCTGGCTCAGGCCGGTGCCGGTGATCCAGAAGACCCGGGCGGCCCGGATGGCGAAGTAGTCCAGCCCCTCGGAGTGTATCTCCAGGTCAGGGGCCTTAGGCTGCCGGTAGAAGTACAGAGGGAAGTCGTCCGGAGGGAAGATCTCGCAGAACGTCACCGGTGTCGGGTATGCGGCGACGGGCGTGACCCAGCGGTCGTCGACGCCGAACTCCTTGAGCGCCTGGTGCAGGTAGGTGCCGAAGGGGTCGTCCCCGGTGCGGGTGATCACCGCGGTGTTCCGGCCGAGCCGGGCCGCCGCCACGGCCACGTTCGCGGCGGAGCCGCCCAGGAACTTGCCGAAGGTCTCCACCTGGGCCAGGGAGACGCCGGACTGGAGAGGGTAGAGGTCGACGCCGATGCGGCCCATGGTGATCAAGTCGAAGGGCGGGGCTGACTCGGCCATGAGTGATGCTCCTCGGGCTGGGGTGCGGGTCCCGGTGGGGCTGCCGCCTCCCAGGTGTAGGCCTCCACCGGTGGCCCTGTCAATACTTTGTACTTACATTCGGACCTGAGTGTGAAATGATGTCTTAACAAAGTATTGACAGCGGGCGCGGGCGGGGGTTTGATCCCGTCCCAACGCAACAGGCCGCGTTTGCCGTGAACGACTCGGACATGCCAAGATCCCGGGCCCTGGATCATCGATGATCCTTTTCTCCCTTTCCCCCGCGAAGCACAGTGAGGTGCCAGGAAAGATGGACCGTTCTTCTCACCCCCGCTCCCGCAGACTCTTCCCCGTTGTCGCGGTGGCTGCGGCGGCTGCCCTGACCCTCGCAGGCTGCTCCAGCAGTTCCGGGGGCAAGAAGTCCGAGGAAGGCGGCGCCAACGCGTCCGCCGGCAAGGCCACCACGCCCCGTATGACGGTCGCTCTGGTGACGCACCAGTCGCCCGGCGACACCTTCTGGGACATCGTCCGCAAGGGCGCCGAGGCCGCCGCCGCCAAGGACAACATCAAGCTCGTGTACTCGGCCGACCCGAACGCGGGCAACCAGTCCAACCTGGTTCAGAACGCGATCGACCAGAAGGTCGACGGCATCGCCGTCACCCTCGCCAAGCCCGACGCGCTCAAGACCGTCATCGGCAAGGCGAAGTCGGCCAACATACCCGTCGTGGGCCTCAACTCCGGTCTGAGCGACTGGAAGAAGCTCGGCCTGATGGAGTTCTTCGGTCAGGACGAGACGGTGGCCGGCGAGGCCTTCGGCAAGAAGCTGAACGACCTCGGCGCCAAGCACACCGTCTGCGTCATCCAGGAGCAGGGCAACATCGGCCTGACCCAGCGCTGCGACGGCGTGAAGAAGACCTTCTCCGGCAAGACCGACGTCCTCTACGTCAACGGCACGGACATGCCGTCGGTGAAGTCGACGATCACCGCCAAGCTCAAGCAGGACTCCTCCATCGACTACGTCGCGACCCTCGGCGCCCCCTTCGCGCTGACCGCGGTCCAGTCGGTCTCGGACGCCGGCAGCAAGGCGAAGATCGCCACCTTCGACCTCAACAAGGACCTGACGACGGCCATCAGCAAGGGCACGATCCAGTTCGCGGTGGACCAGCAGCCGTACCTGCAGGGCTACCTGGCGGTCGACTCGCTGTGGCTGTACAAGAACAACGGCAACTACAGCGGCGGTGGTGAGCAGCCCGTGCTGACCGGCCCGGCCTTCGTCGACAAGACCAACGTCGAGCAGGTCGCCAAGTACGCCGCCAACGGAACCCGGTGATGAGCATGACCCAGCACGCCGAGCCGGCGGTGGAGACACCGCCGGCCCCCGGCCCCAAGGAGACGGACGGGCGCACCGCCGAACGGCCCCTGGCCCTGCGGCTGTTGGCCCGCCCGGAGGTCGGCGTCTTCCTCGGCGCCGCCGCGGTGTACGTGTTCTTCCTGATCGCCGCCCCGCCGGTGCGGGACGGCGGCTCGATGGCGACGGTCCTGTACCAGTCGTCCACCATCGGCATCATGACGCTGCCCGTCGCGCTGTTGATGATCGGCGGCGAGTTCGACCTCTCGGCCGGTGTCGCGGTCATCACCTCCGCGCTGACCGCGAGCATGCTCGCCTACCAGCTGACCGTGAACGTGTGGGTCGGTGTCGTCGCCGCGCTCGTGGTGTCCCTGGCGATCGGCTTCTTCAACGGCTGGATGGTCGTCAAGACCGGCCTGCCCAGCTTCCTGGTCACCCTGGGGACCTTCCTGATCCTCCAGGGCGCCAACCTCGCGGTCACCAAGCTGGTGACCACCAACGTCGCCACCGACGACATCAGCAACATGGACGGTTTCGACCAGGCGCGCAAGGTCTTCGCGTCGTCGTTCGACATCGGCGGCGTCCAGGTGAAGATCACGGTGTTCTACTGGCTGGTCTTCGCCGCCCTGGCGACCTGGGTGCTGCTGCGCACGAAGTACGGCAACTGGATCTTCGCGGTGGGCGGGAACAAGGACTCCGCGCGGGCGGTCGGTGTGCCCGTGACGTTCACGAAGATCTCCCTGTTCATGCTGGTCGGCCTGGGCGCCTGGTTCGTGGGCATGCACCAGCTGTTCACCTTCAACACCGTGCAGTCCGGCGAGGGTGTGGGCATCGAGCTGATCTACATCTCCGCGGCCGTGATCGGCGGCTGTCTGCTGACCGGCGGCTACGGCTCGGCGATCGGCCCGGTCTTCGGCGCGTTCATGTTCGGCATGGTGCAGCAGGGCATCGTCTACGCCGGCTGGAACCCGGACTGGTTCAAGGCCTTCCTGGGCGTGATGCTGCTCGGCGCCGTGTTGATCAATCTGTGGGTCCGCCAGTCGGCGACCAGGAGGTGACCCGATGACGAAGAACGAATCGACCACCCACGGCGCCGTCCTGCCGGACACCCCGGTCCAGGACGAGGACGGCCCGATCGTCGAACTGCGTGGCGCGGGCAAGTCCTACGGCAACATCCGTGCCCTGCACGGCGTGAGCCTGTCGGTGCACCCCGGCCGGGTGACCTGCGTGCTCGGTGACAACGGCGCGGGCAAGTCCACGCTGATCAAAATCATCTCCGGCCTGCACCAGCACACCGAGGGCGACTTCCTCGTCGACGGTCGCCCGGTGCGCTTCTCCACCCCCCGCGAGGCCCTCGACAAGGGTATCGCCACCGTCTACCAGGACCTCGCCGTCGTCCCCCTGATGCCGGTGTGGCGCAACTTCTTCCTCGGCTCCGAGATCACCAAGGGCCCCTGGCCCGTGCGCCGTCTCGACATCGAGACGATGAAGAAGACCGCGGACGCCGAGCTGCGCAACATGGGAATCGTCCTGGACGACCTCGAACAGCCCATCGGCACCCTCTCCGGCGGCCAGCGCCAGTGCGTCGCCATCGCCCGCGCCGTCTACTTCGGCGCCCGCGTCCTCATCCTCGACGAGCCCACCGCCGCCCTCGGCGTCAAACAGTCCGGCGTCGTCCTCAAGTACATCGCCGCCGCACGCGACAAGGGCCTGGGCGTCATCTTCATCACCCACAACCCCCACCACGCCTACATGGTCGGCGACCACTTCAGCGTCCTGCGCCTGGGCACCATGGAACTCAACGCCTCCCGCGACGAGGTCAGCCTCGACGAGCTGACCAACCACATGGCCGGAGGCGCCGAACTCGCCGCCCTCAAGCACGAACTGGCCCAGGTCCGCGGCGTCGACGTCGAGGAACTCCCCGAAGCCGCCGACCTCACCGCCCCCGTCAGCACCCCGGAAGGGGCTTCCTGACATGGCCGGCGCCCTCGACCGGATCCGCGTCGGTTCGGCCCCCGACTCGTGGGGCGTCTGGTTCCCGGACGACCCCCGGCAGGTGCCCTGGGAACGCTTCTTGGACGAGGTCGCCGAGGCCGGCTACTCGTGGATCGAGCTGGGTCCGTACGGCTATCTGCCGACCGACCCGGCCCGGCTCGCCGAGGAGACCGGCAAGCGGGACCTGAAGGTGTCCGCGGGCACGGTCTTCACCGGCCTGCACCGCGGCCCGTCCGTCTGGGAGTCCACCTGGGAGCACGTCAGCCAGGTGGCCGCGCTCACCCAGGCGATGGGCGCCCGGCACCTGGTCGTCATCCCGTCGTTCTGGCGGGACGACAAGACCGCCGAGATCCTGGAGCCGCCGGAGCTGACCGGCGAGCAGTGGGCGTACCTGACCAAGGGCATGGAACGGCTCGGCCACGAGGTCAAGGAGACGTACGGCCTCGACCTGGTGGTGCACCCGCACGCGGACACGCACATCGACACCGAGGACCACGTCGAGCGCTTCCTCGACTCCACCGACACCGAGCTGGTCAACCTCTGCCTGGACACCGGGCACTACGCCTACTGCGGCGGCGACAGCGTCAAGCTGATCGAGACCTACGGCGAGCGGATCGGCTATCTGCACCTCAAGCAGGTCGATCCGGAGATCCTGGCCGGCGTACAGGCCGAGGGCACCCCGTTCGGGCCCGCCGTCGCGCAGGGTGTCATGTGCGAACCGCCGTCCGGGGTGCCGGAGTTGGGTCCCGTCCTGGAGGCCGCGCAACGGCTCGGGGTGGAGCTGTTCGCGATCGTCGAGCAGGACATGTACCCCTGCGAGCCGGACAGGCCGCTGCCCATCGCGGTGCGCACCCGCGCGTTCCTGAGGTCCTGCGGCGCCTGACTCCCTGGAGAGGACGACCATGGCTCAGCCCGCAACGCTGCAAGTCGCCGTCGTCGGCACCGGAAAGATGGGCGCCGACCATGTCCGCCGCATCCAGCAGGTCATCAGCGGCGCCAGAGTCACCGCCGTCGTGGACGTCGACGCCGAACGCGCCAAGGCCGTCGCCGCCCGCGTCGAGGGATGCACCGCCTACACAGACCCGGCGGCCGCGATGGCGGCGGCCGACGTCGACGCCGTCCTCATCGCCTCCCCGGGGCCCGCTCACGAGGCGGCCCTGCTCACGGCGTTCGAGCACGACCTGCCCGTGCTGTGCGAGAAGCCGCTCACCCCGGACGCGGCCTCCGCGCTGCGGGTCATGGAGGCGGAGCTGCGGCTCGGCCGGCGCCGCGTCCAGGTCGGCTTCATGCGGCGCTACGACGCCGAGTACATGAAGCTCAAGTCCCTCCTGGGGACGGGCCAGTTGGGCAGGCCCCTGATGCTGCACAACCGGCACCGCAACGTCGCCTCGCCGCCCGGCTGGCGCAGCGAGATGCTGATCAACGACTCCGTCGTGCACGAGATGGACGTGACCCGCTGGCTGCTCGGCCACGAGATCACGGCCGTGACGGTGCTGCGCCCGGCGCCGTCCGCGAACGCGCCCGACCGGATGCAGGACCCGCAGTTCGTGGTCTTCGAGACCGACGGCGGCGCGATCGTCGACGTCGAGATCTTCGTCAACTGCGGCTTCGGCTACCAGGTCCAGGCCGAGGTGGTGTGCGAACGCGGCACCGCCCGCATCGGCGACGGCCACGCCATGGTCACCAACATGGCCGGCCGCTGGGGCGGCACCATCGCCCAGGACTTCGTGGAACGCTTCGCCGACGCCTACGACCGCGAGGTCCAGGCGTGGGTCGACGCCACCCGACGCGGCGAGGTCACCGGCCCCGGCGTGTGGGACGGCTACGCGGTGGCCGCGGTGTGCGAGGCGGGCGTACGGGCACTGGAGGAGGGCGGCCGGGTGGAGGTCGAGCTGGTGGAACGGCCGGCCCTCTACGACGTCAGCTGAGCGCCCGCGAGAACACCACCCGCGGCTGCCCCGGCCCGTTGTACTCCTCCTCCACGCGCACGTCGAAGCCCAGACCGCGGTGGAAGGCGACCGAACCCTCGTTGCCGACGGTCGTGATCGCCTTCAGCCGCACCGCCCCCTGCCGCCGGGCGGCCTCGGTGAAGGCGCCGTACAGCGCGCGTCCCAGGCCGGCGCCGCGGGCGTCGTCCCGTGTCGCGACCAGGTGCACATAGCCGGTGCCGTCCGGGGTGACGAAGCCGATGAGATAGCCGAGGACGCCGTCGTCGGACCGGGCGACCAGACAGGTCTCGCCGAACTCGTGCACCAGCGGCAGGAGATGGAGCGCCCGCAGGTCGCGCTCCCCCCAGTACCGGGCGTGGTCGGCGAGGACCTGCCGGATGTCCGCGACCCGCGCGGGGACGATCCGGAAATCCACGTCAGCCCCCGACGGTGCTGCGCGGCCGCGGCGCGAAGCCGGCCGCCCGGTAGCACTCGTCGATCAGCGTCATCGTCGCCACCGCGTCGTCCGCGTCCAGCGGCACGGGCGTGCCCTCCCGCACCCGCGCCGCGAACGCCTCCAGCTGGTAGCTGTACGACGACCGGGTGCCGAGGTGCTCCGTCCGCTCACCCTCCGCCGTGCGCACCACCACGCGGTCGTCGAGGTGGGGCAGGACGAAGTTCGGGGCGCTCGCCTCGCCCTCGGTGCCGATGATCCGGCAGCTCATCTCCAGCTCGTCGTACGCCATGTGGCAGCGGGCGGAGCCGGTGGCGCCGCCGGGGAAGGCGAGTTCGGCGTCCAGCCACTCGTCGACCCCGGGCGCACCCGCCCGCTCACCGCCCTGGGCGGACACCAGGCGCGGGGCGCCGCCCGCCCAGGGCGCCAGCATCCGCTGGGCGTGCAGGCTGTAGCAGCCCAGGTCCATCACGGCGCCGCCGGCCAGCGGCAGCGACCAGCGCGGGTCGGTGTCCTCCGGGGCCGGGATCGCCACCAGCGTCTCCACCCGCCGTAGGTCGCCCAGTTCGCCGCTGTCCAGGAGCTCGTGCAGGCGCCGGGTGACCGGGTGGAACAGGTAGTGGAAGCCCTCCATGAAGACCGTGCCGGCCTTCGCCGCCGCCTCCCGGACCTCGGCGGCCTCCTCGGCGTTGCTCGCCGACGGCTTCTCCGTCAGGACGTGCTTGCCCGCGGCGAGGGCGGCGAGGTTCCACGGCCCGTGCAGACCGTTGGCGAGGGGGTTGTAGACCGCCTCGACCTCGGGGTCGGCGAGCAGGTCGGCATAGGAGCCGACGACGCGCTCCACGCCGTGCTCGGCGGCGAAGGCCTCGGCGCGGGACCGGTCGCGGGCGGCCACGGCGACGAGCCGGTGACCGGCGGCGCGGGCCGGGTCGACGAGGGCGCGTTCGGTGATCCGCGCGGCGCCCAGTACTCCGATGCGCAGGGGTTCCCGGACCGGTTCACTCATGACTCTTCCGTTCTCCTTGATCCGTCACTGCGGGTCAGTGTGCCGTCCACCGGGGGGAAAGTGGCGACGTGCCAGGTCCTGCGCGTGGGCGACGGTGCACTCGATCAGCTCGAAGGCGGGCAGGCCGCCGACGTGGTAGGTGCGGTCACGGCCCTGCAGCGCGTCGAGCCGGTCCAGCGCGCCGTCCGCCAGGTCGGCACTGCCGAAGTGCGGCATGAACGCCCACTCGTGCCGCCCGTGCACCCCGGCCAGCCGTCCGCCGAGCCGCTCGACGTCCTCCTTCAGCCGTGCGGCGACGTCGCCGGGGCGGCCGTAGGAGTAGAAGGTCCGGACCTCGCTGCCGGGGTAGCGGTGGTGGTACGAGACGCAGTGGCCGGTCGCCGAGCGGCTCGCGGTGTGGCCGTTCAGGAAGTAGAAGGCGTCCTCCGGAAGGCCCGGAGCGGTGGCCACGGTGGTGTGGTAGGCGTGGGTACGGACCCGTCCGGCGAGGTCCCGCTCGTCGTCGGAGGCGTCCAGCACCGGCACGATCCGGTCCAGCGGGACGGCGAGCACCAGGTCGTCGGCGTCCACCCGACCGGCGTCCGTGCGCACCCGCACCCCGTCCGGACCGCGCCGCACCGACCGCACGCGGACCCCGCACCGCACGTCCTTCAACTCCTCGGCGACCCGCTGCCACAGCCCGCCGAACCCGCCCACCACGGTGAACGCGCCCGCGTGGCCCAGCAGTTCGGGCCGGGGCGACAACAGCCCGGTCATCTCGGCGTACTTGACGAAGTACAGCGCCGGCACGTCGTCGTCGAGATAGCCGTATCCGGCCGCCGTGTACCCGGTGCCGAAGGACTCGGCCATCGACTCCAGGCCGTGTTCGGCGATCCACTCGGAGACGGGTGCGGCCAGAGCGCGCGCCGAGTGGGCGAGCCCCGGTTCGGCGATGCGCGGGAACTCCCGCTCGCGCAGCGCCCGGTAGCGCCCGAAGGCCTCGTCGCGCAGGAACGCCATGGGCTGCCGGCTCGCGGTGCCCGCCTCGACGTCGAGGACGCGGTAGCGGCTGGTGCGTTCCGTCTTCAGGCCCAGCTCGGTCACCAACCGCGCCGTCCGCTCGTAGCGGCTGGTGCAGATGTGGCCGCCCAGGTCGTAGCCGAGCCCGTCGATGTCGACGCTGCGGCACTTGCCGGCGACGGTGTCCCGTTCCTCCAGGACGGTCACCCGGTGCCCGGCACGCTCCAGTTCCCGGGCGACCGCGAGGCCGCTCGGCCCGGCGCCCACGACCACCACACTGCGCGGGCGGGCGGGGAGTTCGTACGGGAGGGATATCGGCTCCTGGCCGGCGTTCATGGTCGTCGCTCCTCGGTAGGCGGGACGTGATCGCATCCCTTGGTCATACGTGGAGAGACGTGATTGTGTTCCGGGCACCTGAGGCCGGTAGGCGCCCGGAACACCGGACCTGGGCCGACGGCGGTCAGCCGGCGCGGACCTCCGCGATCGTCACCGGGCGGTGCTCGTGCAGGGACAGCGTGCAGGCGTCGGCGATCCAGCCGGCCTCCAGGGCGTCCGCGATCGTGCACGGCGAGGGGATCTTCCCCGCCACGACCTCGGTGAACGCTGTGAGCTCGGCGCGGTAGGCCGCGGTGAAGCGGTCCATGAAGAAGTCGTGCGGGATGCCCGCCGGGAAGGTCACGCCCGGCTCGACCGAACGCAGCGGCAGCTTGTCCTCCAGGCCGACGGCGATGGAGTCCGTGAAGCCGTGGATCTCCATGCGGACGTCGTAACCCCGGGCGTTGTGCCGGGAGTTGGAGACCACCGCGATGGTGCCGTCGTCGAGGGTGAGGATCGCGCCGGTGGTGTCCGCGTCACCGGCGTCCTTGATGTAGTCGGCGCCGCGGTTGCCGCCGACCGCGTACACCTCGACCACCTCGCGGCCGGTCACCCAGCGGATGATGTCGAAGTCGTGGACGCTGCAGTCGCGGAAGATGCCGCCCGAGGCGGCGATGTACGCGGCCGGCGGCGGCGCCGGGTCCAGCGTGGTCGACCGCACGGTGTGCAGCTTGCCCAGCTCGCCGCTGCGCACGGCCGCGCGGGCGGCGACGAAACCGGCGTCGAAGCGGCGGTTGTAGCCGATCTGGATCGGCACGTCGCTGCCCTCGACCGCCTTGAGGACCTCCACGCCCTCGGCCATGGTCCGGGCGACGGGCTTCTCGCAGAAGACGGGGATGCCGGCCTCGACACCGGCCAGGATCAGCCCGGGGTGGGCGTCGGTCGCGGCGGCGACGACGATGCCGTCCACCCCGGCGGCCAGCAGGGCCTCCGGCGAGTCCACGACCTCGCCGCCGAACCGGTCGGCGGCGCTCTTGGCGGCGTCCGCGAACGGGTCGGTGAGGACGAGCGAGTCGACCGCGTCGAGCCCGGAGAGGGTCTCGGCGTGGAAGGCGCCGATGCGGCCGAGGCCGAGGATTCCGATGCGCATGGGGGTGCAGCTCCTTGAGGGGTGTTTCCGTTGAGCGGGGGAGAGTTGCCGGTGAGCGGGGGAGAGAGGAGGTCAGTCGAGGCCGCCCAGGACGTTCTGGTCCCAGTCGATCACCGATCCGGTCACCACGCCCGACCGGTCCGACAGCAGGAAGACCACGAAGTCGGCGATCTCGTCCGGCTGGCCCAGCTTGCCCATCGGCAGCCTGGCCGCGGCCTGCTCGCGCCAGTCGTCCCCGGCGTCGTGGAACGCCTTCTGGGTGGCGTCCTCGCCCTCGGTCGCGGTCCAGCCGATGTTCAGGCCGTTGATGCGGACCCGGTCGAAGCGGTGGGCGTGCGCGGCGTTGCGGGTCAGGCCGATCAGGCCGGCCTTGGCGGCGACGTAGGGGGCGAGGAAGGGCTGCCCGCCGTGCGCCGAGGAGGTGATGATGTTGACGACCGTGCCGGGCGCCTTGCGGGCGACCATGTCCGCGACGGCCGCCTGCATCGCGAAGAACGGCGCCTTGAGGTTGATCGCGATGTGCTGGTCGAACAGCTCCGGCGTGGTGTCGAGGAGCGTTCCCCTGGACGTCAGCCCCGCGGAGTTCACCAGGCAGTCGATCCGGCCGTACGCGGCGACCACGTCACCGACGGCCGCCTTGGCCTGCTCGGCGTCCGCCAGGTCGGCGCGGACGAACATCGCCTTGCCGCCGGCCGCCGTCAGCTCGGCCACCAGCGCCTCGCCGGGTTCCGGCCGCCGCCCGGTGACGGCCACGACCGCCCCCTCGCGGACCGCGGCCCGTGCGATGGCGGCACCCACGCCCTGGCTGCCGCCGTTGACGAGGACGACCTTGTCGTCGAGAAGTCCCATGGAGCTTCGATGCCCTTTCAGCTCGCGCGCCGTTCACCGGCCACACGCAGTTGGTCCCGCAGGATCCGCGCGGGCCGGCCCTCACGCAGCGCCTGGCGGACGAGGTCCGCCTGCGAGGGCGGGGCCAGGCCGTCGACCGGCGGGTCGCTGTCGAGGTTGGTGGGGAACGGGTAGCCCTCGGCGCTCGCGGCGATCACGTTCTCCAGCCAGGCCTCGTCGGCGCCCTCCGTGCTGCGGCGCAGCAGCACCGGGTAGACCGCGTTCGTCACCGCCTCCCGGTCCACGGTCTCCATCGCGCGGCCGAAGGCCGAGGACACCTGGAGCAGGTTGGCCGTGCGCCGCACGTCGGTGGTGCGGTTCGTCCCGGCGGCATGGAACAGCGCCGGGTTGAAGAAGACGGCGCTGCCCTTGGTGAGCGGCAGCTGGACGTGGTGCTCCTTGAAGTAGGCCTGGAACTCCGGCCGCCGCCACGCCAGATAGCCCGGCTCGTACGCCTGCGAGAACGGCAGGTACAGCGTCGGTCCCGACTCCACCGGCATGTCGCAGTGCGCCACCGCGCCCTGCAGGGTGAGCACGGGGGACAGCCGGTGCACGTGCGCCGGGTAGGCCGCGGCGGTCTCGTCGGAGAGGAAGCCGAGGTGGTAGTCGCGGTGCGCGGTCTGCGCCAGGCCGCCCGGGTTGACCACGTTGACCTGCGAGGTGACCTGGTAGCCGGGGCCGAGCCAGGCCTCGCAGACCAGGGCGAGGACGGGGTTGGCGTAGTAGTCGGCGAACGCCGCCGGGTCGTAGAGCGCGGCCTTCTCCAGCGCGTTCCACACCCGCTCGTTCGCGCCGGGCTTGGCGAAGTGGTCGCCGGCCTTCGCGCCGGACGCGTCCTGCTCGCGGATCAGCGCCTCGAAAACCTGGGTGAGCCGATCGACGACCGCGGGGTCGGGGAACGCGCCCTGGATCACCACGACGCCGGGACCGTCGGTGAGCGCGCGGACGAACTCCTCCTGGACGTCCCGGCGGTCCTCGGCACCGCGGACGCGCTCGGCGTCGTAGAGGAGGACGTTGCGCTCCACGGAGGAGGCGTGCGGGTAGTCGGCGGGGTCGACGGTCCGCTCGACGAGGGTGCGGAAGGATTCGAGGTCGCAGTCCTGCTCGGACAGCCAGGCACGGCGGTGTACGGCGGTGAAGGACATCTGCGTCCTCTCGGTGACAGGGGCGACTCAGTGCTGCCATTCTTGTCAGTACAAACCCGTCGAACAACCGGCACGCGGCCATCAAAAACCCCTCAAGGAGCCACCGCATGGGGCACCCGTTCCCGATCCGGGAGATCGCACGTCAGGCGGGGCTCAGCGAGGCCACCGTGGACCGGGTGCTCAACGGCAGGGGAGGGGTGCGGGAGAGCACGGCGCGGGAGGTCCAGCAGGCCATTGCCGACCTCGACCGCCAGCGCACCCAGGTCCGGCTGGTCGGGCGGACCTTCATGATCGACATAGTGATGCAGACGCCCGAGCGGTTCTCCACCGCCGTGCGCGCCGCCCTGGAGACGGAGCTGCCGTCCCTGCACCCGGCCGTCGTGCGCTCCCGCTTCCACTTCCGGGAGACCGGGCCGGTGGCGGAGCTGACGGGCATCCTGGACCGCATCGCCCGGCGCGGCTCCCAGGGCGTGATCCTCAAGGCCCCGGACGTCCCGGAGATCACCGCCGCCGTCGGCCGCCTCGCCGAAGCGGGCATCCCCGTCGTCACCCTGGTCACCGACCTGCCCGCCACCGCCCGCCTCGCCTACGTCGGCATCGACAACCGCGCCGCCGGCGCGACCGCCGCGTACCTGATGGGCCAGTGGCTCGGCGACCGCCCCGGCAACGTGCTCACCAGCCTCAGCAGCGGCTTCTTCCGCAACGAGGAAGAGCGCGAGATGGGGTTCCGCAGCGCCATGCGCACCCGGCACCCCGAGCGCACGCTGGTGGAGATCGCCGAGGGCCAGGGTCTGGACGCCACCCAGTACGACCTCGTACGCGCCGCCCTGCAACGCGACCCCGGCATCCGGGCCGTCTACTCCATCGGCGGCGGCAACATCGCCACCCTGCGCGCCTTCGAGGACCTCGGCCGTGAGTGCGCGGTGTTCGTCGCACACGACCTCGACCACGACAACACCCGCCTGCTGCGCGCACACCGGCTCTCCGCCGTCCTCCACCACGACCTGCGCCAGGACATGCGGGAGGCCTGCCACATCGTGATGCGCGCCCACGGCGCCCTGCCGCCCGCGGGGCCCGTGCTGCCGTCCGCGATCCAGGTGGTCACCCCCTACAACATGCCTCCGCAGGCGACGAGTTGAGAGGACCGGGAGTGACCAGGACGGAAGAGGTCGAGATCGAGGGCGTCCGCATGCTCGCCGCCCTGACCCCGGGCGACGGGATCGGACTGCTGGCGCTGCACGGCAGCAACGAAGGCGGTACGGCCGAACTGGCCCGGTCGGTGGCCGAGTCGTGCGGCGCCACCAGCCTGGTCTTCACCCAGCCGGGCCTGCGGGAGCCGGTGCACGTGCGGTCCCCGCGGATGGCGGTCCGACACTGCGCGCTGCTGCGGGAGTTCCTGTCCCGGGTGGAGCTCACGGTCTCCCTGCACGGCCACAACAGGACCGCGACACCCCGCTCGGTCTTCCTCGGCGGCGGCAACCGGCCGGCCGCGCTCCTTGTCGCCGAGGGACTCGACGCGCTGCGGCCGGAGTTCGACCCGGTCACCGACCTCGACGAGATCCCCGTGGCCCTGCGTGGCCTGCATCCCAGGAACCCGGTGAACATGACCCGCCGCGGCGGAGTCCAGGTCGAACTCCCCCTCGCGGCCAGGACCGGCGGGCGGCCATGGGCGCCGGGAGTCCCGGACACCCCGCCACGATCCGTCGTCGACGCCCTGGCCAAGGGTGTGGAGTCCCTCGCCGCTATGCGCGGACGCTGACCCAGGAGCGGCTCTGAGCCGACTCGGTCATCGCCTCCAGCGCGGCGGCGCTGTGCACGGCGTCCGCCAGTGTGGCCCCGTAGGGCTGACCTTCCGCGATCGAGCGCAGGAAGCGGTGGGCCTCGATCACCTTCAGGTCGTCGTAGCCCATGCCGTTGGCCGCGCCCGGCTGGAAGGCGCCGTACTCGCCGGCGCCCGGGCCGACCCAGACCGTGCTGACGGGCTGGTCCTGGAAGGTCGTGCCCCGGCTGACGCCCAGCTCGTTCATGCGCCGGAAGTCCCAGAACACGGCGCCCCTGGTGCCGTGCACCTCGAAGCCGTAGTTGTTCTGCTCGCCGACCGAGACCCGGCAGGCCTCCAGCACTCCGCGGGCGCCGGAGGCGAAGCGCAGCAGACAGTTCACGTAGTCCTCGTTCTCGACCGGGCCCGGCTCGCCGCCGGTGGCACGGGTGTGACCTGCGGTGGCCCCGGTGGGCCGGGCCCGCTCGGAGATGAACACGGCCGTGTCCGCGGTCAGCGACTCGATGTCGCCGAGCAGGAAGCGGGCCAGGTCGGCGCCGTGCGAGGCGAGGTCGCCCAGGACTCCGCTGCCGCCCCGCTCCTTCTCGTACCGCCAGGTCAGGGCGCCCTCGGGGTGGGCGGCGTAGTCGCTGAAGAGGCGGACGCGGACATGCGTGACCGTGCCCAGTTCGCCCGAGGCGATCAGCTCGCGGGCGGCCTCCACCGCGGGCGCGTTGCGGTAGTTGAAGCCGACCGCCCCCTGTACGCCGGCCCGCGCCACCGCGTCGGCGACGGCCCGGGCGTCCGCCACGGTCAGGCCGACCGGCTTCTCGATCCAGATGTGCTTGCCGGCCTCGGCCATGGCCACGCCGATCTCGCGGTGCAGGAAGTTCGGGGCGGTGATGGAGACGGCCCGCACCCGCGGATCCCGGGCGACCTCGCGCCAGTCGCGGGTGGCGGAGTCGAAGCCGAACTGCGCGGCGGCCTCCTCGGCCCGCCCCGGCACGTCCTCGGCGACCGTGACCAGCCGCGGGCGCAGGCCCAGGGTCGGGTAGTGGTGCGGGACGCGGGCGTACGCCTGGGTGTGCACCCGGCCCATCCAGCCGAACCCGACGACGGCGACACCCAGCGAATCCACCATGACAGCCCCTCTTTGGACCGGTCCACAACATGTCCAGGCCACACTGAAGGGGCACTTCCGCCGGTGTCAACCCTCACCCGCCCCTTTGACAAGCCCGAGCGGCTCGTGGAACGGTCCAGAACATGAAACCGCCGACGATCCGCGACGTGGCCGAGCAGGCCGGTGTCTCCAAGTCGCTGGTCTCGCTCGTGCTGCGCGGCTCCGAGCAGGTGCGGCCCGAGAAGCGGGAGGCCGTGCTGCGGGCGGTGCGGGAGCTCGGCTACCGGCCGAACGCCGCCGCGCGCAGCCTCAGCGAGCAGCGCACCCGCACGGTCGGCGTGCTCCTGGACGACCTGCGCAACCCCTGGTTCGTCGAACTCCTCGACGGCCTCAACTCGCTGCTGCACGCGGCCGGTCTGCACATGCTGCTGGCCGACGCCCGCCTCAACCGCCGCACCGGCCAGGACCTCACGGGCCCGTTCCTGGACCTCGGGGTCGACGGGCTGGTGGTCGTCGGCACGCTGCCCGACCTCGCCGCGCTCGGCGCCGTCGCCGAACGCATCCCGGTCGTCGTGGCCGGCGCCCGCGAGGCGGCACCGGCGGGCGTGGACGTCGTCGCGGGCGACGACGAACTCGGCGCGCGGCTGGTCACCGAACACCTCATCGGCCTCGGCCACCGCCGTATCGCGCACATCGCGGGCTACGGCGCCGTCGGCGAACTGCGCAGGCGCAGCTTCGAGGCCGCCATGCGGGAGCACGGTCTCGCGGACCGGGCGCTTGTGGAGCCGAGCGACATGACGGAGGAGAGCGGCTACCGCACCACCGTCCGGCTGCTCAGCCGCCCGGACCGGCCCACCGCCGTGTTCGCCGTGAACGACATCGCGTCGGTCGGCGCGCTCTCGGCGGCCGAGGAACTCGGCCTGCGCGTCCCGCACGACGTGTCGGTCGTGGGCTATGACAACACGAGTATCTCCCGGCTGCGCCACGTTTGGCTGACCACGGTTGACGGCGCGGGCCACGAGGTCGGCCGCCGCGCCGCCCGCTGCCTCCTGGACCGCTTCGAGCGGCCCGGGGGAGCGGGTCGACTCCACCTGGCCGCACCGGCGTTGGAGATCCGCGGCACGACGGCTGCCCCGCTCACAGGGTGATGGCGTAGGCCTTGCGCAGCGTCTCGTGGACCGTCCAGGTCGTCCGGTCGCCCGCGCGCAGCACCGCCATGTCGCCCGGCCCGACCTCCAGCGTCGGAC
Source organism: Streptomyces sp. NPDC085900 (assembly GCF_044540925.1). Taxonomy (NCBI): domain Bacteria; kingdom Bacillati; phylum Actinomycetota; class Actinomycetes; order Kitasatosporales; family Streptomycetaceae; genus Streptomyces; species Streptomyces sp. NPDC085900. The sequence continues at coordinate 311,097 of NZ_JBITSP010000004.1, read as the reverse complement.
CGCCCTCGACCTCGACGGTGGCCGACCCGCTGACCACGACGAACAGCTCGTCCGACTCGGTGTCGGTGACCACCCCCGGCGTGATCTGCCAGATCCCGCGGATCTGCCGGCCGTCCGCCGACTCCCAGAGGACCTTCCCGGTCACCTCGGGCGTACCGGAGACGATCTGTTCGGGGGCGAGGGGCTCGGGTTCGAGCTCGGCGTCCGGGACGTGCACTGCGAAGCTGTGGGTCATGCGGCGAGACTAGCCAGCGCAGCGGCCGCCGTGGCTGGACAGAGTGTGGGGTATCGGCGCAGGTGGGGGGACACTTCGTCGCGAGTGGGGTGGCGGGCCGGGCTGTGCGGCGTGGTGCCGTGTTCCGTCCTGCCGGATCGCCGGTGGGGGACGCCTCCGCCCGCCACCGTCCGCCCCGGCGCCCGGCTCGCCCGGGCGCCCGTCGGTGGGGGCGGCTGCCCGGGCTCGCCGAGCCCGTTCGCACGGGATCGCCGGCGACCGCCTTTCGGCCCGCCCGCAGTCGACGGGTCGGATATCGGCCCAGGTGGGAGGACACTTCTCGCGGCCGAGGGCGGCCGCCCGGGCCGTGCTGACGTGGTCGCCGATCCCGTCCGCACCGAATCGCCGGTGGGAGGCCACCCGCGCTCGCCGAGCCCGTCCGGGATCGCCGTCGACCGCGGACCGGACCGCCCCCTGCCGACGGCGCCGGCGTCCGCCCCCGCTCGCCACCCTCCGCCCCGGCGCCCGGCCCGCCCGGGCGCCCGTCGGTGGGGCGGTGCGCCGGGTGGTGCCGTTGTGCTTCCGCCGGTGCGATCACCGGGTGCCGGCCTACGCGATCACGGCATACGCGTGCTCGGACTGTCGTAGGGTCCTGTCCCGTGGGTACGGACATCGACGGCGCCATCGAAAGCCGCTCGGCCGACGGGCGTTGGTACATGGAGGCGGATCTGCTGGACTTCCGGCCGCCGCGGGACTACGACGCCTGGGAGTGCCTGTTCGGCGTGCGCGGGACGGGTGACGTCAACCGCCCGCTCTTCGCCGACCGGGGCCTGCCCTATGACGTCAGCGATCCCGTGCGGGAAGCCGGCATCGGCGACTATCAGCACAACCACACCTACGCCACCTGGGCCGAGGTCGCGGCGGTCGACTGGGACGCGCCCCTCGCCGCCGGCCTCGCCTGGAACCGGGCGGTCAGGGCGGCGCCGGAGGGCGAGGAGGTCGTACGGGTGACGCCCGGCCTGCGCGAGGCCGCCGCGCGCACCTTCGGCGGGGACCTGCTGCTCGCGCCGCCCGAGTGGCCACCCGGAGGACAGGTTCGCGTGGACGGGGCGGTGTACCGGCCCGTGTTGCTCACCGCGAGGATGCTCGCCCCGCCGGACGAGGGATGCTGGGCAGAGGTGTGGAGCGCGATGCGGGACCTCGCGAGCCGGGACGGCGACGAGCAGGTACGGCTGGTCGTCTGGTTCGGCTGACCGGCGCACCGGGGAAGGAAGCGACAGATGACCACCGACGCCACGAGCACGACCGTCACGGACGAGGCGGTGAACAGCCTGGCCGGCACCGCCGACCCGCGCCTGCGCGAGCTGCTCACCGGCCTGATCCGGCATCTGCACGCCTTCGCGCGCGAGACCCGGCTGACCCAGGCGGAGTGGGAGCGGGCCGTCTCGTTCCTGACCGCGACCGGGCAGACGTGCACGGACATCCGACAGGAGTTCATCCTCCTGTCCGACGTGCTCGGTCTGTCGATGCTGGTCGAGACGATCAACGGCGACCGCGCGCCGGGCGCCACCGAGTCGACGGTCCTCGGCCCGTTCCACATGACCGAGTCCCCGGTACGCCGACTCGGCGAGAACATCGACCTGGTGGGCGGCGGCGAGCCGTGCGCGGTCAGCGGCCGCGTCCTGTCCGGGGACGGAACTCCCCTGCCGGGGGCGACGATCGACGTGTGGCAGGCCGACGGCAACGGCTTCTACGACGTCCAGCGCCCCGACCTGCAGCCGCCGGGCAACGGCCGCGGACTGTTCACGGCCGACGCCGAGGGCCGCTTCCGGTTCCGCACGTGCGTGCCCAGCCCGTACCCGATCCCGACCGACGGCCCCGTCGGGGACCTGCTCCGGGCGACCGGCCGCCACCCCTACCGGCCGGCCCACATCCACTTCATCGCCTCGGCGGACGGGCACGCCCCGGTCACCACGCACATCTTCGTCGCGGGCAGCGACTACCTCGACTCGGACGCGGTGTTCGCCGTCAAGCCGAGCCTGGTCCAGGACTTCGAACTCACCGACGACCCTTCCCTGGCAGGGGAGTTGGGCCTGCCGAACCCCTTCCGGCACGCCCGCTTCGACCTCGTACTGGAACGATCGTGAAGGACGTCCTCGACTTCACCCACGAGTCCCGGCAGGTCCGGGTCGTCTTCCGGCCCGGCGCCGCCACGAGCGCGACCGCCGGGGAGGCCGCCGCACTCGGTCTGCGCCGCCTGCTCGTCGTCTGCGGCAGCCGCGGCACGGCCACCGCCCGGGCGGTCGCCGACTCCCTGGGCCCCGCCTGCGTGGGCCTGCACGACGGCGCCCGCATGCACGTGCCCGTCGAGGTCGCCGACCGGGCCGTGGAGGTGGCCCGCGCGGCCGGCGCGGACGGCCTGGTCGCGGTCGGCGGCGGCTCGTCCATCGGCCTCGGCAAGGCCGTCGCCGTGCGCACCGGCCTGCCGCTGATCGCCGTGCCCTCCACCTACTCCGGCTCGGAGATGACCTCGGTCTGGGGCCTGACCGAACACGGCGCCAAGCGCACCGGCCGGGACCCCGTCGTCCTGCCGCGCAGTGTCGTCTACGACCCCGAGCTCACCCTCTCCCTGCCGGTGCCGCTCTCCGTCACCAGCGGCGTCAACGCCGTCGCCCACGCCGTCGAGGCCCTGTACGCCCCCGACGGCTCGCCGCTCACCGCGCTGATGGCCGAGGAGGGGATACGGGCCATGGCGGCCGCCCTTCCCGCGGTGGCCGACGTCCCGGACTCCCTGGAGGCCCGCGGCCGCGCCCTGTACGGCGCCTGGCTGTGCGGCTCCTGCCTCGGCGCCACCACCATGGGCCTGCACCACAAGCTGTGCCACGTCCTCGGCGGCACCTTCGGCCTGCCGCACGCCGAGACCCACACAGTCGTCCTGCCCTACGCCCTCGCCTACAACGCCCCCGCCGTCCCGGACGCGGCCGCCGCCGTGGCCCGCGCCCTGGACACCCACGACGCCCCCCGCGCCCTGCGGTCCCTGGCCGAACGCCTCGGCGCCCCCCGCACCCTCGCCGAACTCGGCCTGGGCGAGGCCGACTTGGCGGTGGCCGCGGCGCAGACCGCGGGCCAGGCCTACGCCAACCCCCGCGCGATCACGACGGAAGGCGCACTCACGGTGCTGCGGGCGGCGTACGAGGGGGCGGAGCCGGAGTTCCCCGAGACCTGAGCCGACGGGACCCCTTCTCGGACGGGCGAGACGACCGCCGTCCGCGGGAGCGGTGCGACGGCTGCCGGTAGGGCGGCCGGAACGGCGTCCGGGCCGGCTGAACACCCCCAGCGCCCGTCGATGTCGAAACCGCCATCACTACGCCCGCAATACGGCGGACAAAATTGTTGACAATCTTGTTTGGCTAGATTTAGGTTCGACAGGCACTCACTCAGGGAGGGCAACGATGCCGAAAGAAGCCCGTCCGAGCACCGGGGAGCAGGCCAAGCAGCATGCGCTCGCGCAGCTGCGGCAGGCGATCCTGCACGGCGAGATGGCACCGGCGCAGCGGCTGGTGGAGAACGAACTCGCCGAGCAGTTCGGTGTGACACGGGCGAGCATCAGGGCGGCGCTCATCGATCTGGAGGCCCAGGGCCTCGTCGAGCGGATCCGCAACCGCGGCTCGCGGGTGCGGGTGGTGACCGTCGAGGAGGCGGTCGCCATCACCGAGTGCCGCATGGTCCTCGAAGGGCTGTGCGCGGCGAAGGCCGCCGCCCTGGCCGGCGACGAGCAGCTCGCCGAGCTGACCGAGCTGGGCACGGCGATGACCAAGGCCGTGGCCGACGGTGAGCCGATGACCTACTCCGAGCTCAACCAGGAACTGCACGCCAAGGTGCGCGAGTTCTCCGGCCAGCGCACCGCCGTGGACCTGCTGGAGCGGCTCAACGCCCAACTGGTGCGTCACCGCTTCCAGTTGGCGCTCAGGCCGGGTCGTCCGCAGCACTCCCTGAACGAGCACCTGGCGATGATCGAGGCGATCAGGGCCAGGGACCCGCAGGCGGCCGAGGCGGCCGTCCGTGCCCACCTCACCAGCGTCATCGAGGCGCTGCGCGACTGACGCACGCACGTCGGACGCGGGGGAGGCGGGCGCCCACCTGTCCATCAAGGAGATAGCAGTAATGACTCAGGCCCACGCGCCCGCCACCCCACGTTCCACCCTCGTGGTCACCGCGCATGCCGGGGACTTCGTGTGGCGGGCGGGCGGCGCCATCGCCCTGGCCGCCTCCCGCGGGGAGAAGGTCACCATCGCCTGCCTCACCTTCGGCGAGCGCGGCGAGTCCGCCAAGGCCTGGCGCGAGGGCAGGACGCTGGAGGAGATCAAGGCGATACGCCGGGAGGAGGCGGAGAAGGCCGCCGCCACCCTCGGCGCCGAGGTCCGCTTCTTCGACGCGGGCGACTACCCGCTCGTCGCCACCGCCGAGCTGACCGACCGGCTCGTCGCCCTCTACCGCGCCACCCAGCCCGACGTCGTGCTCACCCACCCCACCGAGGACCCGTACAACGGCGACCATCCGGCCGCCAACCGCATGGCCCTGGAGGCCCGCGTCCTCGCGCAGGCCATCGGCTACCCGGGCGAGGGCGAGATCATCGGCGCCCCGCCGGTCTTCTACTTCGAGCCGCACCAGCCCGAGATGAGCGGCTTCAGGCCCGAGGTGCTCCTCGACATCACCGAGGTCTGGGACACCAAGCGCAAGGCCATGGAGTGCCTCGGCGCCCAGCGGCACCTGTGGGACTACTACACCGACCTCGCCGTCCGCCGCGGCGTCCAGCTCAAGCGCAACGCCGGCCCCAACCTGGGCCTGGCCCACAAGACCATGGCCGAGGCGTACATGCGCCCCTACCCGCAGATCGCGAAGGAGCTGGCATGAGCGGCGTCATCGTCACCAACCCGCCGAGGGCGGAGGCCGAGGACGTCGAGGCGCTCGCCGGCTACGGCGTGGCCACCGTCAGCGAGGCGATGGGCCGCACCGGTCTGCTGGGTCCGCGGATCCGGCCCGTCCAGCAGGGCGTGCGGGTCGCGGGCACGGCCGTCACCGTACTCGGCTGGCCCGGCGACAACCTCATGATCCACGCGGCCGTGGAGCAGTGCGGCGAGGGCGACATCCTCGTGGTCACCACCACCTCCCCGTGCACGGACGGATTGTTCGGCGAACTGTTCGCGACCGCGCTGAAGCAGCGCGGGGTGCGCGGTGTCGTTCTCAACACCGGCATCCGCGACACCCAGGAACTGCGGGACATGGGCTTCGCCGCCTGGTCCCGCGCCGTCTCGGCGCAGGGCACCGTGAAGGCCACCGGTGGTTCGGTCAACGTGCCGATCGCCATCGACGGCCAGGTCATCCGCCCCGGCGACGTGATCCTCGCCGACGACGACGGCGTCGTGGTCGTACCCCGCGAGCGCGCCCGCGAGGCCGCCGAGCGGTCCGAGGCCCGCGAGGCCAAGGAGGCCGCCACCCGTGCCGCCTTCCTCGACGGTCAACTCGGCCTGGACCGCTACGGGTTGAGGGAGACCCTCAAGCGGCTGGGCGTCGAGTACCGGACGTACGAGGAGTACACGGGAGACGGCTCGTGACCGGTCCCGCGGAGGTGCGCTGCATGCTGATGCGCGGCGGCACCTCCAAGGGCGCCTACTTCCTGGCCGAGGACCTGCCCGCCGACCCGGCCGCCCGCGACGAACTCCTGTTGCGCGTCATGGGCAGCCCGGACGAGCGGCAGATCGACGGCCTGGGCGGCGCCCACCCCCTCACCAGCAAGGTGGCCGTGGTCTCGCCCTCCGCCGACCCGGACGCCGACGTCGACTACCTCTTCCTCCAAGTCGCCGTCGACCGGCCCGAGGTGAGCGACCGTCAGAACTGTGGCAACATCCTCGCCGGCATCGGCCCGTTCGCCGTGGAGCGCGGACTGGTCCCGGCGGGGGAGAAGGAGACGTCCGTCCGCATCCGCATGGTCAACTCCGGTGACCGCGCGACGGCCACCTTCCCGACCCCCGACGGCCGCGTCGACTACACCGGAGACGCCGAAATCTCGGGCGTGCCCGGGACGGCCGCCCCAGTGGTCATCGAATTCCCGCCCGGCGCGGGGAAGTTGCTGCCCACCGGCAAGGTACGTGACGTCATCGACGGCGTGCCCGTCACCTGCGTGGACAACGGCATGCCCACGGTGCTCATCGAGGCCGCCTCGCTCGGCGTCACCGGCTACGAGGCGCCCAAGGACCTGGAGGAGGACCTCGCGCTCGCCGACCGGCTGCGCGCGATCCGCCTCGAGGCGGGCCGGCTGATGGGACTCGGCGACGTCTCCGGCACGACCGTGCCCAAGCTGACCCTGCTGGCCCGGCCCCGCGACGGCGGCGCGGTGACCACCCGCACCTTCATCCCGGTCCGCTGCCACACCTCGATCGGCGTACTGGGCGCCGCCGGCGTCGCCGCCGGCCTGCGGATCGAGGGCGGCGTGGGCCCGGATCTCGCGGAATTCGACGGGGGCGGCGACCGGGTCCGCATAGAACACCCCACGGGCTTCATGGACATCGAGAGCAGCCTCACCACGGGCTCCGACGGCCTGCCCGTCGCCCGCCGCACGGCCGTCGTCCGCACGGCCCGCAAGATCTTCGACGGCACCGTGTTCCCCCGATCCGCCGAGACGGCACCGATCCCCCCGCACCCCCATGGAGGTCAACGATGACTCCGCCGCTCGGCGACATCGCCCACATCGGCCACGCCCAGCTCTTCACCCCCGACCTGGACGCCAGCGTCGCCTTCTTCACCGACTACCTCGGCCTGACCGTCAACGGCCGGCACGGCGACACGGTCTACCTGCGGACCTTCGACGACTACGAGCACCACAGCCTGGTCCTCACCGCCCGCGAGCGGCCCGGCCTCGGCCGGCTCGCCCTGCGCACCTCCAGCGAGGAGGCCCTGCACCGCCGTATCAGGGCGATCGAGGAGGCGGGCGCCTCCGGCACCTGGGTCGAGGACGAACCCGGCCTGGGCAAGCTGTACTCGACCACCGACCCGGACGGCCACGAGCACGCCCTGTACTGGGAGAGCGAGCACTACCGGGCCCCCGAGGAACTGCGGCCGGCGCTGAAGAACCAGCCCCAGGCCAAACCCAACAGGGGAGTCGGGGTCCGCCGCCTGGACCACGTCAACTTCCTCGCCGCCGACGTGCTCGCCAACGCCGAGTTCCAGCAGCACGTGCTCGGCGCCCGGCCGACGGAGCAGATCCGGCTCGACTCGGGCCGCGTCGCGGCGCGTTGGCTGACGTACACGAACAAGTCGTACGACGTCGTCTACACCGAGGACTGGACCGGTTCGGCCGGGCGGCTGCACCACATCGCCTTCGCGACCGACACCCGCGAGGACGTCCTGCGCGCCGCCGATCTCGCCATCGACAGCGGTGTGTTCATCGAGACGGGCCCGCACAAGCACGCCATCCAGCAGACGTTCTTCCTCTACGTCTACGAACCGGGCGGCAACCGCATCGAGTTGTGCAACCCGCTGACCCGGCTGGTGCTGGCCCCCGACTGGCCGCTGATCACCTGGACCGAGGAGGAGCGGAAGAAGGGGCAGGCCTGGGGTCTGAAGACCATCGAGTCGTTCCACACGCACGGGACGCCGCCGGTCGCCTGAGCAGGGCTGCGAGCCACCTCCAGATTGTCGATGAGATTGTTGACAAAAGTGTTGACTCTCTGGGGGTGGCTCCTTAGCGTCTAGCGCACCACGTACGAGAGGTAACCAACGATGTCTTCCTCCCCCTCCCCGACCGCTCGCGGCAGCAGACTGGCCCTCCTGGTCGTCGGGCTGTGCTGGCTCGCCGTCCTCTTCGACGGCCTCGACATGTTCATCTACGGCTCCGTGCTGCCGCATCTGCTGGAGACGAAGACCTTCGGCCTCACCCCGGACCAGGCCGGCGACCTCGGCTCCTACGCCACCTTCGGCATGCTGGTCGGCGCGCTGACCGCGGGCACGGTCGCGGACCGGATCGGCCGCAAGAAGCTGATGATCGGCTGCGTGACGCTGTTCTCGCTGGCCTCCGCGATCTGCGCCATCTCCGACAGCGTCGCGGTCTTCGGCCTCGGCCGGACCCTCGCCGGCGTCGGCCTCGGCGGACTGCTGCCGACCGCGATCAGCATGGTCTCCGACTACGCCCCCCGCGGCCGCGGCGCGATCGTCATCGGCCTGCTGATGACGGCCCACCACGCGGGCGGCATCCTCTCGGCCTACGTGGCCAAGTGGCTGGTGGAGCCCGTCGGCTGGCGGGCGGCCTTCTGGGTCTGCGTGGCCCCGCTGCTCTTCGCCCCGGTGCTGCTCAAGCTGCTGCCCGAGTCGCTGAGCTTCCTGGTCGCCAAGGGCCGCGAGGAGGAGGCCGCCGGGCTCGCCGCCCGCTACGACGTCGAACTGCCCGCCACGTCCGGCAGGAAGACGGCCGCCGACCGCTGGGACGCGCTGCTCGGCCTCTTCCGCGGCGGCGAGTGGGTCCAGACCCTGCTGTACTGGCTGGCCTCCTTCGGCGGACTGCTCCTCGTGTACGGCGTCGCCACCTGGCTGCCCACCCTGATGCGCACCGAGGGCTACGAGCTCACCAACGCGCTGACCTTCGTCGTCGTCTTCAACCTCGGCGGCATCGTCGGCATGCTGGTCGCCGGCCGCGCGGCCGACCGGTTCGGCGCCCCGCGCATCTCGGCGATCTGGTTCGCGCTCACGGCCGCCGGCGTCTACCTGCTCAGCGTCCACCTGTCGATGGGCGTCACCACGCTGGTCGTCTTCCTCACCGGCGTCTTCCTCAACAGCGCGCAGACGATGATCTACGCGACCGTCTCCATCCGCTCCACCCCGGACAACCGCGCCACCGCCGTCGGCTGGACCTCCGGCATGGGCCGCTTCGGTGCCGTCTTCGGCCCGTGGCTCGGCGGCCGGCTGCTCGCCGCCGGCAACGGGGAGTGGGGCTTCACCGCCTTCGCCCTCGCCGGAGTCTCCTCCATGGTCTTCATCGGCATCGCCGCCCTGCGCACGCCCCGGACGGCCACCCCGGCCGACACCGAACAGAACCTGGTCGCGGCCCACTGAACAACGGCGCCCGCCCGGTCGACCAATGGTTCGGAAACGAGGACGAACGCCGGCCCCGCGACGCCGCGGGGCCGGCGCTCGGCGTTCGAGGAGGAGGGCATTCCGGCGGCCGGTGTTGCGGCACCCCGCGCGTTCCGGTTGTGCGCGGCCGGTCTCCCGGCGCGGGCCGGTCGGCGTAGCGGATGCGAGGTGTTCCGGCCGGGGGCACGCTCGTTGTATGAGCGAGCGTTGGGATGTCCGGCGTGCGGGTCCCGAGGGGGCCACGCACCGGGTGATGATGATTCCGGGCGGGATGTGCTCGACCGAGTTCTACGCCGACGTGATGGCCGAGCCCGTGCTCGCCGACGTGGGGCTGGTGGCGGTGACGCAGCCGGGGATGGCCGGCACCGAGGCGCCCGAGGACGTGTCCATGGAGCACTACGCGGAGCTGATGGCGCGCTTCGCGGCCGACACCGGATGCGATGTGGTCGTGGGCCACAGCCTCGGGGCGAACGTGGCCCTGGAGATGGCGGCGGCCGGGTTGTTCAAGGGCCCGCTGGTCCTGCTGTCGCCCTCCTTCTCGCGCAAGGACGAGGCCTCGTTCCTGGCGGTGATGGACGCGCTCGGCCGGGTCCCCGCCCTCGGCACGGTGGCCTGGTCGGGGATGCTCAAGATCGTGCCGTCCGCGATGAAGCGCGAACTGCCCAAGGCCCGTGCGGACGTGCTGGCGGCGGCGATGCGCGGCAACGACCCCGCGACCTGCCGCAGGATCGTGCACGGCTACTACGAGTACCTGGGCCGCCATCCCTCGCTGGTCGACCGGCTGTGCGGGGCCGCCGTCCCCGCCTGGGTCGTGCGGGGCGACCACGACGAGATCGGCCTGACGGACACCGAACGCAAGGGCCTGGAGGCCTGCCCGCACGTCCGCATGGTCACGGTGCCCGACGCCGGTCACATGCTGCTGGTCCAGCAGCCCGCACGGGTCGCCGACGTGATCGCGGAAGCGGTCGCCGCGGTCTGAGCCGGGCGACCGCTCAGAGGTCGACGACCAGGTCCGGTACGGCGACGCCGACGGGTCCCGAGAAGCCCTCACGGGCCGCTTCGAGCACCGTCGCCCGATCGGTCCCGGGCCACAGATGGGTCAGCAACAGCCCTGACACGCCCGCCTGTTGGGCGTACTGCCCGGCCAACTCCGCGGTGAGCAGAAAGGGGGCGTCCGCGTCCGGCACCCGGCGCGCGTAGGTCGCCTCCGACACCAGCAGGTCGGCGTCGCGCGCCAGGCGCGGCACGTCGGGGCTGGGACCCGTGTCGCCGGTGTAGACGAGCACGCCGTCGGGCGTGGTGAGCCGGATGCCGGCGTTGGGCACGAAGTGCGGCAGCAGCACGGTGTCCGCCGTGAACGGACCGATGCCGAGACGGTCGCCCGGGCTGAACTCGTGCAGGCGCAGGGCCGACGCCAGCATGCCCGGGCGGTCGAGGGCGAGGACGGCGTCCAGCGCTCGATGCGGTGCGTACACGGCGAGCGGAGGTGCCGGATCGTCCCGCAACTCCCGCGCCCGCAGAAGGGGATTGAGGTCGGCGCAGTGGTCGGGGTGCCCGTGGCTGACGAGCACCGCGTCGACCGCGCCCACGTCGAGGCGTGTCAACAGCCGCGGCAGCGTGGCGTATCCGGGGTCGATCAGCAGCCGGAAGCCCGCGTGTTCGACCAGGTAGCCGCTGCACGCCTGCCGCGCCGTGGGCCAGGCCCCGCAGCCGCCGAGAACGGTGAGTCGCATGTGACGGACCCTACGCCGGAAACCGTCGGCCGGTCCGAGCCAGTCGCGGCCCAGAAGGCACTCGCCCAGCTCAACGGACGCACGGCTCCCCAGGCGCCCCTTCAGGGGCGCGGGGAACTGCGCGACCAACCACCAAGCACCCGCACCCGTCCCGCTCCCGAGGCCTCAGCGCGCCGCCCGCACCCCGTCGAGGGCGATGGCGAGCACCCGGTCCCGCTGGGCGTCGTCGTCGAAGGCCGTCGCCGTGATCCCGGCGACCATCCGCAGCAGGTCGGTGAAGTCCATGTCCTTACGGGCCTCACCGGCCTCCTGCGCCCGCTCGAACAGCGGTCCGCCCGCCGCGTACATCGAGGTCCGGCAGGCCTGGAAGATCTCCGACTCGTCGTTCAGGGCCTCGCGCACGGCCCGCTTGGTCACCATGTAGCCGGTGAAGCGGCGCAGCCATGCCGTCAGCGCCTCCCAGGGCTCCAGCTCGGCGACCTCCCGGGCGACCCGGACCAGCTCGTTGACCTCGTCCGCGTAGACGCTCTCGAAGAGGTCACGCCGGGTCGGGAAGTTCCGGTACAGGGTGCCGATGCCGACGCCCGCACGGCGGGCGATGTCCTCCAGGGACGCCTCCGCGCCGTGTGCGGCGAACGCCTCGCGGGCCGCGGCCAGCAGGGCGTCGTAGTTGCGGGCGGCGTCCTTCCGGTGCGGCCGCCGGGACGCCACGATCTCGCCTACGGGGAACGTCACGGATGCCTCCCGAGCACGATCAATACGGAGGGGTGCCTCCGCTACTTGAAGCGGAGGGATGCCTCCGCTAGAGTGGAGGCGTACCTCCACTTTAGCAGTGCGAGGTCCGTCGACCACCTTTCCGCGACCGCTCACCGCGGCCGTCGGCGTGCCGGTGCCGCCCGAGCGGCGCACCAGGCCCGTACGACCGCGACCCGAGGCCGCACCCCGTTCGGAGAGGCCCCTCATGCCCCGCAAGTCCACCCGTCTCACCTTCTCGGTCCTCGCGACCGGCGCCGGTGTGTTCGCCATGCTGCAGTCGCTGATCGCGCCTGCCCTGCCCACCGTCCAGCACGCGCTGCACACCTCCCAGTCCACGGCGACCTGGGTGATGACGGCCTACCTGTTGTCCGCCTCCGTCTTCACGCCGATACTCGGCCGGGTCGGCGACCTGATCGGCAAGAAACGCACCCTCGTCGCCGTCCTCTTCGTCGTGCTGCTCGGCTGTCTGCTCGCCGCGCTCGCCCCGGACATCGGCGTCCTGATCGTCGCGCGGGTCGTGCAGGGCGTCGGCGGCGCCCTGTTCCCGCTCTCCTTCGGCATCATCCGGGACGAGTTCGCCCCGTCCCGGGTGCCCGGCAGCATCTCCAACCTCTCCGCGGTGATCGCCGCGGGAGGCGGCGTCGGCATCGTCGCGGCCGGCCCCATCGTCTCCGCGCTCGACTACCGCTGGCTGTTCTGGATCCCCGTCGGCGTCGTCGCGGCCACCGTGCTGATCGCCCTGCGCTACGTCCCCGAGTCGGCCAACAGGGCCGAGGGCGGAGTCAGTTGGCTGGGCGCGGGCCTGCTCTCGGCCTGGCTGGTGGCACTGCTGCTGCCGCTGAGCCAGGCGGCCAAGTGGGGCTGGGGCTCGGGGAAGGTGATCGGCCTGTTCATCGCCGCGGCCGTCCTGTTCGCGGTGTGGCTGCTGGCCGAGGCCCGCTCGCGCACCCCGCTGATCGACCTGCGCGTGATGCGACTGCCGGCGGTGTGGACCACCAACGCCGCGGCCCTGCTGTTCGGCGCCGGCATGTACGCGCTGTGGTCCTTCCTGCCGGGCTTCGTCCAGACACCGAGCTCGGCCGGATACGGCTTCGGCGCGAGCGTGACGGCCTCCGGGCTGCTGATGCTCCCGATGCTGGTCGCGATGTTCGTCTCGGGCATCCTCAGCGGCCGACTGGAGCCCGTGATCGGCGCGAAGCCGCTCCTGACGACGGGTGCCGCGCTCGGCGCCCTCGCCCTGGGCTTCCTCGCCCTCTGGCACGCCGCCCAGTGGCAGGTCGCCGTCGTCTCCGGCTTGTTCGGCCTCGGTATCGGCCTGGCCTTCGCCTCCATGGCCAACCTCATCGTCGGCAGCGTCCCGGCGGACCAGACCGGCGCCGCGACCGGCATGAACGCCAACATCCGGACCATCGGCGGCTCCATCGGCGCCGCCCTGACCGGCGTACTGGTCACCGGCCATCTCCAGGCCTCGGGTCTGCCGTACGAATCCGGCTACACCCACGGCTTCACCCTGCTGGCGGTGCTGTGCCTGGCCGCCGCGCTGGCGGCACTGCTGGTGCCGACGGCACGCTCCGTACGCCTGACCGGTACGGCGCGAGCGGGCGACGACCCGGCGCCCGCGGAACCGCAGGCCGTGGCCTCGGCCACCCGCGGCTGACGCGACCGGGCCGGCCCGGCGACCACCGGGCCGGCCCCGCCGCCGGGCCGACGCACGCACCGGTACCCGTACGGTAAGGTTGACCTGCGCGATCACGCGGTCCACCGCGAAGCGCGCACCGGGACGTGGCGCAGCTTGGTAGCGCACTTGACTGGGGGTCAAGGGGTCGCAGGTTCAAATCCTGTCGTCCCGACGGTGCGAAGGGCCTTCACAGGCGGAAGTCTGTGGGGGTCCTTTTTCCGTGCCGGGCGACTTCGAGGGCGATGCCGAGTACGCGGAGGGCCGGTTCCATGGCCGCAGCTTGTCGGGGTTGAGCACGATCCAGAACCGGGCGACCCGGCCGCCGGTGACGTCGAGGCCGATGACGGCCACGACCAGGTTGCCGTGGCGGGCGACGAGGCCGGTGCGGCCGTTGACGGAACGAGCGCTGAGGGTGGGGCCCGGGCGGGCGCCCAGGAGGGTCAGCAGGCTCTCGGCGACGGCCCGACCGCCGTGGACCGGCCCGGTCGGGACCCGCACTTTGCCGCCGCCGTCGAAGAGGGCCGTGACGTCCGGGCGAAGCAGCGACACGAGCAGCTCACCGTCCTCGGCGACACACGCCCGGCACACGGCCCGCGCGACGGTCTCGTGCCGCCGCGACGCCCACGACCTCCTTGACCCCCACGACTTCCTTGCCCCCCACCGCCGCCACCGCAGTCGGCCTCTCCTCGCGGCACCGGGGTCGGTGATCGTGCCGAGTGCCGCCTCGGAGGTACGTGAGGCGGCGGCCGGCGACGGGTTCGCGACGAGCCGGTCCGTCTCCCGCTCCGCCTCCCGGCAGATTCCGCCCACGGTCTCCGCCAGCCAGGACCGGGGCACGGTGATCCGCCGGCGTGCCGCGTCGGACAGCCCGTACCACCGGCGGTAGGTCTCGTCGACGACGCTCTCCGCCGCATCCGCGCTGCCCAGCGTCCCGTGGGCGACGTCCAGCAGGAACCGACGCTCCTCCAGCAGCTCCGCGAGCGGCACCGCGTCGCCCTGATCCATCCCGGCACCTTCCGTTCCTGAGCCGCCGAATGTCACAGATGCGCCGGTCGACGTGTCCTATAGGCAGACCCCGCGTTCCACACCCCCTCACCACCGAACGAGGTGACCGAGCCATGCACTGGCGCGAGCGGGCAGCTTGTCTGCGTGAAGACCCCGACCTGTTCTTCCCCATATCCGTCAGCGGTCCGACGCTTCGGCAGATCGACCGGGCCAAGGCCGTCTGCGGCCGTTGCCCCGTCGTCGAGCAGTGCCTCGCCTGGGCGATGCGGGCGGGGAACGTGGAAGGCGTCTGGGGTGGCACGACGGAAGCCGAACGCCGTGCGATGCGCCAAGGCACGGCCCTGCAGACGTCCAGGGCCGAGTAGGCGCGGGCCGGAGCGCCGGGGGCCCTCCCCTGTGGGCGAGGGCCCCCGCGGGCTCACTTCTGCCGCGCGAGCCAGTCGGCGAAGCGGGTCTCGGCGAGGTGCGCGTCCGGGCCCGGCAGAAGCGTGTCCTCCCGCAACTCGGCACCCCAGTAGCGGGCCTGCGGGTCCGTGACGACCTTGCGGGAGTCGTTCTGTGCGGCGAGGCCCATGCGGATGAACTCCTCCAGCCGGAAGACCTCGGGGCCGCCGGTCTCCACCACACCGCCCACCGGGTCGCCGACCGCGGCACGGCCGACGGCCGCGGCGACGTCGTCGGAGACCATGGGCTGGATCTTCGCGTCGGGCAGGCGGACGGTGTCGCCGTCGGTCATCCCGTCGGCGAGTCCCTTCGCGAACTCGAAGAACTGGGTGGCGTGCACGATCGACCAGGGGACGTCCGACGCCCTGATCAGGTCCTCCTGGACCTGCTTGGCCCGGAAGTACCCGCTCTCCAGCAGGCGTTCGGTGCCGACGACGGACAGGGCGACATGGTGCGCCACACCGGCCTCCGTCTCCGCCTCGAGGAGGTTGGCCGTGGACGTGCGGAAGAAGTCCATGACGTCCTCGTCCTTGAACGAGGGGGAGTTGGAGACGTCGACCACGACCGACGCGCCCCGCAGGACCTCGGCCAGTCCCTCACCGGTCAGCGTGTCGACGCCCGTGCCGGGCGCGGCCGCGACCGCCTCTTGCCCGTGTTCGCCGAGCCGCGCGACCACCTTCGAGCCGATGAGCCCGGTGCCACCGATCACTACGACCTTCATGTCGGAATTCCTCTCGGAGTCTTTCTGGTCCCTGCATGAGGACTGACAGGGCAGGACGGCGACCTGTGACAGGTGGCCCGCCCGCGCTCCTGACGGCACGGGCGAATCCGGTCCTCAGCCGTCCAGGGATGCCACGTAGGGCGCGAGTTTGCGCGGGTTCATGACCCACAGGAGGCGCTCGATGCCGCGTTCCGAGGCGTCGAGGCAGAGCAGGGCCACGGCCTTCCCGTCGGCCAGGACGAGAGCGGCCGGCATGCCGTTGGCCTCAACTTGCCGGATGTCCTTGCCGGGCCAGAAGCGCGGGGCGAAGGCGGCCAGGTACCGGGAGACGCGCCGACGTCCGAAGACCGGGATCCTCGACGCCCCGCGGACCCCGCCACCGTCGGAGTAGCTGGCCACGTCCTCGGCGAGCAAGCCTTCGAGGACCGCCAGATCGCCGGTCTGCGCCGCGGCGAGGAACACCCGCATCAGCCGCCGGTGCGCCGCGGGCTCGACCGGCCTGCGGCGGTCCGACGACAGGTGTTTGCGGGCGCGGCTCACCAGCTGACGCGTGTTGGCCTCACTCAGCTCCAGCATCTCCGCGATCTGCGGATACGGGTAGTCGAAGGCCTCTCGCAGCACATAGGCGGCGCGCTCCACGGGATTCAGCTTCTCCAGCAGGAAGAGCACCGCCATGTCGAGCGCCTCGGCCCGCTCCGCCCCCAACTGCGGGTCGGCGCGCGTGTCGACCGGCTCCGGCAGCCAGGGGCCGGTGTACGACTCGCGCCGCACCCGGGCGGACTGGGCGAGGTTGATCGCCAGACGGGCGGTGATGGTGGCGAGGAACGCCGCCGGTTCGCGTACGGCGCCGCGATCGGTGTTCTGCCACCGCAGCCACGCCTCCTGGACGATGTCCTCCGCCTCCGTGGCACTGCCGAGGACGCGGTAGGCGATGCCGAAGAGCTGTGGGCGGGCCGCCAGAAACGCCCTCGTGGCCTCGCCGAGAGATGCGGCGTCACCGAGAGAGGCGGTGTCGTCGAGGGACCCCGTGTCGTCGTCGGAAGCCTTCTCGTCCCCAGTGGTCATCCCTGCTCCCGGTTCCGCGTCCGTCATGCCGGAGCCGTACCCCGCCGGTTCCGCGGCCACCTCCGCCTGTCGGGTGGTGCTGATGTCGGTCCTCACAGAACCAGGACCGGACAGGGGGCGGTTCTGTGACACCCACGCACTCCCCTTACACCCACGCACTCCCCGGACCGCTCGTGACGTGCGTCCCGCGCGCCGCGGGCGCACCTCCCGGCGGGCGGAAAACGCGTGGACCGGGCAGGGGCCTTCGCGGGACACTCCCATTCCTGGCCTGCACGTACTCGCGCGAGGGCGTCGCCGCGAGCTGTGCGAGGGCGCTCACGCGAACGACGTTCTCCGCCGAATCACGCGCAGGACCACCGCCGTACGACGACGGGATCGGGATGGGATCAGCTGACGCACGCGCGGGTTCGCCGCGCAGGGGCTCCGTGCTCCTCGCACTTCGCTACTACGGACGACAACTGGCCCGGTTACGGCGGCTGACGGCACCCGCCATGCTGCTGCCGGCCCTCGGAAACATCGGCCTCAACTACATCGCGCCGCTCATCGTGGCCAAGCTCGTCGCCCGCATCGCCGGCGACGACGGCGTCGGCCTCGGCGCGACACTGCCGTACGTCATCGGCTTCGCCGGCGTCATGCTGCTGGCGGAGGGCCTCTGGCGCATCGGCCTGCACTGTCTGAACCGCCTCGACGCCCTCGGCGTCGAGCACCTGTACGTCCTGGGCATGGACGAGCTGTTCGCCAAGGACGCCGCCTTCTTCCACGACAACTTCGCCGGATCGCTGACCAAGCGGGTGCTGAGCTTCGCCTCCCGCTTCGAGGACTTCATCGACACCCTGACCTTCAACGTCGTGGGCAGCCTCGTGCCGCTGATCTTCGGGTCGGTGGTGCTGTGGCGCTACGAACCGCTGCTGGTCGTCGGACTGCTGGCGATGATCGCGCTGACGGCCCTGCTGGTGATACCGCTCATCCGGCGCCGTCAGGCCCTCGTCGACCAGCGCGAGGAGGCGATCGCGCGGGTCTCGGGCCATGTCGCCGACAGCCTGATGAACATGGACACGGTCCGGGCGTTCGCCGCCGAGGAACGCGAGGCCGCCGAACACCGCTCGCGGGTCGCGCACTCACGGCGCCTGATGCTGCGGTCGTGGGACTACGGCAACCTCCGCATCGACACCCTGGTCGCGCCGATGTCGGTGCTGACCAACGTCCTCGGGCTGCTGCTCGCGGTCACGCTCGCCGGCGGCGAGCACGGGGTGGAGGCGATCGTCGTCGCCTTCACCTACTACACCAACGCCACCAAGATCATGTTCGACTTCAACCAGATCTACCGGCGTCTGGAGAGCTCGATGACGGAGGCCGCGCAGTTCACCGAGCTGCTGCTGGTGCCGCCGACCGTGCTCGACCCGACGGCCCCGGAGCCGCTGCGCAAGGGCCCCGCCGATGTCCGCTTCGAGCGGGTGACCTTCGCCCACGGGGGAGGGGAGCCGCTCTTCGACGGCCTCGACCTGGCCGTGCCCAGCGGCACGAAGATCGGCCTCGTCGGCCGGTCCGGCGGCGGCAAGACCACGCTGACGCGGCTGCTGCTGCGGATGACGGACATCGACGGCGGCCGGATCCTCATCGGCGGCCAGGACATCAGCAGGATGCGCCAGGCCGACCTGCGCGGCCTCATCGCGTACGTGCCGCAGGACCCGGCCATGTTCCACCGCACCCTGCGCGACAACATCGCCTTCGCCCGGCCGGACGCCACCGACGCGGAGATCCGCCGGGCTGCCGAGGCGGCGCACGTCACGGAGTTCGCCGACGCGCTGCCGCACGGCTTCGACACCATGGTGGGCGAGCGCGGCATCAAGCTGTCCGGCGGGCAGCGCCAACGCGTCGCCCTGGCCCGGGCGATCCTGCGGGACGCGCCGATCCTGCTGCTCGACGAGGCGACCAGCGCACTGGACTCCGAGAGCGAGATCCTCGTGCAGGAAGCGCTGTGGCGGCTGATGGAGGGGCGGACGGCCCTGGTGGTGGCGCACCGGCTGAGCACGGTCGCGGGCATGGACCGGCTCGTCGTCCTCGACCGCGGCCGGATCCTCGAACAGGGCACGCACCAGGAACTGCTCGCGGCCGAGGGCGCCTACGCGAAGCTGTGGTCGCACCAGTCGGGCGGCTTCCTCGACGACAACGCGCCCGCCGACTCTGCGCTGACGGACGGCCGGGTCACCGGCAGTGTCGCCGGCGCCGACCTGCGCTGACCCCCGCACCCCGTGGGCCGAACCGCCCACGGGGTGCCGGGCGCGCAGGATCTGCGGGGCTGCGGCCGCTATCGGGAGGCGCGGCGGCGGCGGGCCACCACGACGGCGCCCGCGCCGACGGCGACGGCCGCGGCGGCCGCGCCCGCGACGGGCAGGACGGCGCCGGAACCGGTGCTCGCCAGGTCGCCGCCGGAGCCGGACTGCGCTGAGGTGCCGTTCGTGGACGAGCCGCCCCCGGTGGCGGAACCGCCGCCCGTGGAGGTGGAACCGCCGGTGGACGAGCCGCCCGTACCGCCGCCGGACGTCGTCGAGCCGGTACCGCCCGTGGAACCGGAACCGCCCGTCGAGCCACCGGCGACGTCGAGCGTGATGTCGGCCTTGTCGTTCGCCTTGTGGTCGTCGAACGGCCGGGGAGCCCCGCCGAGGGACACCGAGCCCTTGGCGCCGGGCACCGCCTTGTCGATGCGCAGCTTGAAGGTGTAGGTCTCGCCCTCGCCCTCGTTCTCCCAGGCCTGGCTGGTGCCGCACTCGTAGCTTCCGGTGGCCACCTTGTCGCAGAAGTCATGGGCCTTGGTGACGGTCGTACCGGCCGGCATCCTGATCTTCACCTTGGTGACCGGGATGTCCCCGTCCCGCAGTACCCAGGCCGGACCGGCGTTGGTGAACCTCACCGTCAGACCGACCGTGTCGCCCACCCGGCCCTT
This sequence comes from Streptomyces sp. NPDC085900, assembly GCF_044540925.1. NCBI lineage: Bacteria > Bacillati > Actinomycetota > Actinomycetes > Kitasatosporales > Streptomycetaceae > Streptomyces > Streptomyces sp. NPDC085900. The sequence continues at coordinate 291,411 of NZ_JBITSP010000004.1, read as the reverse complement.
GAGATCGGCGCCGGTGACCTGGAAGTCGGCGGTGTTCTCGGCCGTGACCGCGACATCGACCGCGTCCCAGTCGGGGTGGGCGCTGTGACCGGGCTGCGCCGGCTTGTCGTCGGGCCGCTCGACCAGCTTGACGGCGGGGCCGGTGCCGCGGACGGGCTCGGCGGCGCCGTCGGTGGGGGCGGGGTCGTCGGTGGCGACGACCACCCGCAGCCGGTCGTAGAGGGCACGGTCGAGGGCCTTGAGCGTCAGCGACTTCTCCGGCGCGTAGACGACACCCGGCTTCACCGTCTGGTCGAACTCGCAGACCGCCTCGGACTTGCTGGGTGCCTCGTCGAACGAAGCCACCTCGTAGCGCAGGCAGTTGGAGGGCAGCTCCGTGTGGCTCAGGCCGCGGGTGACGGAGTACGACAGATAGACCTTGCCGACCGAGGCGCTGCCGGTGTCGGTGAACGAGGCCGGCACGTCGAAGCTTGCGCCCGGCTTCACACCGCTGACCGGGGCGATGGGGCTCAGAGTCAGTACGGCCCCGGAGTCGTCGACGGCCGTGGCCGGCGTGACGCCCAGGGCTGTCAGGGCGACGGCGCCGAGGGTGCCGGCGGCCAGTCGGAGCGGGCGGAGGCCGGGGGAGCTCTGCAGCATGGGGGGTCCTCGGGGTGAAGCATCGGCGGCGGGCGAACGAACTTTGTGGGAACGCGAGTTCCGCAACAACAGACCCCCTCCGCACACGAATGGTTGCACCGGGAAACCGTATGGAATACTAGGTAGACCGACCTACCTAATCCCTTGGTTGGAGGGACCCATGGACGACCCGGCCACCCCGGCAGCACGCCCCGGGAAGCGGCCCGGCAGCGCGCGTGGCCGGCTGCTCGCCGCCGCCGCCCGCCGCTTCTACGCGGACGGGGTCTCGGCGACCGGGATCGACACCATCACCGCCGAGGCCGGCGTGGCCAAGATGAGCCTCTACAACAACTTCTCCTCCAAGGCCGACCTGGTGCTGGCCTACCTCGACGAGCGGCACGAGGAGTGGCTCGGCCTGTACCGGCAACGGCTGGCGGAGGCCCGCGACCCGCGCGGCGGCGTCCTGGCCGTCTTCGACGCGTACGCCGATCACGCCGCCTTCGCCTACGAACGCGGCTTCCGCGGGTGCGGGCTGCTGAACGCGGCCGCCGAACTGCCCGCCGGGCACGAGGGGCGGGACCTGGTGCGCCGGCACAAGGAGGAGGTCGAGGCCCTGCTCGCCGGACACCTGGGGGAACTGCTGCCCGACCGCCCCGAGGAGGCCCGCGCCCTCGCGGAGCAGCTGTCCTTCCTGCTGGAGGGCGCCATGGCGCGCGCCGGCCTGGAGGGCGCGGCCACCCGGGTGGTGCGTGCGCGGGCCATGGCGGCCGACCTGCTGGACCGGCTGTGACGCGGCCGGCCGTGCACGCGCCCGGCCCGGCCGGCATGGGCGCGGTGTGCGTGCTCATGGCGTCGGTCCTATGGGGAACCACCGGCACCGCCGCGACCTTCGCCCCGGGCGTGGGACCGCTCGCCATCGGGGCCGCGGCCATGGGACTGGGCGGCCTGCTCCAGGCCCTCCTGGCCGCCCCGCGCATCGCCGGGGAAGCGGCCCGCCTGCGCGCGCACCGCGGTGTGGTCGTGACCGGCGCGCTGTCGGTGGGCGCCTACCCGCTGGCCTTCTACAGCTCCATGCACCTGGCCGGCGTCGCCGCAGGCACGGTCGTCTCCATCGGCTCGGCCCCGCTCGCCTCGGCGTTCATCGAGCGGGTGAGGGACGGCCGACGCCTCACCCGCCGCTGGACGGCCGGAGCCGGCCTGGGCCTGTCCGGCACCGTGCTGCTCTGCCTGGCCGAAACGGGCCGGTCGGAATCCGGTACGGCGGGCCACTCCGCCCGGGCGACCGTACTCGGCGTGGCACTCGGCCTGGTCGCCGGCTTCACCTACGCCCTGTACTCCTGGGCCGCGCACCGCCTGATCAGCCGCGGCATTCCCTCGGGCGCCGCCATGGGCACGGTCTTCGGCCTGGGCGGCCTGTTGCTCCTGCCCGTGCTGCTCGCCACCGGCGCCCCGCTGCTGGCGTCCTGGTCCAACGCGGCCGTCGGCGCCTACATGGCCCTGATCCCGATGTTCCTCGGCTACCTGCTGTTCGGCTGGGGCCTGGCACATGTCCCTGCGAGCACCGCAACCACCCTCTCGCTGCTGGAACCCGCCGTCGCCGCCGTGCTGGCCGTACTGGTCGTCGGTGAACGCCTGCCTCTGCTCGGCTGGGCCGGCGTCGCCCTGGTCGTCGGCTGCCTCGCCGTCCTCACCACACCGTCCCGCCGCCCCGCACCACGGCTTCGTGCCACCACCACACCCACGACGGAACCGGAACAGGCCTGCCCGGGCTGACCCCGGGCCACCGCCACGGCCCGGACCGGACCCCTCCGGTAAGAGCTCGGCATGAGGGAGGTATGACGGTGGGCGGTCGCCGGGCGTGGTGCCTTCGGGCCGGTCACCGGCGGCGTAAAGTGCCTCGGCGAGTCCGGTCGCCGCCAGGCCGGCGTGCCGTGGAGAGAGGGGCGTCATGGGGAGTCTGCCGGAGCTGACCCCGGGACGCCTGTTCACCTCGTGGCAGTCGGACGTGCCCGCGCTGCTGCTCGTCGCCCTCCTCGGCGGCCTCTACTGCTGGGGCGTCCTGCGGCTGCGGCGCCGGGGCGAGCCGTGGCCCGTGGCCCGCGGCGCCGCCTTCGGGCTGCTCGGCCTGGGGGCCCTGGTCGTGGCCACCATGTCGGCCCTCGCCGTCTACGACCGGGTGCTGTTCTGGCCGGCCGCGGTGCAGAACATCCTCCTCGACCTGATCGCACCGCTCGGCCTGGCGCTGGGCGACCCGCTGCGGCTCGCCCTGCGCGCCCTGCCCGAGCCCGCCGCCGGACGCGTACGGCGGGCCATGACCGGGCGTTCGGTACGGGTGCTCACCTTCCCGCTGGTCAGTACGGTCCTGGTACTGGCCACCGAGCTGACCGTGTACTTCACGCCGTACTTCGAGACCGCGCTGCGCGTGGGCTGGCTGCACCAGGTGATGTATCTGCATCTGCTGCTCGCCGGCTGCCTGTTCGTCGTACCGGTACTCACCCGCGAGGAGGCGCTGCCGCGCTGGTGCACCCACCCCGTGCGGGCGGCGCTGGTGTTCCTCGACGGCATCGTCGACGCCGTACCGGGCATCGTGGTCATGACCCACGGCACCCTGATCGCCGGTGCCTGGTATCTGCACCATGCCCCGGCCTGGTCGCCGGACGTCCAGCACGACCAGCAGGTCGGCGGCGGTGCGATGATCAGCATCGCCGAGCTGGTGGCGCTGCCCTTCCTGCTCGCGATCCTGGTCCAGTGGGCCCGCACCGAACGCGCGGAGACGGTCGCGCTGGACCGCCGCCTGGCGACGGAACTGGTCCCGGCCGGCCCGGTGCAGGGATCGGCGCAGGAGTCCGATCTCGTGCGTCCGTGGTGGGAGACGGAGAACAGCGCCGTCGCCCAGCGCATCCGGCAGCAGCGACCGGGTTCCTGACCTCGCCCCGCCTCAGCGCGGCTCGCCCCGGTACGTGCCGAAGTACCAGCGGTTGCCCTCGGGATCGCGGGCGGCGAAGTCGCGGGAGCCGTAGTCCGTGACATGCAGGTCGGTGATGATGTCGGCGCCGGCGGCCTTGGCACGGGCGTGCACGGCGTCCGGGTCGGCGGTGACGACGTAGGCGCTGAAGTGCCCGGGCGGCGTCGGGCCGTCGCCCGCGTCCTTGCCCTCGCGCACGGAGCCCAGCATCACGCCGCCGCCCTCGGGCCAGCTGACCTGCGCGTGCTGCACCAGTTCGCCGTCGCCGTACACCACCGTCTCCTCGAAGCCGAACGCGTCGACGAGGAACCTGATCAGGGCACGGGCGTCACGGGCGCGCAGGGTGGGCCAGACCTGCGGGGCGGGCGATCGCTCGGCGGGGCCGGGAGTGCTGGTCATGGGATGCGCCTCTTTCTCGGGGCCGGTGGGTGGACTCCCTCAGCGTCACGCGGGCGGATGGTGCCCGGCTTGGATGTTTCGGAACTCCTGCGCCAGCCAGGCGCTGGGCGTGCAGGAGGCCAGCGCGGCGAACTCCCGGTCCAGGTGGGACTGGTCCGCGTAGCCGCAGTCGGCGGCCAGACCCGCCAGATCGGGCGGGCCCGGCCGGGCGGCCAGGCGGCGCCGGGCCAGGTCGAAGCGGACGACCCGGGCGGCGGCCTTGGGCGTGAGGCCGATCTCGGTGCGGAAGAGCGTGCGCAGATGGCGGTCGCTGAAGCCGGTCCGGGCGGCGAGTTCGTCGACGCGCAGCCGGCCGCCGGCGCCCAGCAGCCGCTGCCACGCCTCCGCGACCGCGGCGCCGGCCCGGACGTCCCGGCCGCGGGCGAGCCGACCGAGCAGCCAGCCGTCGACGACCCGGAAGCGGGCCGGCCAGTCGGGAGCCTCGCGCAACCGCTCGTGGACCTCGCGCACGTCCGCGCCCAGCACGTCGTCCGCGTGGGCGTCGATCCCGGCCAGCGCCCCGGCGGGCAGCCCCAGCAGGACGCGGGCGCCGAGCGGGCTGATCGCCACCTGGATGCCGGACTGCCGGCCGGGGATGTCGATCAGCGCGGGCGTGACGTGCAGGCCGCCCAGCAGGGTGGGGTAGTCGCCGGGGGAGGCGGCCGGGTCGGGGTGGGCGGCCATGCTGAGCGGTTCGTCGAGGGTGAGGATCAGCGTCAGCCACGGCGACGGCAGACCGCGGTGCCGGGCGGCGGGAAGACCGCGCTGCCGATAGCCGGAGTACCAGCCGACCAGCCCGCGCAACGGCGGCGCGGGAGCCGCCCGCACCGCCTCGTCCACGACCTCGGCAGCCATACGGCCATCCTCCCGCGCCCGCCCGGCTCCGGCAGCCCGTATGTCACTCCCGCCAGTCCAGCTGATGCGCGGGGGTGCCCACGGACCGCCCGTACGCCACCACCTCGGCCCGCCCCGCCGAATCCCCACGCCGGTACCGGAACACCTTCCCGGCGAACACGACCACCCGCTCCTCACCGGCCGCGAAGTCGGCGTACCAGCCGTTCTCCGGCTCCAGCGCGTCGGCGAGGGCCTGGGCGAGCCCGGCGACGTCGTCCTCCTCCGCCTCCCACTCGACGAACGTCCAGTAGGAGGGCTGCCCGGCCGCCACACTCTCCGAGACGTCGAGCCGGCCGACCTTGCGCAGCCGCAGCCCGCGCGGCGCGAACTCGGCTCCGGGGCGCAGGCTTTCACCGATGACGTAACCGTGGATCACGAGGTGTCTCCCTGAGGACGAGGGCCTTGCGGAAGACCGTACCCGCTCCCGGCCGACGCCCCGTCGCCGTGCGGCTCGCCCGGGACCCGGTCCGGACATGGGTCGGAGGCACATCTCCCTCCCCCGAAGGTGATGTGCCTCCGACCTTCCCCCGGCGCCGGACTGTGGGTCCAGCCGACCGCGTGGGCGGTCCGTGCCGTCACCAGCACATGACCGCTGTCTCCCCCGAACCCCACGCGGAGTACTGCCGCACTCGGACGAAGTAGCGGCGGCCCCTGACGAGCCGCGCCCGGACGGTCGCGTTGTGCGGCGTGCCACCGTCGTCGTGGCCGGCGAGGTAGCGGGGTTCCCCGTCCCGCTCCTCGAAGACCACCACCGTGCTGTCGCTCGCCCCGAAGGTGCCCACCGTGTACTCGCGGGTCTGCGGCGGCTCGATCGTGAAGTCGGCCTGTTCCCCCGGGCCGAGACCGAGCGGCGCCGACCGGAAGGGCACCAGCGCCGGCGGCCGCCCACGCTCGGCGGGCGGATACCAGCGCAGGACGAACTCCTTGTCGGCCACGGAGAGCGTGCCCGGCGGGGTGAGACCCCCGCGGAACTGCTCGGGCTCCAGGATCAGCCCGCCCGGGAACGGGTACTCCATGATCGAATGCGGGTCCCAGACGGTGCCGTTGACCTCGTCCGGGTCGAGCTTGCGCAGGATGTTGCGGAACGTCGTGTCCCGGCCCCAGTAGTTCGGCGGACCGGCCAGGTCGGCGTAGACGGCCTCGTCGTCCCAGGTGATCCCGGCATACGGGCTCTGGTGCTCGTGCAGCATGCCCAGCGCGTGCCCGATCTGGTGCAGGGCCGTCCCGCGCTCCCCGGGCGCGGTCAGGTCCCAGCCGAAGTTCATCGTGCGTCCGTTCTGCCCGGCCCGCAGCGCGTCCCGGCCCACCGCCGACCAGGACCCGTCGCCCGGCTGGAAACCGATCCGCAGCTCGGCCTCCGAGCGGTCGCCGACCTCGACGAACGACAGGCCGATGCCCAGGTCCCGCCACTCCCGGAAGCAGTCGCGCACCACGTCACGCTGCTCCCGGCCGCCACCCCACGACACCCGCCGCATCGAGCCGGTTCCGGGCACGGCGATGACCGAGGCGTCGGTGTCGCCGTCGAAGAACCAGTAGTGCAGAACCGTGCCGTTGACCCAGATCCGGTTGCCCGCGACCAGCGCACCGCGCCGCTCGGCGGTCAGCCCCGGCGCCGGTGCGGGGGCCGACTGCTGCGCGAGGCTGCAGTACCGTCCGGTCATGCGCACAGCCTGCCGCGAGCGGGGTCACAGGCGCCTGAGTCGGGGGCTACTCAAGTCGCCCTGTATCAGGAGTGAGTACTCGCACTCCCACTCACGTGACGACTTTCGAACGGGACGCGAAAACCCTTGAACTGCCCTGGCAGTTCACCGGCCGTGAGGACGAACTGGAGCTGATCCGCCGGTCCCTCACGGCGGGTCATCACGGCATCGTGGTCACCGGGCCGGCCGGCTGCGGCAAGACCCGGCTGGTGACCGAGGCCGTGCGCGGCGGCGACCGCGCCCGCGCGGCCGGGACACCCGAGACCCGGCACATCCCGTTCGCCGCGTTCGCGCACCTGCTGCCCGAGTCGGTCTCCCTGCACCGCGCCGTCCAACTGCTCTCCGGAGTACGCCTGTTGCTGGTCGACGACGCCCATCTGCTCGACGACGCCTCGGCCGCCCTCGTCCACCAGCTGGCCGTGCACGGCCGCACGCGCCTCATCGTCGCCGCGGTGGACGGCGCCCCGCACCCCGCTGCGGTCGCCCGGCTGTGGACCGGCGAACTTCTGCCGCGCCTGGCCCTGGAGCCGCTGCCCCGCGAGGACCTGGAACAGCTCCTCGTGGCCGGCGTCGGCGGCGCCGTGGAGCCGCTCACCCTGTGCCGGCTGCTCCACCTCGCCCAGGGCGATCTGCGACTCCTGCGCGACCTGGTGGACGCGGTGCGCGAGTGGGCGCCGCACACGCGCGTGAAGGACACCGACGCCTGGACATGGCGCGGCCCGGTCCCGGTGACGGCGGCGATCCGCGAACGCACCGCCGGGGCCCTGGCCCGCCCCTGCCACGAAGAGCGCGCGACACTCGAACGGCTCGCCTTCTCCGAGCCCTTGCCGCTGCCCATGGACGACCTCGACCTGAGGGCCCTGGAAGCCCTGGAGGCCGACGGTTTGGTCACGGTCGACGACCCCGGCGGCGCCCGCCTCGCCCACCCCCTGCACGGCCCGGTGCTGCGGGCCGCGGCCGGCCGGCTGCGGGCGAGGCGGCTGGCCCGCACCCCCGACCAGTGCGGACCGGCGCTCGCCGCCGAGACGGCCGCGCTGACCGCGCGGATCGAACAGACCGACGTACGCGTGCTGCCGGCCCCGGTGGGGGAGTGGCTGGCGCACGAGGGCGCGCACGTACCGGCCGCACACGCGGCCGTGCGCGCCCGGTTCTCGCGGCTTCGGGGGGAGCTGCGGGAGGCGGCGGCCTGGGCGAGGGAGGGACTGCGGAACGCGCCGGGGGACGCGTCCTGCCGTACCGAACTCGCCCTGGCCGCCGCGCAGTCGGGGGACGCGGTCACCGCCCAGGAGGCCGTGGGGGGCCGGCCGGAGCTCCAGGAGCCGGCCGCGTGGCTGGCGGCGGCCCGCGGGGACGTGGAAGGGGCGGCACTGGAGGCCTTCGACGGGCGGGACGCGTACGCGCTTTACGACGCCGTACGCCTCGGCGCCCCCGACAAGGTCGCCGGACGCCTCCCGCAGGGCGGTGTGTTCGCGCGGCACGCCGACGCGCTCGCCCGGGGTGACGGGCCGGAGCTGGTCCGGGTGGCCGAGGCGCTGGAGGAGCGCGGCTTCCAGCTGTTCGCGGCCGAGGCGCACGCACAGGCCGTACGGGCGCACCGCGACCCGAGCGCCGCCCGCGTCGCACGCACGCGTGCCGCCGCCCTCGCCCGCCGCTGCCAGGGCGCCCGCACCCCGGCCCTGTCCGGCCTGGTCCTCGGTGAACTGACCGCCCGCCAGCGGCAGATCGTCACCCTCGCCGCCGCCGGCCTGAGCAACCGGCAGATCGCCGAACAGCTCACGCTGTCCATCCGCACCGTGGGTAACCACCTCTACAGCGCCTACGCCCGCCTCGGCGCGAACGACCGGGCGGCGCTGGTGTGGCTCGTGGACCCGCCGGACGCCCGATCGGCCTGAGCCACTTCATGGACCGGCGGTCTGACCCCCAGTATTCGGGGGAGGGGTCAGGCCGCCACCCCATGCCCGCATCTCGCCCGCCCTCGCCGATGTCACAGGCGCACGCGCCGTCTCGTCGTAGGAAGGTGCAGACGACGTCGTCCCGAGGAGAGGCAGGCATGACCAGGACCGAGGAGTTCCAGGAGCTGCGACCGCTGCTGTTCTCGATCGCCTACCGCATCCTGGGGAGCGTGAGCGAGGCCGAGGACGCCGTCCAGGAGGCCTGGCTGCGCTTCGAGGGCGCGCCGACCGAACCCCGGTCGACCAAGGCCTATCTGTCGGCCACGGTCACCCGGATCTCCATCGACGTGCTGCGCTCGGCCCGCGTCCGGCGGGAGCACTACGTCGGCCCGTGGTTCCCGGAGCCGCTGCTCACCGACCCCTACGAGGACCCGGCGCGCGCGGCGGAGCTGGCCGACTCCGTGTCGATGGCCGCCTTGCTGCTGCTGGAGCGGCTCAGTCCGCTGGAGCGGGCGGTGTTCGTCCTGCACGAGGTGTTCGACTTCGGCTACCCCGAGATCGCGTCGGCGGTGGGCCGCTCGGAGGCCGCCTGCCGCCAGCTCGTGGTGCGGGCCCGGCGCCACATGGCCGCCGGCCGGCCCCGCTTCGACGCCGACCGCGAGGAGCGTCAGGAGCTGGCGTCGCGGTTCTTCGACGCTCTGCGCGAGGGCGACGTCGCCGGCCTGCGCGACCTGCTCGCCGCCGACGTGTCGATGGTCGGCGACGGCGGCGGCAAGGCCCCGCAGCTGGCCCGCGCGGTCATGGGCGCCGACAACGTCGCCCGGCTGCTCGCCTCCGTCCTGCCCCGCATGGCCCGTATCGACGTGTCGTTCGAGCCGCACGAGCTCAACGGCCAGCCGGGCGCGGTCTTCCGCGACCGGGACGGCAAGGTGCTGCACACCCTGGCCCTCGACGTCCTCGACGGCCAGATCCAGGCCATCCGCCTGGTGATCAACCCGGACAAGCTCGCCCACCTGGGCCCGGTGGCGGACGCCTGGGCGATCTCCCGCGAGTTCAAGCGGGCGCCTAGGGGGTAAGGGCGCGCGGGCGGGGCTCGTGGCGCCGGTGGCGGAGGTCTGGGGGCCGCGTGTTCGGGCGCGCCGAGGGGGTGAGGGCGTGTGGGCGGGCCTTTGGCGCCGGGTGGGGCGGCCCTGGGGGCCGTGGGTTCAGGCGCGGGCTGAGGGGGGGCCCGGGCGGGGCCTTTGGCGCTCCGGTGGCGGAGGTCTGGGGGCCGCGTGTTCGGGGCGCGCCGAGGGGGTGAGGGCGTGTGGGCGGGCCTTTGGCGCCGGGTGGGGCGCCCCTGGGGGCCGTGGGTTCAGGCGCGCGCTGAGGGGGCGCGCGGGCGGGGCCTTTGGCGCCGGTGGCGGAGGCCTGGGGGCCGCGTGTTCGGGGCGCGCCGAGGGGGTGAGGGCGTGTGGGCGGGTCCTTCGGCGCAGGGGGGCGCCCCTGGGGTCGTGGTTTCAGGCGCGCGCCGAGGGGGTGACGTGCGCGTGGCGGGTGTCCGGTGCTGGTGGCGGACGCTCAGGACGTTCGCGCGGGCGTGCGCCGACGGATCCGGAGGACCCGCTCCACGCACGGCCGGTGGGCGTCGAGGGGGCGGCGTGCGTCGGCTCGGCTCTCAGGCCGCGCCGAACGCCGTGAACGCCCAGCCCGTCGCCTGGTGCAGGGCGTCGTCCGGCAGCGCGGCCCGCGCGTCGCGCAGCGCCTCCGCCAGGGACAGGCCCGCGCTGAGCCCCTTGTGCAGCGCCAGCATCAGCGGCACCACCGCGTGGTCGTTGACGGGCGCGCTGCTCGCCACCACCCCCGCCGTGCCCAGCGGCAGCAGCGCGGTGACCAGACCCAGCAGCTCGTCCGCGCCGACCGAGGCGAAACGGGCGGTGTCGCAGCTGGAGAGGATGATCCGGTACGGGCTGCGGTCCAGGCGCTCGAAGTCGTGCACGATCAGCGGGCCGTCCGCCATCCGCAGCGAGGAGAACAGGGGACTGTCGGCGCGGAAGGTGCCGTGCGCGGCGATGTGGGCGAGCGTGGCCCCGTCGAGCTCCTCCAGCACCCGCGGCACGCGCGCGTGGTCGTGCTCCAGGAGCACCGGCCTGCCGTACCGGCCGACGAGTTCGGGCACCTCCGCACCACCGGTTGCCAGGCCCGGGCCGCGCACCAGCACATGGCGGCCACCCGGCGGCGGCTCGGTCTCACGTGCCCGCAGCCAGCTGCCGGCCGACGGCGACACACTCAGCACCCGGTCGCGCAGCGAGGGCAGCAGCGCCCACGGCACACGGTGCAGCCGCCCCGGCGGTACGACGACCACGGGCCCGGAGCCCAGGTGCGCGGCGGCCGGCCCCAGCAGCAGTTCCTGAAGGCGGCGGCCCATCTCCTCCACCAGCGGAAGGCGGGCCTCCGCCCCGGGGTGGGCCAGGCGCCGCAGCCCGGCCTGCACATGCTCGGCCTCCACCTCGGCGTCGGCCAGCAGTCCCGCCTCGAACCTGCGCACCCGCCCGTCCCCGCACAGCAGCACCTGCACCCGACCGTCCAGCACGGCCAGCTCCACCAGCCGCGTCCGGCCCAGCCCGGCCAGCAGCCGGGCGGGGTCGAAGCGGCGCTCGTCGCCGGGCGCGTCGCCGCGCATGTGCAGGGTGCGGGAGCGGATCTCCCGCTCCAGGCGCCGCTGCTCCCGCTCCAGGGCGGGGATGGGGCGGCCGTCGCTGCGGGCCTCCTCCGCGCGGGCCGCGATCTCCCGGAAGGCGGTCAGGCTGCCGAGCAACGCCGGATCGGCCGGGGGCCGGGTGGGCGGCGTGGACAGCACGGTCGCCCGCCAGCGTTCGCTCCACGTCAGCAGCCGCCGCGGCGCGCCCGAGTCGAGGCTGACCCGCTGGGCGAGCGCGGCGAGTTCGGCGCCCTGCGCGGTGGCCCGGGCCCGCAGCTCCGAGGCGCCCAGGGTCGTGCGGTGGTCGTCGAGCACGTCGAGACCGCGCCGGCACGCCTCCAGCACGCCCCGGCCCGAACCGGCGGCCCGGGCCCGCAGTGCCTGCGCCGCCCAGCCCGTCATCCGGGCCAGCGGCGGCCCGCTGTGCCGGCTGCGGGCCGCGACGGCCAGATGCCGCTCCGCGTCCGCCCGCCAGCCCAGCCCCAACGCGATCCGGCCCGCCAGCAGCGAGGCCTCCGGCGCGGCCGGCGCGCCGAAGGCGGCGAGCCGGTCGGCGACCGCGGCCGCCTCCGCGACCAGCCGCCCCGAGCCGCGCCCGGCGGCCAGCCGCGCCTCGATGAGCACCAGCTTGGCGTGCGTCTCCCACCAGGTGCGCCGCTGCCCGGCGAACAGCCGTACCGCCAGCGCGGCGCGGGCGATCGCGGTGCGCGCGTCCCCCGCCAGCCGGGCCGCCCGCGCCGCGACCAGCAGCAGCTCCGCCTTCCGCGTCGACTGGCCGCCGATCCGGTCCAGCGTCCCGATCGCCGCGTCCGCCTCGGCCAGCGCCTCCGGCACCAGGCCCGCGGCCATCAGCACCTCGCAGCGCCGGATGTAGAGCATGAACGACGGCGTGCCGAGCTTGAGGTACCGCTCCTCGGCCTCGTCCAGCAGCCGCAGCGCGGCCGGCACGTCCCCCTGCCGGAACGCGGCCAGCCCACGGCTCTCGACGACGTCGGCCTTGTCGTGGTCCTGCCCGGTGGTGTCCCACAGCGCCTCCGCCGACGCGAAGTCGGCGTCCGCCCGCTCCACCGCGCCGAGCGCCAGATGCACGGTCGCCCGCAGGGTCAGCGCCCGAGCCGTCCAGATGACGTCGTCGACCTGCCGCAGCACCGGGATCGCCCGCCGCACGTCCTCCAGTGCCTCACGGTGCCGGCCGAGCACCCAGGAGGCGTACGCCCGCCGGAACAGTACGCGCGCGCGGGTGTGCCCGCTGCTGACGGCGACACCCCGCTCCAGCGCCTCCAGGCCCTGCCGGGTGCGCCCCGCGTGGATCAGGGCCACGCCCAGCGCGGCCAGCACGTCCGCCTCACGGTCCGGGTCCTGGGCACGCGCGGCCAGATCGCGAGCCTGGCGCAGATGGCGCAGCGCGATCCTGAGGTCGCCCCAGTCCCGCTGCCAGATGCCGATCGCCTGGTGCGCCACGGAGGCGCTCCACGGTGACGGATCGGACTCCAGCACGTCCTGCGCCCGCGCCAGCGCCTCGTTCGGGGCGGCGAACACCATCGGCAGCAGTTCGAGCACCGAGTCGCTTCCCGCTGTCACTCTGAGGATGCTAACGGCCCTGGTGGCGCGATACACCCGTTTGGCGCTGTATCAGGTGACGTCTCCGTGACTCTGAACTGACGACAGCTGCCTCGAGGGGGAGGACACGCCATGGCACCACAGCGATTCCACGAGCAGTTCGACCAGATCCAGCGCTCCATGCCGGACGTACCGCTGGCCCTGGGACCCGACGACTCCGCGGAGTTCGTCTACGAGAAAGGCGTGGTCCTGGCCCGTGACGGCGAGGAGGCCCGGCTCGTCGAGGACACCGTGCGCGCGCACTTCACCGAGGCGACCGGCCTGAGCGGCGACCAGGTGCGCCGGGGGAGCCCGGAGACCAACCGCTCGGGCATCACCCGCATCCAGGTCGGCGACCCCGGCCACGGCGACAGGCGCGGCGACCGGGCCGTCGCCCACGCGCTGCGCGCCCTGCGCGGGCACGAGTCCCGCGCCGGACGCCGGCTGGTCAGCCGCAACCACGTGGTGTCCCTCGCCGTCAACTCCTGTCCCGGCGACGAACCCGTGCCCGCCCCGCTCACCCAGGGCACCAACCCGGCCCCCGCCGAGGGCGGCCACGACCCCGACACGGCCGTCGACGTCCTCGTCGTCGACAACGGCCTCACCCACGATCACGCCCTCGTGCCGCTGCTCGCCCACGTCCAGGGCGACCTGCACGGCACCGAGACCGACGCCCAGGGGAACCTGCTGCAGTACGTCGGGCACGGCACGTTCATCGCCGGGCTCGTCGCGGCCGTCGCCCCCAACACGAACATCACCGTCCGCAACACCCTCAACGACGCGGGCGCCGTCCTGGAGGACGAGTTCGGCCAACGGCTCTTCGACGCGGTCGACCACAACGGCTGGCCGGCCATCCTCAGCCTCTCCGCGGGCACCTCCAACGGCCGTGACGACGGCCTGCTCGGCGTCGCCGCCTTCATGGAGGAGCTGCGCGAGCAGAACACCCTGCTGGTCGCGGCGGCCGGCAACAACTCCAGCGCCAGCCCGTTCTGGCCCGCGGCCTACGCCGGGCTGCCCGAGTACGCGCACGCGGTGCTGTCGGTCGGCGCGCTGCGCACCGACGGCGAGTACGGCGCCTGCTTCTCCAACTACGGCCCCTGGGTGAAGGCCTACGCCCCCGGGGAACGCCTCACCAGCACGCTGACCGGCTTCGACGCGCCGGTGCCGTACCTCTACCAGCACAGCACCTACGACGCCTGCAGGTACAACTTCACCTACGCGTGCACCTGCCAGTCGCCGCGCCACACCGGCGTGTTGAGCGAGGCGGGCACACCCACCTCGGGCAAGGCCGATCAGGTGATGTTCGAGGGCTACGCGCACTGGAGCGGCACCTCCTTCGCCACCCCGGTGGCGGCCGGGATGATCGCCGCCTTCATGACGGCCGACAAGGAGGGCGACGCGCGTGCCGCCCGCAAGCAGCTGCTCGCCGGGGACACGGCGTACGCGGAGGTGCGCGGGGCGCACGTGCCGGCGCTGCTCCCGGCAGGCTGGCGTCCGTCGCCGGTCACGCAGCTGGTGCCTCCGGCATGAGGTGCGGAACGGTCCCGTCCACGGCGTACGATGACAGGCCGTACACGAGGAGTGGGACCGTGGACCGAGCACATGTCGGCGCGCTGGTCCAGACCGCCGTCGACGGCGACGCGGCGGCCTGGAAGGCGCTCGTGGAGGGGCTGAGCCCACTGGTGTGGTCGGTCGTGCGCTCGCACCGGCTCTCCGACGCCGACGCGCACGAGGTCTACCAGACGGTGTGGTTCCGCTTCGCCCAGCACCTGGGGCGCATCCGCGAACCCGACAAGGCCGGCTCGTGGCTGGCGAGCACCGCACGGCACGAGTGCCTGAAGGTGCTCAAGAGCCTGAAGCGGCTGACTCCGACGGACGATCCGCAGCTGCTGGACCGGATCAGCGAGGACCGTACGCCGGAGCAGTCCTTCCTCGACCTGGAGGAGGCCGCCGCCGAGTCGGAGCGGATCCGGCACCTGTGGCAGGAGTTCGAGGAACTGGGCGAGCGGTGCAGGCAGTTGCTGCGCGTCCTGATGGCCACGCCGCCGCCCAGCTACCAGGAGGTGTCCGTGGCCCTCGGGATCGCCGTGGGCAGCATCGGACCGCTGCGCCAGCGCTGTCTTCGGCGCCTGCGGGCGCGGCTCGAGGCACGGGGAGCGGTGTGAGGGCATGGACGACGACGTGAACGACATGCACGGCATGGACGACATGGACGGCGAAGCGCCCCTCGACGGCGAGGACTTCGACCTCGGCCTGCTGGAGGAGGAGCTCCGCCGGGCCGCGGCCGTCCTCGACCCCGTACCGGCCGAGCTGCAGCAGATGGCCGTGGAGGCGTTCGCCCTGCACGACCTCGAGGCCCGGCTCGCCGAGCTGACCTTCGACTCGGTGGTCGACGCCATCCCGATCCGGGGAGCCGCCGACCCGCCGCGGATGCTGACGTTCCACGCGGGCGGCGTGACCGTCGACGTGGAACTGACCGCGCACGGGCTGATGGGACAGGTGCTGCCCCCGCAGTCGGCCCGGATCGAGGTGCTCACCGGCCCGCACCCGGGCGCCCCGCTGACGACCGACGACATGGGACGCTTCACCCACGACCGGCCCCCCACCGGTCCGTTCGCCCTGCGGCTGCGGACCGGCGAGGGAGTGCTCGTCACGGACTGGCTGACGGTGTGAGAAGGGGCTCCCCCGGCCGGCCCGAGGTCAGCCGGTGGAGCCGGTGACGGCGTCGACGAGATCGGCCAGCGCCGCCGCCAGCCGGCCGAGCCCCGGTCCGGCGGGGCCGCCCGGTTCGGTCATGTAGGTGTCCCGCCGGATCTCCACCATCAGCGCGCCGACCCGCGCGTCCACGCCGTAGAACCGCAGCGGCACGTACGTCCCGGCGAACGGGCTGTCCAGCCCGGTCTCCCCGCAGGACGCGAACGCCTCCCGTGCCGCCCGCAGCAGGGCGGGTGGCGTGTGGAAGGAGTCGGTGCCCAGACAGACCGGCGGACGGGGGCCCTCGCCGTGCAGCTCGTACGGCAGGGCCGCGGTCGGGTAGGAGTGCACGTCGACGATCACGGCACGCCCCGTCGCGGCGAGCCGGTCGGCCACCGCGTCCGTCATGGCCCGCGCGTACGGCCGGAAGTACCGGTCGATCAGCGGCCCGGGGTCGGTGTCCGCGGGCCGCAGCGCCTCCCGGTGCGTCGTCCGCGTGTACACCGCGCCCATTCCGACGGCGAGCATCTCCTCCCGCTCGTCGGGGAACCGCTCGGGGTCGACGACCAGCCGCGACACCCGGTTGACGAACCGCCACGGGGTGACGCCCGCCGACCGCGCCGCCGCCTCGGCGAGCTCGGCCGTGTGCGCGTCGGTGATGTGGTCCAGCTCCCGCTCCAGCGCCGCGTCGTCCAGCACGATGCCCGCACGCGCCCCGGCGGGGATCCTCCGTGCCGAGTGCGGCACATGGAGGATCACGGGGGAGCCGGGCGCGCCGGGCAGGAGCTCGAAGGGCGGCTCGTCGGCGTGCGGCATGGGCTGCTCCCTGCGGTTCGGTGTCACGGACGAGGAGCTATCGTCGCCCGCCGAACTCCCATTCGTGCACCTCGACATCGGCGTACCGGTCCACGGTGAGGACGGCACGGGCGGTCTCCGGGTCGGGGGCCCGCACCAGGGCCGCCGTCCCCAGCCAGGCCTGACCGTCGTCGGACAGCAGCGGCCCGTACGCCACCAACTCGTCCCTGTCGGACGGCGGTTCGAGGTCGACGGCCTCTCCCGCCCCGAGGCCGATCACCAGGTACCGGTTGCCCCCGCTGCGCCCGCCGGGGAACTCCCACATGGTGCGTCCCAGCAGGTTCCGCCACCGGCGCAGCAGTACGTCCCGGTACACGCCGGCCTGCTGGTTGGGCTCGTCGAAGGCGAACGCCCGGGCGGCGGGCGCGTCCGGCAGATCCACGATGTGCACACTGCCGGTCGGCGTGTCGCCGCCCGCCGCGAACGTCGGACCGCGGGCGATCAGCTCGGCCGCGTAACGGTCCATGTAGGACCAGTGCGCCTCCAGCAACTCGTCACGCAGGCCCGCCGAGCCGGGCCGGTCACGGTGATAACAGAAGAACTCCATGACGGCAGAGTCTGCCAGGGCCGCAAGCCGCCGCCGCACGAGTCCAGGGCCACTGTCAGACCCCTCGCCTACTCTCGGCCCCATGACCGTCCACGAGCTGTCGCGCACCGAGGCCCGGCGCATCGCCGTACGTGCTCAACTCCTGGATGCCGTACGGCCCGTGGGGTTGCTCGATGTCGTGCGTGGGCTGACCCTGCTGCAGATCGATCCGACCGCCGCGATCGCGCCCAACGCCGAGCTCGTGGCGTGGAGCCGGCTCGGCTCGGCCCACCCGGCCGACGAGGTCGGGGAAGCGCTGGAGCAGCGGACGTTGCTGGAGCTGCAGGCGACGATCCGGCCCGCCGAGGACCTCGCGCTGTACCGCGCCGAGATGGCCGAGTGGCCCGAGCGGGGCACGCCGTCGTCCTGGCGGGAGCACCACCGCGCCTGGGTGGCGGCCAACGACGCGTGCCGGCGCGACCTCCTCGACCGGCTGCGGGCCGAGGGACCGCTGCCCTCCCGCGCCCTGCCGGACACCTGCGCCAAGCCCTGGAGATCCAGCGGCTGGACGAACAACCGGAACGTCACCAAGCTGCTGGAGCTGATGGTCCAGCGCGGCGAGGTCGCCGTCGCGGGCCGCCGTGGCGGGGACCGGCTGTGGGACCTGGCCGAGCGCGTCTACCCCGACACCCCGCCCGTCCCGGTCGAGGAGGCCCTGCGCATCCGCGACGAGCGACGGCTGCGCGCCCTCGGTATCGCCCGCGCCCGAGGCCCGGAGTGCCAGGTGGAGCCGGCGGACGTCGGCGCGGCGGGGGAGGAGGCCGTCGTCGAGGGCGTCGGGGGCAGATGGCGGGTGGACCCGGCCCGGTTGGGAGAGCCCTTCGAGGGCCGGGCGGCGCTGCTGTCCCCCTTCGACCGGCTGGTGCACGACCGCAAGCGGACCGTGGAGCTGTTCGAGTACGAGTACCAGCTGGAGATGTACAAGCCGGCCGCCAAGCGTCGCTGGGGGTACTTCGCGCTGCCGATCCTGTACGGCGACCGGCTGGTCGGGAAGCTCGACGCCGGCGCGGACCGCCGGGCGGGCGTGCTGAGCGTGCACGCCGTGCACGAGGACGTCCCGTTCACCGCGGCGATGCGGGCCGAGATCGGGCAGGAGATCGAGGACCTGGCCCGCTGGCTGGGCCTGGACCTCGCCCTGCCCGGCTGAGGCCGAAAACTTGAAACGCCTGAGGCCGAAATTCCTGTTGGAGCACCCCCGATCGGAGCACCCCCGAGGCCGCAGACGCCGACGTCCGGCAGGCGGGGTGCCTGCCGGGACGCCGGCTCAGCGGATGACGGGCCCGGGCGTCAGCTCAGGGACGCCAGCGCCTCGTTCCAGGTGGTCGACGGGCGCATGACCGCCGCGGCCTTGGCCGGGTCGGGCTGGTAGTAGCCGCCGATGTCGGCCGGCTTGCCCTGGACGGCGTTCAGCTCCTCGACGATCTTCTGCTCGTTCGCGGCGAGCGTCTCGGCGAGCGGGGCGAAGGCCTTGGCCAGGTCCGCGTCGTCGGTCTGCCGGGCCAGCTCCTGCGCCCAGTACAGGGACAGGTAGAAGTGGCTGCCGCGGTTGTCGATGCCGCCGACGCGACGGGTCGGGGACTTGTCCTCGTTGAGGAAGGTCGCCGTGGCCCGGTCGAGGGTGTCGGCGAGCACCTTGGCCTTCGGGTTGTCCGTGGCGCTCGCGAACTGCTCCAGCGACGGCACCAGCGCGAAGAACTCGCCCAGCGAGTCCCAACGCAGGTAGTTCTCCTTGACCAGCTGCTGGACGTGCTTCGGCGCGGAGCCGCCGGCACCCGTCTCGAACAGGCCGCCGCCCGCCATCAGCGGGACGACCGACAGCATCTTGGCGCTGGTGCCCAGCTCCAGGATCGGGAACAGGTCGGTCAGGTAGTCGCGCAGCACGTTGCCGGTGACCGAGATGGTGTCCTCGCCGCGGCGGATGCGCTCCACCGACAGCTTGGTCGCCTCGACCGGGTTGAGGATCCGGATGTCCAGGCCCTCGGTGTCGTGCTCCGCCAGGTACGCGTTCACCTTGGCGATCAGGTTGGCGTCGTGCGCGCGGGTCTCGTCCAGCCAGAACACCGCCGGGTTGCCGGTGGCGCGGGCGCGGGTGACGGCCAGCTTCACCCAGTCCTTGATGGGGGCGTCCTTGGTCTGGCAGGCGCGGAAGATGTCGCCGGCGGAGACCGTCTGCTCGATGACCACGTTGCCGGCCTGGTCGACGAGGCGGACCGTGCCGGTGGTGGGGATCTCGAAGGTCTTGTCGTGGGAGCCGTACTCCTCGGCCTTCTGCGCCATGAGGCCGACGTTCGGCACCGAGCCCATGGTCGACGGGTCGTAGGCGCCGTTGGCCCGGCAGTCCTCGATCACGGCCTGGTAGACGCCCGCGTACGAGGAGTCCGGCAGGACGGCGAGGGTGTCGGCCTCCTGGCCGTCGGGGCCCCACATGTGGCCGGAGGTGCGGATCATGGCCGGCATCGAGGCGTCGACGATGACGTCGGACGGCACGTGCAGGTTGGTGATGCCCTTGTCGGAGTCGACCATCGCCAGCTCCGGGCCCTCGGCGAGCTCGGCGTCGAAGGAGGCCTTGATCTCGGCGCCCTCGGGCAGGGCCTCCAGGCCCTTGTAGATGCCGCCCAGACCGTCGTTCGGGGTCAGGCCGGCCGCGGCGAGCGTCTCGCCGTACTTCGCGAACGTCTTCGGGAAGAACGCGCGTACCACGTGACCGAAGATGATCGGGTCGGAGACCTTCATCATCGTGGCCTTCAGGTGCACGGAGAACAGCACGCCCTGCGCCTTGGCCTCGGCGACCTGCGCGGTCAGGAACTCGCGCAGCGCGGCGACCCGCATCACGGAGGCGTCGACGACCTCGCCCGCGAGGACCGGGACGGACTCGCGCAGCACGGTCGTGGAGCCGTCGTCGCCGACCAGCTCGATCCGCAGCGCGCCGGCCTCGGAGATGACGACGGACTTCTCGGTGGAGCGGAAGTCGTTCTGGCCCATGGTCGCCACGTTCGTCTTGGACTCGGCGGTCCAGGCGCCCATGCGGTGCGGGTGGGTCTTGGCGTAGTTCTTGACCGAGGCGGGGGCGCGGCGGTCGGAGTTGCCCTCACGCAGGACCGGGTTCACGGCCGAGCCCTTGATCTTGTCGTAGCGGGCCTGGATCTCCCGCTCCTCGTCGGTCTTGGGGTCGTCCGGGTAGTTCGGCAGCGCGTAGCCCTGCGCCTGCAGCTCGGCGACGGCGGCCTTGAGCTGCGGGATCGACGCCGAGATGTTCGGCAGCTTGATGATGTTGGCCGCGGGCGTCTTGGCCAGCTCGCCCAGCTCGTGCAGGGCGTCCGGGATGCGCTGGTCCTCGCTCAGGTACTCCGGGAACACCGCGATGATGCGGCCCGCCAGGGAGATGTCCCGCGTCTCCACGGAGACACCCGCCTGCGAGGCGTACGCCTGGACCACCGGCAGGAAGGAATACGTCGCCAGGGCCGGGGCCTCGTCAGTGTGCGTATAGATGATGGTCGAGTCAGTCACCGGGTGCTCCGCTCCACGTCTGCAACATTGCTCGACATCAAGATATCTCGTGAGCGAGGCGGACTCGACAGGGGTCCGCCCCGAGTCCGCTTCGACGGAGTTCGAAACGCCGCGCGGGGATGCAACCAAACACCCCACCCCATGGTCCTGGATGTAGATCGTCCTAACTGATCGTCGACGGCCGGAGCTGACCACCCGGCCGCCCGAGCGAAAGCTGACCATGAGATATCGCACCAGAGTGACGGCCCCCGCGGCCGCCCTGATCGGTACGGCCGCGGCACTGACCGTGGGGGGAGCGGCCCAGGCGACGCCACGGGACGGGGGCACCCCGGGCGCAGAGACCCTCGGCGACTCCGTCTTCCCGGCCCTCGGCAACGACGGCTACCGCGTCTCGGCCTACCACCTCGACCTCGCCTACGACGCCACGACCAAGCTCGTCGAGGCCACCGCCACCCTCAGGATCCGCGCCACCCAGCCGCTCAGCCGGTTCTCCCTGGACTGCCTCGGCCTGGACGTGCACGCCGTCCGCGTCGGCGGCCGCTCCGCCTCCTTCGAGCAGGCCGAAGAGAAGCTGCGGATCACGCCCGCCCGGCCGCTGCCCGACAAGTCCCGGGTGACGGTCTGCGTGGAGTACACGGCCGATCCGGCCCGCTCCCTCCCGCACACCGCCTGGGTCGTCACCCCGGACGGCTTCGCGATCTGCCCGCAGCCGAACTCCGCGCACACCGTCTTCCCCTGCAACGACCACCCCTCGGACAAGGCGGACTTCACCTTCCGCGTCACCGTCCCCGGCGGACTGCGGGGCGTCGCCAACGGCCTCCTCTGCGGTACCGAGAGCCTCGACG
The DNA here is from genome assembly GCF_044540925.1 of Streptomyces sp. NPDC085900. Lineage (NCBI taxonomy): Bacteria > Bacillati > Actinomycetota > Actinomycetes > Kitasatosporales > Streptomycetaceae > Streptomyces > Streptomyces sp. NPDC085900. The sequence continues at coordinate 270,138 of NZ_JBITSP010000004.1, read as the reverse complement.
GGGGCCGTACCGCCTACACGTACGAGTCCCGTGAGCCGATGGCCACGGAGCTGGTGCAGATCACGGTCGGCGACTACGTCGTCAAGGAGCGGCCGGGCCCGAACGGCCTGCCGCTGCGGGACATCGTGCCGACGGCCCGCGCCGCCGCACTGGAGCCCGCGCTCGCGCTCACGCCCGGGCTCGTGGAGTGGATCGAGCAGCGCCTCGGGGCGTTCCCCTTCGAGACGTACGGCCTGCTGCCCTGCAACTCCGACAGCCCGACCGCCTTCGACTTCACGGGTCTGGAGACCCAGACCCTCACCCTGTACAAGCCGAACTTCCTGCTCCAGGAGGAGAAGAAGATCGGCTCGCACATGATGCACGAGCTGGTGCACTCCTGGTTCGGCAACATGGTCAGCCCCGCGAACTGGGCCGACCTGTGGCTCAACGAGGGCCACGCCGACTACTACGGACTGCTGTACCGCTACGAGCGCGGCTGGACCGACTCGCTCGGCTACAGCACGTTCGAGGACCGCATGAAGTGGACGTACGGCGTCGGCGACCAGTGGCGGCACGACTCCGGCCCGGTCGCCGCGCCCAACGAGGTCAACCTCTTCGACAACCAGCGCTACACGGGCGGCGTCCTCGTCCTGTACGCGCTGCGCCAGGTCGTCGGCGAGGACGTCTTCCACGCCGTCGAGTGCGCCTTCCTGGACCGGTACCGGGGCTCCTCGGCGACGACGGAGGACTACATCGCCGTCGCCTCGGAGGTCTCCGGCCAGGACCTGACCGGCTTCCTGCGGGACTGGCTCTACGGCACCAAGACCCCGCGGATGCCCGGCCACCCGGACTGGACGGTCACGCCGGTCAGCTCCTCGCTCGCCACCCCGCACAGCCGCCGGGGCGGGCACTGGCACGAGAACTCGGCGACCCTCTGAGCCGTCAGTCGAGGTGGGCGACGTGCGCGTCGCCCACCTGCCCGGCGCTGCGCTGCTGCGGGATGCTCACCGAGCCCTGCTGCAGCGCCACCGTCCGGGCGGGCGCCGGGATGCGGATGCCCTCCTGGGCGTAGCGCCGGTGCAGTCGCTTGATGAACTCGTGCTTGATCCGGAACTGGTCGCTGAACTCGCCGACTCCGAGGATCACCGTGAAGCCGATCCGGGAGTCGCCGAAGGTGTGGAAACGCACCAGCGGCTCGTGGTCGGTGACGGCGCCGTCGATCTCCTTCATCACCTCGGCGACGACCTCGCAGGTGACGCGTTCGACGTGCTCCAGGTCGCTGTCGTAGGCGACGCCGACCTGGACGGTGATCGTCAGCTTCTGCTCGGGGCGCATGAAGTTGGTCATGTTGGCCTTGGCGAGCTCCCCGTTGGGGATGACGATCAGGTTGTTGGAGAGCGCGCGCACGGTCGTCTGACGCCAGTTGATGTCCTCGACGTAGCCCTCCTCGCCGCTGCTCAGCTGGATGTAGTCACCGGGCTGCACGGTCTTGGAGGCGAGGATGTGGATGCCCGCGAAGAGGTTGGCGAGGGTGTCCTGAAGGGCGAGGGCGACCGCCAGACCGCCGACGCCCAGGGCGGTGAGCATCGGGGCGATCGAGATGCCCAGCGTCTGCAGCACCACCAGGAAGCCGATCGCCAGGACCAGGACCCGGGTGATGTTCACGAAGATCGTGGCGGACCCCGCGACCCCGGAGCGGGACTGGGTGACCGCGCGCACCAGTCCGGCGATCACCCGGGCCGCCGTCAGCGTCACGACGAAGATGAGTACGACGGTGAGCGACTGGTTCACATGCTTCTGGACGGTCCTCGTCAGCGGCAGTATCCCGCCCGCGGACGCGGCCCCGGCCAGGAACGCGGCCCACGGCACCACCGTGCGCAGCGCGTCCACGATGACGTCGTCACCGCTCCAGCGGGTCCGGTCGGCGTGCTTGCCCAGCCACCGCATCAGCACGCGCAGCAGGAACGCGGCCAACAGGCCCGCGCCCAGCGCGATTCCGGCGAGGACCAGGTCGTCCACGGTGAGCGCTCGGTTCACCGGTTACCTCCAATTTCGGGATGTGCAACCGCTCATCCTGCCGCATGCGTACGGAAGTTCGTACTCGCTGCCGGGGGAGCCTGGCGCGTTCCGATCGTCAAAGGACTCGCCGAACGACTCGCCAAAGGACTCGTCATACGTCCCGTTACAGGTCGTTGAAGGACCCGTGCCGTCCCGCCCCGGAGGCGAACCGCGCCGCACCCTCCAGGCCCTGTGCCAACACGTCCATCCCGTGACGGAGTTCGCCGCGCATCGCCTCCTCCTCCGGCAGCCCCTCCTGCTCCAGCGCCGACGCCCGGTCGCCGCGCAGGCACGCCTGCGGGAAACGGGCGATCTCCGCGGCCAGTTCCTCCGCCGCGGTGCGGGCCGTGCCGGTGGGCACGAGGCGGTTGGCCAGCCCCATCCCGTACGCCTCCCGCGCCGGGACCGGACGGCCCGTCAGGATCATGTCCAGCGCCCGGCTCTGCCCGATGAGCCGGGGCAGCCGCACCGTGCCCCCGTCGATCAGCGGCACACCCCAGCGCCGGCAGAACACGCCGAAGACCGCGTCCTCCTCAGCGACCCGCAGATCGCACCACAGGGCCAGTTCCAGACCGCCCGCGACGGCGTGCCCGGCGACCGCGGCGATCACCGGCTTGGACAGCCGCAGCCGCGTCGGGCCCATCGGGCCGTCGCCGTCCTCCGCGACCCGGTTCCCCCGCTCCGTGCCGACGGCCTTGAGGTCGGCGCCCGCGCAGAACGTGCCGCCCTCACCCCACAGCACCGCCACCCGCGCCTGCTCGTCCGCCTCGAACTCCCGGAACGCGGCGACCAGTTCGGCGGCCGTCGGGCCGTCGACAGCGTTGCGTGCCTCGGGGCGGGAGAGGACGACCGTGGTGACGTGTCCCTGGCGCTCGGTCCGGACCGGCATGCTGGGTCCCCTTTTCCTGTGCGAGGCTGATGTCGCGTACAGAGGGAGTGTTCCTGATGGCAGGCGAAGGCGCTGACCTCCCGGTCGCCGTCGTGACCGGGGCCAACCGCGGTATCGGGTACGAGGTGGTACGACAGCTCGCCGACCGGCGCCACCGCGTGGTCCTCGGCTCGCGCGACCTCGACAAGGGGCGTGCCGCGGCGGCCCGCCTCGACCCGGGCGGCGAGCGGGTGACCGCCGTCCGGCTCGACGTCGCCGACGCGGAGAGCGTGGCCGCGATGGCCGACCGGGTGACCCGCGAGCAGGGCCGCGTGGACGTGGTCGTCAACAACGCGGCGATCCTCTACGACACCTGGGCGCAGGCCCGGTCCGCCGATCTGGCCGAGGTCCAACAGGCCCTGGACACCAATCTGTTCGGTGCCTGGCGGGTCACCCAGGCGCTGCTTCCGCTGTTGCGGCGCAGCTCGCACGCCCGGGTGGTCATGGTGAGCAGCGAGGGCGGCTCCCTGCACGCGATGAGCGGCGGCACCCCGGCCTACAGCGTCTCCAAGGCCGCCCTCAACGCCCTCACCCGTCTGCTGGCCGGGGAGCTCGGCCGGGACGGAGTGCTGGTCAACGCGGTCTGCCCGGGCTGGGTCGCCACCGACATGGGCGGCCGGGGCGGCCGGCCCGTGGCCGAGGGCGCGGCGGGCGTCGTGTGGGCGGCCACGCTGCCCGACGGAGGCCCGACCGGCGGCTTCTTCCGGGACGGCGAGCCGCTCGCCTGGTAGGGCGTTCGCTCCCGGGCTCAGATCACCTTCAGCCGCACCAGGGCCCCCAGGGTCAGCGCACCCGGCACCAGCGGCAGCCACACCGTGATGATCCGGTAGGCGAGCACCACCGCCGTCGCCACGGCCGCCGGGCCGCCCGCCGCCACCAGGGCCACCACCAGCGCCGCCTCCACCGAGCCGAGCCCGCCGGGCGTCGGCACCAGCGCGACCGCGACCGTCGCGGCCAGATACGCCACGGCCATGTGCACCGGAGGCACCGGCAGCCCCAGCGACATGCCGACCAGGACGAGCCCGGCCGCCTGCAGCGCGGGGAAGGCGAGCGAGCCGCCCCACAGGGCGAGGGCCCGGGACGGGCGGGCGTGCACCGAGCGCAGCTCGCCCAGCGCCGTACGCAGGAAGGACAGCGCGGCCGTGCGCAGCCGCCGTACCAGGACCAGGACGGTGACGGCGAGGACCGCGACCGCCGCGACGGTGAGCAGCAGTGGGGCCGTCGCGTCCGGCGGCACCAGGCTGCCGAAGCGCAGCGCGTCGGGGAACGCGAGCAGCAGCGCGACCAGCAGGGCCACCCGGGTGACCGACTCCGCCAGCAGGTACAGGGCGAGGGCGGCCGAGGAACGGGCCAGCGGAATGCCGCACACGGTCATGAACCGCAGGTTGACCGCCCCCGCGCCGAGGCCGGTGGGCAGCAGGTGGTTGGCGGAGCCCGCGGCGAACTGGGTGGCCAGGAGCCGCCGCCTCGGCAGCCGGTCGACGACCGCGCCCTGCCGGGTGAAGGCGGCGGCCACCCAGGTCAGACAGGTGGCGGCGACCGCGGCCAGCAGCCACGGCCAGTCGGCCGAGCGCAGATGGCCGAAACCCTCGGCGAGGACGTCACGGTGCCGCACGGCGACGACGGTGACCAGCAGGAGCGGAAGCAGGCACAGGACCTGGCGGACCGGGACGCGACGGGGGAACCGTCCCGGAGGAAGGGAGCCGTGGGGAACTTCAACCGCAGTCACACCGGGAGAGGGTTTCCGCGCCGCGCCAACTGCGGGTTGCGGGATCGCGGACAGCGGCTTACGGACGGGAAGCGGGTGGGGAGGCAGGGCCATGAGGTCCTTCGGGGCAGGGGACGATGCGGCGGGAGTGTTGACCTCAACGACGCTCGAGGTTCTACGTTCTCTCCCATGAGCATGGAAACCACAGCGTGGACACAGCTGCACAGTGTCATGACCGCCCAGCAGGAGCGCCGACCCGTGGCGCGCGCCACGCTGCGCCGTATCGGCGCGTTCGCCCGTCCGCACCGCGCCCGCATCGCACAGTTCGTGCTCCTCGGGGTGGTGACCGCGCTGCTGGCCGTGGCGACCCCCGTGCTCGCCGGGCATGTCGTGAACGCGATCGTGTCGCACGGCGACCGGAGCACCGTCGTACGCCTCGCCCTGCTCATCGCGCTCATCGCGGTCGCGGAGGCGGCGCTCGGGATTCTCGGCCGGAGGCTCTCGGCGTCGCTCGGGGAGGGGCTCATCCTCGATCTGCGGACGGCTGTGTTCGATCATGTGCAGCGGATGCCGGTCGCGTTCTTCACACGCACACGTACGGGAGCGCTGGTCTCCCGACTCAACAACGACGTCATCGGCGCCCAGCGCGCCTTCAGCAACACCCTGTCCGGCGTGGTCAGCAACCTGGTCACCCTCGTGCTCACGCTCGCCGTCATGCTCACCCTGTCCTGGCAGATCACGCTGCTGGCGCTGCTGCTCCTGCCGGCGTTCGTGATCCCGGCCCGGCGCATGGGCAGCCGCATGGCCCGTATGCAGCGCGAGGCGGCCACCCTGAACGCGGCCATGGGCACCCGTATGACCGAGCGTTTCTCCGCTCCCGGCGCCACCCTGGTCAAGCTCTTCGGACGCCCGGAGCAGGAGTCGGTGGAGTTCGCGGCACGCGCCCGCCGGGTCGCGGAGATCGGCGTGCGCACCGCCACGGCCCAGTCCGTGTTCATCACCGCGCTCACCCTGGTGTCCTCCCTCGCACTGGCCCTCGTCTACGGCCTGGGCGGCTGGTTCGCCCTGCGCGGCAGCCTGGAGCCGGGTGCCGTCGTCTCCCTCGCCCTGCTGCTGACCCGCATGTACGCGCCGCTCACCGCGCTCGCCGGGGCCCGTGTCGAGGTGATGAGCGCGCTGGTCAGCTTCGAGCGGGTCTTCGAGGTGCTCGACCTGAAGCCGCTCATCGTGGAGAAGCCGGGGGCGCGGGAGGTCCCCGAGGGCCCGGTCTCCGTGGAGTTCGACGCGGTCCGCTTCGCCTACCCGTCCGCCGACAAGGTCTCCCTGGCCTCGCTGGAGGAGGTCGCGTCCCTGGACACCAGGGGCGGCGCCGAGGTCCTGCACGGCATCTCCTTCCGCGCCGAACCCGGCCAGACCGTGGCGCTCGTCGGCTCCTCCGGCGCCGGCAAGTCGACCATCGCGCAGCTGCTGCCGCGCCTGTACGACGTCGACGAGGGCGCCGTGCGCATCGGCGGCGTGGACGTCCGCGACCTGAGCGCCGGTTCGCTGCGCGCCACCCTCGGCATGGTCACCCAGGACGGCCACCTCTTCCACGACACCGTCCGCGCCAACCTGCTGCTGGCCCGCCCGGAGGCGGCCGAGGCCGACCTGTGGGACGCCCTGCGTCGCTCCCGCCTCGACGACCTGGTCCGCTCGCTGCCCGACGGTCTGGACACGGTCGTCGGTGAGCGCGGCTACCGCCTGTCCGGCGGCGAGCGCCAGCGCATGACCATCGCCCGCCTGCTGCTGGCCCGCCAGCGCGTCGTCATCCTCGACGAGGCCACCGCCCACCTCGACAACACCTCCGAGGCCGCCGTCCAGGAGGCGCTGACCGAGGCATTGGCGGGCCGGACCGCGGTCGTGATCGCGCACCGGCTGTCGACCGTGCGGGCCGCGGACATGATCCTGGTGATCGAGGACGGGCGGGTCCTGGAGCGCGGCACCCACGAGGAACTGCTGCTGGCCGGCGGCCGGTACGCCGAGCTGTACCGCACCCAGTTCGACGAGCGCGGCGGTGAGGGCGGCGCGCCGGAGGTCGAGGTGGTCGCGTAGCGACGGCGTCGGCCCCGGGGACGGCATCGCCGCCCCCGGGGCCGTGTGTCGTGAGGCCGCTAGGACTGCAGGACCGGCTCGTCCCGCTTGCGGCTCACCCGCTGGCGGACCAGGGCGAAGGCCACCACGCCCAGCGCCACCAGCGTGGACAGGACCACCTGGTCGCGTCCGCCGCCGTCGGCGGTGTCGGTCAGCATGTACCCCAGCACGAAGGTGATCAGGGCGATCGTGGCCCAGGTCAGGTAGGGGTACAGCCACATCCGCACGACGAGCTTCTCCGGCGACTCCCGCTGGATGATCTTCCGCATCCGCAGCTGGGAGAAGCAGATCACCAGCCAGACGAAGAGCGCGATCGCACCGGAGGCGTTGAGCAGGAACTGGAAGACGGTGTCCGGCCACAGGTAGTTGAAGGCGACCGCGACGAAGCCGAAGACCACCGAGGCCAGGATCGCCGTGCGCGGCACACCGCGCTGCGTGGTGCGGGCGAAGGAGGCCGGGGCGTCACTGCGTCCGCCGAGCGAGAAGGCCATGCGGGAGGCGGTGTACAGGCCGGAGTTGAGGCAGGACAGCACCGAGGTCAGCACGATCGCGTTCATGATCTGCGCGGCGTGCGGGATGCCGATGGAGCTGAGCGCGGCGACGTAGGAACCGTCCTTGAGGATCGCCGGGTCGTCCCAGCGCAGCAGCGACACCACGACCAGGATCGAGCCCAGGTAGAACACCGCGATCCGCCAGATCACGCTGTTGGTGGCCTTGGTGACCGCGCCCCGCGGGTCCTGGGACTCACCGGCCGCGAGCGTGACGATCTCGCTGCCCATGAAGGAGAAGACCACCATCAGCACGCCGGTGAGGATCGCGCCCGGACCGTGCGGCAGGAATCCGCCGTGCGCGGTGAGGTAGGAGAAGCCGGACGCCGGGTGGTCCGAGCCGGGCAGCAGACCGAAGATCGCGAGGCCGCCCAGCACGATGAACGCGGCGATGGCGACGACCTTGATGCCGGCGAACCAGAACTCGAACTCGCCGTAGGAGCTGACCGAGGCGAGGTTGGAGGCGGTCAGGACCAGCATGACGATCAGGGCCCAGCCCCACTGCGGTACCGCCGGCACCCAGCCCGCCAGGATCTTGGCCCCGGCGGTCGCCTCGACGGCGAGCACCACGACCCAGAAGAACCAGTACAGCCAGCCGATGGTGAAGCCGGCCCAGCGGCCGAGCGCCCGGTCGGCGTAGGCGGAGAAGGAGCCGGACGTCGGGTTGGCGGCGGCCATCTCGCCCAGCATGCGCATCACGAGGACGACGAGGACGCCGACGAGCGCGTACGAGACGAGGATGCCGGGGCCGGCGGCGGCGATGCCGGAGCCGGAGCCGACGAACAGGCCGGCGCCGATGACACCGCCGATGGCGATCATCGACAGGTGGCGGTTCTTGAGGCCCGGCTTCAGGCCGGGCTCGGAGGGCGGACTCTGGGTGAGCGTTGAGGTCATCGCGACATCCATGAGAGGAGTGGGGACGGTGACCCGGAAATTAGTTCAGTACGATCCAAAAGAACAAGACTTGTTTAACTGTTCATCATGCTCTATTTTGCGTGCAACGCGGAGCCGCTACGTCCGTAGGAGCCCCCATGCACATCTCACGCGGGCCGTGACCCCGCTCAGCAGGCGGTTAAGGTGACGTCGTGGCCAAGGCAGCGGGCAAGTTCGTCTCCGGGGTGCTCGACGTCCGCGTCCTGCCCGGCAGGGGACAGACAGGATCGGAGCTCGTCCGTTCACGCATCGCCCTGCGGGTGCGCCTGAGGTCCGAGCCGCCGGGGGAACGGCTGCCGGACGTCGGCGTCCTGGCCGAGGAACTCGGCATCGGCGAGATCACCGTGCGCCGGGCCCTGGAGGGCATGTGCCAGGACGGTCTGCTCGACCGCCGGCGGGGCCGGGCCGGGGGAACCTTCGTCGCACAGGACTGGGACACCGTCGTTGCCGTGATGCACGACCCCGACGAGGCTGCCTCGCTGGACGCCGTGCACGCGCTCCTGGAGTGCGGGCTCGTCTCCCACGCCGTCGGCGAGGTGCCGCAGGACCGGCTCGACGGACTGCGGGCGCTGACCGACGAACTGGACCGCACCGACGTACCGGACCGCCTGCTCGAACTGGAGACCCGCTTCCACCTCGACCTCGCCGAGGCGCTCGGCGGCCCCGGCATCCGCGAGTTCGCCGCCGACCTGCTCGGCCGCCAGTGCCTGCTGCTGCCCGCCCCGACCCCCGAGGTCGTACGGGCGCGCAACCGCCACCACACCGACCTGCTCGACGAACTCGCCCGCGGCGCCATGGCCCCGGCGGTGGCCGCGGTCAAGGCCCACCGCGACGCCGGAACGGTCTGAGCCCCGCCCGCGACCCCGACCTCCGCACCGACCCCGCACAAGGAGCCGCCGTCATGCCCGACCGGAGAACCGCCGGCCCGCCCCAGCGGCTGCGCGGCGGCGTCCTCGGCATGGCGGACATCGCCGCCGCCACCATGGCCAACGTCGGCCCGGCCATGAGCTTCTTCTTCGGCTTCGCGTTCCTCGCCACCACAGCGGGTGTCGCCTCCCCGCTGACGATCCTCGCCGCGGGCGTGGCCGTCGCGCTGCTCGGCAACACCCTCGCCCAGTTCTCCCGGGCGCACCCCTCCGCGGGCAGCTTCATCACCTTCGTCGGCAAGACCTTCGGCCCGGTCAGCGCCGTGACCACCGCCCTGCTGGCCGGCCTCGGCTACATCATCGCGATGGCCTCGGTCATCGCCATCTCGGGCGGCTTCGTGCAGATCACCCTGCACCACTACACCGGCGTCGACATCCCCTGGATCATCTGGACCCTGCTGCTGACCGGCGCCTCGGTGGTGCTGATGCTGCGTGGCATCGTCGTCTCCACGAAGTGGGCCGGCTACTTCTTCGCCGTGGAGATGCTGGTCCTCGTCGTGGTCTCGGTCGCGGCGCTCGTCGAACACCGCGGCAACCTGTCGGCCGCGCCCTTCCTGCCCGACCACATCCACCACGGCCTCAAGGGCCTGGCCGCCGGCTTCCCGCTCGCCGTGTACCTCTTCGTCGGCTGGGAGAACTCCGCCGCCCTCGCCGAGGAGACGGAGAACCCGCGGCGCAACGTCGGCCGCGCCGTGTTCTCCTCGGTGGGCATCATGACGGCGAGCTACATCCTCTTCTCCTACGCCACCGTCACCGGCTTCGACTACGACGTCCAGCGGCTCGGCGACTCGGCCATCCCCTTCATCGACGTCGCCCACGACACTCTCGGCGCGCTGGCCTTCCTCGCCTACGTCGGCGGCCTTACCTCGACCCTCGGCGTGCTCATCGCCGGCATCAACTCCCAGGCCCGACTGGTCTTCAACGCCGGACGTGAGGGACTGCTGCCGTCCTTCTTCGGCTACGTCCACCCCGTGCGCCGTACGCCGAACAACGCGATCGTCACCTTCGCCGTCACCGCCCTGCTGATCATCGGCGGCTGGGGCCTCGGCCACCTGATCGGGGCCGACGGCGGCCCGATGGACCCCGTGGTCTTCTTCACCGAGTCCTCGACCCTGGGCACGATCCTGATCCTGGTGGTCTACCTGGCCTCCAACATCGCCCTCCCCTTCTACTACCGGCGCTACCGGCCGCAGGAGTTCCGCACGGTCCGCCACCTGGTGCTGCCCGCGCTCGGCGTCCTGGCGATCCTGGTGCCGCTGTACTACCTGGCCAAGCCCGGCCAGCCGGCGCCGTACAACTGGTTCCCGGTCGCGGCGCTCGCGGCCCTGCTCCTGGCCGTCGGCTACGCGGCCCTCCTGGTCCGCCGCGACCCGGGCCTGGCGGAAAGGGTCGGTTCCGTCGTCGCGGACGTGGAGTGAGTGAGCCGACGTGGGTCAAAGCGACGTGGTGTGGACCGACGCGGCGTGAAGTGCCCTCCGCACCCTGACGGTGGAGTGCGCCGAAGGAGCGCGTGAACGGGAGTGTGGACGAGAACCCGCAGGTGAGAGCTTCTTCGAGGGGATCGGACGGCGGTGAGGCGTCCGCCGGAGCGGTTGCAGGGCCTGTCGGGGCTTCCCACTGTGAGCCCGAGAAGGGTGTGTCCCACAGCCCTTGAAAGGAATCTGCATGTCCCCCCTCGTAGTATCCCGCGGACTGCTCCTGCCGTCCGTCGTCTGCGCCGCGCTGGTCCTCGGCGGCGCAGGCACCGCCGCCGCCACGACCGGCCCTCGAACCGCAGCCACCGACACCGCCGTCGCGCAGCCCTCCGTCCCGGGGGCGCCGACGACCGACGGGGCGGCGGACGTCGGCCGTCGCCTCGACGAGGCGAAGCGGCTGCCCGGCACCGAAGGGCTCCACCCCTTGCTCGGTGTGCTGACCGACCTCAATGACCGACGCGGCGAGCGGCTCGGCACGGACGAGGTGACCGCCTACCGCAAGGCGGTCGAAACGGCGTCCGCCCCGCTCGTACGGGAGCTGCGAGACCGGTCCGGAACGGCCGCCGACGGCACGACACGGGCGGGAGCGCGCGCCGCCGACCCGATCTCGGACGCCCTGGCCCAGATCCAGACGGCGGTCCAGGACCTGCTCAAGGCCCTGGGCTCGCTCGACCTGGGCTCCGCCCTCGACGCCGTGACGGGCGCGCTGTCGCCGGTACTCTCCCTGGTCACCGGCCTCCTGGGCGGCGGACTGCCCTCGCTGCCGGCCACCGAGTAGCCGGTCCAGGACGGAGGAAAGACGGGGCGGACCGCTCACGGGGCGGTCCGCCCCTCCCGCGTGCCCCGGGGTGCGGCGAAAGCGAAGTGCCTTCGCGGGCAGGGGCCGGCCGGACCCGGACCGAAACGCGCGAAGTCAGGACGATGACATGCCTCGTGTTACCGTGGTGCGTTTGCGTGGTCCTCGCGCCGGCCGGTCCAGTGCGTCCGGTTCCACCTGTGCGTGGGCTCTTCGATCCTGGCGGGCCTTCCTCGGTACGTTCCTCTACGGAAGGCTGTTCATGACGCGCCCCGACGACTCCTTCGCCGACCTCGGACTGCCGGTCGAGGTGCTGCAAACACTCAGCGCGCTCGGGCTGCGCAACCCCTTCCCGATCCAGGCCGCCACGCTGCCCGACGCCCTGAAGGGGCGCCACGTCCTGGGACGCGGGCGCACCGGATCGGGCAAGACGCTGGCCTTCGGCCTGCCGCTGCTGACCCGTACGGCCGGGCGGCGCGCCGAACCGAAGCAGCCCCTCGCCCTGGTCCTCGTGCCCACCCGCGAACTGGCCCAGCAGGTCACCGAGGCGCTGACGCCGTACGCCGAGGCCCTGCGGCTGCGGATGGCCACGGTCGTCGGTGGCATGTCGATCGGCCGGCAGATCGCCGCGCTGCGCCAGGGAGCCGAAGTGGTCGTGGCAACCCCCGGGCGCCTGCACGACCTGATCGAGCGCAACGCCTGCCGCCTGGGACGGGTGAGGATCACCGTGCTGGACGAGGCCGACCAGATGTGCGACCTGGGATTCCTGCCGCAGGTGGTCGACCTGCTCGACCAGGTGCATCCCGACGGCCAGCGGATGCTGTTCTCGGCCACTTTGGATCACGACGTCGACCAGCTGGTCCACCGCTACCTCCACGACCCCGTCGTCCACTCGGTCGACCCGTCGGCGGGCACGGTCACGACGATGGAGCACCACGTCCTGGTCGTCCACGGTCCCGACCGCTACGCCGTCACCACGGAGATCGCCGCCCGCGACGGCCGCGTCCTGCTGTTCCTCGACACCAAGCACTCCGTCGACCTGCTCACCCGCCATCTGCGGGCCAACGGGGTGCATGCCGGGGCCCTGCACAGCGGCAAGTCCCAGCCGCAGCGCACCCGGACACTGGCGCAGTTCAGGGACGGCCACATCAGCGTTCTGGTGGCGACCGACGTGGCGGCCCGTGGCCTGCACGTCGACGACCTCGATCTCGTGGTCAACGTCGATCCGCCCACCGACCCCAAGGACTATGTGCACCGGGCGGGCCGCACCGCCCGCGCCGGTGAGTCCGGCAGCGTGGTCACCCTCGTGCTGTCGGCCCAGCGCCGGGAGACGAGTCGCATGCTGGCCGAGGCCGGCGTCGAGGCGACCGTCACCAAGGTGCGCTCGGGCGAGGCGGAACTGAGCCGGATCACGGGCGCCAAGGCCCCCTCCGGGACCCCGCTCGACGGCGGCCCCGCCGTCCCCCGGCCCAAGAACGCCAACCTGCCCTTCCGTGGCCTCGGCACCAGCAAGGACAACTCCCGCGGCGCAGGCGGCAAGTCCCGAAAGGCCGGCGAGGCACGCAAGCTGGCCGAAGCCCGCAGGGCCGCCCTCGTGCGGCGCAACGGCTGAGACGCGTCGCCCCGGCGGTGAAGCCTGGCGGTGAACTTCCGGCCACACGGGGATCGCCACGCCTCGGCCCGGCCCGCCGCCGTCCCGTGCGCCATGACAAGCTGTGGTCGCACATCCCCGAACCCAGGAGGTCACCATGACCGCAGAGCCCGTTTCCACGGAAGGTTCGGAGCCGGCCGCCGCCGAGCCGTCCCCTCTCGCGCCGGACAGCGACGGCAACTACGACCTCAAGCGCAAGTTCCGCGAAGCCCTCGCGCGCAAGCGCGGCGCGCAGGCGGATGCCGCCGATGCCGCATCCAGCTCCGACGCGTCGAAGGTGCGGGCGGCGCACGGCCCGGCCGCGAGCCAGCGGTCGTTCAGGCGCAAGAGCGGCGGCTGAGCCGGTAGGTCCCGCGGCCTGAGCACTCCACCGGCACTGTGCGCGCCCTCCACGCGCGCCGGTGCGGTGGCCGGTGGCCCGCAACACGCTCAAGCCCGTTCGCCGAGCGTGTCGCGGACAGGGCGTGGTCGGCGATCTCCCGCGGCGATGCGCGATCCCCTCCCCGCGAGAGCGGCCGACCCACCGCACGAAGGTGTTCCCCGGTGCGAAATACTCTCCCGATGAGCCCACGCACCTTCCCGATCAACCTCCGAATCACGATTCGGAGGGCCGTCGCGCGGGATGCGAAGCGGCTCACGCGGCTCGTGCGTGGCTCGGGCGCCTACCAGGGCAAGTACGCGGCCGCGGTCGCGGGCTACCGGGTGGGGCCCGACTACATCGAGGCCCACCGCACCTTCGTGGCCGTCGACGCCGACGAGCACGGAGGCCGGGTCCTCGGGTTCTACTCGCTCGTCCTGGAGCCACCGGAGCTCGACCTGCTGTTCGTCGCCGACGACGTGCAGGGACGGGGTATTGGACGGCTGCTCGTCGAGCACATGCAGTCCGAGGCCCGCGCCGCCGGGATCGACCGTCTCAAGGTCGTGTCGCACCTTCCCGCCGAGGACTTCTACCACCGCGTCGGTGCGGTGCGAACCGGGACCGCGCTCGCGAACCCGCCCGCCGTGCCGTGGGACCGTCCCGAGTTCGAGTTCCGCATTCCCTCGCGATGACGCCGTGTGCGCCGCTCGGCGGCGGCGCGGCTCCCCGCGGCCGGTTTCGTCACCCGCCCCGGTGCGCGGGTGCTGATCCCTCACCTTCCGCCGCCACGGCCGCCCGCACCCGCTGCTCCTCGCGAGCGGAGCCGACGTCTCGTTCCAGGGGCGTGCGGCTCACGGCCGTCGCGAGCTCTTCCAAGGCCCGTCTTTGAAGTTCCGCCTCGCGCCGCACGACCGGGCTTCGGTCCCCGGTGGCGCCCTCCCATGCGCGGAGCGCGTCATCCACGTGCCCCCAGTCCGGATTTCTGTGCTCGCGCACGGCGACCGCTGCCTGCTCGGTGTCGGCCTCCAGGGCCTCGGCGAACCGCTCCGCCTCGGGGACGAAACGGCTGTCGGTCCGCGGGACGTGGCTCTCCATGAGCATCGCCGCCCGGCCGAGCCCCTTGAGCGCCTCCTGCGCCTCCTGCGCCTCGCGCGACGTCAGCCCCCTGGGGCGGACCGGTTCCTGCCTTGCCCGGTCGTATGCCTCCTGCCAGGCGGCACGTGCCTCCCTGCTCGCCAGCAGTGCCCTACGCATGTCGGCATGATGCTCCCGGGTCGGTTCGGCGTAGTCGCGGAGCACCGCGGCCGCGTAGCGGCCGTTCGCCGCGAGCCAGTCCGCGAGCCGGCCCGGCAGCCGGGGCGTCTCCCACGCGGGGAACACCACGTAGGCCAGCATGGCCAGGGCGCCGCCGAGCAGGGTGAGCACCACCCGCTCCGGGACCGTCTGCTCCCACGCCTGGCCGCCCATGCCGAGCAGGAAGACGACGTACGCGGCGGTGAAGCACTGCGAGTAGGCGTAGCCGGTACGGATCAGCGTGTACGACAGGCCCGCCGAGACCACCGCCAGCGCGCCGGACACCTGGGCGTCCGGACCCAGGGCCCGCACCACCCCAGTGGCGAGCGCGACCCCCGCCAGGGTCCCGGCGAGACGGGCCACCGCACGCGCGTACGTCCGGTGGAAGTCCGGCCGCATCACCATCACCGAGGCGATGGGCGCCCAGTAGCCGTGGCCCAGGGGGAGCCGGGCGGCGATCAGATAGCCGAGCGTGGCCACCGCCGCCAGGCGGACGGCGTGCCGGAACACGGGCGAGTCCCGCCGGAGTTCACGGCGGACCGCCCGGACGACGACCCGGACCAGCCGGAGCATCGTCGGGCGCACCAGGAACTGGGCGCCCGCGGGGCCGGGCGGCGTGGGCGTCCTCCCGCGCGCGTCGCCGCAGCGGGCGATCTCCAACGCCTCGCCGAGCAGTTCCACGAGCTGCTCGGCGGCCTGCCGCGCGGGGCCCTCCAGTACCTCGTGCTCCTCGTCGACACGCAGGACGTCCGTGGTCCCGGGCCGCACTTCGGCGGGAGCGCCGCGGCGGATCGAACGAGCGGCGGCATCGAGGACGTCGGCGGCGGCGTTGAGCAACTCCCGCGCACGGTCCCGCCCGGGTCCCTCCGCCGGGGCGCCGACGTCCGGGTCGGCGAGCGCGGCGACGACCGGCCGAATGCGCTCGGCGAGTCCCCGGGGGCCGTGGAGGACGGGGGGACGGGTGCGGGCCTGTGACGGCGTCACGGCGGCCGCGTCCCGGGCCGTCATCAACGGCTCCGGGTCGAACGGGGCGGTCGGGTCGTGCCGCAACCGCCGGGCGTAGTCCGCCACGGCGGCCAGGGCGTCGGCGAGCGCGTCACGATGCGCTCCCCAACGCCGGATCGGGAACAGCAGGATCAGCACGGCCTGCGTCACGCCCCCGAGCGCGATGACCCCGGCGTGCTCCAGGGCTCGCCCGACGCTCGTGGGCAGGGTGACGGTCACCAGCATGCTGCCCACGGTCGTCGCCGCGACGATCCCGGCGGTCGATCCGACGGCCCACGCCATTCCCGCGGTGAAGGCCCATACGGCCAGCAGCGGGAGGAACGTCACGAGTCGCCCCGCCGCCAGGTAGCCCACGAAGGTGCTGAGCGCGAGACCAGCGCCCGCGCCGAGTGCGATCACCTTGCGTGGACGCCAGGTGCGCTGGAAGGTGGCCCCACCCGCGGAGTAGGCGCCGAGGGCGGCGGACGCGGCATACGCGGGGGAGACCAGCCACAGGGCCGCCCCGACGACGATCGCCACCCCGGCGGCCGTGCGCAGCGCGAGCAGGGGCTCCAGCCGCGTCTCCTCGATCGTGAGCCCGGATCGCACGACCTCCCCGAAGGCCCGCGGCCAGGTCACGGGTCTGAGCCTGACCGGAACGCCCTGCCGGGTCGTTTCGGCCTCGTTGAGGTGCGGCAGCCGTCGGGCAAGGAAGCCTCCCAGGACGCCGGAGCGCGGGCGATCGCCGTTCGTCCAAGTCCGAACGGGGAGCGGGGGATTGCCCCCGGCCCCGGCCGGTGGACGGGCGGTTCGCCACCCGTCCACCCCGGACCGGGCCGGGGGAAACCGGCGGGACGCCGGTCCCGGGCCCCTTACCGCTTGTGGCCGTTCCCGTGACCGTCGGGATGCAGGACGACCTTGGTCCAGCCCTCGTCGCGAGCGTCGAAGTGCTCGTAGGCGGTGGGGGCCTCGTCCAGGCTGAGTTCGTGGGAGACGATGAAGCTCGGCTTCGCCTTGCCGCCGGCGATCAGGTCCCGCAGCGCCCGGTTGTACCTCTTCACCGGCGCCTGCCCGGTGCCCATGCGCTGGCCCTTGAACCACATCATGCCGAAGTCGATCGGCACCTTGCCCTGCGCCTCCAGTTCCCCTTGGGCCTTCTCGCCGCCGGGGTCCTGGGGCAGGAACACGCCCACCACACCGATGTCGCCCGTGAACCTGACCGAGTCGATCAGTCCGTTGAGCGTGAGGCTGGCGTCCTCGTGTCCGTCGGGATCGTGCGCCTGGTAGCCGACGCACTCACAGCCGTTGTCGGCGCCCAGACCGAGGGTGGCCTCCTTGACGACATCCGCCGGGTTCTGCTCGGCGGTGTTGATCGGGATGGCCCCGATCTCCTCCGCCTTGCGCAGCCGGTCGGGCTGGTGGTCGGCAACCCAGACGCGGCCGGCGCCCTTGAGGAGAGCGGAGTAGGCCGCCATCAGCCCGACGGGACCGGCTCCGTAGACGATCGTCTGGTCGCCCGGTTTGACGTTGGCCATCTCGGTGGCGTGATAGCCGGTGGGGAAGATGTCGGCGAGCATCACGTAGTCGGTCTGCCGCTCGGCGGCGTCCTCGCCCAGGCGCAGCGCGTTGAAGTCGCCGTAGGGCACGCGCAGCAGTTCCGCCTGGCCGCCCTGGTAGGGGCCCATGTCGGCGAATCCGTAGGCCGCTCCGGCGAGGGCCGGTTCCGGCTGCATGGTCAGGCAGTAGTTGGTCAGACCCCGCTCGCACTGCTTGCAGAAGCCGCAGGCGATGTTGAAGGGCAGGACCACGTACTCGCCGACCTGGACCTTGCGGACGGCCGGGCCCACCTCCACGACCTGGCCCATGTTCTCGTGTCCCAGGGTGCGGCCGGACTCGAACGAGGTGCGGCCCTCGTACATGTGCAGGTCCGAACCGCAGATGTTGGTGGCGGTGATCTTGACGATGATGTCGCAGGGGTGCTCGATCTTCGCGTCCGGTACGTCCTTCACAGTGACCGTTCGCGGACCTTCGTATACCGCTGCTTTCATGATGGATTCCTTCGGTACCGCACGCAGCATGACCGCGGCACGGCGGTGATGGAGACGGCGTACAGGGCCTGACTCCCGGGAAGTGGTCCGACGGGGTCCGTGGCTCCGGCATGCCGCTGCGGGCCGTTCACCCGATTCAGGTGAAACGGTGGTGCCGCCGCCGGCTTGCCAGGCGGAGCTTCGGCGCTCCGGCGGGGCGTGCCGTGCGGGTCCCCGCAGGCCCCCGACGCGAAACAACAACGCACCGACCGATCAGCGGAATCTTCGTACGCGGACGACCACCGACCACCAACGCATTTCCGGCGCAGGTCACCAGCTAGTCGCCCTCGTCGTCCTGGAGCATGAGGCGGCGTTCCTGTTCGCGCTTGGAGTAGGCGGCTGCCCGGATCGCCTCGTCGCTCTCCAAGCCCGACCCGAGCGCCCCGCCCACCGTGGCGACCGAAGCGACGAACCACGACAACGTCCAGTATTCCGTGGCGGTGAGCGGGGTTCGTGTCGTGGAGGCGAACACTTGGCCGTTGAGGATGAACAGGGCCCACATCAGGTTGATGACGATCAAACCCAGGTAGCAGACGAGCACCCCGATCCCCACGGTCATGACCGTCGAGGCGTTGTAGAGCCTCGCCCTTTGCCTCGCCTCGAGCGACTGGTCTGCCGTTCGATGCCACAGGTTCGCGTCCACGATCAGCCAACCGATCATGAGCGCGACAGACCCGACCGTGGCGATCACGAGGCGCGGCGCGCTCAGGGACTCGGCCAGGCTCCAGATGGTGGAGTTCACGGTGGCGACGGCTCCTGTGGCGAGTGCGGCCGCCAGGGCTTTCGACAAGCCCGGTACCAAGCGCCACGGCCGGTTGGCGCGGACCATACCGACGAGCACCCTCAGGTAACCGCGCGGCCCGCTGACGACGTACCGAAGATCAGCGGTCTCCTCCGCACCGACCTCGCCCGGGTGGATCGGCGCGAAACGACTGACGAAGGGAGCCAGCGACGGCTGACTCTGCGCAGGTCCCTCCACCCCGGAGGCCCGCGGACGCGCCAGACTGAGCACGGCCTCCTCCACCACCCGCCGGGCCCTCGTCTGCAGCCGCAAGCCCCCCAGCGTAGGAAGGGACAGCAGTGCCAAGCCGTGTTCGTGACTCAGATCCACCACGAGCTTGTGCCCCTGTGAGTGCAGCGGAAGGTCGGTGAGGGCCACGACGATGTCCCAACTCTCCGCTCTTCCCCGGTCCATGATCCGGCGCATCAGGGTGGGCAGATTCTCGGTCCCCGCGGTGAAGGGCTCACTGACCACCTCGACGTCGAACCGTCGCCCCTGGTCGGACTTGCCGGCGAGCCGAGCAGGAAGTATCCGGGCCATGCGTTGCGCGATCTCCGTGGGCGCGTCCGGATCCGCCAGGAGAGCCACGACCGTAACGCCTTGAGACGACATCCGCATGACTCCTTCTCGTCGGCTGCCCCCGCGATCGCGCGTTCCCACAGGATGCCCCCGAGGCATCGCCGACGCCGTGTGACGCGCTGGCCCCTGACCGTGCGCCGCACGACCTCCGCCCAGGAGGCGCCGACGTCCCGCCAGTACCCGGTGGACCGGTTACCGAACTCGCTCACGGCAGGCGAAGGCCCCGACTGGTTCGGGGGATCCCCAGCCGGGGCCGATCGAGAGTGGGCGCGAAGGGCGGTCGCCTCGCGGCGGAGGCTCCATGAGGCTTCAGCCGAACGATCGTCCTCATGGGCAAAAGGTGAGGCCCGGGGACACTGTTCCCTTCACACCCACATGTGGTTCAACGGTGAAGCGCCCTCGAATGTTCCCTGGCTGCGGCTCATACCGGGATTGGCCGGACGCTCGTGTGAGCGGGTCGGCCCGGTGACGGCGCCTGTCGCGCGGTTCCCGGCGCGATCAGGTAGTCAGGAACGGTGAACAAGGACGCGACCGACCCCTTCGTGCATGTCCGGGGCGCCAGTGAGAACAACCTGCGGAACATCGATGTCGACGTTCCGCGGGACGCGATGGTCGCCTTCACCGGCGTCTCCGGTTCGGGCAAGTCCTCGCTCGCCTTCGGCACGCTCTACGCGGAGGCCCAGCGGCGCTACTTCGAGTCCGTGGCACCGTACGCCCGAAGGCTGCTGCAACAGGTCGGTGCACCGCACGTGCAGGAGATCACCGGACTGCCACCGGCCGTGGCCCTGCAACAGCGACGCGGGTCGCCCAGCTCGCGCTCGACGGTCGGCACCCTCACCACGCTGTCCAATCTGCTGCGCATGCTGTACTCCCGCGCCGGCACCTATCCACTCGGGGCCGCACGGCTGGAAGCCGAGTCGTTCTCACCCAACACCGCGGCCGGAGCCTGCCCGGAGTGCCACGGACTGGGCGTCGTGCACGACGTCGCCGAGGACCTGCTCGTCCCGGACCCCTCGCTGAGCATCCGCGAGGGGGCGATCGCCGCCTGGCCGGGCGCCTGGCAGGGTGCCAACCTGCGCAGCGTCGTGAACGGCCTGGGGATCGACATCGACCGACCGTGGCGCAGGCTCAGGAAGAAGGACCGGGACTGGCTGCTGTACACGGACGAGCAGCCCTCCGTGTACATCGAGCCGGAGGAGGACCGCGTCGACTACGGCTACCAGGGCAAGTTCTGGAGCGCCCGCAAGCACGTCATGCACGTCCTCGCCGACTCCAAGAGCGAGAAGATGCGCGAACGGGCGCTCCGGTTCGTCAGGAGTGTGCCCTGCCCCGAGTGCCACGGCAGCGGACTGCGGCCCGAGGCGCTCGCCGTGACCTTCGCCGGACGGTCCATCGCCGAGATCAACGCGATGCCGCTCATCGAGGTCGTGGCGCTGCTGCGGCCCGTCGCGGGGCGGTCCGAGGCCGACGCCACCACGTCGACCGCACGGTCCGGGGAGACGACCGAGGTCGCGGTCCGGATCTGCGGCGATCTGGTCGCGCGGGTCGAGGTACTGCTCGACCTGGGCCTCGGGTATCTCAGCCTCGGGCGCCGCTCGACGACTCTGTCGCCCGGCGAGGCGCAGCGCCTGCGGATCGCCACCCAGCTGCGCTCGGGGCTGTTCGGCGTCGTCTACGTCCTCGACGAACCCTCCGCGGGCCTGCACCCGGCTGACGCGGAACCGCTGCTGGACGTGCTGGACCGCCTCAAGGCGGCGGGCAACTCGCTGTTCGTCGTGGAGCACGACATGGACGTCGTACGGCGGGCGGACTGGGTGGTCGACATCGGACCCGGCGCGGGTGAGGGCGGCGGACGCGTGCTGTACAGCGGCCCGGTCGCCGATCTTGAGCGGGTCGGGGAGTCGGCCACGAGCCGGTACCTGTTCGGGCGCGCCGAGCCGCTCGATCACCGCCCGCGCACTCCGCACGGCTGGCTGCACCTGAGCGGCGTCTCCCGCCACAATCTGCACGACGTGTCCGTCGACGTACCGCTCTGCGTACTGACGGCGGTGACGGGCGTGTCGGGTTCCGGGAAGTCGACGCTGGTGACGCAGGTGCTCGCCGAGGTCGTCCGCGGCCACCTCGGAGTCGTACCCGAGGAGCCTGACGAGGCGCAGTTGGAGGTCGACGTCCAGGACGCGTCGGGGGTCGAGTCGTTCGACCGGCTGGTCCTGGTCGACCAACGGCCCATCGGCCGGACTCCCCGGTCCAACCTGGCCACCTACACGGGGATGTTCGACGCGGTGCGCAAGCTGTACGCGGCGACGGACGAGGCCAGGGCGCGCGGCTACTCGGCCGGGCGGTTCTCCTTCAACGTGCCCGAAGGGCGGTGCGAGACCTGCCAGGGCGAAGGATTCGTCGCGGTGGAACTGCTGTTCCTGCCCGGCACCTACGCGCCGTGCCCGACCTGCCAGGGCGCCCGGTACAACGCCGAAACGCTGGAAGTCACCTACCAGGGCAAGAACATCGCGGAAGTGCTCGGGCTTTCCGTCGACGCCGCCGCCGAGTTCCTGTCCGCCTCCCGCAGTCTGGAGACTTTGCGCGAGGTGGGACTGGGGTACCTGCGGCTGGGGCAGCCCGCGACCGAACTCAGCGGTGGTGAGGCGCAACGCATCAAACTGGCCACCGAACTGCAGCGAGCCCGCCGCGGGCACGCGCTCTACCTGCTCGACGAGCCGACGGCGGGACTGCACCCCTCGGACATCGCGCTCCTGCTGCGGCAGCTGCACCGGCTCGTCGACGCCGGCAACACGGTCGTCCTCGTCGAGCACGACCTGGACACGATCGCCACCGCCGACTGGGTCATCGACCTCGGGCCGGGCGGCGGCGACGCGGGCGGGCGGGTGGTCGCGGCGGGCCCGCCGACCAAGGTGGCGAGGGCCCGCCGCAGCGCCACCGCGCCGTATCTCGCGGCCCGGCTCGCACGCTCCTGACGGTGGGGCGAGGGGCTGAGCACCGGCCGGCGAGGTTCGGGGCGCAGGGTGGCGCGCGGCGCCATGCTGCGTTCCGCCTTGCGGCGGATGCCGCTCGCGCGGTCAGCTGCCATATGCACCGGGGCGCGACTGCTACAGCAGTCGGTCGAACACCGCGGTCACGCCTTCCCAGTGACCGGTCTGCGGGTTCTTGACATCCGGATACATGATTTTGAACGTCTCGGCGAGGGCGACACTGAGACCGCCGATGATCTCGGGGTAGCGCTCTTCGGTCTCCTGGGTGGGTGTCCTGTCGAGGGGAGGGTGCGCGGCGAGCTGTTCCAGAATCGGCTTCAGCTCGACCTCCTCGTCGAGCCGCCGGAACCGATGGATGCTCTCCTGAAGGCCCTTGGTGATCGGCAGGTCCCACGGTTCGACGGTATCCCTGCCGTTGGCCTTTGCCGACGCCTGGCCGACGACCAGGAAGTCGTAGAGCTTGGCGTCGACGAAGTCGCCGTAACGCTTCAGGTCGTTCTTGTCCACGTCGAGGCTTGCGGCGGCGCGGAAGAACCTCTCGAACTTCGACACACCCATCACGGTCATCTCTCGACTCCTTACCCGGCACGGACGGCGTCGTTCGCTCCCGCCCGCCGCCATCGGCTGATACCCGGTCGAGATTCGCAGAGCCCCCTGCTGAGCGCCTCCGCACCCCAGGCCGAAAAAGGGCACCGATTCTTCCCCTGGCAGTGCAGCATGAAGTGCGCAGGTATCCCTCGGCCTGCCGTACGGCCGTCCATGGGATGGGAGGCTCCGTCCTGTCGACTCCTTCAGAGCATCTCCAGGGGGGTGGGCCCGCTGGGCGGCGCGAACGCCTCGTCGAGGGCGTCGAGCGCCTCGGTGGGAAGGTGGAGGTCCAAGGCGCCGCGGTTCTCCCGAACGTGGTCGGGTGCTCCGGAACGCGGGATCGCGGCCACCCCCTGTTCCAGGACCCAGGCGAGGGCCACCTGGGTCGGCGTGGCTCCGAGGTCCCTGGCCACGGCGCCCAGTGCCTCGACCTTCAGCAGCCGCCCCTGCTCGATGGGGGAATAGGCCATGACCGTCACCCCGCCCTCGCGGCACCAGGGGAGCAGATCCCACTCGATGCCGCGCCGGGAGAGGTTGTACAGCACCTGGTCGACGGCCACGGCGTCGCCGCCGGGGAGGGCGCTCAGCTCGGTCATGTCGGCGACGTCCAGATTGCTCACGCCCCAGTAACGGATCTTCTCCGCCTCCATCAGGTCGGTGAATCCCGCGAGGGTCTCCTCGAGCGGCCACCGTCCCCGCCAGTGCAGCAGGTAGAGGTCCAGCCGTTCAGCACGGAGCCGCCGCAGGCTGCCCTCGCAGGCGGCGACGGTGCCCTTGCGGTCCGCGTGGCCGGGCAGCACCTTGCTGACGAGGAAGACCTCCTCCCGGCGTCCCCGGAGGGCCTCCCCGACGAGCTCCTCGGCCGCGCCGTCGCCGTACATCTCCGCCGTGTCGACGACGGTCATGCCCAGATCCAGGCCGAGCCGCAGCGCGGCGATCTCCTGTTCGCGCCGGGCGGGGTCCTCGCCCAGGTACCAGGTGCCCTGCCCGAGTGCCGCGATCTCCTCACCGGAGGGGAGTGCGATCGTGCGGGCCGATCCCGTAGACATCTCCGGCCTCCCGTCTGCCGCGGATTCCTGTCACGCGCGCCCGCACCGAGTGCCCGGACCGGCGTCTCCCAGACAACCGGTGACGACCGGTGTCGCTGCGCCGCAGTGAGGTCAGCAGGGCGAGCGGACTACGCCGAGAGTGCGCCGGGACCGGGTGCGCGGTCGCGCAGCGCGACGGCGACCGACACGACGGCGCCGCAGGAGAGGACCGCCGCGAAGCCGATCATCGCGGTCTGTACGGCGAAATGCCGCAGGGCGATGCTGAACAGGACGGAGGGCACGCCCATCCCCAGGTACGCGACGACGAAGAACACGGCGAGGACCCCCGCGCGTGAGGCGGGCTCGGCCACTGAGACGGCACGTTCGACGCCTCCCTTGAACAGCAGCCCGGAGCCGGCACCCGTCAGGGACACGGCGACCAGGTACAGCCAGAGCACCGGGTGGTAGAGGGCGACGGCGCACAGGACCAGGCCGAGGGGGAAGACCACTGCCCCCACGGTCAGGAGCCTTGGCAGTCGGAGACGGCCCAGCACCAGCTGGGCGGCCGCCGCGGAACCGAACATGAGGAAGGCCGCCAGGCCGACCACGAGGTGCGAGTCGGTGTGCAGCGTGCCGTGGAGCACGCTCGCCCCGAGGGAGGAGATCAGGCCGAGGATCGCGAAGGCGAAGGCGCCCAGCGCGCCGGCCGCGCCGAACGTCCGCCGGCCGCCGGGGCGCAGGACGAACCTGCTGGGCGGGGCGGCCGCGGGCAGCTCCAGGTCCACGGTCTCCGGGGTGGACAGCACCAGCACCAGGCACACCGCCATGGCGAGCGCGAAGATCGCCTGGGTGGTGATCAGGGGCACGGGAAGCCACTCGGCGGCGGCTCCGGCGACCAGGGGCCCTGAGGCCAGGCCGCCGAGGTTGGCGGCGGTGGCCACGATGCCGGGCAGCACCGAACCCGTCCGTTCCGGACGGGCCTCGTGGTGGAGGTCGTGCAGGTACGTCGTCGCGGTCGAGGCCATCAGCCCCAGTCCGACACCGTTCAGGATCCTGCCCGCGATCAGCCCCGGCAGGTCCCGCCACGCGATCAGTACGACGGACGCGACGATGCCGACCAGCAGCGCCGGGACGATGACGCGCCGCCGCCCGAGCCGGTCCGACAGGTGTCCCAGCCCGAGGAAGGCGGCCGCCGCGCCCACGACCATCGAGGCGTACGCCACCGTGACCGTGGTCGCGCCGAAGTGGTCCCGGGCCTCGTACAGCGGCCACAGCGGGGTCGGCGCGGTGCCGAAGGCCATCAGCACGGTGAAGGCCACCGCCACGAACCAGAAACCGGTCGCGTGCGAGGCACGACGCCGGGCGGGGGCGCGGGGCGGCAGGCCGGCGGGAGCGATTGCTGGGATCCGGTGGGTCGGGTCGTCGGGGGCGTCGGCTGTGGGACGACTGAGCGGCGGCGGAACGGCAGGCAGGGGTACCCCTCCTCGGATGGGACCTGGATGGCGTCTTCCATCCTCCTCACCAGCCGCGATCAGTGCCAACGAATGTTTTTGCTGGGCTCGAGCAATGCGAGTGATACTTCCCGTGTGGAGCTACGTCAGCTGGAGCACTTCATCGCGGTCGCCGAGGAGCTGAGTTTCACGCGTGCCGCCCGTCGGCTGCACGTGGTGCAGTCCGGTGTGTCCGCCGCGATCCGCTCCCTGGAGCGCGAGCTCGGCTGCGCGCTGTTCGAGCGCACGTCGCAGCAGGTCCGGCTCACCGGGGCGGGCGCGGCGCTGCTGCCGGAGGCTCGGGCCACCCTGCACGCCGCCCAGGCGGCCCAGGACGCCGTGCGTGCCGCACAGGACACGCTGCACGGCACGGTGAACGTCGGCGCCATGGCCTCGGTCGAGGTGGTGGACCTGCCCGCGCTGCTCGGACAGCTGCACGGGAGGCACCCGGCGATCGACGTCCGGCTGCGGCTGGCCACGACCGGCTCGGCGGGACTGGCGCACGCGCTGCTAGGCGGAGACCTGGACGTGGCCTTCCTGTCGCTGCCCGAGCACAAACCCGCCGGGATCGACGCACGGGAGCTGGCCACCGTGCCGCTCGTGCTGGCGGTGAGCGCCGCGCATCCGCTCGCGCAGCGGGGACAGGTGGCACTTGCGGACCTCGCGGAGGAGCCCTTCGTGGACTTCCCGCCCGGCTACGGCAACCGCGAGGTGGTCGACCGGGCGTTCGCGGTGGCGGGCGTAGCACGCCGGGTCGCACTGGAAGTGCCGGACATCGACATGGGGGCGGCACTGGTCCGGCACGGCCTGGGCATCGCCTTCCTGCCCACGTTCGCCGTCGCCCGCACCCCCGGCCTGCACGTCCTGGACGTCGCCGGCACCGTGCTCCGCTGGAGCATGCATCTCGGCACGTCGTCGACCCGGCGGCCCAGCTCGGCCCTGCGGGCGCTGCTCGACCTGGTCGACCTCCACGTCGTCGCCCTGTGACGCCCGTGCCGTCGTCCATGAGGGGCGTCGGGCACCTTCTCATCCCCCTTCCAGCAACGCATCAGCCGGGGCCGCCCAGCACGATCTTCCACACCCGGGTCGCCACCTGGAGGTTCAGCCGGTCCTCGACGTTCGCGAGGTCGTTGCCGCTGATGTCGCGGATGCGCTGGAGCCGGTAGCGCAGCGTGCTGCGGTGGATCGCGAGGGATTCCGCGGTCTCGTCGTAGTTGCCGCCGCAGTCGAAGTACCGGGACAGCGTCTCCACCATGGCCGTGTGGTGCCGGGAGTCGTAGTCGATGAGCTGCCCGAGCCACTCCTGGACGAACGTCTCCAGTTCCCGGTAGTCGTTGCCTGGCCCCAGGATGCGGTAGAGGCCGAGCTCGTCGAAGAACGTCGTGCCGTAGCGCTCGCGGGAGTGGCGTCGCACTTCCATGGCACGCTGCGCCTCCTCGTAGCCGTGGGGTATGTCGTCCAGGGCGTCGCAAGGTGCGCTCACTCCGATCGTCCCGGAGCGTGTCCCGGTCTCCCGGGCGAGCGCCTCGTACAACGCGCGGGCGTGCGGCCTGTCGTCGGCGACCAGGACCACATGGTCGGCACGGCGGGTCAGCAGCGAGCGCATGCCCACGGCAGAGGCCGTCCGTGCCACGGTCTGCGCGAAGGAATCGTCCGCGGTCCGGTTCCGCCACTGCACCACGACGATGTAGTTGCTGCGGTGCAGGTCGTGTCCGACTGCCTCGGACCGGGCGTAGGCGCTCGCCTCGTCCGTCCCCGCCAGCAGGTCGTCGACCAGCTCGCGGTGCAGCCTCAGCTCCACTTCGGCCAGATCGCGCAGGTGCGTCAGCTGCGGGGCGAGTGACGCGGCGGCGTGTTCCAGCGCGAGCACGGTGTGCTCGTCGGCCTCGTCCTGGGCATCGACCACGGCCAGCACGCCCAGAACCTCGCCGTGCGGGCGGACCAGGGCGATCAGCCGGTCCTTCACCCGCACCGGCCCGGCCTGACGGGCCACGGCGTGCAGCATGTCGTCCTGGCGTACGGGGTCCGGCTCGGGATAGGGGTCGGGGCGGCCGGGGCCGGTCCAGGACCTCAACCGACCGAAGCGGTCCTCGACCAGCGCGGGGAGTCCGGTGAGCCTGTGCAGTGCGCGGGTGATGGCTTCCTCGCCGCCGCTGGAGGCAGCGACGCCGGTCATGAGCGCGTGAACGGCCCGCTGGTACCCCAGCTCCGCCGCGACGGAGATCAACTGCCGCTGGAGGGATGCGCGTTCGTCCCTCAGCCGGTGCAGCTCCAGCGCGTCCTCGCGTCGGCGGTGGTGTGCGAAGGCGACTGACAATGCGGCAGCGGTGTGCCCGACGATCGTGGCGAGCAGGGATCGCTCGGCCTCGGACGGCCGGGAGCGGGACGTCACCACTAGGTAGCCGTGGAGTCCCTCGAGTCCGCGCAGCCCCAGAGCCCGGCCCCAGGGCCTGCCGGGTACGGTCACGGGACCGTCCCGCCCGGCCAGCTCCCGCACCCTGCGGCCCACGGCCGGGGCAGGCCTGCGCCCGTTCCTCGGGCTGGGGACCAAGTGGCCGCCCACCTCGAGGTATCCGGCCTCGGCGCGGCACGGCCCCGCGGCGGTTATGTGGTCCATGGCCAGTCGCAGGATCTCGCCTTCGTCCGGGGTTTCGAACAGGGCGCGGGAGAGCACCGTCAGATCGCGGAGGGCAGGATCGGCCGGGGCGCGAGCGGGTGGGCGGGGTCGTGGGCGCACGGCCGTTGGGTGCCGCCGGGGGCTGCCCCGCGGAAAGCTGCCTGCCCGGTCGGAGCGGTGGTGGTACAGGCTGTTCGTCCGACTGCCGGCCACGGGATCACTCCGTTCTCCATGAGCCTTCAGGACGGCGAACGTGCCGCGTACCCGCTCCCGGCCGGCCTACCCGAAATGTTCCCGTTATTTCCCTCGTACTCGTGGGGTGACCGGACCCGCGCAATCCTGACTCCCCAGGCGCAGGCGTGGAGCCACCCGGTTGGTCACCCTGGGGAGCGTTCGAGATCCTCCGTGCGCACCGGCGGGAAACCGGCGGAGGTCCCTCCTCTACCTGAACGAAAGCGATCCGCAAGGTCGGCGCAGGCGCCGTACCGGGAGGAGTTCCCCATGGCCAAGGCAGTGGGCATCGATCTGGGCACCACCAACTCGGTGATCGCCGTGTGGGAGGGGGGCGAGCCGTCCGTCGTGCCCAACAGCGAGGGCAACCGCACGACACCGTCCGTGGTGGCCTTCACCGACACCGGGGAGCGCCTGGTGGGCCAGCTGGCCCGGCGCCAGGCGATCCTCAACCCCAAGGGCACCATCTACTCGGCCAAGCGGTTCATCGGGCGGCACTTCGACGAGATCTCCGACGAGGCCAAGGCAGTGGCGTACGACGTCGTCGAGGGCGACGGCGGGGCCGCCCGCTTCAAGGTGCGCGACAAGTTGTACGCGCCCGAGGAGATCAGCGCACAGGTGCTGCGCAAACTCGCCGACGACGCCTCCAAGCAACTGGGGGAGCGGGTCACGGAAGCGGTCATCACGGTGCCCGCCTACTTCAACGACGCTCAGCGCACCGCCACCAAGGACGCCGGACGGATCGCCGGACTGGAGGTGCTGCGGATCATCAACGAGCCGACGGCGGCCGCCCTCGCGTACGGCATGGACAAGAAGGAGCACGAGACCGTCCTCGTCTTCGACCTGGGCGGCGGCACCTTCGACGTGAGCATCCTCGACGTCGGCGACGGCGTGGTGGAGGTGCGCTCCACCGCCGGTGACAGCCACCTGGGCGGCGACGACTTCGACCGGCGTCTGGTGGATCACCTCGCGGACGACTTCCAGAAGGAGAACGGCATCGACCTGCGCAAGGACCCGCAGGCGCTGCAACGACTGTTCGAGGCGGCGGAGAAGGCCAAGACCGAGCTCAGTTCGGTGACGCAGACGCAGGTCAGCCTGCCGTTCGTCACCGCCGACGCCACGGGTCCCAAGCACCTCACCGACTCGATCATGCGGTCCACGTTCGAGCAGATCACCAGCGACCTGGTGGAGCGCTGCCTGGGACCGGTGCAGCAGGCGATGGCCGACGCGAAGGTCGGCGAGAGCGACATCGACGAGGTCATCCTCGTCGGCGGTTCCACCCGCATCCCCGCAGTCCAGACCCTGGTCCGCCGGCTGACCGGCGGCAAGGAACCCAACATGAGCGTCAACCCCGACGAGGTCGTGGCCCTGGGCGCCGCGATCCAGGCCGGGGTGCTCAAGGGCGAGGTCAAGGACGTCCTGCTGCTCGACGTCACCCCCCTGTCGCTGGGCGTGGAGACGCGCGGCGGAGTGATGACGAAGATCATCGAGCGGAACACCACCATCCCGGTGCGCCGCAGCGAGACCTTCTCCACCGCCGAGGACAACCAGCCGGCCGTCGACGTGGTGGTCCTCCAGGGCGAGCGCGAGCGGGCCGCCGACAACCGGGTGCTGGGCCGGTTCCAGCTCACCGACATCCGCCAGGCGCCGCGGGGTGAACCGCAGATCGAGGTCACCTTCGACATCGACGCCAACGGCATCCTCAACGTCAAGGCCCGCGACCGGGACACCGGCAAGGAACAGGGCATCACCATCAGCGAGAGCTCCAACCTGGACCGCGGTGAGGTCGAACGCATGGTCCAGGAGGCCGAGAGCAACCGGGGCCAGGACCAGGCGCTCCGCGAGGCCGTCGACGCCCGCAACGAACTCGACGCCGTCGCGTACCAGGTCGAGAAGCGCCTCGCCGAACTGGGCGACGCGGCGCCCGCGCACGAGAAGGCACGCGCCGAGATGCTCGTGTCCGACGCCCGGGCGGCGGTCAAGGACGAGGCGGGCGTGGAGCGCGTGCGGCCCCTGACCTCAGAACTCCAGCAGGTGCTCGCCGGGCTGGCGGCCCATCAGGGCGTCGGCGCCACGGGCGGCGGTCCCGGCCAGGACGCCGCCACCGGCGGTCCCACGAGCGGCGGTGGCGGTGACGATGATGTCATCGACGCCGAGTTCGACAAGGGCTGAGGCGCGCCATGCCCACCCACCCCCAGGAATCCGACCGGGCCGCGTCGGATCCGGTCGCACCGGTCCCGGAAGGCGCCGGACGCCCTCCTCGCGGGGATCTGCCCCAACCGGGCCCGCCCCGGCCGGAAGCGGCGAACGGCGAACCGGGACCGGACGCCGCCGGTCCCGGGCGTGCCGAGGACGAGTACACGACCGCGATCAAGGAACTGGAGGACCGCTGGCGGCGCGCACTCGCCGACCTCGACAACCTCCGCAAGCGTCACGCCAGGGAACTGGAGCGCGAACGGGCGGTCGAGCGGTCCCGCACGGCGGCCGCCTTCCTGCCCGTCCTCGACAACCTCGAACTCGCCCTGACCCACGCCGGCGCCGATCCGGGCGCAATCATGGAGGGCGTCCGGGCCGTACGCGACCAGGCGGTGAACGTCCTCGAACTGCTCGGCTACCCGCGGCACGCGGAGACCGGCGTCGCCTTCGACCCGGCCCTGCACGAGGTGGTCGGCGTCGTCCAGGACCCCGACGCCCAACCGGGCACGGTCGTCCAGGTGCTGCGCCCCGGCTACGGGGACGGCGACCGGCAGCTCAGGCCCGCCGCCGTGACCGTCGCGAAGCGGGAGTGACCGGTCATGGCACGGGACTTCTACGAGGTGCTGGGCGTGTCGCGGACCGCGAGCCAGGACGAGATCCAGCAGGCCTATCGCAAACTCGCCCGCAGGCATCACCCCGACGTCAACAAGGACCCCGGGGCGGAGGAGCGTTTCAAGGACCTCAACGAGGCCCACAGCGTCCTGTCCGATCCCAAGACCCGGGCCCGCTACGACCGCTTCGGCGAGGACTTCCGCAAGATCCCCGAGGACTTCGACGAACGGGTCGCGGCGGGAGCGGGCGGCGGCTTCCGCGGTCGGGGCACCGCAGGCGGGGGCGGTCCTCGCGTCCGGTACACCACCGGCTTCGGCGACGACTTCGGTGCGGAGGGCATCGACATCGAGGACCTGTTCGGCTCCATGTTCGGAGCCGGCGCCGCCCGGGGCGGCGTCCCCGGAGCGGACCAGGAGGCCGAACTGCCGCTCACCGTCGAGGAGGCGTACCGGGGCGGCCGTCGCACCGTCACGCTCGCCGGTCCCACCGGGCAGCCGCGGCGGTACGAGGTCGACGTGCCGCCGGGCGTCACCGACGGGCAGCGCATCCGGCTGGCGGGCGAGGGCGGCCGGGGCAGTGGTGACGCCGCCGCGGGCGACCTGTACCTGCGGGTGCGCATCCAGCCCCACTCCCGGTTCCGGCTGGACGGCCGCGACGTGCACGTACAAGTACCGGTCACCCCCTGGGAGGCGGCCCTGGGCGCGACCGTGCCGGTGCCCACCCCCGGCGGCGGCACGGCCAAGGTCACGGTGCCCGCGGGCTCGTCCAGCGGCCGGCGGCTGCGGCTGCGCGGCGAGGGCATGCCGAACCCGAGAGGCGCGAACGGCGACCTGTACGCCGAACTCCGCGTCATGGTGCCGCCCACCCTCGGCGAGCGGGAGCGCGAACTGTTCGAGGAGCTCGCCGCCACCTCCTCGTACGACCCCAGGAGGACGTGATGAACGACCGACCCGCGGGAGCGGCAGGGATCGGCGGGGCCGGCGTGGGCGCCCGTCCGGCGCGGACGGGTGCCGACCGCACCGCCCCGACGGCTGTCCGGTACGCCCTCGTCCCCGTCCCCAGGCTCTCCCTGACCGCCGTGGCCCTTCGCTCGGGCCTCCACCCCGATCTGATCCGCCGGTTCGTCGCCCTCGGCCTGGTCGACGCCGAACGCGACGCCGCGGGGCGCCCGGTGTTCGACCCCACGGCCCCGGCGGTCCTCGCCCGCATCCAGCGGCTGCGCACCGGCCTCTGCCTCAACTACGCATCCATCGGCCTGGTGCTGGACCTGCTCGATCGCATCAGCCTGCTCGAAGCCGCCCTGCGCGGCCGTGGCACGAGGAGTGAAACACCCCCATGGACATGAACCGTCTCACCCAGAAGTCCCAGGAAGCCCTCCAGGAGGCCCAGACCGCGGCCGTCGGCATGGGGCACACCGAGGTCGACGGGGAACACCTGCTGCTCGCGCTTCTTGATCAGGAGGACGGTCTGATCCCACGGTTGCTGCAGCAGGCCGGCGCCGAGCCGAAGGAACTGCGCGCCGCCGTGCGCGAGGAACTCTCCCGCCGCCCGAAGGTCACCGGCCCCGGCGCGGCACCCGGCCAGGTCTTCGTCACCCAGCGCCTCGCCCGGCTGCTCGACGCCGCCGAACGGGAGGCCAAACGCCTCAAGGACGAGTACGTGTCCGTGGAGCACCTCCTGCTCGCCCTGGCCGAGGAGAGCTCCTCGACCGCCGCCGGCCGACTGCTCAAACAGGCCGGCATCACCAGGGACTCGTTCCTGAGCGCGCTCACCCAGGTGCGCGGCAACCAGCGGGTCACCTCCGCCAACCCCGAAGTGGCCTACGAGGCGCTGGAGAAGTACGGCCGCGACCTGGTCCTGGAGGCCCGGTCCGGGCGGCTGGACCCGGTCATCGGCCGGGACGCGGAGATCCGCCGGGTCACCCAGATCCTCAGCCGCAAGACCAAGAACAACCCCGTCCTCATCGGCGACCCCGGCGTCGGCAAGACCGCCATCGTCGAGGGCCTGGCCCAGCGCATCGTTCGCGGCGACGTCCCCGAGGGCCTGCGCGACAAGACGGTGTTCGCCCTCGACATGGGCTCCCTGGTCGCCGGCGCCAAGTACCGCGGCGAGTTCGAGGAACGCCTCAAGGCCGTGCTCAGCGAGGTCAAGGCCGCCGAGGGGCGGATCCTGCTCTTCGTCGACGAGTTGCACACGGTCGTCGGCGCGGGCGCGGCCGAAGGGGCCATGGACGCGGGCAACATGCTCAAGCCGATGCTCGCCCGCGGCGAACTGCACATGATCGGCGCGACCACCCTCGACGAGTACCGCAAGCACATCGAGAAGGACGCCGCCCTCGAACGCCGCTTCCAGCAGGTCCTCGTCGACGAGCCGAGCGTGGAGGACACCATCTCCATCCTGCGCGGACTGCGCGAACGCCTGGAGGTCTTCCACGGCGTCAAGATCCAGGACACCTCGCTGGTCGCGGCGGCGACGCTCTCCCACCGCTACATCACCGACCGTTTCCTGCCCGACAAGGCCATCGACCTCGTCGACGAGGCCTGTGCCCGGCTGCGTACGGAGATCGACTCCATGCCCGCCGAACTCGACGAGATCACCCGCCGGGTGACCCGCCTGGAGATCGAGGACGCGGCCCTGTCCAAGGAGACCGATCCCGCCAGCAAGGCCCGCCTGGAGGAGCTGCGCAGGGAACTGGCCGACCTGCGCGGCGAGGCCGACGCCAAACGCGCCCAGTGGGAGGCCGAACGGCAGGCGATCCGCCGCGTGCAGGAACTGCGCCAGGAACTGGAGCAGGTCCGCATCGAGGCGGAGGAGGCCGAACGCGTCTACGACCTCAACCGCGCCGCCGAACTCCGCTACGGCCGGCTCCAGGACCTGGAGCGCCGACTCGCCGCGGAGGAGGAGCAACTGGCCGCCAAACAGGGGCAGAACCGGCTGCTGCGCGAGGTCGTCACCGAGGAGGAGATCGCCGAGATCGTCGCCGCCTGGACCGGCATCCCCGTCGCCCGCCTCCAGGAGGGCGAACGCGAGAAGCTGCTGCGCCTCGACGAGATCCTGCGCGAGCGCGTCATCGGCCAGGACGAGGCCGTCAAACTCGTCACGGACGCCATCATCCGCGCCCGCTCCGGCATCCGCGACCCGCGCCGCCCCATCGGCTCGTTCATCTTCCTCGGCCCCACCGGCGTCGGGAAGACCGAGCTGGCCAAGACCGTCGCCCGGACCCTGTTCGACTCCGAGGAGAACATGGTCCGCCTCGACATGAGCGAGTACCAGGAGCGGCACACCGTCAGCCGGCTGATGGGCGCACCGCCCGGATACGTCGGCTACGAGGAGGGCGGCCAGCTCACCGAGGCCGTACGCCGCAAGCCGTACTCGGTCGTGCTGTTCGACGAGATCGAGAAGGCGCACACCGACGTCTTCAACACCCTGCTGCAGATCCTCGACGACGGCCGCATCACCGACGCCCAGGGCCGCACCGTCGACTTCCGCAACACCGTGATCATCATGACGTCCAACATCGGCTCCGAGCACCTCCTCGACGGCGCCACCGCCGAAGGCGAGATCAAGCCCGACGCCCGCGCCCTGGTGATGGGCGAGCTGCGCGGGCACTTCCGCCCGGAGTTCCTCAACCGCGTCGACGACGTCGTGCTGTTCAAGCCGCTCGGCGAGCGGCAGATCGAGCGCATCGTGGAGCTGCAGTTCGACGAACTGCGGCAGCGGCTCGCCGAACGCCGCATCACCGTCGAACTCACCCCCGCTGCCCGGGAAGTGATCGCCCACCAGGGCTACGACCCGGTGTACGGGGCCCGGCCGCTGCGCCGCTACATCTCCCACGAGGTCGAGACACTGGTCGGACGCGCCCTGCTGCGCGGCGACGTCCAGGACGGCGCGACGGTCCGCGTCGACGCCGAACACGGAGAGCTGGTGGTCACCTACGACCAGCCCGAGGACGTGAAGGGAGCGCG
Source organism: Streptomyces sp. NPDC085900 (assembly GCF_044540925.1). NCBI lineage: Bacteria > Bacillati > Actinomycetota > Actinomycetes > Kitasatosporales > Streptomycetaceae > Streptomyces > Streptomyces sp. NPDC085900. Next base: position 235,210 of record NZ_JBITSP010000004.1, on the reverse strand, counting down.
GGCGGCATGAGCACGTTGCAGGCGACGACCGTCAAGTGTCCGAACTGCGGGCGCACCAACCGGGTGCCCGCGGCCGCGGAGGGCCGCCCCAGGTGCGGCCACTGCAAGCAGCCCCTGCCGTGGATGGTGGACGCGGGCGACGACGACTTCGCCGAAGTCGTCGAGCGGGCCGACGTCCCCGTCGTGGTCGACCTGTGGGCCACCTGGTGCGGCCCCTGCCGCATGGTCAGCCCCGCGCTGGAGAAGGTCGCCACCGATCTCGCCGGCCGCATCAAACTGGTCAAGGTCGACGTCGACAAGAACCCGCGGCTGTCGCAGCGTTTCGAGGTTCAGGCGGTACCGACGCTGCTCGTCCTCGACCAGGGCGAGACGGTCGCCCGGCAGGCGGGGGCGGCGCCCGCCCCCGCCCTGCGCCAGTGGGTGGAACAGTCGATCACAGCCCGGGAAGGGTGATCCGGATGACCCTGCACGCAGACCCCCACCTCGCGCTTGTCCGGCCGGTCCGGCCGCTGACCCCCGAAGGGTGCCAGGAGTGTCTGCTGCTCGGCTCCCCGTGGGTCCACCTGAGGCTCTGCCTGACCTGCGGGCACGTCGGCTGCTGCGACTCCTCTCCCAACAAGCACGCGCGCCGGCACGCGGCTGCCGTCGACCATCCGATCGTGCAGTCGTTCCAGCCCGGTGAGGAATGGCGCTGGTGCTACGTCCACGAGGCGTTCGTCTGATGTCCGGCGACCGGTCGACGGGCGAAGGACCGATGCCGCAGGAGGCGGCCTTCCCGGAGACCCCGGACATCTGCGGGGCGTATCCGCGCCTCGCGGAGGACCAGATCGCACGTCTGGCGGAGCACGGGCAACGCCGGAGCATGGCTCCGGGCGACGTGCTGATCCGGGAAGGGGAGCGCTGCGAGACGTTCTTCGTCGTCCTCAGCGGTACCGTCGCCGTCGTCGAGGACCACGGCACTCCCGAGGAGCACCTGCTGCGCGTGCACGGCCCCGGTCGCTTCATCGGCGAACTCGGGCTGCTGCACGGACAGGTGGCCTTCTACACCGCTGTCGCCAGGGAGCCGGGCGAGGTCCTCGTCGTCTCCCTGGACCGGTTGCGCCACCTGGTGTCCCAGGACTCCTCCATCGGGGACGTCGTGCTGCGCGCCTGCCTGGGCCGTCGTGCGCTGCTCGTCGGAGAAGGCGCCGGCTTCCGCATCATCGGCTCGCGCTACTCGCCCGACACCCGGCGGCTGCGCGAGTTCGCCGTCCGCAATCGGCTGCCGCACCGCTGGATCGACCTGGAGACCGACGAGGAGGCCGAGGACCTGCTGCGCCGCTTCGGCGTCGGCCCTGAGGAGACACCGCTCGTCATCTGGCGGGCCACCACCCTGTTGCGCAACCCCAGCAACGCGGAACTGGCCCGGCTCATCGGCCTGCCGTCACTGCCCGCCGGAAGCCGTCACGGCGACGTCCTGATCGTCGGCTCCGGACCCGCCGGCCTCGCTGCCGCGGTGTACGCCGCCTCCGAGGGCCTGAGCACCACCGTGGTGGAGGCGATGGCCACCGGCGGCCAGGCCGGCACGTCGTCCCGCATCGAGAATCTGCTCGGCTTCCCCGCCGGCATCTCCGGCGCCGAACTCACCGAACGCGCCGTGCTCCAGGCCGACAAGTTCGGCGCCAGGATCAGCATTCCGGTCGAGGCGACCGCTCTCCACCCCAAGGACGAGGACCACTACGTGGTGGCCTTCGCCGACGGCACCGAGATCGCCGCCCGTGCCGTCGTCCTGGCCACGGGTGCCCGCTACCGCAAGCTCCAGGTGCCCGGCATCGAACGCCTGGAGGGAACGAGCGTCCACTACTCGGCGACCGTCTACGAGGCCCAGCAGTGCCGCACCGACCCGGTGGCCGTCGTCGGCGGAGGCAACTCGGCGGGCCAGGCGGTGCTGTTCCTCGCCGGGTACGCGCCGAAGGTGTACCTGCTGGTCCGGGGACCCAGCCTGGAGGCCAACATGTCCCGCTACCTGGTCGACCAGGTCGAGCGCCATCCGCGGGTGCAGGTCCTGCTGCACACCGAGGTCACCGAGGTCATCGGCCAGGAGGCGCTGGAGGAGCTCGACGTGGTCGACAACCGTACGGGCGGGCACCGCCGGCTCGCGGCAGGGGGCCTGTTCGTCTTCACCGGCGCCGACCCCCACACCGAGTGGCTCGCCGGCAGCATGGCCCTCGACTCCCGCGGCTTCGTCCTCACCGGCCCGGAGGCCCAGGAGGCCTGCGCCCACCCCGAGATGTGGCACGGCCGCGGGCGCCCCTGCATGACCGTGGAGACCAGCCTGCCCGGGGTCTTCGCGGCGGGCGACGTCCGCAGCGGCTCGGTGAAGCGGGTGGCCTCGGCGGCCGGTGAGGGCGCGATGGCCATCCACTTCGTGCACCGGCACCTGGGGCACTCGGCCGCCCCCGGCACCACGGGCACGTCCGCCGCCGCGGGCGGCTCGGACGTCTCGCCACGCCTACGTCACAAGGAGTCCGCATGGCTCGCATGACGCATGGCGGGCGATGAGATCACGAGGATTCCCGCGCCTCATACACAAAAGCCGGCGACGGGTCAGTGTGAGTCCTCGAACACCTTGCGACAGCTGACCGAGCATGCGAAACGATGTAATCTCCGAATCGCCCTTGACCTGCAGGAGCAGGCAGGGAGCAGACGAATCGGGAGCACTCTCATGTTTCGCACCATGTTCAAGTCCAAGATCCACCGAGCCACCGTCACCCAGGCCGACCTGCACTACGTGGGATCGGTGACCATCGACGCCGACCTGCTCGACGCCGCCGACCTGCTGCCCGGCGAGCTCGTGCACATCGTGGACATCACCAACGGCTCGCGCCTGGAGACGTACGTCATCGAGGGCGAGCGCGGCTCCGGTGTGATCGGCATCAACGGTGCCGCCGCCCATCTCGTCCACCCCGGCGATCTGGTGATCATCATCAGTTACGCTCAGGTGACCGACGCCGAGGCCCGGGCGCTGCGGCCCCGGGTCGTGCACGTGGACCGCGACAACCGCATCGTGGCCCAGGGCGCCGACCCCTCCGAGCCGGTACCGGGTTCGGACCAGCAGCGCAGCCCGCAGGCCGTACCGGCCTGAGCCCGGACTGGCGCCCCTAGACCAGGAGCGTGCCTCATGAGTGACATCGAGATTCGCGACGACCGGGCGGCGGGCCGCCTGGAGGCCCTCGGTGACGGCGCGGACGGCGAAGTCGTCGGCCACATCGAGTACTTCGTCCTCGAATCGCCCCGGCGCGCCCTGGTCCCGGTCCACACGATCGTGGAGCCGGCCCACGAGGGGAAGGGCATCGCGGGGTCCCTGGCACGGGAGTTGTACGCCATCGCCGAGCGCGAGGGCGTCGTCGTCGCGCCGCTGTGCCCGTACGTCGTGAAGTGGGCCGAGCGCCACCCGGACGTGGCCCCGGCCGCCGATCCCGAGCTGCTGCGCGCGGCGAAGGAATGGCTGGTGGCGCACCCCGGACGCTTCTGAGCCGACGTCATACGGCGCCGCGCCGACCGTCCGTGCCGCCGGGTGGCAGGACGGACGGCGCGGGCCGTACGCATCTCCGCAATGGTCGGCCCTGTCCGGCCCTGTCCGGCCCCGTCGGGTTCGTGGCACCGGCGCGCGCCGGGCGGGGCCGACCGGGCCCAGGTCGTCATACGGGCGGGTGAGTGGGGAAACGGCGCCCGGGTACGCGGGGGAGTAGTCCAGAGCCGACGTCGACCGACTGGCCGGAGGACCTGATGACCGACCCGTACCCCGACCCCGTACCGCCGGGACCCGACCCCGTACCGCCGGGCCCCAATCCCGGCCCGGACCCCCAGCCGCCGGACCCGTACCCGTCTCCGGTCCCCAACCCCCAGCCGCCCCCCGGGCCGGAGCCCACCCCGCCGCCGCAGCCCCCGTCGCCGCCGACCCCCGTCCCGCCACCGGACCCGTCGCCGATCCCGCCGGGACCGGAACCGGTGCCGAACCCGGAGCCGGGCCCGCCCCTGAGCTGACGCGACCGGCCCGGTGCCGGTGGCAGGTACGAAAAGAAGCGACGGACGGCCGCCCGGCCGTCCGTCGCCCCGTGGGACCCGTCGGGAAGGGCCCCGACTACGCGGTCACCTCCGACCGGTCGCCGCCCCACAGGGTGTGGAACGAGCCGTCGCGGTCCGTGCGCCGGTAGGTGTGGGCGCCGAAGAAGTCCCGCTGCCCCTGCGTCAGCGCCGCCGGCAGCCGCTCCGCGCGCAGGGCGTCGTAGTAGGCGAGGGCCGCGGCGAAGCCGGGGGTCGGCACGCCCTGGCGGGTCGCGGCGACCAGGACCTCGCGCCAGTCGTCCTGGGCGGCCGCGATCTCCTGGGCGAAGGTCTCGTCCGACAGCAGGCTCGGCAGGTCGGGGCGGGCGTCGTACGCGGAGCGGATGCGGTCCAGGAACGCGGCGCGGATGATGCAGCCGCCCCGCCAGATCGCCGAGACCGCGCCCAGGTCGATGTCCCAGTCGTACTCCTCACGGGCCGCGGCGATCTCGTGGAAGCCCTGCGTGTAGGAGACGATCTTGGACGCGTACAGGGCCTGCTCCACCCGGTCCGCGAAGGCCCCCGCCTCGGACTCCGACAGCGGGGACGCCTTCGGGCCCTTCAGGCCGCGGGAGGCCTCGCGCAGCGCCGCGTGGCCCGACAGAGAGCGGGCGAAGACCGCCTCGGCGATGCCCGACACCGGGACGCCGAGGTCGAGGGCGATCTGGACCGTCCAGCGGCCCGTGCCCTTCTGCTCCGCCTGGTCCACCACCACGTCCACGAACGGCTTGCCCGTCGCCGCGTCCACGTGGGACAGCACCTCGGCCGTGATCTCGATCAGGTAGGAGTCCAGCCGGCCCGTGTTCCAGGTGCGGAAGATCTCGGCGATCTGCGCGGGGGAGTAGCCGGCGACGTCCCGCAGCAGCTGGTAGGCCTCGCCGATGAGCTGCATGTCGGCGTACTCGATGCCGTTGTGGACCATCTTCACGAAGTGCCCGGCCCCGTCGGGACCGACGTGCGTCACACAGGGCGCGCCGTCCTTGGCCTTCGCCGAGATCTTCTCCAGCATCGGGCCGAGCGAGTCGTACGACTCCTTCGGGCCGCCCGGCATGATGCTCGGCCCGTTCAGCGCGCCCTCCTCGCCGCCGGAGACGCCCATGCCGACGAAGTGGATGCCCTGCTCGCGCAGCGCGGCCTCGCGGCGGCGGGTGTCCGCGAAGTGCGCGTTGCCACCGTCGATGATCATGTCGCCGGGCTCCAGGAGCGGCGCGAACTCGTCGATCACCGCGTCGGTCGGACCGCCCGCCTTGACCATGATGACCAGCCGCCGCGGCCGCTCCAGCGCCGCCACGAACTCCTTGGCGGTCTCCGTCGCGATGAAGTCGCCCTCGTCCCCGAACTCCTCGACGAGGGCGTGCGTACGCGCCGCCGTCCGGTTGTGCAAGGCGACCGTGTAGCCGTTGCGCGCGAAGTTCCGGGCGAGGTTGCGGCCCATGACCGCGAGGCCCGTGACGCCGATCTGGGCTGTCTTGCTCATTCGGTTGGCTCCTCAAGGATCCGGTATCGGTGGTGCCGGTCGTGCCCGTCAGTATCGCCCCACCGACCATCCTGACTTGCCGGTACGCCCGGCGCATGTCCGGGTTGTCCGGCGTGGCGTACGCAAGTACGGACGACGGGCCCCACCTGCCTCAGCCGATCCGCAACTGCGGCGTATTCCTGTTGGCTTGAGATACAGGGCGGCCGATTGCCGTCTTGTCATGGCCTGTTCGCGGCGCTTACTTTTGGCCCTCCTGACGCATGTCGAGGGGGATCTCCATGGCCGTACGCGGCCGGCACCGCCGGTATCAGCCGAACAGGATCAACCGCGCCTCACTCACCGTCACCGCGGGCAGCGCGGGAATGGCGATCCCGCTGATCGGAGCCGGCACCGCCCACGCGGCCGACGTGTCGACCTGGAACAAGGTCGCCGCCTGCGAGTCCAGCGGCAACTGGAGCATCAACACCGGCAACGGCTTCTACGGCGGACTGCAGTTCACCCAGTCCACCTGGGAGGCCTACGGCGGCCGGGCGTACGCCCACCGCGCCGACCTGGCCACCAAGGACCAGCAGATAGCCGTCGCCGAGAAGGTCCTCGACGGGCAGGGGCCGCGCGCCTGGCCGGTGTGCTCGGTACAGGCCGGACTGTCCCGCGGGGGCGGCACCCCTGACGTGCACACCGAGAGCGCCGGCACGAGGAGCGCGAACAGCTCGAAGCACGCGAAGAAGACCTCGGTGAAGGACGTCCAGCCGCACACCACGCCCCAGTCACGGGCGGGCACGGCCGAGATGTACACCGTGGTGCGCGGCGACAGCCTCTCCGAGATCGCCGAGACCGAGCACGTCACGGGCGGCTGGCAGCGACTGTACGACGCCAACCGCTCGACGATCGGGGCCGATCCGGACCTGATCCTGCCCGGCCAGCGGCTGCACCTGCGGGGCAAGGCCCCGACGACCCACACCGGCACCAAGTCCCCGGCGAAGAAGGCTTCTTCATCGACCACCGCGAAGCCCACCGCGAAGCCCGCCGAGAAGAAGGAGCAGGCGCCCACCCGCCACGCTCTGGTCGCGCCGGTGAACGGCCCGATCGGCACCGGTTACCACGTGCCGGGCTCGTCCTGGTCGAAGGGCTACCACACCGGTGTCGACTTCCCCGTCCCCACCGGCACCTCGGTGAAGGCGGTCGCCGCCGGTCACGTCGTGTCCGCCGGATGGGGCGGCTCCTACGGCTACCAGGTGGTGATCCGGCACTCCGACGGCCGCTACACGCAGTACGGGCACCTGTCGGCGATCTCGGTGCGGGCCGGGCAGAGCGTGAGCCCCGGCCAGCGCATCGGCCGGTCGGGGGCCACGGGCAACGCGACGGGCCCGCATCTGCACTTCGAGGTGCGGACGGGGCCCGGCTTCGGTTCCGACATCGACCCTCTCGCCTATCTCAGGGCCGGAGGCGTCAGGATTTGACCCGCACCCGGTGCCGGTCGAGGGCCGGCGCCGGGATGTAGGAGCCTCCGTAGAACGGGCCGTAGAAGCGGTAGCGGGCGGGGTCGAGCGAGAGCTCGTCCGTCTCGTCGTAGGCGACCTCCAGGACCGTGGGGCCCACCTGCGCCGGAACGAGGAGTTCCGCGGTGAGCAGCTCCTCCTCGACGGGCGTGGGCTCCGGCTCGGCGGCCGGTCCGGTCACGGCGGCCGACTCGGTCTCGACGGCCGTCTCGGTCTCGGCGGTGCGGGCGAGCCGCTCCGTCGTCAGCAGGATCAGGCCGCCCGCCGCCACCACTCCGCAGCTCAGCGCGAGAGCCGTGCCGGTGGTGCCGTAACGGAAGGTCTCGCCGAACATCGTGATGCCGACCGCGGCCGCCACCACCGGGTTGACGACCGTCAGCGTGGCCAGCGGGGCCGCGAGGCCCGCGCCGCGGTAGGAGGCCTGGGACAGCAGCATGCCGGCCGTGGCGAAGACCCCGATCACGCCGAGGGACGGCAGGTCGGACACGGTCACGCCCTCGCTCCAGTCGACCGCGACGGTCTTGGTGAACACCGAGGACATGCCGAACGCTATGCCGGACCCGGTCGCCAGCAGCATGCTGCGCACCGCCGGGTGCCGGTGGGCGGCCCGGCCCGCGATCATCAGGGCCACGACCACACCGCCGGTGACCACGGCCACCGCGACCCGCTGGGCCGTGTCCAGCGACTGCCCCTCGGACGCGCCGACCAGGGCCAGCAGGCCGGCGAGGCCCACGGTCGCCATGATCGCGCCCCGCCAGGCGGTCGCACCGGCCCGGCGGCCCACGAACAGCGCGGCCATCGGCAGCGCGAACACGATGGTCAGGGCGCCCAGCGGCTGCACCAGGCTGAGCGGGCCGTAGGCCAGCGCCACCACGTGCAGCAGACCGCCGAGGCCGTTGAGGGCCACCGCCGCCCACCAGGACGGCCGGTGCAGCGGCGCGTACTGCTCGCCGGGCGAGGACACCGCAACGCGCTCCTGCACGATCGCCCCGCCGGCGTAGGCGACGGCGGAGACGAGGGAGAGGAGCACGGACAACGCGAGGGCACTCATCGATTGCTCCTCTGCGTGTGGCGGGGGCGGTTACCCCTGCGCGGCGAACGGTCGGCCTTCATAGGCAACACGATGCCTTGTCGATCTGTTCCCGTCGTCGTCCCTGAGCACGCAATGGGTCCTACTGCCGATGGAGTACGAATCGGGCACCGTCATCCCCAGGGTGGGCGACACGGGGTGGACACCCCTGGAAGCCGTCCCCTAGGGGCCTTGGTACTACTGCTCTCGTGGACCTCGACCCCGAACTCGCCGGCCTGAGACCGCTCGGCGGTTTCTTCGTACTGAATGCGGGCGGAGCGCTGTCTTCCGCTCTGCCCACACTAGCTCGGACGTACGAGAACCGACCGGCAAAGACGTACGGCAATCCCCTCACCTTCCGGGTCGAGAAGGTCGCGGCCGTGCTGCGTGCCCCGGAGCCGCGGGTGGCGGCCTCCGTGTTCCAGCAGGGGCTCGCGGCCCGGCTGTGGTCGGTGACGCTCGGCTGCGCCCTCGCGTACGACGCCGTCCCCGACCTGAACCCCGCCCTGCTGCGCTGGGACCCCGACGCGAGCGCCCCCGACGACCTGTGGCTGTCCGAGGTCCGCCCGCTGCCCGCCGACCCGGAGACCGTCGCCGGCGTCGTCCTGCACGGCCACCTCGAACCCCTGGCCGAGGCTTTGCGCGCCCACTACCGCGTCGCCCCCGGCCTGCTGTGGGGCAACGCCGCCTCCGCCCTCGTCGGCACCGCCCGGCAGCTGGGCCCCGCGGCCCGCCCCCTCACCGCCGCGCTCCTCGCCCACCCCCTCCTGTCGGGCACCGGCACCCTCACCGGCGCCGCCTTCCGCCGCCGCAGCTGCTGCCTGTACTACCGGGTGCCCGGCGGGGGCGTGTGCGGTGACTGTTGCTTCACACGACCGCCGCGCCCTTCCGCGCGCGGCGCATCTGGGTGACCATGAAGGAACTGGTCGCCGAGGCAAGGGGTATCGGGTGCGTGTGGGACTGCTGACCCGGGAGTTCCCCCCGGACGTGTACGGCGGCGCGGGCGTCCATGTCGAGTTCCTCGCCCGGGAGCTGACCCCCCTGGTCGACCTGGAGGTGCACTGCTGGGGAGAGGGCCGCGGAGTCGGCGTCGTACGCCATCGCCCCTGGGCCGCCCTGGACACCGCCAACGACGCGCTGCGCACCTTCTCCGTGGACCTCGCCATGGCCGCCGGTCTGGAGGGCCGCGAGCTGGTCCACTCCCACACCTGGTACGCCAACCTCGGCGGCCACCTCGCGAAGATGCTCTACGGCGTGCCCCACGTCATGACCGCGCACTCGCTGGAGCCCCTGCGCCCCTGGAAGGCCGAGCAGCTCGGCGGCGGGTACGCCCTGTCCAGCTGGGCCGAGCGCACCGCGATCGAGTCCGCCGACGCCGTGATCGCCGTCTCGGGCGCCATGCGCGAGGACATCCTGGGCTGCTATCCGGCGCTGGATCCGGCCAAGGTCCACATCGTGCACAACGGCATCGACACCACGCTGTACCGCCCCGACCACGGCACCGACGTCCTCACCCGCATCGGCCTGGACAGCGGGCGCCCGTACCTCCTCTTCGTCGGCCGCATCACCCGCCAGAAGGGCGTGCCGCACCTGCTGCGGGCCGTCCGGGACATCGACCCGGGCGTGCAGGTGGTGCTGTGCGCGGGGGCGCCGGACACCCCGGAGATCGACCGTGAGTTCCGCGAGCTGTACGAGGAGCTGAGCCGGGTCCGCGACCATGTGCACTGGATTCCGCAGATGCTGCCGCGCCCCGACGTCATCCAGCTCCTCACCCACGCGGCCGCCTTCGTGTGCCCCTCGGTGTACGAGCCGCTCGGCATCGTGAACCTGGAGGCGATGGCCTGCGGCACCCCCGTCGTGGCCTCCCGGGTCGGCGGCATCCCCGAGGTCGTGGACGACGGCCGGACGGGGGTACTCGTCACCGTGGACGACGATTTCGAGGCCTCTCTCGCGCGGGCCCTGGATTCGGTGGTCGGCGACCCGGAGGCGGCACGGCGGATGGGTGAGGCGGGGCGCGAGCGTGCGGTGGTGGAGTTCGGCTGGGATGCCGTCGCCCGCCGTACCGTCCGCCTTTACGAGGAGATCCTGAAACAGGAATAGAACGAAGGGGACTTCCTCGAACAGGCTTACTCCGCCCTGGGCAGGGGCAGGGATGGATCAACCACGGTGAGGGGAGCGACCATGCGTCGTGGCGGACCTTCGGTGCTCGGGATCGTGCTGGCGGGCGGAGAAGGCAAGCGCCTTATGCCCCTGACGGCGGATCGCGCGAAGCCAGCGGTCACCTTCGGCGGTACGTACCGCCTAGTCGACTTCGTGCTGTCCAATCTCGTCAACGGCGACATCCTGCGCGTCTGCGTGCTGACCCAGTACAAGTCGCACTCGCTGGACCGGCACATCACCACCACATGGCGGATGTCGAGCCTGCTCGGCAACTACGTCACACCGGTGCCGGCCCAGCAGCGGCTGGGCCCGCGCTGGTACCTGGGCAGCGCGGACGCCATCCTGCAGTCGCTGAACCTGGTGCACGACGAGAGCCCCGAGTACGTGGTGGTCTTCGGCGCCGACCACGTGTACCGCATGGACCCGCGCCAGATGCTCGCCCAGCACATCGAGTCCGGGGCGGGCGTGACGGTGGCCGGCATCCGGGTGCCGCGCTCGGAGTCGTCGCAGTTCGGCGTGATCACGCCCGGCTCGGACGGGCTGACGGTGGAGAGGTTCCTGGAGAAGCCCGCCGACCCGCCCGGCCTCGCCGACGACCCGGAGTGCGTCTTCGCCTCCATGGGCAACTACATCTTCACCACCAAGGCCCTGATCGAGGCCCTGCAGCGGGACGCCGAGGACGGGAACTCGGTGCACGACATGGGCGGCTCGATCCTGCCCCAGCTCACCGAGAGAGGTGAGGCCCAGCTGTACGACTTCAGCGCCAACCACGTGCCCGGCGAGACCACCCGCGACCGCGGCTACTGGCGCGACGTGGGCACCCTCGACGCGTACTACGACGCCCACATGGACCTCATCGCCGAGCGGCCCGCCTTCAACCTCTACAACCGGCAGTGGCCGATCTACACGCACTCCTACCAGCTCTCCCCGGCCCGCTTCAACGCGGGCGGCATGGCCAGTGAGTCGATCATCAGCGCAGGCTGCCTGATCCGCGGCCAGGTCACCCGTTCCGTGCTGTCGCCGGGAGTCCTGGTCGACCCGGGCGCGGTGGTCCAGGGCTCGATCCTGCACGACAACGTCCACATCGGGCGCGGCGCGGTCGTGCGCGGGGCGGTGCTGGACAAGAACGTCGAGGTGCCCCCGGGCGCGACCATCGGCGTCAACCCGGAGCGGGACGCGGAGCTGTACACGGTCTCCAAGGGCGGCGTGATCGCGCTCGGCAAGGGACAGGTGGTGTCGTAGCCGAGCCGGTCTCCCGCAAGGCGCGCTCGGGACAGCCCCGGCCCACATCGACGGCCGGGGCTGTTGTCATGTCCCTGGACGCAAAGCGGAATCCGTGTTGTCATGCCAACTGCTGTCCATGACAACGTTGTTATGGGAGGGTTCCGTGCACGCCAGACGCCTCAGAGACAGGCTCGCGTTACTGCTCGCCGCGGTACTGGGCGCGGTCGGCCTCGTCGCCGCCCCCACCGCCACCGCCGCCGAGGACCCCGTCGAGGTCCACGGTCTGAAGGGCGAGTACTACACCCAGTCCGCCCCCGGCGCCTTCGACTTCCACGAGCTCAAGGCCACCGGCTTCGATCCGAACCTCGACTTCGACAACCTCGAACCACGCCTGGCCTTCACCACCGGCCGGTCCGACGACGTCAGCGTCCGCTGGACCGGAAAGATCGTCCCGGAGAAGACCGGAGCGCACACCTTCTCGATCACCGGCGACAACGGCTTCCGCCTCTGGATCGACGGCGCTCTCGTCATCGACCACTGGGTCGACGACTGGGACCGCGAACAGACCTCGCAGCCCGTCGAGTTGACCGCAGGCCGGGCCTACGACATCAAGGTCGAGTACTTCGAGCACTACGGCGGCTCCAACCTGCACGTGCGCTGGACCGAGCCCGGCGGCGTGAAGGAGGCCGTTCCGCAGTCGGCGTTCCGGCTGCCCGACGGCTGGGACTACGACGGCGCCGTGGCGGCCACCGTCACCGGCACCGGCCGCACCCTCCGGCTGGACTTCGCCCAGCGCCTCGCCGCACCCCCGGCCGGCCTCACCGACCACCTGACAGCCGTGATCGGCGGCGCCAAGTGGCCTTTGGGAAGCGCCGAGCCGGACCCGGCCGACCCCCGGTCCCTGCTGGTCTCCCTGGAGCAGCCCGTCGTCGGCAACAAGACCGGCACCGCGAGCGGCACCGCGGACGTCCGCTACGACGGCGACGGCGGCCTCACCGACGCCGACGGCAACGTTGTCAAGGCGTTCTGGAGCAGCGGCCCCAACCGCTCCACGTACGAGCTGCGCACGAAGTGGGCCGACCGGGTCGGCCCGGGCAACGCCCACCCCGAGTACCCGCGTCCGCAGCTGACCCGCACCGACTGGCGCAACCTGAACGGCCGTTGGCAGTTCGCCGCGGCGTCGGCGGGTGAGCGGCCGCCGGTCGGCAGGAACCTCGCCGAGCGGATCCTGGTCCCGTACCCCGTGGAGTCCCAGCTCTCCGGGCTGGAACGGCACGAGGACCGCATGTGGTACCGCCGCACCTTCACCGTCCCGGCCGGCTGGAGGATCGGCTCGGGCAAGCGGCTGATGCTCAACTTCGGGGCCGTCGACTGGCGCGCCGAGGTGTACGTCAACGGCGTCAAGGTGACCGAACACCAGGGCGGCTACGACAAGTTCGGCGCCGACGTCACCGACGCGCTGAAGCCCGGCCGCACCCAGGAACTGATCGTCGGCGTCTACGACCCGACCGACGCGGCCTCCGGTGAGAACCCGCCGCTCGGCAAGCAGCGCCTGGACCCGAGCGGCATCTGGTACACGCCCACCTCGGGCATCTGGCAGACGGTGTGGATGGAGCCCGTCGCGCGCGACCACGTGGACGCTCTGAAGCTCACCCCGGACGTCGCGAACAGCCGGCTCACCGTGGAACCGCAGGGGGCCCGCGACGGCCTACCCGTCACGGCGACCGCGTACGCCGGACACCGCAAGGTCGCCACGGCCCGCGGCCGCACCGGAAGCCCGCTCACCCTGACCGTCCACGACCCGCACCTGTGGTCCCCCGACGACCCCTTCCTGTACGACCTGAAGGTCACCGTCGGCAGCGACCGCGTCGGCAGCTACTTCGGGATGCGCTCGAGCTCCGTCGAGAAGGTGAACGGCGTCCCGCGCACCCTCCTCAACGGCAAGCCCGTCTTCATGATGGCCACCCTCGACCAGGGCTTCTGGCCCGACGGCCTCTACACCGCCCCGACCGACGACGCGCTCGCCTACGACCTGAAGGTGCACAAGCAGCTCGGCTTCAACGCCGTGCGCAAGCACATCAAGGTCGAGCCCGACCGCTGGTTCTACTGGGCCGACCGGCTCGGTCTGCTGGTGTGGCAGGACATGCCCGCGATGACCGCCGGCGTCGATCCGAGCCCGGCCGCCCGCGCCGAGTTCGAGCGCGAGATGAAACAGGTGATCGACGAGCACATCAGCAGCCCGTCGGTTGTCATGTGGGTCACCTTCAACGAGGGCTGGGGCCAGTACGACATGGCCCGCATCGCCGACCAGGCCAAGGCCTGGGACCCCACCCGCCTGGTCAACTCCATGTCCGGGCTCAACCTCGGGGCCGACGGCGGCACCGGCGACATCATGGACGAGCACGGCTATCCCAGCCCCGCCCTGCCACCCCACCCCGACGGCCGCCGCGCCCTGGTGAGCGGCGAGTACGGCGGCCTGGGCCTCGCGGTGCCCGGACACGCCTGGTCGGTCCAGCAGTCGTACGTCGACGTCGACCCGGCGGCCTACACCGACGACTACCTGACGAAGCTCGCCGAGGTGCACGCCCTTGCGTGCCGGGGGAGCAACGGAGCCGTCTACACGCAGATCTCCGACGTCGAGGGCGAGCTGAACGGTCTGCTGACCTACGACCGCCGGGTGCTCAAGCCGGACGCCCAGCGCGTGCGGGCCGCCCAGCAGGCGCTGATCCGCGACGCGTCGCAGCCGAACCCCGCGGGATGCGCGGCTGACTGACCCGCGAACCCGATCATGCAGACAACGCTGTCTCACGCCCGACGGAGGCTCTACGACATGAGATGGACCCGGCGCCTGCGCCTGTGCACGGCGGGGGTGGTGGCAGCGTCCGCGCTGCTCGCCGCTCCCGCCGCCCGGGCCGCCGAGCCGAGGGACGGCAGGCTCACCGACCTGGTGAACCCGTTCATCGGCACCGAGAACGAGGGCAACACCTTTCCCGGCGCCGCCGTGCCCTTCGGCATGGTGCAACTCTCGCCGGACACCGGGCACAACACCGGCTACGACTACTCCTGGGCCCACATCCGGGGCTTCTCCCTGGTCCACCTGTCCGGCGTCGGCTGCGGCATCGGCGGCGACCTGCCCGTCCTGCCGACCACGGGTGACGTCACGCAGACGGACTACGCCAAGTACGCCGCCGGCTTCAGCCACGACCACGAGGCGGCGAGCCCCGGCTACTACCGGGTCGGCCTGGACACCGGTATCGAGGCGGAACTGACCGCGACCGAGCGCACCGGAGTGCAGCGCTACACCTTCCCCGCCACCGACAAGGCCAACGTCCTGCTGAACGCGGGGCAGTCGCTGCACAAGAAGGGAGTCAGCAGGGTCGAGATCCTCGACGACCACACGGTGCGCACCGCCATCACCGGCAGCGGCTTCTGCCAGGGCACCCGGCCCTACACCGTCTACACGATCACCCGCTTCGACCGCCCCTTCACCGCCTACGGCACCTGGGACGGCGGCACGGTCACGGCCGGTTCGACCACCGGGGCCGACGGCGCTTACGTCCGCTTCGACACCACCGAGGACCGCACCGTCGAGGCCACCACGGCGCTGTCGTACGTCGACGCGGCCGGCGCGGCGGGCAACCTCCGCGCCGAGGGCGGGCGTTCGTTCGACGCCGTGCGCGAGGCGGCCCGGCGGTCGTGGGAGAACCGGCTGGCGAAGGTACGCGTCCAGGGCGGCGACGAGACGCTGCGCCGCACCTTCTACTCCTCGCTGTACCGGTCCTTCCTGGCGCCCAACGTCGGCAGCGACGCCGACCGCCGCTACCGGGGCTGGGACCAGAAGGTCCACCGCGCGGAGGGGTTCACGTACTACCAGAACTGGTCGCTGTGGGACACCTACCGCACCCAGTCCCAGCTGCTGTCCCTGCTCGCGCCGCGCGAGGCACGGGACATGGCGATCTCGGTCGTCAAGGTCTCCGAGGACGGCGGCTGGCTGCCCAAGTGGGGCTACGGCACGGTCGAGACGAACATCATGACCGGCGACCCGGTCACCCCGTTCCTGACCAACGCCTACCAGCAGGGACTGCTCGCCGGGTACGAGGAGCGGGCCTACCGGGCGCTGAGGAGGAACGCCGACGGGGTGCCGCCCGCGGACTCGCCGTCGCTGGGCAGGGAGGCCAACCAGGAATACATCGCGAACGGCTTCGCCCCGTACGTCAAGGACCGCCCGAAGGCGAAGCCCGGTGACTCGGACTACCACCAGGGCGCCTCGGCCACGCTGGAGTACGCCCTCGCGGACGCGGTCCTCGCCGAGATGGCGCGCGACCTCGGGCACGACGACGACGCGGCCCGCTACGCGGCCCGCGCCCAGAACTACCGCAACATCTTCGACCCCTCGACCGGCTTCTTCCGCGCCCGGGACGCCTCCGGCGCCTTCACCGGCCCCGCCGACCCGGCGCAGAGCGTGGGCTTCCACGAGGGCACGTCCTGGCAGTACCAGTGGCTGGTGCCGCAGGACCTGCCGGGCATGGTGGACCTGATCGGCGGCGCGCAGGCGGCCGACGAGCGGCTCGACTCCTTCTTCGCCTACGACCAGCTGCTGAAGGACCCGGCGAAGACGGCCCGCGAGGTGTGGGTCAACGGCCCGTACGACTACTACAACGCCGACAAGTACAACCCGCAGAACGAGCCCGACCTCATCGCCCCCTACACCTACCTCTCGACCGGCCGGCCCTGGAAGACCACCGACGTCGTGCACGCGGCGCTGACCCTCTTCACGGACGGCCCGACCGGCATGACCGGCAACGACGACCTCGGCACCATGTCCGCCTGGATGGTGCTGTCGTCGATCGGGATCTTCCCGGTCCAGCCCGGATACGACACCTGGGGCCTGTCCACGCCGGTCTTCGACCGCGTCGACCTGACCCTGGACCGCCGCTACTACCCGCGCGGCGCCCTGAGCGTCACCGCCCCGGGCACCTCCGCCACCGACCGCTACACCCAGTCGGTGCGCACGGACGGAACACCGCACGACAGCGCGTACCTGACCACCGGCGATCTGCGCTCGATGCGCAGGATCTCCTTCACGGTCGGCCCGCGCCCGTCCGAGTGGGCTACGTCACCCGAGGCGGCGCCGCCTGCCCTGAAGTGACCCCAGGCGCCACACGAGTCCCGCCCCTCTCGTGGGGGCGGGACGAGTGGCCGGACTTAATCTGCTGTTAACTGTGTGTAGCTTGATCGTACTTGACCGTAATCGCCTGAGGGCGATTGACTGCTTGCTCACCCGTCGTCGACGCGAGGCAAGCCATTGACTTCTGACCTGCTCGCTCCTCTCGACCTGGCGTTCTGGAACATCGAGTCCGCCGAGCACCCCATGCACCTGGGCGCCCTCGGCGTCTTCTCCGCCCACTCGCCCACCGCCGGCGCCCACGCGGCCGACCTGCTCGCCGCCCGCGCCGCCGCGGTGCCCGGGCTGCGCATGCGGATCCGGGACGTGTGGCAGCCGTTCTCCTTCCGGCCACTGGCCTTCGGCGGTGCCACCCGCGAGCCGGACCCCGACTTCGACCCGCTCCACCACGTCAGGCTGCACGCCCCCACCGCCGACTTCCACGCGGACGCGGGCCGGCTCATGGAGCGCCCGCTGGAGCGCGGCAGGCCGCCGTGGGAGGCACACGTGCTGCCCGGCCAGGACGGTGTGTCCTTCGCCGTGCTGTTCAAGTTCCACCACGCCCTGGCCGACGGGCTGCGCGCGCTGACCCTCGCCGCCGCCGTGCTGGACCCCATGGACCTGCCCGAGCGCAGGCCGCGGACCGAGGAGCCGAAGGGCGGCGGTCTGCTGCCCGACGTGCGCAGGCTTCCGGACCTGGTGCGGGGCGCCGTGTCCGACGTGGGCCGGGCCCTGGACATCGGTACCTCCGTGGCCCTGTCCAGCCTGGCCGCGCGCTCGTCGCCGGCGTTCACCTCCGACGCCACCGGCACCCGCCGCACCGCAGGCGTCGTCGTCGACCTCGACGACGTGCACCGCATCCGCAAGTCCGAGGGCGGCACCGTCAACGACGTCCTGATCGCGGTCGTCGCCGGCGCGCTGCGCCGCTGGCTGGACGAGCGCGGCGACGGCAGCGAGGGCGTGGCGCCGCGCGCCCTGATCCCGGTCTCCAAGCGCCGCCCGCGCACCGCCACCCCGCAGGGCAACCGCCTCTCCGGCTACCTGATACGGCTCCCGGTCGACGACCCCGACCCGCTCGGTCGCCTCGCCACGGTCCGTACCGCCATGGACCGCAACAAGAACGCCGGCCCCAACCGGGGCGCGGGCGCCGTCGCCCTGCTCGCCGACCACGTGCCCCCGCTCGCCCACCGGCTCGGCGGCCCGCTGGTCAGCCAGGCGGCCCGGCTCTGGTTCGACATTCTGGTCACCAGCGTGCCTCTGCCCAGCTTCGGCCTGAAGCTCGGCGGCAACCCGGTCACCGAGGTCTACCCGCTGGCCCCGCTGGCCTGCGGCCAGGCCCTCGCGGTCGCCGTCTCCACCTACCGCGGCCACGTCCACTACGGCCTCGTCGCCGACGCCGAGGCCGTACCGGACCTGGACCGTCTGGCCGCGGCCCTGACCCGGGAGGTCGAGACTCTCATCACTGCCTGCGGCTCCTGACCGCCTCACGTTTGGAGGACCGGCCCGGCGCTCCGTAAAATCCTTCCTTCGACAGCGGGTGCGATCGGAGCGCCGCTCGGGTGATCAGGGAAACGGCAGCGCGATGACGGTGACAGAGGAAGGTCCGGCGACCACGGACGAGGTCGTGTACGGGCCCGGCATCGACCCGGAGCGGCTCGCCGTCTGCCTGAGCGTGCTGGAGGAACTCGACAAGCTCGAGGTCGACCACCCGGACGCGATCGCCGTGCGCCGCGCCACCGCCGGCGTGTACCGGACGGTCAAGCAGCGCCGCCGTCAGGAGCGCCGGGCCGCCAAGACCGCCCACGACAAGGCGGTCACCGAGGCCACGGCGACCGGCTCCGCCCAGCGCATCGACGACGAGACCGAGGGTCTGCTGCCGTCCTCGCGGACCGAGGAGGGCCGGGTCGCGGGGATACTCCAGCGCCCCCGCTCCTGCTACACCTGCAAGACCCGGTACGTGGAAGTCGACTACTTCTACCACCAGCTCTGCCCGGACTGCGCCCACACCAACCGGTCCAAGCGCGACGCCCGCGCCGACCTCACCGGCAAGCGCGCCCTGCTCACCGGCGGCCGCGCCAAGATCGGCATGTACATCGCGCTCAGGCTGCTGCGCGACGGCGCCCACACCACGATCACCACGCGCTTCCCCAAGGACGCCATCCGCCGCTTCAAGGCGATGGACGACTCCGCCCAGTGGATGCACCGACTGGAGGTCGTCGGCATCGACCTGCGCGACCCGGCGCAGGCCGTCGCGCTCGCCGAGCAGGTCGCCGAGGCGGGCCCGCTGGACATCCTCGTCAACAACGCCACGCAGACCGTACGCCGCCTGCCCTCCGCCTACGCCGCCCTCGTCGAGGGCGAGAGCGCCCCGCTGCCCGCCGGCGAGCTGCCCGCCCACCACGTCATCGGCGCCTTCAACTCCGGAGCGGTCGACGGGCTGACCGCGCTGCCGCTGGGCATCAGCGGCCTCGACGCCCAGCAGGTCGCCGACCTCGCCCTGGTCGCGGGCAACGCCAGCGTCGCCCGGCACCTCGACGGCACCGCCATCGACGCGGGCGGCCTGGTCCCCGACGTCGTCGACAGCAACACCTGGGTGCAGACCATCGAGCAGATCTCGCCGGTGGAACTGCTGGAGACCCAGCTGTGCAACTACACCGCCCCGTTCATCCTGATCAGCAGGCTGCGGCCGGCGATGGCCGAGGCCGCGCGCAGGGCGGCCGGCAAGCGGGCCTACGTCGTGAACGTGTCGGCGATGGAGGGCGTCTTCGGCCGCGGCTACAAGGGAGCGGGCCACCCGAACACCAACGCCGCCAAGGCCGCGATGAACATGGTGACGCGGACCAGCGCCCAGGAGATGTTCCAGACCGACGGCATCCTCATGACCTCGGTCGACACCGGCTGGATCACCGACGAGCGTCCCCACTTCGACAAGCTGCGCCTGGCCGAGGAGGGCTTCCACGCCCCGCTCGACCTGGTCGACGGGGCCGCGCGGGTCTACGATCCGATTGTGCGCGGCGAGCAGGGCGAGGACCTGTACGGCGTCTTCCTGAAGGACTACGCGCCCGGAAAGTGGTGACCGCGGGGACGAGCGTGTGGCCCGGCGTCGCCCGGGAACCCGGACCCTGGTGAACACCGCGCCAGGGAGTGACCATGAGCAGTCCACACGGCATCGATCCGCGAGCGCAGAACGACCCTCGTAACCGCTACCCGACCGATGAACAGTTCTACGGCAGCGACCGCCCGGAGCACGCCCTGCTGCCGGAGGACCGGCCGCGCGGCGGTGGCGAAGGGAGTCCGATGAAGCACCGCGGCCCGTGGGCAACGGTCGCGCTGGTCGCCGGCATCATCCTGTTGATCCTCGTCGGCATCGCACTGTTCCCGTGAGGGAGCCTCCGCCGCCGTCATGAGCGAGGTGGTGCGTATGAGCGAAGCATGTCGTGGACGGCGTACTCCCGTGCGGAGTGCGCCGTCCTCACGCGTGTGCCGCCGTCCACCAGCAGATCCGCGCCCGTGATCCACTCGGCCGCGTCGGACGCCAGCCACACCACGGCCCGCGCGATGTCGTCCGGTTCGCCGATCCGCCCGAGCGGCAGACCGGCGGCCACCCGAGCCTCCTCGGGCTCCCACACGAACCGGGCCATCTCGGTGCGCACCAGCCCGGGGGAGACCGAGTTCACCCGCACCCTCGGCGCCAGCTCGCCCGCGAGCTGCCGGGTCAGGTGCAGCAGAGCCGCCTTGCTGGTGCCGTAGGCGCCGACGTTGGGCCCGGCGTGGCCGGCGCCCTCGGTGCAGATGTTGACGACCGAGCCGCCGTGCTCGCGCATCCACGCCCGCCAGGCGCCCTGCACCAGCCGCAGCGGTGCCTCGACGTTCACGGCGAAGGCCGCCCGCCACGCCTCGGGGTCGGCGTCCATGAGCGGGCCGTAGGGCTGGTTGGTCGCCGCGTTGTTGACCACGACGTCGAGCCGCCCGAACGCCCGCACGGCGGTGTCGACGACCTCCCGCAGATGGTCCGGGTCGCCGACGTCGCCGCTGACGCCGACCCCGTCCAGCTCGGCCGCCGCGCGCCGCACCTCCTGTGCGTCCCGAGCGGTCACGCACACCCGTGCGCCCGCCGCGGCCAGCCGCTCGGCGACCGCGCGCCCGATGCCCCGGGTCCCGCCGGTCACCACGGCGGCCCGGCCCTGCAGCCCGTCCTGCGCGTACGACGACGTCATCGCCGTACCGTCTCATGACGGGCCGTCAGTCGACAGCCCCCAGGCGGGAGTTGCGGGCGGCGACGAGTTCCAGGACGGTGCGCCAGTCCTCCAGGACGCCGGCGTCGAACCCGGCGGTCCGGCTCTCCTCGTCCGCCAGGACGAGGCGTACCAGATCGTCTTCGCCGGCGCGGCCGTCACGGCGCACGAGGCGGTAGACGCGCTCGCCGAGCAGCGGCCTCACGGCCGCGGCGGCGTGCTCGGCCCGGCGGGACTCGTCGCCGGGGCACAGCAACCGCCCGATGTCGTGCACCAGCCCCGCCACCTGGAGCTCCTTGTCGGCGGGGCGGCTGCGGCGCAGCAGGGCGGCGGTGCGCAGCGCGTGCCGGCTCCGGCAGGCGTACAGCAGATCCATCAGCTCCTCGACACTGCGCAGCTCCATGCGTCAGTCTCCCGCCGGACGGGCCGTTGCCGTGGCGTCAGCAGATCATGGCCGTGTTTCGAATCGGCCAACGGGACTTGAACTGCGCGGCCCCTTCAGTGCTGCGCGTGCGGGTCGTGGTGCGCGTGCCCGGTGTGTTCGTGGCCCTCCTCGGACGGCGCTCCGCCCATCATGCGCAGCATCGCGGGCCCTCCCGTGCGCCAGAACCGCCATACGAGCACCGCGGCGAGCAGCAGGAAGGCGATGTTGAGCCAGGTGGTGTAGTTCCACGACACACCCTCGTCGGGGATCGTCGCCGCGCTCTGGTCGGGGACGAGCCCGAGGCCGCCGAAGACCAGCTCCACCGCGTAGCCGGCGAGGACCGTCGCCGCGTAGAAGGTGACCAGCAGGAAGGCCGTCATCCGTGGGCCGTAGTACTTCCGGTAGATGTTCAGGATCGGCAGGATCAGCAGGTCCGCGAAGATGAACGCGACCACGCCGCCGAAGCTGATGCCGCCCTTCCACAGCACCACCGCCAGCGGCACGTTGCCGATGGAGCAGACGAAGGAGGCGATCGCCACCAGGGGGCCGAGGAGCGGGCCGACCAGCTTCGCGGCGAGCGGGTGGCCCTCCAGGAAGAGGGACTGCCAGAAGGAGTCGGGCACCCAGGCGGCGATCGCGCCCGCGATCAGCAGGCCGACCACCAGGTCGCGCAGGATCGCCGCCCACTCCATGACGAACACGTGGGAGACGGAGGTGAAGCCGTCGCGGGAGAGGAGCCGCCGCGCGAACGACCCCTCGCCGCCGACCGACATGTCCATCGCGGCATGGCCCTCCATGGAGCCGGCGAGCCCGCGCCCGGCCTGTTCGCGGGCCTCGCTCAGCAGACGCTGCCGCAGGAAGATCCGGAACAGCACCGCGAGCACCACGATCATGATGGGGCCGCCGGTGAACTCGGCGAGGGTGAACTGCCAGCCCATCAACAGGGCGAGGATCACGCCCAGTTCGACGACGAGGTTGGTGGAGGCGATCTCGAAGGCCATGGCGGCGGTGAAGTTCGCGCCCTTGCGGAACAGTGAGCGGGCCAGCGCCACGGCCGCGTAGGAGCAGGACGAGGAGGCGGCGCCGAGGCCGGCCGCCAGGGTGAGGGTGCGTGGGCGGTCGTCGCCGAGCAGCCGTACGACCGTGGACCTGCGAACCACCGCCTGCACGACGGCCGACAGCGCGAAGCCGAGCACCAGGGCCCAGGTGATCTCCCAGGTCATCGATCCGGTGATGGAGAGCGCGTGGAGGATCGCGTCCATGGGGTTGTGGTCCTTCCGGTGCGTCCGGTGTGACACCTCTCCGCGGCACTGTACCCCCTAGGGGTATGGGTAGCGCATGCCGGTCACGGCCGAGAAGCAGTGCACGGCGTCGGTGCGGACCGCCACGCGCACGGGTTCCCCCTCGGAGTGCGTGGGACGCCCGGGCAGTCGGACGACGACGTCGCCGAGCCGGGCGGCCGCGGGCGCGGACGTGTGCAGGTGGACGACGGCGCCCGTGTCCTCGACCGCTTCGACCACCAGGTCCAGCCCCGGCGTCGTCCGGTCCTGCGACGGCAGGACCTCGAACCGCTCGGGCCGCACGCCGAGCACGATCTCGGCGGCGCCCTCCGCCGCCGCGGCCCGCAGGACGGAGCGGGGCAGCGGCACGTCCAGACCGCCGAGCCCGGCGCCGTCCGGGGAGAGCCGCAGCCGGAACAGGTTCATCGCCGGCGAGCCGACGAACCCGCCCACGAAGGTGTTGACCGGCCGCGCGAACACCTCGCGCGGCCGCCCGACTTGCTGCAGCACCCCGTCCCTGAGCACGGCGAGGCGGTCGCCCATGGCCATCGCCTCGGTCTGATCGTGCGTGACATACACCGTGGTGATGCCCAGATGGTGCTGCATCCGGACGATCCGACCCCGGGTCTCCACCCGCAGCCGGGCGTCGAGGTTCGACAGGGGCTCGTCCATCAGGCACACCCGCGGATCCCGCACCAGCGTTCGCCCGGTCGCCACCCGCTGCTGTTCGCCGCCCGACAGCGAGCGCGGTCTGCGCCCGAGGTACCGCTCGATGTCCAGCACGGACGCGGCGAAGCCGACCCGGCCCCGCGCGTGCTGCCGGGGCATGCGCGCGATCCGCAGCGGGAAGCCGATGTTGTCGGCAGCCGACAAATGCGGGTACAGCGAGTAGTTCTGGAACACCATCGCGACGTCCCGCTCGCGGGGCGGAAGATGGGTGACGTCACGGACGCCGATGTGGATCGACCCCGCATCGACGTCCTCCAGCCCGGCGAGCAGGCGCAGGCAGGTCGACTTTCCGCACCCGGAAGGTCCGAGCAGCACCATGAACTCACCGTCCTCGATCTCGAGGTCGAGCGAGTCGACGGCCGGCCGGTCGCCCGACGGGAAGCGCCGGGTGACCTGGTCGAAGGTGACGGACGCCATGACATCCACCTCCCGGACGGGTCCTGGAACCCAGAGTGGAACGGGTGTTGCCGTTCGGCACGCCTCTAGTCCGAAAGAGTGACGCAAGAGGGGAATGAAACAGGAGGAATTACAACAGTAACCCCAAGTTTTCAGCCCCATAGAGCAGGGTGCCGCTCATTTGGTTAATCTGGTCCGGACGGACAGCACCACAGGGTCCCACCCACACCCACGTCCGTCCCGGGGCGAGCCGTTGACAACGGCCTGCTCGTACTCGAGTTACCGGCGCCACCGCGTCCGAACTGCTTTCGACTCACACCCGAGCGGACGTCAAGTGCCGGACCACACAGTGGCCGGTATGCCCCGAGGGTGACCCGACACATAAGGAGTGCGCGGTGACACCGGAGAAGACGAATCGCGAACAGCGCCCCAAGGAACGCACCGAGCGCGCCGGCCGCAGGCCCGGCGAGCTCGGCAGCCTGGACGTGTGGGCCCGGTCCGCCCCCATCCGCCTGGCGGGTTACGAGGACGACCTCGCCGAACCCCACATCCTGCCCAGCGTCGACTGAACCCACGGCAGGATCTTCGCGATCGCCGACCGCGGTGGCGTACCGCCACACTCACGCCCCCGCGGAACACAGCAGCCGCGGCCGACACCGGCCGCGGCTCCGTGTGTCGCGGCCATGAGTCGGCCGCGTCTCGTGTGTCGCGGCCATGCGCCGGCCGCGCTAGTCCTTGCGGCCGGTGACGGCCACGGTCACGCCCAGGGCGATCATGGTCAGTCCGCCGGTCCCGCCCACCAGCGACAGTCGGCGCGGGGAGCGGGCGAACCAGGCGCGGGCGGTGGAGGCGGCCAGGCCCCACATGCTGTCGGAGGCCAGTGCGATGGCGTTGAAGACGAGGCCCAGCACCAGCATCTGCAAGGTGACGTGCCCCCGGTCGCGGTCGACGAACTGCGGGAGGACGGCCGCGAAGAACACGATCGTCTTGGGGTTGGTCACGCCGACGGCGAACCCCTCCCAGAACGTGCGCAGCCCGCTGTGCACCTCCCCGCCTCCCGCGAACGCCGCCCGCAGCGAACCGCGGGTGCGCCACGCCCGGACACCCAGGTACACCAGGTAGGCGGCGCCGGCCAGCTTCAGCGCGGTGAAGACCAGGACGGAGCGTTCCACGACGGAACCGACGCCGACCGCCACGGCCACCACCAGCAGATAGGCGCCGAGCGTGTTGCCCACGACGGTGGTCAGCGCGGCCCGGCGCCCCTGGGCGAGCGCCCGTCCGACGACGAACAGGACGCTGGGGCCCGGGATCACGATCAGCAGCAATGACAGCGCCGCGAAGGCGAGCAGTCGGTCGGTGGACATCATGCTCTTCATGCAAGCACGGCGAGGCGTCAGCTCTCAGCCCTATTTTCCGTGCCCTCTCAGTCCAGCGGCGCCGTGCGCTGCCACGGGTGCAGCTCCTCCAGCTGCCGCGCCACCTCCAGCAGCAGCGCCTCGGAGCCCGGGCGGCCCACCAGCTGGACGGCGGTCGGGGCGCCGGAGGGCAGGGTGCCGAAGGGCACGGACATCGCCGGCCAGCCGGTCAGGTTCCAGGGCGGGGTGAGGGGCGAGTAGTTGGTGTTGGCGAGGATGTTGGCCAGCCAGCCCCGCTCGTGCCAGGCCACCGACCGGGGGGAGCGGCGGGCCAGCGCCGGGGTGAGGAGCACGTCGTACTCGGTGAAGAACGGCTCCAGACGGCGGCGCAGCCGCTCCCGGCTGTCGCCGGCGCGGACGCGGCCGACGAAACGGCGGCCGACCGCGGCGTGCACGCGCGTGCGCCGGGCCAGCCGGCGCGGGTCGAGTCCCTGGGCGTCCACCGCCGTGCCCGCCGTCCAGTGGGCGAGGGAGGTCGTGCTCAGTGAGAGCGGGTAGGGCGGGTCGGCGCGGCGGACCTGGTGGCCGGCCTTGATCAGGACGCCGGCGGCGTCGCGGGCCGCGGCCGTGTAGGGCCGGGTGACCGTGACGCCGGCCAGGGGGCTGCGCAGCGACACGGCGATCCTGCGCATGGCCGGCTCGGACGGCCCTGCCGCCTCGGTGTCCGTGTCCGCGAGGACCGCCAGCATCAGGCGGGTGTCCTCGACCGTCGTGGCGAGCGGCCCGTTCTCCGACATGCCGAACCAGTCGCCGTCGCTGATGCCCGCGGGGACGACCCCGTGCCCCGGCTTGATGGTGACCAGACCGCAGTTGGCGGCCGGGATGCGCAGGGAGCCCATGCCGTCGTTGCCGAGGGCGAGCGGCACGAAGCCCGCGGCCACCGCGGCCCCGCTGCCGCCCGAGGAGCCGCCCGCCGTACGGGTGAGGTCCCACGGGTTGCGGGCGGTGCCGTGCACGCCCTCGGTGGTGCCGAAGACACACAGCTCGGGCACGTTCGTCAGGCCCACGACCACCGCCCCCGCCGCCCGCAGCCGGGCCACGGTGACATGGTCCTCGGCGGCGGGCGTGTCCGGCGTCGCGGCCGAGCCGACCCGGTTGGACTCGCCCCGCACGGCGAGGTTGTCCTTGACCGCGACCGGCACACCGGCCAGGGGCAGCTCGGCCAGGTCGGCACGCGAGGCCACCTCGTCGGCCTCGGCCAGCGCCGCCTCGGCCCGCACGACCCGGAACGCTCCCACGCGTCCGTCCAGCCGCTCGATCCGGGCGAGATGCTCGGCCACCACGTCCCGCGGCGTGGCGCGCTTCTCGCGTACGGCGGCGGCGATCTCGGCGGCGGTCCGGCCGACCCAGCTGGTCACGGGCGCTCCTCGGGGTGCGTTACAGGGGCTTGCTCGTCAGTACTCGTCAGTAATCGTCGGTACGGAGAGCACTCTGCCCCGGAGCCCGGCCCCACGTCGAGAGCACCGGCTCTTGGACATTCGGGTGGGTCTTCTTGGACTTTTGGAGCGGTGCCGTCGGGCCGCTCTCCTCGGACCCGCAGGTCATCCGATCACTGGCCCAACTGGGGTCGAATCGCGCCCCATTGACAGCCCTGTGAGGCCGCCCAATGATCAGACCTCCGATGAATGGGAGCCTCCGTCCGAGGTGGAGTGGCATGGCTGAGTTCCGGAAGCGAGCGCTGCGCCTGCTCGGCGCGACGGCGGCACTGACACTCCTGGCGGCGCCGACGTCGGCGGCCGCGCAGGAGGAACAGCAGCAGGAGGGGCGGGCGCCGGTCACGGTGCCGGCACTGGCCGACTGGTCGGCCGAGTCGGGCGGCTACCTCTTCGGCCGGGGCACCCGACTGGTCGCGGACACTCCGGCGGAGCGCCGCGTCGCCGACACCCTCGCCGACGACCTGCGGGCGGCTGGGCACGGCACCGTGCCGGTCGTCCCCGGCGGGGCCCGCACCGGCGACATCGTCATCGACGTCCAGGCGTCTCGCACGGCTCTCGGCGCCGAGGGCTACGAACTCCGCGCCGGACGGCGGCTGTCGGTGACCGGCGCCACCGAGACCGGCGCCTTCTACGGCACCCGCACCCTCCTGCAACTCCTCGCCCAGGGCGACCGGATCCCCGCCGGGCGCACGGTCGACGGACCCCGCTACCGGGAACGCGGGGTCGGCGTCTGCGCCTGCTACGTCCACATCACGCTGCCCTGGCTGGAGAACCTGGTCCGCGAGATGGCGTACCACAAGCTCAACCAGCTGCTGGTCGAGCTGAAGGTGAAGAGCGACGCCCACCCCGAGGCCGACACCTGGGGCTACTACACCAAGGACGAGATCCGCCGGCTCGTCGCCCTCGGCGACCGGTACCACGTCGAGATCATCCCCGAGATCAACTCCCCGGGCCACATGGACCCGTGGATCGAGAACCGCCCCGACCTGCAGCTCACCGACTCCGACGGCAACAAGCAGCCCGCCCGCCTCGACGTCACCCGGCAGAAGGCCTTCGACTACTACACCGGCCTGATGGACGAGTACGCGCAGGTCTTCACCGCGAAGTCCTGGCACATGGGAGCCGACGAGTACATGCTCGGCTCCGACTACTCCAAGTATCCGCAGATGCTCCAGTACGCCCAGGACAAGTACGGTTCGAGCGCCACCCCGCAGGACGCGTACGTCGACTTCGTCAACCGCGTCCAGGCCTACGCCGCGAGCAAGGGCCGGAAGCTGCGCATCTGGAACGACGGGCTCACCGGCGCCAACACCGTGCCCGTGGCGGCCGGTACGACCGTCGAGCACTGGCTGAACGTGGCGGTGAAGCCCAGTCGACTCATCGCGCAGGGCTACCCGTTGATGAACGCGGCCTACTCGCTCTACCTCGTCCGCGGCGGCTTCCACTCCGACACCCGGTCCCTGTACGACCAGAGCTGGGACCCGCGCAGCTTCGAGGGCGAGAAACTCGCCTCCGGCAAGGGCGTCACCGGCGCGAAGATCAGTCTCTGGCCGGACAACGGCCGCGGTGAGACCGAGAACGAGGTCGCAGTCGAGCTGTGGCCCGCGCTGCGCCACATCGCCCAGGCCACCTGGGGCGACCCCCACCCCGACGCCACCTACGCGGAGTTCACCGCCCGCCGCACGGCGGTCGGGCACGCGCCGGGGTGGCGGGATCCGACCCGGCTGCCGGTGCCGGTGCCGGAGGGGGCGTACACCCTCACCACCGGCGGGGTCTCCTTCAAGGCCGACCTGACCCGTACCGCGGACGGTTACGCCTCGCTCAGGACCGCGGACGGCTGTCTGGAGATCAGCGGCGGCAGGCTGACGCTCAACGTGCCGCTCCAGCCCGGCATTGAGGCCGACCGGGCAGCCTGTGACGCGACGGACACCCTGCAGCGCTGGCAACTGGAAGCCGCCGCCGGCGGCTTCCGGCTCGTCAACGCGATCACGCAGATGGCGCTGAGCGTCACCGACGACGGCCGGACGGTCCAGTACCCGCCGGACCAGCGCACCCCGGCCGTGTGGCACCTGACCGCCGACTGACCCGAGGAGCAGGAACACCATGGCAGTCTCCAGACGTACCTTCGTCGCCTCGGCGGCGGCCCTCGCCGCGGTCGGCGTCCCCGCGACGCCTGCCCTGGCGGCACCGGCCGACGCACCTTACGGTTCCCTCGTCCCAAGTCGGTCGATGAGTTGACCGACATCTACTTCGGCTCGGTGGGCCGCAACTCGGTGCTGCTGCTGAACGTCCCGCCGGACACCGACGGACTGCTCCACGCCACCGACGTGGTCCGGCTGCGCGAGTTCCGTGAACGCGTCGACGCGGAGCTGCCCACCGACCTCGCCCGGGGCGCGCGGGTCGCGGACTCCGCCGGGGCGCGGACCGTCGACCTCGGCACGGCACGCGAGGTGGACCGGATCCGGCTCGCCGAGGACGTCCGGCACGGTCAGCAGGTCGAGGCGTTCGTGGTGGAAGCCGTCGTCGACGGGGACTGGGTGCGGGTCGCCTCGGCGGGCACCATCGGCGCGAGCCGCATCCTGCTGCTCCAGGCGCCGGTACGGGCCCGCCGCTGGCGGCTGCGGGTCACGTCGGCACGTGCGGCCGTCCACCTCGCGCAGTTCGCGCTCTACCGCTCGCGGGTCTGACGGCGGGAACGCCGTCACGCGTGGTTCCGGCGGTGCTTGCGCACGCGCCAGACGACGAGGGCGACGACCGCCAGCACGGCCGTCACCAGCGCGACGGAACGCCCGACCAGGGTCTCCGCGTGCTGGTAGGCGGCCCCCGCCGCATAGCCCAGTACGGCGTTGCCGACGCCCCAGATCACCCCGCCGAGCGCGTTGTAGAGCAGGAAGCGGCGGTACGGCATGTCCGAGGCGCCGGCCATCGCCGGGACGAAGGAGCGGAACAGGGCGATGAAGCGGCCGATGAACACCGCCGCCGGCCCGTGCCGGCGCAGCAGGTCGCGGGACTTCTCCACCCGCTCCGTCTTCCGGCGCAGCGCACGGCTGCCCAGCAGCCGCGGCCCCAGTCGCCGGCCGATCTCGTAGCCGACGCCGTCTCCGAGGATCGCGGCGACGACGACGGCGACCGACAGCCACACCAGGTCGACCACGCCCTGCCGGGCCAGCACGCCGCCGACGATCACCGCCGTCTCACCGGGCAGCACGAACCCGAAGAACAACGCGTCCTCGGCGAAGACCATGGCCGAGACCACCACGTACACCACGGGCGCGGACAGATCGTCGAGCCAGTGGAGGAGCGTGCTCATCCGCCGACTCCCTTCCCGGCCGCCGCCCGGTGACCTTCACCGGCGGCACACCGACGAGTACCCCCGACCGGCGCCGGGAGGCGTCCCCGGCCCGGCGGCGCTTCACTGTCGTCCGCAGGGACAGCGTGTCACCGGGGGGCGTGCCCGCACCCAGCGCGGTGCGTCGAGGCCGAGGGAGGCCGGACCCGCCACCCGACGGCAGTGGCCGCGCCCGCGCGCGGCCCGCGCCGTCATGTCTCACTCAGGACCCGCTCCAGGAAGTCCACCGAGTCCGCGGCCGGCAGCGCGACCACGCTGAGGCGGTCCATGACGGCGAGGTAGTGGTCGACGTCCTCGGGCTTGTCCAGGTAGAGGGCGCTGGAGAGCTGCTCCAGGTAGACGACGTCGGGCAGGTCGGGCACGGGGAAGCGCAGCACGGTGACCGGGCCGCCGGCCGCCGCGTGCCCGCCGACGTGGAAGGGGAGTACCTGCACGGTGACGCCGGGAAGGTCGGCCGCCTCCGCCAGTCGGCGCAGCTGGGCGCGCATCACCTCGGGGCCGCCGAGCGGTCGGCGCAGTGCCGCCTCGTCCACCACGACCCACAGCCTGGGCGCGTCGGGCCGGGAGAGCAGTTCCTGGCGGGTCATCCGGAGATCGACCCGGCGCCGGACGGCGTCCTGCGAGGTGACGGTGCGGCCCAGGCGGATGACGGCCTCGGCGTAGGCGGGGGTCTGCAGCAGGCCGGGGACGAACTGGACCTCATAGGTGCGGATGAGGGAGGCCGCCTCCTCCAGCCCGAGGTGCTGCTCGAACCAGCTGGGGAAGGCGTCGCCGTACGCCCGCCACCAGCCGGGCCGGTTCGCCTGCCGCACGGAGTCGAGCAACTCCTCCCGTACGTCCGGGTCCTCGACGCCGTACAGGGTGAGCAGATCGGCGACGTCACGGACCTTGAACCCCACGCGGCCCAGCTCCATGCGGCACAGTTTGGCGTCCGAGGCGCGGATGGCCGACGCGGCGGTCTCGCGGGTGATGTCGAGGGACTCGCGCAGGCGGCGCAGGCGGGTGCCCAGCATGACGCGCTGTACGGTCGGCCCGCCGTGCCGGAGGCTCACGACGCCGGAGGCGGGGCCGGGGTCGGGAGAGACGCGTTCGGGGCGAGCCGGCGTCATGATCGTCCCCTCGGGAGAGGTGGAGTGGCCGGAGGGCGACGGTGCTCGACCGGCGCCCTCCGGCCGTCCGCGGGGTGTGCTGACCTCAGCGACCGGGGAGTCGGCCGTCGAAGTCGCCGTCCTTCACACCGCGGACGAAGGCGGAGATCTCGGCGCCGGTGCAGACGAGTGCCGGACCTTCCAGGTGACGGGAGTCGCGCACGGCCACACGGCCGTCCGGGAGCAGCGCGAGTTCGACGCAGTTGCCCTCGGGGTTGCTGTACCGGCTCTTGTGCCAGACCACGTCCGTCAGTTCGGCCGCCGGCATGCCGTTGTCCACTCGTCGCATCTGAAGCCTCTTCGCGATCGACTCGCCCGGCGGACACCGTTGTTGCCCGAGAATGACAGTACCAAGATCCTCTGCAATTGCAGCGGTAATTGCGTTTTTCACGGTTTGCGGCCGATACCGCAGACCGTGTCCACCCCGCTGGGCGTCTCACCGACGTCGACGGGCTCCGGATGCCACTCGGAGATGGGCACGATGCCGGGTTCGATGAGCTCGAGGCCGTCGAAGTAGGCCGCGATCCGCTCGGGCGGGCGCAGGTGGTAGGAGCCGGTGGAGTTGGCGTTGTAGACGGCGATGGCCCGGTTGAGCGCCTCGTCGGTGTCGGTGCCGTCGGCCAGGGCCAGGCAGCTGCCGGAGGGAAGGGCGTCGAGATAGCGCCTGACGAGGGCGTGCGGGTCGTCGGAGTCGGGGAGCTGGCCCAGGATGCCGAGCATGGTGAGGGCGATCGGCCGGTCGAAGTCCAGTGTCCGCGCGGCCTCTTGGAGGATGCCTTCGGGGTCGCGGACATCCGCTTCGAGGTAGTCGCAGGCGCCTTCGGGGGTGCTGGTGAGCAGGGCCTGGGCGTGCACCAGCACGAGGGGGTCGTTGTCGACGTACACGATGCGGCTGTCGGGGGCGATCCGCTGGGCCACCTCGTGGGTGTTGTCGGCCGTGGGCAGTCCGGTGCCGACGTCCAGGAACTGGCGTATGCCCGCCTCGGCGGTCAGATGGCTCACGGCCCGGACCAGGAAGCGCCGTTGGAGGCGGGCGAGCATGGCGATGTCCGGGAACATCCGCAGGATCGCCTCGCCCGCCTGCCGGTCGGCGGCGTAGTTGTCCTTGCCGCCGAGCAGGAAGTTCCACACCCGGGCCGAGTGGGGCCGGTCCAGTCGCAGCCGGTCGTCCGGCGGGGCTTCGTCCGTCATGGGGAAAGGGTCACACGAACTGGGCTGCGTCGTCCGGCCGTTGACACCGGCCGGGGGTCGCCGCGCCGCGTGCCGCGGGGCCTCCGCCCCCTCGGGTGAGGCGCCGCGTCAGCGGCCCCGCGCCGCCCCCGTGCTGTCGCGCACGATCACCCGGGGTACCGGTACCCGCACCGTCCGGGCCGGCCCCCCGTCCACCAGCGCGGTCAGCTCCCGGGCCGCGGTGCGCCCGAACTCCACGCTGTCCCTGGACAGGGCCGACAGCCACGGCTTGACCATGCGGCACAGCGCCGAGTCCTCCCAGGCCACCACCGACACGTCGGCCGGTACGGAGAAGCCGAGTTCGGCGGCGGTGGCGACACCCGCGACGGCCATCACGTCGTTGTCGTAGATCAGCGCCGTCGGGGGAGCGGGGCGCTCCAGGACCCGGCGGGTGACGGCCGCGCCCTCCGCGTCCGAGTAGTCCGTGGTCACCGACTCCACCTCGGTCAGGCCCCGGCGTCCGGCCTCGGCGCGCAGGGTGCGGATCCGGCGCTCGGTGTGGGCCAGGCCCGGCAGACCGGCGATGTGCACGATCCGGCGGTGGCCCAGCGCGTACAGCTCGTCCACGACCGAGGCCATCGCGCCCGCGTCGTCCGCCCACACGGTGGAGATGCCCGGATGGCGTTCGTCCGGCGCGCCGCCGATCACCACGGCGGGCAGGCCGAGTTCGTCGAGGAGGCCGGGGCGCGGGTCGTCGGTGCGCGGGTCGACGACGAGGACGCCGTCGACGCGGTGCTCGGCCCACCAGCGCCGGTAGACCGCGCACTCGTCGGCCACGTCCTCCACCACCTGGAAGAGCAGGCCGAGATGGCGTTCGGCCAGCACCTCCTGGATGCCCGAGACGAGCTGGAGGAAGAACGAGTCCACGCCGAGCGTGTCCGCGGGCCGCGCGAGGACGAAGCCGACCGTCGCCGCGCCCTCGCCGGACAGCTGACGCGCCGCCGTGCTGGGCCGCCAGCCCAGCTGCTCGGCGACCCGGCGCACCCGGTCGCGGGTCCCCTCGGAGACCCCCGGCCGGCCGTTGAGCGCGAAGGACACCGCGCTCTGGGAGACCCCGGCGTGCCGCGCGATGTCCTTCATCGTGGGCCGGGGCGCGGGTGACCGCTTGCCTGACACGGTGATTCCCCATTCGTCCGAAGGATTCCGCGAGAATATGCACTAATGCGGTTCAGCTGCAAGAACCTAATGCGCTTTAGCAACTAATGAAATTAGCTTCGCCGGTGCCATTGACGGGCCGCTGAAACGGCGTGCAGGGTCTCGGTCGTTGGCCAACCCCGCTGCCACTCCGCCGCACAAGGAGGCCGTTCCATCGTGCCCGTATCCCGCAGAACCCTCGCCGCCGCCGCTGCCCTCTGTCTCGCCCTGCCGCTGAGCGCCTGCGGCTCCGGGGGTGACGGCGGCGGCTCGACCGACGCCTCGGGCAAGGTCCAGGGCGACATCACCTTCCAGACCTGGAACCTGCGCGCCAACTTCAAGGACTACTTCGAGGGAGTCATCGCCGACTTCGAGAAGAAGTACCCGGACACCCATGTGAAGTGGGTCGACCAGCCCGCCGAGGGCTACGCCGACAAGATCAGCGCGGACGCGGCGGGCGGCACC
The DNA here is from genome assembly GCF_044540925.1 of Streptomyces sp. NPDC085900. Lineage (NCBI taxonomy): Bacteria > Bacillati > Actinomycetota > Actinomycetes > Kitasatosporales > Streptomycetaceae > Streptomyces > Streptomyces sp. NPDC085900. The sequence goes on along the minus strand of NZ_JBITSP010000004.1, from coordinate 201,290 downwards.
CTGCCCGACGTCGTCAACGTCTCGCCCGACCTCGTCGCCCCGCTCGCCAAGGCCGGCCTCGCCCTCGATCTCGACAAGGCCGCGGCGAAGTACAAGAAGGAGTACCTCGAGGGCGCCTGGGCCAGCCATCGGATACCGGGCATGACGGGGACGTACGCCTTCCCCTGGTACCTCAACACCGGCCCGCTGTTCTACAACAAGTCCCTCTTCAAGAAGGCCGGCCTCGACCCCGAGAAGCCGCCGAAGACGTACGACGAACTCTTCGCCGACGCCCTCGAACTCGCGAAGAAGAGCGACGGCAAGGTGGCGACCCTCGCCAACGTCCCGACGATCGAGGACTTCGGCCGCTACGGCGTCGAGCTGATGAACAAGCAGGGCACCGCCTTCACCTTCAACGACGCCAAGGGCGTCCAGATGCTCGCGAAGTACAAGGAGCTGTACGACGCGAAGGCCCTGGACCCGCAGGCGCTCACCGCCACCCCGGAGTCCTCCGGCAGGAAGTTCCTCACCGAGGCCGTCGCCATGAACCCCGGCAGCGCCCTCGACCTCGGCAACTTCAAGAAGCAGGCGCCGAACCTGTACAAGAACATCGGCATCACCGACCAGATCACCAGCACCGGCCACGTCAACATGTACGTCATGGGCGTGATGGTCAACTCCAAGACCAGGCACACGCCGGCCGCCGTGGCCTTCGCGCACTTCGTCACCGACGCCGAGCACCAGATGTCCTTCGCCAAGAAGGTCGCCATCTTCCCGAGCACCGCCGGCTCGCTCGACGACCCGTACTTCACCAAGGAGGACGGCACCGACGAGACACGGGTGCGCATCGCCGCCGCCAAGTCGCTGAAGAACGCGGTCAACTACACCCCGGTGCTGTTCAGCGAGCAGATGAAGACGGCGCTGCGCAACGAGGTGGCCAAGGCGCTGCAGGGCAAGGAGAGCCCCGAGGCGGCTCTCGACAACGCTGTCAAGCAGTGCAACACGCTTCTCCAGCAGCAGGGATAGCAGCCGATGGCCCTGTCCACCGCCTCCCGGGTGCAGCGCGTGCGGCGCCAACTGCCGTTCAGCCCCTGGCTGTTCGCCGCGCCCGGACTGCTGATCACCGGCGTGTTCATCCTGTACCCGTTCGTCTCCACGCTGGTCAACTCCTTCACCGACCGCCGCACCCTGATCCCGGGGAAGTTCGTCGGGCTCGCCAACTTCCGCGAGCTGCTGCACGACGACATGTTCTGGATCGGCCTGCGCAACAGCACCCTCTACGTGGTGGGGGTCGTCCCCGCGCTCGTCGTCCTGCCGCTGCTGCTCGCGCTGCTGGTCCAGAAGAACATCCCCGGCATCACCTTCTTCCGGTCCGCCTTCTACACCCCGGTCGTCGCCTCGATCGTCGTCGTCGGGCTCATCTGGGTGTGGCTGCTGGACGAACGCGGCCTGGTCAACTCGCTGCTGGAGACCATCGGGGTCGGCCGGGTCGGCTTCCTCAGCGACCAGTGGCTGCTCCTGCTGAGCGCCATGGCCGTCACGGTCTGGAAGGGCCTCGGCTACTACATGATCATTTATCTGGCGGCGCTGGCGAACGTCCCCCGCGAACTCCACGAGGCCGCCGCCGTCGACGGCGCGGGAGCGGTGCGCCGCTTCCTCACCGTCACCGTGCCCGCCGTCCGCTCGACCATGGTCCTGGTCGGCGCGCTGTCCTCGGTGGCCGCCTTCAAGGTCTTCTCCGAGGTGTACCTGATGGCGGGGCCCAGCGGCGGACCGGCCGGCGAGGACACCACCCTGGTCATGCTGGTCCAGCGCACCGGCACCGGCCTGACCGGGCGCGTCGGCTACGCCTCGGCCATCTCCGTGGTCGTCTTCGTCGTCACCGTCGCCCTGATGCTGCTCGTACTGCGCGCCGACCGGAGGGACGAGACATGAGCGTCCTGGAGAGGACACGACCGCGGACCGAGAAGCCCGCGGCGCGCGAACCCCGCGTCACCGACGAGCACGGCCGCCGCATCCGGGTGTGGGAACTGGTCCTGCGCTACGCGCTGTTGCTCGCCGTGCTGGCCCTGACCGTCGGCCCGTTCCTGTGGCAGCTGTCCACCTCCCTGAAGGGGCCGACGGAGGACATCTTCAGCTCCCCGCCCAGGTTCCTGCCGGGCCACCCGACCCTGCACAACTACGAACGCGTCGCCGACACCATCCCCGTCTGGGACTACGCCCTGAACTCGCTGAAGGTCGCCACCGCCAACGTCGTGACCAACTGCGTCGGTTCGGCCCTCGCCGGCTACGCGCTGGCCCGGCTGCGCTACCGGGGGCGCCGGGTCGCCACGCTCGTGTTCATCCTCGCGATGCTCGTGCCCGTCGAGGGCATCATCATCGCCCAGTTCACCACCATGCGGGAGCTGGGCCTGAACAACACCCTCGTCGGGGTCGTCCTGCCCGGCTGCATCGGCGCCATGAACGTGCTGCTGATGCGCAACGCCTTCCTCAACCTGCCCTACGAGATCGAGGAGGCCGCCTACGTCGACGGCGCCAACGTCTGGCAGCGGTTCCTGCGCATCGCGCTGCCGTCGGTCAGGGGAACCGTCGCGGTCGTCGCCATCTTCGCCTTCATGGGCGCCTGGGACGACTTCCTGTGGCCGCTGATCGTGCTGAGCGACCCCTCCAGGTTCACCCTGACCATCGGCCTCAACTATCTGCACGGCACCTTCGCCAACGACGAACGGCTCGTCGCCGCCGGCACGGTCATCGCCGTGGCACCGCTGATCGCCCTGTTCGCCTGTCTGCAGCGGTATTTCTTCCGCGGGGTGGGCGAGGGCGCCGTGAAGGGCTGAACATCCCCGACTCGCCCCCGCAAGGACACCGCATGCCTCCTGCCGTGCGCTTCGGCGTCAACTACACCCCCAGCGAAGGGTGGTTCCACCACTGGCTCGACTTCGACCCCGACTCCGTACGCGCCGACCTCGACTCCATCGCCGCACTGGGCCTCGACCACATCCGGGTCTTCCCGCTGTGGCCGTACTTCCAGCCCAACAGGACGTTGATCCGCGGGCGTGCCGTCGAGCAGCTGACGCAGCTCGTGGACGCGGCGGCCGAACGCGGGCTGGACGTCAACGTGGACGGCCTGCAGGGACACCTGAGCAGCTTCGACTTCCTGCCCGCGTGGACGCGCACCTGGCACCGGCGCAACCTGTTCACCGACCCGGACGTGCTCGACGGCCAGGCGGAGTACCTGCGCACGCTCGCCGCCGCGCTCGCCGACCGGCCGAACTTCCTCGGCATGACCCTCGGCAACGAGGTCAACCAGTTCTCCGCCGGCCCGCATCCCGACCCCGACCGGGCGACCGAGGACGAGATCGACGCCTGGCTGCGGCGCATGCTGGCCGCCTGCGAGAAGGGCGCCCCCGGCAGACTGCACCTGCACGCCGAGTACGACGCCACCTGGTACCAGGACGACATGCCGTTCACCCCGGCGCAGGCCGCCCGGCACGGGGCGCTGACGGCCGTGCACTCCTGGGTCTTCAACGGCACCGCCCAGCGCCACGGCCGTACCGCCGTCCCCACCGAACACCACGCCGCCTACCTCGTCGAACTCTCCAAGGCCTGGGCCGGCGACCCGCACCGACCGGTCTGGCTGCAGGAGGTCGGCGCACCCGCGCCGCTGGTCCCGCCCGAGCACGCCGCCGCCTTCACCGAGGCCACCGTCGCGAACGCGCTGGACTGCCCCGACCTTTGGGGCATCACCTGGTGGTGCTCCCACGACGTGTCCCGGGAACTGGCCGACTTCCCCGAACTCGAATACGGCCTGGGCCTGTTGACCAACGACCGGCGCCCTAAGGACACGGCACGGGTACTGGCCGCGGCTGCATCCGGTGAGCACAGGGCTCCCGCCCCGCGGACCACTGCGCTCGTGGTCCCCGCCGAGCCGGGCTCGCGCTCCCGCTGCGCTCCCGGCGGCCCGGTCTTCGACGCCTTCTTCCGGCTCACCGCCGACGGCGCCCGGCCCACGACCGTCCTGGACACCCGCGCGGACGACGGGGACCACCTCGCCGCGCGCGGCATCACCGAAGTCGTCACTCCCGAACAGGTACTCCCCACCCCACAAGGAGGCACCAGCTCGTGAACCCCACCAGACGCACCGTCCTGCTCGCCGGCGCCGCGGCCGCCCTGCTGCCACCGCTGCCCGCCTTCGCGGCGCCGAAAGCCACCGCCGCGGCCACCCAGCCGTACGCCTCGTACTGGTACCCCGACTCCCTGCCCGCGGGCTCCCCGGGCACCGGCGTCACCTGGCGCAGCCTGAAGTCCTGGACGGCCGCCGGCGACCCGGACCTCGCCTTCAACGCCGCCTCGGTGCCGCTGGCGTCCCGCTTCACCCCGACCCCGGCGAACGCGACCGCCCGCTCGGGACAGGCCCGCGTCCAGTCGCTGGTGTCCTTCGGGCCGACGTCGGGCAACCCCTCCCAGGGCTCGGCCACCGCCGACTACTACGCCCTCACCCACTGGGCGTACCTCGACGAGCTGGTGTTCTGGGGCGGCTCGTCCGGCGAGGGGCTGATCCTCGCCCCGAACGCGCCCATCGTCGACGCCGCCCACCGCCACGGCGTCCCCGTCCTCGGCAACATCTTCCTGCCACCGGTCGCCTACGGCGGACAGCTGCAGTGGACGCGGGACCTGGTGCAGAAGGACGCCGCCGGACACTACCCGCTCGCCGCACAACTGGTGGCTGTGGCCGCCGCGTACGGCTTCGACGGCTGGTTCGTGAACGCCGAGACGAGCGGCGGCAACGCGGCGCTGGGAGCCGACATGCTTGGCTTCGTCAAGGAGCTGAAGGCGCTGGCAAGGGCCCGTGGACAGCGCGTGACCTGGTACGACGCCATGACCGTGAACGGGACGGTGAGCTGGCAGGGGGCGCTGAACAGCCAGAACCAGGCGTTCTTCCAGGCCGCCGACGACATGTTCGTGGACTTCCGCTGGAGCGCGGGCAGCCTCGCCTCCTCCGGGCAGAAGGCCGGTCAACTGGGGCGCAGCCGGTACGAGTTGTGGGCGGGCGTCGACGTAGAGTCCAACGGGTCGAACACGTCCGTGAACTGGGACGCGATCGTGCCCGCCGGAAAGGCGCACATCACGTCCATCGGCTTCTACCGGCCCGAGTGGACGCGCAACCACCTGCCCGCCTCGCGCACTCCGGACGACTTCCACACCGCCGACGACCGGTTCTGGACCGGGCGTTCACTGGATCCGTCGCGGCCCGACACCGCCGACCCCTGGCGGGCGCCCGCCGTGTCGGTCGCGGACCGGTCGACGGTGAGCGGGGTGCCCTTCGCGAGCACCTTCAACACCGGGCACGGGCTGCGCTGGTACGAGAAGGGGGTCGTCACGTCGGACACGCCGTGGAACCACCTCGGCCTCCAGGACCGGCTGCCGTCGCGGCGGTGGGTGGTGCGGACGGCGGGGGCGCGGCCGGCGGTGTCGTTCGACTTCGCGGACGCGTGGCGGGGCGGCAGCAGCGTGCTGGTCGACGGTGAACTGGACGCTCCGACGACGGTCGAGCTGTACGCGACACGGCTGCCGGCCGGCACCGGCACGGTGGTCGAGCTGACGCACCGGACGGACGCGGGGACCGTGAACATCGAACTCGCGGTCGCCCTGGCCGAGCCGGACGCCCCGGGTGCGACACCGCCGTACACCTTCCTGCCCGTGAACTCGGTCGACAGCTGGCAGACCGTGACCGTCCCGCTGACAGGTCTGACGGGGACGGTCCACTCGATCGCCGTACGGCTCACCGCGACCGCCGGTCCGGTGCGGTGGCGTCTCGGCGGCCTCGCGGTCCGCGACACCGTCGCCACCCCCGAGGCCCCCTCCGGCCTGCGCGTCACGGCGGCCTCCGGCGGCGACCTGCGCCTCGCCTGGGACCCCGCACCCGGCGACGTACGTCACTACACCCTGCACCGCCTCCTGGCCGACGGCACCCGCCGCTTCCTCGGCGCGACCTGCCAACGGGCGTACTTCCTCGCCGGCCTGCAGCCCGAACAGGGCGAGAAGGCCGCGCGGTTGGAGCTGCGCGCCGTGGGGGAGCTGTACACCTCGTCGGCCCCCGTCACCGTGACCCACACCTGGTAACCACCCGCCACCGGAAGAGCTACGGAGCACCCGCATGCATGACGACCGCACCCTGGTCGAAGCCCGTCTCAAGCGCGTCCTGGACGAGCGCCTCCGTCCCGCCGTGTACCCCGAGGCCGTGCCGCTCGAGGTCGCGGTGTGGCACGCGCCCGGTGAGCCGGTGCCGGTCGCCGAGGGGCTGGCGGCCGAACCCGAGCCGATCGCGGTGGGCGCCCGCTGGGGTGCTCCGTGGGGGACCAGCTGGTTCCGCGTCACCGGGACGGTGCCCGAGGCGTGGGCCGGCCGGACCGTCGAGGCGGTCCTCGACCTCGGCTTCGACGAGAACATGCCCGGCTTCCAGTGCGAGGGCCTGGTCTACCGCCCCGACGGCACACCGGTGAAGGGCCTCAACCCGCGCAACCAGTGGGTGCGGATCGGTGCCCCCGTCGAGGGCGGCGAGGAGGTGCGCCTGCACATCGAGGCCGCCTCCAACCCGGTCATCCTCGACTACCACCCCTTCCTGCCGACACAGTTGGGCGACAAGGAGACCGCCGGCAGCGACCCCCAGTACACCCTCACCCGCATGGACCTCGCCGTCTTCGACGAGACCGTGTGGCAGCTCGTCATCGACCTGGAGGTGCTCGGCGAGCTGATGGCCGAGCTGCCGGTGGAGTCCGCCCGGCGCTGGGAGATCCTGCGGGCGGTGGAACGCGCCCTGGACGCGATCGACCTTCAGGACGTCAACGCCACTGCGGAAGCCGCCCGTTCGCGTGTGACCGACGTGCTGGCGACCCCCGCCGCTCCTTCCGCCCACCGCGTCAGCGCGGTCGGCCACGCGCACATCGACTCGGCGTGGCTGTGGCCGCTGCGCGAGACGGTCCGCAAGGTCGCCCGCACCACCTCGAACATGACCGCCCTCCTCGACGACGAGCCCGACTTCGTCTTCGCCATGTCCCAGGCCCAGCAGTGGGCGTGGGTGAAGGAGCACCGGCCCGAGGTGTGGGCGCGGGTGAAGAAGGCCGTGGCCGACGGCCGGTTCGTGCCGGCCGGCGGCATGTGGGTGGAGTCGGACACCAACATGCCGGGCTCGGAGGCGATGGCCCGTCAGTTCGTGCACGGCAAGCGATTCTTCCTCGACGAGTTCGGCATCGAGAACGAGGAGGCCTGGCTGCCCGACACCTTCGGCTTCGCGGCCGGGCTGCCGCAGATCATCCGCGCGGCCGGCTCCAAGTGGCTGCTCACCCAGAAGATCTCCTGGTCGCAGACGAACAAGTTCCCGCACCACACCTTCCGCTGGGAAGGCATCGACGGCACCCGGATCTTCACCCACTTCCCGCCGGTCGACACCTACAACTGCTCCATGAAGGGCAGCGAACTCGCCCACGCGGCAAGCAACTTCAAGGACAAGGGAGTGGCCCGCCACTCCCTCGCCCCGACCGGCTGGGGCGACGGGGGCGGCGGCACCACCCGTGAGATGGTCGCGAAGGCCGCACGCGTGCGGGACCTGGAGGGCTCGGCGACCGTCACCTGGGAGACTCCGCGGGACTTCTTCGAGAAGGCCGAGGCCGAATATCCCGAGCCGCCCGTCTGGGTCGGCGAGCTCTACCTGGAACTCCACCGCGCCACACTCACCAGCCAGGCGAAGACCAAGCAGGGCAACCGCCGCAGCGAACACCTCCTGCGCGAGGCCGAACTGTGGGCGGCCACCGCCGCCGTACACGCCGGATTCCCGTATCCGTACGAGGAGTTGGACCGCCTCTGGAAGACGGTGCTGTTGCACCAGTTCCACGACATCCTGCCGGGCTCGTCGATCGCGTGGGTGCACCGGGAGGCGAGGGCGACGTACGAGCGGGTCGCCGCCGAACTGGACGCCGTCATCGACGCCGCCCAACGCGCCCTGGCGGGCGAGGGTTCGACGCCCCTCGTCTTCAACGCGGCCCCGCACGCCCGCGCCGGCGTCCCCGCAGGCGCCGCGGGCACCGCACTCACCCAGGGTGCGACGCACCTCTCGCCGCGCCCCCGCGGCGGGCACGTCCTCGACAACGGCCTGCTGCGGGTGGAGATCGACGCCCGGGGCCTGGTCGTGTCCGCGTACGACAGCACGGCCGACCGCGAGACGATCGCCCCCGGCCGGGCCGCCAACCTCCTCCAGCTCCACCCCGACTTCCCGAACATGTGGGACGCCTGGGACGTGGACGAGTTCTACCGCAACACGGTGACCGACCTCACCGACGCCGACGAGGTGACCCCCGGCGAGGACGGCACGTCGGTGCGGATCGTGCGTTCCTTCGGCGCCTCGCGGGTCACGCAGGTGCTGTCGCTGCCGCCGGGGGAGCGGCGGCTGGTGCTGGACACGGAGGTGGACTGGCACGAGACGGAGAAGTTCCTCAAGCTCGCCTTCCCGCTCGACGTGCATGCCGAACGGTACGCGTCGGAGACCCAGTTCGGTCACTTCCACCGCCCCACCCACACCAACACCTCATGGGAGGCGGCGAAGTTCGAGGCCTGCAACCACCGCTTCGTCCATCTGGAGGAACCCGGCTGGGGTGTCGCAATCGTCAACGACTCGACCTACGGCCACGACGTGACCCGCACGGTGCGCACCGACGGCGACCGCGGCACGACCACCACGGTCCGCGTGTCCCTGCTGCGCGCTCCGCGCTTCCCGGACCCGGAGACGGACCAGGGCGTGCACCGCTTCCGGCACGCGCTGGTGCCCGGTGCGGGCATCGGGGACGCGGTCCGGGAGGGCTGGCGCATCAACGTCCCGGAGCGGCGGGTCGAGGGTGCGCGCGAGGTCGCGCCGCTGGTGTCGGTCGATCAGGAGGCGGTGGTGATCACCGCCGTCAAGCTGGCCGACGACGGCAGCGGGGACGTCGTGGTGCGCTTCCACGAGGCCCACGGCGGGCGGGTTCGGGCCGTGCTCTGCGCCGGGTTCGAGGTCGCCGACGTCACGGTGACCGACCTCCTGGAGCGGCCGCTGACGGACGGCGCCGCGGTGGAGCGCGACGGCGCGCGGATCGCCGTACGCCTGCGGCCCTTCGAACTGGTGACGTTGCGGTTGCGGAGGGCCTAGACGGGTGTCGAACAGGCGGACCGTCCTCGTCAGGCGGGTCCCGGGATCCCTGGCGGCCCGTGCTCCGTAGTGCCGGGGATGTCGAGAACGGCGGCCCTGCTCCGTCCCAGGGGTGAACGCGGCCACAATGGGTCGCACCAGGACCGAGGAGAACCCCGATGGCGAAGTACCTGCTGCTGAAGCACTACCGCGGTGCCCCGGCCGCGGTGAACGACATCCCCATGGAGCAGTGGACGCCGGAGGAGATCTCGGCGCACGTGCAGTACATGCGGGACTTCGCGGACCGGCTGGTGAAGACGGGGGAGTACGTCGACGGGCAGGCGCTCGCTCCCGAGGGGACCTGGGTGCGGTACGACGGTGAGGGGCGCCCGCCCGTGACCGACGGGCCGTTCGCCGAGACCAAGGACCTCATCGCCGGGTGGATGGTCATCGACGTCGACAGCCACGAGCGGGCCGTCGAACTGGCGGGGGAGCTGTCGGCCGCGCCCGGGGCCGGCGGGAAGCCGATCCACGAGTGGCTGGAGCTGCGCCCCTTCCTCGCCGCGGCGCCCACCGTCACGGAGTGCCACCCCGGTGGATGAGGCACTGCTCAGAAGCCTCACCCCGAGCGTGCTCACCGTCCTCGTCCGCCGCGGAGCCGACTTCGCGGCGGCCGAGGACGCCGTACAGGACGCGCTGGTGGAGGCCGTCCGCGTCTGGCCCGCCGATCCGCCCCGGGACCCGAAGGGCTGGCTGGTGACCGTGGCCTGGCGGAAGTTCCTCGACCAGACCCGCTCGGACACTGCACGCCGCCGCCGTGAGGACCGCGTAGAGGACGAACCGGCTCCCGGGCCCGCGCCCGCCGTGGACGACACGCTTCAGCTGTACTTCCTGTGCGCCCACCCCTCGCTCACCCCGTCCTCCGCCGTGGCCCTCACCCTGCGCGCGGTCGGCGGGCTCACCACCCGGCAGATCGCCCAGGCCTACCTGGTGCCCGAGGCGACCATGGCCCAGCGGATCAGCCGGGCCAAGCGGACCGTGGCCGGCGTGCGGTTCGACCAGCCCGGGGACGTCGCCACCGTGCTGCGGGTCCTCTACCTGGTCTTCAACGAGGGCTACTCCGGTGACGTCGACCTCGCCGCCGAGGCCATCCGGCTCACCCGGCAGCTCGCCGCCGCCATCGACCACCCCGAGGTGTCCGGGCTGCTGGCCCTGATGCTGCTCCACCACGCCCGGCGCGCCGCCCGCACCGCGCCCGACGGCGGGCTGATCCCGCTCGCCGAACAGGACCGCGGCCGGTGGGACACGCGGCTGATCGCCGAGGGCATCGGGATCCTCCAGGCCGCCCTCGCCCGCGACCGGCTGGGCGAGTTCCAGGCGCAGGCCGCCATCGCCGCCCTCCACGCCGACGCGCCCACCGCCGCGGAGACCGACTGGGTGCAGATCGTCGAGTGGTACGACGAACTCGCCCGCCTGACCGACAGCCCCGTCGTCCGGCTCAACCGCGCGGTCGCCGTCGGCGAGGCGGACGGACCGCGCGCCGGCCTGGCCGCGCTCGCGCAGGTGGACACCGCCGTACCCCGGCACACCGCGGTGGCGGCCTACCTCCACGAACGCGACGGCGACCTGGCCACGGCGGCCCGGCTGTACGCCGAGGCGGCCCACAAGGCCCCGAATCTCGCCGAACGCGACCACCTGACCCGCCAGGCGGCCCGCCTCAACACCCACCGGAGCTGACACGCCACATCGACATGTCGATGTGGCGCCCGGCGGGGGCGCCGTGCCGTGCGCCGTTCCCGTCAGAGCGGCCGGCAGTGTCGGCGCGCCGGTCGACCTGCCGCTCCGTCCGCGGCGCGAACCGGTCGGGCGGGACGCCGAGCACGATCTCGACGGCGCCCTGCGGGGACGGAGCGGGTCGGTTTCGCCGCCCGGCGCGGGGGCTTCGCTGTCTTCGCCGTCTTCGCCGTCGGCGCCCTCCGCCGCAGTCGGCGCGCTCGTGTCCGGGACGGCACCTGCGCTCTGCTGTCAGCCGATTCCGTCGCGCCCGAGCGGGCGGGAGCGACAGGATCCTCCCATGCGGCCGATCTTCGTTCTCGTGCACAGTCCGTCCGTCGGGCCCTCGACCTGGCGTCCGGTGGCCGAGCGGCTCGCGGCCGCGGGGTATCAGGTGCGGGTGCCGTCCCTGCTGGGTGTCGGCTCGGGTGACCCGCCGTTCTGGCCCCGCGTGGTGGACGCGGTCCGCGACGACCTCCGGCGGGTGCCGGCCGACAGGCCCGTCGTGCTCGTGGCCCACAGCAACGCGGGCCTGTTCGTCCCGGTGACGCGCGCGGGCCTCGACCATCCCGTGGTGGGCTCGGTGTTCGTCGACGCGGCCCTGCCGGCCCGGAGCGGGCCGACCTCGGTGGCCACCCCCGAACTGCTCGATTTCCTGCGGCCGTTGGCCGTCGACGGCCGACTGCCGCGGTGGACGGACTGGTGGGAGGAGGCGGACGTGGCCCCCATGTTCCCCGACCCGTCGCTGCGAAGGACCGTGGTGGAGGAGCAGCCCCGCCTCCCGCTGTCCTACTACGAGCAGCGCGTCCCGGTCCCCGTGGGATGGGACGACCACCCCTGCTCGTACCTCCTGTTCGGCCCTCCGTACGACGGCTTGGCCGCCGAGGCGCGCGAACGGGGCTGGCGCGTGGCCCACCTGCCCGGCGAGCATCTGCACCAGATCGTCGATCCGGTCGGCTCCGCTCGCCACCTCGTGGAGCTCGCCCTCCCCGAGAACGCCGCATGAACTGCTGTTCTCAGCCGCCCAGTTGGGCCCGCAGCCACTCCTCCACCTCGCCCACGTGCGCGGCCGCCGCCGCCCGGGCCGCCTCCGGATCGCGAGCCACCAGGGCGCGGTGGATCGCCGCGTGCTCCCGGCGGGTCCGCTCGAAGGCGCCCTCCTCCTGGTAGCCGCGCCACACCCGGGCACGGAAGGTCCGTGACGACAGGCCCTCCAGGATGGCCGCCATGGTGTCGTTGCCGGCCGCCGCCGCGATCTCGCGGTGGAAGGCGAGGTCGTGGGCGAGGATCTCCTCGGGGTCGTCGGTGGCGTTCATCGCCAGCAGGTGCTTCTCCACCTCGGCCAGCCGGTCGGGCGTGATGCGGGCCGCCGCCAGCGCCGTCGCCGTCGACTCCAGGATGCGCCGCACCTCCAGCAGCTCCACCAGCGCGGGGCCCCGCGAGAGGTCGGCGACGACGCCGAACGTCTCCAGCAGGTCGCCGGCCTCCAGCTGGGTGACGTAGATGCCGGAGCCGTGCCGGGCCTCCAGCACCCCGAGCACGGTCAGCGCACGGATCGCCTCCCTCATCGAGCTGCGGGAGATGCCGAGTTGCACGGCGAGGTCGCGCTCGGTGGGCAGGCGCTGGCCCGGTTCCAGCCGGCCCTCCGCGATGAAGGCCTTGATCTGCTCGATGGCGCGCTGCGTCACGGTGCCCTTCTGCGGGGCTGTCTCGTCCACGCCACTCCTCCACTCACCGGGTGCGCCGCAGTCTAACCGGCAAGGTGGTCCGACCACTACGGCCAAAATCCCGGAATTCTGCTGCCGGAGGGTGTTGTTTCGCGGGAGTGGTCTGATAAGTATGCGGGCATCTGCTCGAACACGCTCAACGAGGAGCCGCCAGATGCCCGGCAGGACAGTGGGGAAGCGGAACAGAATGCGGATCGTCTCAGCCGTCGCGGTCGCCGCGAGCGCCTCGCTCGCGCTCGCGGCGTGCGGAAGCACCAAGGACACCGGCTCCGGCAGCACGGGAGGCGGTGGCACCGGCAAGGTCGGGGTGATCCTGCCCCTGCTGACCTCGCCGTTCTGGCAGTCCTACAACGACTACGTGCCGAAGATGGCCAAGTCCGAAGGTGTCGACGCGCTCAAGACGGTCAACTCCAACAGTGACCCCTCGCAGCAGATCACCGACATCGACAACCAGCTCAACCAGGGCGTGAAGGGCCTGGTCGTCGCTCCCCTGGACAGCGCCGCCATCGAGGCCGGCCTCAAGCAGGCCGAGCGCAAGGGCGTGCCGGTCGTCGCCGTCGACGTGGCGCCCGACAAGGGCAAGGTCGCCATGGTCGTACGCGCCGACAACGTCGCCTACGGAACCAAGGCCTGCGACTACCTCGGAGCGCACATCACCAGCGGCAAGGTCGTGCAGATCATGGGCGATCTGGCCTCCGTCAACGGCCGCGACCGCTCCGAGGCATTCCGCTCCTGCGTGAAGAAGAAGTACCCCAAGCTGAAGGTCCTGGAGATCCCCGCCAAGTGGGAGTCCGACACGGCGGCCTCGAAGCTCGACACCCTCCTCAACGCCAACCCCGACATCAAGGGCATCTACATGCAGGCCGGCGGCGTCTACCTCGCGCCGACCCTGCAGACCCTGAAGTCGAAGAACATGCTGAAGGCGGCGGGGAGCAAGGGCCACATCGTCATCGTCTCCAACGACGGCATCCCGCAGGAGTTCGAGGCCATCCGCAAGGGTGAGATCGACGCGACCGTCTCCCAGCCCGCCGACGCCTACGCCAAGTACGGCATGTACTACATCAAGGCGGCGATGCAGGGGAAGACCTTCCAGCCCGGCCCGACCGACCACGACTCCACCATCGTCAAGCTGCCCGGCGGCATCCTCGAGGACCAACTGCCCGCCCCGCTGGTGACCAAGTCCAACGTCGACGACCCCAAGCTCTGGGGCAACACGGTCAAATGACTACGCCACTTGTCGAGGCGCGGGACATCGTCAAGCGCTACGGCCCCACCACCGCCCTCGCCGACGGCCGGCTCACCGTGCTGCCCGGCGAGTCCCACGCCCTCGTCGGACGCAACGGCGCCGGCAAGTCGACCCTGGTCAACATCCTCACCGGACTCCAGGCGCCCGACGAGGGCAGCGTCCGCTTCGACGGCGAAGCGGCACCCTCGCTCGCCGACCGCGACGCATGGCGCCGCAAGGTGGCCTGCGTCTACCAACACCCCACCGTCGTACCCGAGTTGACGGTCGCCGAGAACCTCTTCATCAACCGGCAGCCGGTCAGCCGCGGATTCATCAGCTGGCGCCGTCTGAAGAACGAGGCGGCCGCCCTCCTCGACACCTGGGACGTGCACGTCGACCCCGAGGCGCGCACGGCCGACCTCAAGGTCGAGGACCGCCAAATGGTGGAGATCGCGCGCGCGTTGAGCTTCGGCGCCCGGTTCATCGTCCTCGACGAGCCCACCGCCCAGCTCGACAACCGGGAGATCGAGCGGCTCTTCGAGCGCATGCGCGGCCTGCAGGACTCCGGCGTCACCTTCCTGTTCATCTCGCACCACTTGCAGGAGGTCTACGAGGTCTGCCAGACCGTCACCGTGCTGCGCGACGCCCGCTGGATCACGACGGCGCCCGTCGCCGAACTGCCCAGGGCGGCACTGATCGAGGCCATGGCCGGCGAGAGCATCGAGGCGATCGCCGAACAGGCCGTCCAGGAAAGGCTCGTCGACGACAGCGCGCCCGTCCTGCTGGAGGCGCGCGGGCTCACCTCGGAGACGTACGAGGACATCGATCTGACCGTCCGGCGCGGTGAGGTCGTCGGGCTCGCCGGCTCCAGCGCCAGCGGCAAGATCGAGCTGGCGGAAGCCTTCGCGGGCCTGCGCGCTCCCACCGGCGGAACGGCACGGCTCGACGGCGAACCGCTGACGTTCGGCTCCGTGCCGGCCGCCCTCGCCGCCGGCGTCGGCTGCGTCCCGCGCGACCGGCACGACCAGGGCCTGGTGCGCTCCATGTCCGTCGGCGACAACACCACCATGAGCGTCCTCGACCGGCTGGGCCGCTTCGGCTTCATCGGCACCGACCGCAGACGCGGATTCGCCGCCGAGCTGATCGACCGCCTCGACATCCACACCGAGGGCCCCGAGCAGTCGGTCTCCGACCTGTCCGGCGGCAACGCGCAGAAGGTCGTCATGGCCCGCGCCCTCGCCTCCGACCCCCGGCTGCTGATCCTCATCAACCCCACCGCCGGAGTCGACGTGAAGTCCAAGGAGTCACTGCTGGCCCGCGTGGACAGCGCCCGCGAGGACGGCACCGCCGTGCTGGTCGTCTCCGACGAACTCGACGACCTGCGGCGCTGCGACCGCGTCCTCGTCCTCTTCCACGGCCGCGTCGTCGCAGAGCATCCGGCGGGCTGGCGCGACCACGAGCTGATCGCCTCCATCGAAGGAGTGGACCACCATGGCTGACACCAAGGCTCCGCCGGTGAAGCCGGTGAGTTTGCCCGACGCCCGGTCGGCGCGGGCCGTACTGCTGCGGCGGGCCCGCGAACTCGCCCTGCTGCCCGCCCTGTTGGCGGTCCTGGTGATCGGAGCCTTCGTCAACGACTCGTTCCTCACCAAGAACAACCTCATCTCCATCGCCGCGTCGTCGGCGTCCCTGGCGATGGTGGTCCTCGCGGAGGCCCTCGTCCTCATCACCGGCAAGTTCGACCTCTCCCTGGAATCGGTGGTCGGCATCGCACCCGCGATCGGCGCACTGCTCGTGCTGCCGGCGGCCAGTGCGGGCTGGGGTGTCGAACTGCCCACCTGGCTGGCGATGCCGGCCATCCTGGTGGTGGGCGGAGCGGTCGGCCTCTTCAACGGCCTTCTCGTGGTGAAGCTGCGGCTCAACGCGTTCATCGTCACGCTCGCGATGCTGATCATCCTGCGCGGCGTCCTGGTCGGCGCCACAAAGGGCAAGACCCTCTTCGACATGCCGGACGCCTTCTTCGCGATCCACACCACCACGTTCCTCCAGGTGCCGATCTCGGTGTGGGTGGCCGCCGCGAGCTTCGCCGTCGCGGGCGCCGTACTCCGCTACCACCGGGTCGGCCGCGCCCTGTACGCCATCGGCGGCAACGCCGAGGCGGCCCGGGCGGCCGGAATCCGGGTGGACCGCGTGATGCTCGGCGTGTACCTGAGCGCGGGAGTGCTGGCCGCGGTGGGCGGCATCATGAAGACCGGCTACGTCGGGGCGATCAACGCCAACCAGGGCCAGAACATGATCTTCACGGTGTTCGCCGCGGCGGTGATCGGCGGGATCAGCCTCGACGGCGGCAAGGGCACCATGTTCGGCGCCCTGACCGGTGTGCTGCTGCTGGGCACCGTCGACAACCTGCTCACCCAGGCACAGGTCCAGCCGTACTGGATTCAGGCTATTTACGGCGGAATCATCCTGCTCGCCCTCTTGGTCGCCCGTCTCACCACCGGCCGCGCCCAGGACTGACCCGCCCCAGCCCACGACCGAAAGGCCCTCCGTGTCCCCGACGCCCGCCCGCATCACCGCGGTCGACACCCACGACATCAGGTTCCCCACCTCGCGCGAGCTCGACGGCTCCGACGCGATGAACCCCGACCCCGACTACTCGGCCGCCTACCTCGTGCTGCGCACCGACGCCGAGGACGGCCTGGAGGGGCACGGGTTCACCTTCACCATCGGGCGGGGCAACGAGGTCCAGGTCGCCGCGATCCACGCGCTGCGGCACCACGTGGTGGGACGGCCCGTGGACGAGGTGTGCGCCGATCCGGCGGTGGTGTACCGGGACCTGATCGGGGACAGCCAGCTGCGCTGGCTCGGGCCCGAGAAGGGCGTGATGCACATGGCGATCGGCGCGGTCGTCAACGCCGTGTGGGACCTGGCCGCCAAACGTGCCGAAAAGCCGCTGTGGCGGCTGCTCGCCGAGTCCGACCCCGAGTGGCTGGTGGGGCAGATCGACTTCCGGTACCTGACCGACGCGCTCACGCCCCAGGAGGCACTGGACATCCTGCGCCGGGGCCGCGCCGGAGCAGGAGAGCGCACGGCCCGGCTGCGGGAGCGCGGCTACCCCGCCTACACGACCTCCGCCGGCTGGCTCGGCTACAGCGACGAGAAACTCACCCGGCTCGCCTCCCAGGCGGTCGCCGACGGCTTCACACAGATCAAGCTGAAGGTCGGCGCCGACCTCGACGACGACATCCGCCGCTGCCGGGTCGCCCGCTCGGTCGTCGGCCCGGACGTCCGCATGGCGATCGACGCCAACCAGCGCTGGGACGTCGCCGAGGCCATCCGCTGGACCAAGGCCCTCGCCGAGTTCGACCCGTACTGGATCGAGGAGCCCACCAGCCCCGACGACGTCCTCGGGCACGCCGCCGTCCGCGAGGCCGTCGCCCCGGTCAAGGTCGCCACCGGCGAACACGTCCAGAACCGGGTCGTGTTCAAGCAGCTGCTGCAGGCCGGCGCCCTGGACGTCGTCCAGATCGACGCGGCCCGCGTCGGCGGCGTCAACGAGAACCTCGCGATCCTGCTGCTCGCCGCGAAGTTCGGCGTGCCGGTCTGCCCGCACGCGGGCGGCGTCGGCCTGTGCGAACTCGTCCAGCACCTGTCGATGTTCGACTACGTCGCGGTCACCGGCACCACCGAGGACCGGGTCATCGAGTACGTCGACCACCTGCACGACCACTTCCTCGATCCGGTGGTGATCCGCGAGGGCCACTACCGGGCACCCGCCGCGCCGGGCTTCTCGGCCGCCATGCGACCGGAGTCCATCGCGCGGTACACCTTCCCCGGCGGCACCTTCTGGGCCGCCGACCTCGACGAGAAGAAGGGACGGGCGGCATGACCGACTTCGCGGGGCTGAAGGCCCTGGTGACGGGAGGAGCCTCCGGTATCGGACGGGCCACGGCCGACCTCCTCGCCGCCCGCGGCGCCCAGGTCGCCGTCCTCGACCTCGACCCCTCGACCGTAGAGAAGCCGTTGCTGGCCTTCCGCGCCGACGTCAGCGACGACACCTCCGTACGGGAGGCGGTCGCGGCCGCGGTCGCCGAGCTGGGCGGCCTCGACGTAGTGATCAACAACGCGGGCATCGGCGCGCAGGGCACCGTCGAGGACAACGACGACGCCGAATGGCATCGGGTCCTCGACGTCAACGTGGTCGGCATGGTCCGCGTGGCCCGCGCCGCCCTGCCGCACCTGCGCGAGTCGCGGCACGCGGCGATCGTCAACACCTGCTCCGTCGCGGCCACGGCCGGCCTCCCGCAGCGCGCGCTGTACAGCGCCACCAAGGGCGCCGTGTACTCGCTCACCCTCGCCATGGCCGCCGACCACATCCGCGAGGGCATCCGCGTCAACTGCGTCAACCCCGGTACGGCGGACACCCCGTGGATCGGCCGCCTGCTGGACAAGGCGCCCGACCCGGCCGCCGAACGCGCCGCCCTGGAAGCCCGCCAGCCCACCGGCCGGCTCGTCTCGGCGGACGAAGTCGCCGGTGCCATCGCCTACTTGGCGAGCCCGCAGTCCGGTGCCACCACCGGCACCTCGCTCGCCGTCGACGGCGGCATGCAGGGCCTGCGCCTGAGGCCGGTGGGCCGGTGAACCGCCTCGGCGACAGCACCGTCGAGGTCAGCGAACTCGCCTTCGGCGGTGCGGTGATCGGCAACCTCTACACCGAGGTGACCGAGGAACAGGCGTACGAGGCCGTGTCCGCCGCCTGGGCGGAGGGCATCCGCTACTTCGACACCGCCCCGCACTACGGCCTCGGCCTGTCCGAGCGCCGCCTCGGCGCCGCGCTGCGGGAGCACCCACGCGCCGACTACACGATCTCCACCAAGGTCGGCCGCCGCCTGGAGCCGTCGGACGAGGGCGGCGACGACCTGGCGAACGGCTTCGCCGTACCCGCCACGCACCGCCGCGTGTGGGACTTCAGCGCCGACGGCGTACGACGCACCCTGGAGGCCGCTCTGGAACGGCTCGGCCTCGACCGGGTCGACGTCGTCTACCTCCACGACCCCGACGACCACGCCGAGCAGGCCTTCCGGGAGGGCTACCCGGCGCTGGAGAAACTGCGCTCCGAGGGCGTCGTCGGCGCGATCGGCGCCGGCATGAACCAGGCCGAGATGCTCACCCGTTTCGTCCGCGACACCGACGTCGACGTCGTCCTGTGCGCGGGCCGCTACACCCTGCTCGACCAGCGGGCGCTGACCGAGCTGCTGCCGGCCGCCGAGGAACGCGGCACGTCGGTGGCGATCGGCGGCGCCTTCAACTCCGGTCTGCTGGCCGACCCGCAGCCGCAAGCGACGTACAACTACGCCACCGCGCCCGGTGAGTTGCTGGACCGCGCCCTGCGCCTGAAGGCGATCGCCGAACGGCACGGCAGCACCCTGCGGGCCGCGGCCCTCGCGTTCTGCGCGGCGCATCCGGCGGTCGCGAGCGTACTCGTCGGGGCCCGCTCGGCGGACGAAGTACGGGACGCGGCACGGCAGTTCGCCGCGAAGGTGCCCTCGGGTCTCTGGCAGGAGCTGCGCGCGGAGCGGCTCCTGCCGGCCGAGGCCCCCGTCCCCGCCGAGGAGCCGTCATGAGAGTCGCCCTGCACACCAAGGTCCGCGCGGACCGCGTCACGGAGTACGAGGCCGCCCACCGCGAGGTCCCCGGGGAACTCACGGACGCCATCCGCGCGGCGGGCGCCACGTCCTGGACCATCTGGCGCAGCGGCACCGATCTCTTCCACGTCCTGGAGTGCGAGGACTACGCCCGCCTCATCGCGGAGCTGGAGCGGCTGCCGGTCAACGTCGCCTGGCAGGCCCGCATGGCGGACCTGCTGGACGTGGTGCACGACTACTCCGACGAGGGCGCGAACGCGGGCCTGCCCGTGGTCTGGGAGCTGCCGTGACGGTCGACGCCCACCACCACGAGTGGGACCTGTCGGTCCGCGACCAGGACTGGATCCCCCGACACAGCCCCATACGACGGAACTTCACGGTCGCCGACCTCGAACCCGAGGCCCGCGCGGCCGGCGTCGACCGCACCGTCCTGGTCCAGACGGTCACCGTGGCCGAGGAGACCCCGGAGTTCCTGGCCCTGGCCGACGCGCACGACCTCGTCGCCGGCGTCGTCGGCTGGACCGACCTCACCCGCCCCGACATCGCCGACGAACTCGCCCGTCTGCGCGCCCTCCCCGGCGGCGCACACCTCAAGGGCATCCGCCACCAGGTCCAGGGCGAGCCGGATCCCGGATGGCTGCTGCGCCCCGACGTACTCCGCGGCCTGACCGCGGTCGCCGAGGCCGGCCTGGCCTACGACCTGGTGGTGCTGCCCCGGCAACTCCCGGCCTGCGCGCAGGCGGCCGCGCAGCTGCCTCGACTCACCTTCGTGCTGGACCACTTGGGCAAGCCGCCCATCGTCTCCGGCGCCCTGGAGCCCTGGGCCACGGACCTGCGGACCCTGGCCGCCCTCCCCAACACGGTCGCCAAGCTCTCCGGCCTGGTCACCGAGGCCGACCCCGCCGGCTGGACCCTCGACGACCTCCGCCCGTACGTCGAAACGGCTCTGGAGGCCTTCGGCCCCGACCGCCTGATGTTCGGCTCGGACTGGCCCGTGTGCACCCTTGCCGCGACATACGGCGAAGTCGTGGAAGCGACACGGCGACTGATCGCCGGCCTGGGCGAGTCCGAGCGGACGCGAATCATGGGTGACACGGCGACCCGCGTCTACCGGCTATGACCCCATCGGCCCGCCGGGAAGCGTCCGTCCCGGACGGGCGAGCGGTGAGACTCACTCGCCGCGCGAACCCCAGCCCCCGCCCGGCAGCGGACGAAAGGCGATCGATGACTCGGCAGGGCCCGCGTACGGGTTAACCCCCAGGCCCGTCGACCGGCCCACCGGATGGTGGCGGCCGTCTTGATCCACAACCCTGGAGGGGTCGCAGAAACCGCCGACCCGACAGACGAAGAGGCCCCGCCATGCCGACCCGCCGTGCCGCCCTGCTCTCGGCCGTCGCCGCCGCCACGACCCTCCTGCCCGGCACCACCGCGCGCACCGCGTCCGCGGCCCCCCGCACGACGGGCCCGCTGAAGCCGACCCTGCCGCCGCCGAGCGGGCCCCACCCCGTGGGGACGGTCTCCCTGCGCCTCGTCGACCGCACCCGCACCGACCCCTGGGTCCCGGCCCGGCCGTACCGGGAGCTCATGGTCAGCGTCCGCTACCCGGCCCGCGCCGTCGAGGGACACCCGGCCGCGCCGCAGATGCTCCCGGGCGAGGCTGCCGCCTTCGCGGCCCTCAACAGTTTCACCGGCGTGCCCGCCGACGCCGTCGACTGGTCGGCCACCCGCACGCACGCCCACGAAGGCGCCCCGATCGACCGCTGCGAGTCCCCCCGCCCGGTGATCTGTTACTCGCCCGGTGCGGGAGACCCGCGATCCCTGGGCACCACGCTCTGCGACGACCTCGCCTCCCGGGGCCATGTCGTGGTGATGCTCGACCACACCTACGACGCCGTGGCCGTCCAGTTCCCCGACGGGCGCGTCGAGAAGACCGTCCTGCCGGCCGAGTACGACAAGGCGTACCCGGACGAGGACCGCATCACCGCCCTCCTGCGCAAGACGCTGGCCGTTCGCGTGGCGGACGCCCGCTTCCTCCTCGACGCACTGCCCGGCGCGCTCCCCGGCGAGCTGCGCGGTGCCCTCGACATGGACCGCGTGGGCATGTTCGGCCAGTCGGCGGGCGGCTTCACCGCGCTGCAGGCGATGCACGACGACCCGCGCATCGCCGCGGCGGCCGACCTCGACGGCGTCCTCGCCTACGTCCAGAAGGACAGCACGCCCGGCAACCTCTCCACCGTCGCCGCCGACGGCCTGGACCGGCCCTTCCTGCTGATGGGCATGGACGGCAACGACCTGGACGCGGTGCCGTCCTGGGACGCGCTGTGGCGCAACAGCCGCGGCCGGCACCGGGGCCTGACCCTGCGGGGCGCGGAGCACGCGACGTACACCGACGCGGAGGCGCTGATCCCGCAGATCGCCCACCGGCTGGGCCTGCCCCGGAAGACGGTCGTGGCGAACATCGGCACCATCCCGCCGAGGCATGCCATCGGCGCCGAACGGGCCTGTCTCGCCGCCTTCTTCGACCGCTGGCTGCGGGGCCGGGACGACGACGGCCTGCTGGACGGGATGTCGGGCCGGTACCCGGAGTTGCGCCCGTTCCCGCGACGGCACGCCTGACGGGCCCCGTTCAGGACCGCTGCGCCACCCCCGCCAACCGCGTCGGCGGCAGGTACTCGCGGACATAGGTCCGTTCCCACCACGCCCCGGTCTCCCGCAGCTCGCGCCAGCTCGTGTACCGGTAGCGGAACAACCGCGCCCGTACGAAGCGCGGTGGCTCATCCGGCGGGAACGGGGAGCGGCGCAGCAGCCGCAGTGTGTCGCGGTCGTTCTCCAACAGCCGTTCCACCAGCCCGCCGAACCAGGATTCGGCGTAGGCGGGGGAGAGCGCCGCGAACCACATCAGCCAGTCCAGGCGGAGGTGGTACGGCGCGAACTGGCGCGGCCGGCGCCGGGGATCGCCCGGCTTGCCCTTGAACTCGTACTCCCGCCAGTCCGAGTCCTCGCGGGGCACGTCGTCGGCGGTGCCCTCGATCACCACCTCGTACCTGACCCGGCTGACGCTGCCGAACGCGCCGTAGGTGTTCACCAGATGGAGCGGGTCGAAGGAGCGGTTCATGATCTGGCGGCGGGAGACCATGTTGGCGACGGGACGGTAGCTGAGCGCGACGAGCAGTGCGGCGACCGCCGACACCAGGACCTCGTACCAGAGCGGGGCGGCCGGCACGGACGACGGCGCGTCGGACGGGAGCGCGAGCGCGGACGCGGCCAGCACGATGGTGATCCAGTTCAGCCAGGAGAAGTTGCCCGACAGCACCAGCCAGAGCTGGGTGACGATCATCAGGGACGCGGCGGCCGTGGCGACCGGCTGAGGGGCGAACAGCAGAACGGGCACGACGAGCTGGGTGACGTGGTTCGCGGCCACCTCGACCCGGTGCGCGGGCGCCGGGAGATGGTGGAAGAACCAGCTGAGCGGGCCCGGCATCGGCTGCGTCTCGTGGTGGAAGTCGAGGCAGGTCAGCTTCCGCCAGCAGGCGTCGCCGCGCATCTTGATCAGTCCCGCCCCGAACTCGACGCGGAAGAGCACCCAGCGCAGCAGGAAGAGCACGACGATCGGCGGGGCCACCTCGTCGTTGCCGAGGAAGACGGCGAGGAAGCCGACCTCCAGGAGCAGGGACTCCCAGCCGAACGCGTACCAGGTCTGGCCGACGTTGACGATCGACAGGTACAGCAGCCAGGGCAGCAGCCACAGCAACATCGCCGCCCACAGCGGGAGTCGGGAGTCGAGGCCCGCGGCCAGCGCGGCGGCGACCGCGCAGCCCGTCCAGGCACAGGCCGCGAAGAATCGGTCGGAGTAGTGGAGCAGGAAGAGGCTGGGGGCACGCCGGAAGGGCACCCGGGCGGTGAAACGGGGGACCGGCAACATGCCCCTGTCGCCGATGAGCGCCCGGAACTGAAGGGCCGCCGAAAGGAACGCCACGAAGTACACGCCGGCCAGAGCCCGCTGGAAGACCAGCCGGCTCGTCCAGTACTCGGGTGCGGTGAACCAGTCCACGACCGTGCGCTCCTCACTCCAGTGTCGCGCCGGAACCTCATGTCACGCTCCGTGTAACCATCCTCCGCCTGTGTAAGCCGAGTGGTGATCGCGGCACGGCCGTGGAACGAAATACGACGAACACGTCCTGTCGTCCCGGTCGAAGATTCGGGCAAACCCTGGCAAGGTGGCTCCATGGTTGATCGGGGAGCGAGCGCCCTGTCACTCCCGGACGACTGGCACGCCCACCCGGCTCCGATCCTGGCGCTCAACCGCATGGGCAGCTTCGACTGGGACCTGGACACCGGCCTCTTCCACATGGACGCCCAGGCCCACGAGGTCTTCGACCTGCGCCCCGACGAGTACGACGGCCACCCCGAGCACCTCTCCGTCCGGGTCCCGCCCGCCGAGGCCTACCGTCTCGACGCCCTGGTCGCCCAGGCCATGAAGGACGGCAGCGAGAACTACGGCGCCTACTTCCGCATCCGCCGCCGCGACGGCGGCCTGCGCTGGACCCACACCCAGGGCTACATCCGGCGTGACGAGACGGGCCGCCCGCGCCGCATCATCGGCATCGTCCGCGACGCCACCCAGGAACTCGCCGAGCTCGCCGCCCACGAGGAGCGGACCGCCCAGGACGAGGCCCGGCGCGACCAGTCCAGCGTCGTCCAGCTCACCACGGCCGCACTCGCCCACGCCCGCACCGTGCAGGACGTGATCGACGTCCTCAAGGACACCCAGGGCCTCACCCACCTGGGCGCCACCAGCCTGGTCATGGGCCTGGTGGAGGCCGGCCGCATCCGGCTGATCGCCGAGGGCCCCGAGGGCAGCTTCGTGCCCGGCACCCTCGTCACCCGGATCGACGAGCCCTACCCGATGAGCGAGGTCGTGAGGACCCTCAAGCCCCGCTTCATCGAGTCGCCCGAGGAGTTCGCCAAGGGCTACCCCATCCTGTGGCCGCACATCACCGACCTGGACATCACCGCGGCCGCCTATCTGCCGCTGATCGTGCAGGCCCGCCCGATCGGCGCCATGGGCCTGCTCTACAGCGACCGGCGCGGCTTCTCGCCCGACGAGCGCGACGTCCTGCTCGCCCTGGGCAGCAGCATCGCGCAGAGTCTGCAGCGGGCCACCTTCTACGAACAGGAGAAGGACCTCGCCACCGGCCTCCAGCAGGCCATGCTGCCGCGCACGATCCCCAGCGTCCGCGGCGCCGACGTCGCCGTCCGCTACCGCTCGGCCTCCCTCGGCCGGGACATCGGCGGCGACTGGTACGACCTCATCCCGCTGCCCGGCGGGCGGGTCGGTGCCGTCATCGGCGACGTCCAGGGCCATGACACGCACGCGGCCGCCGTCATGGGCCAGCTGCGCATCGTGCTGCGCGCCTACGCCGCCGAGGGCCACACCCCGGCCACCGTCATGGCCCGCGCCTCGGTCTTCCTCCACGAACTCGACACCGACCGCTTCGCGACCTGCCTGTACGCCGAGGCCGACCTGTCCACCGGGGTCGTCCAGGTGGTCCGGGCCGGCCACATCGACCCGCTGATCCGTGACGAGAACGGCGGCTGTCACCGCATCCCGGTCCCGGGCGGCCTTCCGCTCGGCCTGTCCGCCGAGTTCGGCAGCCTCGAGTACCCGGTCGGAACCATCGAACTGGACCCCGGTCACACCCTGATGCTGTGCACCGACGGCCTGGTCGAGCAGCCCGGCGCCGACCTCGACGACGGCATGCGGACCCTCACCGCCCTCATCGCCGCCGGCCCGGACGACGTACGCGACCTCGCGGACTGCCTCATCGACGTCGCCGAGGAACGCGGCGGCGACGACGACGTCGCCCTGCTCCTGCTGCGCCGCCGCGGCCTGGACGCCCCCCGCTCCGGCGGCCGGCTCCAGCAGCACGTGGCACCCGGCGACCCCGAGGCGCTCACCGAGGCCCGCCACATGATCCGGGCCGCGGTCCGCGCCTGGGGAGCGAGGGACCGTGCCGACGAGATCGAACTGGTCGCCGACGAGCTGATCACCAACGCGCTCATGCACACCGAGGGCTCCGCGATCCTCACCCTGAGGGTGCTCACGGGCAGCGAACGGCGGCTGCGCGTGGAGGTGGAGGACTCCTCCAGCGCCCTGCCGCGTCGCCGCGAGGCGGGGGAGTCGGGCGTCTCGGGGCGGGGCCTGCTCCTGGTCGACCTGCTCACGGACGTGTGGGGTGTGGAGGCGCGGGGCGGCGGCAAGTGCGTGTGGTGCGAGTTCCTGATGCCGTGACCCGGCCGGTCCGCCTGGCGCTGTCGGTGCCGGGTGGCACCCTGGACGTATGCCGGAACTCCCCGAGGTGGAAGCGCTCAAGGACTTCCTGACCGAGCACCTGGTCGGACACGAGATGGTGCGGGTGCTGCCCGTCGCGATCAGCGTCCTGAAGACGTACGACCCCCCGCTCTCCGCCGTCGAGGGCCGGGAGGTCGGCGCCGTGCGGCGGCACGGCAAGTTCCTCGACCTCGCCACCGAGGGCGGCCCGCACTTCGTGACCCATCTGGCCCGCGCCGGCTGGCTGCAGTGGAGGGACCGGCTGCCCGACGGCCCGCCCCGCCCCGGCAAGGGCCCCCTCGCCCTGCGTGTGGCCCTGGAAACAGGCGAGGGCTTCGACCTCACCGAGGCCGGCACCCAGAAGCGTCTCGCGGTCTACGTCGTCCGGGACCCCCACGAGGTCCCCGGCATCGCCCGGCTCGGTCCGGATCCCCTCGCCGACACCTTCGACGAGAAGGCGTTCGCCAAGCTCCTCAAGTCCGAGCGACGCCAGATCAAGGGCGCCCTGCGCGACCAGAGCCTGATCGCCGGGGTGGGCAACGCCTACAGCGACGAGATCCTGCACGCGGCGAAGATGTCCCCGTTCAAACTGGCCGCGTCCCTCACTCCGGAGGAGACCACCCGCCTCTACGAGGCCCTGCGCACCACCCTCACCGAGGCGGTCGAGCGTTCCAGGGGCCTGGCCGCGGGCCGGCTGAAGGCGGAGAAGAAGAGCGGTCTGCGGGTCCACGGCCGCACCGGCGAACCCTGCCCGGTCTGCGGCGACACCATCCGCGAGGTCTCCTTCAGCGACTCCTCCCTGCAGTACTGCCCGACCTGCCAGACGGGCGGCAAGCCGCTGGCGGACCGCAGGATGTCGCGGCTGCTGAAGTAGGCGGCGGGCCGGGGGAGGGCCGCCCGCTCAGTGCGCGTCCAGCGTCACCAGGTGCTGGCCCTGCGCCGTCCGCAGGTCGTAGCGGGCGATCTCGGCGATGTGCATGGCCGTGCTGCCCCGCATCGTGATCGGGCGGGCGTCGTGGTCCGGGACCGTCCAACTGGTCACGATCTGCTCGGAGCCGTCGCGGCCGACGGCGACCAGCCGGCAGGCCCGCGGGCCCGCGGCGTCCTTCACCTCGAGCTCCACATTGCTGCCCATGTCCGCGTCCGCCGTCGTCACCTGGGCCCACACGCCCGTCTTCGCGTCGGTCGCCGCCATCCTCACGGCGCCGTCGCCGCCGTTGGCCAGCATCATGATGCCGGGGGCGGCCGCGGCGATGGCGACCGAGGCGGCCAGGCCGTAGAGGAAACGCCGCCGCGTCGCCCGGTGCCGGTTGGCCACCGCGGCCATCAGCTTGTCGAGCAGCTGGGGGCCGGGGCTGGTCATGGGGCTCACGAACCGAGGCGTCGACCGGCGGTACAGCATCATCTGCCGGGTGACGGGCCCGAACTCGGTCACGTGAGCGGCGCAGCGCGCGCACTCCATGAGGTGGTCCTCGAAGCGGAAGGCGTCCGCCTCGTCCAGCACGCCGAGCGCGTACGCGGCGACGTCGCGATGCCTCTCCTGGGACCTCATGCCGAAACCTCGTGCCGTTGGGTGCGGGTTGGGTTACTCCTTGCTCCCACCGGTACGGACCAGACCGCCGAATCACTCAAGACTCAGGGGAATCGCAACCAAGGGATTCGGAGCGGCCCGGCACGAGGATTGGTCCGGATCGAAACACGGCTAAAAAAGGTGGATGGCGAGATGACCGAGGGGCAGTCCGAGCTGCCACGCCTTCGTCCACACCTTCGGACCTTCGTCCTCGCCGACCCCTACGGCGCCGCCGGGCACCGCGTTCAGATCGGGCGCGAGCAACTCGGTCTCCTCCAGCCAGCGCCAGGCCGCCGCCGCGAGTTCCAGGTCGGGCGCGGGCCCGCCCGAAGCGGCCGCCACGGCGCCGAGATCGGCCATCCGCTCACGCACCCAGTCCTGCCACGGCTGGTCGTAGGCCGTCAGCGACAGCCAGGTCTCCAGCTGGGACACCACCCGGATACCGGAGAGTTCGCCGTCGGTGTCCGAGAGGAAGACGGTCAGGGCCAGGGCGTCGCGCCCGGCGCGGAACTCCATGGATGTCGGCGGCATCAGGTCGCCCGTGCGCAACAGCTCGTCGGCGATGTACTCGGCGTACAACCAGGCCATGGGGACGACCAGTTCCCCGCCGGCGCCGTCCGTGCTCTCTTGACCTCTGTCCAGCATCCCTTCCTGCCTTCCTCCGGTGCGTGCGCGTCTGCCCGAGCACCCGGGCCCTGGGACCGCGGCGCCGGTTTCCCGGTGCCGCGCTCCCATCCGGAACACGGATGAGGACAGCCGATTACTCAACCGGGGTCCTCAGCAAGGCGCTTTACGGAGGTTTGACTGAGCCGTCGGTTTCACCGCAGGTCGGCCGCATATCCGGGAAGCACCCGGCGCAGGGCGCGCAGCGCGTAGTACGCGCGGGACTTCACGGTACCGGCAGGGATTCCGAGGGCCTCGGCGGCTTCCGCCACACTCGCCCCCTGGAAGTACACGAGCACCAGGACTTCGCGATGCTCGGGAGTGAGTGTCTTCACAGCCTCGCGCACGTCGAGCGCGGCGGCGGCCCGCTCGGCGTGGTCGGCGATCACCCGCGAGTTCTCCAGGATCGCGTCGCCGACCTCGGCCGGCCGAGCCTGCCGGGCCCGCCGCGCGTCGATGGCCAGCCGCCGTCCCACGGTCATCAGCCACGGCCGTACCGACTCGAAGTCGTCGGCGCGCAGCGCCTCGGGGTGTTGCCAGGCGCGCACGAGGGTCTCCTGCACCAGGTCCTCGGCGCGTTGCCGGTCGCCGTCACAGAGCCGGAGCAGGAGCGCGAAGAGGGGCCGGCCGTGCTCCCGCTGCAGTGCGGCGAGCTCGTGCTCGGCGGTCGTCCCGTTCGTGAGGGTGGTTCCGGCCGTCATGCGCGTATGGCATCGCAGGGGGCGGATTCGGGACAGGGGCCGCGCCGGGATCTGCGGCGGACGGTCGATCGCGTCGACGAACGGTACGACGAACGGTCCGTGACGGCCCGTTCACACAGGGCCGGATCGCCCTCCCGCGTGCCGGACGGGCTAATCGGCGGGTCGAAGCCAGGGACGGAGTCGTCCAGTTCGTACCTTTTGTCAGTAAATATGACCACAGTGGGGTGAGCTGATGATTGCACGCAGACAGCAGGTTGCCCTGGCCCTCACGGCCGTCCTCGCCGGGGGCGCCGCCTGCCAGGCCCAGCACCACGAAGCGGCGCCCCGGGCCGGACGGCCGGCCCCGGCCCCCGCACGCGGATTCACACTCGTCGCCTCCGGCGACGTCCTCCCGCACTCCTCCATCATCGACCGTGCGCGCTTCGACGGAGGCGGCAGCCGCTACGACTTCCGTCCTATGCTCGCCGGGGTCAAACCCATCGTCTCCCGCGCCGACCTGGCGCTGTGTCACATGGAGACCGTCTACGGAGAGAACGGCGACTACACCGGCTACCCCGTCTTCAAGTCCCCGCCCGAAGTGGCCCAAGGCCTCGCCGCCACCGGCTACGACGGCTGCTCCACCGCCTCCAACCACAGCCTCGACGACGGCGCCGCGGGCATCGGCCGCACCCTCGACGCCCTCGACCGCGCGGGCGTACGGCACGCGGGCTCGGCGCGCACCGAGGGCGAGGCGCACACCGTCACCATCCTCCAGGCGGGCCCGGCGAAGGTCGCCCACCTCGCCTACACCTATGACACCAACGGCATCCCGATGCCGGCGGGCGAGCCCTGGGCCGTCAACCTCATCGACCCCGGCCGGATCGTCGCGGACGCCCGGGCCGCCCGGCAGGCCGGCGCCGACGTGGTCGTCGTCTCCCTGCACTGGGGCACCGAGTGGCAGGACGAACCGGACCGGCAGCAGCTCGACCTGGCCCGCACGCTCACCGCCTCCCGCACCGGCGGCCGCCCCGACATCGACCTGATCCTCGGCACCCACGCCCATGTCCCACAGGCCTACGAGAAGGTCAACGGCACCTGGGTGATCTACGGCATGGGCGACCAGATCGCCGGCGAGATGTACAACCAGCAGGGTGTCCAGGACCCGCGCGGCGACCAGTCCACCCTCGGCCGCTTCACCTTCGCGCCGCCGGCCCGCCCGGGCGGGCGCTGGGAGGTGACCAGGGCCGAGTTCATCCCGCAGATGTTCGACGTCGACGCCGGGCGGGTGGTCGACCTGAACCGGGCGATCGGCCAGGGCGCCGGCCTGCAGGGGGTGCGCGACCGCATCCGGGACGTCGTCCTCGGCCGGGGTGCGGCCAAGGACGGCCTGGTGATGGGGAAGTAGGTCACTCCTGGTCGGTGTCGGCCTGCTCGAAGAGCTTGAGCATCTCCCGCAACACCTTGGTGCAGGCCGTCAGTTCGGCGTCGGTCAGGCCGCCGCCGACCTGCTGGTTCAGGGCCCGCTCGCGGGCGCGGATCGCGGTGATGGCCACCCTGCCCTCCTCGGTGAGGCGGATCAGGGAGGAGCGCTGGTGCGCGGGGTTGGGCGTGACCTCCGTCCAGCCGCGCGCCGTCGCGTCGTTGACCATGCGCTGGACGAACTGCCGGCTCAGCGCCAGGACGCGGGCCATCTGCGGCACCGTCATCGGCTCGCTCAGCCGCAGCAGATCCAGCACCGAGCGCACCCCGACGGAGGCGCCTTCGGCCGGTTCGCCCTGCTCCAGCTTGCGCAGGGCGCGCCGGTAGAGCGGGCCGACCAGGTCGAAGACCTCCGCGACGCGGTGGCCCAGCTCGTCGGGGGCGAGGGGGTCGTCGCTGTCGTTCACCCGACCATCATGACACCTTGGTTGCCAAAATCTCCGCAAGATGACACCTTGGTTGTCATGACTGCTGCTTCGGATCTCCGCTTCTTCCCCTCCTCCGACGGCGACCTCGCCTACCTCGACATCGGCTCCGGCGACCCCGTGGTCCTCCTCCACCCCGGATACGTCGACCACCGCGTCTGGCGGGACCAGATACCGGCGCTGGCGGCCGAGTACCGCGTGATCGCCCCGGACACCCGCGGCCACGGCTCCTCCGCCAACGCGACCGGCCCCTTCCGCTGGGCGGACGACCTCGCCGCGCTGCTGCGCCACCTCGACGTCGGTCCCGCGGTCGTCGTGGGCGTCTCGATGGGCGGCGTGATCGCCACCGACACGGTGCTGGAGCACCCCGAGCTGGTCCGGGCGGTCGTCACCTGCGGCGCCGCGACCGGCGACTGGCAGTACACGGACGACTGGACGCGGGGGATCCAGGCCGAGTACGCGCGCACCCTGGGCGCCGGCGACCTCGAGGGGTGGCTCGACGCCTTCCTGCGGGTCGTGCCGGGTGAGCACCGCGGCGCCGACGACGTCGACCCCGACATCGGGCACCGGCTGCGGGAGATGGCCTTCCGGACGATGTCGAAGCACACGCCCGGAGAGACGGACTGGCTGGTGCGGGTGACCGACTCCTGGTCCCGCCTGCCGAAGATCGACGTCCCCGTGCTCGCCGTCAACGGCAGCCTGGAGCCCGTCGAACTCCTCGACGCGGCACAACGACTGGCCCAGGCCGTCCCCGACGGGCGCGCCGAGACCATCGAGGGGGTGGGCCACTACCTGAACATGGAGAAGCCGGAGACCTTCAACCGCATCCTGCTCGACTTCCTCCGCGGACTCTGACCCCCCGCCGGTGCTACGGCACCACCGTCACCGGCCAACGCCCCGCCTTGACCAGCCGCACCGCCACCGACCCCACGATCCGATGGCCCGCCTGCTCCGAGGCGCCCACCACCACCGCGTCCGCCTTGAGCTCGTCCGCGGCTTTCACCAGACCGCCGTAGGGGTCGCCGCGGAAGGTGTGGAACTCCCAGCGCACGTCGAATATCCCCTTCGTGCGCTCGGTGGCCTCGCGGATCTGCTTGACCAGGTCCTCGGCGATCTCGTCCGTCGTCTCCGCCACCGGCGCCCCCATCGCGGCGCCCGCCGCCATCACCGGCTGGACGTAGACGACGGCGAGCAGCGCCCGCTGACGCCGAGCCAGGCCTCCGGCATATGCCGCCGCCCGGAGGGAGGAGTCGGAGCCGTCCACGCCGACGACGATGACCTTGGGCCCGTCGGTGCCCCGCTCGAACTGGTGCGAGTGCTGTTCCGTCACGGCTGTGAGGTTATCGGAAGGCCCAGGTCCGCCCGGTGCGCGGGACCTCTGGGGGAGCGTGGTGGCCGGGAACTTCCTACAGTCGGTACATGAGTGCCACGGCGGAGGCCTCCGCGCGCAAGGAAGCGACGAGCCCGACACCGCAGCCCCGAAGCGGCCCGATGAGCAAGGTGCCGGAGGCCTTCGCGACCTTCTTCGGCGCCCTCGCCGTCCTCTGCGTCCTGCTCGCCCTCATCCCGCCCCTGCGCCTGTTGCTGCGGCCGATCGTCCGCTTCCTCGACCTGATCACCGTCCCGGTCAGCGCCAACCTCGCCTACGCCGTCTTCCTCCTGCTGCTGGCCGGCGCGACCGCCGCGCGCAAGAAGGTCGCCTGGTGGCTGGTCGTGGTCTACCTGGGGCTGCTGGTCGTCGACGACGCCGTCGACGTACTGCTCGGCCTGTACGCCGAGGCCCTTCCGTCGCTCGTCGTCTGCGGACTCCTGCTCGTCGTGCTGATCGTCGCCCGCCGGGAGTTCTACGCCGCCTCGCGCCGCGCCGCCGTACGCCGGGCGGTCGGCGTCCTGATCGCCGGACTCGCCCTGGGCATCCTCGCCGGCTGGGGCCTGGTCGAGCTCTTCCCCGGCACCCTGCCCTGGGGCCAGCGCCTGCTGTGGGCCGCCAACCGGGTCTGCGGCGGACTGGTCTCCGCCCGCTCCTTCGACGGCCGCCCGCCCCGCGCCCTGTACTTCCTGCTCGGCCTGTTCGGCGCCCTCGCCCTCCTCAACGCGGCCGCCACCCTGTTCCGCTCCCAGCGCATGGAATCCGCCCTGCACGGCGACGAGGAACCCCGTATCCGCGCCCTGCTCGGGGCCTACGGCGAGAACGACTCCCTCGGCTACTTCGCGACCCGCCGCGACAAGGCCGTCGTCTTCTCGCCCAGCGGCAAGGCCGCCGTCACCTACCGCGTGGAGGCCGGCGTCTGCCTGGCCAGCGGCGACCCGGTCGGCGACCGGGAGGCCTGGCCGCACGCCATCGCCGCCTGGCAGGACGTGGCCCGCCGGCACGCCTGGGCGCCGGCGGCGATGGGCGCCTCGGAGGACGGCGCCAGGGCGTATGCCCGCGCCGGCCTCGGCGCGCTCGAGCTCGGCGACGAGGCGATCCTCGACGTCGCCGACTTCGACCTCGACGGCCGCGACATGCGGGTGACCCGGCAGGCCGTCCACCGCATCCGCCGCACCGGCGCCACCAGCCGCATCCGCCGCCACTCCGCCCTCACCGACGCGGAGATGGAGGAGATCGTCGACAAGGCCGACGCCTGGCGCGACACCGAGACCGAACGCGGCTTCTCCATGGCCCTGGACCGCCTCGGTGACCCGGCCGACGGCGACTGCCTCCTCGTGGAGGCCCTCGGCGGCGACGGCCGCCTGCTCGCCCTGCTCTCCTTCGTCCCCTGGGGCCGCGACGGCGTCTCCCTCGACCTGATGCGCCGTGACCGCACCGCCCCCAACGGCGTCATGGAGTTCATGGTCGCCGAACTGTGCGCCGCGGCCCCGAAGCTGGGAGTGCGCCGGATCTCCCTCAACTTCGCCGCCTTCCGTTCGGTGTTCGAGGAAGGCTCCCGCATCGGCGCCGGACCGGTCCTGCGGCTGTGGCGCCGGCTGCTGCTGTTCTTCTCCCGCTGGTGGCAGCTGGAGGCCCTCTACCGCTCCAACGCCAAGTACCACCCGCAGTGGTACCCGCGCTTCATCTGCTACGGCGACGCGGGCGCCCTCGCCCGGATCGGCCTGGCCTCCGGAATCGCCGAAGGCTTCGTTTCCGTCCCGTCGTTGCGCAAACTCTGGGGAAAGGGGCACTCGAAGGGTGCGCCCAGGCCCGCCACGACGGAGGGCCTGCCGTCGCTGTCGGCGCTCGGCCTCGACGGAGGGGGCGAGGCCGGGCCCGACGATTCGCCGGCCGGCCTGCCCGAACAGGTCCGCGTCCGGCACCGCACACTGGACCGTCTGCGGGCCCAGGGCATCGACCCCTACCCGGTGGGCGTCCCCGCCCGCACCCACGCCCTCGCCGACGTCCCCGAGGGCGAGCACGTCACCGTCGCCGGCCGGATCATGCTCGTCCGCGACTTCGGCGGCATCGTCTTCGTCGTCCTGCGCGACTGGTCGGGCGATCACCAACTGGCGCTGACCCGTTCGGAGTCCGGTCCCGCGCTCGACCGGTTCACCGCCGACACCGACATCGGCGACCACATCACCGCCACCGGCCGGGCCGGCGTCAGCGACAAGGGCGAACCCACCGTCTTCGTCACCGACTGGCTGCTGACCGGCAAGTGCCTGCGCCCCCTGCCCGACAAGCGCCGGGGCCTGGCCGATCCCGAGGCCAAGGTCCGGCTGCGCCACGTCGACCTGATCTCCGGGCCCGACGCCCGCGAACTCGTGCGCGCCCGCTCCACCGCCGTACAGGCCCTGCGGCAGGGACTGCTGGACCGCGGCTACCTGGAGGTCGAGACACCGATGCTCCAGCAGATCCACGGTGGCGCCAACGCCCGCCCCTTCACCACCCACATCAACGCCTACGACCTCGACCTGTACCTGCGCATCGCCCCCGAGCTGTACCTCAAGCGGCTGTGCGTCGGCGGCCTGGAGAAGGTCTTCGAGCTGGGCCGCACCTTCCGCAACGAGGGCGTCTCCTACAAGCACAACCCCGAGTTCACCATGCTGGAGGCCTACCAGGCCTTCGCCGACTACGACGTGATGCTCGACCTCACCCGCGAACTGATCCAGGGCGCCGCCACCGCCGCCTTCGGCACACCCGTCGCCCGCAAGGACGGCAAGGAGTACGACATCTCCGGCCGGTGGCCGGTCAGGACGGTCCACGGCGCGATCTCCGAGGCCGTCGGGGAGGAGATCGACGCGGACACGGAACTGCCCGCGCTGCGGCGGATCTGCGACCGCGCCGGAGTGCCGTACACCCCCGACGACGGCCGCGGCGACGTCGTACTGGAGATGTACGAACGGCTGGTCGAGGACAGGACCCAGCTGCCCACCTTCTACAAGGACTTCCCGACCGACGTCTCCCCACTCACCCGGCAGCACCGAGCCGACCCGCGGCTCGCCGAGCGCTGGGACCTGGTCGCCTTCGGCACCGAACTGGGCACCGCCTACTCGGAGCTGACCGACCCGGTCGAGCAGCGCCGCCGGCTGACCGCCCAGTCCCTGCTCGCCGCCGGGGGAGACCCCGAGGCCATGGAACTGGACGAGGACTTCCTCGACGCCCTCGAATACGCGATGCCGCCTACCGGCGGCCTCGGCATCGGCGTGGACCGGCTGGTCATGTTCCTCACCGGCCGCACGATCAGGGAGACGCTGCCCTTCCCGCTGGTGCGACGCCGCTGACCGTGCCCCCTCCCGTTGGGCCGAGCGGGTGCTTTCCCGCCGCCGGCGCGGTGTCGCTGTGGGAGTCGGCCTTCCGCCGGGCGACTGATGAGTCATGAAGAAGGATCAGTTCCTCACGCGGCGCGGAATGCTGATCGCCGGCGCCGCCGCTCTGGGTGCCGCGGGCACCGCCGGCGCGCTGACGCTGGGCGCGGGCGACGAACCGGCGCGCACGGCCGCCTCCGCCGCCGGCGCGCAGGCACGACCCATGCTCTCCCCCTCCGCCTACCGTCTCCAGCCCCTGACCGGGTACGGACCACCGCAACGGACGGCCGCCCGTACCGCGGTGCGGCACGAGCCGTTCCTGCGCATCTCGGGGCGTGGTCGCACCATGGTGCTGACCTTCGACGACGGGCCCGACCCCCGCTACACGCCGCACATCCTGGACACCCTGGCCGAGCACGACGTCCGCGCCATGTTCTTCGTGTGCGGGGAGCAGGCCGACTGGAACCGGGACCTGCTGGCCCGGATGGCCGACGAGGGCCACGTCGTCGGCAACCACACCTGGTCCCACCCCCTGCTGACCCGGCTGAGCCGCAGCCGGATCCACTCGGAGCTGCAGCGCACCAGCAAGGTCATCGAGGAGGCCTACGGGGAGCGTCCGCTGTGGTTCCGTGCGCCGTACGGGGCGTGGAACCGCTCGGTCTTCCAGATCGAGGCCGAACTGGGCATGGAGCCCATGGCCTGGACGGTCGACACCGAGGACTGGACCACCCCGGGCACCCGCGTCATCGTCGACCACGTGGAGGACGGCGCCGCCCCCGGCGTCGTGGTGCTCTCGCACGACGCCGGAGGCGACCGCTCCCAGAGCGTCCGGGCCCTGCGGCGGTATCTGCCGCACCTGCTGGACTCCGGTTACCACCTCACCGTGCCGAGGCGCCGCTACGCCTGAGCGGATTCCGCCCGCCCGGCCGGGGAACGCTCAGCGGACCTCGGCCAGGCGGGCGAAGACGACGACATTCCCGTCGTATCCGTGCTGCTTCGAAAAACCGCCCCCGCAGGTGATGACCCGCAATTCCGGCTCACCCTTGGAGCCGTAGACGCGGTCCCCGGGAAAGTTGTTCTTCGCGAACACCTCGATGCCGTAGATCTCGAACACGGCCGTCTTTCCGTCCTTACGGGCGACCTCGATGCGATTTCCCTTCTTCAGGGCCCCGAGTCCGTAGAAAACGGCGGGGCCCGACTTGTTGTCCACGTGGCCGACGACGACCGCGGTGCCCTTCTCGCCGGGCGACACCGCGCCGGTGAACCAGCCCGCCAGGTTCGGGTCCTCC
Source organism: Streptomyces sp. NPDC085900 (assembly GCF_044540925.1). Lineage (NCBI taxonomy): Bacteria > Bacillati > Actinomycetota > Actinomycetes > Kitasatosporales > Streptomycetaceae > Streptomyces > Streptomyces sp. NPDC085900. Next base: position 164,625 of record NZ_JBITSP010000004.1, on the reverse strand, counting down.
GGCGGCGGCGCGCCGACCCAGCCGTCCGAGTCCAGGCCCACCGGCATGACCGGCGCGTCGACCCGGATCGTGGGGATCCTGACCCGGTCGGGCACGGCGTACGGCAACGCCTGGACCTTGGCGAAGGTGCCGCCGGGGACACGGCTGTCCGCCGCGGCCGCCGAGGCGGGCTGCGGCGGACCCACGTCGAACTCTCCCGACCCGTTCCGAATGAGCGCGAGGCCGGTCAGCAGAACAAGCGCTATCACGCCCCAAGGAGCGCGCTTCTTCGGCTGCTCCTCTTCTTCGGCCAGCTCGAACGCAGACATTCGACTTCCCCTCTCGACGCGGCCGTCGCCACGTCATTCGCGCATACGAGAACGCTAAGTCCCGCGCACGCGACCGGCGACGGGGCACAAGCCGAACGGGTGGCCCCGCGTGTTGCCGGTGCGCCATCCGAGTTGCCACTCCCAGGAATTTTCTGACGGTCCGTGACCTGCGGAGATATCCGATTGTGCGGTTGTCGTCCGGCGTGTCCTCTCACCAGGACGGACCATCGCCGAAATGCGGGCCGCCGCACGGCAACTGAGGGTCTTTCTGGGAGGCGCTTTCTCGCCGATCGACCGGGGACGGGACCCGGGGCGTCTTCCGCGGAGGATCACATGCGTACCACTCGTGCCCTGGCGGCCTCGGCCGCCGTGGTCGCCACCCTCGGGCTCGCCGCCCCGACGGCCGTCGCACGCGACGGCATGCCCATCACCCTGAGCAACCTCGTTGCCCTGCCCAGCGTCATCGCCCGTGGCGGGCAGCTGACCATCACCGTCGACGGCTGCCCGGGGCTGGCCGTGGCGACCTCCGACGCGTTCCCGTCCACGACGCTGAACCGGGTCGGGAACAGCAACACGTCGAGGGGCACCGCGACGGTCAACACCAACGCCCGCACCGGCTCGCACAGCATCACGGTCACCTGCGGCAGCCAGACCCTGACCAACCCGACCGCCTACACCGTGATCGGCGGCGTCCGTGGCGGCCTGGGCGGCAGCTCCTCCACCGGGGCGACCCCGACCGACATGGCCATCGGCGGCGGGCTGGTGGCCGCGGCCGTCGTCGGCGGCGGGGTCTTCCTGATGCGCCGCAGGGCGGAGAGGCGGATCTGACCGCCTCCCCCTTCGGAGCGCGGATCGCACGTGGAACGGCCCCCGCCCCGGATCCTGGCCAGGATCCGGGGCGGGGGCATGCGTGACCGGTCCCGGTCAGGCGCCGTCCTCGTGGCCGCGGCGCCGCGAGAAGTGGTACGCCGCCCCGACGGAGCCGGCGATCAGTGCCGCGCCGAGACCGATCTCCCGGAGGTCGAACCCGGCGACGCTGCCGCCCTCACCCGCGTGCACGCCCCGGTCCGGGTTGACGGGGTTGATCGGCACCGGGGTGGGGCCCGCCGGCCTGCCTCCGGCGATGGTGAGATCCGTCGACCCGCTCATCCCGTCGCAGCTGAACGTCACCTGGTACACCGCCATGGCCTTGGCGTCCACGTCCACCGTCGCCGTCCCGGACGAGCGTCCGCGCGGGATCGTGACGGTGTCGAAGACGGCCGAGGAGACGGTCACCGACCCCTTGCAGCCGCCGCTGTCCCTGTCGAGCCGGAAGGTGATCTGCCCGCCGGCCGCGATGGTCGTGGGCAGGACGCTGAAGCCGAACGGCGTGACATTGCCGCCGCCGTTCGCGGCGGCGGGCGCTGCGGAGAAGGCGAGGGCGCCGACGCCCAGCAGTGCGGCCGAAGCGACGCGTATCGCGCGCATGGTGAATCCTCCGGGTCCCCGAGGAGCAGCTGCGGACCGTTTCCGCTTGCGCCATAAATGCACCTCGATGACCGAAACGCTAGGAACATGTGTGCGCCCGCGCGATCTCAGTCGGGCGAATGGGGCAAAACACTGGGCCACCCAGGGGACACGCACGGCGTGGTCCCTTTGTCCGGGTGGCCCGTCGGGTGAGTGACTGTCAGCCGTTCAGGTGCGGGAAGAGATTGAGGAAAGGGGCGGCGGACGCCGTGATGCCCCGGCTGTAGGGCGCGTCGAAGTCCCAGATGAGGAAGAGCAGGAAGGCGATCAGGGCGGAGAACAGCCCGGCGAGGACCAGCTCGCGCGCGGTGCGCCGGATCTGCAGGGCGAAGACCATGCCGATGGTGATCACGGCCCCGCTCAGCAGCCCGAACCACACCACGCCCGGCATGGTCGCCCCGAGGGAGTCGGTGCGGGCGCTGCGGGCCTGCGCGGCCGTGGTCACCTGGTCGAGCAGCGGCTGGTAGGCCTGCGCCTCGAAGTCGTTCCCCGGCTGGTAGTCGGTGACGTCGTGGCGGACGCGGTCGAAGAGTTCGTCGCCGCGCGCGGTCGTCTTCGCGTGGTCGGCCATCGTCTTCCACTCGGTGTCGACGACCTGTCCGACATAGGCGTTGACATCCTCCCGGATGCGGTCACGGACGTCGGGCGGATAGACCCGCACCCGCTCCGAGATCTCGTGCAGCGCCACCGCCTCCGTCTGGACGTGGTCCTGGGCGGCGCTGCGGCCCTCCCACACCCCGGCGATGGCCAGGCCCAGGACGATGGCGTACACCACGCCGATCCACATGGTCATGTACTCGATGACGTCGGGGGTCTCGCTGGGGTCCTCGTCCTCGGGCGCGGCCTTGTGGCGTACGACGGTGATGACGACCACCACGACGCACGCGGCCAGCATCGCGAGGGTGAGAACAAGCCAATCCGGCAAGAGGTGCCTCCAGGAATCAGCGGGGGCGCAGCGCGGCGACGGCGATCGCGGCGGGCGCGGTGATGAGCAGGACGAAGGTGAGCGGCGAGGGGCCGTCGTGGCGGAGCCGGTGCGGCGCGGGCGCCCGGTAGCGCGGATAGCTCACGGGGGTCGCGGACGGGTGCGGGGTGGGCTTGGGCGACGGCTTCGGCGCGGGTGGCGGAGCCGGGGCGGGGGGCGGCGGGGGAGGGGGCGGGGCCGGACGCGGTGCGGCGGGGCGTGGTGGGGGCGGTGGCGGTGGCACCGGCTTCGGCGTGGGTTTCGGCCTGGGGGGCGGGGGTTCGGGGGCCGGGGGAGGGCTCGGAGCCGGGGGTGGCGTGGGGGTGGGCGTCGGCGTCGGGCAGGGCGGGGTCGGAGGCGGCGGCGGGGGCGGAGTGGGCTTCGGGCATGCCGGGGGTGTCGGCCAGGAGAGGCTCCCGGCGACCGCCACCGCCTGTGTGCCGTCGGGGCCGGTCGACGCGTAGGCGCAGGCGTCGGCGGCCGCGCTGCCGGCCGGGGCCCCGACGAGCAGCCAGGTCAACGCGGCCAGCGTCAACAGCCTTGCGGCAAGGGCGGTTTGGGTCGGTTCGGGTCCATGCACGACGAAGATCATGAGGCCTGCGGGGCCGCCACACGCCGACGTGCGCGCAACTTGGCCCGAACGGGGGATGGCGGCGTGCGGCGGTTTGATCGACGTAACCCCGTGGGGCCCGTGACGCGCACTCGTGTGCGAGTCGGCGTGCGGGTGGCGCGGGTTGCGGAAAGAAATTTGTGAGACGGTTGAACACAACCGCAGGTCTCATGCGTACCCATGCTCGTGCGGCGGCGCAGCAGGGCGCTGCAACACCCTTGTGATCATGGGGAGTTGTTGACGATGAAGACCTCCTGGCGGAGCGCCTCGTTCGTGGTGGGCGCCGCGGCCATGCTGGCCCTTACGACCGCGTGCGGCCAGGAAAGCGGCACCTCTTCGGTGGGCAGCCAGAACGTGGGCGCCACGGCCCCGGCCGGTGGATACGGCAGCGTGGGCGCCGGTACGAGCGCGAGCGCCAGCCCGGGCAACGGCTACGGCGCCGACGGACAGCAGGCCGCGGGCGGCCAGAGCGGCCCCGCGGGCAAGCTCGCCGTCACCGACAACGCGGAGCTCGGCAAGGTGCTCACCGACGGCGCCGGCCTGACCCTCTACCGCTACGACGAGGACACGGCCGAGCCCCCCAAGTCCAACTGCGACGGCGACTGCGCCAAGGCCTGGCCGCCCGTGCCCGCCGACGACGCCTCCGCCGGCGCCGGTATCGACAAGTCCCTGCTCGGCGAGGTCACCCGGGCCGACGGCACCAAGCAGCTGACCATCGGGGGCTGGCCCGCGTACCGCTACGCGAAGGACACCAAGGCGGGGGACGTCACCGGGCAGGGCGTCGGCGGCAAGTGGTTCGCGCTGGCCCCGACCGGCAAGAAGGCCTCCCTGGCCAGCCTGCCCGGCCTGTCCGTCCGCAAGGACCCCAAGCTCGGCGAGATCGTCGTCGACAAGAACGGCATGACGGTCTACCGCTTCGTCAAGGACGTGGCCTGGCCGAAGGTCATCTCCAACTGCACCGGAGCCTGCCTGGAGAAGTGGCCGGCCGTCGCCCCGGTCGCCCCGAACGACACCAAGGGCATCGAGAAGAAGGGCCTGATGGGCTTCACCCGCCCCGACGGCGTCAAGCAGATGACCGTCGACTGCTGGCCGGCGTACACCTTCTCCGGCGACACCGAGCCGGGGGACACCAACGGCCAGGGCGTCGGCGGCACCTGGTACGTCATGGCCCCCTCCGGAAAGCCGATCGGCGCGCCGAAGAAGTAGGCGTCACCTCCCCAGGGTTGACCGCACCTCCACGCGCGTTCGATCGCAGGTCCGCCCCCTCCGCACCGCACGGAGGGGGCGGACCGCTTTTCGTGCGCGGCGATTTGCCGCTTTTCGACGGGCGAATGCGGCACGTGCCGCAGGCAGTGACCGGGAACGGACGGTCAATTTCCGTTTCGGCTCGCCCCGTTGGCAGGCGATCAGTAGCCTCAGCTCGAACACCGGATCGCCTACGCCCCTGGAGAGATAGATGGAACGTCCCGCCTGGGCCCCACGGAGCATCGACATCTCGGTGCCGAGCGTCTCCCGGATCTACGACTTCTACCTGGGCGGTTCGCACAACTTCGAGGTCGACCGGGAGGCGGCCCGCAAGGCGATGGAGCACATGCCGGGCCTGCCCAAGATCATGCAGGCGAACCGGGCGTTCATGCGCCGCGCGGTGCGGTTCGCGGCCGGAGAGGGCATCACCCAGTTCCTGGACGTCGGTTCAGGCATCCCGACCTTCGGCAACGTCCACGAGGTGGCCCAGAACGCCAGCCCCGGCGCGCATGTCGTCTACGTCGACCACGACCCGGTGGCCGTCGCGCACAGCCAGGCGGTCCTGGAGGGCAACGACGACGCCGGTGTCGTCGCCGCCGACCTCCGCAAGCCGCAGGAGATCCTCGCCAGCGCCGAAGTTGAGCGCCTGATCGACCTGAATCGGCCAGTGGCGCTGCTTCTCGTTGCCATACTGCACTTCGTGGAGGACGAGGACGACCCGTACGAGGCGGTGGCCCAGCTGCGCGACGCGCTCGCGCCCGGCAGCATGCTGATCCTCACCCATGCCTCGTACGAGGGAATCCCGCTCTCCCCGGAGCGGGCCGCGGGCACGGTGGACGTGTACAAGGACATTCGCAACCCGCTGATCATGCGCTCGCGCGACGAGATCGCGCGGTTCTTCGAGGGGTACGACATGGTGGAACCGGGACTGGTGCCGATGCCGCACTGGCGGCCGGATACGGCGCCCGAGGACGAGGATCCCTACGCCTTCTCCGGGTTCGCCGGCGTGGGGCGTACGGCGTGACCGCGGAGCCGGACGGGCCGGAGGACAGACTGCGCCGGTTCGCGACGATCTGGAGCCGGGCGGTGTTCCCCGTGACCTCCACGTCGCTGACCCGGCCGGAGTTCGAGCAGGAACTCCTGCCGCTGGCCCGGCGGTTGAGCCGGGCCCTGCACGCACGGCCGCTCGACGCGGACGAGGGCAGGGCGGTGGGCGCCGCCCTCGTCTCCGCCCACTGCACCGACCCCGAGGCGCTCAGCCGGACCCTCGACTGCGTCGACGCCTACCTGGTGCTCTACTGCGGCGAGGACGGCGACCGGGAGGAACTGCGGGCCCGATGCGCCCGGTTGCAGCACGCCATGGCCGCCGGATTCGCCCAGAAGCTGCGCGAGCGGACCCTCGCCGAGCAGGAGGCGATCTCCGCCGCCGCTCTGAAGGCGCAGGGCGTGGTGGCACAGGCGCTGCACGCGACCGAGGCCCGCTTCCGCGCGGTCTTCGAGGGCGCGGCCATAGGGATCGGCATGGCCGACCTGGACGGCAACATCCTCCAGGTCAACGGCGCCCTGCTGCGCATGTTCGGCATCCCCGAGGACGCCCTGCGCACCCGCAACGTCAAGGAGTGGACGCACCCCGAGGACGCGCCCCAGACCTGGACGCTGTACGAGGAGCTCGTCCGCGGCGAGCGCGAGCACTACCACCTCGAAAAAGCCTTCTACCGCCCTGACGGAACGGTCCTGTGGACCAACCTGACGGTCTCCCTGCTGCGCGACGCCGACGGCAAGCCGCAGTACCAGCTCGCCCTCATGGAGGACACCACCGAGCGCCGGCTGCTCAACCTCCGCCTGCGCTACGAGGCCACCCACGACGCGCTCACCGGCCTGCCCAACCGCACCTTCTTCTTCGAGCGCCTGGAGAAGGCCCTCGGCGCGGGCGGCGACCAGCGCTTCGGCCTGTGCTACCTCGACCTCGACGGCTTCAAGACCGTCAACGACAGCCTGGGCCACGCGGCCGGCGACCGGCTGCTCGTCGAGGTCGCCGACCGCCTGCAGTCCTGCGCCACCGCGCCCGGCGAGATGGTCGCCCGGCTCGGCGGCGACGAGTTCGTGGCGCTGACCACCGGCCCCGACACCCAGCGCGGGGTCGACGACCTCGCCGCCCGCATCATGGGCGCACTGCTCGCCCCCATCAGCATCGACGGCCGTGAGCTGACCGTGCGCGGCAGCATCGGCATCGTCGAGGGGCCGGCCGGCGAGCGCAGCCCGGCCGAGGTGCTGCGCAGCGCCGACATCACCATGTACCGGGCCAAGTCGGCGGGCGGCAACCGCTTCGAACTGGCCGACCCGGAGGCCGACGCCCGCGCCATCACCCGGCACGGCCTGACCACCGCTCTGCCGGCCGCGCTGGAGCGGGACGAGTTCTTCATCGAGTACCAGCCGCTGGTCCACCTCGGCGACGGCAGCGTCCGGGGCGCCGAGGCCCTGGTGCGCTGGCTGCATCCGCAGCACGGCGTCCTCGGCCCGGACCGCTTCATCCCGCTCGCCGAACACACCGGCCTCATCGTGCCGCTCGGCCGCTGGGTGCTGGAGCAGTCGGTACGGCAGGCCCGGGAGTGGCGGGAACGGCACGACCAGGCGGGCCCGCTGCGCATCAACGTCAACCTCTCGCCCTGCCAGCTCACCCACCCCGGGCTGGTGCAGGACACCGTCGACATCCTGGAACGCGCGGGCGTCGAACCGGACGCCCTGTGCCTGGAGGTCACCGAGTCGGCGTTGATCGGCGCGGACGACGACCTGCTCAAACCCCTGCGCCGGCTCGCCGAGATGGGCATCGACATCGCCCTCGACGACTTCGGCACCGGCTACTCCAACCTGGCCAACCTGCGCCGCCTGCCGGTCAGCATCCTCAAGCTGGACCGCTCCTTCACCCAGGGCATGCAGCAGTTCCCGGCCGACCCCGTCGACCTCAAGATCGTCGAGGGGATCGTCTCGCTCGCCCACAGCCTCGACCTCGCGGTCACCGTGGAGGGCGTGGAAACCGGCGCCCAGGCCGAGCAGTTGCGGATACTGGGCTGCGACACGGCCCAGGGCTGGTACTACGCCCGCCCGGGCCCACCGGACCGCCTGCACGAACTGGCACTGGTCGACGCAACGGGCTGACGGGTCGGCGCCGGGATCCGGCGACCGACGGCGCGGCCGGTCCGGGACGGTGGCGGTCCGTGCCTGCCTGCCTCTCGGCCGGGGCGGGGCGGGGGGAGCGGCGGCCCATGCCCGCCTCCCGTCCTGTCCGGTGAGGGGCGCGGCGGCCCGTTCCCGCCTCCCGTCCTGTCCGGGGCGGGAGCGACGGTCCGTCCTCGCCCTTCGGCCGGTCCGGGACTGCGGCGGCTGCCCGTTCTCGTCCCTCGGCTGGTCCGGGCCGGGCGGCGGCGTCCGTTCTGGACCTTCGGTCCTTCCGGCCGGGGCGGCAGGACCTTCGGTCCTTCCGGCCGGGGCGGCCCGAGTGGTTCAGGACGGGTGGCGGTCCGTTCCGCCCCTCGGCCTGCTCCGGAACGGCGGAGGCGTCCGTTCCGGGCTTTCGGCCCCTCCGGCCGGGGTCGGGCCGCTGTGTCGTTCGGGACGGGGGCGGTCTGTTCCCGCGCCTCGGCCGGTCCCGGACGGGAAGGAAGGCGGCCCGTTCTCATCCTTCGGCCGGTCCGGGATAGGCGGAGGCGTCCGTTCCGGACCTTCGGCCCCTCGGGACCGGGCGGCGGCGGTGTCCGTTCCGGTCCTTCGCCCTTCCGGGCCGGGCGGCGGTCCGGGTCGTCGGAGCGGGTGGGCGGTCCGCTCCCGTTTCTCGCCCTCGGGTCGGGAGGCGGCCCGCGCTGCCGATCCTCGGTCCGTCCGGGACGGCGTGGCGCGTGCTTGTCCCTCGGCCCGTTCGGCCGGGCGACCGCCCGCGTCGCCAATCCCCGGCCCGTTCGGCGCGGCAGTCTCGGCCCCTCGGGCCGGGAGGCGGCCCCTGTCGCCAATCCTCGGCCCGTCCGGGACGGCGGTGGTGCGTCCTTGTCCTCGGTCCGTCCGGCAGGGAGGCGGCCCGCGTTGCCGGTCCTAGCCCGGGCCGCCTCCCCGCAGCCCGGTGGAGCCGGTCCCGGGGCTGTGGTCGCGCCGGTCCCTTGTCGTGTGCGCGCGGTGGGTGGGATTTCGGCGGCGGGGTGCGGCCGTAAGGGGGAGCATGTGCACATGGCGAGTGTGGGTTCGGTGGTGGGGCGGGAGCGGGAGGTCGGTGAGCTGGACGGGCTCGTCGCCTCCGCCGAGGGGCGGGCGCTCGTGCTGCGGGGCGAGCCCGGGGTGGGGAAGAGCGCGCTGCTGGACGTGGCGGCGGCACAGGCGGCCCGGCTGGGGCAGCGTGTCGTGCGGGCGGCCGGAGTGGAGGCGGAGGCCGGACTGGCCTTCGCGGGACTGCACCAGTTGCTGCACCCCCTGCTGGCCGATGCCGACGCGCTGGCCCCGGCGACGCGGGCGGCGTTCGACATCGTCTTCGGCCGCAGCACCGGGGAGCCGCCGTCGGTGATGGCCCTGGGCATCGCCGTACTGGATCTGCTGGCCCTGGCCTCCGGCGACGTACCGCTGCTGCTCGTGGTCGACGACGCGCACTGGCTGGATCCGCAGAGCGCGGAGGTGGGGCGGTTCATCGCGCGGCGGCTGTCCGGGCACGCCGTGCGGATGGCGGTGGGGGTACGGGCCGACACGCCGTCGCCGTGGGACAGCGCCGGACTGCCCGAACTGACGGTGCCACCGCTGTCGGCCGAGGCCTCGGCCCGGCTGCTGGACACCAGCAGTCCCGGCCTCCCCGAACCGGCCCGGCGCCGGATCCTCGACCAGGCCCGCGGCAACCCCCTCGCCCTGCTGGAGCTGCCCGCCACCCTGGACGGCTCCGCCGACCGGCCCGAACTGCCGTTGTCCCGGCGGCTGGAGCGCCTGTACGGCGACCGTATCGCCGGCCTCGGCCGGGCCGAGCGCGCGGAGCTGCTGCGGGCCGCCCTCGACGGCACCGGCGCCGCCGCGCTGCCGGGCCGGGCCCGCTATCCGCTGCGCGCCGTCGACGGCGCCGTCGCACACGGCCTGCTCACCACCGACGCCGACACCGGCGACCTGGTCTTCCGCCACCCGCTCGTCCGCTCCGCCCTGCTGCAGTCCGCCACCCCCAACGAACGCCGTGCCGCCCACGCCGACCTGGCCCGGCTGCACCGCGAGGAACTCGAACGCCACGCCACCCACCTCGCGGCGGCCACCGTGGACCCGGACGAGTCGGTCGCCGTCGTCCTGGAGCGCGCCGCCCGTTCCGCCACCGCGCGCGGCGGCTCGGCGGCCGCCCTCAGCCTGCTGACCCGGGCCGCCGAACTCAGTCCCACCGCGGCCCAGCGCTCCCGGCGCCTCGGCGAGGCCGCCTACGTCGCCGCCCAGTCCGCCCTGCTGGACCAGGCGCACGAACTGCGCGAGGCCTCCGACCGGCTGGCCGGGGCGGGCCGGTCGCCGACGGCCGTGATCACGTACGCCTACACCGCGCTCTACGAGGACGGCGACGTCCGCTCCGCCCACCGCAGGGTCGCCGCGGAACTTCAGGCGCTCTCGCCGGACGCCGACCAGGAGATCCGCGCACGCCTGCTGAACCTGCTGCTGGCCATCAGCATGTTCTCCGCCGACCCCGCCCTGTGGCGGGTGAGCGACGAGCTGATGGACCGGGACACGGACCGCGTCGGCGGCCCGACCCCGCTCTACCGGGACGCCTGGGGCGATGTGGCCCGCAGAGGCGCCGGCGCGCGCGAGCGGGTTCTGGCCGCGTTCGCCGAGCTCGGCGACGGCCAGCCGTGGGACGTGATGCGGCTCGGCGTGGCCGCGTACTTCCTGGACGCGCTGGGCGAGTACCGGACGCTGGTGCGCCGGGTCGCCGAGCGGGAGACGGGCAGTGGCGCGGTCACCAACGCGATGACGTTGCAGCAGCTCGTCATGCTCGACCAGATCTCCAGCGGCGAGTGGGACGCCGCCGAGGAGACCGGCCGCCGCGGACTCGCCCTCACCGTCGCCCACGGCTATCGGCTGTTCGAGTACCAGTACCACGGTTTCCTCGGCCTTCTCGCGGCCTGGCGCGGCGACGCCGACGCCGCCCGCGCGGCTGTCGACCGCGTGGACCGCTGGGCCCGCCCGCGCGGCGTCGGCTACCTCACCCAGCTCGCCGAGGCCACCGGCGCGGCCCTCGGCCTGACCACCGGCGACTACGAGAGCGCCTACGTCTACGCCGGCGGCCTCACCGCGCCCGGGACCTTCACGCCGTACTCCCAGCACTCCCTGCGCACAGTGCTGGACCTGGTGGAGGCCGCCGTGCACACCGGTCGCTCCGACCAGGCCAGGACGCATGCGCAGGCGGCCCGTGACCAGGGACTGCCCGCGATCTCCCCGCGCCTGGACTTCCTGACCACCGCCGCGCTGGCGATGACGGCCGACGACACCGAGGCGGGGTCGCTGTTCGAGCGGGCGGTCGCCCATCCGGCCGGCGTCGGCTTCCCCTTCGAGCTGGCCCGGGTCCGTCTGGAGCAGGGCATGTGGCTGCGCCGCACCCGCGACCGCACGGCGGCCCGGACGGCCCTCGGCCGGGCCGCGGAGACCTTCGAACGGCTCGGCGCCACCCCCTGGCTGCGCCGCGCCCAGGCCGAGCTGCGAGCCTCCGGCCTGCCCGGCGGGCACACCGCCACGGACACGGCGCTCACCCCGCAGGAGAGGCAGATCGCCGAGCTCGCGGCGAGCGGCCTGAGCAACAAGGAGATCGGCGCCCGGCTCTACCTCTCCCCGCGCACGGTCGGCGCCCACCTCTACCGGATCTTCCCCAAACTCGGCATCTCCTCCCGCGCCTCCCTGCGGGACGCTCTGGACGGAGCCTGAACGCGTTCCGGGAGGCCTGCCACCGTCGCCGGACCCGTTGAGTCGGCGACCACGGTCATGCGACTCGGACCACAGTCATGCGACGCGGACGACAGTCATCCGGCTCGGGCGGCAGTCATGCGACGCGGACGGCAGTCATTCGACTCAATCGGCGGAAGTGACTGTCGCGGCACTGTGAAGACAACGCACCGCCCCTCGGCGGTCCCGAGGCCTCAGGAGCCGGACATGGCCACATCGCGCACCCCCCTCGTCCTCATCCACGGACTGTGGCTGCACGCCTCGTCCTGGCAGCCCTGGATCGACCTGGCCACGGAACGTGGCTACGCGCCCGTGGCCCCCGGCTGGCCCGGCGAGGCCGCCACCGTCGCCGAGGCGCGCCGGCACCCGGAGGCCGTCGCCGGGCTCGGCATCGACGACGTCACCGACCACTACGCCGGCATCATCCGCTCCCTGGACGCCCCGCCCGTTCTGATCGGCCACTCCTTCGGCGGGCTGATCGCCCAGAAGCTGCTCGGCAAGGGCCTGGCCCGGGCCGCGGTCGCCGTCGACCCGGCGCAGATCAAGGGCGTCAAGGCCCTTCCCCCGGCCCAACTGCGCGCCGGTTTCCCGGTGCTGGGCAACCCGGCCAACCGCAAGCGCTCCGTCTCCCTGACCCCCGCGCAGTTCCGCTACGGCTTCGGCAACGCGCTGGAGCAGGCCGAGTCCGACACCCTGCACGAGCGGTTCACCGTCCCCTCGCCGGGCCGCCCGCTGTTCGAGGCCGCGTTCGCCAACTTCACCCGCCACTCGGCCGCCGAGGTCGCCACGCGCAACCCCGACCGGGGCCCGCTGCTGCTGATCTCCGGGCAGGCCGACCACACCGTCCCGGACGTGGTGACCCGCTCCGCCTACAAGCTCTACGGCGACTCGCCGGCCGTCACCGAGCTCAAGCAGTTCCCCGACCGCGGCCACTCGCTCACCGTCGACCACGGCTGGCGGACCGTCGCCGAGTACGCGCTGGACTGGCTGGACCGGCAGGACATCCAGGGCCATGACACCGCACACGCCTGATTTCGCTTTCACATCAAGGGAGTTGGACAGTATGAGCAGCGAACTGCAGGGCAGGACCGCCGTCGTCACCGGCGCCAGCAAGGGCATCGGACTGGCGATCGTCGAGGCCCTCGCCCAGGCGGGCGCCCATGTCGTGGCGGGATCGCGCACGACCTCCGAACGGCTGGAGACCCTGGTCAAGGAAGGCTCGGTGACCTGGGTGCCGGTCGACCTCGCCGAGCCGGACGCGGCCGGGGAACTCATCGCCGCGGCCGGGGGACGTATCGACGTCCTGGTCAACAACGTCGGCTCGGCACCCGCCCGCACCGGCGGCTTCCTGTCGGTCACCGACGAGGAGTGGCGGCGCACGATCGACCTGAACCTGCTCACCGCCGTACGGGTCACCCGCGCGGCGCTGCCGGTCATGCTGGACGCCGGCGACGGCTCGGTGATCACGGTCGGCTCCGTCAACGCCACCCTCCCGGACCCGCTGGTCATCGACTACAGCGCGGGCAAGGCCGCCCTGGTCGCCTTCTCCAAGGCGCTGTCGAAGGAGGTCGGCCCGAAGGGCATCCGCGTGAACACCGTCAGCCCCGGCCCCGTCGAGACGGAGCTGTGGCTGGGCGGCGGCGGAGTGGCGCAGACGGTCTCGGCCGCCGCCGGCATCACCGCGGACGACGTGGTCGCGCAGGCCTCGAAGGCCACCGTCACCGGCCGCTTCTCGCAGCCCGCCGAGATCGCCGACCTGGTCCTCTTCCTCGCCGGGGACCGCTCCCGCAACATCACCGGCAGCGACCTGGTGATCGACGGTGGCTTCATCCCCACCTGGTGACCGCGCGGCGGGTGCTCAGTGCTCCAACAGCATCCGCTGCAGCTCCCTGGCCGCGCGCGGCGGAGCGACGTCGCTGCGGTGCGCGAGAGCGATCGTGCGGTGCAGACCGGGCCGGGCGAGCGGGGTGACCCGCAGCCCCCGGCCCGTCCGCGTCGCCACCATCCGGGGTACGACGGCGACGCCCAGCCCCGCCCGCACGAACCCCAGCACCGCGTCCATCTCGCCGCCCTCCACCGCGAACCCCGGCTCGAACCCCTCGGCGCGGCACGCGGCCACGGTCAGCTCCCGCAGGTCGTAGCCGTGCCGGAACATCACCAGGCGCTCGCCCTCCAGATCGGAGATGCGCACGGTACGCCGGCCGGGGCCGCCGGGGGCGGGTGCCTCCGGTGACGAGACCACCACCAGGTCCTCGCGCAGCAGCTCCACCGTCGTCAGCGCCGGGGACGGCGTCGGAAGCGGCAGCACCACCAGGGCCAGGTCCAGGGCGCCGCGCGCCAGCTCGCGTACGAGGTCGTGCGAGCCGCCCTCCTCGATCAGCAGCCGGATACCGGGATAGCGGTCGTGGAAGGCGCGCAGCACGTCCGGCAGCAGGCCGGTGCACAGGCTCGGCGTGGCGCCCAGCCGCACCCGGCCGCTGCGCAGCTGCGCCAGTTCCTGCACCTCCTGCCGGGCGGTGTCCGCGTCGGCCAGGATGCGGCGGGCCAGCGGCAGCAGCGCCTCACCCGCGTCGGTGAGCGTGATGTTGCCCCGCGCGCGCCGGAACAGATCCGCCCCGAGCTCCCGTTCCAGCGCCTTGATCTGCTGCGAGAGCGACGGCTGGGCGACATGGACCAGTTCGGCGGCCCGGGTGAAGTGCCGGGTCTCGGCGACGGCCACGAAGTACTGGAGTTGCTGGAACTGCATCCTCGTACGATAGCCGCAGCCTATGGAATCGAGGTCGATCATGTCTTGGACCGATGGGGCCGAACGGCCCTAACGTCAGGACTCATGGCTCTGGCAACGCGGACGGACCGACGGCCGTCGATGGCGCGCACGGTGTGGGACAGCTCCGTCGGCAAGAAGACGGTGATGGCCGTCAGCGGCGTGATCATGCTGCTGTACCTGGTCGCCCATGTGATCGGCAACCTGAAGATCTTCTTCGGGCCCGGGGAGTTCAACCACTACGCGCACTGGCTGCGTACCGTCGGCGAACCGTTCATGCACTACGAGTGGACGCTGTGGCTGGTCCGCGTCGTGCTGATCGCCGCCGTCGTCGCCCACGCCGTGTCCGCGTACCAGCTCAGCCGCCGCGACATCAAGGCGCGCCCCGGCAAGTACGTGCACAGGAAGGCCAGGGCGAGCTACGCGACGCGCACGATGCGCTGGGGCGGGATCATCCTCGGCCTGTTCATCGTCTGGCACCTCCTCGACCTGACCACCGGCACCGTCCACTCGGGCGGCTTCCAGCCCGGCCACCCGTACCAGAACGTCGTGGACACCTTCTCCACCTGGTACGGCAACGTCATCTACATCGTCGCGATGCTCGCGCTCGGCCTGCACATCAGGCACGGCTTCTGGAGCGCCGCCCAGACCCTCGGCGTCGGCAGCCGCACCCGCGACCGCGCCCTGAAGACCGTCGCGAACGTCCTCGCGCTGCTGCTCACGGCCGGCTTCATCGCCGTACCCGTGGGCGTCATGACCGGAGTGGTGAGCTGACATGACCTACACCGACTACGTCACCGGCGAACCCGTCGCCGACACCAAGGCCCCGGCCGGACCGGTCAACGAGCGCTGGGACAAGCGCCGTTTCGAGGCCAAGCTGGTCAACCCCGCCAACCGGCGCAAGCACACGGTCATCGTGGTGGGCACCGGACTCGCGGGCGGCTCCGCCGGCGCCACCCTGGCCGAACAGGGCTACCACGTCGTCCAGTTCTGCTACCAGGACTCCCCGCGCCGCGCCCACTCCATCGCCGCGCAGGGAGGCATCAACGCGGCGAAGAACTACCGCAACGACGGCGACTCCGTCCACCGGCTGTTCTACGACACCGTCAAGGGCGGCGACTTCCGGGCACGGGAGTCCAACGTGCACCGCCTCGCGCAGATCTCCGTCGAGATCATCGACCAGTGCGTGGCACAGGGCGTGCCGTTCGCCCGCGAGTACGGCGGCCTGCTCGACACCCGCTCCTTCGGCGGCGTCCAGGTCTCACGCACCTTCTACGCCCGCGGCCAGACGGGCCAGCAGCTCCTCCTCGGCGCCTACCAGGCGCTGAGCCGGCAGATCGCCGCCGGGAACGTCGAGATGCACCCGCGCACCGAGATGCTCGACCTGATCGTCGTCGACGGGCGGGCGCGCGGGATCGTCGCCCGGGACCTGATCACCGGGAAGATCTCCACCTACTTCGCGGACGCCGTCGTCCTGGCCAGCGGCGGCTACGGCAACGTCTTCTACCTGTCGACGAACGCCATGAACTCCAACGCGACGGCCATCTGGCGGGCCCACCGCCGCGGGGCGTACTTCGCCAACCCCTGCTTCACGCAGATCCACCCGACCTGCATCCCGCGCACCGGCGACCACCAGTCCAAGCTGACCCTGATGAGCGAGTCGCTGCGCAACGACGGCCGGATCTGGGTGCCCAGGGCCAAGGGCGACCAACGGCCGCCGAACCAGATCCCCGAGGACGAGCGCGACTACTACCTGGAGCGCATCTACCCCTCCTTCGGCAACCTGGTCCCGCGCGACATCGCCTCCCGCGCCGCGAAGAACGTCTGCGACGAGGGCCGCGGGGTCGGCCCCGGCGGACAGGGCGTGTACCTGGACTTCGCCGACGCCATCGAGCGCATGGGCCGCAAGGCCGTCGAGGCCAAGTACGGCAACCTCTTCGACATGTACCAGCGGATCACCGACGAGGATCCGTACCGGGTGCCCATGCGGATCTACCCGGCCGTGCACTACACGATGGGCGGCCTGTGGGTCGACTACGACCTGCAGACCACCGTCCCCGGCCTGTTCGCCATCGGGGAGGCCAACTTCTCCGACCACGGGGCGAACCGCCTCGGCGCGTCCGCGCTGATGCAGGGCCTGGCCGACGGTTACTTCGTACTGCCGGCGACCATCAACGACTACCTCGCCCGCAACCCCCACCAGGACGAGGTCACCGACGAACACCCCGTGGTCCAGGAGGTGCTGGCTGAGACGCAGGACCGGCTGAACCTGCTGCTGTCCGTCGACGGCGACCGCACGCCCGACTCCTTCCACCGCGAAGTCGGTGAACTGATGTGGGAGTTCTGCGGCATGGCGCGCAGCGACGCCGGTCTGCGCAAGGCGCTGGAGCGCATCCCGGAGATCCGCGAGGAGTTCTGGCGGCGCATCAAGGTGCCCGGCACCGGCGAGGAGTTCAACCAGTCGCTGGAGAAGGCCAACCGCGTCGTCGACTACCTCGAACTCGCCGAGCTGATGTGCCTCGACGCACTGCACCGCGCCGAGTCCTGCGGCGGCCACTTCCGCGAGGAGTCCCAGACCCCGGACGGTGAAGCGGCTCGCCGGGACGAGGAGTTCGCGTACGCGGCCGCCTGGGAGTTCACCGGCACCGGCGAGGCGCCCACCCTGCACAAGGAAGACCTGGTCTTCGAGTACGTCCACCCCACCCAGCGGAGCTACGCATGAGGCTCACCCTGCGCGTCTGGCGGCAGAAGAACGCCGACGCCGAAGGCGCCATGTCCACGTACGAGGTGGACGGCATTTCCTCCGACATGTCCTTCCTGGAGATGCTCGACACCCTCAACGAGGAGCTCATCCTCAAGGGCGAGGACCCGGTCGCCTTCGACCACGACTGCCGCGAGGGCATCTGCGGCGCGTGCTCCCTCGTCATCAACGGGGACGCGCACGGGCCCGAGCGGACCACCACCTGCCAGCTGCACATGCGGTCCTTCAAGGACGGCGACACGATCGACATCGAGCCCTGGCGGGCGTCCGCGTTCCCGGTGATCAAGGATCTGGTCGTGGACCGGTCTGCCTTCGACCGGATCATCCAGGCCGGCGGGTACATCACCGCGCCGACCGGTTCCGCCCCGGAGGCGCACGCCACGCCGGTGCCGAAGCCGGACGCCGACTTCGCCTTCGAGCACGCGGAGTGCATCGGATGCGGGGCGTGCGTGGCCGCGTGCCCGAACGGGGCGGCGATGCTGTTCACCTCCGCCAAGGTCAACCACCTCAACGTGCTGCCGCAGGGGGCGCCCGAACGGGAGACCCGGGTGCTGGACATGGTGGCGCAGATGGACGAGGAAGGGTTCGGCGGATGCACGCTGGCCGGGGAGTGCGCCACCGCCTGCCCTAAGGGGATTCCGCTGGTGTCCATCACGAGCATGAACAAGGAGTGGCTGCGGGCCACTCGCAAGGTGGCCAAGCGGTAGCGCCGTAGAGGGACATGCGCGGCGGCGGCCGCGGGACTGCCGCGGCTTGTCGCGCGGTTCCCCGCGCGCCGTACGGGCGCCACAGTGAACGTTCGCCGAAGACGCGCGGACGGGCGGGGTCGGGACGGTGCTCCCCGGCCCCGTCTCGCTTGTCCAGGGCGAGCCGTTCAGCAAGCCCACACCCGCTCTCTCTGCGTCCGTCACGCGAAGGTCAGCCGGCATCGGAAGAACAGGGGCGGCAGATCACGCGCCAACGGTCTGCTCCCGCTCCGCCGTCCCCGGCCGTCGACCTGGAGAGAGCCATGACCGGCGTAACCACCCTGGACCGCCCCGCACAGCCCGCCGCCCCCACCCGCTACTCCGTCTCCCTCGCCCGCGACGAAGCCGACGTGCGCGCCGCGCAGCGGCTGCGGCACGAGGTGTTCGCCGGGGAGCTGGGCGCCCTGCTGACCACCGCGCAGCCCGGCTACGACATCGACGCCTTCGACGCCTACTGCGACCACCTGCTGGTGCGCGAGGAGACCACCGGCCAGGTCGTCGGCACCTACCGGCTGCTGCCGCCCGAGCGGGCCGCGGTCGCCGGACGGCTGTACTCCGAGGGTGAGTTCGACCTCGGTCCGCTCGACGCGATCCGCCCGGGCCTGGTCGAGGTCGGCCGCTCCTGCGTCCACCCCGCCCACCGCGACGGCGCCGTCATCGGCCTGATCTGGGCCGGCATCGCCCGCTACATGGTCGACCGCGGCCACGAATGGCTGGCCGGCTGCT
The DNA here is from genome assembly GCF_044540925.1 of Streptomyces sp. NPDC085900. Taxonomy (NCBI): domain Bacteria; kingdom Bacillati; phylum Actinomycetota; class Actinomycetes; order Kitasatosporales; family Streptomycetaceae; genus Streptomyces; species Streptomyces sp. NPDC085900. The sequence continues at coordinate 146,065 of NZ_JBITSP010000004.1, read as the reverse complement.
GCTCCGTGCCGCTCGCCGACGGCGGCGCGCTCGCCTCCGCGACCTGGGACCGGGTGCGGGCCAAGCACCTGGCTCCGCAGGAGTACCGCGTACGGCCGCTGCTGCCCTGGGTCCCGTCCGCCGCCCCGTCCGCCCCCGCCCCGAACGCCGAGCTGCCCGCCCTGCTGCGCGGCTACCTCCGCCTCGGCGCCTGGGTGTGCGCCGAGCCCGCCCAAGACCCGGACTTCGGCGTCGCCGACCTGTACGTGCTGCTGTCGATGCGCCGCGTCAACCCGCGCTATCTGCGGCACTTCCTCTCCCTGGTCCCGGCCTCATGAGCGTCTGGACGCCCAGCGCGCCCTGCACCCCGCGGGCGTGCATCGAGCAGAGGGGACGCGCCACGGCCGTACCGCGCGCCGTCGCCCGGATCACCGCGGTCGTGGCCCTGATGCTCGCCGGGATCGCGCTGACGCCGTTCGGCGGGCGCATACCCGCCGAGTGGGTGAGGCGGTGGTGCCGGTGCATCGTCCGGGCCGCCGGGGTGCGGGTGCGGATCACCGGCGCCGACGCGCCCACCGGCGGGCTGCTGCTCGTCGCCAACCACATCTCCTGGCTGGACATACCGCTGCTGGCCGCCGTCCGCCCCGCGCGGATGGTCGCCAAGTCCGACATCCGCGACTGGCCCGTGGCCGGCCCCCTCGCGGCCCGCGGCGGCGCCCTGTTCATCGACCGCGACCGGCTGCGCGCCCTGCCCGACACCGTCGCCCGCATCGCGGACGCGCTGCGCGCCGGGCAGGCCGTCGGGGTCTTCCCCGAGGGCAGCACCTGGTGCGGCCGCGCCCAGGGCAGCTTCCGCCGGGCCGTCTTCCAGGCCGCCCTCGACGCGCACGTCCCCGTCCAGCCCGTGCGCCTGCGGTACCGGATCGCCGGCACCGCCAGCACGGCACCGGCCTTCATCGGCGAGGACTCCCTGCTGGCGTCGGTGTGGCGGGTCGCGATGACCCGGGGCCTGGTGGCCGAGGTCGAGGTACGGGAGGCCATCCCGGCGGACACCCACCCCGACCGCCGCACCCTGGCCCGAGCGGCCCAACCGAGCCCCCCACCCCAACCCGACTGGACCCACACGGCGTTGGTGGCCTGACCCCACAACGGAAGCGCCCTCGACCCCCACGGCACCGACGGCTCTCCGCCGTCCCCCGGCACCGGGGGCTGAGGGAAATTCGCGGGACCGTCCGCCCCGGTGCTGTTAGCGTCGGGTCCATGAAGGTCATCAGGCGAACCCGTACCGCAGCCGCGCGAGCGACCAGCTCCCCGGCTGCCGACGCCTGACCTCACACCTCTCCCCGGCGGCCGGAAACGGACCGCCGGGACTTTCTCGTCGTAACGCCCGTCTGCCCCGCGCGGTCCCTTCCGGTCCCCTGACCCGAAGGACCACCGTCATGAACACCGAGCAGACCGTCCGCACCTTCCTGGACTTCTACCGCGAGCGCGGGCACCGCCCCGTCACCGGCAGCACACTGCTGCCGCCGCCCTCGGACCCGGTGCTGTTCACCACCTCCGGCATGCATCCGCTCACCCCCTACCTGCTGGGCCGTCCCCACCCCCAGGGCCGGCGCCTGGTCAACGTCCAGCGCTGCCTGCGCACCACCGACCTCGACGAGGTGGGCGACCCGACGCATCTGACGGTCTTCGAGATGCTCGGCTCGTGGTCGCTCGGCGACTACGGCCATTCACAGAGCCTGCGTTGGGGGTACGAGCTGCTGCGCGACGGCTTCGGCATCCCGCGGGAGCAGCTGTACGTCACGGTCTTCGGCGGCGACGGGCAGGTCGGCCCGGACGTCGAATCCCTGCGCACCTGGGAGGAGTTGGGGCTGCCCGTGGAGTCGACCACCGAGGACAACTGGTGGTCCAACGGTCCGGTCGGCCCGTGCGGCCCGGACTCCGAGATCTTCGTCTGGACCGGCGGCGAGGGCACCCCGCCCCAGGGCACCCCCACCACCGACTCCCGGTGGGTGGAGATCTGGAACCACGTTCACATGCGTTACCACCGGCACGAGGACGGCGGCCTCGAACCCCTCGGCCGGTCCGGTGTCGACACCGGCATGGGCCTGGAGCGGCTCGTGACCCTCCTGCAGGGCCACCGGTCGGTCTACGACACGGACCTGTTCGAGCCGTGGACGTCCACGGTGCCCGGCCTGTGGGACCTGCGCGACGAGCAGTCGACACGGCTGGTCTGCGACCATCTGCGCTCCAGCGTCGTCGTGCTGGGCGACGGAGTACGACCGTCCAACACCGGCCGCGGCTACGTCCTGCGCCGGCTGATCCGCCGCCTGTTGACCACCCTGCGGCGCGACGACCCCTCCCGCAGCCTGTCCGACCTGCCCTCGCACCCCCTCCTGCACACCCTCGACCACTTCCGCCAGTCCTGCGACGTCGACCGGGTTCGCCATGAACTCCTGGAGGAGGAGCGGAAGTTCACGAGGCTTCTCGAACGCGGGCGCCGTCTGCTGTCCCGGCAGGAGTTCCGGCGGCCGCTGAGCGAGGAGGACTTCGGCTACCTCCACGACACCCACGGCCTGCCCCGCGACCTCGTCGTGGGACTGCTCGAACCTCAGTCGAGTTCATGTCCGTGAATAAGAATCAGGCACACAGCTATTGACGCGTTCACAGCAAGCGCTTACGTTCCCGTCCGGGAACCATTGAAAGCGCTTTCTCCTGCACGGCATCCCTGGTCACGGACGAACCGGAGGAACCACCATGCACGTGAGATCCGTCCTCGCGTCGGTCAGCCTGCTGGCCGGCGCGCTCGTCGCCCTGTCGGGCGCGCCGGCCCAGGCCGCGAGCGCCACGCAGTACGTGTCGCCGAGCGGCACCGACAGCGCGGCCGGCACGCAGTCCGCCCCGACGACGCTCGCCACGGCGATCAGCCGCATCGCCTCGGGCGGCACCATCTACCTGCGCGGCGGGACGTACAACTACTCGTCGACGATCACGATCCCCGCTGGCAGCAACGGCACCTCCAGTGCCCGTACCACGCTGACCGCCTACCCGGGCGAGAAGCCGGTACTGGACTTCGCGGCACAGAGCGAGAGTTCGTCGAACCGGGGCATCCAGCTCAACGCCGATTACTGGCGTTTGTACGGCATCACCGTCCAGCACGCCGGGGACAACGGCATCTACGTCGGCGGCAGCAACAACGTCGTCGAGCGGGCGGTGACGGCGTACAACCGCGACACCGGGCTGCAGCTGGGCCGGATCTCCTCCAGCACGCCCAGCAGCCAGTGGCCGTCGAACAACCTGATCGTGAGCTCGGAGTCGCACGACAACGCCGACTCCGACGGCGAGGACGCCGACGGCTTCGCCGCGAAACTGACTACCGGCACCGGGAACGTGTTCCGCTACGACGTCTCCCACAACAACATCGACGACGGCTGGGACCTGTACACCAAGACCGACACGGGTGCCATCGGCCCGGTGACCATCGAGTACTCCTTGTCCTACAACAACGGCACGCTCAGCAACGGCACCGTGAACTCCAACGGCGACCGCAACGGCTACAAGCTGGGCGGCGACGACATCGCGGTCAACCACGTCGTCCGGCACAGCATCGCCTACCGCAACGGCCACCACGGGTTCACGTACAACAGCAACCCCGGCACGATGACGATCTCGAACAACGCGAGCGTCGACAACGCGGAGCGCAACTTCTCCTTCGACGCGGGCACTTCGGTCTTCCGCAACAACACCTCGTGCCGCTTCGCCGTCAGCGGCTCCAACGACAAGACCGTCGGCAACACCGACAGCTCCAACCAGTTCTGGACCGGCTCGAACGGCTCCCGCTGCTCCTCCTACTCGGGCGGCCTGGGCTGGTCCTTCGCCTCGGACGGCAGCCTCGCGGTGACGTTCGGCGGCGTTCGGGTGACGCCGTAGCGGTACTCGACGGGCGGAGCGCACGTACTCGGACGGATCTGAGTACGTGCGCTCTGTGCCCTGCCGGGGCCGCGGCGGAACGCTTGGGCCATGACCCAAGGACTCCCGAACCCCGTGTCCCGACTTCTGCCGGTGCTCGTGCCGGCCGGCGCAGCGCTCGCGCTCTGGGCCGCCTGGCTGGGCTGGGACCAGCACTACGACGTCCAGCCGGACGGCACGACGAGCGGCCCCTACCAGCCGTGGCAGGTGATCGGGCTGGTGCTGACCCTGCTCGTGCCGCTGTTCTGGGCGGCCTCCCGGAGCCACATCGCGGGAGCTGTTCTCGGCACCACGGCCGGGCTGACGCTCGCCGCCTACCTCGACTGGTCGGACGACTCCAGCGGTCTGTTCATGGTCGGGGTGATCATGGTCATGGTGGGCAGCCTCGCCGCGACCGCGGTCCTGGCCACCCTGATTCAGCGGGTGTGGGGGGCCAGCGCCCGCGCCAGGTAGGGCGCCGTGGCGCTGCCCGCCACCGCCGCCACCTCGGCCGGCCGCCCGGCCGCCACGATCCGTCCGCCCGCGTCCCCGCCGCCCGGCCCCAGGTCGATCACCCAGTCAGCGCCCGCCACGACCGACATGTCGTGCTCGACGACGATCACCGTGTGGCCCGCGTCCACCAGACCGTGCAGTTGCCGCATCAGGACCTCCACGTCGGCGGGGTGGAGGCCGGTCGTCGGTTCGTCGAGGAGGTAGAGGGTGTGGCCGCGGCGGCCGCGCTGCAGCTCGGTCGCGAGCTTGATGCGCTGGGCCTCACCGCCGGACAGCTCCGTCGCGGGCTGTCCGAGGCTGAGATAGCCGAGGCCGACGTCGAGGAGCGTGCGCAGGCTCCGTGCCACGGCCGGGGTCTCGGCGAAGAAGTCCGCGGCCTTCTCCACCGTGAGGTCCAGCACCTGCGCGATGTTCCGTCCCCGGTACGTCACTTCGAGCGTCTCGGGGTTGTAGCGGGCCCCTCCGCAGTCCGGGCACGGCGCGTAGGTGCTCGGCAGGAACAGCAGCTCCACGCTGACGAATCCCTCGCCCTGGCAGGTCTCGCAGCGGCCTCCCGCGACGTTGAAGGAGAAGCGCCCGACGCCGTAACCGCGCTTCACGGCCTCCTCCGTGGCCGCGAACTCCTTGCGCACGACGTCGAACAGGCCCGTGTAGGTGGCCAGGTTGGAGCGCGGGGTGCGGCCGATGGGCTTCTGGTCGACCGACACCAGCCGTCGCACACCCGGCGAATCCTCGGTGATCTCGCCGATCAGCGTGGACTTCCCGGACCCGGAGACGCCGGTGACCGCGGTGAACACGCCGAGCGGGAACTCGGCCGTGACCGCCCGCAGGTTGTGCCGGGTGACGGGGCCCACCTTCAACTGCCCGCGAGCGGGCCGTGCTCGGCGTTCCGGCGCGGGGGAGCGGTGGAAGAGGTGGCGGGCCGTGGCCGACTCCTCCACCCCGGCGAGCTCCGCCACGGGGCCGCTGTGCAGGACCTGCCCGCCGTGCTCCCCGGCGCGCGGGCCCACGTCCACCAGCCAGTCGGCGCCGCGCACCACGTCGAGGTGGTGCTCGACCACGAACACCGTGTTCCCGGCCGTCTTCAGCCGCTCCAGCACGGTCAGCAGGGCCTCGGTGTCCGCCGGGTGCAGGCCGGCGGACGGCTCGTCGAGGACGTACACGACACCGAACAGGCCGGAGCGCAACTGCGTCGCCAGGCGCAGTCGTTGGAGTTCGCCCGTGGAGAGGGTGGGGGTGGCGCGGTCCAGGCCGAGGTAGCCGAGGCCGAGTTCGAGGACCGGTGCGATGCGGGAGCGCAGGTCGTCGGTGAGCGCGCGGGCGGGCTCGTCCTCGCCGACCAGGAGATCCGCGAGGTCGGCCAGGGGCAGGGCCGCCAGGTCCGCGATGGTGCGGCCCGCGAAGGTCACCGCCAGCGCCTCCGGGCGGAGCCTGGCGCCGCCGCAGGCCGGGCAGGGGGCGGCGACCAGGAAGCTCTCCGCCCTGGCGCGCAGCGTGGGGCTCTTGGAGTCGGCGAACGTCTTCATGACGTAGCGGCGGGCGCTCATGTACGTGCCCTGGTACGGGCGTTGGATGCGGTCCGCGTCGCGGACCGGGTGCACGGTGACCACCGGCTGCTCGTCCGTGAACAGGATCCACTCGCGCTGCCCGGCGGGCAGGTCGCGCCAGGGCCGGTCCACGTCGTACCCGAGGGCGTCGAGGATGTCGCGCAGGTTCTTGCCCTGCCAGGCGCCCGGCCAGGCGGCGATCGCGCCCTCGCGGATCGACAGCGACGGATCGGGGACCAGCGACTCCTCGCTCGTGCGGTGCACCCGGCCCAGGCCGTGACACTCCGGGCAGGCGCCGACGGCGGTGTTGGGGGAGAAGGCGTCCGAGTCGAGGCGTTCGGCGCCCGGCGGGTAGGTGCCGGCGCGGGAGAACAGCATGCGCAGGGAGTTGGAGAGGTTGGTGACCGTGCCGACCGAGGACCGGGACGTCGGGGCGGAGCGGCGCTGCTGGAGCGAGACCGCGGGCGGCAGCCCGGTGATCTCGCCGACCTTCGGCGCGCCCACCTGGTGGATCAGCCGGCGCGCGTACGGGGCGACCGACTCGAAGTAGCGGCGCTGCGCCTCCGCGTAGATCGTGCCGAACGCCAGCGACGACTTCCCGGAACCGGACACGCCGGTGAACACGGTCACCACATCCCGCGGGATGTCGACGTCCACGCCCTTGAGGTTGTGCTCGCGGGCGCCGCGGACACGGACGTACGGGTCGTGGGGGGTGGGCATGGGGGTGGCTCCGTCGCTCCGTTGCAAACCCGGCGATTGTATGCGGTCGCGCCGCGTCACCCGCCGAAGATCCGCGACAGCCTGCGGTACGAGTCCACCAGCGCTGCCCTGTTGTACGTGCTGGTGGTGACCAGCACCTCCTGCGCCGCCGTCTCCTTCAGCACCGTCTCCAGCTCGTGCGCGACCTGCTCCTCGGTGCCCGCGACATGTCCGGCGAGCCCGGCCTCGTAGAAGCCGCGCTCCTTCGCGGTCATCGTCAGGGCCTCCACGCGCTCGGCGGGCGGCAGCGGCGGGAAGGTGCCGTGGGTGCGGGAGTACGCCATCGACCAGGCCTCCGGAATCAGCAGGCGGCGGGCCTCCTCCGGCGTGGCGGCCACGGCGACCGTGCCGGAGACGACGACGTACGGCTCCGCCGCCCAGGGGGAGGGGCGGAAGGTGGCGCGGTAGCGGTCGATGCCGCGCAGCATCTTCTCCCGGTTGCGCAGGTCGCCGATCACCATCGGCAGGCCCGCCCGGGCGGCGATGTCGGCGCCCTCGCCCATCGCGAGCACAAACGGCGGCACGGTCAGGCCCTCGGCGGGGCGGGCGTGGACGCCGGTGGGGGAGGTGCCGCGGAACCAGCCGAGCAGTTCGTCGAGCTGCCCCGAGAAGTCCTCGGCGGCCTCCTTGTCCCGGCCCAGCGCCCTGCGCACACCGTCGGTGAAGCCCACCGACCGTCCCAGCCCCATGTCGATGCGTCCCGGGAAGAGGGACTCCAGTACCCCGAACTGCTCGGCCACGACCAGGGGCCGGTGATTGGGCAGCATCACGCCCCCGGTGCCGACCCGGATCGTGCGCGTCGCGGCCGCGACGGCGGCGGCGAGCACGGTCGGCGCGGACCCGGCGACCCCGGGCACACCGTGGTGCTCCGACACCCACAGCCGCCGGTAGCCCAGCCCCTCCAGCTCCTGGGCCAGTCGCACGGTGTCCCGCAGCGCCTCCGCGTTCGTGTGGCCCTCGCGGGTCCGGGAGCGGTCGAGCACGGAGAAACGGGTCTGGGCGATCAGGGAGCTCATACAGGGTTCAACAGCGGGCGGCCCCCAGGATTCCTGACGTCGCCACCCGGGGGCCGATCCGCGGGCGCGCGCGCCGCGTCCGCGGCTCCGGGAAAAGCCGTTGACGCCCCGAGGCCGCCCCGGGACGATCTCCCATCGTGACGACGACTACCGATCAAGACCCCACCGTGCCCGGCGGGGCCGCCGTCCGCCCCGTCGCCCTGATCACCGGCGTGGGCCGCACGGCCGGCATCGGCGCGGGGATCGCCCGCCGCCTGGCCGCATCGGGCTGGGACGTCGCCTTCACCTACTGGGCTCCCTACGACGACCGCATGACCTGGGGCAGAGAAGCCGGCGCCACCGCGGCGATCATCGCGGACCTGAACGGGCTCGGCGCGTCCACGGCGGCGATCGAGGCGGACCTCGCCGATCCGGAGACCCCGGCCCGCGTCCTCGAGGAGGCCGAGCGGCGGCTGGGCGGGGTCACCGCGCTGGTGATGTGCCACTGCGAGTCGGTCGACTCCGGACTGCTCGACACGACCGTGGAGAGCTTCGACCGGCACTTCGCCGTCAACGCCCGCGCCACCTGGCTGCTGATCCGCGAGTTCGGGCGGCGCTTCGCCGGAAGTGCGGGAGCCGGCCGGATCATCGCCCTCACCAGTGACCACACCGTCGGCAACCTGCCCTACGGGGCGAGCAAGGGGGCCCTCGACCGGATCACCCTGGCCGCCGCCCACGAGCTCGCCGGCCTCGGCGTGACCGCCAACGTGATCAACCCCGGCCCCGTCGACACCGGTTGGATGACGGAGGACGTCCGCGAGCACTCCCTGCGCGCCACCCCGCTCGGCCGGCTGGGCACACCCCGGGACACCGCGCACCTGGTGGACTTCCTGTGCTCCGCGGAGGGCGGCTGGATCAACGGCCAGCTGCTGATGAGCAACGGCGGGCTGGCCTAGCCCCTGTCGTCCGGATCGGCTCGGCGTCGCGGACTCCGGCACGCACTCCCGCCCTCGAACTCGGGCTTCAGCGGCGGCTGCGCGTCCGGGCGTCGCGTGGCGGGCTGATGAACTGCAGCTCCAGGGTCACCGGCGGCTCGGCGAGGCCCGGGCCGCCCGCCGCAGCCCAGTCGATGACCTCCTGGGTGCAGTCGTCGTCCATCGCGAAGCCGACCCAGGTGGCCCGGCCGCCCGCCCGCCGGCCCGCGGCGGACGGCTGCACGACGATGACGTTGGCCTGGTCGCACGGGCCCAGGCAGTCGGTCGTACGGACCTGGAAGCCGGACTCGGCCGCCGCGGCGCGCAGCCGCTCCAGTTGCCAGGAGTGGTCGCTGCCCGGGTGTTTGCGCGGGTCGCCGCAGCAGCAGCCCCGGCAGACGACGAGCGTGCAGGGGCGCTGCTGGGCCGCGCCGATCAGAGTGGTGCGGGGGGCGGAGAACCGGGATGCCATGGGAGAAGCATGATCCATCCGTCCTGGGCCCCGCCCCACCGGGTCCGTCGGGTCAGAAGCGCGCCCCGATGTCCGCCCCGTTGCGCGGTACGAGGAAGGACGGCGCCGACGCCTCGCCCGCCGTTCCCGATGCCGCCGTCAGTGCCGCGCTCACAACCGCGGCCGTCCAGATCGCCGTGTTGCCGCGCATGGGGCCTCCCGCCTCCGCGTACTCGCCGTGTGGCTGTTCGCACGGCAGTGGCCGCAGAGGGAGGAAAGGTTGCCCCCCGGGCACGACAGAACCTGCGAGGTGGGCTCCCTTCGCCGGTATGGTCCGGATCAGGTGATGGAGGTCGCCGTCCGGTCCTTCGACCTTCCGGCCTCTCAGCCCATCCGTCGTCCCTTCCTTTGACAAGGGCTCGTGTCCCTTGTCGAAGGTGGCTTCCCGGATGCGCTCCCTCGCTCGCCCCGCAGGCTGATTCCAGCGTACGGCTGCCCGGAGGGTGTACCAGGGCCGAAGGGGACCGTCCCGCAGGGCCGTTCGGCCCCTTCGGGTGTCCGCCGTGCGCCCGGTCCGGCGCCGACCGGTGCCCGTCGGCACGGCGTCCGGCCGGTCAGTGGACGGCGTGGGCCGAGTGGCTCGGCTCGTGCCCGTTGGGCCCAAGCACGGTGTGCCGCCTCTTCACGAGGCTGGAAGTGACGAGAGGGACCAACGCGTGGGCAGGTGCGTGCCGGGCGCGCTCGAGGGCCTTCCGGGCCAGGAGAGGAGAGGTCATGACGCATGAGCGCGAAAGCCTCTGGGACTACGGCAGGTACGCGCCCCATCCCGCCCTGCACGGCCATGTGCTGGTGGGGGTGGACGGGTCCGGCGAGGGGCTGCGGGCCCTGGACCAGGCGGTCGCGGAGGCGGTGGCGCGCCAGGCTCCGCTGGAGATCCTGCACGGCTGGCCGTGGGCCAGGCACGGCGCCTCCGAGGGACTTCCGGGCGGCCCGGGGCAGGAGACGTCGTCTCTCCTGGAGCGGGCGCACGCCGTGCTGGAGTCCGCCGTCGCCCGTGTGCGCGAGCAGGCTCCGGAACTGGACGTGACGGCGACCCTGAGCCCGCATCCGGCGGTGGCGGAGCTGACGCGCCGGGGCGAGCACGCCACGCTGACCGTCATCGGCAGCCGCGGTCTGAGCGATATCACCGGACTGGTGTCCGGCTCGGTGAGCCGACGGCTCGCCGGCAGCTGCCGCAGCCCGTTGCTGGTGGTACGGGGTGAGGCCGCGTACGGCGGTCTGGAGCACGGCGAGGTGCTGGTCGGCGTGGGCACCGACACCGAGACCGAGGCGGCCCGGTTCGCCTTCGAGGAGGCGCAGCAGCGGGGCGCCCGGGTAAGGGTCCTGCACAGCTGTGTCCTGCCGGCGACGTCGGGAGCCGGTCCCGTGGTCTCCGCCGAGCGGCTGCGGGCGGAGCTGGAGACCAAGGCGCGCAAGCAGTCGGCGGTGCCCCGGGCGGCCGTGGCCGCGCTGCGCGAGAAGTTCCCGGCGGTCGGGGTCGAGACCGACACCGTGTGGGGCGGCGCGGCCGAGTCCCTGGTGGAGGCCACGCGCGCGGCCGACGCCGTCGTGATCACGGCACACCGTCCGCACGGCCGGGGGCCGTCGCCGCGCCTCGGCCCGGTCACCCACGCGCTGCTGCACCGCGCGCACTGCCCGGTCTACCTCGTCCCCGCCGACTGAGCGAGGACGGCCGACATGCACGACCGAAGTCCGGAAGGAGCAGGAGGAAAGACGATGAGACACCGCACGATCGAGGACGTGATGACCCGGGAGGTGGTGCGCACGACCCGCGACGCGTCGTTCAAGACGGTCGCCGGGTTGCTGGCTGAGCATCGCATCAGCGGACTGCCCGTGGTGGACGACGAGGAGCGGGTCCTCGGGGTGATCTCCGAGACCGATCTGCTCCAGCGGCAGGCGGCGCAGGACGACGTGCGGCGGGGCGGGCGCCCGCGGCTGCCCCGGCTGACCCGCTCCGCACGGGCGGCGGCGGCAAAGGCGCGGGCCACGACCGCGGAACACCTGATGACCAGGCCCGCCGTCACCGCCGAGCTCGACGAGTCGGTGACACAGGCGGCGCGCACGATGCGGCGGCACGCCGTGGAGCGGCTGCCCGTGCTGGACCGGCAGGGCCGGCTGGTGGGCATCGTCACCCGCGGCGACCTGCTGCGGGTCTTCCTGCGCCCGGACGAGGACATCCGCCGTGACGTCCGCGACCAGGTGGCCTCGGCGCTCTGCCAGCCGCGCTACCTGGTGGACGTCGGTGTCACCTGCGGTGTCGTGAAGCTGCGCGGGCATGTGGAACGGCGCAGCGACACCGGGCTCGCGGTGCTCGTCGCCCGGCGTGTCGACGGGGTCGTGGCCGTCACGGAGGATCTCGGCTACCGCCTGGACGACTCCCGGCCGCTCCCGGCCGGTGTCTCTCCCGGCCACATGTAGGCAGCGGTTCCCCGGCGGCGCCGGGTGACAGGCTCCCGCGGGCGTCCGAGCATGGAGGTGCGGGACGGGCGGCCCCGGCCCGCGCGGAGCCTGCCCGTGCAAGGAGGGACGCCATGGCGCACACCAGCGAGTGGAGGATGCGTCTCCACCTCTTCGAGGAGGAGAGGACGACCAAGGCGCATGTCGTGCTGGACACCGGTACGACCACGCTCACCGGCCACGGGGTAGCGCACCGCAACCCCGCGGACTCGGACGTGCCGGAGATCGGCGACGAGCTGGCCGCGGGCCGGGCCCTGAACGACCTGGGCCGGCAGCTGGTGGCCCTCGCCGAGCACGACGTCGAGGGCACGGCCGCCGGCGGCGCCGAGCGCGAGCCCCGTCAGCCCCTCGGCTGGGCCATGTGAGCCGCCCGCGCCGCCCGCCGCCCGCACCGCCTGCCTAGGGTGGAGGGGTGACCGACAGCAGTGCACGCCCCCTCGCCGTGTTCGACCTGGACAACACCCTCGCCGACACCGCGCACCGTCAGCGGTTCCTGGAGCGCAAGCCGCGCGACTGGGACGGTTTCTTCGCGGCCGCCCCCGACGATCCGCCGATCGCCGAGGGCGTCGAGCTGGCGCTGGAGAGCGCGAAGGAGTGCGAGGTCGTCTACCTCACCGGCCGCCCCGAGCGCTGCCGGCGCGACACGCTGGACTGGCTCGCCGCCCAGGGACTGCCCGAGGGACGGCTCCACATGCGGCGCAACGACGACCGCAGGCCCGCCCGCCGCACCAAGCTGGAGATCCTGCGCCGCCTCGCCCGCACCCGTGACATCCGTCTGTTCGTCGACGACGACGAGCTGGTGTGCGACGACGCCGAACGGGCGGGGTTCAGGGTCGTACGGGCCCGGTGGGCGGCCCCGTCGACCGAGCTGAAGGTGGCTCAGGAGCGGGAGGGGCGGACCTGAGCGCCGCCGGCCGGGCAGCGGGAGGGGCGGACCTGAGCGCGGCCCGCGGGGCCGTCAGTGCGACTCCTCCTCCAGCCGGAAACCCACCTTCAGGCCGACCTGCCAGTGCGCGATCCGGCCCTCCTCGATCTGGCCGCGCACCTGGGTGACCTCGAACCAGTCCAGGTTGCGCAGGGTGTGCGAGGCGCGGTCGATGCCGTTGCGGATGGCCTGGTCGACACCGTCGGTGGAGGTGCCGACGATCTCCGTGACCCGATAGGTGTGGTTCGACATGCGGGTGCTCCTCTCCGTACGGCCGTGATGACCGCAGTGTCACGTGTGTCACGCGTCACTCCACGGTGCCCCAAGCTGCGGCGGAGCGCGAGACGTCTGCTTCGCGGCCCTTGCACCTCTTGACCCCCCGCATTGGTCCATACCAAAATCCGGGCACACCCGTACGAGCCCCGCGCTCGTCCCCCCACGCCGGGCCCCCTTCCCTGTCCGCAGACAGAACAGGACCCCTCGTGAGACGTCGCAGCATGCTCGCCCTGGCCCCGCTCGGCCTCGTCGGCGCCTGTGGACTCGTCCCGGGCGACTCCGACCGGCGCACGGTCACCGTGTGGCTGATGAAGGACAGCGCCTCCCAGGACTTCCTGCGCCGCTTCACCGAGCGGTTCGAGCACGAACACACCGACCTCCGGCTCGACATCCGCATCCAGCAGTGGACCGGCATCGGCGCGAAGGTGCAGGCCGCCCTCGACGCCGGTTCCGGCCACGGACCCGACGTCATCGAGGTCGGCAACACGCAGGTCCCGCAGTACGTGGAAGGGGACCGGCTGCTCGATCTGACGCTGGAGTCACTGCGCTGGGGAAGAAGCGACTGGCTGCCCGGCCTCGCCGAGCCGGGCCAGCAGAGCGCCCACCAGTACGGCATTCCCTGGTACGCGGCCAACCGAGTCGTCATCTACCGCAAGGACCTGTTCGCCAAGGCCGGCGTCACCGCTGCACCGCGCACCCGCGAGGACTGGCTCAGCGCGACGCGGCGGCTCGACTCCGGCGGCGTCCAGGGGATCTACCTCGCCGGACAGGACTGGTACACCCTCGCCGGCTTCATCTGGGACGAGGGCGGCGACCTCGCGAGCGACCGGGACGGCGGCGGCTGGCGCGGCACGCTGGACACCCCCGCGGCCCTGCGCGGCATGGACTTCTACCGCCGTCTGCAGGCGCTGGGCCACGGTCCCGTCGGCTCCGACGAGGAACACCCGCCGCAGGCGGGCGTCTTCGCCGAGGGGCGGGTGGCGCAGATCGTCGCCGTGCCCGGGCAGGCCCGGGCCATCGTCCAGCGCAACCCCGGCCTCAAGGAGAAGATCGGCTTCTTCCCCGTCCCCGGCCGGACCGCGCACCACCCCGGCGCCGTCTTCACCGGCGGCTCCGACCTCGTCGTACCGAACAACACACGCGACCGGGACGGCGCCGTGGCCGTCGTCGCCGCGCTCACCGGCGCCACCTGGGACACCGACCTGGCCCGGACCATGAACTACGTCCCCAACCGCAAGTCCCTGGCCAAGGCCGTCGCCGGTGAGGAGGGCGTCGCGGCCATGGCGGCCGGGGCCGCACAGGGACGGGCGACACCGGCCACGCCCCAGTGGGGCGCGGTCGAGGCCGACAACCCGATCAAGCCGTACATGACCAAGGTGCTCACCGGAGCCGACCCGGCGACCGAGGCCCGCCGCGCCTCCCGGCGCATCACCGGCGTGCTGAACAGCCTGGGCTGACCCGCCTGTTCGGGCACGCGCCCCGCTCGGCACCGGCGCCCCGTTCCATGCGAGAGGGGCGGGTGACGTCGCCGTCACCCGCCCCTCTGTCGCCCTCGGTCAGCGCGCGACGCTCAACGACAGCGCGAACCGTCCCGCCTCGTCCGTCCACCAACGGGCCAGTTCCAGGCCCACGGCGTCCAGTTCGGCGCGTACACCGTCCTTGCGGAACTTCGCCGACACCTCGGTGCGCAGCTCCTCGCCCTCGGCGAAGTCCACGGCCAGGTCCAGTGCCGGGATCTTCACCGTCTGTTCCGCGCGCGAGCGCAGCCGCATCTCGATCCACTCGTTCTCCGGGTCCCACAACGCCACGTGGTCGTAGGCGTCGGGGTCGAAGTCGGCGTGGAGCTCGCGGTTGACGACGGACAGGACGTTCTTGTTGAAGGCGGCCGTCACGCCGGCCGCGTCGTCGTAGGCCTCGATGAGCACCTTCTCGTCCTTGACCAGGTCGGTGCCGAGCAGCAGCGCGTCGCCGGGGGAGAGCAGGGAGCGGATCGAGGTCAGGAACACGGACCGTTCGGCGGGGAGCAGGTTGCCGATCGTTCCGCCCAGGAAGGCCACGAGGCGCGGCCCGGGCGTGTCGGGGAGTACCAGCGATGCCGTGAAGTCGGCGATCAGGGCGTGCACGCTCAGTCCGGGGCGCTCCGCGACGAGCGACTGCCCGGCCTGGGTGAGCGCGCTCTCGCTGACGTCCACCGGGACGTACGTGTGCAGGTCGGTCAGCGCGTCGAGGAGGTGGCGCGTCTTGTCCGACGAACCGGAGCCGAGCTCGACCAGGGTGCGGGCCCGCGTCGCCGCGGCGATCTCGCCGGCGCGGGTGATGAGGATCTCGCGCTCGGCGCGCGTCGGGTAGTACTCGGGCAGTTCGGTGATCTGCTCGAAGAGCTCGCTGCCGTGGGCGTCGTAGAACCACTTCGGCGGCAGCGTCTTCGGGTTGCCGGTCAGGCCGTTCAGGACGTCGGCGCGCAGCGCGGCGTCCGTGGCGTCCTCGGGCAGGGTGCGGGTGAGAAGGAACGGACTCACGTACGGGGCTCCTTCGGCAGTGCGGTGGCCGAGGCGTCGCTCGGCTCCTTGAGCGGGGTGAGCAGCACGTCCGTGCGGCTCGCCGCGAGAAGGGTGCGGTCGGGGACCTCTTGCCAGTGCGGGTCGTCGTCGTAGGGTTCGGAGGCCACGACGGTGCTGCGGCCGGGCCGGGACAGATACCAGAGGGTGTCGCCCCAGGTGGTCGCGGTGATCGATTCGCCGTTGGTGAGCAGCAGGTTCAGGCGTGAGCCGGGGGCCGCCTCGGCGACCTCCAGCACCGTGTCGGCCAGCGCCTGCCCCTCGTCGTCGCCGTCGCGCAGCCGCGCCAGGACCAGCGCCCAGACGAGCGCCGAGTCGTTGCGGGCCTCCAGGGACAGCACGTCGACGGCCGGCAGCCGCTCCACCAGGGGCGCGAGGGACTGCGGCCAGCCCCTGACGGCACCGTTGTGGCTGAACAGCCAGGGCCCGGCGGCGTACGGCGCCGCGGCGGCCTCGGCGTCGGCGCCCGAAAGGGTCGCGTCGCGTACGGCGGCCAGCACCGCGCCGCTGCGCACGACCCGGGCCAGGTCGGCGAAGGACAGGTCAGCCCAGATCGGCCCGGCACGGCGGTAGCGGGCCGGTACCGGGTCGCCCTCGGCGTACCAACCCACGCCGAAACCATCGGCGTTGACGGTGCCGTAGCGCTGGTGGCGCGGCGCCCACGACTGGCGGTACAGGCCGTGCGCGGGCTCCACGAGAAGGGTGCCGAGCGGCTCCGGCGGCCCCAGATAGGCCAGGTGACGGCACATCAGACGTCCCCCGCGGAACGCGCGGTGCGGAACCCGGAGAAGATCTGCCGCCGGATCGGGTAGTCCCAGTTGCGGAACGTCCCCCGGCAGGCGACCTGGTCCACGGCGAACGACCCGCCGCGCAGCACCTTGTACTCCGGCCCGAAGAACACCTCCGAGTACTCCTTGTACGGGAAGGCCTGGAAGCCCGGGTACGGCAGGAAGTCGCTCGCCGTCCACTCCCACACGTCGCCGATCAACTGCCGTACGCCGAGCGGCGACTCACCGGCCGGGTAGCTGCCGGCGGGTGCCGGGCGCAGGTGCCGCTGGCCGAGGTTGGCGTGTTCGGGCGCCGGGTCGGCGTCGCCCCACGGGTAGCGCGTCGAGCGGCCGGTCGCCGGGTCGTGGCGGGCCGCCTTCTCCCACTCGGCCTCGGTGGGCAGCCGCCGGCCGGCCCAGCGGGCGTAGGCGTCGGCCTCGTACCAGCACACGTGCACGACCGGCTCGTCCGGTGGCACGACCTCCGTCACCCCGAAGCGGCGCCGCAGCCACTGCTTGCCGTCACGGTGCCAGAACAGCGGTGCGTACAGGGAGTTCTTGCGCACGTGGGCCCAGCCCTCGGCCGTCCACCAGCGCTCGTTGCCGTAGCCGCCGTCCTCGATGAACGCCTGGTAGGCGCCGTTCGTCACGGGGGTGGTGTCGATGTGGAAGGACGCCACCTCGCGGCGGTGCGCCGGGCGTTCGTTGTCCAGCGCCCACGGCTCGGTGGAGGTGCCCATGGTGAACGGGCCACCGGGGACGAGGACTTCGGCCGGACCGGTGTACAGCGGCACCGGCTCCGGGTCGGGGGCGGTCAGGGCCTGCGGGCCCTTGCGGAGCTGATGGGTGATCAGCATGGTCTCGTCGTGCTGCTGTTCGTGCTGGGCGATCATCCCGAAGGCGAAGCCCGCCTGGGTCAGCCGCGTGCCGTGGAAGTCGGCGCTCTCCAGCAGGTCCATCACCCGCCCGCGCACCTCGGCCGCGTAAGCGCGGGCCTCGGCGGGCGGCAGCAGCGGCAGCGTGGGGCGTTCGGAGCGGGGGTGCTCGAAGGCGTCGTAGAGGCCGTCGATCTCGGGGCGCATCGCGTCCCGGCCGGCGACGGCCCGCAGCAGCCAGAGCTCCTCCTGGTTGCCGATGTGCGCCAGGTCCCAGACCAGCGGCGACATCAGGGGTGAGTGCTGGGCGGTCAGGTCGGGTTCCTCGACGCAGCTGGTCAGCAGCGTGGTGCGGGTACGGGCGGTGGTGAGGGTGGTCAGCGCCCGTTCCCGGAGTGCTTCCGCATCGATAGGGGGTGCGTCGATGGCGGGGTCGGTCATGTGCTCAGGTCCTTCCCGTGGGCGCGAGGGCTCGTCTCGCGCAGGCGGTCCAGCAGATCGTCGGCAGGGGTGCGGCCCCTGCGGACGTAGCGCTCCAGGTACGCGGCCACGACGTCCGTGACCTCCTCGGTGGCCCCGATCCGGGGCAGCGCCTCCAGTGCCGCGATGAAGCAGCCGACGGCCGTCTCGTGCAGCTCGGCGTCGGCGAGGCCGTCGCGGGCCGCGTCGGCCCACAGCGGATTGTGCGGCGCCGGACGCCCCACGGACCGTTCGGCCAGCGGCTTGACCAACCGGTAGGCGGTCTCGGCGGCCTCCGGGTCCTCGAACAGCGCGGTGGTCACGGCCAGCGGCACGATCCAGCCGTCGTCGCCGGGCTGCGCGTCGATCATGCGCAGCTCCAGGAAACCGCGCGGCCTGACCGGCGGGAACAGTGTCGTGATGTGGTAGTCGAGGTCCTCGCGCGTCGGCGGTCTGGGCGCCTTCGAGCGGACCCACTCGCGGAACGTGAGCCCGTCGGGGACGTCCCAGGGGCCGCTCTCGCGCCGTACGCACATCACCGGGGCGTCCATGACGTGCCGGGCCCAGGTCGTGCGCGGGTCGCCGTTCAGTACGGGGCCGCCCGCCCGGCCCGCGCCTATCTCCATCCACGTCAGCTGCCGGGTGGAGCGCCAGCCCGTGGGCCGTCCGGTGGCCAGCGGGGAGTTGGCGAAGGCGGCCAGGAGCACCGCGCCCAGCTGGTGCGCCAGCCACCAGCGCCGCCCGTGGCCGAGGGGGCCGGGCTCCTCGTACCCGGCGTCCAGGCACACCTGGACGGAGGCCGAGGTGCACATCATGCGACGGCCGGCGGGACCGGTACGGTCCAGGGCGACTTCCATGGCGTCGTAGCGCGGCTGACGCAGGAAGCGGCGGGGCGGGTGCCAGGGGTCGTGGCCGATGCCGACGAGTCCGAGTCCGTGCCCGGCGAGCGCCGTACGGACGGCGTCGAGATCGGCGGAGACGGTACCGATGCACTCCATCAGGGAGGTGGCGGGCGGCGAGCTCAGTTCCAGCTGGCCGCCGGGCTCTGTGGTGAGCGCCGACCTCAGGGGCACGGTCCGCAGTGCGGCGTAGGCCGCGTCGAGTCGTTGGGGGGTGACGGGTAGCCGCGGCTGCCGCAGCTCGTGGACGAGCCATTCCACTTCGACCCCGATGCCTCGGGGCGGCCCGGTCTTGAAGCAGATGCCCCGGACCAGGGCCTCCACCTCGGCTTCGGACAGGGCGGTGCGTGGCTCCGTACAGTCGCCGCAGTCAGTGGCTGAATCTGACATTCCGGGATCCCTTTCTGAGATTCCACCGTGCCGCCGGCCCGGCCCGTCAGGCGCCTGGACGGCGACACTCGTCCAACCCAAGACCCTCGCGCCGCATCGCACAAGGGTGCGTACCGGTACGTTCCGGCTCGGTAATCTCCTCCTTCCCCGCGTTTCCCGGGGCTTTCCTGGGCGTTTTCGGACGCGGAAAACTCTGTTGCACCGTCACTCCAGCATCACCCACGATGCCTGCATGAGCACGACGGGGGAGCGCGCACGGCGCGCGAGCATGGCGTCCACGGGGGTGGCGCCATGAGCGCGCGCCTGCGCGGCATCGCGCGCGAGACGGAGGAGATCGTCGCGGCGGGCACGTATCGCGCGTCCGGCGGGCGCGAGGTGTCCATCGAGCGGTCCGTGGCCGCGGCGCGGTCCGGTACGCGCATGTACGGGCCGGAGCCCGTCCCCGTGCCGCAGGCCGTGCCCGTCGAGACGTTCTTCGAGGTCACGGGCGAGAGCAGCCTGGAGGCGGCACATCGCGTCGGCGGCGGCCCGGCCGTGCTGAACTTCGCCTCCGCCCGCAACCCGGGCGGCGGCTTCCTCAACGGCGCCCAGGCCCAGGAGGAGGCGCTGTGCCGCTCCTCCGCGCTGTACCGGTGCCTGCTCGAGGTCCCTGGGTTCTACGACCATCACCGCGCCCACCGCGACCCGTTCTACACGGACCGCGTCATTCACTCACCGGCCGTCCCCGTCTTCCGGGACGACCGGGGCCGCCTGCTGGACGAGCCGTACACGGCGGGCTTTCTCACGGCCGCCGCACCGAACGCGGGCGTCGTCCGGCGTACGGCGCCCGAGCGGGCCGCCGAGCTGCCGCGGGCCCTGGCTGTGCGCGCGGAACGGGTGCTGGAGACGGCCGCCGCCCACGGCTACCGGCGCCTGGTGCTGGGGGCCTGGGGGTGCGGTGTGTTCCAGAACGACCCGGTGCAGGTGGCCGCCGCCTTCCGGGCGCTGCTCGGGCCGGGCGGACGGTTCGCGGCGCGCTTCGAGCACGTGGTGTTCGGGGTGCTGGACCGCAGACCGGACAGTGCGGCGCGGGAGGCGTTCGCGCGGGCGTTCCCGACGGGGCGGCTCCAGCCGTCGTAGGCGGCGGGACCGGACCCGGGAGCCGGCGAGACCCCCGCGGACGGGGGATGCCGCGGGGGTCTCACTATGGAAGACGGACGAGCGGCGGCCCGCGTTCCCGGTCGGCCGAGTTGTTTTACGGCTGCTTTCGCACCGGCGTGTCCGTCGTCGCCTCAGCGCGCCCGGCCGATCTGCATGCCGGGTCGGCGGCGGTGGACCGTGAGGTAGGCGAGGCCGTCGTCGCCCGCGCTGATGCTGCGGGTGGAGCCGTGGGGGAGCCAGAACAGGGAGCCCGCGGCGAGGGGCAGCGGTTCACCCTCCGTGCCGGCCGCGAGCGTGCCGGCGCCCGAGACGACGAGCACCAGGACGTCCAGGTCCGGTTCCGCGTGCGGGGCGATGTGCCGGCCGGGGGCCAGCCGGACGAGGTTGGCGTCGAGCTGGCGTCCGCTCTCCGTGAGCTTCCAGAGCACCCCCGTTGCGGACGCCGAGGCCAAGGCGTCGATGTCGCACAGGGGGGTCGGCATCGGCTCTTCCTCATGTCCCTGCGGGACCTGTGTCATCGTCTCTCCGCTCCCGACCGTCCGAGCCTTTCGGCTCTCGACCCGCCTCGCCTTCGACCAATTATTACAAGTATTATTTGGAGAAATTACTTCGGGCCGGAGGGCTGGAAGAGGGGCGAGAAGGCATGTCCACCGCACGCACCAGCCCGCGCCGCGGCGAGGTCCTCGCCGTGCTGCGGGCGGCCGATGCTCCGCTCGGCGTCACCGAGACGGCCGAGCGCGTCGGCGTCCACCCCAACACCGTGCGGTTCCACCTGGACGCCCTCGTCGAGGAGGGCGCCGTCGAGCGACGGACGCGGCAGCCCTCCGGCCGCGGACGCCCGCGTACCGTCTACGAGCCCCGCGCGGGCATGGACCGCGGCGGAACCCGCGGCTACCAACTGCTCGCGCGCATGCTGCTCAGCCGGCTGGCGGCCACCGGATCCGAAGCGCGCTCCGCCGCCATGGAGACGGGCCGCGCCTGGGGCCGCTTTCTGATTGAGCAGCCGGAACCGTACCGGCAACCCACTCCCGAAGACGCGGCCGCCCGGCTCGTCCGCCTGCTGGACGAGCTCGGCTTCGCCCCGGACGCCGAGGACGGCACGCCGCCCACCCGGATCCGGCTGCGCCACTGCCCCTTCCTCGAACTCGCCGAGGAGCACGGCCAGTTGGTCTGCCCCCTGCATCTCGCGCTGATGCAGGGCGCCTTGGCCGAGCTGCGCGCCCCGCTGACCGCGACCGGCCTCGAACCCTTCGCCGAACCCGACGCGTGTCTGGCCCACTTGGCGCCCGTACCGCGGCAGACAGCAGAAAGGCACCCTTGATGCACCCCGCATGGGCCGTGACGTCGGTCGCGGTCACCTTCCTCTGGCTCGGGATGGTGCTGGCGATCTCCTTCCTGGAGGCGCCGCTGAAGTTCCGCGCCCCGGGCGTGACCATCCCCATCGGTCTGGGGATCGGGCGGCTGGTCTTCCGCGCCCTGAACCTCGTCGAGGCCGTACTCGCCGTCGCGCTGGCGGTTGCCGTCGCCGTCGGGGACCGGCCCGTCGGGATCGTCGGACCGCTCGTCGCCGTGGTCGTCCTGCTCGCGGCCCAGTTGGTCGTGGTGCGGCCGCGGCTCAACCGCAGGTCCGACCGCGTCCTGGCGGGCGAGGACGTGCCTCGATCCCGCGAGCACCTGTACTACGTCGGCCTCGAGGTCGCCAAGGTCGCCGCACTGGTGGCACTCGGGATCGGGCTCCTCACCCGTCCCTGACGGCCGTCAGGGCTTATGGCTGTCCGCCCCGGCCCGGGCCATGGCCTCCGCCTCGGTCTCGGCCAGCGCGATCGCGACGCCGAAGGCCTGGGCGATGTGACCGGCGGCCGACATGACGCGTGCCGTGCCCACGACGGGAGCGATGGCGACCAGCAGGTCCTGCAACTGCTCCACCGTGAAGTCGGCCTTGATCGCCGGGTCGATGTGCGCCAGGTAGGAGATCGCGGGCGCGTCCATGGCGACGAGAGCCGCGACCCGGGCGAGGAGGAGCGAGCGTTGGTCCATGTGGCATCGCTCGACGGAGTCGATGGTCATGGCCGTGATCGTGTCGAGTACGGGAGTGTCGGGTGCAGCGGTCATCGCGCACCGCCTTCCTGTGTTGTCAGGACCGTGTGTTGTCAGGACCGTGCTGGTTCACACTTCGTGGTGGACGACGCGCCACCGTTGAGCTCGGAGCCGGCGAACGAGAGCAGGAGAGTCACGGTCACGTCCGACGCCTCCGGCGCACCGTCGGCGTACCAGGTCAGCAGACCCGCGTCCGAAAGGCGGCCCAGAGCCGTGCTGACATGCCTCGGCTGCACCCCCAGCGCGTGGGCCGCGGGACACAGCGGGAAGCTGACCGTGTCGGCTTCGCGGACGGGTTCCGCGTCGGCCACCAGATCCACCAGGAACGCCGCGAGCAGGCCGCCCCCCGTACGCGCCGGGCCCTCACGGCCCAGTCGAGCGCCCAGTGCCCGGACATCTGTGCCGTGTCCATCCGGCCTCCCTCTCCGCCCGACCGAAGCTCATGCGAAGAGCGGGTCGCGAGGGCGATCAGCTGCTGGGCCGAACTTCTGAACAGCAGAATCCACGGGACGGCGAGCGCCTCAATCACCCGAAGCGGGTGAAAAGTTCCGCGCGGCGCTCGGCCCCCGGCGAAGGGGGAGCCGGGGTGGCGGATCGGTCAGCTCCAGCCGTACCGCTCGTGCAGGCGGTGGCGGACCAGGTTGAACCGGCCCCGGTCCAGGGCGCACGCCTCCCGGCGCATCCCGTCCTCGTGCAGCCGCAGCACCCGGTCCACGGAGATCCAGGAGTCGCGACCCGATCGGTCCCACGGCCCGTTGCCGATCGCCACCCACTCCCGGTCGTCGTCGTGCCGCTTGCTGGAGAGCTGCACGGCGAGCAGGGTGCCGGCGGCCTCGCGGGCGACCACCAGGACCGGACGGTCCTTGCCGCGGCCGTCGTTCTCCTCGAACGGCACCCAGGTCCACACGATCTCGCCCGGGTCCGGGTCGCCGTCGTGGGCGGGGGAGTACTCGGTGCGCACCGGGCCGACCTGGCGGGGGTCGGCCTCGGTGGTGGCGGTGGGGCCGAAACGGCCCGGGACGTTCTCATCGGTAAACGCAGTCACGCAGGCACCTTAGTGGTCGGTCCCGCGGCCATTACGGCGGCCGCCGCCCCTCGCCCCGACCCGCTCAGGCGGGTGGTGGCCAGTGGGAAGCCTTCGTCGTGCCGCCCCAAACCCCGGGTGGCCACTCGGAACCCTCCGTCATGCCGCCCCAAACCCCGGGTGACCCCCCTTACTCCTTCGTCGCGCCGCGAGCACCATTCACCCGTCGGCCCCGGCGTCCGCCGCCTGTTCGGCCAGCCGGTCGAGCAGATCCCTGGTCCTGTCGGCGGAGGTCTTCTCCGGCCCTTCCCCGACCGCCTCACCGACGGTTCCGCGGTCGCCCTCGGCGATGTCCTCCGCCTCGTCCTCGGGGTCTTTCGCCGACTCGGACACGGGGCCTCCTCAGGGTGCGTGCGGTCCGTGCACAGGGCGATGCTTCCCGCTGCCGACCGGGCCCGGCCAGGGGGCGCTTGAAGCACAGGGGAGCACGACAGAGCCCGGGGGCTCTCGAAACCGAGGCCCCCGGGCGTGCTGTCCGGGCGGTCGCCCGTCCCCGCGTCTACCCTTCCTTGTCCACCGGCACCTTCTTCGACGGCGGCGGCGTGACCCCGTTCAGGGACGGCGAAGTCCCGTCTGTGGTCTGCCCGTTCTGGTTCATCGACGCCAGCAGCTGGCGAGCGAGCCCGAGGCCGGCGCCGCCCATGGTGAGCGCCTTGGTGAACATGTCCGTCATGCCGTCGGCGCCGTTGAGCAGCACCATGTTGTCGACGCTGCCGAAGGCGGACGCGCCGGCCCGCACGATCTCCGGCCAGTTCTCGGCGAGTTGCTGGGCGACGACCGCCTCCTGGTTCTCGGCGAGCGCGGCCGCCCGGGCCTTGATGGCCTCCGCCTCGGCGAGTCCCCTGGCCTTGGTGGCCTCGGCCTCCGCCAGACCCCTCGCCTGCGCGGCCGCCGCCTCGGCCTCACCGGTGGCCCGCGTCGCGGCCGCCGTGGCGGTACCGCGGGCCTGGGTCGCCTCCGCCTCGGCACCCGCGGCCGTCTTGACCCTGGTCGCCTCGGCCGCCGCCGCGAGCTCCGTCTCCTTGGCCTTGGCCTGCGCCGCCGAGATCCGCGCGTCACGCTCGGCCTCGGCCAGCGTCCGCTTCTCGTAGGCCTGGGCGTCGGCCGGCTTGCGGACGTCCGCCTGCAACTGCTGCTCGCGCCGGTTCGCCTCCAGTTCGGCCACCCGCGTCTCCTGTACGACGACCTCCTGCCGCGCCGCGGCGTCCGCGAGCGGGCCGGCCTGACGGGACTTCGCCGCCGCCTTGTCCCGCTCGGCCTGATAGCCGGCCTGCAGGATCTCGCTGTCCCGGGTGGCCTCGGCCATCCGCGCGTACGACTGCTGCTCCGCCTCGGTGGCCAGCCGGTTCGCCTCCGCCTGCGCGATGCGCGCGTCCCGCTGGACGGCCGCCGCGTGCGGGGCGGCCAGGTTCTGGATGTACCCGGTCGGGTCCTCGATCTCGTGGATCTGCAGGGAGTCCACGATCAGCCCGAGCTTCTCCATCTCCGTGCCGCAGGCCGCCCGCGTCTGCGCGGTCAGCTTCTCCCGGTCGCGGATCATGTCCTCGACCGTCAACCCGCCCACGATGGACCGCAGATGACCGGCGAAGACGTTGTGCACCCGCTCGGCCATCAGCTTCTGCTGGTCGAGGAACCGGCGGGACGCGTTGGCGATCGACACGAAGTCGTCGCCCACCTTGAAGATGACCACGCCCCGTACCTTGAGCGGAATGCCCTGGTGCGTCACGCAGTCCACGTGCAGTTCGGTCTCGTTCAGGTCGAGCGAGAGCTTGCGCACCGCCTGTACTCCGGGCAGCACCAGTGTGCCGCGCCCGGTGACGATGCGGAATCCCATGCCTTCCTCGAGGCCCTCGGTGCGGTGCTTGGAACCGGAGATGACGAGCGCCTCGTTCGGCTCGGCGACTCGCCACATCATCTTGAACAGA
The DNA here is from genome assembly GCF_044540925.1 of Streptomyces sp. NPDC085900. Classification (NCBI taxonomy): domain Bacteria; kingdom Bacillati; phylum Actinomycetota; class Actinomycetes; order Kitasatosporales; family Streptomycetaceae; genus Streptomyces; species Streptomyces sp. NPDC085900. The sequence goes on along the minus strand of NZ_JBITSP010000004.1, from coordinate 120,987 downwards.
CCGATCAGAACGAGAACGGCGGCGACCACCACTCCCGCAACGACGCCGACGATCATCGGCATACGCCCCCTTTGAATGGTGCCCTCTCGGCACCGAACGAAGGGAGTGTGCTCCTGCGGGGAGCCGGGGTGAAGACGCCGGCGAATCCTTGTCGCAATCTTGACGCGCGGCCCGCGAAGGGCCTCTCACCTGCGCGGAAGCCGGCTCACCTGTTGAGCCGTCAGACGGCTTGGCCGTCGTACGCCTCGGTGACGTAGACCGTCCTCGGCGGCAGGTACTCCACCACCATGACCACCGTGCCCCGCTCGATCCGCGCCGTCCCCTGGGCCGGGTAGGCGAGGAAGTGCTCGGCGCCGCCGCGCACCCTGACGATCACCTCGCCGACGAGCCCGGGCCCGACCGTCCCGGTGACCCGCCCCATGAGCCCGACCATCGACGCATCGTCCATGGTCACAGGGTACGCACCGAACCCGTCTACGCCGCCGGGGAGTTCGTGGCGAGGCGCTGCGGCGGCCACGCCTCGTACCAGCGCAGCTCCGCCTCCAACTGTGCGGCCAGCGAGAGCAGCAGCGGTTCGCTGCCCGCGGGACCGAGGAGCTGGGCGCCGACGGGCAGTCCGTCGCCGACGAAGCCGGCGGGCACGTTGACGCCCGGCCAGCCCAGCACGTTCCACGGCCAGGCGTAGGGGCAGGCGGCGATCATCGCCCGGTCGGTGGCGAATCCGCCGAGCGCCAGCATCTCCCCGACGCGCGGCGGGGGAGCGGCGGTCGTGGGCGCGAGGACGACGTCGTACGACTGGAAGAACCCGCCGATACGACGGTGCAGGACCGCCTCCGCCCGCCGCGCCGCCCGCAACGGTGCCCCGCCGAGCAGCCGTCCGAGCCGGGCGGCATCACGGGTGCGCCGGTCAAGGAGCGCGGGAAAAGGGGCCTCGACGACGCGTTCGGCGATCCCGGCGGTGGCCCGGGGCACGAAGGTCAGGCCGATCTGGCCGTACGGCGGATCGGCCTCCTCCACGAAGTGCCCCAACCGGCTCAACTGCTCGGCGAGTTCGACGACCTTCGCGCGGACCTCCGGCCGCAGGCGCGCGGGCACCGCGGTGAACGGCGGCTTGAGCGACAGGGCGACGCGCAGCCGGCCGGGGTCCCGGCCGACGGCCTCGGCCGCCCGGATGGCCGGCGGCCGGTGCGGATCGAGCTCGTGGTTGCCGCTCGCCGCGTCGAGGAGGAGTGCCGCGTCCGCGACGGTGCGCGCGAGCGTGCCGTTGACGGTGATGCCCTGGAAGGATTCGCCGCGCGGCCAGGTGGAGATGCGGCCGCGCTGGGGCTTGATGCCGACGAGGTGGGTCCAGGCGGCGGGGATGCGCACGGAACCGGCGCCGTCGGAGCCGAGGGCGGCGGGCACCAGTCCGGCGGCGACCGCGGCGGCCGACCCGCCGGACGAACCGCCCGGAGTGTGACCGGTGTTCCACGGGTTGAGGGTCGCCCCGAACGCGGGCCCCTCGGTGAACGGCCACTGCCCGAACTCGCACGTGTTGGTCTTGCCGACGACGACCGCCCCGGCCGCCCGCAACCGCCGTACGGCCTGGCCGTCCCGCGCGACGGGCGGGAACTCCCCGGCGCAGCCGAACGCGGTCGGCAGGCCGGCGACGTCCATGTCGTCCTTGACGGCGACCGGCACCCCGAGCAGCGGCTTGCGCGCGCCGGCCGCCAACTCCTGGTCGGCGGCGTCGGCTTCGGCCAGCGCGGCCTCCGCCCGCACGATCCGGAAGGCGTTGAGCGAGCCCTGGGTGGCCTCGATCCGGGACAGCGCCCGCTCCACCAGTTCCCGCGAGGTCACCTCTCCCTCGGCCAGCGCTCGGGCGGACTCCGCCAGGCCTGCGGCACGGTCGAGCCTCATACGGGACACCTCCGGAAGCGGGTTGTCTACTGAACGGTAACGTGTGGCGGCCCGCCTCGGTACGGCATGTCGAACATCCACGGCCGGGGTGTCGACCGAACAGCGGCACATGCGCCGCACAGGTCCCGCGAAGCCTCGCCCAAATCATTGACGTGCTCACGTCTCACCCTTACCTTCTGACCGACTTGCCGAACCATGTTCGAAATCCCGCACCCATGGTTCCGGCTGGACCAAGGAGCCGCACGTGAGCACACGACCCCCCGCCCCGTCCCGCCGCGCCCTCCTGCGCGCGATGGCCGCCCTGCCCGCCTCGGCGCTCGTCCTGGGCGAACTCCCCGGCCTGCTGGGAACGGCGGCCGCCGCCGCACCCGCGAGCGGCTCGGCCACCCGCTACACCATCGTGCCCTTCCTCAACAGCGACGACGGCACGGTGAACGTCTACCAGTCCGACGACGCGACCGACTTCCGCCTCGTGCGGTCCTCCGCCTACACCCCGCCCGCCAACCGCATCCGCGACGCGAGCGTCTTCAAGCACACCGACGGCTACTACTACCTGACGTACACCACGCACACCTGGCAGGACGTCAGCACCACGATCGGCTTCGCGCGGAGCGCGGACCGGGTCGCCTGGACCTTCCTGTACGACTACACCGTGCCGATCGCCGACCTGTCCCGGGCGTGGGCGCCGGAGTGGTTCGTCGACGGCGACGGCAGCGTGCACGTCATCGTCTCCTGCTCGACCACCGACAACGAGTGGATCTTCACGCCGTACGTCATGAAGGCGACCAACTCCGCGCTGACCGCCTGGAGTTCACCGACCGCGCTGTCCGGCATCGGCGCCAACCACATCGACACGGACATCGTGCGGATCGGCGCGACCTATCACGCGTTCACGAAGAACGAGACGGCCAAGTACATCGAGTACGGCACGGCGTCGAGCCTCACCGGCCCGTACACGATCTCCAGGACCGGCGACTGGGCGGGCTGGGGCAGCTACCGGGAGGGCCCGTCGGTCGTCCAGCTCGACAACGGCGCCTGGCGGATCTTCTTCGACGGCTACGGAGACGGCAACTACTACTGCAGCGACAGCTACGACACGTTCGCCACCTGGACCGCCCCCAAGGCGTTGCCGGTCATCTCGGGAACGGCACGCCACTTCACGGTCATCAAGGAGACCGTGCCGGGAGGAGTGGCCCTCCCGACGAACGTCTCGCGCTCGTTCCGGTCCGCCAACTACACGACCCGGTACTGGCAGGAGCAGTCGTCCCTGCTGAACCTCCCGGTGGTGACCGGTTCCAGTACGACCGCGCAGAAGCAGGCGTCCTCGTTCACGGTCGTTCCCGGCCTGGCCGACGCCAACGCCTTCTCCTTCCGTGACGCGTCCGGCAACTACCTGCGCCACTACGACTTCCGGGGCCGCTTCGACGCCAACGACGGCACGTCGACGTTCGCCAAGGACGCGACCTTCGTCGCCAGGACGGGCTCGGCGACCGGCTCGATCAGATTCGAGTCGTACAACTACCCCGGCCACTACCTGCGGCACTACGACTACCAGCTGCGGGTCGACCCCACCGACGGCACGGACCTGTTCCGCCAGGACAGCTCCTTCGTGCCCGTGACGGCCTGGGGCTGAGGGCGGGGGCACCCGGGGCCGTGGTCGCCTACCCCCTGACCGGAGCTACTTCCGTGGGTGTACGGGCGCACACGCCCGTGGGTGGATGATCTCGGCGGCGCGTGGGGCGATCCTGTCACCGGAGAGACCGGGCAGAATGGAACTCACGTGGATGCCGACCCCGAGGCCGGGCCGATCGAGGCCCCGCAGGCGGATGCCGACGCCGTACACCGTCCGACCACGCGGCTCGGGCGGTGGGTGCGGCGCGCGGTGCTCGTCCTTTCGGTGCTGCTGATGGTCGTCACCGCGGCGTCCCTCACCTACAACGCGTTCACCGCGGGACGCGCCGCGCCGCCCGCCGGACTGCGTTACGTCCAGGCGGCCGACATCCGCACCCGTTACCGGGAGTGGGGTACGACCGGCTCGCCCGTCGTACTCGTCCACGGCGCCTTCGAGCAGGTGGACACCTGGTCCCGGCTCGCGCCCCTGCTCGCGCGCGATCACCGGGTCTACGCGCTCGATCTGACCGGCGACGGTTACAGCCAGCGCCGCGGCCCGTACACCGTCGACCACTTCACCCGGCAGCTCCTGGGCTTCCTGAGCGCCATGCACCTCGGCAGGCCGGGTGAGCGTCCCCTGCTGGTGGGTCACTCGAGCGGCGCCGCGGTCGTCACGGAGGCGGCGCTGCGTGCCCCGGGACGGATCGGGAGCGTGATGCTGCTCGACGGAGACGCCCTGGACACCGGCGCCGGACCGCCGCCCGGGCTCGGGTACGTGCTGATCGACCCCTACCGCACCAGCCTGCTGCGTCTCGGTCTGAGCACCGACCGGCTGATCCGCTCGGTGTACGACGCCCAGTGCGGACCGGCCTGTCCGCGCCTGGACGCCGCCGGAGTGGACGAGTGGCGCCGGCCGCTGCGGGTGGCGGGCGCCGAGGCGGCACTGTGGGACATGCTCGGCGAGGGCGTGCCCGGCCTTCCGGCGAGCCGGGTCGCCCGTCTCGCGGACGTCCGCATCCCCAAGTCCGTGGTGTTCGGCGCGCAGGACGACGTGTTCAGCGAGCAGACCCCGCGGGAGACGGCCCGGCGCATCGGCGCACCGCCGCCCACGCTCGTCCCCGGTGGCCGCCATCTGACGATGATCTCCAGCCCTCACGAGGTCGCGGCCGCGGTGGAATCCCTGTCCCGTGCCGGCACGGTCTGAAGGGCCGGGGCGGAGCTCACGGAACGGCGGGTGAGCGGGTCGGGATCGCGTCGAGCGCGGCGAGAGTCTCCTCGTCGAGGGTGATGGCGCCCGCTGCCAGGTTCGCCTCGAGATGCGCGCGGTCGGCGGTGCCCGGGATGAGCAGTCCGTCGGGAGCGTGGTGCAGGAGCCAGGCCAGGCCGATCTGCGCCGGGGTGCGTCCCAGCCGCGCGGCGGCGGCGAGCACGGCCGGCTCGTCGGTCACCTTCGGAAGCCCCGGGAAGGCGCCGCCCAGAGGGAAGTACGGCACCCAGGCGATCCCCTCGTCCACGCAGAGCCGGAGTATGTCCTCGTCGTCGCGTGCCACGAGGCTGTAGGCGTTCTGCACGCAGACGATGCCCGAAGGCAGGGCGCGGCGCAGCACGTCCAGGCTCACGCTGCTCAGCCCGATCGCGCCCACCTTGCCCTCGTCGCGCAACGCGATCAGTTCCGCGAGCTGGTCGTCGAGGTCGATCACCTGGTCGTCCGGGATGGGGACCGCGGTGACCCCGCTGTCGACGCGGCGGAGGTTCACCACCGGTATCCGCTCCGTCCGGAGCGTGGCGAGGTTGTCCTCGACCTCGGCCCGCAGCTCCTCGGGCCGCTGTGCCAGACGCAGGGGGAGCGGGCCGTCGGGGTCGGAGGTGGCGCCGACCTTGCTGACGACCAGGACGTCGTCCTGCGGGCCCAGGGCCTCGCGGATGACGTCGTTGACGAAGCCGTCGCCGTAGAACTGGGCGGTGTCGACGTGATCGACACCCAGGTCGATCGCGTGCCGGAGCAGGGCGACGGCGGCGGGGCGGTCGTCGTGCAGACGGTGCAGCTGCATCGCCCCGTACCCGACGCGGGAGACGGTGCGGCCGGCCAGCGGGGCGGGCCCTCCGGGGCGCGGGGTGCCGGGCGGGGCGGCTTCGACGGCGGGGGTGTCGGCGGATGTCATGACTACCTGCTCCCGTGAGAGGATGGGGAAAGCGGAGGAGCCTCCGTTAAGCCACCGTAGCACTACCGGAGGAGCCTCCGTTTTGAGTTCGTCCGAAGCCTCATCGGCCCGCCGCCCCGAGGGAACCCCGGATGCCCGTCGTCCGGACGGGTCGCCGGATGCCCATACCTCGGCGGACACCCCGGACGCCGCCGGCCGGCCGGTGCGTCGTGATGCGCGGCGCAACCGCGAGAAGCTGATCGCCACCGCCCAGGCCGCCTTCGCGGCGGCGGACGGCCCGGTCGCGCTGGAGGCCATCGCCCGGCAGGCCGGGGTGGGGATCGGCACCCTGTACCGCCACTTCCCCACCCGCGAGAGCCTGGTCGACGCCGTGTACGCCGCCGAGCTCGACGCCGTCGCCGCGAGCGTCCCCGCGCTGCTGGAGCAGCACCCCGCCGACGTCGCGCTCCGGGCCTGGATGGGCCGTTACGCGTCCTTCGTCGCCACCAAGCGGGGGATGATGGACACCCTGCGGGCGGGCTTCGCCACCGGACGCATCGCGCCTCCCTCGCGGGAACGGGTCACCGCCACCATCGCCGGGTTCCTCGATCGGGGCGCCGCGCAGGGCACGCTCCGCGCCGACGTGGACGCCGCGGACGTCACGACGATGCTCGTCGGCGTGTTCTTCGCCATCGCGTCCAACTCCCCCCAGGGGCAGACCGATCGCCTGCTCGACCTCATCTGCGACGCCCTCGCGCCGAGAGGCGGGCGAAACCCGTAAAGCATTGCCGTGCGAGGGGTGTTGACGGTCCGAGCGGACACCCTAAGATCCCTGCTGCTCGAAGTACCGACCGCTGTACGAAATGTCGAACGGTCTGTCACCAAGGAATGAGCCGCATGCCTTCAGAAGCCGGAGTGCCCCGCAGAACCGTCCTCACCGTCCTGGGGGCCGCGTCCGCCGCATCTCTCGCCGGGACCTTCGCCGCCGCCCCCGCCGGGGCCGCCCCACTCACGGGAACGACCGCCGCCGCCGCGACCGCGGACCTCCCCGCCGCTGCCGCCCACTGGACCTTCGACGAGGGTTCGGGCACCTCCGCCGCCGACTCGTCGGGCAACGGCCGCACCGCGACCCTCCAGGGCGCCGCCGGCTGGGACACCGGCAAGACCGGCGCCCACAGCCTGAGCCTCACCGCGGGCGGCGACGCCACAGCGTCCGGACCGGCCCTCGACACCTCCAAGGCGTTCTCGGTGGGCGTCTGGGTCAATCTCGCCCAACTGGGCGGCTACCAGACCGCCGTGAGCATCGACGGCAGGGTCGTCAGCTCCTTCTACCTGGGGCTGCGGGACGACACCGGCACCTTCGCCTTCGCCCGGCTCGCCTCGGACGCCACCCAGAACGCCGCCGTCGCGGCCGCCGCCTCGGCGCCCACCACCGGCACCTGGACCCACCTGACCGGGGTCAGCGACCCGGCCGCCGGCGTCATCCGCCTCTACGTCAACGGCGTGCTGGAGGGCGAGGCCGCCTACACGGCGGGCTGGGCCGGCAGCGGCGACACCGCCGTCGGCCGTGCCCTCTACGGCGGCGGCCACGTCGACCAGTGGCACGGCCTGATCGACGACGTGCACATGTTCCCGGCCGCCCTGACCGCCGAGCAGGTCGCGGCACTGGCCGGAGTGCCCGTGGAGAACACGACCCCGCTGCTGAGCGTGGACGTCGGCAACCCCGCGCACGCCGTGTCCCCGATCCTGCCCGGCTTGATGTTCGAGGACATCAACCACTCCGGCGAGGGCGGCATCTACGCCGAACTCGTCCAGAACCGCTCGATGATGGCCGACGACACCGCGCCGCTCCACTGGTCCGCCGTCGGCGGCACCACCCTCTCGCTGGACACCGACACCCCGCTCAACACCGCGCTCGACCGCTCCCTGAAGGTCGAACTGCCGAGCGGCACGGGCGCCGGAAACCGCGCCGGCGTAGCCAACGACGGCTTCTGGGGCATACCCGTGCGCCCCCGGACCACCTACACCGCCCGGCTGTTCGCCAAGGCCTCGCGCCGTATCGGCCCGCTCACCGTGGCCATCGAGTCCGCGGACGGCGCCACGGTCCACGCCTCCGCCCACGTGCCGCACATCGGCACCGCCTTCCGCGACCGCCCGTTCGAACTGACCCTGCGCACGGGTCCGGGCGCGCCCGTGACGGGTGACGCGAAGCTGACCGTCACCACCGCCGACCCCGCCGCCGCGGGCGAGACGCTGTGGCTCCAGCACGTGTCCCTCTTCCCGCCGACCCACCGCAACCGGCCCAACGGCCTGCGCATCGACCTGATGGAGAAACTGGTCGCTCTCAAGCCGAAGTTCCTGCGCTTCCCTGGCGGGAACTTCCTCGAGGGCAACACCATCGCCACACGGTTCGACTGGAAGAACACCATCGGCCCGGTCTGGGAGCGCCCCGGCCACATGGACGACGCCTGGGGCTACTGGTCCACGGACGGCCTCGGACTCCTCGAGTACCTGCAATGGGCGGAGGACCTGCACGCCCAGCCCGTCCTCGCCGTGTACGCCGGCTACTCGCTCCACGGCGCGCACGTCACCGGCGACGCCCTCAAGCCGTACATCCAGGACGCGCTCGACGAGATCGAGTACGTCACCGGCCCGGTCACCAGCGAGTGGGGCGCGCGCCGGGCCGCCGACGGACATCCGCGGCCGTTCCCGCTGGAGTTCGTGGAGATCGGCAACGAGGACTGGTTCGACGCCTCGGGGTCGTACGACGAGCGGTTCGCGGCCTTCCACGACGCGATCAAGGCGAAGTACCCGCACTTGAAGCTGATCGCCACGACGACCGTGCGGAGCCGCACGCCGGACCTGATCGACGAGCACTACTACCTCGCGCCGTCCGCCGCGCAGGCCTCCACGCACAAGTACGACAACCGGGACCGGAGTTCGACCAAGGTGTTCGTCGGTGAGTGGGCGGCGCAGGAGGGCCGTCCCACGCCCGACCTGAACGCGGCGCTCGGCGACGCCGCCTGGCTGGCCGGACTGATCCGCAACTCCGACCAGGTCCTCATGGAGTGCTACGCCCCGCTCTTCTCGCACGTCAAGAACAACGTGTGGGCCACCAACCTGATCGCCTACGACAACCTCGACAGCTATGTGTCGCCCAGCTACTGGGCACAGCAGATGCTGACGAGCAGGCTCGGGAGGACGGTGCTGCCGGCCACCGCGCGGGCGCTGCCGGGTCTCGCCACCGTGGCCACCCGCTCAGGCGACCGCCTCTACCTCGCGGTCGTCAACTCCGGTACGGAGAAGCTGAATGTGCCGGTCGAACTGAGGGGGCTGGTCAAGGGGGTCAGGAGCCGGGCCACCGCGACGGTCCTCACGGGTGCCTCGCGCACGGCCACCAACACCCTGACCGCGCCCGACACGCTGGTGCCGAGGACGAGCACCGTCACCGGCGCGGCGCCGTCCTTCACCAGCGTCGTACCACCGCTCTCGGTGACCGTGCTGGAACTCCGGCTGACCTGATCACTTCCGGTCGCCGCGGCTAGAGCGGCGCAGGAGAGGAGGCGCCCGCCAGCAGCAGACGGGGCGTTCCCGTGCCGTCCGCGGGGACGCTCCACAGGTCGCTGGTGCCGACCTTGCCGTCCGTCGGAAGGGCGTAGGCGACGGTGTGGTCGTCGAGCCAGGTGGCCTGGTCGTCGACGCTGTGGCGCTCGGCCAGCGGGGTCTCCTTGAGCGTCCTGAGGTCGAGGACGTACTCGTGCCACAGGTCGGTGCGCGACAGGATCCGCTTCTTGAAGGCGACGCGGGTCCCGTCGGGGGAGAGCGAGGGGCACTCGACGTTCTCGACCAGCGTCGTGACCGTCCGCCGGGAGAGCGAACCCCGCACCAGATAGGTCTTGTTGGCGGTGTTGAGGGTGGCGTAGAAGGTGTCGTCGTCGGAGGCGAAGGTGACGCCCCAGAAGTTGATGTCCGAGGCGTGGTAGGGCTTGCCGTCCTTGACGACGGAGAACGTCTCCAGGCTCGGGGTCAGCTTCATGGTGCGGGTGTCCAGGACCGAGGTGCGTGTGGAGAAGAACGCCGAGGAGTAGGACTCGCCGGAGACGAACACGGTCCAGGCGACGAAGCGGCCGCTGGGCGAGACCCGGGCCCGGCTGGGTGTGCCCGCGAGCGCGAAGGTGTGCCGGGTGCTCAGGTTCGCGTCGAGCAGCAGGGCGCGGTTGCTCTGCTTGAGGACGCCGGTGGTGGACTGGAGGCAGACGCCCGTGCCGGCCGCCGCGTAGAAGCGTGCGCACTTCAGGTCCGAGGCGGTGCGCCGGCCCTTGGGATCGGCGGACGCGACGGAGGCGACCGCCGTCCGGTGCGGGCCGGCGGCGCCGTTGACGAAGACCAGCCGCTGTTTCTGGCGGAGCGTCAACTTGCCGTCGTCCACCGCGGGTCCGCCCGCCTGTGGCCGGTTCTGGCGGTCCGCGCGGGCGGCGGCGTGCAACACCACGCCGGTGCCCACGCCCGCCAGCACCAGGACCGCCGCGACGAGTACGAGCAGGCGGCGGCGCGTCGATGTCATGTGGATCCTCGTGGTTCGGGTCGCTGAGGTGGTCATCGGGTCTCGTCGGCGGGTCGCAGCACCACACCCGCGACGGTGGCGCAGCACAGCAGGCCGGCCGCCGAGCCGGCCAGGGCCGGGCCGGGGCCCCACATCGTCCAGGCGGCGCCGAAGGCGAGGGAGCAGCAGAATCTGGCCAGCGCCTGGCTGGTGCCGACGATGGCCAGGCCGCTGGCGCGCAGATGGTCGGGCACGACACCGGCCAGGGCGGCCGGGAGCACTCCGTCCGTGGCCGCGTAGAACACGCCGTGCAGGGCGAGGACCAGGAAGGGGAGGGCCGGCGTGGCCGGGGCCCAGAGCAGCAGCGCGTAGCCGGTGAGCAGGACCGCGTGCCCGGCGAGGAACACGGTACGGCGCCCGATCCGGTCGGCCAGGGCGCCGACGGGCACGGCCAGCAGCAGGAAGACGGCGGCGGTGCCGAGCGGCAGCAGCGGGAACCACTCCTCGGCGATACCCGTGCGCCGTTGCAGCAGCAGGTAGACGAACGCGTCGCTGACGGTGGTCAGGCCGAGCAGTGCCGCGCACCCGGCCAGCGCGCGCAGTCGGGGCAGACGCAGCAGGGCCACGGCCTCGCGGACCCGGACGGGCTGCCTGTCACCGCCCCCCTCGTCCGCCGCCGCGGTCGTGCCCGCGCCCGATGCTCCCGGGTCCCCCGCCGCCCGCCGTCTGCCCGGCACGAACAGCACCAGTACCAGCACGCCGAGCACGGCGACGCACGCGCTCACGCCGAACACGGCGTCGTAACCGTCGGCCGCCGCGCGCAGGATGAGGAAGGCCGTGAGCGGGCCGAGCAGTGCGCCGGTGGTGTCCATCGCCCGGTGCACGCCGAAGGCCCGGCCCTGTCTCTCGGCGGGCGTGGACAGGGAGATCATCGCGTCGCGCGGGGCGGTGCGCAGGCCCTTGCCGGTCCGGTCCAGGGCGAGGACCGTGCCGAGCGCGCCGACACTGCTCGCGAGCAGCAGCAGCGGCTTGCACAGCGCGGACAGCCCGTAGCCGAGCCCCGCCATCAGCTTGTGGTTGCGCACCCGGTCGGCGAGGTGCCCGCCGGTGAGCTGGACCAGCGCGCTGACGCCGTTGTAGACGCCGTCGAGGGTGCCGAAGCCGAGCGGGCTGAAGCCGAGCGTGGTGACGAGGTACAGCGGCAGGACGGCGGTGACCATCTCCGAGGAGATGTCGGTGATCAGGCTGACCGTGCCCAGGACGAGGACGACCGGGGCGACTCCGGTCACCGGTCCGCGTCTTCGGCCCTGCTCGGCGGCGCCCGGCTTCGGGGGCGCGGAGCGATCGGTGAGGTACAAGTGGTGGCTCCCGGTACGACGGTCGTGCGATCAGTTCTGCCGGCTGCTCTCGTCCCGCAGCCAGGTGCCGAAGTCCTGTGCGCGAATGGCCTTCCGGGACCCGCGCCGGGCGGCGAGCGCCGCCGCGACGAAGACCGCGACGCTCGGGAGGAGCCCCGGTTTCTCGCGGACGATGGCCTTCAGGTCCGCCTTGCTCGTGCGCGCCGAGGCCTGCTGCGGTCCCTGATGCTGTTCGACCTGGGCGGTGGAGACCGCCGCCCGGATGCGCCGTCTGATCAGATCCGGCCATGTGCGGGGCGGTCGGATCACGACGCCGGCGGCGTCGACCACGCGCCGCTCCCGCGCGGTGAACGCCAGGGAGGCGGCCAGGTCGTCCGCCATCAGCGGCGGCAGCGCGGAGAGCCGCGCGTGCCCGGCCTTGGATACGGCGATGACGCCCCGGCCGAAAAGCCCCTCGCGTACGGCGGGCAGCCGCTGCCACACCCGGTAGTAGGCGCGCACCCGCCAAACGCAGCCGGCGAGCGGAATGCGCCGTTGCGGGGCGGTGGCCAGGATGCCCGAGGTCTCGTCCTCCAGGGGCTCGGTCAGCTTCCGCACGTCGGCGCCGCCGATCACGACGTCGGCGTCCACGTAGACGCGGGGGAAGCCGCGCGCGTGGTCGTCACCTGCGCGCAGGGCGGCGTGCTTGGACGGGACGGGGATCTCCACCACCCGCACGCGCGGGCCCCGGGCGGCCGCGACGCTCGCGGTGTCGTCCGTGCAGCCGTTGCACACGACCACGATGTCGGGGTCGTCCTCGGAGGCGGAATCGGCCAACAGCGCGTCGAGGAGTCTTCCGATGACAGGCGCCTCATTGTGGGCCGGGATCACGATGCTCGTCACGCGGGCAGTATGCCGCCGGTGTCACTATTGCGACATGTGTTTCGTCCAACTGTTCCCGACACTGCGCCGCGTGGTCTAGATTGATGGCGGCCGGACCGGTTTGGGTGGGGAACTTGTTCTTGACTGCATGTCACGGTACGGCTGAGTGACACGTTTTGATCAATCAGTAGCCAGCATGCTGGGTGCATGAGGCGGTTGGGGAACCGCCGAAGCTCCCATCGCTTTCCAGCGCCCTCTCTTCGAGGGCGCTTCGGTCAGGGGTACCGCGCATGTGGTGGGGGGCGCATGACCATTGAGGTCACGCATGAGCAAGTTGGTGTGGATCACAGACGTCCACCAGCTCGCCGAAGACGTTGGGAACAGAAGTACCGGATTCTTCTCCTGGCCGCGGACGGCTTCGCAGCCGCAGCCGCGGCCTTCCTGGTCCACGCGGCCTACGGCCGGTGGGCGGTCGCCCTGGTGCTGCCGCCGACCTGGATCGTGGCCATGCTCGCCCACCGGTCCTACGACCGCGGTGTGCTCGGCCTGGGCGTCGAGGAGTACCGACGGGTGCTCCGCGGGGCCGTCGCGCTGCCGGCGCTGGCCGCCGTCGCGTACTGGCTGTTCAGGCACGATGCGGGGCTCCTCCATGACATGATCATGGCGGTTGTGCCGGCCGCGGTGATCGCCCTCGCGGTCCGGTACTGGCTGCGCCGCCGCCTGCACCGGCGATGGGCGCGCAGCCCCGACGGAAGCGCGACGCTGCTGGTCGGACCGGCCCACGGGGTCGCCGAACTGATCGCCGTACTGCGGCGCGGCGGCACCCCGCGGCTCCAGGCCGCCGGGGTCTGCCTGACCGACCCGGAGAACGCCTCGCAGATCCGCAGGCTCGGGGTCCCCGCGCTCGGCGGTGTCGGTGACATGAACGACGTCGTGCGTGCCCTGGGCATCACCACCGTGGTGGTGCTGCCCGCCCCCGAGCTGGACGCCTCCGTCCTGCGCCGGATCTCCTGGACCGCGGCCGTGCAGGGCGTCGACTTCCTGCTCGCCCCCGTGCTGACCGACGTGTCCGCCGCCCGCATGGCCGTGCGGCCCACCAACGGGGTGCCGCTGGTGCGGATCAAGCCCCCGAACCTCTCCCGGGTCTCCCGGCTGCCCAAGGAACTGCTGGATCGTTCCCTCGCGGCCGCGCTGCTGCTGTTCCTCGCCCTGCCGATGCTGCTGATCGCCCTGGTCGTCCGGCTGGACAGCCCCGGCCCCGCGCTCTTCCGGCAGCAGCGGGTCGGCCGGTACGGCGACCACTTCACCATGTTCAAGTTCCGCACCATGCGCTCCGACTCCGAGGCCCTGCGCGCGGAACTGGAGCACCTCAACCAGAACAGCGACGGCCTGCTGTTCAAGGTGAAGAAGGACCCCCGGATCACCCGGGTCGGCTCCTTCCTGCGGCACAGCTCGATCGACGAACTCCCGCAGCTCATCAACGTCGTACGGGGCCAGATGTCGCTCGTCGGCCCGCGTCCGCCGCTGCCCGAGGAGGTCGAGGAGTACACCTCGGACATCAAACGCCGGCTGCTGGTCAAGCCCGGCCTCACCGGGCTGTGGCAGGTCAGCGGCCGCTCCGACCTGCCCTGGGACGAGGCCGTCCGGCTCGATCTCGGATACGTGGACAACTGGTCGATGGGCCTCGACCTGTCGATCCTGGCGCGCACCGGGTCCGCGGTGGTGCGGGGAACGGGGGCCTACTGATGGACCGCCCACTGAAGGACCACAGGAAGAGGAAGACAGTGACGCAGGAGCCGTTGGGGGTCGCCGTCGTCGGGGCCGGCTACTGGGGCCCCAACCTCGTACGCAACTTCCAGGCCAGCGAGCGGTTCCGGCTGCGCTGGCTGTGCGACCTCGACGTGGAGCGGGCCCGGCGGGTCCTCGGCGGCTACTCCACGGTCCAGGCCACCGCGGACTACGCGGCCGTCCTCGCCGATCCCGACGTGGCCGCCGTCGCCGTGGCCACGCCCGCCGGCACCCACCTCGACATCGCCCTGGCCGCCCTGCGCGCCGGCAAGCACGTCCTGGTGGAGAAGCCGCTCGCGGCGACCTACGCCGACGGGGTGCGTCTGGTGACCGAGGCCGAGGAACGCGGCCTGACCCTGATGTGCGACCACACCTACTGCTACACGCCCGCGGTGGGCCGTATCCGCGAAATGGTCCGGGCCGGCGATCTCGGCGAGATCCACTTCGTCGACTCGGTCCGGATCAACCTCGGGCTCGTGCAGAAGGACATCGACGTCCTGTGGGACCTGGCCCCGCACGACCTGTCCATCCTGGACTTCATCCTCCCCGCGGGCGTCGAACCCGTCGCCGTCGCCGCCCACGGCGCCGACCCGATCGGCGCCGGACAGGCCTGCGTCGCCTATCTGACCCTCACGCTCAGCACCGGGGCCATCGCCCACGTGCACGTCAACTGGCTCTCCCCGACCAAGGTGCGCACCACCATGGTCGGCGGCTCCAAGCGCACCCTGCTCTGGGACGACCTCAACCCCCTGCAGCGGGTGGCCGTCTACGACCGCGGCGTGGAGATGGCAGCACCGCAGGAGATCGGCGCCGACGAGCGCCGGGAGATGCTCGTCTCGTACCGCTCCGGCGACATGGTCGCGCCCGCGATCGGCGAGAAGGAAGCGCTGCGCAGCATGGTCGACGAGTTCGGCGACGCCATCAGGGCGGGCCGGGCGCCGCTCACCGACGGCCGGGCCGGCCTGAGGGTGCTGGACATTCTCGAGGCCGCGTCCCGGAGCCTCGAGTTCAAGGGCGCGGTCGTCGGCCTGCGCGCCGGGCGTTGACAGATCCGAAATCGCTGAGAGGTAACAGCACTTGAGCAGCGTACGAGGCAAGAAGATCCTGGTCACCGGGGGAGCGGGCACCATCGGCTCCAATCTGGTCGACCTCCTGGCCGAGGGCGGCGCCCGCGAGATCGTCGTGCTCGACAACTTCGTGCGCGGACGGCGGGCCAACCTCGCGAAGGCCCTGCCCAGCGGGGTCGTGGAGATCGTCGAGGGCGACGTCCGGGACGCCGAGACCGTACGGAAGGTCATCGAGGGCGCCGACCTGGT
The DNA here is from genome assembly GCF_044540925.1 of Streptomyces sp. NPDC085900. NCBI lineage: Bacteria > Bacillati > Actinomycetota > Actinomycetes > Kitasatosporales > Streptomycetaceae > Streptomyces > Streptomyces sp. NPDC085900. Next base: position 105,470 of record NZ_JBITSP010000004.1, on the reverse strand, counting down.
GTTCCACCTGGCCGCGATCCGCATCACCCAGTGCGCGGAGGAGCCCCGGCTCGCCAACGAGGTCCTGGTCGGCGGCACCTTCAACGTCCTGGAGGCGGCGGCCGAGGCCGGCGTCGGCAAGGTGATCGCCTCCTCCTCGGCCTCCGTGTACGGCATGGCCGAAGAGTTCCCGACGACCGAGCGCCACCACCCGTACAACAACGACACCTTCTACGGCGCCGCCAAGGCCTTCAACGAGGGCATGCTGCGCAGCTTCCACGCCATGTACGGCCTGGACTACGTGGCCCTGCGCTACTTCAACGTCTACGGCCCCCGCATGGACATCCACGGCCTCTACACCGAGGTGCTCATCCGCTGGATGGAGCGCATCGAGGCGGGCGAGCCGCCGCTGATCCTCGGCGACGGCACGCAGACCATGGACTTCGTCGACGTCCGCGACATCGCGCGCGCCAACGTCCTGGCCGCGGAGTCGGACCTCACCGACGAGGTCTTCAACATCGCCAGCGGTACGGAGACTTCGCTGAAGGAACTCGCCGAAGGCCTGCTGGAGGCCATGGGCGCCGACGGCCTGGAGCCCGAGCACGGGCCCGCCCGCGCGGTCAACGGCGTGGTCCGGCGCCTCGCGGACACCTCGCACGCCGCCGAACGCCTCGGGTTCACCGCGCGGATCGACCTGCGCACCGGCCTGCGCGACCTGGTCGAGTGGTGGCGCGCGGAGCGGGAGGCCGCCAAGTGAGCTCCGACCGCATCCCGGTGATGATCCCCTGGCTCGGCGAGGAGGAGGCCCGCGCCGCCTCCGACGCCGTGCTGTCCGGGTGGGTCGCCCAAGGTCCCCGCGTCGCCGAGTTCGAGCGTGCCTTCGCCGAGCGGGTGGGCGCCGAGCACGGCATCGCCGTCAGCTCCTGCACGACCGCCCTGCACCTCTGCCTCGTCGCGCTCGGCCTCGGCCCCGGCGACGAGGTCGTGGTGCCGTCGCTGTCGTTCATCGCCACCGCCAACGCCGTACGGTACGTCGGCGCCGAGCCGGTGTTCGCCGACGTCGACCTCGCCACCGGCAACCTGACCCCGGCCACCGTCGACGCGGTCCGCACCGCCCGCACCAGGGCCGTCCTCGCCGTCCACCAGGGCGGCGTACCGGCCGAGGTGCACGCCCTGCGCGCCGCCTGCGCCGAGTGGGACCTGCCCCTGGTCGAGGACGCCGCCTGTGCCATCGGCTCCACGGTCGGCGGCAAGCCCGTCGGGCACGGCGCGCTGCTCGCCGCCTGGTCCTTCCACCCCCGCAAGGTGGTCACCACCGGCGAGGGCGGCATGATCACCACCGACGACGCCGAATGGGCGGCCCGGCTGCGCCGGCTGCGCGAGCACGGCATGAACGCCTCCGCCGCGGACCGGCACGCGAGCAGCAGGCCGGTCCTGGAGAGCTACCTGGAAGTCGGCTTCAACTACCGGATGACCGACATCCAGGCCGCCGTCGGCCTGGTCCAGCTCGGCAAGCTCGACACGATGATCGCCCGCCGCCGCGAACTGGCAGCCCGCTACGACGCGTTGCTGCACGACGTCCCCGGCCTCACCCCCGTACGCGACCCCGGACACGGGCAGAGCAACTTCCAGTCCTACTGGGTGCTGCTGGAGGAGGACTTCCCCGTCGGCCGGGACGACCTGCTCGCCGCGCTCGCCGAGGCCGGCGTCTCCGCGCGGCGCGGGATCATGGCCGCGCACCTCGAACCCGCCTACGCGGACCACCCGAGCGCACCGCTGCCGGTCAGCGAACGCCTCACCCGCGACTCGCTGATCCTTCCCCTGTTCCACACCATGACCGAGGACCAGCAGGACCGCGTCGTGGCCGCACTGCGTGAACAGGCGGGCGGATGACGGAACTTGTCATCATCGGCGCGGGCGGCTTCGCCCGGGAGACCGCACAGGCCGTACGGGACGCGGGCGGCTTCGAGCTGCTCGGCCACCTGGACGACAACGCGGCCCTGCACGGCACCGCGGTGGACGGCGTACCCGTCCTCGGCGGCTGCGACCTGGTCCACCGACTGCCCGGCGCCCGGGCGGTGGTCTGCGTCGGCAACCCCCGGGACTACGCGGCCCGCGCCCGCCTGGTCCGCAGGCTCGCCCTGCCCGCGGACCGCTACGCCACCGTCGTCCATCCGACGGCGTCGGTGTCCCGGTCGTCCCGGATCGGCCCCGGCTCGGTGCTGCTCGCGCACTGCGCGCTGACCGCCGCCGTGCGGGTGGGCGCGCACGTCGCCGTGATGCCGCACGTCGTCCTCACCCACGACGACGTGGTCGAGGACTTCGCGACGCTCGCCTCCGGAGTACGCCTGGGCGGCGGAGCGCGGCTGGAGCAGGGGGCCTATGTGGGCTCCGGCGCGCTGGTCAGGGAGGGTACGACGGTCGGCGCCTGGTCGCTGATCGGGATGGGCAGTGCCGTGCTCGGCGATGTGCCGCCGGGCGAGGTCTGGGTGGGGAGCCCGGCCCGGCGGCTGCGCGCGGCGGACGCGCCCGCGCTCGACGAACTCGCAGTACCGACAGTGGGGGGACCGCTGACATGAACCAGATTCCGCTTGTGGACCTCAAGGCGGCCCACGAGGAGGTCGCCGACGAGGTAAGGGCCGGATTCGAACGGGTCCTGGCGAACACCGCGTTCGTCGGCGGTGACGAAGTCCGCCGATTCGAGCGCGAGTACGCCGAGTTCGGCGGCGTCGCGCACTGCGTGGGCGTCGCCAACGGCACCGACGCCGTCGAACTCGCCCTGCGGGCCAGCGGAGTGGGCCCGGGCGACGAGGTCGTGGTGCCCGCCAACACCTTCATCGCCACCGCCGGCGCGGTCGCCCGGATCGGCGCGCGCCCGGTCCTGGCCGACTGCCTGCCCGACAGCCATCTCCTCGACCCGCAGGCCGCGCTGGACGCCGTCGGCCCGGCCACGCGGGCGGTCGTACCAGTGCACCTCTACGGCCAGATGGCCGACGTGACGCCCCTCATCGCCCAACTCCCGGACCAGGTGCGGGTGGTGGAGGACGCCGCCCAGTGCCAGGGCGCCACCCGCGACGGCCGTGCGCCGGGCAGCGGCGGCATCGCGGCCACCAGCTTCTACCCGGGCAAGAACCTCGGGGCCTACGGCGACGCGGGCGCCGTGCTCACCGACGACGAGGAACGCGCCGGCCTGGTGCGCGCGATCGCCAACCACGGCGGGGTCGCCAAGTACCGCCACGACGTCCCCGGGTTCAACAGCCGCCTGGACGGGCTGCAGGCCGTCGTCCTGCGGGCCAAGCTGGCGCGGCTGGCCGACGGCAACGCGGCCCGCCGGGCGGCCGCCGCCCGCTACGACGCACTGCTGGCCGACCTGGCCGACGCCGGCCGGGTCGTCCTCCCCGTGACCGCGCCGGGCAACCTCCACGTCTGGCACCTGTACGTCGTCCAGGTCGTCGGCGCCGACCGGGACGACGTCGTCGGCAAGCTCAACGCGGAGGGCATCGGCGCGGGCGTGCACTACCCCGCCCCGGTCCACCTCACGCCGGCGTACCGCCATCTCGGCCACCGCCGGGGCGACTTCCCGAACGCGGAGCAGGCAGCGGACCGCATCCTCTCCCTGCCGCTCTACCCGCAGATCACGCCCGAGCAGCAGCAGCGGGTCGTCGACACGCTCGCCGACGCGCTGGGCATCTGACCGCCCCCCACGCCTTACCGCCGGCCCACGGGTCGGTCCTGCACAGCACCGCTGAGAGGTACGCATGAAAAGATGGAGCAGACGGATCAGAGGCGGTCGCCTCGCCGTCGTAGCGGCATTGATATTGGCGGTGCTCCCGCTGGCCGGGTCCGCCCAGGCGGCATCCGATCCGTGCGGGTCGGGCTCCAACGCCATCGTCTGCGAGAACTCCAAGACGGGCAGCCCGAAGTCCGACTGGTTCTCGCCCAACGCCTACGGCGACATCAAGGGCTTCACCACCAAGGAGAGCGTCCAGGCGGGCGACACCGTCCAGTTCAAGGTCCAGTCGCCGGTCTCGTACAACATCCAGATCTACCGGCTGGGCTGGTACGGCGGCGACGGCGCCCGCCAGATGTCGACCGCGGCCCAGGCGGCCGTGACGTACCCGGCGAACTACACCTCCAAGGCCGCCAGTTGCACCACCAAGAGCAGCACCGGCCTGGTCGACTGCGGCAACTGGCCGGTGACCGCCACCTGGACCGTGCCCAGCGACGCCGTGTCCGGCCTGTACATCGCCAACATCACGCAGACCGACGGCGACGGCCTGATGCCGTACCCGTTCGTGGTGCGCAACGACGCCAGCACCTCCGACATCGTCGTACAGACCAGTGACCAGACCTGGCAGGCGTACAACGACTACGGCGGCCAGGACCTGTACGGCGGCACCGGGCCCGCGCCCGACGGCCGCGCCTACGAGGTCAGTTACAACCGGCCGCTGGACATCGGCGGCGACAACGGCATCTACGGCTCCGAGTACATGATGCTGTCCTGGCTGGAGCGCAACGGCTACGACGTCAGCTACACCTCCGGGGTGCAGGTGTCGTCCGCGGGCGGCGCCACCCTGCTGAAGAAGCACAAGGTGTACCTGTCGTCCGGCCATGACGAGTACTGGACGCAGAGCCAGTACTCCAACGTCCTCGCGGCCCGGAAGGCTGGGGTGCGGGAGGCCTTCTTCAGCGGCAACGAGGTGTTCTGGAAGACGCGGCTCGCGCCGAGCATCGACGGCACGAGCACGGCCGACCGCACCCTGGTCTGCTACAAGATGACCAAGATGGCGCAGAACAACGGGATCGCCGATCCCAGCGGCGTGTGGACCGGCACCTGGATGGACCCGGCCAGCACCAACTACGGGCAGACCTACCAGCCGCCGAACATCCTCACCGGCTCCATGTTCACCGTGAACGGCTACCGCGCCGACGCCATCACCGTCCCCGGCTCCTACGGCAAGAACCGCATCTGGCGCAACACCTCCATCGCGAACCTCACGTCCAGCCAGACCGCGACCTTCCCGACGGGCACCCTCGGCTACGAGTGGGACAGCGACCTCGACAACAGCACCCGGCCCGCCGGCGCGATCGACGTGTCGTCCACGACCGTCGACATCAACGACGGCAAGCTCCGCCAGGACTGGGGCAACCTCTACGGCAACGGCACCGCCACGCACAACCTCGTCGAGTTCCGCGACCAGGACTCCGGGGCGCTGGTGTTCGGTTCGGGAACCGTGCAGTGGTCGTGGGGCCTGACCAACGTGCCCACCTACGACCCCGCCGACACGGTGGTCACCGAGGACTCCCGGATGCAGCAGGCGACGCTCAACGTGCTCGCCGACATGGGTGTCCAGCCGCTGACCCGGCAGAGCAACCTCGTCGCGGCGACGGCCTCCACCGACACCAGTGGCCCGGCCGTCACCGTGACGAGCCCGTCCTCCGGGGTCACCGTGCCCGCGCTGAAGCCGGTCACCATCAAGGGCACCGCCAGTGACTCCGGCGGCGTCGTGGCCCGGGTGGAGGTGTCCACGGACGGCGGCACGACCTGGAAGGCCGCCACCGGCCTGACGTCCTGGAGCTTCAGCTGGACCCCGACCACCCCGGGCTCGGCGTCCATCAAGGTCCGCGCGGTCGACGACAGCGTCAACATCGGCGCCGTCACCACCATCCCGCTGACCGTCGGACCCCAGGCCTGCCCCTGCACCATCTGGCCCGCCTCCGCCGTGCCCGGCACCGTCAACGGGGGCGACGGCGGCTCGGTGGAGCTCGGCGTCAAGTTCCGCACCACGGTGGCCGGTTCCATCACCGGTGTCCGCTTCTACAAGTCCCCGGTGAACACCGGCACCCACATCGGCAACCTGTGGACGGCATCCGGCACCCGCCTGGCCACCGGCACCTTCACCGGCGAGACGGCCTCCGGCTGGCAGCAGCTGAACTTCTCCACCCCGGTCACCGTCAAGGCCAACACCACTTATGTCGCCTCCTACTTCGCGCCCAACGGCGGCTACTCGTACGACACAACGTTCGCCGGCAGTGACGCCGGACTGGCCCCGCTGACGGCCCTGAAGTCCGGTACCGACGGCGGCAACGGCGTCTACCACTACGGCTCCTCCAGCGCCTTCCCGTCCTCGCAGACCTCCGGCAGCAACTACTGGGTCGACGTCGTGCTGGACACCTCGACGGCCAGCACCACCCCGCCGACCGTCACCTCGACCTCACCGACCTCCGGGGCGACCGGCGCCTCGATCACGGCACCGGTGTCGGCCACCTTCAGCTCGGCCGTCGACACCGACAGCGTGACGTTCACCCTGAAGGACCCGGACGGCAACACCGTGCCGGGCGCCGTCACCTACCCCGCGTCGAACAAGGCGACCTACACGCCGTCGACGGAACTGGAACTGCACACCACCTACACCGCGTCCGTCCAGGCCTCCGACGTGTGGGGCAACGCCATGGCGGACCCGGTGACCTGGTCGTTCACCACCAGTTCCACACCGCCCGCGGTCACCTGCCCCTGCACGCTGTGGAGTTCCTCCGCGGTACCGGCCACACCCGACATGACCGCCGACCCCAACTCCGTGGAGCTGGGCACCCGGTTCACGTCCTCCGCGGCCGGCTGGGTCACCGGCGTCACCTTCTACAAGGGCACCGGCAACACGGGCACCCACACCGGCAGCCTGTGGAGCGACGACGGCACCCTGCTCGCCAGCGGCACCTTCACCAACGAGACCGCCTCCGGCTGGCAGACGCTGACCTTCGCCACTCCGGTGGCCGTCACCGCGGACACCGGGTACGTCGTCTCCTACCACGCGCCGAACGGCAACTACGCGGTGGACGGCGGCTACTTCGCGGCGGCCCACAAGTCCTATCCGCTCACGGCCACGGCCGACACCACCACCCACCACAACGGGCTCTACAAGTACGGCAGCGGCTCGGCCTTCCCCAACGGTTCCTACGGATCGTCGAACTACTGGGTGGGCCCCGTCTTCACCGCCGACAACCCGAGCGCGTCCCTGGCGTCGGAGACGGCCGCCTCGGAGGTGACCGCGTCCACCGTGGCGCACACCGCCGACGCGGCGAACGCCCTCGTCATGACCGTGCAGAAGAAGGCCCCGGTGGCGTCCGTGAAGGCGACCGTGACCGTGCTGAGCGGCTCCAAGGCCGCCCGGAAGCTCCACGTCACGGCCGTCGTCTCCTACAACCGGGCGACGCACAAGGTGTCCGTGCACCTGTCCTCGCCGCTCCCGGACGGCACCCGGTTCAAGGTCACGGTGACGGCCAGGGACAAACACCACCACACGGTGAAGTCCCACAGCTGGACCCTGACCGGCAAGACCACTTTCAAGAAGAAGAAGAACTGACGGAACCAGCACCGACCCGTCCCCACACACCGTCGGTGGTCCGCGCCAGCACGGCGCGGACCACCGACGGGGATTGGCTTCCCCACCGATGAGCAGCGTCAGTGTTGTGATCCCCTGCTACAAGTACGGGCACTTCCTCGCCGACTGCGTGAGCAGCGTCCTGGACGAGCAGGACGGCGTTGACGTCCGCGTACTCATCATCGACGACGCCTCGCCCGACGACTCGGCGGAGGTGGCGCAGAAGCTGGCCGCCGCCGACCCGCGGATCGAGGTCCACGTCCACGAGACCAACAAGGGCCACATCGCCACCTACAACGAAGGCCTCCTGGACTGGGCCGACGGCGACTACGTGGCCCTGCTGTCCGCCGACGACCGGCTGGTCCCGGGCGCGCTCGTCCGGGCCGCCCGGCTCCTGGACGCCCACCCCGAGGCGGGCTTCGCCTACGGCCGGCCCCTGCGCTTCCAGCACGGCGGACCACTGCCCAAGGCCCGCACCCGCAGCACCGGTTCGGTCGTCTACCCCGGCCAGTGGTGGCTGGAGCGCCGCTTCCGCGAGGGCACCGGCTGCATCACCTCCCCGGAGGTCGTCGTCCGCACCGGCCTGCAGCGCAAGGTCGGCGGCTACGACCCCGCCCTGCCGCACGCCGGCGACATCGAGATGTGGATGCGGCTCGCCGCCCACGCCGACGTCGGCTACGTTCGCGGCGCCGACCAGGCCTTCTATCGCGTCCACGGCAACAACATGTCCACCGTCGACTTCGGCGGCCAACTCGACGACCTGCGCCAGCGCCTGGTGGCCTTCGACTCGGTGCTCGCCAAGTGCGCCGACCGGCTGCCGCACGCCGACCGCCTCGCCGACCAGGTCCACACCCGCCTCGCCCGCTACGCCCTGCGCCGCGCCTACCGGGCCTACGACCGGGGGCGCACCGCCGTCGTACCGGTCGAGGAGTGCGTCGCGTTCGCCGAGCAGTGCCTGCCCGACTACCGGAAGCTGCCCGAGTACCGCGCCCTGCGCCTGCGCAGACGCGTCGGGCCGAAGGCCATGCCGTATCTGCAGCCGCTGGTGTGGTCGGCCGTGGCCGAGCGCGGGCGGGAGTGGCTGTGGTGGGAGTCCTGGAAGCGCCGCGGTATCTGATGCGCGATCAGTTCAGCTCAGCCCGCCACCGGCACCCGGTCGGCGCCGCGGACCGTGCCCGGCGTGTCATCCTCGCGCCGTGCGCGGCGCAGCGCGAACCTGTCGAGCCACAGCGCGCCCAGCAGCCCGGTGGTCGCGCCCAGCAGCGCCGTACCCGCAAGGGCGCGGGACCTGTTGCCCTGCACCGGGGCGGCGCTCGGGGCGACCAGTACGGACGCCGTGATCCGCGAGCCGGGTGCGACGCCCTGCTTCTCCTGCATGGCCGCCACATGCCGGGAGTACACCTCGATGACCCGCTGGACCGCCGTGTCGGCCTCGACGGCGTCCCCGCGCCGCGCCTGCACCTGCACCGAGGGGATCAGATAGCGCGGCGTCGCACTGGTGCCGCTGTTGCGCGGGATCAACTGGTACGTCCCGTGCACGCCTGCGGCGGCCAGCTCGCCGCGTCCGGCGGGCGACTCGAGCTGCTGGATGACGCCGTAGGACAGCGTGGCGAGCGGCGGCTGGAGGTTCGTCAGCTGGTTCGGCTGCGAGCCGGTCACGGGCGGCTTGAGCACGACCACCGCCGAACTCAGGTAGCGCGGGGCCGGGTGCAGCACCTTGTAGGCTCCGGCGGCCGTCAGCAGGAGCGCCAGCAGCAGCACGTACCAGCGGCGGAGCAGCGCTTCGGCGACGTCACGAGGCGACACGGGGATTCCTTCCGTCGGCACCGATCCTCGCAGGCGCACGGGCGGTTCGCCACCAAAAGGGAGTTCTCATGAGCCTTGCCGACCTTTTGGCGATCATGCGCAGGCGTTGGTACTTCATGGTGCCCCTGACCCTGCTCAGCGTTCTCGCCGGCGGCTACCTGTACCGGACCATCCCGGTCTCCTACGAGTCGCAGAGCTCCGTCACGCTCCTCGACTCCACCGCGATCGCCGATCTCGCCCCGACCTTCGGCAACCCCCTGTCGAACGCGGGCGGTTCGCTGGTCGTCACCGCGGACGTGCTGATCAGGACGCTCCAGTCGAGCGACTCGGCCAAGGAACTGCACTCCCGCGGCGTCACCGACCAGTACACGGTCGGCTTCGCGCCGCAGGCCGACAGCCCGCTGCTCACCCTGAGCGTCACCGGCACCGACCGGGCGAAGGTGCTCCGGGAGACCACCACGCTGACCAAGTTCACCGGGGAGCAGCTCAAGGCCCTGCAGGCCGCCTCCAAGGTGCCGGCCGTGTACGCGGTGCAGAGCGCGCCGGTCGTCCTGCCGCAGACCCCGGTCTCGCAGTCCAAGGGCCGCTACCAGGGCATCGCGGCGGTCGTCATCGTCGGGATGGTCGCCGCCTTCCTGCTGTCCATCCTCGCCGAGGGCGTCGCGGTGGTCCGCCGCCGCGGCCGCGCCCTGGCCGGTTACGTGCCCCGGCGCCACCGCGCCCGGCCGCCCGAGCGGCCCAAGGGCCTGCTGGTGCGCAGACTGGACGCCACGACCGTCCTCAGCGGCTATCTGGCGCTGGCCTTCTTCGTGCCGTCCAACCTCACCCTGCCCGCGCTGGGCGGGGTCGGCACCCCCGCCAACGTCTTCGCCCTGCTGGGACTTCTCTGGTACCTCGCGACCTGGCTGGGCGGCCGTATCCTCCCGGCCCCGGGCACCCGGCTGCCGCGCGTGGTGATGTGCCTGCTGGCCGCGGCGGTGCTGCTGGCCTACCTGGCGAACGCCACCCGGGACAGCTCGCACGAGGAGGTCCTCGGCGCCGACCGCGGGCTCATCGGGCTCGGGGTGTGGGTGGCGCTGGTGGTGCTCTCCTCGGCCGGCATCCAGGAGCGCAGCCGACTGGAGACCCTGATGCGCCGGCTCGTCGTCCTGGGCACCGTGGTCGCCCTGATCGGCTACTACGACTTCTTCGCCGCGACGAACATCGCCGACTCCATCCACATCCCCGGCCTGCACTCCAGCACCGCCGGGATCAGCGCCATGGACCGCGGCTCGTTCACCCGGCCGCGCTCCACCACCGCCCATCCCCTGGAGTTCGGGGGGATGCTGGCCATCCTGCTTCCCTTCGCCGTCCACCAGGCCTTCGACCCGGTGCGCAGGCACGCGGGCGCGATGCGCCGCTGGGGCCCCGTGGCGATCATGGCGGGCGCCCTGCCGCTGACGGTGTCCAGGACCTCCATCATCGGCGCCTTCATCGTGATCCTGGTGATGGTGCCCCGCTGGAAGCCGCAGCGCCGCTGGGCCGCGATCGGGCTGATCCTGGGTTCCGTGGCCGGCTTCAAGGTGATCATCCCGGGCCTGATCGGAACCATCACCAACCTGTTCGCCACCTTCCTGTCCAACTCCGACAGCAGCACCCAGGCGCGCACCGTGAAGTACAGCGCGATCGTGCCCTATCTGGAGGAACACCCCTGGTTCGGGCGGGGGTTCGGCACCTTCACCCCGGACCTGTACTTCTTCACCGACAACCAGTACATGTTGACCCTGGCCGAGACGGGCGCCCTGGGGATGGTCGCGCTGCTCGCCCTGTTCGTCACCGGCATCCACCAGGGGGGTGCCATACGGCGCCTCGCCCGCACGGAGTCGGACCGGGAACTCGGCCAGGCCTTCCTCGCCTCGGCCCTGGTCGCCCTGGTCATCAGCGCCACCTTCGACGCGCTCAGCTTCCCCATGTACGCCGGGATGTTCTTCCTGACCCTGGGCGCCGGCGGCAGCTACCTGGGCTTCATCCGCCGCGAGGCCGCCATCGCGGCCCTCCCCGCCCCTCGTACGACGTCCGAAGTCAAGCTCCCCCAACTCGCGGAGTCCCGATGAGCACCGTCGCCGTCATCGTCGTCACCTGGAACAGCGCCGAGGTGCTGCCCGGGTTCCTCGCCGCGCTGCCCGACGGCATGGCCGGCCTCGACCACCGGCTGGTCGTCGCCGACAACGACTCCGCCGACGACACCGTCGAGGTGCTGCGCACCCTGGCCCCGGACGCCACGGTCGTCGAGACCGGCCGCAACGCCGGGTACGCGGCCGGCATCAACGCGGCGCTGGCCGCGGCGGGGGAGTACGACGCCGTCCTCATCTGCAACCCCGACATCCGCATGCGGCAGGGCTGCGCCAAACGCCTCCTCGACAGCCTCGGCCCCGGCGTCGGCATCGCCGTGCCCCTGCTCTACGAGGAAGGGCACGACACCCCGCACCGGTCACTGCGCCGGGAGTCGAGCGTGCTGCGGGCACTGGGCGAGGCCGTCATCGGCAACACCCGGGCCGGACGGTTCCCGGCCCTGAGCGAGCTGGTCACCGATCCCGTCGCCTACCGTCGGCCCACACGCGCGGACTGGGCGACCGGCGCCCTGATGGCCGTCTCCAGGGACTGTCTGGCCGCGTGCGGCCCGTGGGACGAGTCCTTCTTCCTCTACTCGGAGGAGACGGAGTACTGTCTGCGGGCCCGGGACCTGGGGTACGCCACGCAGCTGGAGCCCACGGCCGAGGCCGTCCACCTGGGCGGCGACTCCCAGGTGTCACCCCGCCTGTGGACCCTGCTCACCCTCAACCGCGTCCGTCTCTACCGGCGCCGGCACGGCCCGCTCGCCACGGCCGCCTTCCGTGCGGCCGTCCTGCTCCGGGAGACCTCGCGCGCGGCGCTCGGCCGCCCGGCCAGCCGCGCGGCCGCGGCCGCCCTCGCCCGGCCGGGGTCCCTGAGCGTCACGCCGGGTCCGTGACGGGCACGATCAGGCCGGCTGCCACAGCTCGATCCGGTTGCCCTCCGGATCGGTGACCCAGCCGAACCGGCCGACGTCCGGCAGGTCCTGCGTCTCCTCGGCCACGTCCGCGCCCCTGGCACGCAGTTGGGCGAGCATCGCCTCCAGGTCGCGGACGCGGAAGTTGAGCATGGTCTGCTGGGTGGGGGAGCCGAAGTAGTCGGTGTCGGACTCGAACGGCGCGAACACCGTCGGCCCCGCCTCCTGCCGCCACAGGCCGACCTCGTCGGCGTCCAGACCAAGGCAGTCGCGATACCAGGCGGTCAGGGCCGCCGGATCGGCGGCCCGCATGAAGTAACCGCCGATTCCCAGCACTCGTTCCATGCCGCCATCCTGTCAGCCGGCGCTTCGCTTTCGGCACACCATGGCGACGAAGTCGTGTCCCACTTCGGGCAGCGCGGCGTCCTCGGCGGCGAAGCACCGCTCCAGCAGCCCCAGCGTCTCGGGCCGCCCGTCGCGGAAGTTGTGCGCGATGCCGGAGAACGCGATGTGCAGCACGGTGCCGCCGTAGGGGCGTTCCTCGACGACCTCGAAATGCCGTCGCAGACCCGGCAGCAGCGCCGCCGCGTCGACGGCCTCCGAGGGGTCGTCCAGCACCATCGACAGCCTGCTGGGCCGTACGACACGGTGCTTGATCCGGCCGTCGGCCAGGCGGCGGCGCTCCTCGGGGAGTTCGGCCAGCAGGGCGTTCGCCGCGTCGAGCTGGGCGTCGGTCCACTGGAAGCGGGTGGGGCCGACGAACTCGTCGACCACGAACGTGCCGTCCGGCTCGATCAGTTCGGCCAGCCGCGGCAGGGTCTCGTCGAGGTGGTCGAAGTGGTGCAGCGACTGAAGACCCAGCAGGACGTCGAAGCGCTCCCCGTCGGCGGTCATCCGGTTGACGTCGGTGACCCGGAAGCGCAGCACGTCGCCGAGCCCCTCCTCGGCGGCCGTCCGGGTGGCGAAGTCGATGCGCTCCGGGGCCACGTCCACGCCCTCCAGCAGGGAGAACGCGCCGGTCCGCGCCCACAGCAGCTCGTTCCCGCCGGTGCCGCAGCCCAGCGACAGGCCGCGCAGGTCGGTGCGCGGCGCGAAGTGCTTGGCGGCGACGTACTGAGGGAAGGACGTCTTCGCGTCTCCCGTCATCAGCAGGTTCCACCGCTTGATGACGGCCGGTATCGCCCACCACTCGGTGAGCGAGGGGTCGACCTGGGACCAGTGCTGGACGACCCGTGCGCCGCCGCGCACCCGCAGCTTGGCCAGTACCGGGTCCAGGTCAAGCTTGCGCACCTTGCGCAGCAGCCGGTCCGCGTCATGTCTGTTGACCAGGTTGTTCAGCATCAGCGCTCCGTCCGTACGGCGATGAGCGACTTCGGCGCGCCGAGCACCCGCTCGCTGAGCAGCTCCGACCGGGGGAAGAGGTAGCGCATCTCGGTGCGGGTCAGCAGCTCGATGTTGATCACGGCGTTCATCGCCGACTCCGGGCTGTCCGGGCGGCTGTGCACCAGCGGCCAGTGCCGCACCAGACGGGCCCGGGCGGCCAGGGGCAGGAACTGGAAGCCGGGCGCGACGAAGTGCGGCTCGACGGGGAAGTAGCGGTACGGCGTCTGGATCCAGTGCAGCGGCGCCAGCCGCTCGACGGCCGCGACGAACCTCTGGCGCTGGCTGTGGCCGCCCACGTGCTCGATCGTGGAGTTGGAGAACACCATGTCGTAGCCGCCGTCGCGGCTCAGTTCCGCGGCGACCGCCGGGTCGGTGACGTCGGCGTTCTCCGCGGTGATCCAGTCGGGCAGGTCGGCCGGATGCGCCTCCAGGTTGATCAGGTGGACGTGCTTGGCGCGCACCGGCGCGCGCAGCCACATCTCGGCCGTCCCGCCCAGATCGACGACGCTCATGTTCTCGATGCCGGGGAAGCAGCGCCGGAACCGTTCCCAGCGGGCGATGCGCAGGCGTTCGCCCAGGGAGCCCGGTGCGTCGACGAACTTGTTTCTCAGTGCGCGGGATCGGGGCATCGGATCAACCACCTGACGTCGGAGCGGAAGAGGAGCGCGGAAGAGGGCGGAGGGGCACGGGCCGTCACCAGTCCGTGTAGAAGCTGGCCGGGTTCACCAGGTACCGCACGGTGGGGTGGGGCACGTGCAGCACCCGGTGCCCGCGGCCGTACCGGCGGATCAGCTCCCAGTCCTCCCGGGGCAGCACCTCCGGTGTGCGGCGCAGCCGGCTGAAGCGCAGGGAGCGGTCGCGGCGGGCGACGAAGGCGTTGGTGTCCAGGAAGGCCTCGCGGGCCGCCCGGCGCCGGTCGAAGGGCACCGACAGGACGTCCTTCTCGCTGCCGTCGGGCAGGACGCGGCGCAGCGCCGTGTAGACGCCGTCGGGGCCGCCGGGGGCCTCCAGGGCCGCCAACGCCCGTTCCAGGTGGTCGGGTTCCCACAGGTTGTCGTCGTCCAGGAAGGCCACGTAGCGCGAGCGGGTGAGGCGGATGCCGACGTTGCGCACGACGCCCGCGACGCCGGTGTTGCGGGCCAGGGAGACGGCGAACAGCCGGGTGTCGGCGGGGAGTTCGGGCAGTCCCGCGCCGTCGTCGACGACGATGACGACCTGGTCGCGCAGCGTCTGGTCCAGGGCCGAGCGCACCGCGGCGCGCAACGCCTCCGGGCGCCGGTGGGTGGCGATCACGGTGGCGACGAGCGCCGAGGGCGGCGTCGGCAGTTCGGCGGACAGCCGCCGGGTCTCGGCGTCCTCGACGCGGCGCAGCCGCAGCGCGGAGGGCGCCAGCAGGACCTTGTTGCGTGCCTCGAAGAGCACCAGCCAGCCGAACAGCGCCTTGAGCAGGGTCCAGGGCGCCCGCGCGACGCGGCGCATCATGAGGCGGGCTCGGGGGCGATCGGGCGGCCGTCGGACATCCGGTTGTCGCGCCAGACGTTCCCGGCGCCGTCGTGGTTCCAGTGGGCGACCACGCCGTAGCCGCCGGCGGCGGGGTGGTACTGCGTCGAGAACACGTTGTTCGTGACCCTGATCCCGGTGGCGCCCGTGTCCCCGCCGTACAGGGCGTACGCGCCGCCGGCGATCCAGTTGTGGTCGACGGTGACGTTGCGGACCACGCCGGTGTCGGCGAACAGGCCGATGCTGCCCGAGGCCCCCTGTTTCAGACCGGTCGGGTTCAGCAGGGTGTTGTGGCGGATGACCAGGTGCCCGGTGTTGCCGCCGCCGCTGATGACCGCGTTGGTGTGCTGCCACTCGCCGCCCTGGTTGATGAACGGCTCGATGTCGTGCACGTAGTTGTCGTGGATGCTGCCCTGGCCCATGGACAGGGCGTCGCCGAACACGGAGACGTCGCACCAGCCGACCTCGATGGAGCTGCCGCCCATGTTCGACACCGCGTAGTCCACCCCGCCGTTGTCCGGCCCCTTGCCGGGCACGGCCGTGATCGTGGAGTGCAGCACGCGCAGGCCGTGGTAGCCCGGACGCAGGTTGATGCCCCACCAGCTGTCCGAGGTGATCTTCGTGTCGATGATCGTGACGTCGTTGGCGTAGATGTCGAGGGAGCCCGTGATGTCCCAGCCCCGGATGGTGAGCCCGTTGGTGCGGATGGCCTTGTAGCCGGTCCTGTGGGGGGTGAGGGCGATACGGGGGCCGGTGGTGCGGGCGTCGGGGAAGCCGCAGGCGCCGGGCGAGGAGCACGCGGCCTTCGCCGCGGGGGAGCCGGACGTGCCGCTCGCCGAGGGCTTGCCGGACGGGGACGGCGAGGCGGCGGGGCTCGTGGTCGTCCCGCCGGGGGCCGAACTCGTCGGACTCGTGCTCGGCGCCGCCGCGGAGGACCCGCTCGCCGGGCAGGTCAGCGCGTCGTCCGGGCAGTCCGGCAGCGCGGAGTCGTGCGATCCCGAGCAGGCGGCACCCACGACGGCCAGCAGGGACGCCAGCAGCAGCCAGACGAGCGAGCTCCGGCGGATACGCCGTGACATGCGGTTCACCTCATGTCCTGTCGGGAAGGGCGGACGGTGCCGTCGACCGGTGCCGTCCGCGGTGGGGCCGGTCCACGCCGCGCAGGAAGTCGCGGCTGGGCAGGACGCACAGCGTGTAGCCGGCCAGGGCGATGGTGCCGATGGCGAGGAGCGCGAGCCGTCCGTCGCCCAACAGGCGCTCCAGACCGAGGATGATCAGGGCCATCACTGCCCCGCCGAGGAAGGGCCAGGCGCAGGCCCGGGCGATGCGTCCGAGGCCGATACCACCCCGGCGGAGGGCGACCAGGAAGACGGGCACCACCAGGCCGGCGGCCACCAGGACATGGCCCTGGGAGACGCCGACGATGCCGTTGAGGTGGGCGGCGGCGAGGAGCACCGGGACGAGGGAGACCAGCCACAGACCCTGCACCAGGAAGAGCGAGCGGCGCTGTCCGACCGCCACCAGGCAGTCGTAGGCGAGTTCGCCGCCGATGCGGATCAGGCCGAGGACCATCAACCAGGGCAGGGCCGCGGCGGCGGGGGCCCACCGGTCGCCGTAGACCGTCCGGATGAGCGGCTCCGCGAGGCCCGCCAGCAGGACGCACAGCGGGACGGTGCCGGTGATCAGCACGCCCAGGGCACGGCTGAAGCCCTGGGCGAGCGCCTGCGGCGAGTCGGCCAGCCGGGAGAACCCGGCGAAGGACACCCGGCGGGCGGCCTCGGAGATGATCCGTACGGGCCAGCCGGAGATGTTGAAGGCGAGGACGTAGAAGCCGAGTGAGACGCTGCCCAGCGTCGCGCCCACCACCATGGTGTCGACGTTGACCACCGCGAGGGCCAGCATGCTCGCCCCGGCCAGCGGTAGCCCGAACCGCAGCAGCGCCCGGGCCTGTTCGCCGTCCCAGCCGAACTTCAACGTGCCCGGCGCCGCGAGCGCGCAGCCGATCAGCGTCACGACGTTCCCGACGACGGCTCCCACGGCGAAGCTCATCGCGCCCCAGCCCTGGAAGGCCAGCAGCAGGGTCACCGCCGTGCCGAGCACGAAGTTGAGCCCGTCGATGATCATTCGCCTGCCCTGGGCGAACTCACGGGTCAGGAAGCCGCCGGGGACCTGCGCCACCCCGTCGATCACCACGCACAGGCACATCACCCGCAGCACGCCCGCGGCGTGCGGCGAGCCGAGCAGTCCGGCCACCGTCGGGGCAGCAGTGAACAGCGCCACGTACAGCAGGCCGCTGGAGAGGGTGCTGAGGGTCAGCACGGTCGGCGCGAACCGCCGCGCGTCGCCCTCCCAGCGCACGATGGCCAGGCCCACGCCCAGTTCGTTCGCGGACAGCAGGACCAGCAGCACCGTCTGGGCGATGCCGTACACGCCCCATTCCGCGGGGCCGAGGGCGAAGCGCGCCAGGACGATGCCGGTGGCGAAGTTGCCCAGGCGCAGGACGACGGTGTTGATCAGGCTCCAGCGGGCCGCGGAGCGGACCTTGCGGCCGAGGGAGGCGGTGGCGGGAGGTGCGGGAGCGGGAGCAGCGGGTACGTCGCCCGTCTCACCGGTCGCGCTGTCCGGTGCGCGGGCGATGTCCATGGGTCGACTCCTCGTCGAGCGGCTCGGCGGCGGACGCCACGGCCATGGCGGGCCGGGGCGCGTCGGTCTCGGCGGCGGCCCTGCCGTCCCCGGCGGACCGTGACCAGCTCGGCGGGCGCCGGATGGCGAGCGTCTCCTCCACGGCCCCCTCCTGCACGAACGGCTCCTCCGCGACCGGTTTCTCGGCGGAGGGAGCGGTGGCGGCCGCGGTCGTCCCCGGCTGCCGCGGTCCCTCGGGCGCGGCCTGCGGCTCGGGCGTGCGGGGCCTCTTGCGGGCCTCCATGTAGAAGGCGGCGACCAGGGTGACCACCAGGCCCAGGGCACCCGCCATGATCAGGTACTCGAGCCGGGTCTTGGTCTGCGCCACCGGGTTCTGCGGGGAGACGATGGTCGTCATGCGGATCATGGCCTTCGGCGCGACCGACTGCTGCTTCTGGAACTGGTCCAGCCGTTCCTTGGCGTAGGCGGTCAGGATCTTGTCCGAGGACAGGACGGCCGCCTTGTCGGTGCCGGTGACGGTGAGCCACAGCAGCGGCCCCTGCGCGTTGTCGGCGAGCTTCGCCTCGAACGTGCCCGTGGCGCCGCGGGCCTTGAGGTCCCGCAGCGAGTCGTCGGAGTTGAGGTTGCGGGCCAGGCTGTCGGCCATGCCGGTGAGCGAGGTCTGCGTGCTGAGGAAGGGGTTGCCGTCGTAGGCGCGCGTGGCCTTCTGGGAGTTGAGCAGGACCACCGTGCTCTGCGACTGGTAGCTGACCGGCACCAGCACCACGACACCGACGATCAGGGCGGCGGTCAGCAGCAGCCCGGGCAGCAGGACGTACCAGCGCCTGCGCATCACCCGGAAGATCTCAGCGAGATCCATGACGGTCCCCCCTAGCGGCCAAACGTTCGACGAGCATAAGTTGCAAGCGGATCATATGGGGAGCGTTCGATCCTCGGGGCTGGGCCGGTCGGCGGATTTCGGCCGGGGGAGAGAGGTGGGCCGCGGCCGGGTGCTCGCGGTGCCTCCGTTCAGCAGCACGTCGGCGATGCGGTCGCTGGCGCGGCCGTCCCACAACTCGGGCCGGCGGGGCGCGGGCGGATCGTCCAGCACCCGGTTGACCGTGGCCACGATCCGCTCCGGATCCCGGCCGGCCAGCACATTGGTGCCCTGTTCGACGGTGATGGGGCGCTCGGTGTTGTCCCGCAGCGTCACGCACGGCACGCCCAGTGCGGTGGTCTCCTCCTGCACCCCGCCCGAGTCGGTGAGCACGACCCGGGCGGCGTCCTGCAGGGCGATGAAGTCCAGGTAGCCGGCGGGTGGTACGAGCCGGATGCCGCCGGGGACGCCGATCTCGGCGAGCCGTCCGGCCGCGCGCGGATGCACGGGCAGCAGCAGCGGGCAGCGCCCGGCGATCTCGCCAAGAGCCTTCAACAGCCCGGTGAGCACCGCGGGATCGTCCACGTTGGCCGGGCGATGCAACGTGACCAGCCCGAACTCGCGCCGGGTGAGCCCGTGTCGGGCGAGCACGTCGGAGGCGCGGGCCCGCTCCAGGTTGGTCAGCAGCGTGTCGATCATGACGTTGCCGACCAGATGGATCTGGTCCTCCCGGTACCCCTCCGCGCGCAGGTTGTCCACGGCGTCGGGGGAGGGGGCCAGCAGATGGTCGGCGACGCGGTCGGTGGCGACCCGGTTGACCTCCTCGGGCATGCTCCAGTCCCGGCTCCGCAGACCCGCCTCGACATGGGCCAGCAGCGGCCCGGCCTTTGCGGTGACCAGCGCGCAGGCCAGCGTGGAGTTGATGTCGCCGACCACGACGACGATGTCCGGGGACACCTCTTCCAGCAGCGGCTCGAACGCCGTCATCACCCGGCCGGTCTGCTCGGCGTGGGTGCCGGAGCCGACCCCGAGGAAGCGGTCGGGCGGGCGGATGCCGAGGTCGGCGAAGAACACGTCGTTCATGGCCGGGTCGTAGTGCTGGCCGGTGTGGACGAGCAGGACCTCCGCGCCCCGTCCTTCCAGGGCGTCCATCACCGGTTTGATCTTCATGTAGTTGGGGCGCGCCCCGGCGACGCACACGATGCGCGGCATGGTTCAGAGCACCTCGATCGTGGGTCCGGAGGGCAGCCGCCGACGGCAGTCGAGGACGAACTGGGCATGTTCGGCGACGAGTTCGTAGTCGAAGCCGTCGTGGTCGGTGAGCAGCACCACCACGTCGGCCTCCGCCAGTTCCTCGCGCGTCGGCTCGACCCGCACCAGCCGGTTGTCCGCCGGCAGGCCCTCGACGACGTGCGGGTCCGCCGCCCTGACCTGGGCGCCCATGTCGAGCAGCAGCTGGGAGATGCGCAGGGCGGGCGACTCGCGGGCGTCGCCGGTGTTCTTCTTGTACGCGAGGCCCAGCAACAGGATGCGCGAGCCGTTCACGGAACGCCGTCTGGCGTTGAAGTGGTCGCCGATCCGCCGGGTCACGTACTCGGGCATGTGGTTGTTGATGTCGTTGGCGAGCTCCACGAACCGGAAGCTCTGGCCGAGTTCGCGCTGCACCCGCCAGGACAGGTAGGAGGGGTCGATGGGCAGGCAGTGCCCGCCCACCCCCGGTCCGGGCGTGAACTTCATGAACCCGAAGGGCTTGGTGGAGGCGGCGTCGATGGACTGCCAGACGTCGATGTCCAGGTGGTGGGCGAACATCGCGATCTCGTTGACCAGCGCGATGTTCACGTGCCGGAAGGTGTTCTCCAGCAGCTTGGCGAGTTCGGCCTCCTTGGGCGACCGCACCGGCACGGTGGTGTCGACGAGTTGGCCGTAGAAGTCCCGAAC
Source organism: Streptomyces sp. NPDC085900 (assembly GCF_044540925.1). Lineage (NCBI taxonomy): Bacteria > Bacillati > Actinomycetota > Actinomycetes > Kitasatosporales > Streptomycetaceae > Streptomyces > Streptomyces sp. NPDC085900. The sequence continues at coordinate 84,979 of NZ_JBITSP010000004.1, read as the reverse complement.
CGCCTTCAAGGAGGCCTCGTTGACCCCGGAGACGACCTTCGGTGTCTCCTTGAACCCCCACACGGCGTTGCCGGGGTCGATCCGCTCCGGGCTGTAGCCGAGGTGGAAGTCGCTGCCCGCGGTCAGGCCCGAGCCCTCCTCCAGGATCGGGGCGAACAGCTCCTGGGTGGTGCCGGGATAGGTCGTCGACTCCAGGACGACCGTCGCCCCGGGGCGCAGATAGCGGGCGAGGGTGACCGCCGACTCCCTGATGTAGCGCAGGTCGGGGGTGCCCTCGTGCAGCGGTGTCGGCACGGTCACCACGGCGACGTCGAAGCCGCCGCAGTCCCGCGCCGACTCGCTCGGTCTGTAGGTGCCGTCGTCCAGTGCCGCGCGGATTCTCTCCGAGGAGACGTCCTCGACGAAGGACTCGCCCGCGGCCAGGCTCTTGATCCGGCGGGCGTCGACGTCGTAGCCGATCACCTCGTGTCCGACCTCGGCGGCCCGGATGGCCAGCGGCAGGCCGACGTATCCCTGTCCAACCACGACGACGCGCATCAGTGACTCCTGTTCGCGGGAGCGGTCGACGGGGTGAGCCGGATCAGCTCCCGTGCCGTCATGAGGAGGAATGAGACATTGGTGGTGAGGTAGCGCCGGCCCAGGCGGCGCGGCTCCTGCAGCACGCGGTAGAGCCATTCCAGCCCCCACCGCTGCCAGGTCGCGGGGGCCCGCTTGGTGACCCCGGCGAGGATGTCGAAGGATCCGCCGACGCCGTGCACCACGCGGGCGCCGGTGCGGGCGCCGTGGGCGGCGGTGAAGATCTCCTTCTTCGGGGAGGTCATGCCGAGGAAGAGCATCTGGGCACCGCTGCGGGCGATGCCGTCGGCGATCGTCTCCTGCTCGGAGTCGTCGAAGTAGCCGTTGCGGCTGCCGGCCACCTTCAGGCCGGGGAAGCGGTCGGCGACCCGCAGCAGCATCCGGTCGAGCACGTCCTGCCGGGCGCCCAGGAAGTACACGGAGATGCCCGCGGCCTCCGCCTCGCCCAGCAGCCGCAGGAACAGGTCGATCCCGGCGACCCGTTCGGGCAGCGGGGCGCGCAGCACCCGCCCGGCCCACACGACGGCCTGACCGTCGGCGAGGACCAGGTCGCAGCCGGACACGGCCTCGGCGAGCCGCGGGTCGCGGCGCATGTTCACCAGCTTGGCGGCGTTGACCACGCCGATCTCCAGCTGCCTGCCGTCGCGTACCGCCTCCAGGCAGTGCGCCACGGTCTCGTCCATGGTCAGGGGGTCCAGCTCGACCCCGAACAGCGTGCGGCGCCCGCTCATATTCGGCCCGCCTGCCAGGCGTGGAGCATCCAGCCGAACTCGTACGGCCGGCACTCGCGGTCCACGGACAGGGGACGGTAGACCCGGTCCAGTGACTTCAGCCGCAGGGCCGGAGCGAGCCGGGTGGACAGGCCGCGGGCGGCCCGCACGGCCTTCTTCGGATCACCCCGGTGGACCTTGCGCCAGGTGGCCCCGAGCTCGTCCAGGATCATCGGCTCCCGGTGCCGGGAGCCGGCCAGTTCGGGTACGTCCGTCATCCAGCGCAGGCCCTTGCGGATCGCCGCGCCGAAGTCGGTGCCGCCGGCGTCGGCGAGGTCGAACAAGGCGGTCGGCGCCATCGCGTGCTGGTGGACGCTGTAGACGGGGTAGCCCTCGATCACCGCGCCGGTGCGGGCGTCGTAGTGCCACCACCACTGTCCGCCGTCGCCCTGCAGTTCGCAGATGCGCGCCGCGCACGCGTCCGCGGCGGCCAGTGCCTCGGGATCGCCGTCCCCGTCACCGCTGGCGTGCGCGCGGGCCAGGGCCTGCAGCGGGTACGTCTGGTCGGCGAAGCAGCTGACGTGCGCCCGGTACCAGGGCACCAGGCCGAGTGCGGTGGCGTGCGGGAACAGCGGGCTGTCACCGATCCGGGAGCGGAGCAGACGGTCACGAGCTGCGGTGAAACGTCTCTCCACATCGACCGTGGCACGGGCCGCCGCGAGCGCGGAGAGCACCCAGGCCGCCTCCACGGTGTACTGCGGGCGGCCCTCCACGTCGAGTTCCCCGACCCGTGCGAGGGCGTCGGAGAGTTTGGGGTGCCCGGTCTCGGCGGCGGCCCAGGCGATGAGCGCCGCGTCACCGAGGTTGGTCACCGCGGGCAGCGACTCGATGAGCAGACCCGCGAACTCCTCGGCGGTGCGTCCACCGAGCACCGCGCGCTGGCGGTCCTCCGGCAGGAACCGGGCCCCGAGCACCGTGATGGCCGCATAGCGGGTGCTGGTACCGCGCCGCTCCAGGGTCCAGGAGCCGTCGGGGGCCTGCTGTCCGGCCATGGTGAAGACGAAGGCCTCCCCGCCGGGAAGCAGCATCGACGGAAGCCCCGACTCGGCCACGGCCAGCAGGCGTTGGGTGAGTGCGAGCAGCGGCGGGTCCTCGTCACCGAGTGCCGCGAGACGTGAACTGGTCATCGGTTGGACACACCAACCCCCCTGTTTTTGCGCAGACTTGAGAGCGTCGCGGCGCGAACGGCCGGACGGTGCGAGACAAGACGGACGTCAGGCGACGGAGCGGATTCCGCTCCTCGCTTCAGGCACAGGTGTCCTCACCCGGTAACCCCCCCTGGGCACTGGTTCGTGTGCTCATTGTGCTGTGTCTGCACAGTTCGCACACATGTTATGCCGGTGAATGTTCGAAGATTTGCGATTTGGCGGAAAGACGCGTCATGCGCGCTCGACGAGTCCGCCGTCCCTCTCGTCGTGCAGCGCGCCCGTCTCGGGGCACTCCCACACGCCCGGCTCGCCCTCCCGCTCCACCAGACGTACACCGGCCCGCCCCACCCAGCCGATGCGGCGCGCCGGAACACCGGCCACCAGCGCGAAGTCCGGCACGTCCCGGGTCACCACCGCGCCCGCCGCGACCAGTGCCCACCGCCCCACGCGCACCGGCGCCACGCACACCGAACGCGCGCCCAGCGACGCCCCCTCGTCCACCGTCACGGCCACGGCCTCCCAGTCGTCCCCGCGCTTGAGCTTTCCGCCCGGGTCCACCGAGCGGGGGAAGTAGTCGTTGGTGAGGACGGCGGCCGGGCCGACGAAGACCCCGTCGGCGAGCACCGCGGGTTCGTAGACCAGCGCGTAGTTCTGGAGTTTGACGTTGTCGCCGATGCGCACGCCGGGACCGACGTAGGCCCCCCGGCCCACGATGCACCCGCTGCCCAGCCGGGCGTCCTCCCGTATCTGGGCCAGGTCCCAGACCGTCGTGCCGTCACCGATCGTCGCCTTGTCGTCGACCTGGGCGGTCGGCTGCTTCCTGAAGCTCACCGGGCTGGACCTCTCTCGTCGTCGAACGCGACCGCGGACGCCGTCTCCGGTGCCGAGCGCTTCTTCAGCGGCTCCCACCAGTCGCGGTTGTCGCGGTACCAGGTGACCGTCTCCGCCAGTCCGGCGGCGAAGTCCTTACGGGGCTCGTAGCCCAGCTCGGTGCGGATCTTGCCGCAGTCCACCGAGTAGCGGCGGTCGTGGCCCTTGCGGTCGGCGACGTACTCGACGCTGCCGTCCCAGTCCGCGCCGCAGGCCTCGAGGAGCAGTGCGGTCAGCTCCCTGTTGGACAACTCCGTGCCGCCGCCGATGTTGTAGACCTCTCCGGGGCGTCCGCCGGCGCGCACCAGCTCGATGCCCTGGACGTGGTCGTCGATGTGCAGCCAGTCGCGGACGTTGCCGCCGTCGCCGTAGAGCGGGACCTTCTTGCCGTCCAGCAGGTTGGTGACGAACAGCGGGACGACCTTCTCGGGGAACTGGTGGTGACCGTAGTTGTTGGAGCAGCGGGTCACCCGAACGTCGAGGCCGTGGGTGCGGTGGTGGGCGAGGGCGATCAGGTCGGAGGAGGCCTTCGACGCGGCGTAGGGGGAGTTGGGGCGCAGCGGGTCCGTCTCCGGCCAGGAGCCCACGTCGATGGAGCCGTACACCTCGTCGGTGGAGACGTGCACGAAGGCGGGCGGCCTGCGCTGTCGCAGGGCCGCGTCCAGCAGGGCCTGGGTGCCCAGCACATTGGTCCGGACGAACTCGCCGGCGCCCAGGATGGAGCGGTCGACGTGCGACTCGGCGGCGAAGTGGACGACCTCGTCGTGCTCGGCGAGGAGTTCGCTCACGAGCCCGGCGTCGCAGACGTCGCCCTTGACGAAGGCGAACCGCGGGTGGTCGCGCACCTCGTCGAGGTTGCCCGGGTCGCCCGCGTAGGTGAGCGCGTCCAGCACCGTGACCGTCACGTCGCCCGGTCCGGTCGGGCCGAGCAGGGTGCGGACGTAGTGCGAGCCGATGAAACCGGCCCCGCCGGTCACCAGGATCCTGGTCGTCATGAGGAGATCTGCACCTTGCTGTGGTCGCCGAGGACGAGACGGTGGGCGGCGGGCTTGCGGGGCGCCGGAGTGACCTCGACGTCGCGGCCGATGAGGGAGGCCTCCACCCGCCGGACGCCGCGCACCGAGGAGCCGCGCAGCACGATCGAGTACTCGATCTCGCTGTCCTCGATCCGGCAGTCCTCGGCGATCGAGGTGAAGGGGCCCACGTAGGAGTCGGCGATCACGGTGTTCGCGCCGATGACCACCGGGCCCACGATCCTGCTGCCGGTCACCTTCGCGCCCGCCTCGACGCGCACCCGGCCGATGAGCTCGCTGCCCTCGTCGACCGTGCCGTCGATCCGGCGCTCCAGGGTCTCCAGCACCGAGCGGTTGACCTCCAGCATGTCGGTGACGTTCCCGGTGTCCTTCCAGTACCCGGAGATCGTCGTGGAGCGCACGTCGCGCCCGGCGTCGATCATCCACTGGAGGGCGTCGGTGATCTCCAACTCGCCGCGCCCGGACGGCTTGATCGCGCGCACGGCCTCGTGGACGGCCGGGGTGAACAGATAGACGCCCACCAGTGCCAGGTCGCTCCTGGGCTGCGCCGGCTTCTCCTCCAGGCCCACCACCCGCCCGGAGGAGTCGAGTTGGGCCACGCCGAACGCACTCGGGTTCGACACCCGCGTCAACAGGATCCGCGCGTCGGGCCGTTCGGCCCGGAAGGCGTCCACCAGGGCCGTGATGCCGCCGACGACGAAGTTGTCGCCGAGGTACATCACGAAGTCGTCCTCGCCCAGGAACTCCCGGGCGATCAGCACCGCGTGGGCCAGCCCCAGCGGCGCGGACTGCGGGATGTAGGTGACGTCGAGGCCGAACGCGCTCCCGTCGCCGACCGCCTCCCGGATCTCCTCGGCCGTCTCCCCGACGACGATCCCGACCTCTGTGATACCGGCCTGCGCGATCGCCTCCAGTCCGTAGAACAGCACCGGCTTGTTCGCGACCGGTACGAGCTGTTTCGCCGACGTGTGGGTGATGGGACGCAGACGGGTGCCCGAGCCACCTGACAGCAGGAGTGCCTTCACGAGATCACCATACTTACGCCACACTTGTAGAGGAAAGGATTCCGCACAGGTGTGGCCGGTGCCGGCCGGGCCGGCCCGCGCCGGTCGCTCCGGTGTCGTCAGGTCGGGCGGTTCGGTCGGTCAGGTGTCGGGCGGGTTCGGTCGGTCCGGTGTAGGGCGGTTCGGGCCGTGGCGGCCGTTCGCGGGTCAGGCGACGCGGATCCCGACGATGCAGGTGTCGTCGTCCGTGTCGGACCTGCTGTGCGTGAGCAGCCGGTCCAGCTGCTGGTCCAGCGAGGGCGGAACCGCGCGCGCCGCCGTCAGCAACTGCGCCAGGGACTCCTCCACGGACCGGTCGCGGCGCTCGATCAGGCCGTCTGTGTACATCAACAGCGTGTCGTCGACGGCGAGTTGCACCTCGTGCTCCTCATAACCGGCCTCCGGTACGGCGCCCAGCAGCAGGCCCTTGACCAGCGGCAGGGCCGTCGCCTCCGTGCCGCGCACCAGAACCGGCGGCAGATGGCCGGCGCGGGCCCAGCGCAGGGTGCGCTTGTCGGGGTCGTACAGGGCGCAGACCGCGGTGGCGGTGACGGCGCCGGTCAGATGGTGGGCCACCATGTTCAGCCAGGCCAGCACCTGGGCCGGCCCGGCGCCGGTGACGGCGAGCCCGCGCATCGCGTTGCGCAGCACGACCATGCTGGTGGCCGCCTCTATGCCGTGCCCCGCGACGTCGCCCACGCACAGCAGCACCAGCCCGGACGGCAGCACGACCGCGTCGTACCAGTCGCCGCCCACCAGGTGCTGGGTCTCCGCGGGCCGGTAGCGCACGGCCACCCGCAGCCCGGGCGCCTCCAGCGGAGCCTGCGCCGGAGGCATGATGGCGTGCTGCAGCTGCAGGGCGAGCCGGTTGCGCTCGCTGGCCTGCTGCTCGGTGTGGGCGAGCTGGTCACGGGTGGCGGCGAGCGCGACCTCGGTCCAGTGGTGCGCGGAGATGTCCTGGTACGCGCCGCGTACGACGTACAGCTGGCCGTCGGAGTCGAGGACCGGCTCCGCGACGACCCGGATGTGCCGGGTGACCCCGTCGGGGCGCTGCAGCCGGAAGGCGGCGGACGCGGGCCGGCGGTGGTGCAGCAGGGCCCGCAGGAACCGGCCGATGGCCACGGCGTCGTCGGGGTGCGCGTGGGCGGGCAGTTCCTCCAGCGGCACCGGAGCGCTGGAGGCCGACCTGCCGTAGAGGTGGTACAGCTGGCCGTTCCAGGTGATCTCGCCGGTGAGCAGGTTCTCCTCGAAACCACCGATGCGGCCCAGGCGTTGGGCGTGCTGGAGCAGATTGGCCAGCCTGGCCGTCTCGTCCTCGATGCGCCAGATCAGCAGGACGCTGCTGCCGTGCCGACTGATGTTGATGTCGGCGACCGCGGTCAGGTGCACGTCGTCCACCAGCGCCGTCAGCCGCATACGGTGGGCACGGTAGGGCTCGCCGGTGGCGTAGACGCGCTCGATCCGCTCGAACAGTTCGCTCTGCCCCGCGGCCAGGGGATAGGTCTCCAGCAGCAGGGCGCCGTTGATGACGCCGCGCGGCCGGCCCGCGGGGTCCAGGAAGCGCCCGTTGACGTGCTGGATGAGGAAGTCGACCAGCCGTCCCTCGGCGTCCAGGTGCGGCGTCAGCACCAGCGCCGGGTCGTGCAGCCCGTCGGCGAGGTCCATCAGCTCGGCGACGTCCGGCAGGACGCGCGGGCCCGTGTCCTCCGCGGGGTCCGGCAGCGCCGAGGTCTCCAGCGTGTGCGCGCACAGCTCCGCGAGGGCCTCGATCTGCCGGACGATCGGCGGCGACAGCGTGTCCAGCGGTGCGGGCCAGGCGATCTCCAGCACACCGTGGATCCGCCCGCCGGTCCCGGCCGGTACGGCCACCCGGCCGCCCTCGGGGTGGTGGTGCTGGCCGATGGACGGCAGCCCGGTGTCGGCCAGGCTGCGGATCCACTGGCCCCCCTCCTCGGTGAGCCCACGGCGCGCCACCGTCGTCACGCCCGGCGGCACGTGCCGCCACCGCCCGGCCTCGGCGGTGGAGAACCCGGCGCTGCCCGCGAGGCTCAGCGAGCCGTCGGCCCCCAGCCCCCAGATGGCCACCGCCTCCGCGCCCAGCGGGGTCAGGGCGTGCTCCAGCAGGGAGTCGGCGACGGCCTGGGTGTCGTCCGCGGCCAGCACCCCGCTCTCCGCGGTGCGCAGCCGTACGGCGGAGGAGGTGCCGTCGGTGGCCGCGGCCGCGGCCACGTCGGACCGGGCCGCCGTGGCGGCGAGGAAGGCGCTGGTGACCTCCGAGACCCGGTCGCGCGAGGCCTGGTTGATGACCTCGACGGCGAACTCCAGTGGCGTCACGCCCGCCTGCTCGGTCAGTTCGGCGAGCTGCCGCGCCGCCTGCGCCGGACCACAGCCCAGCCGCTCGACCAGGATGCCCTTGGCCAGCTCGATCAGGGCGCGCCCGTCCGCCTCGGCCTGCGCCGCCCGTACCTCGCGGCGCAGCCGGTCCACGGTCGCCGCCAGCCGCCCGACGGGGGACGTCTGCCCGGGATCGTCGGTGCCGGCGCTCTCCGCGACGGACGTGCCGACGTCGTCGGGCGACTCGGCGGGCTCGGCGGCGGGTGATTCGGGCGGCTGACGGAGATCACTCACGGTTGGCCTGTTCTGCGGCGGGGACGCCGGGGGACGTCACACGGTCGGCTGGGGGACGCGGCGGTGGTGCCGCCCGGTCACGAGGGCAGCCAGTGCCGGACGCGGGCGATCAGGTCGCCGGTGTCGACAGGCTTCGTGATGTAGTCGTTCGCGCCCGACGCGAGACTCTTCTCCTGGTCGCCCGGCATCGCCTTCGCGGTGACGGCGATGATCGGCAGCTCCGCGTACTGCGGCATGGACCGGATCTCCGAGGTGGCCGCGTAGCCGTCCATCTCCGGCATCATCACGTCCATCAGGACCAGCGAGATGTCCGGGTGCGCGAGCAGCATCTCGATGCCCTTGCGGCCGTTGTCCGCGTGCAGGACCTCGAAACCGTGCAGCTCCAGTACCCCGCTGAGGGCGAAGAGGTTGCGCGCGTCGTCGTCGACCACCAGGACCGTCCGGCCGATGAACGAGTCGTCCACCACCTGCGCCGGGGCGTGCTGCGACTCCTCGGCGCGCACCAGCGAGAGCACGTCGCCCGGCTGCTCGGCGGACAGGTGCAGGGTGATCCGCTCGCGCAGCTCGTCCAGGCTGGAGAGGAAGTCCAGCGGCCGGTCGCCCGCCAGCGCCCGCAGGGCCTGTTCCTGGGAGAGGTCCACCCGGTGACCGGTGTGCACCAGCACGGGCACGCTGGCCAGCGCGGAGTCACCGCGCATGGCCTCCAGGAAGTCCGCGCCCTCGGCGTGCGGCATGCCGAGTTCGAGGACCACGCAGTGGCAGGGCTCGGCCGCCAGCGTGCTCGCGGCCTCCTCCGCTCCGACGGCGGTGATGATGTCGATCTCGCCGTGCGGGTCCGCCGGGTCGTGCGCGATGTCCGCGACGGCACGCTCGGCGACGAGCGAGAGCAGACCGCGCTGGCGCTCCTCGACGACCAGCAGGCGGCGCCTGCGGTGCCCGGACGGTGGCGTGGCACCGGACAGCGCCCGGGGCTCCGCCGTGTCCGGCACGCTCTCGTCCCGGTGCTGCTCGGCCGGCCGTCCGCCGTCCGCCAGCTCCTCGAAGTCGGCGCGGGCGACGGGCAGATAGAGCGTGAACGTGCTGCCCTGGCCGGGAGTGCTGTCGACGCTGACGGCACCGCCGAGCAGGTGGGCGATCTCCCGGGTGATGGACAGGCCCAGGCCGGTGCCGCCGTACTTGCGGCTGGTCGTCCCGTCGGCCTGCTGGAACGCCCCGAAGATCGTCTCCAGTTGCTGCTGGGGGATGCCGATGCCGGTGTCCTTCACCCGGAACGCCACCACGGGGCCGCCCCGGTGCACACCGGGCGGCACCTCCCGGTCGGCCGCCGGTTCGATGCGCAGCTCCACGCCGCCCTGCTCGGTGAACTTCACCGCGTTGGACAGCAGGTTGCGCAGGATCTGGCGCAGCCGGGAGTCGTCGGTGAGCAGGTCCGCGGGCGTGCCGGGCGCGGTGGCCACGGTGAATTCCAGGCTCTTCTGCGTGGTCATCGGGCGGAACGTCGCCTCGACGTACTCCAGCAGCTGGCGCAGCGGGACCCGCTCGGGGGAGACGTCCATCTTGCCCGCCTCGACCTTGGACAGGTCGAGGATGTCGTTGATCAGCTGCAGCAGGTCCGAACCGGCCGAGTGGATGATTCCCGCGTACTCGACCTGCTTCGGCGTGAGGTTGCGCGAGGGGTTCTGGGCCAGCAACTGGGCCAGGATCAGCAGGCTGTTGAGCGGGGTGCGCAGTTCGTGGCTCATGTTGGCCAGGAACTCCGACTTGTACTTGGAGGCCAGGGCCAGCTGCTGCGCCCGGGTCTCCAGTTCCTGCCGGGCCTGCTCGATCTGCAGGTTCTTGGCCTCGATGTCGCGGTTCTGCGATGCCAGCAGGGAGGCCTTCTCCTCCAGCTCGGCGTTGGAGCGCTGCAGTTCGACCTGCTGGACCTGCAACTCCCCGGACCTGGCCTGCAGTTCCACGGTCAGCCGCTGGGACTCCTCCAGCAGTTCGTCGGTGCGGACGTTGGCGACGATGGTGTTGAGGTTGACGCCGATGGTCGGCATCAGCTGCGTCAGGAAGTCCTGGTGGATCTGCCTGAAGCGGGTGAGCGAGGCCAGTTCGATGACGCCGAGCACCTGCTCCTCGACCACGATGGGCAGCACCACCAGGGCGCGCGGGAGCGCGTGGCCGAGGCCGGAGGAGATGCTGACGTAGTCCTCGGGCAGGTCCTCCACCGTGATGGTCCGGCGGTTGCGCGCCGCCTGGCCGACCAGGGAGCGGCCGATGGGGATGCGGGTGGGCCGGCCGTCGTCGTCCGGGAAGCCGTAGGAGCCCACCAGGCGCAGGTCGTGCCCGGCTTCGGTGTCCTCGGCGAGGTAGAAGGCGCCGTACTGGGCGGAGACCAGCGGCGTCAGCTCGTCCATGATCAGCTCGGCGACGACCGGCAGGTCGCGGTGGCCCTGCATCAGACTGGAGATACGGGCCAGGTTGGTCTTGAGCCAGTCCTGCTCCTGGTTGGCCCGCGTGGTCTCCCGCAGCGACTCCACCATGGAGTTGATGTTGTCCTTCAGCTCGGCGACCTCACCGGACGCCTCCACGGTGATCGAGCGGGTCAGGTCGCCCTCGGCCACGGCGCTGGCGACCTCGGCGATCGCGCGGACCTGCCGGGTGAGGTTCCCGGCGAGCTCGTTGACGTTCTCCGTGAGCCGCTTCCAGGTGCCCTCGACGCCCTCCACCTCGGCCTGGCCGCCCAGTCGGCCCTCGCTGCCGACCTCGCGGGCGACGCGGGTGACCTCCGCGGCGAACGACGACAGCTGGTCGACCATCGTGTTGATGGTCGTCTTCAGCTCCAGGATCTCGCCGCGCGCGTCGACGTCGATCTTCTTCGACAGGTCGCCGTTGGCCACCGCGGTCGTCACCAGGGCGATGTTGCGCACCTGCCCGGTGAGGTTGTTGGCCATGGAGTTGACGTTGTCCGTCAGGTCCTTCCAGGTGCCGGCCACGTTCGGCACGTGCGCCTGGCCACCCAGGCGTCCCTCGGTGCCCACCTCGCGGGCGACGCGGGTGACCTCGTCGGCGAACGCGGACAGCGTGTCGACCATGGTGTTGATCACGTCGGCGAGGGCGGCGACCTCGCCCTTGGCCTCGACGGTGATCTTCTGCGACAGGTCGCCGCGCGCGACCGCGGTGGCGACCTGGGCGATGGAGCGGACCTGCCCGGTCAGGTTGGACGCCATCACGTTGACGTTGTCCGTCAGGTCCTTCCAGGTCCCCGACACACCCCGCACGATCGCCTGGCCGCCGAGGTTGCCCTCGGTGCCGACCTCGCGGGCGACGCGGGTGACCTCGTCGGCGAACGCGGAGAGCTGGTCGACCATGGTGTTGATGGTGTTCTTCAGTTCCAGGATCTCGCCGCGGGCGTCCACGGTGATCTTCTGGGAGAGGTCGCCCTGCGCCACCGCGGTGGCCACCTGGGCGACGTTGCGGACCTGTGCGGTGAGGTTGCCCGCCATGAAGTTCACGGAGTCCGTGAGGTCGCGCCAGGTGCCCTTCACGCCCTTGACGTCCGCCTGGCCGCCCAGGCGCCCCTCGGTGCCGACCTCCCGGGCGACGCGGGTGACCTCGTCTCCGAAGGCGGAGAGCTGGTCGACCATGGTGTTGATGGTGTTCTTCAGTTCCAGGATCTCGCCGCGGGCGTCCACGGTGATCTTCTGGGAGAGGTCGCCCTGCGCCACCGCGGTCGTCACCTGGGCGATGTTGCGGACCTGGGAGGTCAGGTTTCCGGCCATGAAGTTGACCGAGTCGGTCAGGTCGCGCCAGACACCGCCGACGCCGGGCACCTGCGCCTGGCCGCCGAGCCGGCCCTCGCTGCCGACCTCGCGGGCGACGCGGGTGACCTCGTCGGCGAACGCGGAGAGCTGGTCGACCATCGTGTTGACGGTCTCCTTCAGCTGCAGGATCTCGCCGCGGGCGGGCACGTCGATCTTCTGTGACAGATCTCCCTTGGCGACCGCGGTGGCCACCTGGGCGATGTCACGGACCTGCGTGGTCAGGTTGCCCGCCATGGCGTTGACCGAGTCGGTCAGGTCGGCCCAGGTGCCGGAGACTCCCGGCACCTCCGCCTGCCCGCCCAGCGTGCCCTCGGTACCCACCTCGCGGGCCACCCGCGTCACTTCCGAGGTGAACACGGACAGCTGGTCGACCATGCCGTTGAAAACCGTGGCGATGTCGCCGAGCAGCCCCTCGCCGTCCGACGGCAGGCGGGTGCCGAAGTCACCGTCGCGTACGGCGGTCAGCCCGGCCAGCAGCTGCCGCAGCTCCTGCTCGCCCGGCCCCTGCTTCTCGACCTCGACCGACTTGGTGGTCATGCGCATCCTCGTTCCGCTCCCCAAGAGCCCTCACCCCGAGGACTCGGAACCGCGCCGGGGCCCGAAGCCCCGCTTTGAGCGGCAAATCCGCAGTTCACGGATATGCCTGATGAGAAATCGGTCGAAGGTTAACGCAGTTCCCGGGCGGCGGCCAAAGCCTCGCGCAGGCCATTGAGGAGGCCGAAAAAAGGCATGCGAAAGGCGGCATGCCCTGGGTGATGCGGGGTACTCGGACAGATTCTCAGGCGGTCGTCCACCGCCCGCCCGTCACGGTCGAAGGGCATCCTCGACGCTCGGAAAACAGGCGATCATCGTGTCGAGGCCCACCAGCTGCAAGGTGCGCAGCACCGCTCCGCGCACCCCGGCCAGCCGCAGCCACCCCTGTACCGGCCGCCTGGCCTGATGGGCGGCGATCAGGGCGTTGACACCGCTGGAGTCCATGAACGTGACCTGGCTCAGGTCGAGCACGAGCCGACGGCCCGGGTCGTCGTCGGCCGGTGGCATCACCCGGGTCAGGGCCGACGAGCTCTGGTAGTCCACTTCCCCCTCGAGGCCGAGGACGGCGATGCCGCCGACGTCGGCACGGACCACGGACAGCCCGCCGTGGCCCACTGCTTCCCGGTTGTCTGCCACTCGCGTCCTTCCGCGGTCGGTCGGCACCCCGTCACGTCCCTCTTGCCATCGCTGCCCCGTATTCCGGGCTCGATGCACGCACGAGCCGCATTCATGTGTGCGCGGCGCAGGAGTAGGACGAGACCTACGGGGTAGTCGCGCGCTCATGAACGGGGTATTGCACATCGGCGGCAGGCAGTCTGTTCCGCCCGAGGAGTGGTTTCGGATGCCGGAAGCCGCACCTGCCGAGGTAACCGTGGCCCTTGACGGAGCGCCGGGCTGCATCGCCGACGCCAGGGGCCAGGTGTCCGCCTTCCTGGCGCGCGCACAGTCCGAGCACGGACTGCCGGTCTCGGCGCGGACGCTGGACCTGTCGCAGCTGGTCGTCAGCGAACTGGTCACCAATGCGCTGAAGTACGCGCCCGGCCCGGCCCTGCTGCAGCTGCGTATCGCGGACGGCAGCACGGTGGAGATCGAGGTGTGGGACACCGATCCCACGCTTCCTTGGGCCCAGGCCGCCGACGCCGGACGGGTGGGGCAGCACGGCCTGGAGATCGTGATGGCGGTCGTGCAGGGCTTCGAGGCTCGCCGGGAGCCCGTCGGCAAGCGCGTCACCGCCAGGCTCTCGCTCTTCGACGATCCGCTGCTGGGCTGAGTGGTTCGACGGCGGCGGCACCGCGGGCATCAGCCGGACCGGGCCGCCGACGATCCCGAGAGCTGCGACTCCGGGGCGGACTCCGGGGCGGACAGCAGGCCGGCGGCGGCCCGGGCGTGCAGTGAGTCGAGCGTCTGCCTCTGCCGGTCCGCCCGCTGCCGCAACTCCTCCAGCCGGTCCTGGTCGAAGCGCGCATCGTCCGCCGCCGCGGCGAGCAGGGCCCGCCAGAGCAGCGCCTTTCCGGCCACGCCCGACCGCAGCGCCTCCAACTCGATCAGCAGTGTGAGGCCGGATCGGCGCAGCAGACGGCCGTTGGGCTTGGCCCGGCCCAGCTTCTCGCCCAGCCACGCCCCGTAGACCTTGTACCGTCGCGCGGGGACCTCCACTTCGCCCATGATCCGCAGCAGGGCCCGCCGGTCCTGGGCGATCTCGGTCGCCAGGTTCCGCAGCTCGTCGCCGTACGCCGTGTCGCCGTGCTCCTGGACCATGCGGTGCCCCAGCTCCGCACCGACGGTCGCGCCGGCCAGGTGGTCGTTGAGATAGACGCCGAGCAGTCGTGGGGCAGGCATGGCACTCCTTGGGGTCGGTGAAACCGCCGTCGGTGGGTGGGTGGAAATCCGCCGTAGGGCGGCGAGTGCCCCGTCCGGGCCGGTCCACCGCCCGGACGACCGCCTTTCGGAGGGGACGACCGCGCCCGCCCGGCGGCGTCACGACCGGCGTGGTCCCGTGCGCACGGGGCGGGACGCGCCCAGCCGTACGTGCCGGACGCCCGCCGAGAAGTGCACGACGGGCTCATCCGCGGGGGAGGGCAGGCCCGCCGCGGCGGTGAGCGTCTCCTCGAGGACGTCGACCGTCGCCGCGGCCAGCGGCCACGGTTCGTGCTCGACCGGTGTCTCCCACAGCCTGCCGAACCGCCGCGTGTACGACCGCCAGCGCGAGGTCAGCCACACATCGCGCTCCGTTGGCCGGACAGGGTCTCCGGGCCGGACGACGAGACGGTAGGAAGGACGGCCGCCCCGGCGCGAACCGGCGTACGAGACGGTGTCCCCGCACACCCGCAGGCCCAGTCTGCCCGGGTGGTACGGCGCCCCGACGGCACGCGCCGCCAGCATCAGCGGACAGCCGACCTCGATGGAGAGGAACCACAGCCCGTCCTGCCCGTCGCCGTTGCGGACATAGGTGCGCAGGTTCGTCTCCGCGAACGTCAAGCCCGCGCCCGGCACCCCCGGCGGGCGCACCCCCGTCATCTCGAACGGCGTCAGGCCCACCCAGGCGGCTCCGTCGTACTCGTCCACGACGAGTTCCCCGGGCAGCAGGGCCTGCACGGCCTGCGGCGGGTACGCCCAGTGCACGAAAGCCTGGCTCCGCCACCGGGCCCGCAGAGCCGGCACCCGCACCCGCTGCTCCGCCCCATAGGCCACCACACGGGACGAGTCCCCCACACGAGCCAGAGCAAAACTGCAGGTCAGAGGGATGATCCCGGTGAGCTGCGCCCCGTGCCCGCGATCACGGAACGCCATCACACACAGCTCCTGGTTCGCGAGGTCACTCCCGCGAACCGGGCCCGGCACACGGTTCTGTCCTCCACCCCATTGCGCTGCGCGAGGCGATCATTCATCATCAGGAATCCTGTTGATTTAATGTTGCAGTAAGGGGTACGGTCATGCCGTTCGGCTCCAGACTCCAGGCCAGGGGCATGCAGTTGCTCCTCGGCCGCGTGATGGCCCGGGTGCACGAGGACCTGCGCTTCACGGACATACCGAAGCGCACCGAAGTCCTCCGCGTGGAGACCGGCGCCGGACCGGTGACCTCCACGGTCTACCGCCCGCCGGCCACCGCCGAGGCCCACGCCCCCGTCTACGTCAACTTCCACGGCGGCGGCTTCGTGATCGCCCGCCCGGAACAGGACGACCACATCTGCCGCTACCTGGCCGCCGAGGCCGGCTGCGTCGTCGTCAACGTGGACTACGCCGTCGCCCCGCAGCGGCCCTTCCCGGTCCCCGTCACACAGGCGTACGACGTCACCGCATGGGTCGTCGAGAACGGCGCCGCGAACGGCTGGGACGGTTCGCGGCTCGCCGTGGGCGGGCACAGCGCCGGCGGCAACCTCACCGCCGCGGTCTGCCGCACGGCCCGGGACCGCGGCACCTTCACGCCCCGGCTCCAGATCCTGGACTCCGCCCCGCTCGACCAGCACGCCGACCCCGCCACCAAGCAGTCGCCCATCGCCAGACCGTTGCTCGGCCCCCGGCTGATGCGGATCTTCACCGACGTCTACGTCCCGGACCCGGCCGACCGCGCGGACCCCCTCGTCTCGCCCGCACTCGCCGACGACCTCGCCGGCCTGCCTCCCGCCCTGGTCATCACCGCCGAGAACGACCGCCTGCGCGACGAAGGAGACGCCTACGCGAAGGCATTGGAGGCCGCCGGTGTCCCGGTCACCCACCGGGTCTTCACGGGCGTCGACCACTACTTCACCCACACCGGCCCGGCGACGGCGGCGAAGGAGGCCTTGGAGTTGATGGCCACCACCCTGCGCGGCGCGCTCCACGAGTGAGGCCGACGGCGCCACCGCGCTCCACGCGGGGATCCGGCCCGCCCCGGAGGAACCCACGTCGCGCCCAGTCCCTCTACTGAGGTGAGCCGGGCGGGGCCGTGTCCTCGGCCGCCCCGGTGCCGACAGTGCGTGGAGCGGAAGGACGGGGTGTGCCGAACCGGCGAACGGCGAGTGCCGCGCCCGGGGGCGGGGAGCGGTTCGGCTGGGCGAAGCGGCTGCCGGTCCGTCGGCACACCATGCTGCTGGCCGTGTGGACGGCCGGCTGGTTCGTCGTGGCCGAACGTCACGAGGCCGTCTCCTGGCACTACTTGAGGACCGGCCAGCAGCTGCTGTTCAACCAGATCCCCGGGGGCGGCCTCGCTCTCTACGCCAACCACCCCGAGCTGCAGATCGGCCCCGTCAGCTTCCTCGTCGCCGGGCTGTTCGCGCCGTTCCCGCCCGAGACGGGGGAGAAGCTCGCGGACCTGTTCATGTCGGTCCTGGGCCTGTACATGCTCGTCCTGGTCGGCCGGGCGGCCGCGGACCACTACCGGGGCACCGGGGTCAACCACCGGCGCCTCCAGCAGCGGGTCCTGGTCGCCGGCGCGGCCTTCATCCCCATGTGGGTGGAGGTCGCCGTGCGGTTCGCGCATCTCGACGACGTCCTGGCCCTGTTCTTCACCACGCTGGCGGTGCGCGCCCTGGTCCGCGGCCGGGCGACCGCCGTCGGCGTCTGCCTGGCCCTGGCCGTCGGCTGCAAGCCCTGGGCGGTCGGCTTCGTTCCCCTCTTCCTGGCACTGCCGCGCGGCGGCCGGGCGCGCGCCGCGGCCTGGCTGTTCGCCCTGGTGGCCGCCGCCTGGCTGCCGTTCTACCTCACCCACACGGACACCTTCGCCGCCGCCCGCTTCACCATTCCCAACCAACCGGCCTCGTCCCTGCGCTGGTTCGGCGTGCACGATCCCGTCACCCCCTGGTGGGACCGGCCCGCCCAGATGGGCCTCGGCGTCGCCCTGGGCGTCCTGGCCGTCCGCCGGCAGCGCTGGCCGGCCGTCGTCCTGCTCGCCGCCGACGCCCGCATCGCCTTGGACCCCAGCGTGTACACGTACTACAACGCCTCCGTCCTCCTCGGCACCTTGATCTGGGACTCGATCGGCCAGCGGCGTCTGGTGCCCTGGGTGAGCTGGATCGCGCTGCTGTCCCTCTACGGCAGCGCCCTGCTGATCCCGTCCGACGGCGCCCGCGGCCTCATCCGCCTCGCCTTCGCGTTCGGTTCGGCCGCCTACGTCCTGTGGTGGCCCCAGCGCATGCCGCGCGGCAGACGCGACACCCGCCGCCCACCGAACCCCGACCCGCGCCCCGCCCAACGGCACTTGGCCCCTTCGCCGGGCCAACCGCCTGCCGGGCCAAGGGCGTTGTCAGTGGCACCTGTCAGGCTTCGGGCATGGCGGACATGAGCGACGACTGGCGGTCCTTCCTACGGCGGTGGAGCGAGGAGTGGGCGGACGCACAGGACCCGGAGGCACCGGAAGACACACACCCGCGTGACGAGGAACCGCGCCGCACACGGTGGCTCGGATTTCCCCCCGCCTCCGAGGAGCGCATCCAGGCGCTGGAGGAACGACTCGGACTCCGGCTGCCGCCCTCGTACCGGACGTTCCTGGCGGTGAGCGACGGCTGGCGGCACGCGGGCGCCTTCGTCTGGCTGCTGGCGGGCTCGGACCGGATCCGTCCGCACGAGGACGCGGCAGGCCTGTCCGAGTACTTCCCCGGCGAACTCGACGACGCCCCGACCAGGGAAGAGGCACTCCTGGCCGGGATGTGGCAGCGGGCCCTGCAACTCGACGTGGAGTCGGACGCCGTGTACGTCCTGCTCGACCCCGGTGACGTCGACGACACCGGCGAGTGGGCCGTCCACACCTGGGCGCCGTGGCGTGCGAGTCCGCCCGAACGGCACCCGTCGTTCCGCGCCTTCATGGAGGCGATGCACAGGGAGTTCCACCAACTGGAGACGGACCGATCGGCGCGCGAGGGGCGGGAGTTCGTCAACGCCACCACGCGGTCCCTGGACGCCTCCGTCGAGGCCGCCCGGCTCGACGCCCTGGCCGGAAGATACGAGCGGGCATCGGCGGCCCTGACGGAGGCGATCGAGTACGGCAGGCCCCGGGCGACGGGGCTGCGTGACCAGATCCGCCGCCTGCTCGGGGAGACGTACACGGTGTCCTTCCACGGGCTCTCGGACGACCCGCGGTACGCGCCGGAGATGCTGCCGGTGCTGGCCGCCGAACACATACGGAACCACTGGGACGACAGCACGTTCCTGCGGGGAGCTCCCGAGACCGTGCGCCCGACGGTGGACGAGTCCCTGCGGCAGCTGCGGGACGGCACGTTCCGCTACACGCCCGCGGGCCCCTTCGCGGCCGCCGTGAAGGAGGCCCGGGAGCAGGCCCGTTGGGGCGAGACGGACGCTGCCTGGCACACGCTGCGCACCGCGCTGCCCGAATGGCGGCCGCTCGGCCCGGACCACATCGCACCCGTCGGCCTGTGCGCCGACCCGGTCCTGGGCCCCCTCCTCACGCCGGAGCGGGGCCGGGAACTGCTGGCCACACCGAGGGCCGGGCAGCACGGCAGTGCCCCCGCTCCGGCGGCCGACCAGGATCCCCCGGGCCTGGCCTGGCTGGCGGACACGGATCGGGGCTCCATCCTGACGTCGTACCGCTTCCTGCTGGTGGAGGGCGTGGAACCGGCCGAACTGCCCGGCCGTATCGGCGCGGACGGAGCCACCGGCCTGCGGGAGCCGATGACGTTGTGGGACGCGCGCAGAAGCATGCGCCACGACCACGACCTCGCGACGTCCGGGGACGAGGCGGTGGCCGTCGTCGGCTGGGCGGGACCCGGCTGGAGCTTCGCCCTGGAGCCCGGGCCCGGCGGCTTCGACGAGAAGCGGTTCGTCTCCCCGGCCGTCGCCGCCTCCCGGGGCGCCCGCGCGGTCACGGTGTGGAGCGAGCCCTGCGACGGGGGCCCCATCGGGCACTTCCTGCTGTCCGTCACGGAGAACGGCCAGGAAACCTACGGATTCACCGTGCGGTCGGGCACGATCGGCAGACGAGGGCCCGTTCCGGCCGCCCTCGATCCCGACCGCCTCTTCCCTCCCGGTGAGCCCCTCGCCGAGAGGCTGGGCGAGCGGCGCGCCCTGGAGGCCCTCGCCGTCGAGTTCGGTGTCCGTCTGCCGAAGCTCGCCCTCACCCGGGGTCGCCTGCACAGCTTCCGCACCCGGCCGTGGAACCGTCCCCCGGCGCCGGGCGAGCGCGTCGCGACCCTGCGCTTCGTGCGGTATCGGCCCTGAACCCCGCCTTCGGCGGAATCCGCCGTCGTCCGGCGGCCTGTCCGGCTCCGTCATGAAGGCGTCAAACGGCTGGTCACGGCACATACTTGAGGATGCGGGGCGAGCCCGCGCCGGTCTGACGGGGGAGTGGCGGAAATGAGCGGTGTCGGCGAGGGCCTGGGCAAGGTCGAGGTCAGGCTCAAGTGGGACCCGAGTCCCTTCGGCGAGCCGGCCCGTCACCTCGACATCATCGGGGCGACCTACTCGGCGGACGATCCCCATGGGCGGCCCGCCTACGTCGTGCACTACGAGAGCCGCTCACCCGACGGCACCATCAACATGCCCCGGCACAGCGAGACCGGCATGGGCTTCGGGTACGTGGAGGTCATGGTGCTGGAGTTCGACCGGCTCTCGCCCGCCTACGGACGGGTCGTGGTGGGCGTGGCCATCCACCAGGACGGCGGTCCTCGTACCTTCGGCGACCTCACCAACGCCGGGGTGCTCGTCGTCGAGGGATACCGGCAACTCCTCGTGGACGACTTCACGCAGGTCGCCGATGCCACCGCCGCGACGATCGCGGAGTTCACCCGCGACGCCTCCGGCCGGTGGGAGATGCACGAGATGGTCAGAGGTTTCGACAGCGACCCCGTGCTGTTCACCGCGGAGATGGGCGGCGTCCGGCACTGACGCCCGCCCCGCCAATCGTCGAACCGGTTCGAAAACTAGCGCCGGCTGCCCCGACCGACAATCCCTCTCGCGCGGACTTCGCCTCTCTCTTTCCAACGGACGAGCCTTGCCAGGGGTGTTGACAGCCGCGCGGGCAGTTCCTACGTTCACTTCACGCGAACCGGTTCGACAAGCGATCGGCTCGCGGTCCCTCTCCCTCTCACCCCCTCGCGACCGGCGGGCGTACCCTCCTGTGAGGTGCCGCACCGGTTCGAGCTAGGAGCCCCTCGTGAACATCGGTGAGATCGCCCGGCGGGCCGGTGTGTCGCGGAGCACCGTGTCCTACGCGCTGAGCGGCAAGCGCCCGGTCTCGGACGACACCCGCCGGAAGATCCAGCAGGTCATCGACGAACTGGGCTACCGCCCGAACGCCAGCGCCCGCGCCCTGGCCAACGGCCGCACCAGCACGATCGGCCTGGTCTTCCCGCCGGCCGGCAACCACTACACCGGCATGCAGCTGGACTTCATCGGCAGCGTGGTCGAGGCCGCCGCGGCCCACGACTACGACGTCCTGCTGTCGCCGAGCGGCGTCGACAGCGACCGCTCCTTCCAGCGGCTGCTGGGGGAGCGGCGCGTCGACGGCGCGATCCTGATGGAGATCAGGCTCCAGGACGACCGGGTCGACCACCTGACCGCCCTGGACTTCCCCTTCGTCGCCATCGGCCGCACCGCACGACCCGAGGGCAGCTGGTGGGTGGGCCTGGACCACACCGCCCTGGCGGCGGCCTGCGTGCACCATCTGGCGGACCTCGGCCACCGCCGGGTCGCCTTCGTCAACCGGCCCGAGCAACTGCTGCGGTCCGGGTACGAGTCCGCTCAGCGCGGCCTCGACGGCTTCACCAAGGCCGCCGCCGAGCGCGGGCTGACGGTACGGACGTACTGCTGCGGCGACGACGCGGCCTCCGGCCAGGCCTGCGTGGAACAGATCCTGCACGACGACCCGGCCACCACGGCCCTGGTCACCCTGAACGAGGCCGCCCTCGGCGGCCTGTACCGGGGGCTCGCCCAGGCCGGCCGCCATGTGCCGCGCGACTTCTCCGTCACGGGGGTCGTGGCCGGTCGCTGGGCGGAGACGGTGACCCCGCAGCTCACCGCGGCCGACGTACCTGCCGAGGAGATGGGCCGACGAGCCGTCGACCTGCTGGTGGAACGGCTCGACCACCCCGACGCGCCGCCCCGCCACCACCTCCTGACCCCGCCGATCTCCCTGCGGGCCAGCACCGGGCCCGGTACTTCGACGACCTGACCCTGCCCCGCGGGCAACCCCCGCGCGGCGTCGCTTCCTTCACCCGCCGATCGCCCCCCGGTGCCTTCAGCATGCCCCTTTCACCCTCATCACCCCATGCCTCGGCACCCGCATGCCCGGAACAGAGGACTCCGCGATGAACAGCTCCGCAGGACAGCGCCGGCTGACCGCCGCCGCCCTGACCGCCCAGGCAGTGATGTCGCCGCCGGCGTGACCGCCGGTGCCGTCAAGGACTGAAACCCCCAACCCGCCCGGACCGCCGCTCAGTTGTCGGCCTGCTGCTGCCCCCTGCTCCAGAAACGAGTCACGCCACATGACCGCCGCCTCTCCCGGCCCGGCCTTCTCCGTCCACGACATCCCGTTCAGCACCCACGGTTCCTGGTTCGACATCTCGCCCGTCGTCGCGGAGAAGGCGTACGCCGACGACCTCCACCTCGTCTCGCACCAGAACGGCATGCACGCCGTACTGCGCCTGGTTCCCCTGGACCCCGGCACGGACGACCGCGTCGAGACCCGCGTCGAGGCCACAGCGGCCCTGCTCCGCTGGAGCGCCCCGGGCGGGCGCATCGACCTCGCCTACGAGTCGCCGGACACCGTACGTCTGCGCGGCAGCGGACTCGGCGTAGGCGTCCTCGCCGCCGCGTCCGCCCTCACCCCGTTCAGCGGCACCTACTTCTTCCACGACCCCGTGGCCGACGCGCAGGTGTTCACGTCGTACGAGACGGGACGCCGCTACCGCGTCACCGTGCTGCGAGGCACCACCGCCCGGACGGCCGGAAGCCAGGCCCTGGGCGGCGCCGAGCGCGGTCTCGCCGTGAGAGGGGAGGCGGACGGCACCTGGGAGATCGCGATCGAGGAGTTCGAGACCGCGCGCCCCCCGTACCGGCTCGAGGCCGCCTTCGACGACGTCGTGGACCGCGCGCTGAGGGCGTTCACCGGTTTCGTCGACGCGGTGGCTCCCTGGCGCTCCTCCGCCACCCCGGCGGCCGAACTCGCCGCCTACGTCCTGTGGTCGGCGACGGTACGGCCCGCCGGCCTGGTCACCCGGCCCGCCGTACTGATGTCCAAGCACTGGATGGACAAGGTCTGGAGCTGGGACCACTGCTTCAACGCCCTCGCGCTGGCCCGTGGTTGCCCCGAACTGGCGCTGGACCAGTACCACCTGCCCTTCGACCACCAGGACGCCGGCGGTGCCCTGCCCGACTCCGTCACCCACTCCGAGGTCCTGTACAACTTCGTCAAGCCACCCATCCACGGCTGGGCATACGGCCATCTGCGCCGCCGCCTGCCGACCCCGCCCGGCCGGGCCGAACTGGCCGAGGCGTACGAGCGGTTGGAGCGCTGGACCGACTTCTGGCTCACCGCACGCAGGGCTCCCGGGTCCCGACTGGCCCACTACGAGCACGGCAACGACAGCGGCTGGGACAACGCCACCACCTTCGACCCCGAACGCGTGGTGGTCACCGCCGACCTGGCCGCCTTCCTCGTCCTCCAGATGCGCGAACTCGCCGACCTCGCAGACGAGTTGGAGCGGCCGGAGCAGGCGGCCAGGTGGACCGCCGCAGCCGCGGAGATGCAGACGGAGCTCCTCGACCGGCTCTGGACCGGCGACAGGTTCCTCGCCCGCGGTGCCGCCACCGGCAACACCTGGAGCAGCGCCGGTCTCCTCGACCTCATGCCCGTCGTACTCGGCGAACACCTGCCCGCCGACGTCGCCGGCGCCCTGGCCGACCGCATCGAGGCGCACCTCACGCCGTACGGCCTGGCCACCGAACTGACCACGTCACCGCACTACCGCGCCGACGGCTACTGGCGCGGCCCCATCTGGGCGCCCGCCACCGTCCTCGTCGAGGACGGCCTGCGCCGCGCGGGCCACCACCGGCTGGCCGACGACATCAGCGCCCGCTTCCGCGCCCTGTGCGAGACCCATGGATTCGCCGAGAACTTCGACGCCCTCACCGGAACGGGCCTGCGCGACCGCGCCTACACCTGGACCGCCGGCAGCTACCTCCTGCTGGCCGAAGCACACGCACACCGACACCGCCGATGACTCAGGAGCCCCCACATGAACTCACCCGCCATACCCGCCACGTCCACGACCCGCGTCAGGCGCCGGGCAGCCGCCTCCGTCGCCGTCCTCCTGGCCGCCCTCGCCTCCACCCTGGTGCCCGCGGCCCCCTCGCGTGCCGCCGACACCGGCGTCACCGTGGACTTCGCCACCGCCGGCGGCGCACCCACCTACCACGGCTCCGGAATGATCTACGGGATGACGCCGAACGGCTCACTCCCGCAGGACCACTTCTTCACGGACATCAAGTGGCACTTCATGCGGGCCGGCGGCGCACAGCTCAACAGCGGCGGCTACGCGACCAGCCTCGCCGACTACCGGACCCGCTGGGACTCCACGCTCGCGCAGTACAAGCGCACCGTCGCCCTCGGCGGCACCTTCGTCCTGCTGCCGCACGACCTGTGGGGCGCGGACGGCACCACCGACCAGGCCTTCCCCGGCGACAACGGCGACTGGACGCAGTTCGACGCCTTCCTCGACCAGCTCATCGGTGACGTCAAGGCCAACAACATGACGGTCCAGTGGGACCTGTGGAACGAACCCGACGGCAGCGGCTTCTGGAAGCCCTCACAGGCGCAGTACCTGCAGATGTGGTCCCGCTTCCACGCGCGGGTCCGGGCGGCCTTCCCGGGCCAGCTGATCGTCGGCCCCAGCATCGCCGGGCAGCCCACGTCGTCCAACACCTGGTGGACCACCTACCTGAACTACGTCAAGGCCAACAAGGTCGCCCCGGACATCTACAGCTGGCACGACGAGCCCGGCGACCCCGTCAGCGGCGTCTCCAGCGCCAACTCCACCCTCACCGCAGCCGGGTTGACCAACACCCGCCCGTACCAGATCAACGAGTACGCCACCCTGTCCATGCAGTCCCCGGGCGGCGGCGCCTGGTTCATCGGCCGCCTGGAGCGCGCCGGCGCCGACGGGCTGCGCGGAAACTGGGCCTCCGGCACCGGCCTGCACGACAACGAGGCCAACCTGCTCACCAAGAACGGCGCCGGCCAGTACCTGCCGCTGGGCGAGTGGTTCATGTACCGCTACTACGGCTCCCAGAGCGGCAACATCGTCAAACTCACCCCCGGCTCCGGCATCGACGGACTGGCCACCAAGGACAACACGGCCAAGAACACCAAGCTCCTGCTCGGCAGCAACGGCAACACCGGCAACGTCACCGTCGGCCTCACCGGCCTCGACACCACTTCGGTGGTGGAGAGCGGCAAGGTCCGCGCGGTCGTCCAGCGGGTCCCGTACAACGGCGGCGCGGCGGTGGCCGGGCCGGAGACCGTCTCCGACACCGTGCTGAGCGTCAGCGACAACGCGGCCTCGGTGAGCATCCCCTGGAGCAGCGCCAAGGACGGCTACACCGTCACCCTGCTCCCGCCGTCCGACCGGACCGTCTCCACGGTCGCGGTCAGTGAGAACAGCGGCCAGTGCCTGGACGACACCGACCTGAGCAGGGCCGACGGCACCCAGTACCAGCAGTGGTACTGCGAAGGCGGCTACCAGCAGATGCTCGACCTGAAGCCGGTCAGCGGCAGGACCGACACCTACACCGTGGTCGACGAGCTCAGCGGCAAGTGCCTGGACGTGTCGCAGGCCTCCACCGCCGACGGCGCCGCCGTCATCCAGTACACCTGCAACGGAGGCACCAACCAGCAGTTCACCCTCAAGCCCGTCACCGCGCTCGGCAACAGCAAGGACTACCAGCTGCTCGCCGTGCACAGTGGCAAGTGCGTCGACGTCAGCAACGTCTCCACCACGGCCGGCGCGCGGATCCACCAGTGGACCTGCGACCCGGCGAGCGCGCTGAGCACCAAGAAGAACCAGATCTGGCGGCTCACCGGCAAGAACTGAGCGCGGTGCGGGCCCCCGGCGGCGGGGGCCCGCACCGGGCCGCGGTCACTGTCCCGGCGCGAGGATGTAGGTGTTGAGAGTCTCCACGGTGGACAGCGGGCCGGGGGAGCCGAGGTCGTAGCGGTCCACGGCGACGTAGTTGGGCTTCTTGCGGGCGGCCGGTGTGCAGAAGTTCTGCGCGCGGTTGAGGATCTTGCCGTTGTCGGTCGAGGCGGTGGCGGCGACGGTGTAGTCACGGAAGTGGTTCATCACGAACAGCGGATGGAACGCGGACGAGTCCGTGGTCAGCGGCCTGGTGTCCCAGCGGCTGTAGCAGGACCAGTCCGAGCCGCCGAGGCCGCCGCCCATGGACCAGTAGTTCTCCACCGTCCACTCCCGCTGGTACATCACCCCGAAGCTGTCCCGGGTCGCCCAGCCGTTGGCCGTGTCGCTCGCCCGGGTGCGGTCGCTGAAGATCAGCAGTTGCCTGCCGCGCGCGGCGAGGTCGGCCATCGTGGGCCAGCCCTTGGTGGCGACGCCGTCCTGGTCGGGCCGGTAGAGGAGGTCGGAAAGGCCGTCGACGGACGCGAGGGAGGACTTCAGCACGTCGGAGGAGGCGTAGTCCTCGAGGAAGACGGTGGCGAACTGGCCGGGGTGCGCCTTGAGGAAGTCGACGATGCGCTGCAGGTCGGTGGCGAGCGGGACGGGACGGCTGACGCCGTCGCAGCTGTTGTGGCACAGCACCGCCTGCCCGGAGACGGTGTAGTCGTCGAGCATGAACCCGCGCACGCCGTCGGCGAGTTGGCGGCTGATGCCGTAGGTCTGGTTGGGGAACCAGCTGACCGGCCAGGAGGCGAAGTCGCCGTCGGCGCCGTTGGCGAAGGCATTGTGCGCGGTGAGGAAGGTGACCTGGTCCAGCGTGCGGGTGTCGGCGGAGGGCATCGCCGCAGTGGCGTAGGCGACGGGGGTCAGGTACCAGCGGGCGAGGTCGCCGGCGGAGCCGAGCTGTACGGCGCCGGCGTCGGCGGAGGATCCGGTGAGGTACTGCGAGGTGCCCGGGGCGGAGAGGGTGTAGGTGCCGTCGGCGCCGGCGGTGAGCGTCCAGGTCGTGCCGTCCGCGCCGCAGGCCGCGGTGACCGCGCTGGTGGCGGTGCGGCCGAGGCAGGTGCCGGACTCGTCGGCGTTGCGCAGCTGGTAGCCGCCGTCGACCGCGAGCGGGGTCCACTGCTGGTGGTCCTCGTTGCCCTTGGGGTTGTGCGCGGCGACGGTGCCGCCGCTGTCGGCCGCGTTGCGGCCGGTGACGTAGTTCTGCAGATAGACCGAGGAGGCCGGGACCGCCGCCGAGGCCGCGCCCGGAAGCAGGGCGGGCAGCGACAGGGCGAGGGCGGTGGAGCAGCTGAGGAGGCGCAAGGGGCGCAGGCGCACAAGGTCTTCCCTTCACTCCGGCACGAGAATGCCGATGCTGACAGAGGCATGACATACCGGAGGGGAGGCGGGACGCGCCAGGTGTCGTGGGTGAATTCCCGCCCTCTACCGGGATGCGTCGGCGACCCCGGCCGGGTGTCCTACAGTGGCTCTCACCTGACCTGGCAACTTCGGGACCTGCGAGGACATGCGAACCATGCCGACCGAAACGTTTGAGTTCCAAGTGGAGGCCCGTCAGCTGCTCCAGCTGATGATCCACTCCGTCTACTCGAACAAGGACGTCTTCCTGCGGGAGCTCGTCTCCAACGCCTCCGACGCGCTGGACAAGCTGCGCCTGGCCGCGCTGCGGCA
This sequence comes from Streptomyces sp. NPDC085900, assembly GCF_044540925.1. Lineage (NCBI taxonomy): Bacteria > Bacillati > Actinomycetota > Actinomycetes > Kitasatosporales > Streptomycetaceae > Streptomyces > Streptomyces sp. NPDC085900. The sequence continues at coordinate 57,793 of NZ_JBITSP010000004.1, read as the reverse complement.
GGACGGCCTCGACGCCGACACCTCCGACCTGCACATCGAGATCGACGCCGACCCCGACGCCCGCACGCTCACCGTGCGGGACAACGGCATCGGAATGTCGTACGACGAGGTCGGAAAGCTCATCGGGACCATCGCCAACTCCGGCACCGCCGAATTCCTCAAGGAGCTGAGGGAGGCCAAGGACGCGGCGGGGGCCGAGGGGCTCATCGGCCAGTTCGGCGTCGGCTTCTACTCCGGCTTCATGGTGGCCGACGAGATGACCCTGGTGACCCGGCGCGCCGGCGAGAGCAGCGGCACCCGCTGGTCGTCGCGCGGCGAAGGCACGTACACCCTGGAAACCGTCGACGACGCGCCGCAGGGCACCGCCGTCACGCTCCACCTCAAGCCGGCCGACCCCGAGAACCAGCTGCACGACTACACGTCCACCTGGACGATCAAGGAGATCGTCAAGCGGTACTCCGACTTCATCACCTGGCCGATCCGGCTCGTGCCCGGCACGAAGGGCGAGGGCGAGGACACGCCCGAACCCGAGACGCTCAACTCGATGAAGGCGCTGTGGGCGCGCTCGCGCGACGAGGTCTCCGACGACGAGTACCACGAGCTGTACAAGCACGTCAGCCATGACTGGCGCGACCCCCTGGAGACGATCCGGCTCCAGGCCGAGGGCACCTTCGAGTACCAGGCCCTGCTGTTCCTCCCGGAACACGCCCCGCACGACCTGTTCACCCGCGACTTCCGGCGCGGCCTCCAGCTGTACGTCAAGCGCGTCCTGATCATGGACGACTGCGAGGCGCTGCTGCCGCCGTACCTCCGCTTCGTCAAGGGCGTCGTCGACGCGCAGGACCTCTCGCTCAACGTCTCCCGCGAGATCCTCCAGCAGGATCGGCACATCCGGATGATCCAGCGCCGGCTGACCAAGAAGGTGCTGGCGTCGGTCAAGGAGATGAAGGCCGCCGACTCCGCCAAGTACGCCACCTTCTGGCGGGAGTTCGGAGCCGTGGTGAAGGAGGGCCTGCTCGGCGACCCCGACAACCGCGACGCCATCCTCGCCGTCGCGTCCTTCGCCAGCACGCACTCCGAGGACGAGCCGACCACGCTCCAGCAGTACGTGGAGCGGATGAAGGACGGCCAGGACGACATCTACTACATGACCGGCGAGTCCCGGCAGAGCATCGAGAACTCCCCGCACATGGAGGCCTTCCGCGCCCGGGGCGTCGAGGTCCTGCTGCTCACCGACCCCGTCGACGAGGTGTGGGTCGACGCGGTCGGCGAGTTCGACGGCAAGCGGCTGCGCTCCGTCGCCAAGGGCGAGATCGATCTGGACGTCCAGGGCGACGAACAGACCGACGGCGAGCGGGAGAAGCAGGCCGAGGAGTACGCCGGGCTGCTCGGCTGGATGAAGGAGCAGCTCGGCGAGGACGTGAAGGACGTCCGCCTGTCGACCCGGCTCACCGTCTCCCCGGCCTGCGTCGTCTCCGACGCCCACGATCTGACGCCGGCGCTGGAGAACATGTACCGCGCCATGGGCCAGGAGGTCCCGCCCACCAAGCGGATCCTCGAACTCAACCCCGGGCACGCGCTCGTGCGGGGCCTGAACCAGGCCTACCAGGAGCGCGAGGACCGCGCCGAACTCGTCGAGACGGCCGAGCTGTTGCACGGTCTGGCCATCCTCGCGGAGGGCGGTCAGCCGAAGGAACCCGCACGCTTCGTGAAGCTGGTCGCGGAACGCCTGGAGCGCGGCCTGCACTGAGCCGGGGGGTGGGCGCCGCCTCGCCGGGCTCGGTGGGGGCATCCTCGCCGGGCTCGGTGGCGGCGCCCACTCGTCCTTGTCGCACCGGCCGCCCCTCGGCAGCCGTCAGACCTTCGCGTCGCCGGTGCCGGGTGACGTCGTACGGCCGGTGACCTGCCGTCCGGGGGCCCGCGGTGTACGGCCGCCGTCCGGGCCGTGGCCGAGGCGCAGCAGCAGGTGCGGGTGGCAGCGCTTGTGGCCCGGGAGGGCCATGGCCGCCCGCAGGTCCGGCCACTCCATGGCCTGGTGCAGCAGGGAGGTGCGCAGGCCGCGGGCGGTCGCCGTGAGCAGGACGTACTGCAGGGCCTGACCCGCGCGCAGCCAGTCGTCGCGCCGGTCGTTGCCCGTCCACAACAGCGCCAGCTGCACATGCCGTTCGAACCACAGGGCCGGCAGCCGCAGGCCCGGCAGGTCGCCGGTGAAGTCCCGCATCGGCATCCGCCCGGCCGCGTCCGGCGGGCCGAGGGCGGTGACGGGGATGCCGTAAGGGGTCCTCGCCTCCGGCGCGTTGAGCCAGGCGCGGGTCTCCGCGGCGCGGTCCGGCCGGCCCTGGTTGCGGGCCTCGGCCATGGCGGTCAGGCGCAGGAGACGGCGGGTGCCGGCGATGTCCGGCACGTGCAGCCGCGCGCCCGCGGCCTGCGCCGCCGTCACCATCTCCGCCAGGACCGGATCGGGCACCGGCCGGCCGGTGAACGGCAGCCGGCTGGTGTGCCGGCGCGCGATGGCGTCGTACAGGCCCGGGTCGGAATCCCGCTCGCCGGCGGTGAGCGAATCGGTCAGCCGTACCGTGGCCAGCGGCCCCGGACGGGCCCGCTCCGGCAGCAGCCGCACCTCCGGCCGCCACCCCGAACGGACCGCCGCGAGACGGAGGTTGAACAGCGCGGCGCCCACCGACAGGTACTGGGCGCGATGCACCGGATCGGCCAGCGGGAGGGAGCGGCCGGGCGCCGCGTGCACCTCCACCAGCCTGCCGTCGGGGTCCACGCGGAAGCGCCACGGCTGGGTGTTGTGGATCGAGGGCGCCGCCACGGCGGCGGCCAGCAGGGATTCCACGGTGGCGGTGTCGAGCGCGGCTCGTACGGCCTGCATGGGATGCCTCCCCTTGTCTGCGTGACGGTGGTCGGATGGGCGGGCCCGGCCGCCGGGCGCCGCTACTCGCGGGCGCGGAGGTAGCGGGCCGGATCGCCGTCGAAGGCGGACGCGCAGTCGGCGGAGCAGAAGTGGACGAGGGCGCTCGCCGTCTCTCTGCGCGGGGTGGCGCCGTACTTGCTGATCCGCATACCGCACACCGGATCCGTGACCGTCTCCGCGGGCTGGTGCCGGTGGTGGTTGTGACGCCGGATGCTCATGTCGCCTCTTCGCTCTCGGGACACCGCCGGATCACCGATCGGCGGCCGCTCCTCCACGGTCGCGTTGCCGGCCCCCGCCCGGGAGGGGACCACCGTCCCGGAACCCGGACCGAAGGACCCCTGCGATCGGCGCCAGGACGGCGGGACCCTGGCACGACCGAGGAACCCGTGAGGCCGGGAGCCGGCTCGTGAACGCAGGGAGGTGGCGTGATGGCCGCGGTGGGAGGACTGCACCGACTGGACCGGTGGCTGTACCGGGGCGGCCGCCCCCACCGTACGGCCCGGGTGCTCAACCGCGTCGGGGCCGCCCAGTACGCGGCCGGTCTCGGCCCCCGCAACTGGGTGGCGCTGGAGGTCCGCGGACGGCGCACCGGACGGCTGATCAGGTTCCCGGTCGTCGTCGCGGAGCACGAGGGCGAGCGCTATCTGGTGTCGATGCTCGGCGAGCGCGCGAACTGGGTGCGGAACGTCCGCGCCGCCGACGGGCGGGTGGCGCTGCGTCACGGGCGCCGCGAGGAGGTGCGTCTGGAGGAGGTGGACCCGGGCGAACGGGCGCCCGTCCTGCGCGCGTACCTGCGGCTGGCGCCGGGCGCCAGGGCTCACGTCCCGGTCGATCGGCATGCTCCGCTGCGGGAGTTCGCGCGGATCGCGGACCGGTTCCCGGTCTTCCGCGTCACCCCCCTCGCGTGAACGTTCTCCGAGCCCGGACGGGATGCCGGCCGCCGGGCTCGGAGCGGTACGCGGGTCCTCCTCAGCGGTTGACGGTCAGCGGGACGGTGTCGACGGTGACGGGCCTGCCGTCCTTGGCGGACAGGTAGTAGGCGGTGAGCAGCCCCGGGCCGCTGCGGGCGGCCTTGTAGGGGAAGGTGACGTCGAAGGTGCCCCGGGTGCCGGTGCCGGAGGTCGCCTGGACGCGTACGTCGGCGCAGGTGCGCCCGGTGATGTCGGTGACCTTCAGGCGGAAGACGGCCTCGAAGGTGTTGGCGCTGCCCCAGACCCGCAGGGGCGTGTGCACGCTGTTGCCGATCACCGGGGACTCCATCAGGACGGCCGGCGTGACGTCCTCGAAGTCGGCCCGTCCCACGGGCCCGTTGAGGACGATGCCCTCGCCGCCGAAGTACTTCACCGGTTTGCCGTCGAGTTCGAAGCGAACGGAGTGGATGGACGAGAAGCGGGTCGCGGTGAACACGACCTGCGCGAGGCGGGCCCGCATGGACAGGCTGCCGCCGCCGTCGTCGTACCGTCCGGAGAGATCCACGGTCGCCACATGGTCGCGGACCACGATCGAGTGCAGCGTGGTGCCGGACGGGATGGCCGTCGTACGGCCCTTGGACCTCTCGTAGCCGCTGGGGCCGGCCAGCAGGGCGCGGACGGCGCCGGTGGCGGTGGCCGGGGCGGTGACGGTGCGCGGGGCGGGCGAGACGTGCTCGCCGTGCAGGAAGTAGACCGCCGTACGGATGTGCTTCACGGCGGCGCCGGTCCCGATGCCCGTGCCGCCGCTCGTCGAGGGTGCCCGGGTCGTCGTGCCCGGGGTGGTCGGCGCCGACGGCGCGGAGGGCGCGGGCGCGCCGGAGGTGCCGCCCGAACCGGACGTGCCGGTCGAGGGGCTCGTGATCCGGTCGACCCCGGCCGGTACACCCGAGCCGTTGGTCGTGCCGCACGCGGTGACAGTGAGCAGAGGGAGCGTCAACACCGCGGTGACCGCTGCGCGGTGGCGTCGGAAGGTGTGGGCGCTCGGGGCCTGAGTGTTCATGGCAGCCTCCTGAGACACTTCCATCCAACGCGTCGACGGATCGGCGGACCAGGGCTGACCGGCACTGTCACGGGGCCCAATGGGGTGCAACCGCGGGCCGGCAGACCTTTCGACGGCGACTTGGTTCCCTCGGCGACCATATTGTTGAACATGTTCAATTCTTCCGTCATGATGCCGTCGGCGGCCCTCCGAGTGCCGCATCGAGAGGACGGCGCCATGACGAGTTCACTTCTCATGCCACGAAGGCGCGCCCGGCTCCGCACGAGCGGCGCCGGAGCGGCGGCGACGGGGAGCACGGCCCCGACGCGGATCCTCGACCGGCGGCATCCACGCGTCGTCGCCCTGCTCCGGCGGATCGAGGCGGCGGCCGGCTCGGATGAGCCCGGCTGGGGGGAGACCGGCTGGAGGGAAACCGCCTCGGGTGAGACCGGCTCGGGGGTGGCCTTGGGGGCCGACGACCGGTCGGCGTTCCTGCGCCGGGCTCACCGGCACATCGCGGACACCGTGCGGCCCGTGTACTCGGTGCGGGACGACCTGCCCGTGTCCGAGGTGCTGCGCCGCGGCCGCGGCTCCTGCAGCCAGCGCCTGGCCGTGCTGGAGGCCGTGGCACGGGCGTCCGGGGTGCCCACGCGCGTGCGCGGCCTGCTGGTGGACGGCAGGTTCTGGTATCCGCGCTTTCCGCGGCTGCGTCGCGTCGTCCCGGACCAGGTCGTGCTGGCCTGGCCCGAATTCCGGGTCGCGGGCCCGGCGTCGGTCGGCGGACCCGCCACGCCCTGGCTGTCGGCATCCGAACTCTTCGGCAGCCTGGACGAGTTGAGCGGGCGGCGCGCCGACGGCTTCAGCAACGCCGGCGCGGAGACGCTCTTCGACGCGCTGTCCAGGACGGCGATCGACTGGGACGGCACGACGCTCTGCCCGGCCTCGGGCGCCGGCTGCGACCTCTCGGGCCACGTCCTGGCCGACCTCGGCCGCTTCGACTCCCGCGACGAGCTGTTCGCCCGGCACGGCCAGACCCTCTGCGTGACGGCGAGACTGCTGGCCGAGCCCGTCCTGGGGCGCCGCGGCGCCGGAGGCGGCCGAGCCGGTCTCGCGGCTGTCGCCGAGCCGTGAGCCGCCGGGGTCTCACCGGGCCCCGCTCCGCCTCTCGATCGCGCGCAGTACGGCCACCATGTCCTGCCTGCCGTGGCCCTGTTCGACCGTCTCCCCGAACAGGGCGTGGCAGACGTCGAGGAGCGGGGAGGCCAGATCGGCCTTGCGCGCGGCCTCCGCGATCAACCGGTTGTTCTTCAGTACGTCCGCGGCGCCCGCCTGGCGTGTGAAGTCCCGGTCCAGCAGCTTGGCCCCCTTCACCCGGGAGACCGCGCTGGCCATGGGGCCCGCGTCCAGGACGTCCCGGAGCAGCCGCCGGTCGAGGCCGTGCCGGTCGGCGAAGTGGAACGCCTCGGTCAGCCCGGTGACCATGGTGATCAGGAACAGGTTGACCGAGAACTTCATCAGCAGGGCGCCGGGCACGCTCCCGCAGTCGAACATCTCGCGGCATACGGGAGCGAGCAACGGCCTCACGGCGGCCACCGCGTCGGCGTCGCCCGCGAGCATCCCCACCAGCTCGCCCCGTTCGGCCGGAACCCGCGACCCGGAGACCGGCGCCTCGACATAGCGGCCGCCCGCCTCGCGGATGTCCTCGCGCAGGCCGCCGGAGTACTCGGCCGAGGTCGTGCCCATGTGGACGACCGTGCGCCCGGCGACGCGCGTGGCGAAGTCCGGGCCGCCGCGGCCCAGGACGGTGTCCACGGCGGCCTCGTCGGCCAGCATGAGGATCACCGTCCCCGCCCGCTCGAAGACCTCGGCGGGGCCGGCCGCCACCTCGGCCCCGGCCGCCCGCAGGGGCTCGCACCGGGCCGGGGTGCGGTTCCAGACGACGAGGGGCGTCCCGGCGCGGGCGAGGTTGAGGGCCATGGGCTGCCCCATCACCCCGAGGCCGACGAAACCGACGTACACGACGCACCACCACCCGACGGTCCATGACAGCGGTCATAGCTCTATGACCGCTGTCATAGTAGCGGAGCCGTATGACGACGGTCATAGGATGGGTGCTGAGACGCCTACGCGAGGAGGTCGGAGATGTCCGAACGGGGGCCGCGGGAGCGGATGGTCTTCAGCGCGGCCCAGCTCATCCGGCGCGACGGGGTCGCCGCCACCGGCATGCGGGAGGTCGCCGCCCACGCCGAGGCGCCGCGTGGGTCGCTGCAGCACTACTTCCCGGGCGGCAAGGAGCAGTTGGTCAACGAGGCGGTGGGCTGGGCCGGCCGGTACGCGGGCCGGCGCGTGGCCCGCTTCCTCGCCGCCCTGGACGAACCGACGCCCAGCGGGCTGTTCGCCGAGATGGTGCGGCAGTGGACCGACGAGTACGAGTCCGCCGGGTTCGCGGCCGGCTGCCCGGTCGCGGCCGCCACGGTGGACTGCGCGGAGTCGGTGCCCTCCACCCGGGAGGCCGTGGCCGCCGCGTTCACCACCTGGACCGCGCCCGTGGCACGGGCCCTCGCCGGCATGGGCGTCCCCGAGGAACGCGCAGGCGCGCTCGCCACCCTCATGATCAGCGCCCTGGAGGGCGCCATCCTCATCGCCCGCGCGGAACGGGACGTGCGGGCCCTGACGACCGTCACCCGCGAACTCGGCCCACTCCTCGACGCGGCGGTCCGGAAGGACGACTGAGCAGCCGTTGCGCCGTAGGCGGCGACTAGTGCCCTACGGCCGCTCCGGTGTCGGCGGGGGGAGAGGTGACGACGCTCCGGTGTCGGCGGGGGGAGAGGTGACGAGCACCGCTAGGAGGTGGTGACGGGCGCGCGGACGGAAGTTGGTCGTCGTCGGCTCCTCGCCACTTTCAACCTATAGCGCACAGGGGGGCTTGCGGCAAGGTCCCCGTGCTGTCGCACAATCGTCGGCCGAGGCCAGGACCTGCGGAAACGGGGGATCATGATGATCGACGCGGTCATTGCCGGCGGTGGACCGACGGGGCTGATGCTCGCCGCCGAACTGCGGTTGCACGGTGTGAGCGTGGTGGTGCTGGAGAAGGAACCGGAGCCGACCGAGGTCGTCCGGGCGCTCGGCCTGCACGCGCGCAGTATCGAGGTGTTGGACCAGCGCGGGCTGGCGGACCGCTTCCTCGCGCTCGGCCGGCGGCACCCGCTCGGCGGCTTCTTCGCCGGCATCGCCAAGCCGTCGCCGGAGCGGCTGGACACCACCCACCCGTACGTCCTCGGCATTCCGCAGACCGTCACCGAACGCCTGCTGGCCGAGCACGCCGTGGAGGCCGGCGCCGACATCCGCCGCGGCCGCGAACTGGTCGGTCTGAGCCAGGACGCCGACGGGGTGACCGCCGAACTGGCCGACGGCACGCGGTTGCGCTCGCGCTACCTGGTGGGCTGCGACGGCGGCCGCAGCACGGTCCGCAAACTGCTGGGCGTCGGCTTCCGGGGCGAACCCAGCAGGGTCGACACGCTGCTGGGCGAGGTCGAGCTGACCACCCCTGCGGAGGAACTGGCCGCCGTGGTCGCGCACGTACGCGAGACCCAGCTGATGTTCGGCGCCATGCCCCTGGGCGACGGGGTGTACCGGGTCGTCGTGCCCGCGGAGAAGGTCGCCGAGGACCGCTCGGTTCCGCCGACCCTGGACGAGGTCAGGCGGCAGCTGAAGGCCACCGCCGGAACCGACTTCGGCGCGCACTCGCCGCGCTGGCTGTCCCGTTTCGGCGACGGCACCCGGCTGGCCGACCGGTACCGCGTGGACCGGGTGCTGCTCGCCGGCGACGCGGCGCACGTCCACCCGCCGATGGGCGGCCAGGGGCTCAACGCCGGTGTCCAGGACGCCTTCAACCTCGGCTGGAAGCTGGCCGCCCAGGTGGCGGGGTGGGCACCGGAGGGGCTGCTGGACAGCTATCAGACCGAGCGGCGCCCGGTGGCCGCCGCCGTACTGGACAACGCCCGCGCGCAGATGGAGCTGATGTCCCTCGATCCGGGGCCGCGGGCGGTGCGGCGGCTGCTGGCTGAACTGATGGACTTCGAGGAGGTCAACCGGTACCTGATCGAGAAGATCATCGCGACCGGGATCCGCTACGACTTCGGTGACGGGCACGAACTGCTCGGCAGGCGGCTGCACGACGTGCGGCTGGAGCGGGGGCGCCTCTACGAGCTGATGCACGCCGGCCGCGGGCTGCTGCTCGACCGGACCGGAACGCTTTCCGCGGCGGGCTGGGCGGACCGGGTCGACCACGTCGTCGATTCCGCCGCGGAACTGGAGGACGTCCCCGCCGTGCTGCTGCGGCCCGACGGGCACGTGGCGTGGGCCGGTGAGGACCAGGAGGGCCTGCCGGCCGCCCTGGAGAAGTGGTTCGGGGCCGCCACCGCCTGAGCGCACACGCGCGCCTGGTCGAGACGCTCCGCGTCCCGGGCCTGGAGGACGGAACCGTCGCGCTGGACGCCCTGCCGCGCGCGACACCGGCTCCGGGGCGTCGTCCCGCGCCCCCTGCCCGACGGCCCTGCCGGGCGGCGGCAACCGCCCGGCTCCCGCCGCCGGGTACCGGTGGCAGGCCCCTCGCTGCGACCCGCACTACTGTCGTGGCATGACAGACGACACCCTGCGCTCGGTCACCGTCCGGCGCACCGCCACCGGCCACTTCACCGCCGTCAACGCCCGCGGCGGCACGATCGACTTCGGCACCGGCGGGGAGCCGGGCGGCACCGAGTTCACCCCGGTCGAGCTGCTGCTCGCCGCGATCGGCGGGTGCACCGCGGCCGACGTGGACGTGGCCACCACCCGGCACGCCGAGCCCACCGGATTCACCGTCACCGTGACCGGCCACAAGATCGCCGACGAGTCCGGCAACCGGATGACCGATCTCTCGGTCTCCTTCGCCGTCACCTTTCCCGAAGGGGCGTCCGCGGACCGGGCCCGGGCGATCCTGCCCCGGGCGGTCAAGACCTCCCACGACCGGCTCTGCACGGTCAGCCGCACCGTCGAGCTCGGCACGCCGGTCACCGTGACGGTCGCGGACACCCCCTGAACAGCCCTTCGCGAGGAACACGGCGCCGGGGCGGTCACGGGCGGGCGACGGGGTCCTGATCGGCCGTCCTCTCCCGCTCGACGGTCCCGGCCGCCGGTGACGCGGCGGGGGAGCGGAACCGGGCGGCCAGCCGGGTGGCGACGGGCTCGGTGAAGCGGGCGGTCAGCGGGCCGAGGACGACCAGGATCAGGACGTAGGCCGTGGCGAGCGGGCCGAGTGAGGGCTCGATGCCCGCGGTGACGGCGAGTCCGGCGATGACGATGGAGAACTCGCCCCGGGCGACGAGCGTGCCGCCGGCCCGCCAGCGGCCCCTGACGGACACATGGGCGCGGCGGGCCGCCCAGTAACCGGTGCCGATCTTGGTCAGGGTGGTGACGACCGCGAGGGCGACGGCGGGCAGCAGGACCGGCGGGATGCTCGCCGGGTCGGTGTGCAGGCCGAAGAAGACGAAGAACACCGCGGCGAACAGGTCCCGCAGCGGGGCCAGCAGCCCGTGCGCCCCCTCGGCCACCTCGCCGGACAGGGCGATGCCCACCAGGAACGCGCCGACGGCGGCCGACACCTGCAGCTGCTGGGCCAGCCCGGCCACCACCAGGGTCAGCCCGAGGACGACCAGCAGCAGCTTCTCGGGGTCGTCGCTGGAGACGAAGCGGGAGATGTGACGGCCGTAGCGCACCGCGAGGACCAGCACGAGGGCGGCGACACCGAGGGCGACGGCGAGCGTGAGACCGCCCGCGGCCAGCCCCGCCCCGGCCAGCAGGGCCGTGACGATCGGCAGGTAGACGGCCATGGAGAGGTCCTCCAGGACCAGGATGCTCAGGATCACCGGGGTCTCCCGGTTGCCGAGCCGGCCCAGGTCGCCGAGGACCTTCGCGATCACACCGGACGACGAGATCCAGGTGACCCCGGCGAGGACGACGGCGGCGACCGGCCCCCAGCCCAGCAGCAGCGCCGCTACGGCACCCGGCAGGGCGTTGAGCGCGGCGTCCATCAGACCTGCCGGATAGTGGGTCTTGAGATTGGAGACCAGGTCGCTGGCCGTGTACTCCAGGCCGAGCATGAGCAGCAGCAGGATCACGCCGATCTCCGCGCCGATGGCGACGAAGTCCTCACTGGCGCCCAGCGGGAGCAGCCCGCCCTCGCCGAAGGCGAGCCCGGCCAGCAGGTAGAGCGGTATCGGGGAGAACCGCAGCCGCCCGGCCAGGCGTCCGAGCAGGCCGAGGGCGAGGATGATGGAACCGAACTCGATCAGGAACGTGGCGGAGGAGTGCACGGCTCACTCCCGCCCGAGTATCGTCGCCGCCGCGTCCACGCCCTCGCGGGTGCCGATCACGATCAGCGTGTCACCGCCCGCAAGCCGGAAGTCCGGCGCGGGGGAGGGGATCGCCTCCGCCCGGCGCAGCACCGCCACCACCGAGACGCCGGTCTCGGTGCGCATCCGGGTCTCGCCGAGGACCCGGCCGTTCCAGTACGAGGTGGCCGACAGCTCGATCCGCTCCGCCACCAGGCCCAGATCCGTGGTGGACAGCAGGTTCGGCGTGTGATGGTCGGGCAGCAGCGCGCCGACGAGGGCGGCCGCCTCGCCGGCGGTGAGCCGCACGGACAGGGCGCAGGCGTCGGGGTCGTCCCTGCGGTAGACGCTGAACGTCCGGTCGCCGTCGCGGTGCGCCACCACCGACAGGGGTTGCCGGTCCCGCGTCGTCATGTCGTAGCGGACGCCGATCCCCGGAAGAGGCGTGCTGCTCAGGCGTGGTGCGCCCATGTCTGGTTTCCCTTCGGCGGTGAAAGCGCGGTGATCGTTCGGCCCACCTACCCCAACCTGCCGCCTTTACCCTCTCATTACCGAACGTTCGCGGCGCGTCGGCTCCGGGCGGAGCGAAGGGCCCCGGCCTTCGCCCGGCCGGGGCCCTCAAGGGTTCACCTGTGTCGGAAAGTCACCCGGCGGTGGAGGCGCCGCTCCTACGGCGGCGCAGCGCGAAGCCCGTCGCGATCGCGCCGGCGGTGACGACGCCGGCGGTCAGGGCGATCGGCAGGGCCGGCGAGGTGGAGCTCGCGGCGGCCACGTTCTGGGCCTTGAGGTCCTGCACGTACGCCGGGTACGGCGCGTGCGTGGACGCGGACGAGGCCGCCTGGGCGTAGTGGTGCGGGATCGGCTTCACGGACTTCACCGAGCCGTCCGCGTTCAGCAGCACCTGCTTGCCGTTGGGGTGCCGGAAGTCGAACATGCCGGTCAGGCTGCCCGCCCGCCGGTCGAAGGAGGCGTCGCCGATGCGGCCGGTGCCCCAGTTGTTCTCGATGAACTTGGTGATCGACGTCTGCTCGGTGGCCGTGTGGTCGACCGAGTTGACCTTGCTGTAAGGGGAGATGACCAGCAGCGGCTGCCGGGTGCCCGGCCCGCAGCGGTCCGCGTAGCCGCCCGCGGCGGCCGGCCCGGACTGGCACATCGGGCTGTCCAGTGCCTTGCCGTTGGAGCCGGTCGTGGAGTCCTTGGAGCCGTTGAGGACCTTGGAGGTGACGTGGTCGTACCAGCCGTCGGAGTCGTCGTAGGCGACCACGACCGCGGTCGACTTCCACTGCGGCGACTTCTGCAGCGCGTTGATCTCGTTGATCAGGAAGTGCTGCTCGTCGGTCGGGTCGGAGTAACCGGCGTGCCCGTCCTGGTACTCGGCGGCCTTCAGGAAGCTGACCGAGGGCAGGTTGCCGGCCTTGAGGGCGGCGTCGAAGTCGGCCAGGTCGTAGTTGTGGTTGGCGCGGCCGTCGTGCCCGATCTCGGCGACGTTCTTCGGCGCGAGGTGGTGCGGGTTGGACGTCGACCTGTAGTACTCGAACGGCGAGTGGTGGGGGCTGTAGTCGACGACCGAGGCGCCGCCGACGTTGGTGTGCGTGGTGTCGCACTTCGCGTAGTCGCCGCTCTTGCCGTCCCACGCGGTGCTCGGCCGGAAGCCGCCCTGGAACCAACCCCAGCTGACGCGCTTGGCGTTGAGCAGGTCACCGATGTTCCGGCCCTGCATCACGGCGAGCGCGTTGGTGCTGGTGTGGTTCTTGCCCGAGCAGTCGTCGAAGGCCGGGTCGGGGTCGTTGATCAGCGTGCCGACACCCTTGGCGTTCGGGGAGAGGACCGTGTACGGGTCCGGGGTCGCCGTCTGCTTCGGGTTCTCCGTGCCGGAGGCCGGGTCGACGGAGATCACGCCGTGCGTCTGGCCGGAGACCAGGTTGAGCGCGCCGGGCGTGGAGGGACCGTAGACCGAGCTGAACGAGCGGTCGTTGAGGGCGTAGTGCTGGGCATAGTTCCACAGACCCGTCACGGTGTTGCCGTCGTAGTAGTCCATCACCAGGCCGGGCTCGCCGAACAGCCCGCCGCTGCACTTGCTGACCTCGGTGTTCTCCACGTACTTGTCGGCCTTGCCGCCGTCGGCCGCGTACTGCTCGGGACCGTAGGAGTGGTTCTGGTCGCAGGTCATGGCCTGCGAACTGGCCAGCCGCTTCGGCGCGTACAGGTTCGGGTTGTTCTTCAGCAGCCCGGCGTTGAGCAGGTTGTCGACCTTCGGCGTGTGCGCCGCGGCCCTGAACGTGGTGCCGTCGGTGTTGGCCGCCTTCGGGTAGGTGGCGAAGTAGTGGTCGAACGAGATGTTCTCGTCGTAGATCACCACCAGGTGCTTGATCGGTGTCGCGGTGCGTGTTCCGTGGCCGCCCGCCGAGGCCGCCGCGGCCGGGACTACGCCACCCGCCGTCGCCAGCGCCGCCGCGCCCAGCAGGGCGCCCACACGGCTCAGGCCGCGCCGCGCGCTTGTCGTTCTTGCTGTACCGATCATGCTGTCTCGCCTTCCGAGGACACTGCTTCAGAGGACATGCTTCCGAGAGCACTGCGTTTCGCCGCCACGACATCGATGGTCATGGCAACTACGGTCGGATCCTTGGCAATCGTTGCGGCGGGTCGGGTGAGCGGCAATGTCATGCGCGCGAATGTTCGGTCAGGAAATCCTCATGGTCTTTTGAGGCGCCCTTGACCTACGGCGGTGCGATCAGGCCAGCAGCGCGCGCCCGTACCAGTCGGAGCCGTCCCGGACGCCGGGCAGCGCGAAGAAGTAGCCGCCGCCGAACGGGGAGACGTAGTCGACGAGCGGCTCACCGGCCAGCCGTCGCTGCACGGTCTCGAACTGCCGGACCACGTCCTGCTGGTAGCAGCAGAACAGCAGGCCCATGTCGAGGTTGCCGTTGCCGTCCATGCCCCGGTCGTAGTTGTAGCCGCGGCGCAGGATCCGCTGCTCGGCGCCGGCCGGGGTACGGGGGTTGGCCAGGCGGATGTGGCTGTCCAGCGGGATGACGTCGCCCTTGGGATCCTGCGCGTACTGCGGGATGTCCTTCTCGTGCCGCCCGTCCAGCGGGGCGCCGGTGTCGCGGGCGCGCCCGAACATCCGCTCCTGTTCGGCGAGCGAGACCCGGTCCCAGAACTCCACCAGCATCCGGATCAGCCGTACGACCTGGTAGCTGCCGCCCGTCGCCCAGTCCGGCTCGCCGGAGCCGGGGCCCACCCACACCAGCCGGTCCGTCTCCCGCGCGTCGGCTACGTCCGGGTTGGAGATGCCGTCCTTGAAACCGAAGTGGTTGCGCGGGGTTCCGGACGGCCGCGGCGGGCTGACGAAACCGTCCATCCGCCAACGCACCTGCAGAGCGCCCCGGGTGTGCCGGGCGACATCGCGCAGCGCGTGCAGGACCGTGTCCGCGCCGTCCGCGCAGAACTGCACACTGAGGTCGCCGTGGCACCAGTCGGCGTCGAGGTCGTCGTCGGGGAACGTCGGCATGGCCGTCAGCCGCCGGGGCCTGCGGGCCGTCAGGCCGTAGCGGTCGTCGAAGAGGGAGGCGCCGACGCCGACGGTGACGGTCAGCCGGTCCGCGGGCACGTCCGGGCCCAGGGTGCCCGAGTCGGCGGGCGGGCCGGTGATGCCGGGCTCGTCCGGGCTGCCGCCGGCCGTCAGGAAGCGGGCCCGCTCGGTGAGCGTGCGCAGCGCGTCGCGCAGTTCGGCGCGGTCGCGCGCGGTCGCGTCGAAGGAGACGAACGCGGTGGCGCGCTGTGCCGGTGTGAGGATGCCGGCCTGATGGCGGCCGTGGAAGGGGATCCGCCCGCTCTCCCGGGACGGCGTGGCCGAGGCGGCACCGTGATCGGCGGCCACGAGCCCGGCACCGGCCACGGCCGCCGCGCCCGTCAGGAAACCCCGGCGGCCGACCTTGCTGACGGGCTTCACGCGGTCCTCCGTACGTCGGTCAGGGCGGCCACGTCGGCGAGCCGTTCCACCAGTTCGCCCAGATCGGCGTCGACGGTCTCCCGCTGGGCGCGGGTCAGCCGGGTCAGAGGTGTCCAACTCCGGCCGTGCCGGAAGGAGTCCAGCAGCCGCTGGGTACGGTCCAGCCAGGAGTCGAGGCCGGGCAGGCCGGTGTCGCGGGTGCTGAGCAGGGGACGCAGGTATCCGAGGAGCACCCGGGTGCCGTCCAGGTTGGCGCGGGCCGTCGCCAGGTTGGTGCCGCTGCCGTAGTCGCTGCGGCCGGTCAGCTCGAACTGCACGGTGTTCTCCAGGATCTCGTGCGCGCGCAGCCCGACGTCCGCCGGGTCCATCCGCTGGTCCGGCCAGCCGGCGCGCAGCGCGTGGACGGCCGCGGCGAGACGGTCGGCGGGGCCGCGCAGACCGCTCGCCGACTCCCCGTGCCACAGGCCGTACTCGACCCGGTGGAAGCCGGTGAAGTCCTTGTCGCGGACGCCCCCGGACAGCCCGGCCGTGGTGCCGTCGATCTGCCCGTCGGCGTCCCCGAAGGTGCCGTAGGCGGCGCCCATCCGCTCGTACACCAGGTGCGCGGGCAGCCATGCCGCGCGCGCCGCCGCGAGGTCGCCGCGGTCGACGGCGTCACGCAGTGCGTCGGTCTTCCGCTCCAGCTCGACGGTGCGGCCCTGGATCCACCTCTGGTAGGCGAGGGTCGGCGGGATGAGGTCCTGCTGGGTGACCGGCACCGCGGCCGGGCCGCTTCTGACCTTCGCGCCGGTGATGCGCACGGTGGGGCCGGTGACGGCGTCCGCGTCGTCGGGCAGGCACTTGAAGGCGTACGTGCCGTTGCCGAGCGTCACCCGCAACGGGCGCACGGTGCCCGGGGCCAGTCCCTCCACCTCGCCATAGACCGCTCCCGTCCTCGGGTCGGTCAGATCCACCTCGGCCGCCGTGCTGGAGGTGTTGTGCAGGTCGAAGACCTGACGTCCGCCCACGGGCCGGCTCCAGCCGCGACCGCAGCCGGCCGGCGTGACCTCCACGGAGGTGTGCCGCAGCCCGTCGCCCGTCGCCGCCTCGTGCCGACCGCCGGCGCCGCGGGCCGCCAGCAGACCGGCGACCGTGGCCGCCGCGACCGCCAGCACGCCGCCGGTGAGCAGCGCGGTGCGCCGCCGCGCGGGCGGGGGAGGGGCGGGCGCGTCACCGGTTCCGGGTTCGGCGCCGACCGCGGCTTCGGGCACGCGGGGCCTCCTGGGGGTCGTACGAGCAGGGCGACCGGTTGATCCTAAGCAGGTCCCGGAACGGCGGTCTCCCCCCTGACCAGGTCCTGACCGGGGCAAGGGCCAGAATTCGGCCACTGTTCACCCGAGGTAGTCGGCCCGCCCCTCGTCGTCGAGTTCGAAGGGGCCCTCGGGGATGACGCAGAACTCGTTGCCCTCGGGGTCCGCCATCACCAGGAACCCGCCCTCGGCGTACTGCTCCAGCCGGCGGCCGCCGAGCCGCTCGATCCGCTGCCGCTCCGCCGCCGGATCGGGCGAGGTCACGTCGAAGTGCATCCGGTTCTTGCCCGCCTTGACCGCGGTCGTGCGCTGGAAGCCCAGCCCCAGACCTCCGTCCCGCCGCAGCCAGACGTACGGGCCGGTACGGCCCACGACGGGGCGGCCGAGCAGCTCCGACCAGAACGCGGCGAGCCGCTCGGGGTCCACGGAGTCGACGATGAGGGCGTTGATCTGCAGAGGTGAGTCGGCCATGCCCCGATCCTCTCAAGTGGGGCGCCCGGTACGCGGGAAGCCTAAGTCGCCCATGTGTACGAGCCCTCGAGAGCCGGGAAGATGAGAGGAGTTGCCGTACGAGGGAGTGGTCATGGCGCGGAAGAGGGCCCTGGTGGTCCGAGGCGGGTGGGAGGGGCACCGGCCGGTCGAGGCCACCGAGCTGTTCATCCCCTTCCTGCGGGACAACGGCTACGAGGTGAGGGTCGAGGAGTCGACCGCGGTCTACGGCGACGCCACCGAGATGGAGCGCACCGACCTCGTCGTGCAGTGCGTCACCATGTCGGAGATCACCGCCGGGCAACTGGCCGGTCTCGGCGCGGCGGTCGTCGCCGGTACCGGTTTCACCGGCTGGCACGGCGGCATCGCCGACTCCTTCCGTGCCTCCTCCGACTATCTGCACCTGGTCGGCGGCCAGTTCGCCACCCATCCCGGCAAGGAGCCCTGTCTGCGGCGCGGAGCGGCGGAGGACAACTTCCTGCCCCACACCGTGCAGTTCACCGAACTCGGCCGCACCCACCCGATCACCGCCGGGCTGGCGGACTTCGAGCTGGAGACCGAGCAGTACTGGGTGCTGCACGACGACCTGATCGACGTCCTGGCCACCACCACCCATCCGGTACGGCCGTACGAACCCTGGCACCGGCCGGTGACCTCACCGGCGATCTGGACCCGCCGCTGGGGCGCCGGACGCGTCGTCGTCACGACGCCGGGGCACAGCCTGGACGTACTGCAACACCCCAGTGTCCGCACCGTCGTCGAGAGGGGAATGCTGTGGGCGACGCGCACCGCATCGGCATCGTAGGACTCGGCTTCATATCCCGCGCCTACCTCGACACCCTCGCACCCCACCCCGACGTCGAGATCGTCGCGGTCGCCGACCTCGACGGCTCCCGCGCGCAGGCCGCCGCCCAACAGCTGCCCGGCACACGGCAGTCGAGCGTCGAAGCGCTGCTGGAGGCCCCCGACATCCAGACGGTGCTCAACCTCACCACCCCCGCCGCCCATGCCGACATCGCCCTCGGCGCCATCGGGCACGGCAAGCACGTGTACACGGAGAAGCCACTGGCCGACACCTTCGCCGGCGGGCAGGCCGTCGTCGACGCCGCCACGAAGGCGGGCACGCGGGTCGGCTGCGCTCCGGACACGGTCCTGGGCACCGGCACCCAGACGGCCCGCGCCGCAATCGACAAGGGCCTCGTCGGCCGGCCGCTCGCCGCCCAGGCCGTCATGGTCACACCGGGACACGAACGCTGGCACCCGCATCCCGACTTCTACTACGCCCAGGGCGGCGGCCCGCTGCTGGACATGGGGCCCTACTACATCTCCGCCCTCGTCCAACTCCTCGGCCCGGTCCGGGCGGTGACCGGCGCGGCCGCCCGGCTGCGCGGCACGCGGGTCATCGGCTCCGGGCCGCGCCAGGGGGAGCGGATCGCGGTCGAGGTGGACACCCATGTCTCCGGCGTCCTCGAACACGACAACGGCGCCCTGTCCACCCTCACCACGAGCTTCGACGGCGTCGCGACCACGGCCGCCCCGATCGAGGTCCATGGCGAGACGGGCACGCTCGCTGTCCCCGACCCCAACCACTTCGACGGTCAGGTGCGCCACTTCCCGCTGGACGGGACCGACTGGCACGAGCTCGAGCCGTCGGCGGGATACGCCGGCGGCAGTCGCGGCGTCGGCCTGCTCGACTTCCTCCACGGCGGCCGACCGCGCGCCGGCGGCGAACTCGCCCTGCACGTCCTGGAGACGATGACCGCCCTGCTGCGCTCGGCGGCCGAGGGCCGCCGCGTGACGCTCGGGACGACGGCGGCGCGGCCGGCGCCGGTCCCGTTGACCCCGGCCGAGGCGTGGAAGGCGTCCTGGCGCTGACGGCCCGCCCGATGATGGGCCACTGTCTCTGTATGTAGACAGTGTCTTGTATGCGGAACGGGCGTGGGGGAGGGTGAGGCGTCCGCGTCAGCTTCCGGAAGGGAACCCTCCGTGTCCGCCGGCTCCGCCCTGCTGCTCGCCGTGGCGGGCATCGCCTCCGGACTGGCGGGGTCGATCGCCGGTCTCGCCTCGCTCTTCAGTTACCCGGCACTGCTGGCCGCCGGCCTGCCGCCGGTGTCCGCCAACGTCACCAACACGGTGGCCCTGTTCTTCAACACCGCCGGAACCGCGGCCGGTTCGCGCGAGGAACTGCGCGGGCAGGGCCGCAGGCTCGCCCGCCTGGCGCTCCTGGCGGCCGTCGGCGGCTCGGTCGGCGCGGCACTGCTGCTGGGCACCCCGTCGTCCGCGTTCGAACGGGTCGTGCCCTGGCTGATCGCCCTGGGGTCGGTGCTCATCCTGGTCCGCGAACCGCTGCGCCGGCTGACCGAGGGACGCCTGGCGGAGGGCGGAGGCCTGCGCACGGCGCTGCCGCTGACCTGCGCGGTACTGCTCGTCGGGCTCTACGGCGGCTACTTCGGCGCCGCGTCCGGCGTACTGATGCTGGCGGTGCTGTCCCTGTCCGCGGACGAGCCGCTGCGCGTGACCAACGCCGTGAAGAACATCGCCACCGGAGCGGCCAACGTCACCGCCGCGATCGCCTACGCCTTCCTCGCCCCCGTCGACTGGCGGGCCGCGGCGGCTCTCGGTCTGGGGTGCCTGGTCGGCAGCCGCGTGGGTCCGGTCGTCGTACGGCGGCTGCCCGAGAGGCCGTTGCGGATCGCCATCGCGTTGGCCGGGCTGGGGCTGGCCGTCTCGCTGTGGCTGCGGACCGGCTGACCGCCGTACCGCATTGACACGTGCACACCCATTGACCACGGCATGTCGATCAACCTAGCCTCCGTCCTCATATGTAGACGATGTCCCCATACAGGGATGCCATTCGAAAGAGTGAACCCTGCTCTCCTCGTTGGCAGTTCAAAGGAGAACTGACGCATGCCGCTCGTCGTGGTCGGAATCAGCGTGCTGGTCCTGCTTTTGCTGATGACGAAGTTCAGACTCAACGGCTTCGCCGCCCTGCTCCTCGTGGCCGTGGGTGTGGCCCTGGTCCAGGGCATCCCCCTGGAGAAGATCTCCGACGTCCTCGCCGAGGGCATCGGCGGCCAGATCGGCGACACGATGCTCACCATCGGGCTCGGCGCCATGGTCGGACGGGTGATGGGGGACTCCGGCGCGGCCCAGCGGATAGCCACCCGGCTCCTCGACGCGTGCGGCCCGCGCTGGGTGCAGGTGGCCATGGTGCTGACCGCCATGCTCATCGGCGTGACGATGTTCTACGAGGTCGCCTTCGTCATCATCGTGCCGGTCGCCTTCACCCTCGTCCGCGTCACCCGCTCCAACCTGCTGTGGGTCGGACTGCCCATGTCCATAGCCCTGTCCACCATGCACAGCTTCCTGCCGCCGCACCCCGGCCCGACCGCGGTGGCCGCCACCTTCCACGCCTCGGTCGGACTGACCCTGTTCTACGGCCTGTTCATCGCCGTCCCGGTCGGCGCGCTCATCGCCCTGACCTGGCCGCGCCTGCCCTTCGTCCGCGCGATGCACCCCGAGGTCCCCAAGGGGCTGGTCAGCGAGCGCGTCTTCGAGGAGGACGAGATGCCCGGCATGGGCTGGTCGCTCGCGGTCGCCCTGCTGCCCGTCGTGCTGATCGCCGGTGCCGCGGTGACCGACCTCGCCACCTCCGGGTCGAGTCCGCTGCTGCACTTCGTCGCCTTCATCGGCTCCGCCCCGATCGCCCTGCTGCTCACCCTCTGCCTCGCGGTGTGGGCGCTCGGCCCGCGCATCGGCCGCAGCCTCGCCGAGGTCGCCACCTCCTGCCGGGAGGCCGCCCAGGCGATGGCGATGATCCTGCTCGTCATCGGCGCCGGCGGCGCCTTCAAGAACGTCCTCGTCGAGGGCGGCATCTCCGACTACATCAAGGACTCCACCGAGCACTGGTCCATCTCGCCCCTCATCCTGGCCTGGCTGATCGCCGCCATCCTGCGCGTGGCCCTGGGCTCGGCGACCGTCGCCGTCGTCACCGCCTCCGGCGTGGCGCTGCCCCTGCTCGCCGGCAGCGGCGTCCACCCCGAGGTCATGGTGCTCGCCGTCTCCTGCGGCTCGATCGCCTTCTCCCACGTCAACGACCCGGGCTTCTGGATGTTCAAGGAGTACTTCAACCTGTCGGTCGTCGACGCGATCAAGGCACGCACCACGTACACCACGGTCCTCGCCGTCCTCGGCCTCGGTGGTGTCCTGGTCCTGGAGCAAGTGCTGGACGCCCTGCAGGTCTGACCGCCCGCCCGAACCCTCATCGCAGAACGGCAGTTCACCCCATGAGCCAACCCGTCGTCACGAAGTTCTCCGTCTACCCGGTCGCCGGACGCGACTCCATGCTCCTCAACCTCTCCGGCGCCCACGCCCCTTGCTTCACCCGCAACGTCGTCGTCATGGAGGACTCCGAGGGCCGCACCGGCCTCGGCGAGGTGCCCGGCGGCGAAAAGATCACCCGGACCCTGCGCGAGGCCGAGCCGCTGGTCGTCGGTGCGCGCCTCGGCGACCACAACCGCGTCCTGAACACCGTGCGGGCGGCCTTCGCCGACCGCGACGCCGGGGGCCGCGGCGCCCAGACCTTCGACCTGCGCACCACCGTCCACGCCGTCACCGCCGTCGAGTCGGCGCTGCTGGACCTGCTCGGGCAGCATCTTGAAGTGCCGGTCGCCGCCCTGCTCGGCGAAGGCAGGCAGCGCGACGCGGTACGGGTCCTCGGCTACCTCTTCCATGTCGGCGACCCCGACCGCACCGACCTGGACTACCTGCGCGAACCCGACGCGGACGTCGAGTGGTACCGCGTCCGGCGCGAGGAGGCGCTCACCCCGGAGGCGATCGTCCGCCAGGCCGAGGCCGCCTACGACCATTACGGCTTCCGGGACTTCAAGCTCAAGGGCGGCGTCCTGCCCGGCGCCGAGGAGGTCGGGACCGTACGGGCGCTGAAGGACCGCTTCCCCGAGGCCCGGATCACGCTCGACCCCAACGGCGCCTGGTCGCTGCGCGAGGCCGTCGACCTGTGCCGGCCCCTCCTGGGTACCCTCGCCTACGCCGAGGACCCGTGCGGCGCCGAGGACGGCTACTCCGGCCGCGAGATCCTCGCGGAGTTCCGCCGCGCCACCGGACTGCCCACGGCCACCAACATGATCGCCACCGACTGGCGTCAGCTCACCCACGCCCTGGCCCTGCAGTCCGTGTCCATCCCGCTCGCCGACCCGCACTTCTGGACCATGCAGGGGTCGGTGCGCGTGGCCCAGCTGTGCCACGAGACGGGCCTGACCTGGGGCTGCCACTCCAACAACCATTTCGACATCTCGCTCGCGATGATGGCCCACTGCGGCGCAGCGGCCCCCGGCGAGTACAACGCGCTGGACACGCACTGGATCTGGCAGGAGGGGCAGGAGCGGCTCACCGTCGAACCGCCGCGCATCGTCGGCGGCGAGGTCGCCGTCCCCGACACCCCGGGCCTGGGCCTCCGCCTCGACCCCGACCGGCTGATGGCGGCCCACGAGCTCTACCGGGCGAAGGCGCTGTCGGGCCGCGACGACGCGATCGGCATGCGCTATCTGGTGGAGGACTGGGAGTTCGACCCCAAACGCCCCTGCCTGGTGCGCTGAACGGAGCGCGGACCGGCGGCCCGTGGCACCGTGGTGGCATGACCTTCGAGGTGCGCCCGGCATCGGCCTTCGCGGACGTCCGTACGGTGCTGGGCCCCAAGTCCCCTGGCGCCACCGTCTGTTGGTGCCTGAGTCACGGCATCCCGGCGAAGCTCGACCGCGCGCTTCGCGGGCCGGCCCGCGGGGAGTACGTCGCCGAACTGTGCCGTATCTCTCCGCCGCCGGGTGTGCTCGCCTACGACGGTGACGAACCGGTCGGCTGGGCCGCCGTCGCCCCACGCGCGGCCACCTCCTACGCGCGCAGCCGGACGATCCCCCACGTCGACGACCTGCCGGTCTGGTCGCTGTGGTGCATCCGGGTCAGCCCGGGCCACCGCGGACAGGGCGTCTCGCACGCCCTCATCGCCGGAGCGGTCGACTTCGCCCGCGCCCAGGGCGCACCGGCGATCGAGGCCTATCCCCTCGACAGCGGCGGCGGCCGGGTGGACACCACCATGGCCTACGCCGGGATCCGCGCGAACTTCGAGCGCGCCGGGTTCGTCCACGCCGCCGACACCACCTCGGTGCCGGCCGGCCGGCCCCGGGTGCTGATGCGGCTCGACCTGCGGTGAGTGATCAGCCCGGGGACGCGGCGGCGACGCAGAACTCGTTGCCCTCCGGGTCGGCCATCACGATGTGGTGCCCTTGAACTCCTCAAGGACGCGCCCGCCGGCCGCCACCAGCCGCCCGGCCTCCGCCCTGATCCGCGCCCATCGCTCCTCCGGTTCGCCGTGCCCCGGCACCCGGATGTCGATGTGGAGCCGGTTCTTCGCCGTCTTGGGCTCGGGCACCTTGAGGATGGACAGGCGGGGACCGGTGCCGTCGGGGTCGCACAGCCACGCGCCGTCGTCCGCCGACTCGTCCTCCGGGAGGTCGAACTGGGCCAGCCACTCCTCCCGGGTCGCGAAGGGCGGGGGCGGGGGCTCGTCCACATAGCCGAGCGCCGTCTTCCAGAAGCGGGCCAGGAGCAGGGCGTCCGCGCAGTCGAGGGTCAGATCGATTCTGGCTGCCATGACCGGACCGTATCGGTTCCGCAATCCGGCTTTGCATGACCATGCGCCATCATGCATACTCTTCCTATGTCCAAGGTCCTCACCTCCCTGCCCGCCGGCGAGCGCGTCGGTATCGCCTTCTCCGGCGGCCTCGACACCTCCGTCGCGGTCGCCTGGATGCGCGACAAGGGCGCCGTCCCGTGCACCTACACCGCCGACATCGGCCAGTACGACGAGCCCGACATCGCCTCGGTGCCCGGTCGCGCGAAGAACTACGGTGCCGAGATCGCGCGCCTGGTCGACTGCCGTGCCGCGCTGGTCGAGGAGGGCCTGGCCGCGCTCACCTGCGGCGCGTTCCACATCCGCTCCGGCGGTCGGGCCTACTTCAACACCACCCCGCTCGGCCGTGCCGTCACCGGCACGCTCCTGGTGCGGGCCATGCTGGAGGACGACGTCCAGATCTGGGGCGACGGCTCGACCTTCAAGGGCAACGACATCGAGCGGTTCTACCGCTACGGCCTGCTCGCCAACCCCAACCTGCGGATCTACAAGCCGTGGCTGGACGCGCACTTCGTGACCGAGCTCGGCGGCCGCAAGGAGATGTCGGAGTGGCTGGTCGCGCACAAGCTGCCCTACCGCGACAGCACGGAGAAGGCGTACTCCACCGACGCCAACATCTGGGGCGCCACCCACGAGGCCAAGACGCTTGAGCACCTGGACACCGGCATCGAGACCGTGGAGCCCATCATGGGCGTCCGGTTCTGGGACCCCGTAGTCGAGATCGCACCCGAGGACGTGACGATCGGCTTCGACCAGGGCCGCCCGGTGACGATCAACGGCAAGGAGTTCGCGTCCGCCGTTGACCTGGTGATGGAGGCCAACGCCATCGGCGGCCGGCACGGCCTGGGCATGTCCGACCAGATCGAGAACCGCATCATCGAGGCCAAGAGCCGCGGCATCTACGAGGCCCCCGGCATGGCCCTGCTGCACGCGGCCTACGAGCGCCTGGTCAACGCCATCCACAACGAGGACACCCTCGCCCAGTACCACAACGAGGGCCGCCGCCTCGGCCGGCTGATGTACGAGGGCCGCTGGCTGGACCCGCAGGCGCTGATGATCCGTGAGTCGCTGCAGCGCTGGGTCGGCTCGGCGATCACCGGTGAGGTCACCCTGCGGCTGCGGCGCGGCGAGGACTACTCGATCCTCGACACCACGGGCCCGGCGTTCAGCTACCACCCGGACAAGCTGTCGATGGAGCGCACCGAGGACTCCGCGTTCGGCCCGGTCGACCGCATCGGCCAGCTGACCATGCGCAACCTCGACATCGCCGACTCCCGCGCCAAGCTTGAGCAGTACGTCGGTCTCGGCCTGATCGGCACCGGCAGCCCCACCATCGGCGCCTCCCAGGCCGCCGCGACCGGGCTCATCGGCACCATGCCGGAGCTGCCCGAGGGCGGCGCCGAGGCCATCGCCTCCCGCGGCGAGGTCTCCGAGGACGAGGCGCTGCTGGACCGCGCCGCGATGGAGTCCGGCACGGACTGACCGCGGAACGCTGAGGAGGGCCGGCCCGCGCCGAAAGGCGTCGGGCCGGCCTTCGGCGCAGGTGCGGGGCGCGCGGGGCCCTGCCACGCTTCACACAATGCGCACATGCCTCCATGGAAGCTTTAGAGTTCAAGCGCTACGCTCGTCGCCAGTCCGAGTGGCCGAGGAAGCCCCACGCGTCCGGCTGCTCGCTTCCCCACGAGCAGGCACAGGAGAGTCGTTGTGCACGACAGCGACATAGTGGTGATCGGCGGCGGCTACGCGGGCGTCCGCCTGGCCAGACGACTGGACGCGACCGCGCGGGTCACCCTGGTGGACCGCAAGGACGTCTTCTTCCACCGCATCGCCTCGCTGCGGGCCGGTGTGCGCCCCGAGTGGTCGGTGACCCCCTTCATCCCCTACGACCGGCTGCTGGCCAACGGCCGGGTGGTGGTGGGCAAGGCCCTTCGGATCGACACCGCCGAGCGTCAGGTCGTACTGGCCACGGGGGAGCGGCTGCCGTACGACGTGGTCGTGATCGCCACCGGCGCCGACTACCCCGAACCGGCCCGCTTCACCGGGACCACCACCGAGGAGACCCTCAAGACGTTCGCCGGGCACCAGCAGAAGATCGCCGGCGCCGAACACGTCCTGGTCGTCGGCGGCGGGCCCTCCGGGGTCGAACTCAGCGCCGAGATACGCCTGGCCCGGCCCGACGTCCGGATCACCCTCGCCCACTCCGGCACCGAACTCCTGCACAACACCGGCGTCGAGCGCGCCGGACGCCGGGCGCGGGCCTGGCTGGAGGCGCACGACGTGGAGGTAAGGCTCGACTCCTTCATGTCGCCCGGCAACGACTTCGGCACCTATCGCGACGCACGCGGCAACATCATCGCCGCCGACCTCTCCTTCTGGGCCACCGGCACCACGCCCAACACCCTCTGGCTGCGGCTCGGCGGCCACGGCGACTGGCTCAACTCGGCCGGGCACGTCAAGGTCGACCGCTCCCTCCGGGTCGACGGGCGGCGGGACGTGTTCGCGGTCGGTGACGTCAACGACGCCACCGAACTCAAGATCACCCCGGCCGCGCTCGCCCAGGCCGACCTCGCCGCCTGGAACATCCGCACCTACCTCAACAGCGCCGGCCGGCACCGCAGGGAACCCCGCCTCTACCGGCCCGTCCACCGCACCCCCGTCATCGTGCCGTTCGGCGCGGGCGACGGGCTGACCATCCTGCCGGTGCCGGGTGCGAACGCCGTCCTCGGCGCCCGGACCTCCGTCCTGGCCAAGGCGAAGACCCTCATGACGCCGTACATGAGGCGCCAGCTCGGCTACACCGCCTGACGCCTGACGCCTGACGCCTGACGCCTGACGCCTGACGTGCGGCACCGTCGCTCAGGCCGACAGCGGGTTCGCGCGCGCCGCCGCCAGCAGGTACCAGGCCGTGGCGCCCGTGTGCCGGTAGGGGTAGTAGCCGAAACCGAAACCGGTGTCGAGCGGGCTGCTCGCCGAGACGACGCCCGAGCCCCGAGCCACGGCCGTCCCGCCGAGGGTCTGGCCGCCGCCGAGCAGATCCTGCGCGCGCTCGATCGAGGCGAGCAGCCGGCGGGCCCGCGCCCCGTCACCGGGGGCCCGGCGACAGCGCAGGGCCAGCGCCAGGTGGGCGGTCCCCTCGAACCAGACGGCGTTGCGGTCGGGCTTGGGCTGCCCCGAGGCGATGGGGGCGTCCTCGTTCGCCGCCAGACTGGCCGAGCTGAACGTGACGCCCTCGTACGACTGCCCCTGCGGCACCGTGCTGTTGGGGCGGTCGGCGCCGTCCCGGACGGCGAGTTCGGTCGCGGCCCAGTCCAGCGAACGGGAGTGGGCGGGGGAGGAGAGGGCGAGGTGGGTCCAGGTCTGGGTGTCCTCGGGGACCGGCGACTTGTTGATCGTCACACCGTCGTTCGTGCCGGTGTAGAAGAACCCGCCGGACGGCTCCCACATCCGGCGCACGAAGGCCGCGGCCCGCGAGCGCCGTTCGAGCCACACCTTGTCCCCGGTCAGCCGGGCGAGCCGGCCGAACAGGCCGACCAGGTCGGTGTTGTGCTCGGTGGAGGTGAAGGGCAGCTTCTCGTCGGCGCCGTTCACGCCGAACTTGTAGCCGCCGAGCGGCTCGTCGGTGCGGCCGACGCGCTCGATCCACTCGCCGATCCGCACGGCACCCGTGAGGAAACGCCGCCGGCCGGTCCGTCCGGCGAGGGTGCTCAGCGCGATACCGGCCCACGCCATGTCGCCGACGGCGGTGCCGGTGAAGCCGAACTGGGTGCCCACGTTGGCCGTTCCGTCCGCCCGCACGAAACCGTCCGGCTGCGCCGAACCGTCGTAGAAGGTGTACGGCCCGACGTTGTAGGCCTGCCGCAGTCTGCCGTCGTCGTGGGCGGGATCGTGCGCCTGGGCGTAGAGCAGCGCGTCGCCCAGCGCCACCGCCCGGGAGCGGCCGTCGGCCGTGCCGGTGGCGAGGTTCGCGAGGATCACGAGCGCGTTGTCGTAGGTGAACGCGGTGCTGAACAGGCCGGCCTGGTCGGTGTAGCTCTGGGCCAGCCGGACCGTGCCGTGCAGCGGGTAGGCGTCCATGGCGGCGGCAAGGAAGGCGGACGCCCGGCGCGCGGCGGAGGGCGTGCGGTCCGCCGCCGTCGCCGTCCCGCCCGTGGTGAGGACCGCGGCGCCGACGCCGAGTCCGGTGCCGATGAGCGCGCGTCGGCTCGGTCCAGGGCCTTGGCTGCCGGTCATGGGTCTCCTCGGGGGTGTGGGAACGAGCAGCTCTTGAGAGCGCTCTCAAAGATGCGCGCTCATTGTGCTGTGGGGGTGGTGTTTGGTCAACGCCTGGCGTGCCGAAACCAGTTGGGCGGCCGGCTCATCGGCGTGTGCGCCCGCGCCGACCGGTCGCCGTGTTGATTAGTCAACGCGGTGTAATTTGGGCCGATGGCATTGCGCAACGCGGTGATGGCCGCACTCCTGGAGGGCGAGGCGTCCGGCTACGACCTCGCCAAGGGCTTCGAGGCCTCGGTCGCCAACTTCTGGATGGCGACGCCGCAGCAGCTGTACCGGGAGCTCGAGCGCATGGAGAGCGAGGGGCTCGTCTCGGCGCGGGTCGTCCACCAGGAACGGCGCCCCAACAAACGGCTGTTCTCGCTCACCGAGGCCGGCTACGCGGTCCTGCGCGACTACGTCCTCGCCGCCCCGGCCAAGCCGCTGGCGATCCGCGACGAGTTGATGGTCAAGGTGCAGTGCGTCGACATCGCCGATGCCGACGCCGTCGACGCCGTACGGGCCGCGATCGCCGAGCGCGTCGAGCGGGCCGAGGCCAAGCTCGGCCGGTACGAGCGGCTGCGGGAGCGGCTGCTCGACGGCCGGGACGAGGACGAGTACTTCGCCCACGCCGAACGCATCGGCCCCTACCTCACGCTCCTGGGCGGCTTGGCGCTGGAGCACGCCAACGTGCAGTGGGGGGAGACGGCTCTGCGGAGGCTCGACGGACGCGCGCAGACGCTCCGTCGGTCGCAGACGCGCGCCGACGCCCGCCCGTGAGCAGGGTCTAGGGCACACCCACGCCCCTTTGCGGACAGCCGACGGTCAAGGTGTGACCGTCGGCTCACCGGTCTGCCTTGAGACTTGGAAACCGATCGGTTTACAGTAAGCGGAAACCGATCGGTTTACCGAGATCATCGAGCTTGGGGAGTCAGTCATGACCGCGATCAAGGACGCTGTCGTTCTCGTCACCGGCGGCAGCCGGGGCATCGGCAAGGCGCTGGTGGAGGAGCTGTACGCGCGTGGCGCCGGGAAGGTGTACGCCACGGCCCGCGACCCGCGCACGGTGACGCACCCCGACGCCGTACCCCTGGCGCTGGAGGTCACCGACCCGCAGTCCGTGGCGGCCGCCGCGGCGCAGGCCCAGGACGTCACCGTCCTGGTCAATAACGCCGGAGTCTCCGTCGGCGGCCCCTTCCTGACCACCCCGGTGGACGACGTGCGCCGCGAGTTCGAGATCAACTTCTACGGGCCCCTGCTGGTCACCCGCGCCTTCGTGCCGGTCATCGAGCGCAACGGCGGCGGACACGTCCTCAACGTCCACTCCGTGCTGTCCTGGCTGGGCAACGCCGGCTCCTACAGCGCGACGAAGGCCGCCCTGTGGCAGCAGACCAACTCCCTGCGCCTGGAGCTGCAGCCGCGCGGCATCGAGGTGACCGGTCTGCACGTCGGATACGTGGACACCGACCTCACCGCACGCATCGACGCGCCCAAGTCCGCCGCCCGTGACGTCGCCGCGCTCGCCCTCGACGGCATCGAGAGCGGCGCGTACGAGGTGCTGGCCGACGACCTGTCGCGTCAGGTGAAGGCCGGCCTGTCGGGCGAACTCGCGGCGCTCTACCCCCAGTTGGTGCAGTAGCGCCTCAGGGGGCGGCGTCGCCCACCAGCGCCCACACGGTCTTGCCGTGCCGCCCCCGGTGCCGTACGCCCCACGTCCGCGCCACCTGGTCGACCAGGTGCAGACCGTGGCCGCGCTCGTCGTCCGCACCCTGCTCGGCCTGCAGGACGGGCTGCGCGGGGCTCGCGTCGGAGACGGCGATGAGGCACGAGCCGTCCGCCCGCGCCGTCACCGACAGCTCGAACTCCCGCTGCAGGATGGGACCGTGCCGGACGACGTTGGCGGCCAGCTCGGAGGCCAGCAGCACGACGTCCTCCGTGAGCGCGTCGTCCTCGGCGTACCCCCATGTGGCCAGATGCTGCCGGACCTGGTGCCGGGCCAAACCGACCGAAGCCGGATGCCTGGGCAGCCGCAAGGCCTCACGTCTCAGCACGAGCGTCCCCTCCTCGATCGCCACCGAAAAGCCCCCCACTGGAAGAGCGCACAGTGGCAGATCAACGTCACCGCGCCCACGACGCGCAAAGGAATCCGGCCAGTTCCGGACCTTCGGTGAAATACCTGAACCCTCTGGAGCGCCTCCCCGTGGCCGACGAGTAAGAGATCGTTGTGGTCGTCGAGACGCGCAGGTCAGAGGGTGTTTCGCGTGGTGGGGAGCCGGACGGCGGCGGTGTGGGTGCCGTCGGTCGGGCTGAGGTGGCGGGAGTCGTCGGCGCGTGGTCAGAATGGCCGACTCGCGCGGGTTCAAAGGCGTGCGTCGTTCGGGCGACGGGCTCCGGAGCTGTGAGTGAAAATTCAAACGCGGGCTGGCTAGAGTGAGCGCATGTCCGTGACGCCGCGCTGGCTCGACGCCGAGGAGCGACGGGCCTGGCTGGCCTACGTCGACTTCTCCACCCTGCTCGCCGACCATCTGAACCGGCAGCTGCGGCGGGACGCCGGTGTGACGCACGCCGACTACAGCCTGCTGGTCCACCTCTCCTCGGCGTCCGACGGCGCCCTCGGCATGTCCGACCTGGCCCAACGGCTGAAGATCACCCGCAGTCGGCTCACCCACGCCGTGAACCGGCTACGGGAGGCCGGCCTGGTGGACCGGCGCGAGGACCCCGCCGACGGCCGCGGCCAGCTCGCCGTCCTCACGAGCGAGGGGCGGGCCCTGCTGGAGCGGGCCGCGCCCGGCCATGTGGAGGCCGTCCGGCAGGCGGTGTTCGACGCCCTGACACCGGAACAGGTCCGGCAGTTCGCGGAGATCGGCGAGGCCATCAGCGATGCCCTGCACCGCGCCGAGAACGCCGGGACGGACCCGGCGACGCTGCCGTGGCGGCGCCGCTGAGCCCCCGGGGCCCTCAGCCGCCATTCGGCCCCAGGCCCGTGCGGGCCGGCTCCGGACGGTGAACGCCCCTTGGGCGGTAGCCGAGTTCCTCGGACCGGCCCAGCAGATCCGCCAGGTACCAGACGATGGCGAGCCACATCTCGGTGCCCTGCAACCCCGGCTCCGGCCCGGGCCCCGCGGGACCGGCGGGGCCGAAGCCGAACCCCTGCCCGTCCCGCCAGCGCGGCAGGACCGCGGCCAACTGCCGCTCCGCCCACGCCCGTATCTCGGCCGTACGGTACCCGTCGCCGCCGATGCCCGTACCGAGCTGGCGCGCGCACAGCCACAGCGGGTGGGCGACGTCCAGCACATTGCAGGCGTTCTCCCGGCCCGGGCCGAAGTGGCGCGGGTCGCGGGCATGGTCCAGCACCGTGTCAACGACCCGCTCCGGGTGCGGCACCGGCAGCCCGAACTGCGCGAACGAGCCGCGCGTCAGCCGGTAGTAGCCGTTGACCACCTGCAACCGTCCCTCAACGGGCGAGGGACTGCCCCACATCCCCGTCCACGGGTCGACACTGCCGAGCAGCCGGCCGAACAGCGCCTCCACCGCCCCGCCGCCGTCGTCCCCCGCCTGCCGCAGATTCCAGTGCGCGGCGGTGGCCCAGGCGTCGACCCACGCCCCGGCGCCCCACGCGCCGTCCCGCCACGCCAGCCCCGCCAAACGCGTCATGAGCTGACGCGCCGTCATGTCCCGTACTCCGCGCACCGGATGAGGGAAGGACGAGCCCAGCAGGTCGAGCGCGTATCCCACCGACAGGATGTGGTAGAGGGCGGCGCCCTCGCCGGTGAAGCCGTCCTCCGCCGGCTCCGAAAGCGGTTCGCCGAACTCCTGCACCAGACCGGTGTCCGGGTCCTGGGCCCCGGCCAGCCGCCGGACGTGCTCGTCGGCGGTCAGCTGCCCGGGTGCCGTTCCCAGCAGCAGGTCGGCGATCTCGACGGCGTCGCAGTGCGCCCGCACGGTCGGTGCCGCGCCGGGGCGGTCGACGTAGCGGGCGCCGTCCCAGCAGCGGGCGATGACCTCGGGCGCCTGTGCGCGGGCGGTGTCGGCGAACCGGGCCAGCGGGTCGCGGCGGGCCGGAGCGGCGGTGGGGACGTCACGGCGGTCGCGCAGGGGACGGGCCGGGTTTCCGGCGGCCACCGTCCAGGGCGGGAGGTCCTTGGTGACCACCGCTCCCGCCCCGATCACGCAGTGGTCGCCGATGGTGACGCCGTCCACCACGACCACGTGCGAACCGATCCACACATCGTCGCCCACCTTGATCCCGCGGCTGGTGTGCGGCTGCCGGAAGACCGGGCGGTCGGGGGCCATCGAGTGGTTGAAACCGAGCAGCGAGGTGTGCGCGCCGATCCGCACACCGGCGCCCAGGGCGACCGTGCCGCGCACGGTGGTGAAGGGGTTGAGCGTGCAGTCCGTGCCGGTGGTCAACTCCCCGGTGACGTAGGCGTGCGCGGCGATGTACGAGTCGTCGCCCAGACGCAGCCGGTCCGGGAAGACCGCCGCGGACTCGGCGACGTAACAGCGCTCGCCGATCACGGTGTCCCCGCCGAGCGCCCGCTGCCGTTCGCGCTGCGCCTGCCGCTGCTCGTCGGTCGCGGCCTCGCCGAACAGCCAGGGGCAGTGGTCGAAATGCCGTACCGAGGGCGGCTGTTGAAGATCCATGCACCGCACGCTAGGCAGCGCGGCGCCCGCACGGAAGAGCAGGCCCTACGCTCCTGCGGTGACCCGTCACCGTATCGACCCCCGCACCCTGCGTGCCGCGATCACCGACGCGCGGCAGGCGTTGACCGCGTACGACGACGCCCTGGAATGGCTGCTGCGCCCCGGAGCGGAGCTGGAGGGACCGCTCGCCTGCGAGGTGTGGGCCTTCGACTCGACGCTGACCCATGTCCTTCTGGTACGGCACCGGTGGCGGGGCTGGGTGCCGCCGGGCGGCAGCGTGGACCCGGGGGAGACACCTCGCGAGGCGGCACGACGTGAGCTGTTCGAGGAGACCGGGGTGCGGACCGACCTGCATCCCGTGCCCGCGGCCGTCACCGTGCGCTCCTACCGCCCCGGCTGGGCGGCCACGGCGGGGATCACGTTCCTCGAAGTCCTCGACCGGCACACCGCACTGACCCCCGAGGAGGGCCAGCCGGCGGCCTGGCATGCGTTGGACGCGCCCTGGCAGGGCTGGTTCGCCGAGGACCGGCTCAGGATGCGGGAGTGCGCGCGGCGGATGCCGAGGCGGTAGAGCCGCGGGGCACTCGGCACCGTGGCTGGGAGGCCGCCGTCCTCTTCCCTCAGGCGCGTGCGTCCCCGCCCATCATCTCGTCGAGGTGGGTGGTCTCCTCCGGACCGTACGCCCGCCTGCGGCGTCGGCGGTGGGTCGACCCGCTCAGCATGGCCAGGGCCAGACAGAAGATGAGCGCCAGCGCCAGGCCGGAGCAGAAGACGGCGAGCGTGTTCATCGTGGCGATGTGGTGACCCAGCACCGACACGGTGTACTCGGGTCCCCCGGACAGGTTTCCGGCGATCACCAAGGCGGTGAAGGCACCGGTGGCTCCGAGGAGGAGCAGTCCGATGAACAGCATCCGAGTCATCTCCTCACGATGAGGTCTTTCACCGCTACGGGTACCCGTGACCGGGCAGTCCATGACCACCGGCACGGCTGACCCTCCCCGGCGGGGCCTGTCCGTACGCTGGAGCCCGTGCGTCACTTCAGCCCCCGCGTGGAACACCTGCTCCTGGTCCGGACGCCACCCGTCGGCGTCGAGGCCGTGGCGCTGTGCGGAGCCGTCGCATGAGCGGCCCCGGGCCGGGCGCGGTCGCGGCGCGGTTCACCGGGTGCGCGGCGCGCAGCGAGCGGCGGCTGTCGGGGGCGCTCACCGAGGTCGGCCTCGACGGCGGGCAGTCGGTCGTCGTCAAGCGCGGCGACGCGCCCGGCGCCGTACGTGCCGAGGCGGCCGGACTGCGCTGGCTCGCCGAGGCCGACGCGGTCCGGGTGCCCGAGGTGCGGGGACACGACGAGGACTGGCTGGTCACCGACCTGGTCCCGCGGGGTCGGCCGACCGCCGCGGCGGCGCGGGCGCTGGGAGGTGAACTGGCCGCTCTGCACGCCGCCGGCGCCCCCGCGTTCGGCGCGCCGCCGCCGGACGGCCCCGT
The DNA here is from genome assembly GCF_044540925.1 of Streptomyces sp. NPDC085900. Classification (NCBI taxonomy): domain Bacteria; kingdom Bacillati; phylum Actinomycetota; class Actinomycetes; order Kitasatosporales; family Streptomycetaceae; genus Streptomyces; species Streptomyces sp. NPDC085900. The sequence goes on along the minus strand of NZ_JBITSP010000004.1, from coordinate 23,742 downwards.
GGACGCGTACATCGGCCTGGCCCCCATGCGCAACGCCTCCGGCACCGACTGGCCCCGCTGGTACGCCGAGCACCGTGTACTGCCGTATCTGCGCTCCGCCGTCGACGACGGCACGATCCGCCCCGCCGAGTCGGCCGTGGTGGAACGCGTCTGCGAACGGCTGCCCGAACTCGCCGGCCCCGCCGAGTCGCCCGCCCGCCTGCACGGCGACCTGTGGAACGGCAACGTGCTGTGGGGCGCCGACGGCCACGCCTGGCTCATCGACCCGGCAGCGCACGGCGGCCACCGGGAGACCGACCTGGCGATGCTCCACCTCTTCGGCTGCCCCCACCTGGACGACGTCCTCGACGGCTACCGACGGGCCGCGCCCCTCGCCGAGGGCTGGCGGGACCGCATCGGACTGCACCAGCTGTTCCCGCTCCTGGTGCACGCGGTGCTGTTCGGGCGCGGTTACGCCGAGCAGGCACTGGCGACGGCACGCGCGGCACTGTCGCGATGACCGCAGACTCGCGGCGCGCGCCGGCTGTCGGCCGTCCGGCCCCTGGGGCGAAGTCGCGGTGTTCACCAATCCCGTGCCGATCGCACGCGCTGACCGCGAATCCGCGTCGACCGCCGACTGTCCGGCCACTCGCCGAGGCCGTGGCATTCACCGGGTCCGCGTCGAGCACCGGCCGTCGACCGTCCGGCCCCCGCCCCAGCCCACGGGGTTCACCAATCCCGTGCCGCCCGCAGCAGATGGTCGCGTACGAGGTCCACGTGCGGGTTGGCCGAGGCGCCGGGGCGCTGTACCAGGAAGCCGGTGTTGATCGGGGGGTCGTCCGGGTCGTGCAGCAGGACCAGTGCGCCGGAGGCGAGTTCGGCGGCGCACAGGTAGCGCGGGAGGACCGTGAAGCCCGTACCGCCGAGGACCGCCGCCCTGACCGCGTGCAGGTCGGGCACCGTGACCGCGGCCTGCCGCACCAGCCGCCGGCCGAAGACATGGCGCCAGTAGCGGCGGACGATCGGCAGGTCCTCGGCGTACGCGATCAGCGGGACGCCGTGCAGGGCCGCCGGGCCGTCGGCGGCGACGCGGGCCGGGCCGCCGACGCGCTCCGCCCACGCGGGGGAGGCGACCAGCACGAACTCCTCGTCCATGAGGGGTGTCGCCGCCAGGGCGCGGCCCCGCGGCCGCCAGGTCGCGATCACCAGGTCGTAGCGGCCCGCGCGCAGCTCGTCGAGGAGCGGCTCGGTCAGTCCGGGCGTGACCCGCAGTCGTACCCCCTGGGCGACCAGGGGCGCGAGACCCGGCAGGACGCAACGGGTGAGCAGTTCGTTCGGCCCGGCCAGGTGTACCGGCTCCGGCGGCCGGTGCTCGCCGGCGCCGCCCGGGCCGGTGACCGTGGCGAGGGAGTCCAGGGGGCCCACGACGCGGGAGGCGAGCTCGTCGGCGTAGGGGACGGGGGAGGCCCCGCGGGCCTGCCGCTCGAACAGCTCCCGGCCCAACTGCCGTTCCAGCGTGCGTACCTGCGTGGTGACGGTCGGCTGCGACAGTCCGAGCAGGCGGGCCGCGGCCGTGAAGGAACCGGTGCGGTAGACGGCCAGGAAGGTGCGCAGCAGGTTCAGGTCCAGCGCCGCCGCGCCCGCCTGCTCCGATCCCTCCCGGCCATTGGTCTCCCTATGCCTCATATGTATGAGCCTATTGGAATCCAATGGGTGCGGGAGGTTACGGTCGGGTACATCGCCGTGCCGGCGATCCGCTCGCGCGGGGCCGGCGCGGCCACCACCGGCGACCATCGAGAGAGACACCATGTCGAAGATCCTGTTCGTGATGACCGGCGCCGACCACTGGACGCTGGCCGACGGCACCAAGCACCCCACCGGCTTCTGGGCCGAGGAGGCCGTCGCCCCCTACGAGGCGTTCAAGGCCGCCGGTCACGAGATCGTCGTGGCCACCCCGGGCGGCGTGGTGCCGACCGTGGACAAGGGCAGCCTCGCGGCCGAGGTGAACGGCGGCCAGGAGAACGCCGACCGGATCGCCGGGGTGCTCGACGCGGCGGACGAGCTGCGGCACCCGATCCGGCTGGAGGACGTCGACCTCGACGACTACGCCGCCGTCTTCTACCCCGGCGGCCACGGCCCCATGGAGGACCTCGCCGTCGACGCCGACTCCGGCAGGCTCCTGACCCTCGCCCTGGAGTCCGGCAAGCCCCTCGGGGTCGTCTGCCACGCCCCGGCCGCCCTGCTCGCGGCCACCGGCGCGGACGGCGCCAACACCTTCGCCGGGTACCGGGTGGCGGCGTTCACCAACGCCGAGGAGACGCAGGCCGGCTTCGCCGACAAGGCCAAGTGGCTGCTGCAGGACCGGCTGACCGAGGCGGGCGTGCAGGTGCAGGCAGGCGAGCCGTGGGTGCCGAACGTCGTCGTCGACCGCAACCTGGTCACCGGCCAGAACCCGGCGTCCTCCGCCCCGCTCGCGGCCGAACTGCTGAAGGCGCTCGGCTGAACCGCAACCGTCCGGGCTCCATTTGGTGAGGCGCAGGTCACATTCCGTCCTGTCACATCCCGTCGGGCTGCTCCGTCAATGAGGTGTAACCAACGACGACGACACAGGAGCGGACCATGGAAGCTCGCCTCAACCTCTTCGAGAACCCGGTTGCCGCCAAGATCTTCCGGTACGTCAACTCCGCGGGCCGGGCGCTCTCCGAGTCCACGCTGCCGGCCGCGACGCAGGAACTGGTGAAGCTCCGCGCCAGCCAGATCAACGGCTGCGGCTTCTGCACCGACATGCACACCAAGGACGCCCTGGCCGCCGGGGAGACGCAGCAGCGGCTCAACCTGGTGGCGGCCTGGCGCGAGGCCAAGGTGTTCACCGAGGCCGAGCGGGCCGCCCTGGAGCTGACGGAGCAGGGCACCCGGATCGCCGACGCGGCCGGCGGCGTCCCGGACGAGGTGTGGGCCAATGCCGCCAAGCAGTACGACGAGGACCAGCTGGCGGCCCTGGTCGCCGCCATCGCCCTGATCAACATGTACAACCGGTTCAACGTCCTCGTGCAGCAGCCGGCCGGCGACTACCAGCCCGGCCAGTTCGGCTGACGGCGGACCCCGACGCCGAGCGTGCGAACCGCGCGCTCGGCGTCGGGCCTTCGACCGGCCACCCCGGCCCGGCTCAGCGGGAGGTGAGCCTCCACAGGTGGTCGGCCGTGCCGTTGTCGGTCCACTGCAGGACCTGGGCGCCGGAGGCGGTGCTCATGTTGTTCACGCCGAACAGCAGACCGCTGTTGTAGTTGGCGATCTTGTAGTAGCCGCTGCCGTCCGGGATGAGCTGCCACAGGTGGTCGGCCGTGCCGTTGTCACCCCAGATCACCGCGGTTCCGCCGTCACCGGTGCTCATGTTGGTGATCCCCAGGAGCAGACCGCTCGCCTGCTGCTGGATCTTGTACAGCCCGTTTCCGGCGGCCACCAGGGTCCAGTTCTGGTCGGTGCCGGTGGTGGAGGCGGCCTGGACGACGGCGGTGCCCTGCGCGGTGCCCGCCGCGCTGGTGTCCAGTGCCAGTCCGCTGTTCTTGTTGGTGATCTGGTAACGCCCGGCCAGCGAGGTCGCGGTACCGCTGGGGGTGATCACCAGGTGGTAGCCGTCGGAGGCGTTCATCGTGACGGGCACGGTGATGGACCCGTTGGCCACCGGGTAGTTGGCGTCCGAGACGGTGATCGGCCCGGAGAGCGCTGTCGTACGGCCCTTGGACGGGGTGTACTCCAGCTTGACGTGCACGGTAGAGCCGAAGGCCGACAGTGAGGACAGTCCGTTGACGGTGACCGCGCACGAGCCGGTGCAGCCGCCGGTGACGACGCTGATCTGGTTGCCCGAGCCGTTGAGGGAGGCGAAGCCGTCGATGCCCGTCTGCGCCGGAGGCGTGGTGACGAGCATGTTCCCGGACATGTCGCCGTACCACTTGTAGAGCCAGTACGAGCCGTTCGGGGAGGCGCCGGTGTCGGTCAGGGTGTCGCCGAGGGTGCCGTAGTGGTTCCAGAAGGCCAGCTCGGCGTCGTGGACGCCGGCCCGCTCGAACTTGGCGACATAGCCGACCAGCGGTCCGGGCACGCCGACCTCGCTCGTGGTGCCGTACTCCTCGATCGCGATCGGCCGCGGGCTGATGCCGAGGCTCGACTCCATGGCGCGGTAGGCGGAGACGTGCGCGGCGATGTTCTGCGAACCCTGCAGCTCGTGCCAGGCGATGATGTCCGGCACCGTGCCGCTCGCCTTGGCGTCGGTGAGGAAGGTGCTCATCCAGGACTGGTTCCAGGCCGAGTGACTCGGGCCCTGGATCGGCGTCTTGGTGTCCTTCGCGCGGACCTCCTTGTACGTCCGTGCCCAGCCGGCGTCGAACGCGCCCGCGTTGGTGGTGTCCCAGGTCCAGTCGGGCTCGTTCCACAGCTCGTACGCGGCGATGTTCGTGGCGCCGGAGGACTGCACGGAGGCGACCTGCTTGTCCACCGCGGACAGCCAGTCGCTCCAGCTCACCCATTTGTAGGGGAAGTTCGGATACCAGTCCGGCATCCGCACGACCACCTTGGCGCCCGCCTTGGCCGCCTTGGCGGCCACCACCAGGGCGTCACCGGCCGGCCTGGGCTCGCCGTTGGGCAGTTGGGAGCCGCCCGGCGCCATCTGGACGAAGGTGTTCGGCTTGAGCGGGGTGACCAGGCTGTCGGCCGGGGTGCTCGCGTCGGCCAGACCGTAGAGGCCGCCGCTGGCCACATGGGTGACCGGGCGCAGGGTCTGGGCGGCGTTCACGACCAGTGTGGTCGAGGACGTGGGGGCCGCCTGTGCCGGAGCGGCGGTGGCGAGGGCGGCCGCAGTCATGGCGGCGGCGCCGAGGACGGCCGTCAGACGTGCGGGAACGGGCGGTCTTGTGCGGCTCATGACAAGGATCTCCTCGGGGAGGAAGGGTGAGGGGAATGCGGGCGTCAGTCCTTCACGGCGCCCGCGGTCACGCCCGCGGCCACATAGCGCTGTGCGAGGACCAGCAGGACGGCTGCGGGGACGGACGCGACGACGGCGGTGGCCATGATCGCGTTCCACTCCTGGTTGTTGTTGCCGATGTACTTGTAGATGCCGAGGGTGATCGGCCGCAGATCGCCGCCGCCGTCGAGGGTGTTGGCGAAGACGAAGTCGGACCATGCCCACAGGAAGCTGAACAGGGACACGGTGACCAGGGCGTTGCGGCTGACCGGCAGCACGACCGACCAGAACGTGCGGAAGGTGCCGGCGCCGTCGATCCGGGAGGCGGCGATGAGCTCGCCGGGGATGCCCGACATGAACGCCGTGAAGATCATGACGCCGAACGGCACGGCGATGGTGGAGTCCGCGATGATCAGCCCCCACCAGGAGTTGAGCAGACCGAGGTCCAGGAAGATGCCGTAGAAGCCCATCGCCATGACGATCCCGGGGACCATCTGTGCGATCAGCAGGGCCAGTCCCAGGCCGCCGCCCCCGCGCGGGCGGAGCTTCGCCAGCGAGTACCCGGCCGGGGCCGCGAGGACGAGGGTCAGGGCGACGGTGCCCAGGCCGATGAGCAGGCTGGTGCCCAAGTACGGCAACTGGTCGTCCAGGACGGCCCGGTAGCCCTCGAAGGTGGGGTGCAGCGGCAACAGGTCGGGCGGATCCTTGCGCATGTCCTGCTGCGGGGTGAGCGAGACGTTCACCATCCAGTACACCGGGAACAGCATGAGCGCGGTGAGGACGACCCCGATGACGGTGTGACGGCGGCCGGTGGAAGGGGACTTCACGCTTCCTGCCTCCTCTGGACGCGGATGTACAGCAGCCCGAAGACGAGTGCGATGAGGATGAGGATGTTGCCGACCGCGGCCCCCGGGCCGAACTTGGGCAGCAGGGTGCCGAATCCGAGCTGGTACGACCACGTCGCCAGGGTCGAGGAGGCGTCGCCCGGACCGCCCTTGGTCATGATCCAGATCAGGTCGAACACCTTCAGCGTGTACACCAGCCCGAGCAGCAGGGTGATCGCCGACACCGGGCGCAGCAGCGGGAAGGTGATCCGGCGGAACTGCTGCCAGGCGCTCGCCCCGTCCAGGGACGCCGCCTCGTACAGCTCGGCCGGGATGTTCTGCAACCCGCTGTAGAGGATCACCAGGTTGAACGGGATGCCGATCCAGATGTTGGCGACGATCACCGACGTCAGCGCCCAGTCCGGCGAGGTCAGCCAGCCGACCTGGCCCACGCCGAGGAAGTGCAGGAGGTAGTTCACCACCCCCGACTCGCTGTTGAACATCCACGACCACGTCGACGCCGACACGATCAGCGGCAGCAGCCACGGGATCAGGAACAGCGCGCGCAGGGTGGGCGCGAGCCGGAAGTGGCGGTTGAAGAAGACCGCGAGGGCGAGCCCGATGGCGTACTGGAAGGCGATCGACACGAAGGTGAAGACCATCGTGTGCCGCATCGCCGGGCCGAACGTCGGATCGTCCAGCACCGTACGGAAGTTGTGCCAGCCGGAGAACGGCGCGTCGCCCGCCACGAACGACCGCACGGTGTAGTCGCGCAGGCTCAGGTCGAGGTTGCGGTAGAGCGGGTAGACGTAGAAGGCGGCGAGGTAGGCGAGCAGGGGCGTGACGAAGGCGAGCGCGGTCAGGCGGCTCCTGCGCCGGTGACGGCGGCGCAGGGACGGCGCGTCGGCGCCACTCGCCCCCGCCGCGGCGGCCGGTGCCCGCCGCGGACGGTCGACCCGGGCGATGGTCATGCCGGTCCTAGCCCTTCTGCGCGCTCTGCTGGGCGGTGGCCAGGGCGTCCTGCGGGCTCTTGCCGCCCGACAGCGCCCCCTGGACTGCGGTCCACATCGGCTGGGAGATCGTCGGGTACTTGGTGCCGAGCCCGCCGCTGGTCCGGCCACGGGCCGCGGCCACCGCGTCCACCCACGGCTTGAGCTTCGGGTTCTGCTTGACCTGTTCGGCCTGGACGGCGGCCGTGGGCGCGATGTACTGCAGCGTCGTGTCGGTCGGCAGCAGGTTGGCGTCGCTGGTCAGACACGTCACGATCTTCTTGCTGACGTCGTAGCGCCCGGTGTCCTTCTGCACGGGCACGGTCACGAACTCCCCGCCGGTCGGCACCGGCGCCGAACCGCCGTTCTGCGCCGGGATGTTGACGATGCCGTAGTCGAAGCCCGTCTTCTCCGCGTTGCCCAGCTGCCACGTGCCGTTCTCGCCGAACGCGTAGTCGCCGGTGGCGAACTCCTGCCAGCTGGTGGTCTGCGTGTTCTGCAGGACGTCCTTGGGCGCGTATCCCGAGTCGACCCACTGCTTCCACAGGGACAGCGCGGCGACTCCCTTGGCGGAGTCGAGCTTCGTCAGATCACCGCCCGCGCCCCAGAACCAGGGCAGGAACTGGAAGCTGCCCTCCTCGGTGTTGATCGCCGAGAACGTGATGCCCTTCTTGCCGGCCCCCTTGACCTTCTTCAGCGCGGCCGTGAGGGAGTTCCAGTCCTTGACGGACGCGGGGTCGACGCCGGCGGCGGAGAGGACCTTCTTGTTGTAGTAGAGGGCCAGGGTGTTGGCGCCGATCGGCACACCGTAGGAGGCGCCGTCGAGGGTGCCCGCGCCGATGATGTTCTTCTGGATCGACTTCGTGTCCAGGCCGAGGTCGCTCGTCTTGTTGAGGATCCCGGCCTCCACCAGCGTGGAGACGACCGGGTTGTCGACGAGCATCACGTCCGGCGCGTTGCCCTGCTGGGCGGCCAGCAGCGCCTTGTTGCCCAGGTCGGTGGTGTCGTAGGCGGTCCGCTTGAGCTTCACCCCGGCCTTGGTCCCGCACGAGGTCACGAGCCTGCCCCAGGCCGAGGAGGCGTTGAACTGGGGGTAGGGGTCCCAGAAGGCGTACGTCCCCTTCGATCCCCCCGACGAGGAGTCCGAGGAGGAGCTGGAACCCCCTCCGCAGGCGGTGAGGGAGGCGAGTGTGCCGACGGCGGCGAGCGCTGCCATGAGGGTACGGCGGGTGGGTATCACGGGGTGACCTCGTTGTCGTAGGGCGGGTGTCAGGAGGTGGGGAGCCAGACGCGCATGCTGCCGTCCTCGCGGTTGGCCCAGGCGTAGTAGGGGATCGCGGTCAACTCGACGGGCTCGCCGTCGGGTTCGGGGGCGGTCGCGGTGTCGGCGGAGGCGTACGGCCACCAGCCCCGGTCGGGGGTGCGGCGCCGCCGCCCGGCGGCCACCACGGTGGTGACGCCGCCGAGCAGGTCCGGCCGGTGCTTCACGGCGAGGGGGCGGGAGGTGTCCAGGACGATGTCGTCCAGACCGCCGCCGGGATGGTCGACCTGCTCCAGGCAGTGGACGAGCGGCCCGCGTTCGATCGCCACGCAGCCGCGTACGGCGTCCACCCGCGGGTCGGCCGCCGTCAGCCGGGGCTCCATCGAGAGCTCCAGCACGACCCGGTCGCCGGGCGCCCAGGTCCGCTCCAGCCGCAGCCAGCCGTCGTCCGCCGCGCGGTCGTACGTCTCCTGACCGCACCGCACCCGGAAGTCGCGGCACCACTGCGGGATGCGCAGGGACAGCGTCCAGGGACGGTCGGTGGGCGTGCCCTCGACGGTGAGGGCGACCGTGCCGTCCCAGGGATAGTCGGTCTCGGCCCGCACGACGATCGGACCGGAGGTGTAGCGGCCGGTGACGTACTGGTGGATCTGCAGGCCGTCGTGGTCGCCCGAGGCGAGATAGTGCTCCAGGCCGGCCAGCAGGCGCATCACGTTCGGCGGGCAGCAGGCGCAGCGGAACCAGCGGGTGCGGCGCGCGGACTGGTCGCCGCCCGGGTCGGTGTGACCGTCGCGGACCTGCAGCGGGTTGACGTACAGCCAGCGCTCGCCGTCCCGCGAGACACCGGCCAGGAAGCCGTTGAAGAGCGTTCGCTCGACCAGGTCGGAGTAGCGGGCCTCGCCGGTGAGCAGGGCCATGCGCCAGCTCCACTGGATCGAGGCGATCGCGGCGCAGGTCTCGCAGTAGGCGCGCTCGTTGGGCAGCTCGTAGGGGTCGCCGAAGTCCTCCCAGTCGTGGTGGGCGCCGAGGCCGCCGGTGAGATGCGTCTTGGTGGCGGTCATGGCGTGCCACAACCGTTCGGCGGCCGACCGCAGTTCGGCCTCGCCGGTCTCGGTGGCCAGGTCTGCGACGGCGGCCAGCAGGTACAACTGCCGTACGGCATGGCCCTCGACGTTGTCCGCGTCGCGTACCGGCACCCGGTCCTGGCAGTAGGCCTCGCCGCCGAGCAGTCCGTGACCGTGCCGGTCGACGAAGTAACCGGCCAGGTCGAGATAGCGGCGCTCGCCGGTCTCCCGGTACAGCTCGACCAGGGCGGTCTCCACCTCGGGATGGCCGTCGATGCCGTCGATCTCCTTGCCGCTGCCGGGCGGTCCGAAGACGGAGTCGATGTGGTCGGCGAACTTCACCGCCACGTCGAGGAGTTCGCTGCGTCCGGTGGCCCGGTGGTGCGCGACGGCGGCCTGGACGAGGTGGCCCGCGCAGTACAGTTCGTGGCCCCAGCGCAGGTCCTGGTAGCGCTCGCCGCCCTTGACCAGCTGGAACCAGGTGTTGAGGTAGCCGTCGGGCTGCTGGGCGGCGGCGACCAGGGAGACGATCCGGTCGACGTCCGCCTCCAGCTCCGCCGACCGGCCCTGGGCCAGCTGCCAGGCCGCGGCCTCCAGCCACTTGTACACGTCCGTGTCCACGAACGGGTACGCACCCTGGAACTCGCCCTCGGCCGTGCCCGCCGCGAGCCGCAGGTTGTGCAGGTTGCCGGCGGACTCCAGCAGGCCGGGGCCCTGCGGGATGGACGTGCCGGCGTTGACCTCGCGACGCGACTGCCAGAAGCCGTCGGCCACTTCGGCCGTGGCGGGGCGCAGCGCGGCACGGGCGTCGGGGCCCAGCCGGATCGGGCCGGCGGGGTGCTGGGCGGAGGGGGTGCGGGGCATGGCTCTCCGGAGGTGGAAGGCGGGGGAGCGACACAGCGACAGGACAACGATTTGAGCAACCGTTTTCCTCGTCGAAGAGTAGAGGGGAGGCGGAGGACCCCGGTCAAGCCTCCTGCGTAGGATTTCTCTTGTTTCCCAAGGACTGGCACTCGGTGCGGCCGCCTGCGACCATGGGCCGCGGTCGACCCGTCGGACACCGCGACTGAGAAAAGGATTGCCCGTGACTGAAGCCGCTCCCCGTTCCCCTTCCGCAGGCCGGGCGAAGCTCGCCGACGTCGCCGCGCTCGCCGGTGTCAGCGTGGGCACGGCCTCCAAGGCGTTGAGCGGCAGCGGCCGGATGCGTCCGGAGACCCGGCAGCGGGTGCTGGACGCCGTGGAGCAGCTCGGCTTCCGGCCCAACCAGCACGCGCAGAGCCTGCACACCGGCCGGAGCTGGACGGTCGGGCTGATGACGACCGACGGCATCGGCCGCTTCAGCACGCCCGTCCTGCTGGGCGCGGAGGACGCGCTCGGAGCCGGGAAGATCTCCGTGCTGCTGTGCGACACCCGGGGCGACACCATCCGGGAACAGCACCACCTGCGCAACCTCATGGACCGGCGGGTCGACGGCATCATCGTCACCGGCCGCCGCACCGACGCCCGTCCGCCAATGAGCGGCGTCGACGGCATTCCGATCGTCTACGCCCTCTCGCCGTCCACCGACCCGTCCGACACCTCGGTCGCCTCGGACGACCGGGGCGGCGCACAGCTCGCCGTCGAGCACCTGATCGCCACCGGGCGCACCCGGATCGCGCATGTCACCGGCCCCGAGCACCACGCGGCCGCCCGCGACCGCGCCCGCCACGCCGTCGACGTCCTCGACCGCTCCGACCTGCGGCTCTCCGGCGGCCGCGTCCACTTCGGGGAGTGGAGCGAGGCGTGGGGACGCCGGGCGGCGGACGCGGTGCTGCGCACGGCGCCCGACACGGACGCCTTCTTCTGCGGCAACGACCAGATAGCCCGGGGCGTCGCCGACGCGCTGCGCGAACGCGGCCTGGAGGTCCCCGGCCGGATCGCCGTCGTCGGCTACGACAACTGGGACACCATGGCCCTGGCCTGCCGCCCGCCCCTCACCACGATCGACATGAACCTCACCGAGATCGGCCGCATCGCCGCCCTGAAACTACTGGAGGCCATCGACTCCGGCCCGACACCCGGCGTCCACACGGTGCCGTGCCGACTGGTGGTGAGGGAGTCGACGTGAGCCGTCCGGCGGGGTGGTTCCGGGGGTGCGTCGGTGCGGTGGTCCCGGCGAAATGTCGGCGGGCTCGGGGTCGGCATCTCGGCCACAGGCCCAGCGCCCGGCGCCCGGCATGCTCGGGGCCAGGGACTCTCCGCCGGGCCGAGCGGGCCCGCCGCTGGTTGACCGGTCGTGCGCACAGGGCCTGGCATATACGGGGCCCGGACTTTCCGCCGGGCCGAGCGGGCCCGCCGCTGGTTGACCGGGTCGTGCGCACAGGGCCTGGCGTATACGGGGTCCGGACTTTCCGCCGGGCCGAGCGGGCCCGCCGCTGGTTGACCGGGTCGTGCGCACAGGGCCTGGCGTATACGGGGTCCGGACTTTCCGCCGGGCC
>NZ_JBITSP010000004.1:0-12093 GCF_044540925.1 Streptomyces sp. NPDC085900 | reverse complement strand
CCGAGCGGCCCGCCCCTGGCTGACCGGGTCGTGCCCACAGTGCCCGCCAGGTGCAGGGCCACGGAATCTTGGCCGGGACGGCGGCCCGCTTCCGTTCGCCGGCCCGGCCGTCGCGCGCAGCGCACCGGCATGCGCGGGGCCAGGGGGCCGGTCCGGGCCGGGTCCGGCGGCCTAACCCTGGTCGATCAGGTTCTGGGTGCCGAGTACGGACAGCAGTTCCAGTTTCTCCGCGGCCTCCGTGCCGGGTTCGGCTGAGTAGACGAGGATGTGGAGGTCGTTCTCCTCGACGCGCAGCAGGTCGCAGTCGAGGGTCAGCAGGCCCACCTGCGGGTGGTCGATCGTCTTGTGCGACCCCTGGAGCCGGCCGACGACGCCCGCCTCCCACAGCTCGGCGAAGCGGGGACTGCCTGCCCTCAACTCCGCGATGAGGCGCTGGAGTTGGCGGTCGGCCGGGTAGCGGGCGGCGGTCGACCGCAGCTCGGCGACGATCCCGGCCTCGAAGGAGCGCCGTTCTTCGGGAGTGTGCCGTACCCGGCTCGGCACCCCCATGAAGTTGCGCCACGCGCCGTTGCGTTCCAGGCCCCGCAGCCGGGACGGGTCGCCCATCAGCGCCGCGTACATCGGGTTGGCCAGCAGCAGGTTCATCGCCGCGTCGGTGACCCCGACGGGCGTGTCGACCAGCCGGTCCAGCAGCCGCTGGACGCTCGGCGTGATGTATCCCGGCACCACGTCAGGTCCCGGCGGAACCAGATCCGCCAGCCCGAACAGATACGCCCGCTCGTCCCCCGACAGTCTCAGCGCCCGCGCCAGCGCCTCGACGACCTGCGCCGAGGGGTTGACTGCCCGGCCCTGTTCCAGGCGCGTGATGTAGTCGACCGAGATCCCGGCCAGCATCGCGAGCTCCTCGCGCCGCAGACCGGCCGCCCTGCGGTGGCCTCCCGAGGGCAGTCCGGCCGCGTCCGGGGAGACCCGGTCGCGCCAGCGCCGCAGTGCCTGTCCGAGTTCCGTGGCCGTCATGCCGCCCAGTGAACACCGTCCGTCCCGGATGTGCCTGGTACCGGCAGTCCCAGGAAGCGGAGGCGACTGGCTGCTCCCTTCGCCGCGCGGCACGGTGGACGGCATGACGACAACACTCATCACCGGAGCGAACAAGGGTCTCGGCCGCGAGACCGCCCGCCGGCTCGTCGCCGCGGGGCACACCGTCTGGGTCGGCGCCCGGGACGCGGAGCGCGGCCGCCGGGCCGCCGAGGAACTGGGCGCCCGTTTCGTGCAGCTCGACGTCACCGACGACGCCTCCGTGGACGCCGCGGTCAAGACCGTCGAGGCCGCCGGGGGTCTGGACGTGCTGATCAACAACGCCGGAATCGAGACCCGGACCGAAGACAACAGCGTGCCGGTCGCCGAGACCGTGACCGCCGACCACATGCGCACCACCTTCGAGACCAACGTCTTCGGCGTGGTGCGGGTCCTGCACGCCTTCCTGCCGCTGCTGCGCCGCTCGGCCGCCCCGGTCGTGGTCAACGTCAGCAGCGGCCTGGCCTCGCTGACCGCCCTCTCCGACCCCGCGCACCCCGCCCACTTCTACCCGGGCATCGCCTACCCGACGTCCAAGACGGCGGTCAACATGCTCACCGTGCAGTTCGCGAAGGCGTTCCCGGACATGCGGATCAACTCCGTGGAACCGGGGTTCACCAAGACGGACCTGAACGGCAACACGGGCACCCAGAGCGTCGAGGAGGGCGCCGAGGTCATCGTCCGTATGGCACAGATCGGCCCGGACGGCCCGACCGGCGGCTACTTCGACGTCGACGGGCCGCTGCCCTGGTGAGCCGCGCGTGAACCGGCCGGGGCACCGCTGCGTCGCAGCCGTACGCGATGCGAGTAGTGCTCCGGCAGGAAGTGGCTGACGGCGAGCTCGACGAGCTGCCCGCCGACCGTCCGGTAGACGCGGTCGATGCGCAGCAGCGCGCGGCCGGGTTCGCAGCCGAGGTGCCCGGCGAGGTCCGCCGTGGCCTCGGCGACCGTGATGCTCTGCTCGGCCTCGGCGATCGGTTCCGGCAGCCGCTGGTCCAGCAGGCCGATGACGGTGAAGGCGTGGGGCGTGCCCGGCAGCGTCAACACCTGCACCGTTTCCAGGAGTCGGCCGACGGCGGGCGGCAGCCAGACCGACGTGTGGCAGAACGCGACGTCCTCGTGGCGCCGCAGGAAAGCCAGCTTGTGCACCCGGTCGGTGTGCAGGCCGAGGCGGCCGGCCGCGTCGACGTCCACCCGGCGGTGCAGGGGCGTGACGACGTCCATGCGGGTGTCGATGGACAGCCCCATCAGGTCGTCGACCGAGCCGAACTGCCGTAGGTACTGCTCCTCCCGGGGCGTCGCAAACGTGCCGCGACCCGGCACCCGGTACACCAGTCCCTCGGCCACGAGGTCCTGGAAGGCCCGCCGCACGGTCTGCCGGCTCACCCGGTACGTCTCGGCCAGTTCGGCCTCGGTGGGCAGCCGCACCCCGTCGGGGTAGTCGTGGCGCAGGATCGCCGTCCGCAGCCCGCGGGCGAGCCGGACGTATGCGCTCTCCCGCTGCGGCCGTTCAGTCATCGAGTCCGCCCCGCGCCACCAACTGGTCGGCGATGACATTGCGTTGGATCTCGTTGGTGCCCTCGCCGACGATCATCAGCGGGGCGTCCCGGAAGTACCGCTCGACGTCGAACTCCGTCGAGTAGCCGTAACCGCCGTGGATCCGGACCGCGTCGAGCGCGATCTCCATCGCGGTCTCGGACGCGAACAGCTTCGCCATGCCCGCCTCCATGTCCACCCGGCGTCCGGCGTCCGCCTCGCGGGCCGCGTACAGGACCAGCTGGCGGGCGGCGGTGAGCTTGGTCGCCATGTCGGCGAGGAGGTTCCCCACGGACTGGTGGCGCCAGATCGGCTTTCCGAAGCTCTCCCGCTCCCGGGCGTAGCGCAGCGAGTCCTCCAGGGCGGCCCGCCCCACCCCCAGCGCCCGGGCGGCGACCTGGAGGCGGCCGGTCTCCAGCCCCTTCATCATCTGGGCGAAACCCTGCCCCTCCGCGCCGCCCAACAGGGCGTCCACCGGCACCCGGTGATCCTCGAAGGACAGCTCGCAGCTCTCCACCCCCTTGTACCCGAGCTTGGGCAGGTCCCGGGAGACGACCAGGCCGGGACCGTGCTCGGCCAGCAGGACCGACATGCCCGCGTGGCGCGGCCGGGCGGCCGGGTCGGTCTTGCACAGCAGCGCGATGAGGCCGGCGCGGCGGGCGTTGGTGATCCAGGTCTTCGCCCCGTCGACCACGTACTCGTCGCCCGCGCGGCGCGCGACGGTCGTCATGGCCTGCAGGTCCGAACCGCCGCCCGGTTCGGTGAGCGCCATCGTCGCGCGGACCTCCCCGGTGGCCATCCGGGGCAGGTACCGCCGCTTCTGCGCCTCGGTGCCGTACGACAGCAGCAGCTTCGCCACGACGGTGTGCCCGCCCATCGCCCCGGCCAGGCTCATCCAGCCGCGCGCCAGCTCCTCGGTGACCAGCACGAAGCAGGGCATGGAGACCGGGTTGCCGCCGTACTCCTCGGGGATCGCCAGCCCGTAGACGCCGAGCTCCTTCATGCGCTCGATGAGGGCTTCGGGATAGGTGTCGCCGTGCTCCAGCTCCCGCACGACGGGTCTGACGTCCTTGTCGACGAACTCGCGCACGGTCCGTACGACGAGCCGTTCGTCGGCGGAGAGGATGTCCAGGACGCTCATCGACGGATCTCCACATCATCCGGAACGGTGGTGGTGCTCGGGGTCGTCGAGATGTTCAGACGACGGCGTCGGCGCGCAGCGCCTCGATGTCGGCGCGGGTAAGGCCGAGTTCGGCGAGGATCGCGTCGGTGTGCTCGCCCACGTCCGGTACGGGGTCCATGCGGGCGGGCACCCCCGCGAGGTCGGCCGGCGGAACCAGCGCCTGCACGGTGGCGCCGGGCACGGCCACCTCCCGCCAGCGTCCGCGCTCCGCCAGCACCGGGTGGTCGAGGAACGCGGCGACGTCGTTGACCCCGGCGCAGGCGATGCCGATGCCCTCCAGGTCCTTCAGGATCTCCTCGGCGTCGGAGCGAGCGAGGCGCTCGGCGACGATGGCGTTCAACTCGTCCCGGTGCGCCACGCGTTGGGATCCGGTGGCGAAGCGGGGGTCGTCCGTCAACTCCGGCCGCCCCAGGAACCGCCCGCACAGGGCAGCCCATTCGCGCTCGTTCTGGATGGACAACAGCACTTGCTTGCCGTCGGCGGTCGGGAAGGCGCCGTACGGGGCGATGGTGGCGTGCTGGGTGCCGAGGCGGACGGGCTGACTGCCGCCGTAGCGGGTGTAGTTGGCGGGTTGGCCCATCCACTCGGCCAGCGCCTCGAACAGGGACACCTCCACGGGGTGGACCCGCCCGGTCGTGGCCCGTGTGTACAGGGCGGTCAGGACGCCGGTGTAGGCGTACATCCCGGCGGCGATGTCGGCGACGGAGATCCCGACCCGGGCGGTCTCCTCGGGCGTCCCGGTCAGCGAGACCAGGCCGGTCTGGCACTGCACCAGCAGGTCGTAGGACTTGCGGTCGGCCCACGGGCCGCTCGTGCCGTAGCCGGAGATCGTGCACGGGATCAGCCGCGGATACCGTTCGGCCAGCGCGTCCACGCCGAGGCCGAGCCGGCCGGCCGCGCCCGGCGCCAGGTTCTGCACCAGCACATCCGCGTCGGCCAGGAGGTCGTGCAGGATCTCCAGGCCGCGCGGGTCCTTCAGATCCAGGGTGAGGGACTCCTTGGAGCGGTTGAGCCAGACGAAGTAGCTGGAGTGGCCGTGCACGGTGGTGTCGTAGCGGCGGGCGAAGTCGCCCTCGCCCGGACGTTCCACCTTGATCACGCGGGCGCCGAGGTCGGCGAGCTGACGGGTGGCGTAGGGCGCGGCCACGGCCTGTTCGAGGCTGACCACGGTGATGCCGGACAAGGGGAGTCGCACGGTCGGCCTCCGGGTTGTGTGGGGCAATTTGTACGGCCGAATCCGCGGACCTGTCAACGGCGGACACCGCCCCCTGAACAGTGGCTCACGGCCCATGCTTGACGCGGCCGAGACCGCATCCCGCACCATGCCCGGGCTTTGTACGCAACAATGCGGCACCTGGTCAGGCACCCCCTCGGGAGTCCCGTTGCCCCGTTCCGATTCCGGTTCCGATTCCGAGCCCGCGGCCGACTTCGGCTTCCTCGAAGAGATCGCCCGCACCTGGCGCCCCGACGACTCCCGTACGACCGATCCCCTCGACGCCGCGCCCGTGGCGGCGCTCTCCGCGGTCCTCGATCTGCCGGCCCCGGTCGCCGCCGCGGGCGGCGCCCTGCCGCCCCTGTGGCATTGGCTGCACTTCCTGTCCTGGCCCCGGCGCGGCGAACTCGGCCCCGACGGGCACCCCCGGGACAGCCGTTTCCTGCCCCCGCTGCCGCGCCGGCGCCGCATGTTCGCCGGGGGCCGCCTGGAGGTGACCGCACCGCTCGTGGTGGGCCGGCCGGCGGAGCGGCACAGCCGGGTCGACCGGGTCCGTCCCAAGCGGGGACGCAGCGGCGATCTGCTGTTCGTCACCGAGCGCAGCGAGTACCGGCAGGACGGACGCCTCTGCCTGACCGAGGAACAGCACCTCGTCTACCGCAGCGGCAGTGGCAGCCACGGGTCCGTACCGTCCGCCCCGACCCTGGACACCGAGGCCCGGCCGCTCGACGGCACATCCCGCTGGCAGCGGGAGTGGCACACCGATCCCGCACTGCTGTTCCGCTTCAGCGCCCTGACCGCGAACGCCCACCGCATCCACTACGACGTCCCGTACGCGACGGACGTCGAGGGCTACCCGGGGCTGGTCGTGCACGGTCCGCTGCTGGTCCTCGCCATGCTCGAAGAGGTCCGCCGACGGCAACCGGAACGGCTCGTGCGCTCCGTCTCCTACCGGCTGCTCAAGCCCGTCTTCTGCGGCGAGCGCCTACTGGTCTGCGGTGACCCCGCGGGCGAGGGACCGACGGCGGCACTGCGCGTCGCGAGCCACCGTGAGGACGCCCACGCCCGGGCCGAGGTGGGCTTCGACCAAGTCCCCTGAGTCCCTGACCGGCGCGCTGGGGGGCGCCGCCCGTGCCGTCAGGCCGCTTCCTCCGCGTGCAGCTGCGCCGGAGCCGGCGGGGCCTCGATCCGGCGGGGGAGCAGCAGTGGTGTGGCCAGTACCAGTACCCCGGCGATCGCGATCGCCGTGCGGGGTCCGGTCACGCCGGCCAGCAGGCCCCACAGGGCCGTCATCGCGGCGGTCGTCGCCTTGTTGGTCACCGACCACGCGGAGAGCGTGCGCGCCACCCGGTCCGCGTCCGTCTGCCGCAGCCGCGTGGTGGCGTACACCGGGTTGAAGACGGCACAGGACGTGATCACCCCGAGTTCCACGGCCATGACGAGCACCAGTCCGGCCGTGCCCGGCCCGACGAAGGCCAGGCCGATCGGCCAGAACGCGCGCAGCCACCCCGAGGTGAGCAGCACCCGCCGCTCCCCGAAGCGTGGCACGAGTCGGCGGGCCAGCCGTGAGCCGATCAGCCCGCCGACGCTGGGCACGGAGAACGCCAGACCGTACTGCCAGGCCGAGAACCCGAGGTCACCGACCATGAGCACGGCGAGCAGCGGAACCGACACCATGATCAGGGCGTTGTAGAGCGCCGTGTTGAGGAACAGTGGGCGCAGTACCGGATGGGCCAGGATGTACCGCCAGCCCTCGAGCAGCCCACCGGCCGGCGCCGGGCCCGTGCGTACGGGAGGAGTCTCGGTGCCGCCGATCGCACGGATGCCGACGGCCGACAGCAGGAAGCTGACCGCGTTGGCCAGTACGGTCATCACCGGCCCGAACACGCCCATCGCGGCCCCGCCCAGCGGCGGCCCCAGGATGGTCGCGGTCCACTGCGTCGCCTCGAACCGGGCGTTCGCGGCCAGCAGGTCCTCCGGCGCCAGCAGCGACTTCACGAAGGCCCCGCTTGCCGCCGTGAAGCCGACGTCGGCAGCGCCGACGACGACCGCCACAACCAGCAGTTGCACGAAGGTGAGGGCGTCGAGCGCGTAGGCGGCCGGAACGGTCAGCAGCACCAGGCAGCGGACCAGGTCCATGGCCATCATCACGGGCCGCTTGCGACGGAACTCCATCCACGGCCCGAGCGGCGTCGCCACCACCGCGCCCACCGCCAGCCCGGCCGCGGACAGCACCGCGACCTCGGTCGCCCCGGCGTGCAGCACGATCACCGCGATCAGCGAGAACGCGTCGAAGGCGAGCCAGGTGCCGAGCGCGCTGACGGCGTACGCAGCCCACAGCCACTCGAACCGCCGCCCCAGCGATCGCCCGCCCCGCATGCCCGTCTCCCCGTACCGCCCGACTCCGACCGGCGCCATCAAAGCCGCACACGGGGCCTGGGGGCAAACAACCGACACGCCGGGCGCGCGACAACCGGTGGTTGTGGGGAGGTGCTCGGTGCCGTACCGCCGCACGCTGTAGAAAAGGGCCGTGGATCTCGACGCAGTACGCACCTTCGTGGCCGTCGCGGACGCCGGACGGTTCCGGGAGGCCGCCCTCACCCTGGAGATCACCCAGCAGGCCGTCTCCAAGCGGGTCGCGGCGCTGGAACGGGACCTCGGAGCCCGCCTGTTCACGCGGACCGCCCGAGGCGCCCGGCTCACCGTGGACGGACAGGTCTTCCTGCCGCACGCCCGCGACCTCCTGCGGGCCGAGGAACGGGCCGCGGCCTCGGTACGACCGGGGCGGCGCGCCCTGCGCGTCGACGTGATCGGCCGCCGCCTGGCACCGGCCGACCTGGTACGGGACTTCCACCACGCGCATCCGGACGCCGCGCTCGACGTCGTGACCCTCTTCGATGCCGACACGGCGATCTCCGCCGTGCGCTCCGGCACGATCGACGCGTCCTTCCGCGCCCTCACGCTCCCCGCCCGCCGGCTGCCCGACGGCCTCGCCGCGGCCCGCGTCCACGACGAGCCCCTGGAGCTCCTCACCGGCCCCGGGCACGCGCTCGCCGCCGCCCGCGCCGTCACGCCCGCCCAGCTGGCCGGGCACCGGATCTGGATGCCCGGCAACGTCGCCGGCACCGAATGGGCCGCCTTCTACGACGACCTGGGCGCGGCCTTCGGCTTCACCATCGAGGTCACCGGACCCGACTTCGGCACCGAACCGCTCCTCGACACGATCGCCGACTCCCCGCACCTGGCGACCTTCGTGGGCGTGCAGACCCGCATGGTCTGGCCGGCCGGCCACGGTCTGCGCCGCATTCCGCTCCGCGATCCCACGCCCGTCTACCCGCACTCGTTGATCTGGCGCGCGGACAACCCGCACCCGACCCTTGCCGCACTCCGCGCCCACCTCGGCACCGCTCGGAAGAGCGAGGACACGTGGACTCCTGAGTGGGCCGGCTGAGCCCCCAGCCGTGACCTCCGGCGCATTCCGCGGAGCTGACCCGGTCACGGATTTCCGTGCGGAGCAGGCGCGGCTGTCGCTGTCCGCGCATGCGCGCGGAGCCGGCACGGTCATCGCTACCCGCGCATTCGCGGGGAGCCGGCCGGTCGCGGTTTCCCGCGCGGGGCGGGGCTGATCACGGCTTGCCGCGCATTCGCGCGGAGGCGGCCCGGTCGCGGGTTCCCGCGCGGAGGGCCTGATCGCGGTTTCCCGCGCTGAGCTGGCCTCGTCACGGCTCCCCGCGCATCCCGCGCCGATGCGGCCTGGGCAGGGCTTGCCGCGCATCTGAGCGGATGCGGCCCGGTCGCGGTTCCCCGCGCAGAGCCGGCCCGGTCACCGCTCCCCCCCCCGCATCGCGCGCGCCCGCGGCCGCGCCCACGTCGGCCGTGGTCAGTGCCGTGCCGAGACAGGCGCGCTCTCGGCCGGGGCCGAACCCGTCACGACCCGGGCGGTCGAGCGGGTGCGGCGGTCGAGGTACGCCGCCAGGAAGGACAGGAGCAGGGCGCTGCCCGTCAGGAGTGCGCCGACCCAGTTGGGTGAGGTGTAGCCGAACCCGGCGGAGATGACGACGCCGCCCAGCCAGGCGGCCAGCGCGTTGCCGAGGTTGAAGGCGCCGATGTTCGCGGCGGACGCCAGCGTCGGCGCGGCCGAGGCCTGGTCGAGCACCCACTTCTGCAGCGGCGGCACGGTGGCGAAGCCCAGGGCGCCGACCAGGGTCAGGGTGATCGCCGCGAGCACCTTGTCGTGCGCGGTCGCCGTGAACACCAGCAGCGTCAGGGACAGCGCGCCGAGGGCGGTGAACAGCATCGGCATCAGGGCCCGGTCGGCGAACCGGCCGCCCACCAGATTGCCCAGGAACATCCCGGCCCCGAACAGCACCAGCAGCCAGGTGACCGCGCCGGCCGAGTAGCCCGCGACCTCCGTCATCATCGGCGTGATGTACGTGACCGCGGCGAAGACCCCGCCGAAGCCGAGGACGGTCATCGCCATGGCGATCCACACCTGCGCGTTGCGGAAGGCGGCGAACTCCGTACGGACCGTGGCGGACTCCGGGCGGCCCGTCTCCGGGACCAGCCTGGCCACTCCCAGGAGACCGGCGATGCCGAGGACCGCGACGGCGGCGAACGTGACCCGCCAGCCGGCGGCCTGACCGATGTACGTGCCGAGCGGCACTCCGACGACGTTGGCCACGGTCAGTCCCGTGAACATCAGGGAGATCGCGGAGGCCTTCTTCTCGGGCGCGACCAGCCCGGCCGCGACCACGGACCCGATGCCGAAGAACGCGCCGTGCGCGAGGGAGGCGACGACCCGGCCGGCGAGCATGACGCCGAAGCTCGGCGCGAGGGCGGACAGGGTGTTGCCCACCACGAACAGGCCCATGAGGAACATGAGCATCTTCTTGCGGGACACCCTCGTGCCCAGCACGGTCAGCAGGGGAGCGCCGAGGACGACGCCCAGGGCGTAGCCGGAGACGAGCAGGCCGGCCGTGGGGATGGAGACGCCGAAGTCCCCCGCGACCTCGGGCAGCACGCCCATGATCACGAACTCGGTGGTGCCGATCCCGAAGGCCCCTATGGCCAGGGCCAGGAGGGCGAGAGGCATGGGAAGAACCTTCCAGGCGATTGCGTGTGTCGCTTACAAGCGTCGACAATAGTTGCACACGCGGGCTAAATGCAAGCACATGTAAAGCTGGGAGCGGGTAGTACGTGTGCGCAAGTATTTGGGCAAAGCGAAGCCCCCGAAGCGTTGCCGCTCGCGGGGGCGGTGGTCTCAGGCGGGGACGCGGAGCGTCTCGACGGCCTTGACCAGTGGTGCCAGTTCCGGGTTCAGGGCGGCCTCGTCCAGGGCCTCGCGCAGGGCGGCCTCATTGGTGGGGCGGGCCCGCTCCAGCAGTTCGAGGCCGGACTCGGTGACATTGGTGTAGATGCCGCGCCGGTCCGTGGGGCACAGGTAGCGGGTCAGCAGCCCGCGGTCCTCGAGCCTGGTCACCAGGCGGGTCGTGGCGCTCTGGCTGAGTACGACGGCGTCGGCGACCTGCTTCATCTGCAGATGGCCGCCCTCGCCGTCGTGCTGCCTGCTCAGCACGTCGAGCAGTGAGTACTCCCGCACACTCAGGCCGTGCGCGGCCTGCAGCGCGCGCTCGATGTGGGCCTCGATCCTGCCGTGCAGCAGCGAGAGGGCGCACCAGCCCTGAGCGAGGGCGGTGAGCGCCGGATCTGTCGCGGTCATGGGGCCCTGGTCCTCCGTCCCGAAGTGCCTGCGGTCCAGGATAGGACACCGATGAAATTGTCGGCTCGGGCACATATACGGCGCCTGCAAGCGGTGCGTCGGGAACCGAGTCGCGTCGACCGGGATCTTGCTGATACACCCATGGCATGGCAGCCGAGGATTCCGAGCGTTTCGTACCGGGCCAGACGGCACTCGTCGTGCCCGTACCGGAGGCGGAGCCCGCCGTCCGGACGTGGCGGGAGCGCTACGACCCCGCCGCCCGGGCCGGCGTCCCGGCGCACGTCACCGTGCTCTTCCCGTTCCTGCACGCCTCCCTCGTCGGCCACGGGACCTGCGCCGTCCTCGACGAGATCTTCGGGCGTCACCCGTCCTTCGAGGTGCGGTTCGAGGCCTGCGGTCGCTTCCCCGGGGTGCTCTATCTCGCCCCCGACCCCGAGCTCCCGTTCCGCCGGCTCACCGAGGCGGTCGTCGACCGCTGGCCCGAAGTCCCGCCGTACGGAGGCAAGTACGAGGCGCACCCGCATCTGACGGTGGCCCAGGGGCAGGACGACGCGGTGCTCGACGAAATCGAGACGGGACTGCGGGCCGCCCTGCCGTTCACCGCGCGTGTGCCGACGGTGGATCTCGTGGTCTTCGGCGGCGCGGAGTGGCAGCATCGGGCGTCGTTCGCACTTCGTTAGACACGTCCAGGAGAACACCATGGCCGGGCCGCGCCCCACGACCACCCTCTGGCGTCCCACCGGCCCCAAGGAACTCGACCTGGTCCGCGAACTGGACTGGCGTGCCTGGCCACCCCGGCTGCCCGAGCAGCCGATCTTCTACCCGGTGCTCAACGAGGACTACGCCGTCAGGATCGCCCGGGACTGGAACGTCAAGCACGACGGCGCCGGGTTCGTCACCCGCTTCGAGATCGACTCGGAGTTCGTGAGCCGCTATCCGGTGCGGCAGGCCGGCGGCGAGACGATCCTCGAACTGTGGGTGCCAGCCGAGGAACTCGACGAGTTCAACGCCCACATCGTCGGCAAGATCCAGGTCGTGCACGAGTTCCGGTAGGACGACGACGGCCGCGGCTAGGGCCTGTCGTTTGGATCAGGTCGGCTGCAGGGAGCGGTGCGTGGCGGCGGACCCGAGCGGGGTCTGGTGCGTGCAGCTGCAAGGCGGAGGAGGGAGTCGACGCGGAGCGTCGGCGAGTGACGACAACGCGGCTGGGGGTGCCCCCTCTGGGGGAGTGCGTGCCAGGGCCCGCGACGCCCAGCTGATCCAAACGACAGGCCCTAGGAGTTGTCTTCAAATGGGTCACGCCCACATCAGGAGCGAGGCGAGGGTGACAGCTGCCTGGTAGGACTCGGCGGTCTTGTCGTAGCGGGT
>NZ_JBITSP010000003.1:0-1001457 GCF_044540925.1 Streptomyces sp. NPDC085900 | reverse complement strand
CGCGCGTCCCCCCGGGTGGGCCGGGGTGCGTAACGGTGGGGTGGGGCGGGGTCCCGGGTGTTTCCCCCGCTTATTACGTGTGGGGGCGTCCGGTGCCAGGCACCGGACGCCCCCTCTCGTATGCGCTAGGCGATGTGGTCTTCCTGCAGTTCCGCCGTGTGACGGTTGGTGAAACGGTTGACCATGCGCTCGGCCTCACGCTGCGGCAGAGAGACGCCGTACGTCGCCTCGACGTCACCGCGGAGCTGGCCGGCCGTCGGATAGCTGCCGTCTATCGACTTCTTGAAGACCAGGTAGAAGTCCTCCTCCGTCGGCGCCGCTGGCTCCGGCGTACCGCCGCCCTCACCCAGCTCCCGGGTCCGGTTCGGGCCCACCGGGATGGGGAAGGTGCCGGTCTCCTCCGGAGAGGGCTCCTGACCGGGCAGCGGGGGCTCCTCCTCGAACTGCTCGCGGTACTGGTCCGCCTGCTGCTGCTCCTCGTACCACTGCGCGTACTGGTCCGAGGGGTCGTAGGTCGGGTCGTAGCCGCCGTGGTACTCGATCTGCTGCGGAGGCCGCGCGTGCAGCCACGGGCTCACCTCCGGCTCCGGCTCCGGCTCGAAGGGCGGCCGCTCGGCGACGGGCGGGCCGGCCAGCTCCTGGCGCTGCTCGCCCGCAGGCGCCGCGCGCTGCGGGACCGGCGCCGCCACGCCGGCCCGACCGCCCCCGGCCGAAGCGGCCTCGATCCGGGGCGCCGGCGGAAGCAGGACCGGCTCGATGCCCGCCGCGGCCAGCCCCGCCGGAGCCGTCTCCGCCAGCGGAACGCCGTACCGGGCAAGCCGCAACGGCATCAGCGACTCCACCGGGGCCTTGCGGCGCCAGGCCCGGCCGAACCGCGAGTGCAGACGCGCCCGGTAGACCAGCCGCTCCTGCTCCAGCTTGATCACCTGCTCGTAGGAGCGCAGCTCCCACAGCTTCATGCGCCGCCACAACAGGAACGTCGGCACCGGCGAGAGCAGCCAGCGGGTCAGGCGGACGCCCTCCATGTGCTTGTCCGCCGTGATGTCCGCGATCCGGCCGATCGCGTGCCGGGCCGCCTCCACCGCGACGATGAACAGCACCGGGATCACGCCGTGCATGCCCACACCCAGCGGGTCCGGCCAGGCGGCCGCGCCGTTGAACGCGATCGTCGCCGCCGTCAGCAGCCACGCCGTCTGGCGCAGCAGCGGGAACGGGATGCGGATCCAGGTCAGGAGGAGGTCCAGGGCGAGCAGGACACAGATACCGGCGTCGATGCCGACCGGGAACACGTACGCGAAGTTCCCGAAGCCCTTCTTGATGGCCAACTCGCGGACGGCCGCGTACGAACCGGCGAAGCCGATGCCGGCGATGATCACGGCGCCGGTCACGACCACGCCGATGAGAACGCGGTGCATCCGAGTCAGCTGCAGTGGCGCTGCCACCCGTACTCCCCTCCCATTGCGTGTTGTTGCGCGCAACAGGGTGGCACATGTGTGCGCCGCACGTGTTGCCGGTACGGCAGGAGCCCGACCCCCGCAGAGGGCCGGGCTCCGTCGTACAGCGCGTCTGAGCTGCTGGTTGACGTCCTGGTGTGACGGTCAGCTCTTCTTCGACGCTGAGGAGGAAGGAGAAGCCGAAGCGGACTTCGCGGCCTTCGAGGGCGACGCGGACGCCGACGGGGACTTCGACGCCGACTTCGACGGCGAAGGGCTCGCCGTGCCCGCACCCGTGCCCGAACCCGCGCCGTCGCCGTTCGCCGCCGACACCGTGGCCACCGCCTCCTTCGCCGCCTGCTCGGCGAGCTTGGCGAGGGCCTTCGCGTCCGGGGTCTTCTCACCCGCCAGACCGGCGCCGTTGTAGTCGACGGTGACGACCACGTTCTCCACCCGCGCCACGACCGTCTGCTGCTTGAAGGACCCCTCCTTCTTCTTCAGGTCGTAGTGCACCAGCGTCGCCTCGTCGCCCGTCCCGGCGACCGTCTGCCACTTGGTGTTCTTCGCGCCCTCGACCGCCTGGGCGTCCTTGACCTGCTTGGTGAAGTACTCGTGCGCCAGCTGGTTGCCCTCGCCGCGCGCGGCGTCCGACTCGAAGCGCAGCAACGACACGTTCAGCCAACGGAACTGCGAGCCCTTCACACCGTTGTTGTCCAGGCTGTTCCAGGAACAGCTCGCCCGCGTCCCCGCGTCGCTCGACGCGCCCTTCTTGGCGGACTTGACCCCCTTCGGCACCAGCGAGGTCAACGTCTTCTTCGACAACACCCCGCACGAGTCCGGCAACTTCGAGTACGCGGCCGCCTGCACGGTCGGAGACGCGCTCGCGCCCGCGGACGCGGCGGTGTCACCACCCGAGGACCCCTTGTCGGCGCTCTTGTCACCGGAACCGGAGTCCGAGGAACATCCGGCCACCAGCAGTACCACCGGCACCGCCGCCGCGCACACAAGGACGCGGCCACGCCCCTTCGCTCGCTGGCTCCGCTGATCTCGCTCTGCTGCTCGCTGCATGGTTCCTTCACTCATGACGCTCGTGATTCCTGCGGTCGGCGTTCAGGTCCGAGGGGCCACGGTACGCGGTGAGGAACCTGTGCGGTTTTGTTTCGAAGGCTTTGCGCAGAGGTGTGAGGGAGCGGCGAACACCGGTCAACCGGCCAGCGTGTCCGCCAGCCGAGAGGCCAGATTCCGGGCCCTGTCCTGCATTTCCTTGCTGTCCGGGACCGTACCGACCGTGGCCGGCTGCTCCTCGTACTCGATGGTCACGATCACGTTGGACGTGCGGAACGCCACAGTCACCGTGCGCTGCTGGACCGTCGAACCGGACCCGCTCACCACGTCGTTCACGAACGCCTCGTCACCGAGATCCGACAGAGTCCGCGGCAGGAGACTGGTCGGCGTCGCGGAGGAGGACGGAGAGGAGGAGGCGGAGGACGACGAGGACGGCGTCGCGCTGGGCGAGGTGCTGAAATCGGCGGTCGCGGAGGCGTCGGCGGACGGCGACGACTCGGGAAGGTCCGCCGCCTCCTGCTTCTTCGCGAACAGCTCCTGCGCCTGGGCGTCGTCGCTCACCGCGTTGTCGTACGACACCACGCGTTCGAGGTCGACGAAGAGATGGTCGGTGGCGTCGGCCGACTCCACCTTCCAACGGCAGCCCGCCTTGCGGTCCGTGTCGTACGTGAGCGTCGCCTCGCCCTCGTACGCCTTGTCCCGCTGCGTGGCGTCCGTGATCTGCTTGATGCCCGGCAGCAGCGAGTCGAGCGTGCCGTGACCGACCGCGGCGCACGGCTCCGGAAGCGTGTCGTACTTGCCCGGCTGGGCCACCGCGGTCGCCGTGCCGGCGTTGCCGGGGTTCGCGTCGTCGGTGCTCCCGGTGTCGCTCGAACCGCCGGTGCAACCGGCCAACAGCGCCGCGAGGAGCGCGGCGACGCCGGTCACATAGGCCTTCCGCTGCACGGTCGGGCTCCCTTCGACGGTGGGGTCCGGGCGATCACTACCAGTGTCCCCGCCGGTTATTCGCTTGCCGCACAGGGACGCCCCCTGCAGACAATGTGTATCGCACGCAACACCGCCAACGCCGGTCCGATGTCCCTTTCGTTGATCATGGCGCGGCTTTTTCGATTCAAGACTTCTGTCATGTTTTCGGGGGAAAGAGGACGTTATGTCGTACGTGGAGATACCGGGCGCCAAGGTACCCATCCGCATGTGGACCGACCCGGCGTCGGTCGAGGACGTCGCCCTGCAGCAGCTGCGCAACGTCGCGACCCTGCCGTGGATCAAGGGCCTGGCGGTGATGCCGGACGTCCACTACGGAAAGGGTGCGACGGTCGGCTCCGTCATCGCGATGCAGGGGGCGGTGTGCCCTGCGGCGGTGGGGGTGGACATCGGGTGCGGGATGTCGGCGGTGAAGACGTCGCTGACCGCGAACGACCTGCCCGGCGACCTGTCGCGGCTCCGCTCGAAGATCGAGCAGGCCATTCCGGTGGGACGCGGCATGCACGACGACCCGGTCGACCCGGCCCGCCTGCACGGCTTCGCCACCGCCGGGTGGGACGACTTCTGGGGGCGCTTCGGCGGGGTTGCCGAGGCGGTGAAGTTCCGTCATGAGCGCGCGGGGAAGCAGATGGGCACTCTGGGGTCGGGTAACCACTTTGTGGAGGTATGTACCGATACGACCGGCGCCGTCTGGCTGATGCTCCACTCCGGCTCGCGCAACATCGGCAAGGAACTCGCCGAGCACCACATCGGCGTGGCCCAGAAGCTCCCGCACAACCAGGGCCTGGTCGACCGCGACCTCGCGGTCTTCGTCGCGGACACCCCGCAGATGGCGGCCTACCGCAACGACCTGTTCTGGGCGCAGGAGTACGCGAAGTACAACCGCACGATCATGATGGCGCTCCTGAAGGACGTGGTCCGCAAGGAGTTCCGCAAGGCGAAGCCGACGTTCGAGCCCGAGATCAGCGCCCACCACAACTACGTGGCCGAGGAGCGCTACGAGGGCATGGACCTGCTCGTCACCCGCAAGGGCGCGATCCGCGCGGGCTCCGGCGAGTTCGGGATCATCCCCGGCTCCATGGGCACGGGCTCGTACATCGTGAAGGGCCTCGGCAACGAGAAGGCCTTCAACTCGGCGTCCCACGGCGCGGGCCGGCGCATGAGCCGCAACGCGGCCAAGCGCCGGTTCTCGACGAAGGACCTGGAGGAGCAGACCCGGGGCGTGGAGTGCCGCAAGGACTCCGGCGTCGTCGACGAGATCCCGGGCGCCTACAAGCCGATCGAGCAGGTCATCGACCAGCAGCGGGACCTGGTGGAGGTCGTGGCGAAGCTGAAGCAGGTCGTCTGCGTGAAGGGCTGAGTCAGCTCAGCCGCTTCTCCAGCAGGGTCACCGCGTACGGGCTGCCCGTGCCGTCCGTCTTGGCCGGTTGTTCTCCGACCACCCGGTAGCCCGCCGACTCGTAGTACGCGCGGAGCCGGGGGTTGGAGGACAGGCAGTCCAGGCGGGCGTACGGGCGGCCCGTGGCGGTGATGCGGGATTCCGCTTCGGCCAGCAGCGCGCGGCCCGTGCACGGGGGAGCCGTGTGCGGGGTCGTCATCAGGCGGTGGATGTAACCCGCGTCCGCGGGGCGTCCGCCCCAGGCCGCCAGGTCCTGCCACCAGAGTTCCCAGGCGCCGGTCAGATGGGGGCCCGCGTACGACAGCCAGACCTCGCCGTCCTCCATGCGCGCCCGGAAGTGGGCCTCGTCCTTCTCGCCCGGCTTCCACTGGTCGATGCCGCGGGCCAGCTGCCACAGGGCCGCCGTGTCGCGCAGGCGGACCAGGGTGGTGGCGTCGGCCGGGGTCGCCCTGCGGTAGGTCGGGGGCGGCCACGTGGTGGGGCGGGGTTCCAGAAGGGATGCGCGCAGGCGGGCGGCCAACGCGTCCGCGTCCATGCAGAGTTCCCGCGTCACGTACGTCTCGATCGAGCCGTAGCGTGCCTTCATGGACGCGAGGAAGGTGCGCATGACCGCCGCCGGGGCGCGGCCGAAGCCCAGCCAGGTCGGCGCGCGGCCCTCCCTGGCCGTCCAGGCCGCCAGCATCGCCGGTGTCGCCAGCTCGGTGAGGCTGTAGTCCTCGATGATCGTCTCGTCCGGGATGCCAAGCAACGCCAGGACCAGCGCGGCCAGTTGACCCGTGCGGTCCTTTCCGGACGCACAGTGGAAGACCAGGGGTTCGGACGCCTCCGCCGCTGCCGCGATCAGTTCCAGGGCTCGGCGGATCTCCTTCGTGCCGTCCTCCGCCACCTCCATGTACCGCTCCGCCAGGTAGGGGCCCGGATCGATGTCGGGGTCCAGTGCCGGCTGGTCGTACGGGCGGTGCTCGATGCTGAGGTTGTGGTAGCTGAAGGAGGCGTCGTCCGGGACGCGGCCCCGCTTCTCGGCCTCCCAGGGGTGGCGGAGGTCGATCACCGTGCGGATGCCCAGGGAGAGGAGGCGGGACCAGTCCCGCGTGCCCTGCCGCAGCTTGCCCAGGGAGTCCGCGCGGTACAGGCGGCCGGGGCGGACGCGGTGGCCGTCGGGGGTCGAATAGCCGCCCAGGTCGCGGAAGTTGTGCAGCGCCTCGAAAGGTATGTGTCGGTCCACAGGCTGTGACTCTATGCCTACTTCGCGTGCAGCACGGCGTAGATCATCACGAAGGCCACGATGTGGATGCCGAAGAGGAAGTACCCGAGGTAGTACCAGACGTAGCGTTCGCGTTTCTTCTCCAGGGCGAGGCGCTGCCGCTCGGCGTCGTCCGTCACTGTGACTCCCGGTGGACCTTGGTGTTCGACGCCTGGGCGCGGGGGCGCAGCACCAGGAGGTCGACGTTGACGTGGGAGGGGCGGGTCACCGCCCAGGCGATGGTCTCCGCCACGTCGTCGGCGGTCAGCGGCTCGGCCACGCCCTCGTAGACCTTCGCCGCCTTCTGCGCGTCGCCGCCGAAGCGGGTGAGGGCGAACTCGTCCGTCCTGACCATGCCGGGCGCGATCTCGATCACGCGGACGGGCTGTCCGACGATCTCCAGGCGCAGGGTCTCGGCGAGGACGTGGGCGCCGTGCTTGGCGGCGACGTAGCCGCCGCCGCCCTCGTACGTGCCGTGGCCGGCCGTCGAGGAGACCACGACCACCGTGCCGTCGCCGCTCGCGACCAGCTTGGGCAGCAGGGCCTGGGTGAGGTTGAGGGTGCCGATGACGTTGGTCTCGTACATGGTGCGCCAGTCGGCGGGGTCGCCGGTGGCGACGGGGTCGGCGCCGAGCGCGCCGCCGGCGTTGTTGACCAGGACGCCGATCGTCCGGAACGCCGTGGCGAACTCGTCGACGGCGGCGCGGTCGGTGACGTCCAGCCGGTAGGCGGTGGCCTGGTGGCCCGCCTCGTTGATCTCCTTGGCCAGGGCCTCGATGCGGTCCTCCCGGCGGGCGGTGAGGACGACGCGGTAGCCGGCCGCGGCGAGCTGCCGGGCCGTGGCGGCGCCGATTCCGCTGCTCGCACCGGTCACGACGGCGATGCGGGAGGCGGCGGACGGTGCGGTGGCCATGCGGGGCTCCTGAGGGTCGGTCTGCGGTCGGCTGCCGTCCAGCGTAGGTGAGGGTCAGCCGCCGTTCCGCGGTGTCCACATGATGACGGCCATGCCGGTCAGGCAGATCAGCGCCCCGGCGATGTCCCACCGGTCCGGCCGGTAGCCGTCCGCGACCACTCCCCACAGGATCGACCCGGCCACGAAGATGCCGCCGTACGCGGCGAGGACGCGGCCGAAGTGGGCGTCGGGCTGGAAGGTGGCGACGAAGCCGTAGGCGCCGAGGGCGAGGACGCCCCCGGTGATCCACAGCCAGCCGCGGTGTTCGCGCAGGCCCTGCCAGATCAGCCAGGCGCCGCCGATCTCGAGGACGGCGGCGAGGACGAACAGGGCGGCGGAGCGGACGACGAGCATGACGGCAGCCTCGCACGCGCGCTGTCACCTGATGGACGGCGCCTGCGCAGCGGCTCGCGGGGGATACATGCGTACGACCACGTGGAGTGAGGAGTGGGTATGCGGAAGGTTCTCGCGGGGTTCGCGGCGCTGGCGGCGGTCTGCGGGGCGGCGGTCCCCGCCGGTGCCGTCGTGGCCGGCGGTCCCGAGGCCGATCTCGCCTATCACGGTGCCGTGTCCATGGCGGACGGCACGGTCGGCGTGCGGTTCACGCCGCGCAACCACGGGCCGTCGGCGGCGCCGGACGTGACGGTGCGGCTGCGCTGGTCGGCCGCGCTGGCGGACCGGCAGGAGCTGCCGGCGGGCTGCGCGCGGTCGGGGCCGCGGGTGGTGCTGTGCCGGGTGGGGGAGCTGCCGGCGGACGGCCTGGGCGAGCAGATCGCCCTGCGGGTACGGCTGCGCCAGGCGCCGTCGGAGGTGCTGCTGGTGCTGGACACGGTGTGGAGCGGCGGAACGGTCGACCGGAACCGGCAGAACGACCACCAGCGGGTGCTCGTGCTGGACACGGGCGACGAGTACTACTTCTAGGCGGCGAGTACTACTTCCAGGAGCGTCGGCAGACAGCCTGCGGGCGGCATTCGCCTCGCCGGGCAGCGGTGCCTGCGTCGTACGATTTCTGTGCGGCGCAGAAGACGAAGGAGCGAGGCATGACGGAAACGGCACGGGAGCAGCTGCTGGACGAGCTGTCCACCGTCTCACGGCGCTACATGGCCTCGTACGCCCTGTTCAACCAGGCCGTCGCCGACCACATCGGGCTGCACCCGACCGACTTGCAGTGCCTGAACCTGCTCACGCTGGAGGGCACGCCGGTGACCACGGGCCGCATCGCCGAGCTGACGGGGCTGACGACCGGGTCGGCGACGCGGCTGGTGGACCGGCTGGAGAAGGCGGGGTACGTCGTCCGGGAGCGGGACGCTGCCGACCGGCGCAAGGTGCTGGTGGCGACCGTGCCGGAGAAGGTCGCCGAGTTCGGGCGGATGTGGCAGCGGCTCAGCGGCGGCTGGTTCGCCCTCTTCGACGACCTGGACGACAACCAGCTCGCGGTGATCGTCGGACACATGAGGCGGACGGCGGACTTCAGCGGCCGCCAGGTGGCGCGCCTGCGCACCGGCGCCGTCTAGCCGTCGGCCGTCCGGCGAGCGCCACGTGCGCCGCGTCGGCGAGGTCCGGGGCGGGCGGGTCGTGGCGCTCGGCCGTCACGCAGGGCCCTGCAGTCCTGCCGTGTGGGCTCGGGGCCCCGACGCCGCGTCGATGTGGGACTTCACGGCTCGTCTGATGAGGTCGCGGGTGCCGTCGGGACTGAGGGCCTCGGCCTGGAGGCAGTCGTACATCATGCCGAAGCGCTGCAGCTCCGGTTCCCTTTCCAGGTAGAGGTCGCTGGTGAAGCGCTTCAGGTACACCACCCCTGCCTGGGGACCGTCGGCGAAGCGCAGGATGGAGAACTGGCCCGCGAGTCCCGGGTGGGCGCCCGCCGCGTACGGGAGCACCTGCACGGTGATGTGCGGCTCGGCGGCGAGTGCGTCGAGGTGCTCCAGCTGCTCGCGCATGATCTCGGGACTGCCGACGACACGGTGCAGGGTCGATTCGTCCAGGATGACCCACAGGCGCAGCGGGAAGGCCGGGTCGTAGATCCGGTGCTGACGGCGCAGGCGGACCTTGAGGCGGCCGGCGGCCTGTTCGGCCGTCGCCGGCGGGATCGTTTCCTCAATGACGGCGAGGGCGTACGCAGGGGTCTGCAACAGGCCGGGAATCGCCATGGGCTCGTACGTGTGGATCGACGCGGCGTCCGCCTCCAGGCCGATGTAGAGGCTCTGGGGGTGCTCGCCGTGGGCGTTCCACCAGTCCTGCTCGGCGGCCTCCCGGGCCATGTCCAGCAGAGAGTCGACGACCTGCTGATCCGTCACTCCGTAGAGGGCGCACAGGTCGCGTACGTCGCGGGGCTTGATGGCGCGGCGGCCGTTCTCGATGTGGCTGATCTTGGGCTGGGAGACCATGAGCCGCTCGGCCGCCTGCGAGCTCGTCAGTCCGCTGTCCTTGCGGAGCCTGCGCAGTTCGGCCCCCAGACGGCGCCTCCTCACTGTGGGATTGATGTTCGCCACCATCTCGCGGTGTCTACCTCCGGTTCCACGTCACCACGTCACGCCTGTCAAGTCCGAAGGCTGCCACGGGACATGGCTTGTTGATCATGCGCCATGCCGTCGTGGTGCGGCGTCGGCGAATCGGACTGTGACGTTGTCATTTTCCACTCCTCTGTCCACGGACCGCCGAAAATAGGAAATAGTAATTTTCCAATATTCGCCGCGCATTCGAGGGCTTAATTCTCGGGATCTCGACTCTCCGACGCTTTTCGTTGCCGCCCGACGATTACTCCGTAATATGCACGACCAGATCAAGGCTCCCCGGGCAATTGATTAGGCCCGGTTTGCCGCGGCCCCCACAGAAAATGGCCTCTCGATGAAGCTGAAGATCCCTCAGCGGGTTCGCCCCCGCACCTTGCCCAGCTTGCTGGCCTCGGCCCTCGCTGCGACGGTTGCCGCCGCGATGGTCGTCCTGACCCCCTCGCAGGCACTCGCCATCGCCACCCCCGTACCGCTGGCCACGGCCGCGAGCTTCTCCGTCCTGGCAGGTGCGGGAGTCACCAACACCGGTGCCACGGTGATCAGCCACGACCTCGGGACGCACCCGAACCCGGCCATCACCGGTTTCCCGCCCGGCCAGGTGCTCGGCGCCGTGCACGCCGCCGACGCCGTCGCGCTTCAGGCCAAGTCCGACCTGGTCACGGCGTACAACAACGCCGCGGGCCAGGCGACGGACTTCTCGCTCGCGGCGGGAATCGGCAACGGCACCACGCTGCTCCCGGGCGTCTACACCGCTTCCTCCGGTGTCGGACTCACCGGCGACCTGATCCTGGACGCCGGCGGAAACCCGAACTCCGTCTGGGTGTTCCAGATTCCGGAGGCCCTGACGACGGCGTCCTCCAGCCGAGTGCTGCTGACGAACGGCGCCTCGCCGTGCAACGTGTACTGGCAGATCGGCAGTTCGGCCACTCTGGGCACCAACTCGACCTTCGTCGGCACCATCATGGCGCTGACGGACATCCACGTGACCACGGGCACGAACATCGAGGGCCGTGCGCTGGCCCGCAACGGCGCCGTGACCCTCGACACCAACAGGATCTTCCTCAACTCGTGCTCGACCGGTACGACCGGTGGCACGACGACCGGAACGACGACCGGAACGACGACCGGCACCACGACCGGTGGCACGACGACCGGCACGACGACCGGCACCACGACCGGCACCACGGGCGGAACGACGACCGGCACCACCCTCGGGGTGACCGGCGGCGGCCTGGTCAGCGGCGGCCTGGTCAGCGGTGGTCTCCTGGGCGGCCCCGTCGCCAACGTCACGACCGGCGGCAACACCTCGGGCAACACCGCGGGGAACAACGTCACCACCGGGAACACGGCGGGCAACACCGCCGGAAACGTCGCCGGTCAGCAGGGCGGCCAACCCGGCGGCCCGGGCCACGGCGGCCCCGGACACCACGGCAAGCCGGGCCATGAGCACCAAGGTGAGCACGGCAAGCCGGGCCACGAACAAGGCGGCAAGCCCGAGGAGCACAACGGCCACGGCTACGGCGGCAAGCCCGAGGAGCACAACGGCCACGGTTACGGCGGCAAGCCCGAGGAGCACAACGGCCACGGTTACAGCGGAAAGCCCGACGACCACAACGGCCAAGGCGGCTATGGCGGTTACGGCTACGGCAACGCTCCGAAGCCCGAGGGCCAGGACGCCAAGGAAGGCCACGAAGCCTAGTCGGCGACCGTGAGAGATCTCTGCACCGGATGACGGCGCGCGGCGGGAATTCCTCGATTCCGCCGCGCGCCGTCGGTGCCGGTCACAGAAACCTCGGACGCCGGACAACGGATACGAGAAAGCAAGGTGGGCGGTGTCGAGCGGAATTGATTCAGCGCGCGTGACGGAAACCGGGCGGTCCGATACCCGTCCGCTTCCCGGGGAGCGGCAGGGCGACACGGCCCCGCCCGGCGGGCAGCCCCCGGGTGCCGCGCCACTGAGAGCGGGGCTGCACGCCGCCGTCCTCCTGTGCCTGGCGGCGGCTCTGGTCCATGTCGGTGCCGTCTTTCTGCACGTGGCGCCGCCCAATCCCGTCTCCAAGCGGTACAGCCGGCAGGTCGACGCCTGGGTGTATCCCCTCTTCGAACAGAACTGGCGGCTCTTCGCCCCCAACCCCGACAACGTCAACCGGCGGGTCCTGGTGAGAACCGCGCACACGGCGTCCGACGGCTCGACGCGGGTCAGTCGATGGATCGACCTGACCGCCCTGGACCGAGCCGCCGTCGAGCACGATCCGTTTCCGAGTCACACCGCCCAGAACCTGCTGCGCCGCGCCTGGGCCTCCTACGTCGACACGCACGGCCAGGACGACACGGCACGCTCGCCTCGGGCCGAGATGATGCAGAAGTACCTGGTCAACATCGCCGCCGACCGCGTGGCCGGTCAGCATCGCGGCCCGTTCGAGTTCGTCCAGCTGCGGGTCGTCACCCTGCCCGTCGCCGCGCCCGGTACGGCGACCGGGCACCGGCCTCCGACGCCGGTGGAGAACCGGCTCCTGCCCTGGTGGAAGGTGAGCCCTCATGGGAAATGAGCGGATCAGCGAACTCCCCGCCCCGGCGGCCGCACCGGACCGGTCCGCGGGCCGGGCGGCCCGGGCCTCGGGCTCGCTCCACCGTCGGCTCCTGACCCGGACCGACGCGTTCTGGGAACTTGTCACCGGCCGCCCGGTGTCGCTGTACGCGACGTCGGTTCTGCGCATCGGCTACGGGCTGCTCTACCTGGTCTTCCTCCTGCGCGAGTTCCCGCACCGCGACGAGATCTGGGGCCCCGACTCCCCGTGGACCCCCGCGTTGGCGGCACAGCTCTTCGACCAGACGGGCTGGTACAGCTTCCTGATCCTGTCGGACAGCCGGGTGTACTTCGAGCTGTGCTACGCGCTGGCCCTCGTGACGTCCGCGCTGTTCATGCTGGGCTGGCGGACCCGGGCCACGTCCGTGCTCTTCGCCGCCGTGGTCGCCTCCTTCCACGCCAGAGCGATCTTCATGACGGACGGCGGCGACAACCTCCTGCTGCTCATGGCCCTCTACCTCGTCCTCACCGCGTGCGGGCGCCGCTGGTCGCTGGACGCGCGCAGAGAGCGGATCAGGGCGGCACGTGCGGACGGCGTACCGCGGCGGGAGCGAGGCCCCGCCGCCCGGCAACTCGGGGAAGCGCGGCTCACGTTGGCCACGGTGGTGCACAACTGCGGCGTCTTCGTCATCGCGGCGCAGGTGTGCTTCCTGTACGGATCGGCAGGCCTCTACAAGGTCCAGGGCTCCTTCTGGGACGACGGCACCGCTCTCCACTACGTGCTGAACCTCGACCTCTTCCAGCCGTGGCCCGAGCTGTCCCATCTGGTGGACCAGTACCCGCTCGTGCTGGCGGCCGTCGGTTACCTGACCGTGCTCACGCAGGTCGCTTTCCCGTTCGTGCTCTTCGGCAGGCTCAAGTACCCCGTTCTCGCCGCGCTGCTGGGCATGCACCTCGCCATCGCGGTGGTCCTGGGGCTGCCTTTGTTCTCGGCCACGATGATCATCGCGGACGCCGTGTTCCTTCCCGACCGCTTCTACGTGTTCCTGGCGCACCTCCTGCGGCGCGCGGCCCGGCGCCACGGCCTGCGGGCACCGGTGCCGGGGCGGGTGTCCGGGCTCGGGACCGTGCCTCGTCCGGCGGACGGCCGCCGCGGTCCCGCACCGTCGGCCCCGAGGGTGCCGGAGCAGGTGCGCGAGTAGGGGAGGGAAGAGGGGCGCGGCGGCTCGCGACCGCCGCGCGCCTCTAGGCGTTCTCCGTGTCGTAGCGGCCCCGCGCCTCGTGGACTTCCTCGATGTGGGTCTCCGCCCAGTCCTTCACGGCGGTCAGCAGGAGGGCGAGGCTGCCGCCCAGCGGGGTGAGTTCGTAGTCGACGCGGACCGGGACGGACGGGGTGACGGTGCGGGAGAGGATGCCGTCGCGCTCCAGGGTGCGCAGCGTCTGGGTGAGCATCTTGGGGCTGACGCCGGCGATCTTGCGGCTGAGGTCGCTGTAGCGCATGGGGCCGCCGGAGAGGGCCGCGACGACCAGGCTGACCCACTTGTCGCTGAGGCGGCCGAGCAGCTCGTTGGTGGGGCAGGCCTTGATGAAGGCGTCGTACTCGGCGCGTGCCTGTTCGCGCCGCTGGGCCGCGGTCGTGGTCGCCATGGCTTCCCTCCGGGGGACATAGGCACTCTCAGGTAACTACTTCCGAAAGGATAGCGACTCTTCCTAGGGTTGTCGCTGTACGCAGAAAAGCGACACAAATACCCATGAATCAGGGAGAGTTGAGATGCGCGCAGCAGTGGTGAGGCACTTCGGCGGACCCGAGGCCGTCGAGGTCGTGGAGACCGAACTGCCCGAGCCGGGGGCGCGGCAGGTACGGATCAAGGTGGCGGCGGCCACGCTGAACCCGGTGGACGCCGGGGTGCGGGAGGGGTTCTTCGGAGGCGCGGGCAAGCAGATCGGGTTCGGCTGGGACGTCGCCGGGACGGTGGACGCGACGGGCGTGGCCACGGCGTGGAGCGTCGGCGACCAGGTGGTGGCCCTCGACCCCGGCATGGTGCGGCCGGTGGGGACGCACGCCGAGTACGTCGTCGTGGACACGGACGCGGTCGCGAAGGCGCCGGCCACGGTCGACGCCGTGCACGCCGCGACGCTGCCCCTGAACGCCCTGACCGCCGCACAGGCCCTGGACCTGCTGGAGTTGACCGAGGGGCGGTCCCTGCTGGTCACCGGCGCGGCGGGCGCGGTCGGCGGCTTCGCCGTCCAACTCGCCGCCGGCCGGGGGATCTCGGTGACCGCGCAGGCCAGGGCGGCCGACGAGGAACTCGTACGGTCCCTGGGCGCGGCGCACTTCACCTCCGGCCCCGTCGGCGCCGGCACCGTCGACGCCGTGCTGGACGCCGCGGTGCTCGGGGAGGCGGCCCTGGAGTGGATACGGGACGGCGGCGCCTACGTCGGCGTACGGCCCGGCGGGGAGCCGGCCTCGGTGCGCGGGGTACGGACGACGTCCGTCGCGGTCCGCCCCGACGGCGCGCGCCTGGCCGAGCTCGCCGCACTGGTGGACCAGGGGGTGCTGACCCTCCGGGTCGCCGAGACCTTCTCCCTGGAGGACGCGCCCAAGGCCCACGCCCGCCTCGCGGAGGGCGGGGTGCGCGGCCGGCTGGTGCTGGTCCCCTAGTGATGCTGCTCGGCCGGTGCCTTGCGGGGTAGCAGGCGTACGAGGGGCAGGCACAGGGTGATGGACGCGGCGACGGTGGTGAGGCTCGCGTAGAGGGCGTGGGTCTCGCCGTCGCCGACGGTGTGGAAGTAGACCGTGGTGACGGCCGCCGCCCCGACGGCGTTGGCCAGTTGCTGCACCGCGTTGAGCGAGCCGCTCGCGCTGCCCGCCTCCTCGGGGGCGATGTCGCCGATGGTGACGTCGTAGACGGTGCCGAAGCAGGTGCCCATGCCCAGGCCGACGAGGAGGAGCGGCGGGACGAGGGCCCACGCGGGCCCTTCGGCGGCCAGGGCCAGGCAGCCGCAGCCGGCGAGGATCAGCAGCAGCCCGGCGACGACGAGTCGGCGGCCGTGGCGGTGGATCAGGCGGTAGCAGGCGATGGACGCGACGACGATCCCGGCGGACAGGGGGATCAGGCCGAGCGCGGTGCCCGCGGGGGAGCGGCCGAGGCCGCGCTGGAGGTAGAGGGAGACGGTGTAGAGCAGGCCGGCGACCGCGGCGAAGGCGAGGACACCGAGGACGAGACCCGAGGTGAAGCCGCGGTTGCGCAGCAGGCTCGGGCGGATCAGCGGGTCGGAGGCCGTGCGCTGGCGGTGGCAGAAGGCGGCGAACAGGGCGAGGCCCGCGAGGAGCAGGGCGAGCGGCCGGGTTCCCCAGCCGCCGTCCGAGCCGTCGATCAGCCCGCCGAGCAGGCCCAGCATGGCGCCCGCGAGGAGCGCGGAGCCGGGGCCGTCGACGGCGACGGACGCGTCACCGCTGTCCCGGGGGAGCAGGCGGGCGGCGGCGATGAGGGCGGCGCCGCCCAGGAGCAGGTTGATCAGGAACATGGGGCGCCAGCCGAGATCTGCGAGGTCGGCGTCGACGAGGAATCCGGCGAGGATCGGCCCGCCGACCGCGGACAGTCCCATGACCGGCCCGAAGAGGCTGAACGCCTTTCCGATCTGGTCGCGGGGCCAGGTCGCGCCGAGGATGCCGAAGCCCTGCGGAATGACGAGCGCCCCGAAGGCGCCCTGGACGAGCCGTGCGACGACCAGTGCCGCCGGGTTCGGGGCCAGCCCGCAGGCCAGGGAGGCCGCGACGAACCCGGCGAGTCCGGTCAGGAAGAGCCGGCGGCGCCCGTACCGGTCGCCGAGCCGTCCGCCGGGCACGAGCAGCACGCCGAGCGCGAGCGCGTAGGAGGCGCCGAGCCACTGCACGAGCCCGGCGCCCCCGCCCAGGTCCCGCGTGATCGTCGGCGCGGCGATGTTGGTGATGGTCGCGTCGAGCAGGTCGAGGACGTCGGCGGCGAGGACCACCGCGAGGACGGCCCAGCGGGCGCGCGAAGTCAGCGGAGGACTATCCACTGCGTTACGAAGAATCTGTGTCACGCAGGTAAATATCGAGGGGACGGCCGGTACGGTCAAGCGCATTTACCGGGTGCGGGTCAGTGCAGGCCCTGCGCCGCGTACGCCGCCGGCGGCACTCCCACCGTCGTCGTGAAGTCCCGTACCAGATGGGCCTGGTCGGCGTAGCCGAGGTCGGCGGCGAGCGCCGCCCAGTCGATCCGGTCCGCGCTCTCGGCGCGCTCCAGGGCCTCGTGGATGCGGTAGCGCAGGATGACCCACTTCGGTCCCACGCCGACGTACCCGGCGAACAGCCGCTGCAGGAGCCGTACGGACATGCCCTCGGTGCGGGCCAGTTCGGTGACCCGGCGGATGCCGCGGTCGGTGCGCGCCCGCTCGACCAGGGCCGTGGCGAGCTCGGCCTGGGGATCGGGCCGCGGGTCCAGGGCGAGGAGGAAGGCGTCGAGGGCGGCGATGCGGGCCGCCTCGTCGTCGGGGGTCAGGACCGCCGCGAGGTCGGCGCCCGGGAAGGCCTCGGGGGAGTGGACCCGGCGGCCCGTCCACTCGCTCACCGGCGACTCCGGCGCGAAGGGGCGGAAGGCGCCCGGGCGGAACTTCACGCCGCAGACCCGGCCCCGCCCCTCCAGCTTCTGGGTGAACAGGCCGTGCTGGACGCCGGTGACCTCCACGAACGGCTCCTGGCCCTCGAACCGCTGGAAGACGATATGGACGGCCGGGTGCGGGACCACGTGCGAGACGTACGGCTCGGGCAGGTCCCAGTCGATCAGCCAGTAGTGCTCGACATACCTGCGCAGCGGCTCGGCGGCGTCCGGGCGGCGGAACTCCACGCGGGCGAGGAAGTCCGCGGCCCCGACGATGCCTCGGGTGTCACGGCGTGCGGCGGCCATGTCCGGATCGTAGGACGGGGCACTGACAACGCGCGGAATACCCGGAGCCCGGCCCTCGTTTGCCGGTATAGTTTAACGGTCAACAACTTTGGAGGTTGAGCGACCATGCAGTTCGGGATCTTCAGCGTCGGCGATGTCACGCCGGACCCGACGACCGGCCGTACGCCGACCGAGCGCGAGCGGATCAAGGCCATGGTCGCCATCGCGCTGAAGGCCGAGGAAGCCGGCCTGGACGTCTTCGCGACCGGCGAGCACCACAACCCGCCGTTCGTCCCCTCGTCCCCGACGACCATGCTCGGTTACATCGCCGCGCAGACGGAGAAGCTGATCCTCTCCACCTCCACCACCCT
The DNA here is from genome assembly GCF_044540925.1 of Streptomyces sp. NPDC085900. NCBI lineage: Bacteria > Bacillati > Actinomycetota > Actinomycetes > Kitasatosporales > Streptomycetaceae > Streptomyces > Streptomyces sp. NPDC085900. The sequence continues at coordinate 984,060 of NZ_JBITSP010000003.1, read as the reverse complement.
CATCACCACCAACGACCCGGTGAAGATCGCCGAGGACTTCGCGATGCTCCAGCACCTGGCCGACGGCCGGGTGGACCTGATGATGGGCCGCGGCAACACCGGCCCGGTCTACCCCTGGTTCGGGCAGGACATCCGCCAGGGCATCAACCTCGCGATAGAGAACTACGCGCTGTTGCGCCGCCTGTGGCGCGAGGACGTGGTCGACTGGGAGGGCAAGTTCCGCACCCCGCTGCAGGGCTTCACCTCCACCCCGCGCCCGCTGGACGGTGTACCGCCCTTCGTCTGGCACGGCTCCATCCGCTCGCCGGAGATCGCCGAGCAGGCCGCCTACTACGGCGACGGCTTCTTCCACAACAACATCTTCTGGCCCGCCGACCACACCAAGCGCATGGTCGAGCTGTACCGGACCCGGTACGCGCACTACGGCCACGGCACGCCCGAGCAGGCGATCGTCGGCCTCGGCGGCCAGCTGTTCATGCGGAAGAACTCCCAGGACGCGGTGCGCGAGTTCCGCCCCTACTTCGACGTCGCCCCGGTCTACGGCCACGGGCCCTCCCTGGAGGACTTCACCGACCAGACCCCGCTGACCGTCGGCTCCCCGCAGCAGGTGATCGAGAAGACGCTGGCCTTCCGCGAGTACGCCGGCGACTACCAGCGCCAGCTGTTCCTCGTCGACCACGCCGGGCTGCCGCTGAAGACCGTCCTGGAGCAGATCGACATGCTCGGCGAGGAGGTCGTGCCGGTGCTGCGCAAGGAGTTCGCGGTCGGCCGCCCGGCCGACGTGCCCGAGGCGCCCACCCACACGTCCCTGCTCGCCGCCGCACGGAAGGAGACCACCGTATGAAGCTCGTCGTCGTCTCGGCGGGGCTGAGCGTGCCCTCGTCCACCCGGCTGCTGGGTGACCGGCTGGCCGCGGCCGTGGACCGGCACACCCCGGTCGAGGTCGAGGTGGTCGAGCTGCGTGACCTCGCCGTGGAGATCGCGCACAACTTCACCAACGGGTTCCCTGGCCGCGCCCTGTCCGGCGCGCAGGACGCCGTGGCGAACGCCGACGGACTGATCGTCGTCACCCCGGTGTTCTCCGCTTCCTACAGCGGGCTGTTCAAGTCCTTCTTCGACGTCCTCGACAAGGACGCGCTGGAGGGCACGCCGGTGCTGATCGCGGCGACCGGCGGTTCGGTCCGGCACTCGCTGGTGCTGGAGCACGCGCTGCGCCCGCTGTTCGCCTACCTGCGGGCCGTGGTCGTGCCCACCGGGGTGTACGCCGCCTCGGAGGACTGGGGCGCCGAGGGGCTGGACGGACGGATCGAGCGGGCGGCGGGCGAGCTGGCCGCGCTGATGACGGGGCTGTCGGCGGCACGGCCGGCCAAGGACGACCTCGAAGTGGTGCCGTTCGCGCAACAGCTGGCGGCGCTGCAGCCGGCCGGCCCGTCCGGCGTCTGAGGACCGGGCCCGTCCGGGCCGCCTTGCCGCGGGCCGGGCGGCCCGCGACCTACGGTGAGAAGACGGTAGGCGTAGGGTCGCGGTTGCCTCTGTGACGGTGAGAGCGCGGTAAAAAAGGCCGATGGTAGCCCAGCTCACCCGGCTGAACGGCGGCTGCCCTTGGCAAACTGGTCCCGTGCCCCAAACTGTGCTGCTCGCCGAAGACGACCGCGCCATCCGTCACGCCCTGGAACGCGCCCTGACCCTGGAGGGCTACCAGGTCACCGCGGTCGCCGACGGCGTCGAGGCGCTGGCGCAGGCCCACCGCACCCCGCCCGACGTGCTCCTCCTCGACGTGATGATGCCCGGCATCGACGGCCTCCAGGTCTGCCGGGTGCTGCGCGCCGAGGGGGACCGCACCCCCATCCTGATGCTCACCGCGCTCGTCGAGACCGCGGACCGCATCGCCGGCCTCGACGCGGGCGCCGACGACTACGTCGTCAAGCCCTTCGACGTCGAGGAGGTCTTCGCCCGGCTGCGCGCCCTGCTGCGCCGGACGGCCTCCGAGAACGGCGCCGTCGCCGACGTACCGAAGGAGGTCCCGCCCGCCTCCGCCGACCGGCAGATCGAGGCGGCCGGTCTGCGCATGGACGTGCAGGCGCGCCGCGCCTGGCGCGGGGAGCGCGAGCTGGAGCTGACCCGCACCGAGTTCGAGCTGCTGGAACTGCTCGTACGCAACGCGGGCATAGTCCTCGACCACTCGACGATCTACGACCGGATCTGGGGTTACGACTTCGGCCCCGGCTCCAAGAACCTCGCCGTCTACGTCGGCTACCTCCGCCGCAAGCTCGACGAGCCCGGCGCCCCGCAGCTCATCCACACGGTCCGTGGCGTGGGTTACGTGCTGCGGGAGGACTGAGTGGGCCGGCTCAGGCGGCTGCTGGCCAGACGGCGGCCCGGGCTGGTCTCCCTGCGCACCACGTTCGCCGTGTCGTTCGCCACGGTCACCGCGGCCGTCACCGTGCTGGTCGGCGTGCTGTCGTACAACGCCGCCGCGCGGCTGGTCCGGGTCGACCAGGAGTCCGTCTTCGACCAGGTGGTGCAGGACCTGCGGGACGAGGTGCGCCAGCACCGGATGACCCCGGACGACTTCTCCTCCTCCGCCCCGGGACACGACATCGTCCGTCCGGCGCGGACGGACGTGCAGGTGCTGGGGCCGGACGGGAAGGTCGTCGACTCCGGGAGCCCGGGCCTGCCGGTCATCGCCAAGGACCGCAGGATCGCGGCCGCACGGGCGGCCGGGAAGATGGTCGAGCACAAGGACGTGGACGTCGACGCGGACGTCTACCGCATCGCGACCGTCTCCCTCGGCGCCGGGCGGGGGGCGGTGCAGGTCGCGCAGGAGTTCAGCGACACCGAGGACCTGCTGCGGGCCCTGCAGCAGCGCACGCTCATCCTCATGGGCGCGGTCGTCACGGCCGCCGGTCTGTTCGGCTGGTGGCTGGCCCGGCGCATCACCCGCCGCCTGATCATCCTGACCTCGGCCGCGGAGGACGTCGCCCGCACCCGGCAGCTCGGCATCGAGGTACCGGTCGCCGGCTACGACGAGGTGGGCCGCCTCGGCCGCGCCTTCGACCGCATGCTGGGGCGGCTGGCCCAGTCCGAGGAGGACCAGCGCCGGCTCGTCCAGGACGCGGGCCACGAGTTGCGCACCCCCCTGACCTCGCTCCGCACCAACATCTCGCTGCTGCGCCGCATCGACGAGCTGCCGCCCGCCACCCGCGAGGAGCTCGTCGCCGACCTCGGCCAGGAGGCCCGCGAACTGACGGACCTGGTCAACGAGTTGGTGGACCTGGCGGCCGGCCAGTCGGACACCGAGCCGCCGCAGCGGGTGGACCTCGCCGACATCGCCGAGGACGTCGCCGGGCTGGCGCGGCGCCGCACCGGCCGCGACATCACCGTCCGCGCGAGCGGCGACACCACGACCGACGGCCGGCCCGGAATGCTCACCCGCGCGCTGTCCAACCTCGTCGAGAACGCGGCCAAGTTCGACCGGGAGGGCAACGGCCCCATCGAGATCGCCGTCCACGGCCCCGCCCGCCCCGGCACCGTCCGCGTCGAGGTCCTCGACCGCGGCCCCGGCGTCGCCGGCCCCGACCTGATCCGCATCTTCGACCGCTTCTACCGGGCCGCCGACGCGAGATCCCTGCCGGGCTCCGGCCTGGGCCTGTCGATCGTCCGCGAGGTCGCCATGGCCCACGGCGGCGCCCCCTTCGCCCTGCAACGAGACGGAGGCGGCGCGGTGATCGGCTTCACCGTCGGCGGCATCCCTGGTGGTGGGGTGCGCGACGGGGGGTGAGACGGGGGCGGCCGGGCGGGGGTGGTGCCCGTGGGAGACTTCCCGGCCGGGGCGGCGGGTGTGTCGGCCGTGGGGGGGAGGACCGGGCTTGTGAGGGCATTACGGGGTGGGCGGCGGGTGCGGGTGGCCGTCGTGGTGGGCGGGGTCGGGATCGTCGTCGGGGGCGTGCTCGTGGCGCGTGAGGTGAGCGCGCCGGACTTCGGGATCGAGGCCGCCGCCGCGGGTGGCACACCGCAGTGCGCGCGGATCGCGCGGGCCTACCCGGACGGTGTCGGCGGGCGGCGCCGGGACGGCACCTCGCTGCCCGGGGTCGGCGTGTGGGGCGACGGCGAGGTCACCGCACGTTGTGGCGTCGAGCCACCCGCCCCGACGACGGACGCCTGCCTGAGCGTCGACGGCGTGGACTGGGTGTGGCGCCCGGCCAGGCCCGGCAGCACCCGCAGGGTCCTCGTCACCTACGGCCGCGACCCCGCCGTCGAGGTCACGATCTCCGGCCGGTTCGCCGGTACGGACGAGGTGCTGGTGGCCATGAGCCGGGTGGTCGGAACGGTCGCGCGGCACGGGAAGTGCGTCGGCGACGGCGACGTCCCCCTGTCCGGCTGAAGCCGCGGGGCGGGTCGGCGCGGGAGGGTCCATCGGCCCGGTGCGCTGTCCCCACCGGCCCATCCCCGTGCCCCGGGTGGGCGGGATGGTGGGGGTGAGACGTCGGGCAGCGGTCGCGGGTGTCCGGTCCGTGGCGGTCCGGCCGCGAGAGGGTGAGTGCCGTGATGTTCTGGTACGACCACGATGTCAGCGGGTGGGGCTGGTTCACGATGTCGGTCGGCATGATCCTCTTCTGGGCCGTGCTCATCGCGCTCGGCGTGATGTACTTCCGCGCCATGTCCCGGTCGGACGACTCCCCGACGTCCACCGGCACCGCGCCGCGCCGCCCGGCGGGGTCCACCGCCGAGCAGCTGCTCGCCGAGCGCTTCGCGCGGGGCGAGATCGACGAGGACGAGTACCGTCACCGCCTGGCCGTGCTGCACGGCACGGGCGACAGCGGGCCACGGCTCAGCAAGAGCTGACCCGGCCGGGCGGGACCCCGCGTGCACATCCGGCGTGCTCTCGGCTACGACGGGCTCGGACGCCCGGCCGTCTCGGGGCGGGGCGGCCGCCGCGGGAGCCGTCGGTGCCCACCACCGGACGTGGCCGCCCGCGCCGGAAGGGTCCGGCGGCGCCGGCGTCCGGCGCGGTGACGGGGGGCCCGGTCACGAGGCGGGTTCGCGACGGGGGCGTGCCGAACCTCCTCGACGGGCGGCGCGGGCGCGGACCCCGCGGAGTGCGCTGACCGCCGGTCGGGCGCGGCGGGCGCCGGAGGCGCGGTGCAGTCCGGAGAGCGGGGGAAGAGCCAGTCCTCGAAGGCGGACAGCCCCATCACCATGCCCAGCAGGACGACCGGTGTCGCGAGCGCGACGGCGAACACGGGCCGGTCACCGGACGCCGGCATCGACCTCGCGGACGCCGGGCGGTCGCCCGGCGGCGACGTCCTCCCGGCAGGGCTGTCCAGAGCCGTGGTACGCGAGCGCCTTCATGACCTTCTCCCCACCCCAGGCGGAACGGCGGCACCCGGGGCCGGTGCCGTCCGTGCGGTTCCCCCTCGGGTTGCCCCGGCAGGGCATGGGAAACCCGGGCACTTTGCGCCCAGGGCGGCGGAGCGGACAGGGGGCGGCTGCGCGACGGCCCGGGACCGGACGCAGACCCAGGGATCAACGAGGGATCAGGGCCACACCAGGCAGTACGGCTGGTGCCCCGCCTCGTGCAACCGGTGGCTGAAGTCCTGCCACTCGTGCAGCAGCTGGTAGACGTTGAAGGCATCCCGCGGGCCGCCCCGGTCCGGGACCGTCGACCAGATGAACGCCGCCGCGCCCACCGCCTCCTCGCCTATGCCGCGCAGGGGGTCGACCACCGTCATCGGGAGCTTGACGACCGCGTAGTCGGGGTGCAGGACCACCAGCTCCAGCGGCGGGACCTTGTGCAGGGGCACGCCTTCGATGCCCGTCAGCACCATCGCCGCCATCGTCTCCGGCTTGATCTTGGTGAACATGCCGTTCATGCCGAGCTCGTCGCCGCCGAGTTCCTCGGGGCGCATCGAGATCGGGACGCGGGCCGCGGTCGCACCGTCCGGCGCGCCGAAGTACTTGTACGTCACCCCCACCCGACCACCATTCCTGCTCCCGGCCCGCAGGCTGTCGAGCCGGCGGTCGCCGCGCCGATCGAACTGCTCGGGCTCACTCGGTACACCCTGACTCTGACGTGTCTCGGTAGCTTCCTCCGCCTCGCGTCGGTGCCTTCCCCGCCGGGCACGTCGAGGACCCAGGTCGTCAGTCCCCTCGCCCAGTCCGCCACCGCGATGCATATCTCCACCCGACTGCTTTTCTAGGACGCGTGGCCCCCGCCGCGCAACCCGATCATCGTGTCAGTGACCTCCCCCACGGCCGCCCGCCGAAACGTGCGCTGAAACACCTGTCCGCAGGATCTTCGCAGCCTCTGAACACGCCTGCGTACATGCATACGTACGAGAAGGCCGTTTGAGCTGTGTGTATCAGGACCCAGTTTCGCAGATCGACTCGGGGCGCCACTGTTTCCCCGGTCAGCAGCGCACTCCCTGCCGTCCGTACCCGCTGGCCTACCCTGAGGAGGTCACAGGCAACCGGAGCCGAAGTGAGTGGTCCCGAGCAGTCCCGAGAAGGTCGGAGAAGTCGCTGGTCATGAGCGAACTGCCATATTCCTACGAAGCCCCCGTGTCGCAGGCGCTGTTCGACCGCGCGTCCGCCGTCACGCCCGGCGGCGTGAACTCCCCGGTGCGCGCCTTCCGCGCCGTGGGCGGTACGCCCCGGTTCATGGTGTCCGGTTCGGGCCCGTATCTGACGGACGCGGACGGGCGGGAGTACGTCGATCTCGTCTGCTCCTGGGGCCCGATGATCCTCGGGCACTCCCACCCCGAGGTCATCGCCGCCGTCCAGGACGCCGTCTCGCGCGGTACCTCCTTCGGCACTCCCGGTGAGGGCGAGGTCGCGCTCGCGGAGGAGATCGTCGCCCGGGTGGAGCCCGTCGAGCAGGTCCGGCTCGTCAGCAGCGGCACCGAGGCCACCATGAGCGCCATCCGGCTCGCCCGCGGTTTCACCCGGCGCAACAAGGTGATCAAGTTCGCCGGGTGCTACCACGGCCACGTCGACTCGCTCCTCGCCGCGGCGGGCAGCGGGGTGGCGACCTTCGCCCTTCCCGACACGCCCGGCGTGACCGGGGCCCAGGCCGGCGACACGATCGTCCTGCCCTACAACGACCTGGAGGCCGTCAACGAGGCCTTCCACCGGCACCCCGGTGAGATCGCCTGCGTCATCACCGAGGCCTCGCCGGGCAACATGGGCGTCGTACCGCCCCGCCCCGGCTTCAACCAGGGACTGAAGGACGCCTGTTCCGAGAACGGCGCCCTCTTCATCTCCGACGAGGTCATGACCGGGTTCCGCACCAGCCGGGCAGGGTGGTTCGGCATCGACGGGGTGCGGCCCGACCTGATGACCTTCGGGAAGGTCATGGGCGGCGGCTTCCCGGCCGCGGCCTTCGGCGGCCGCGCCGACGTCATGGAGCACCTCGCGCCCGCCGGGCCCGTCTACCAGGCCGGCACCCTCTCCGGGAACCCGGTCGCCACCGCCGCCGGTCTCGCCCAGCTCCGGCTGCTCGACGACCCCGCCTACGCCAAGGTCGACTCGGTGTCGGAGACGATCCAGGGGCTGGTGACGGAGGCGCTGAGCAAGGAGGGCGTCGCGCACCGGCTGCAGAACGCCTCCAACATGTTCTCCGTCTTCTTCGCGGACCGGGACGTCCGTGACTACGAGGACGCCAAGCGGCAGGACTCCTTCCGCTTCACCGCGTTCTTCCACTCGATGCTGGCGCAGGGCGTCTACCTCCCGCCCTCGTCCTTCGAGTCCTGGTTCGTGTCCACGGCCCACGACGAGCAGGCCGTGCAGCGCATCGCCGACGCCCTCCCGGCGGCGGCCCGAGCGGCGGCGGAGGCCACGGCGGCATGAGCGAGCAGACCGACAACAACAAGGACATCACCGTCGTCCACGTCGTGCGGCACGGCGAGGTCGAGAACCCGGACGGCATCCTCTACGGCCGTCTCGCCGGGTACCACCTGTCCGAGCTGGGGCGGCAGATGGCCGACCGGGTCGCCGAGCACCTGGCCTCCCGTGACATCACCTACGTCTGCGCCTCCCCGCTGGAGCGCGCCCAGGAGACCGCGACGCCGGTCGCCAAGGCGCACGGACTCGACCTCGCGTCCGACGAGCGGCTCATCGAGGCCGACAACGTCTTCCAGGGCAAGACCTTCGGCGTCGGGGACGGCGCGCTCAGGAAGCCGGCCAACTGGAAGTTCCTGACCAACCCGTTCCGGCCGTCGTGGGGCGAGCCGTACGTCGACATCGTCGTACGGATGATGCAGGCGCTGGAGTCCGCCAAGGAGCAGGCGCGGGGCCACGAGGCCGTCCTCGTCAGCCACCAGCTCCCGATCTGGACCGTGCGGTCGTACGTCGAGCGGCGGCGGCTGTGGCACGACCCGCGCAAGCGGCAGTGCACGCTGGCCTCGCTGACGAGCTTCACGTACCAGGGTGACAAGATCGTGTCCGTGGGCTACAGCGAGCCCGCCATCGATCTCGTCCCGGCCCACCTGCGGGCGGGCGCGAAGCCGGTCCAGGGAAAGGGCAAGGCCTTCGGGGCCTAGGGAAGGCCCTGCCAAAAGACATGGACACGTCTAATGGATCTTGGGTAGCGTCTCCGGCGACCATCGCCGGAGCCGTTTGCCAGGCCCCGGACCCGGCCGCCTGACCGACCATCAGGCGGAGAGAAGGGGGAACAACCATGAAGACGAAGAAGCTGGCGTCGCTCGCGATGACGCCGTTGGTGCTGACCGGCATCGCCGTCGCCGTGCCGATCGCGGGTGCGACCGCCGCGAGCGCCGCGCCGAGCCAGTGTCAGGTGGGCAGGCCCACCGGTGACGACAACTCGGGGTTCGCGATCTGCCGTGCCGGCTCGGGCCAGGTGCGCGTCAAGCTGACGTGCGAGGACGGCGTCACCGGCAAGAACGTGACGTCTTACGGCCCGTGGGTGGGCGTCGACAAGACGTCGAAGACGTCCTGCGGTGCCCCGCAGCGGTACATCTTGAAGCTGGTCGACTACCAGACCCGCTGAACCGGCGGGCGGGTGGTGGTGCGTCCGCCGCCCGCCCCGCCTGTTTTTGCGAACTCTCGCCATTACTTATGACACGTTCGTGACATTTGTGACGAGATCAATGTGATCGAGGGGAACCCCCCTGTTCGTCATGTCCTCTGAATGGGTGACCACCGGAGTACATGACGAATCGGGGATGGAATGCGCGCTCTTTCTCGCAGGGGGATGCTCGGTCTCGGCGCGGGCGCCGCGGCCGCCGCCGGACTTTCGGGTTGCGGCTCCCTCAAGCCGTCAGACGGGTCGAAGCACGCCTCGGGTTCCAAGGGCGGCGGCAAGTCCGGCGGTACGTCCCACCCGGCCCGGCCCCTCGGCGACGGCTCGACCTCCTTCACCGGCAAGCAGCCCCACCAGCCGAGGAAGCCCGAGCCGTTGGAGCCCGGCCAGACCCCGCCCCAGTTCGTCATCTTCTCCTGGGACGGCGCCGGGGAGGTCGGCAACGGCCTCTTCCCGCGTTTCCTGGACCTGGCGAAGCAGCACGGCGCGTCCATGACCTTCTTCCTCTCCGGGCTGTACCTGCTGCCCGAGTCGAAGAAGCGGCTCTACAACCCGCCGAACAACCCGCGCGGCGCCTCCGACATCGGCTACCTCACCGACGAGCACGTCAAGGCGACGCTCACCAACGTGCGCCGCGCCTGGCTCGAAGGGCACGAGATCGGCACCCACTTCAACGGCCACTTCTGCTCCGGCTACGGCACGGTCGGCAACTGGACGCCCGCCCAGTGGCGGAGCGAGATCCAGCAGGCCAAGTCCTTCGTGAAGGAGTGGCGGACCAACACCGGCTGGAGCGACCTGCCCTCGCTCCCCTTCGACTACGAGAAGGAACTCGTCGGCGGCCGCACCCCCTGTCTGCTCGGCCAGAACAACCTGCTGCCCACGGCCAAGGAGCTCGGCTGGCGCTACGACGCCTCCTCGCCCGGCGGCCGCCAGGTCTGGCCCGACAAGAAGCTGGGCATCTGGGACCTGCCGCTGCAGCAGATCCCGTTCCCGGGCCGCTCCTTCGAGGTCCTGTCGATGGACTACAACATGCTGGCCAACCAGTCGATCAACTCGACCCAGGCGCCCGCCTACAACTACCCGGCCTGGCGCACCCAGGCCACGAACGCCTACATATCGGGCTTCAAGCGGGCATACGAGAGCAATCGGGCACCCTTTTTCGTCGGCAACCACTTCGAGCACTGGAACGGCGGCATCTACATGGACGCCGTCGAGGAGGCGTTCAAGCACATCGCCCGGGAGAAGGAGAAGGGCGCGGACGTACGGCTGGTCTCCTTCCGGCAGTTCGTCGACTGGATGGACGTACAGAAGCCGGAGGTGCTCGCCAAACTGCGCACGCTCGACGTCGGACAGCAGCCGGCCGGCGGCTGGAAGACCTTCTTGCAGGAGACTTCCACCGCGTCCTCCACACCCACCGGAAAGGCCGCCTGACGTGCGGATTCCGGCGGCCGGCGGGCCCACGAGGGGGGTGCGCAAGATCCCCGGAACGGACATGCGAAACTTTTCACATGAGTGCCTCCAGTCGCCCCCCTCTGCGCTCGAACCGAAGCCGTGCCACGCTGCTCGCCGCGACGGCCGCGGCCGCCGCCCTCACGCTGTCCGCGTGCAGCTCGGGCGGCACCTCGGGCGGCGGCGGTGACACCAACTTCGTCATGGGCAAGGACGGCATCTCCACCGTCGCCGAGGGAAAGCGGGTCGCGGCCCCGGTCCTTTCCGGCAAGACGGTCGACGGCGGGCAGGCCGACGTGGCCACGTTCAAGGGCAAGGTCGTCGTCCTGAACGTGTGGGGCTCCTGGTGCCCGCCCTGCCGGGCGGAGGCTCCGGGCTTCGCGAAGATCTCCAAGGAGCTCGAGAGCAAGGGCGTCCAGTTCGTCGGCATCAACACCCGTGACAGCAACACCGGGAAGGCCGCTGCCTTCGAGAAGCAGTACGGCATCACCTATCCCAACCTGTACGACCCGACGGGAAAGCTGATGCTCCGCTTCAAGAAGGGCACGCTGAACCCGCAGGCCATTCCCTCCACGCTCGTCCTGGACCGCAAGGGCCGGATCGCCGCCCGTTCACTGACAGGGCTCAGCGAGGACAAGCTGCGCGGCATGATCAACACCGTCCTCGCGGAGAAGTGACGTGACCTCAGTCACCACGCTCGCCGCGGCGACGGACCCGAACCAGACGGTGATGACGGGCGCCCTGCTGGTCGCCCTGCCCATCGCGCTGCTCGGCGGTCTCGTCTCCTTCTTCTCCCCGTGCGTCCTGCCCCTCGTACCGGGTTATCTGTCGTACGTCACCGGGGTCACCGGCACCGACCTCGCCGAGGCCCGCCGGGGACGGATGGTCGCCGGCGCCTCCTTGTTCGTCCTCGGGTTCACCGCCGTCTTCGTCTCCAGCGGTGCCCTCTTCGGCTACTTCGGCAACACCCTGCAGGACAACAAGGGCGTCCTGTCGAAGGTCCTCGGCGCGCTCATGATCCTCATGGGCGTCTTCTACATGGGCCTGATGCCCTGGATGACCCAGCGTGAGTTCCGCTTCCACAAGCGGCCCGTGACCGGCCTCGTCGGCGCCCCCGTCCTCGGCGCGCTGTTCGGCATCGGCTGGACACCCTGCATCGGCCCCACCCTGACCTCCGTGATCGCGCTCTCCTACAACCAGGCCAGCGCCGGCCGCGGCGCCATCCTGACCGTCGCCTACTGCCTCGGCCTCGGCGTGCCCTTCGTGCTCGCCGCCGTCGCCTTCCGCAAGGCGCTCGGCGCCTTCGGCTGGGTCAAGCGCCACTATGTCTGGGTGATGCGGATCGGCGGCACGATGATGATCGTGACCGGCCTGCTGCTCGTCACCGGCGTCTGGGACACCCTCGTACAGGACATGCAGTCCTGGTCCGCCGGCTTCACCGTGGGGATCTGATCGATGAGCAAGACCGAAACCGGTACGCCCCCCGAGCGGGCCGACGACGACCTCGGCGCGGCCGGCTCCCAGCTGTCCACCGCTCCCGTGGAGGAGCCGGCCAACCTGCCCTCCCTGGGCGTCGTCGGCTGGGTCCGCTGGTTCTGGCGGCAGCTGACCTCCATGCGGGTCGCCCTGCTGCTGCTCCTGCTGCTCTCCCTCGGCGCGATCCCCGGCTCGCTCATCCCGCAGTCCGGGATCGACGTCACCAAGGTCGACACCTTCCGCAAGACCCACACGACGCTCGCGCCGATCTACGACAGGCTCGGCCTCTTCCACGTCTACAGCTCGGTGTGGTTCTCCGCGATCTACATCCTGCTGTTCGTCTCCCTCATCGGCTGCATCGTGCCCCGCACCTGGCAGTTCGTCGGCCAGCTGCGCGGCCGCCCGCCGGGCGCCCCCAAGCGGCTGACCCGGCTGCCCGCCTACACCACCTGGCGGACCGAGGCCGAGCCGGAGCAGGTCCGTGAGGCCGCGCTCGCCCTGCTCAAGAAGCGCCGCTTCCGCGCGCACGTCGCCGGGGACGCCGTCGCCGCCGAGAAGGGCTACCTGCGCGAGACCGGCAACCTCGCCTTCCACATCGCGCTCATCGTGTTGCTGATCGCCTTCGCCTGGGGCCAGCTGTACAAGTCCGAGGGCAACAAGCTGGTCGTCGAGGGCGACGGCTTCTCCAACACGATGACGCAGTACGACGACTTCAAGTCCGGCAGCCTCTTCACCGCCGACGACCTGGTGCCGTTCAGCTTCAACCTGGACAAGTTCACCGGCACCTACGAGACCAGCGGCCCCAACCGGGGCACCGCGCGCACCTTCCAGGCGGCCCTCACCTACAGCAAGGGCGCCTACGGCAAGGACCAGAAGGACCTCGTCAAGGTCAACGAGCCGCTGGAGATCGGCGACGCCAAGGTCTACCTCACCGCCCACGGCTACGCCCCGGTCATCACCGTCCGGGACGGCAAGGGCCACGTCGTCTACCGCGACGCCGTACCCCTCCTGCCGCTCGACTCCAACGTCACCTCCACCGGCGTGGTCAAGGTCCTCGACGGCTACAGGAACGCCAAGGGCGTCAGCGAGCAGATCGGCATCTCGGCCTTCCTGCTGCCGACGTACACCAAGGGCAGCGAGACGGCCTCCACCTTCCCGGGGCTCCTCAACCCCGTGCTCAACCTGGCCCCGTACCACGGCGACCTCGGTGTCGACTCCGGCATCCCGCAGAGCGTGTACCAGCTCGACAAGGCGCATGTGAAGGCCTACAAGGACGCCAAGGGCCAACAGCTCAGGGACAACCTGAAGCCCGGCCAGACCATGCGGCTCCCGAACGGCGCCGGCTCCATCACCTACGAGGGCACCAAGGAGTGGGCGAACTTCCAGATCGTCCAGCAGCCCGGCACCGGCTGGGCCCTCGCCGGCTCCCTCGTCGCCATCTTCGGTCTCGCCGGCTCCCTGTTCATCCAGCGCCGCCGCGTCTGGGTGCGCGCGGTCACCGGTCCCGACGGCGTGACCGTCGTCGAGATGGCCGGCCTCGGCCGCAGCGAGTCCGCCAAGGTCCCCGAGGAACTCGCCGACCTCGCCGAAACCCTCTACGACCGGGCGCCGGGCGCGCCCGAGCCCGACGAGGACCCCACCGACCCAGACGCCACCACCACCCCCGATCCCAGCGTCGTACCTGCCGAAGGGGCTGAGAAGAAGTGATTCTCTCCGCCGGAACCGAGTTGGCCACCGCGACCAACGAACACCTCGCGAACATCAGCAACACGCTGATCTACTCCGCGATGGCCGTCTACACCCTGGCCTTCTTCGCCTACATCGCCGAATGGCTCTTCGGCAGCCGCAGCAAGGTCGCCCGCACGGCCAGCGCGCTCACGAGCGGCACGCAGAAGGCCAAGGGCGCCCCGGCCGTCACCGTCAACAAGGCCGGCGGGACCGCCGTACTGGAGCGGCCCAAGGTCGTCGTGCGGTCCTCCGCCGGGGCGCGGGACGTGCCCGATGGGCCCGGGGCGCACGGCGGGGACGCGCAGGGCGACCTCTACGGGCGCATCGCCATCTCGCTCACCGTGCTCGCCTTCCTCGTCCACCTCACCGGCGTGGTCGCCCGCGCGGCCTCGGTGGAGCGGGCGCCGTGGGGCAACATGTACGAGTTCAACATCACCTTCTCCGCCGTCGCGGTCGCCGTGTACCTCACGCTGCTGGCGCTGCGGAAGAACGTGCGCTGGCTCGGCCTGTTCCTGGTCACCACGGTCCTGCTCGACCTCGGCATCGCCGTCACGGTCCTGTACACCGCGAGCGACCAACTCGTCCCCGCCCTGCACTCGTACTGGCTGTACATCCACGTCTCCACGGCCATCCTGTGCGGCGCGGTCTTCTACGTCGGCGCGGCCGGCACGCTGCTCTACCTCTTCAAGGACTCCTACGAGACCAAGCTGGAGAACGGCGGCACGCCCGGCCGCTTCGCCACCTCGTTCCTGGAGCGCCTGCCCGCGTCCTCGTCCCTGGACAAGTTCTCCTACCGCCTCAACGCGGCCGTCTTCCCGCTGTGGACGTTCACGATCATCGCGGGCGCCATCTGGGCCGAGTCGGCCTGGGGCCGCTACTGGGGCTGGGACCCCAAGGAGACCTGGGCGTTCATCACCTGGGTCGCCTACGCCTGCTACCTGCACGCCCGCGCCACGGCCGGCTGGAAGGGCCGCAAGGCCGCCTACCTGGCCCTGATCGCCTTCGGCTGCTGGCTGTTCAACTACTACGGCGTCAACATCTTCGTCTCGGGCAAGCACTCCTACGCGGGCGTGTAGCGGCCGAGGGGAGAAGCTGGTCAGCCGACCGTGATCGAGTCCAGCTTCTCCCGCAGGTACACATGCGAGTCGACCGGCTCGTACGCCACCCGCCCCACCGGCGCCGGCACGGACTCCACGAGCGTGCCCGGCGTGCACTCGCCGAAGTAGACGAGGGACATCAGCTCCTCGGACGGCGCGTCCGCGGGCGGCGGCAGCACCCGGTGCCGGCCCGAGCGCCAGCGGTCGCCGGTCCAGCGGGCCATCAGGTCCCCGATGTTGATGGTGAAGGCGTCCGGGTCGTAGGGCGCGTCCTCCCAGCCGCCCTCGTCGGTGTACACCTGCAGTCCACCCCTGCCGGCCTGCCGGTCCAGGATCGTCACCGTCCCGAAGTCGGTGTGCGGGCCGATGCGGAACTGGCCCGGCTGCGGGTCCCCGACGACGTCCGTCCCCGGGTACCAGTTGATGTTGAACCCGTACGTCGGGTGGTCCATGTGCCGGGAGAAGAAGTCGGGTTCCAGGCCCAGCGCCTCGCCGAGCAGCGACAGCAGCCGCTTCTCCAGCTCCGCCATCCGCTCCAGGTACTCCGCGCACAGCGTCCGCAGCTCCGGCACCTCCGCGGGCCACACGTTGGGCGCGTACCACTCCGCGTTGATCACCGGGTCCTCGAAGGGCTCGTGGGTCGCGAAGGTCAGCGACTCCTTCAGGTCCGGCGGGGTCTCGGTGCCCTCCGAGTGGCCGTTGGCCTCGGCGCCCGGCCCGAGCCAGCCGCGGCCGCCGACCTTCGCCTCGTAGGGCTGCTTCACGTCCACGGGCAGGGCGAAGAAGGACCGCGCCGCCTCCCGGATCCGCGAGCGCAGGGCCGGGTCCACCCCGTGCCCGGTGACCAGCAGGAACCCGGCGGTCTGCAGGGCCTCGTCGACGGTCCGGGCGATGGCCGCGCGGGCGTCCGCGCCGCCCTCCAGCCAGGGCCGCAGATCGATGGTCGGGATGCGCGGGGCAGGGGCGTCACTCACCGATGTCCTCATTCCACAGAGCCGGATGGTCCTTGATGAAGTCGCGCATCATGCCGATGCACTCGGGATCGTCGAGCAGCACGATCTCCACGCCGTGCTCGGCCAGCCAGTCGTGCCCGCCGTGGAAGGTCACCGCCTCGCCGACGACCACCCGGGAGATGCCGAACTGCCGGACCAGACCGGAGCAGTACCAGCAGGGGGAGAGGGTGGTCACCATCGTCGTGCCGCGGTACGACCGCTGCCGTCCCGCCGCCCGGAACGCCGCCGTCTCCGCGTGCATCGAGGGGTCGCCGTCCTGGACGCGCCGGTTGTGGCCGCGGCCGAGGAGCGTGCCGTCGGCGCCGTAGAGCGCGGCGCCGATCGGGATGCCGCCCTCGGCGAGCCCGGCGCGGGCCTCCTCGACGGCCGTGGCGAGCCAGGTGCGTGCCTGTGCCTGATCCATACGTCCCACTCTCCTGTGGCCGAAACACGAGGGCAACGTGCGGAAAGTACTCTCCCGGCAACCCGCCGCCGGACGAACTGTCCACGCCCAGGAGGTGCCCGTGGCCGCTCTCACCCTCCGCGAAGTGATGGACCTCGACCCCGTACGGGCCGCTGAACCCGAACTCCTCGCCGGCCACCTCGCTCTGGACCGCCCGGTGCGCTGGGTCCACTCCAGCGAGGTCTACGAGGGCGCCAACTTCCTCGACGGCGGCGAGCTGCTGCTGACCAACGGCTTCGGGCTGACCGGCGCAGATGAGGAGGTCCGCCGCCGGTACGTCCGGGAGCTGGCCGCGCGCGGCGCCGCCGGGCTGGCGGTGGAGGTCGGCCGCTCCCTGCCGCACATGCCCACCGAGGTCGTCGACGAGGCCCGCCGCCTGGGACTGCCGCTGCTGGCCCTGCACCGGGTCGTGCCCTTCGTGCGGATCACGGAGGCGGCCAACCGCGCGATCGTGGCGCGCGGACTGTCGGGCCGTGCCGTCGTACGGCCCTGGGGCGACGACCACACGGCCGCCCTGCTGGCCGACCTCGCCGACCGGGCCGCCCTCAACCAGCCCGAGGTCGAGGCCCGCTCGGCCCTGGCCGGTTTCCACCCGGGGCCGGGCGCGCGGCTGGTGGGCGTCTCGGTGCACGGCACGCGCGAGGTGGCGGCCGTGGACCGGGCGGTACGGCTGCTGGGCGGGGCGGGGGTGCTGCGGGCCGCGTTCCCCGGCGACGTGCTGGCTCTGCTCGCGCTGCCCGCCAAGGTCGTCGGCGACCCCGTGCGGGCCGTCCAGGAGGCCTTCCGTACCGCCGCCGAGCCGGGGCTGACCGTCGCCGTCGGACACGCCGTCGGGGCGGGCGGCGGCTGGCTGCGCTGGAGCGACACGCTGCGCGCGGCCCGTACGACACTGGAGCTGGCGCTGACCGTGCCGGCCGCCGAACCCTCCGTCGCCGACGGCCCGTTGGTGACCTCGGCCCGCGCCCTCGCCCTGGAGCGGGAGCTGACCCGGGGCGGCGTCGACACCAACCGCGACCGGCTCGCCCGGCTCGTCGAGCACACCCTCGGCCCGCTGCTGGCCTGGGAGGCGGCCCATCCCAGCGATCTGGTGCGGACGTTGGAGGTGCACCTGCGCAACGGCTGTTCCCCCACCCGTACGGCGGCCCTGCTGCACATCGGCCGCCAGTCGCTCTACCAGCGACTGGAGCGCATCGAGTCGCTGCTCGGCCTGGAGATCGACGATCCCGACCTGCTGGGAGAGCTGCTGGCGGCGTCCTGCGCGCACCGGGTGGTGCGGGGCGGTGCTCAGGGAGCCGTTCGGGCCGGCCGCCTGAGCGCGGTGTAGAGCAGCGCGCTCACCGCGAAGCCGACCAGCGGCGTGATGTCGCCGAACGACGGCCAGTGCTTCGGCACGTAGCCGACGTAGTCCTCCTGGTTGCAGAAGAGCGGGACGGACACCGCGACGCCGATCAACAGGGCGGCCACTCCGGGCCAGTTGGTGAAGGAGCGGTCGGACAGCCGGACCGACAGCTCCTCGTCCGTCGCCGTGCGGGACTGCCGCCACCGCTCCACCAGCACCACCCCGAGCCACGGCGCCACCCAGTAGGCGATGACCAGCAGGAACGCCTCGTACGCCGAGCCGGCGTCCGACAGCGAGGCCCACGCCGCCGCCGTACCGGCGATCCCGGAGACCACGACCAGCACGCCGCGGCTCAGCCAGGCGGGCATCCGCAGCCCGAAGGAGGCGATGGAGATCGCCCCCGAGTAGATGTTCAGGGCGTTGGCGGAGATGCCGCCGAGGATGATGGCCAGGAGCACCAGATCGCCCAGCCAGCCCGGGAGATGGCCGGTGAAGGCCGCCGTGGGGGTGGCGTCCTTCGGGGCCAGGACGGTCGCCGAGGCGGCCCCGACGACCGCGACCAGGGAGACGGACACGAACAGGCCGACGGCCGGGTAGACCACCGTCTTCAGCCTGTTCGCCGTCCGGGGCAGATAGCGGGAGTAGTCCGTGGCGTACGGGTTCCAGCCGGCCGCGTAGCCCCAGGCCGCGCTGAAGGCGAGCAGGAAGCCGCCGACGCCGCCGCCCGAGCCGCCCCCGCCGAGATCCGCGTCCTTGAAGGTCCACACCCCGGCCAGCAGGAAGATCACCGCGAGGGCGGGGAAGGCGTACTTCTCGAAGGTGTGCACGAAGTTGTGGCCGATGAAACCGATGAGGATCTCGGCGACGACCACGAGGAGCAGGGAGGGCAGCGGCCGCAGTCCGGTCAGCGTGTTCAGGGCGAAGGCCGCGCTCACGCTGTTCACCGCGAACCAGCCGACGCCCGCGATCAGACCGTTGGCCGCGGACGGCAGGATGTTGCCGAAGTAGCCGAAGGAGAACCGGCCGATCACCATCTGCGGCACCCCGAAGCGCGGGCCGTCCAGGGACAGCACGCCCTGTGTGACCGCGCCGACCGCGGTGCCGAGGACGATGGCGGCGGCCGCCTCCCAGAAGCTCAGGCCGAAGAAGAGGACCGAGATCACGCCGATGTAGACGGTCGCGAACTCGATGTTCGGGGAGGCCCAGGTCCACAGCAACTGCAGCGGTGAGCCGTGGCGTTCGGCGTCGGGGATGGGCTCGGAGCCCGCCGTCTCGACGGCGATGACCTTGTCACCGTACGCGGGGGCGAGGGTGCCGGTGGAGTCGGCGGGAGCTGTCGTCATGCGAGCCAAGTGTCCGGTTCCGGCCGGTCCCGGCACAGGGGCGCGATGTCCGTACCGCGAAGCCCGCCGACGTACATCCTGTATGCCGGGGTCAGTCCCCCTTGGGCTCCTCGCCCCGCTCGCGTCGCCGCAGCTCCTCCTCGCGGCGGCGCAGGTCCGCCTCCCAGTCCTTCAGCAGCGCCTCGTCCCTCTTGTTCTCCTCCTTGAGGGACTTCAGGAACTCGGGGTTGTCGTCCGGTGCCACCCACTGCGCCGCCGTGCCGCGGTGCCACTCGGAGGGCGTGGAGCCCCCGGCCGGCGCGACCCGCTGCTTGCCGGCGACCAGCCAGGCGATCGGTCCCACCAGCACCTCGCCGAACAACAGGATGATGATGACCCAGACCACCTTGGGCAGCCCCCGCACCTGCTCCTCGGGCGTGTTCAGGCAGTCGATGAAGGCGTAGATCCACAGCGCCAGGACCAGCAGGAACGGCAGATACCTGAACATCGTGGTGCGATCCCCCAGAAGACGGTGACGGGCGCTGTGCGGCCCCGGTGACGGGGTCAGGGTAGCGGGTGGCCGATACTGGGACGCATGGCTTACGACGATCTTCGCTCCCTGCTCCGGGCACTGGAACGCGAGGGCGACCTCAAGCGCGTCAAGGCCGAGGTCGACCCGTACCTGGAGGTCGGGGAGATCGTCGACCGGGTGCAGAAGTCGGGCGGCCCGGCGCTGCTCTTCGAGAACGTGAAGGGCTCCGACATGCCCCTCGCGATGAACGTCTTCGGCACCGACCGGCGACTGCTCAAGGCGCTCGGCCTGAAGTCGTACGCGGAGATCTCCGACAAGATCGGCGGACTGCTGCGGCCCGAGCTGCCGCACGGCTTCGTCGGCGTCCGCGAGGCCTTCGGGAAGCTCGGCGCGATGACCCACGTACCGCCGAAGAAGGTCAAGTCCGACAACGCGCCGGTGCAGGAGGTCGTCCTGACCGGGGACGACGTCGACCTCGACCGGCTGCCGGCGCTGTTCACCTGGCCCCAGGACGGCGGCTCCTTCTTCAACCTCGGTCTGACGCACACCAAGGACCCCGAGTCCGGCATCCGCAACCTCGGGCTGTACCGCCTCCAGCGCCACGACAAGCGCACCATCGGCATGCACTGGCAGATCCACAAGGACAGCCGCAACCACTACCAGGTGGCCGCGCGGCGGGGTGAGCGGCTGCCGGTCGCGATCGCCTTCGGGTGCCCGCCGGCCGTGACGTACGCCTCCACGGCGCCGCTGCCCGGCGACATCGACGAGTACATGTTCGCCGGGTTCGTCGCCGGCAAGCGGATCGAGATGGTCGACTGCAAGACCGTGCCGCTGCAGGTGCCCGCGCAGGCGGAGGTCGTCCTGGAGGGCTGGCTGGAGCCCGGCGAGATGCTCCCCGAAGGCCCCTTCGGCGACCACACCGGCTTCTACACGCCCCAGGAGCCCTTCCCCGCCCTGAAGATCGACTGCGTGACGATGCGCAAGCGGCCGCTGCTCCAGTCGATCGTCGTGGGCCGCCCCCCGACGGAGGACGGACCGCTGGGGCGCGCCACGGAGCGGTTCTTCCTCCCGCTGCTGAAGATCATCGTGCCGGACATCGTGGACTACCACCTGCCCGAGGCCGGCGGCTTCCACAACTGCGCGATCGTCTCGATCGACAAGAAGTACCCGAAGCACGCCCAGAAGGTCATGCACGCCGTCTGGGGCGCCCACATGATGTCCCTGACCAAGCTGATCGTGGTCGTCGACTCCGACTGCGACGTCCACGACCTGCACGAGGTCGCCTGGCGGGCCCTGGGCAACACCGACTACTCCCGCGACCTCACCGTCGTCGAGGGACCGGTCGATCACCTCGACCACGCCTCCTACCAGCAGTTCTGGGGCGGCAAGGCGGGCATCGACGCGACGCGGAAGTGGCCCGAGGAGGGCTACACCCGCGACGGCGGCTGGCCCGAGATGGTCCTGTCCGACCCCGAGACGGCGGCCAAGGTCGACCGCCGCTGGAAGGAGTACGGCCTGTGAGCAGCGCCTCCGCCGCGATCCCGCAGCCAGGACGCACCAAGGCGTTCCTGCGCCTGGTGATGATCGAGCACTCGGTCTTCGCCCTGCCCTTCGCGTACATCGCCGCGCTGACCGCGATGTACGAGTGGGACCGCAACATCCACTGGGGCCGGCTGCTCCTGGTCACCGTCTGCATGGTGGGTCTGCGCACCTTCGCGATGGCGGTGAACCGGATCATCGACCGCGAGATCGACGCCCGCAACCCGCGCACGGCCCAGCGCGAGCTGGTCACCGGCGCGATGTCGGTCAAGCACGCCTGGACCGGCGCGCTGATCGCGGTCGTGGTCTTCCTGGGCTCGGCGGCCCTCCTCAACCCGCTCTGCCTCGCGCTGGCGCCGGTGGCGGTCGTCCCGATGGTCGTCTACCCCTACGGCAAGCGGTTCACGAACTTCCCGCAGGCCATCCTGGGTCTCGCCCAGGCCATGGGCCCGATCGGCGGCTGGCTCGCCATCAGCGGCGAGTGGAACTGGCACGCGGTGATCCTCGGCCTCGCCGTCGGCATCTGGATCGGCGGCTTCGACCTGATCTACGCCTGCCAGGACGTCGAGACCGACCGGGAGATCGGCGTGATGTCGGTCCCGGCCCGCTTCGGCATCCCTGCGGCCATCCGGGGCGCGCGGATCTGCCACGCGCTGACCACGGCCCTGCTCCTGTGGTACGGCGTGGCGACGGACGCGGGCGGCTTCTACTGGGTGGGCCTGATGATCGTCGCGAGCGCCTTCGTCTACGAGCACTCCATCGTGCGCCCGCACGACCTGTCCCGCCTGAACAGGGCTTTCTTCAGCGTCAACGGCTTCATCGGCATCGCCCTCTTCGTGTGCGCGCTGCTCGACCTCCTGGTGCGGGGTCTGACCGTCTGAGCGAGCTCCGCGAGCCGGGCCTCAGGCCTGTGTCGCGGGCGACCGGGACGGGCGGCGGCCGAACCAGAACGCCGTCGCCACCCCGGTCGCCAGGCCGATCAGGTGGGCCTGCCAGCTGACGCCCGTCTGCAGCGGCGACAGGCCCAGCAGGATCGAGGTGCCCCAGACGGCGCCCACCAGCAGGCCGACCACCACACCCAGCGGGCGGCGCTCCACGAAGCCGCTGACCAGGAGGAAGCCGAAGAGGCCGAAGATCAGGCCGGAGGCGCCCGCGGTGTTGGTGTGCGCCGGGGCGACGAGCCACACACCCAGGCCGTCGGCCACGATGATGACGAGGCACAGCGCCGCGAACCGGCGCAAGCCGCCCAGCGCCGCGAGGAAGCCCATGACCAGCAGCGGCACGCTGTTCGCGGCCACATGGGCGAAGCCGAAGTGGATGAACGCGGCCGGGACGACGTCGACCAGTTCGGAGGCCCGGCGGGGCATGATGCCGAGCCCGTCGAGCGCGTGGCCGCTGACGACGTCGACCACTTCCAGCAGCCACAACAGCGCGACCCAGCCGGCCATCAGCTTGGCCGCGGCCTTCATCCGGTCCCGGCGCGACCACTCCAGCTCCGAACCCGACATGGCATCCCCCACTCGTCCGCCCGTCACCATGATGAACGGTCCGGACCCCTCGGCCGGTTCCCACCCCGCGACGCCAGCTAGGCTCGGTGTCGTGAACCCAGCCAAGCCAGGAGAGACGCCGCGTACACCTTGGATCGTAGGGGTGTCCGGCGCTTCGGGCACGCCTTATGCCGCGTCGGTGCTGCGCGCACTTCTCGACGCCGGCGAGAGCGTGGACCTGGTCGTCAGCCGGGCCTCGCGGCTCACCCTGCTGGACGAGACGGGCATCTCCTTCAGGGACGCGCACTGGCGCGATGACCTGCGTGAATGGCTCGGCCGGGGCGCCGACGGAAAGCCGGGCGCCTTCGCGCCGGACATCGACGGGGTGCGGTACTGGCCCGCCGGGGACCTGGGCGCGGGCCCGTCCTCGGGGTCGTACCCGAACAAGGGCATGCTGATCGTGCCCGCCTCGACCGCCTGCGTGGCCGGTGTCGCGCTCGGCCTCTCCAAGGACCTGTTGCAGCGGGCGGCGAGCGTCACCCTCAAGGAGCGCCGTCCGCTGGTCGTGGCCGTACGGGAGACCCCCTTGAACGGCCAGACGCTGCGGCACCTCGTCGCGCTCGACGACGCCGGCGCCGCCGTGGTGCCGGCCTCGCCCGGCTTCTACGCGGGCGCCACCCACATCCAGGACCTGGTGGACTTCGTCGCCGGGCGGGTGCTGGACGCGGCGGGCGTCGCACACCGGCTGTACCGGCGCTGGAACGGCGAACTGGGCGGCGCGAGCGCCGACCGGTAGGGCGGGCCGCGGCGGCCCGGCACCTCTCATCACTTCGGGAACTCTTCAGCGGAAGGCATCGAATCGCATGGACGCGGTGGACAGGCAGCTCATCCAGGCCCTGAGGGAGAACGGCCGGGCCTCCTACGCGGAGCTCGGGCGCCTCGTCGGTCTGTCGGGGCCCAGCGTCACCGACCGCATCAACCGGCTGGAGGCGGCCGGGGTCATCACCGGCTACCGCGCCACCGTCGACGCCGCCTCGCTCGGCCTCGGCGTCATCGCGCTGATCGGCATCTCGCTGTCCGACGCGGCCGACCACGAGGACGTGGCCATGCGGCTGAAGGACCTGTCCGAGATCGAGGACTGCTGGTTCATCGCGGGCGACGACTCCTACATGCTCAAGGTGCGGGCGACCGACGTCGACGGACTGGAGAAGATCATCCGGAGGCTGTCGGGGACGAAGGGCGTCTCCCGGACCCGGACCACGATCGTGCTCTCCACCAAGTGGGAGAACCGGGTCGGAGAGCTGCCCGAAGAGGTCTAGGGATACCGTTGGTCGGGCTGTCGGAGAAAGGTGTTTGCCATGGACGTCGGGCTCAAGCGCGAGCTGGAGCAGAAGGTCGGGGCCGGTGAGCGGCTGACCCGCGAGGACGGCATCGCGCTGTACGAGTCGGACGACCTGGCGTGGCTGGGCGGCCTCGCCCACGAGGTGCGGACGCGCAAGAACGGCGACGTCGTCCACTTCAACGTCAACCGCCACCTCAACATGACGAACGTGTGCACCGCGTCGTGCGCCTACTGCTCGTTCCAGCGCAAGCCGGGCGAGAAGGACGCGTACACGATGCGCATCGAGGAGGCCGTCAAGCTCGCCAAGGCGATGGAGAGCGAGAACCTCACCGAGCTGCACATCGTCAACGGGCTGCACCCGAACCTGCCGTGGCGCTACTACCCGCGCTCGCTGCGGGAGTTGAAGGCCGCCCTGCCGAACGTGTCGCTGAAGGCGTTCACGGCCACGGAGATCCACCACTTCGAGACGATCTCCGGGCTGAGCGCGAGCGAGATCCTGGACGAGCTGATCGACGCCGGTCTGGAGTCCCTCACCGGCGGCGGCGCCGAGATCTTCGACTGGGAGGTCCGCCAGCACATCGTGGACCACCGCACCCACTGGGAGGACTGGTCCCGCATCCACCGGCTGGCGCACGAGAAGGGTCTGAAGACCCCGTGCACCATGCTCTACGGCCACATCGAGGAGCCGCGCCACCGCGTGGACCACGTGCTGCGCCTGCGTGAGCTGCAGGACGAGACCGGCGGCTTCCAGGTCTTCATCCCGCTGCGCTACCAGCACGACTTCGTGGACATGAAGGACGGCAAGATCCGCAACCGGCTGCAGGCGCGGACCCAGATGGCCACGGGCGCGGAGGCCCTGAAGACCTTCGCCGTCTCGCGGCTGCTCTTCGACAACGTCCCGCACGTGAAGGTCTTCTGGGTCATGCACGGCGTGCAGACCGCCCAGCTGGCCCTGCAGCACGGTGCCGACGACATGGACGGCTCG
This sequence comes from Streptomyces sp. NPDC085900, assembly GCF_044540925.1. Lineage (NCBI taxonomy): Bacteria > Bacillati > Actinomycetota > Actinomycetes > Kitasatosporales > Streptomycetaceae > Streptomyces > Streptomyces sp. NPDC085900. The sequence goes on along the minus strand of NZ_JBITSP010000003.1, from coordinate 959,269 downwards.
GTCGTCGAGTACAAGATCACCCACGACGCGGACAACTACGGCACGCCGAACAAGCTGACGCGTGAGGATCTGCTGGACCTGATCCGGGATGCCGGGTTCCGGCCGGTGGAGCGGAACACTCGGTACGAGATCATCCGGGAGTACGAGGGTCCCGACCCGGCGCGGAGGGAAGCGCCGCAGCCGATGCGGGTCTGAATCGGTCGTGCGGCGGGTGCGGGTGGGTGGGGGCTGGTCGCGCAGTTCCCCGCGCCCCCAGGGGGGTACTCGTGCCGCATGGTCACGAAGGCACCCGAGGACGGCTATACCGCAGAGCCCTTCGTTCCTGAGCGGGGTGGGCTGCCTGCCCTTCGGCGGGCCGCCGCCGGCTGCCGTGGCTGTCCCCTGCATCGCGACGCCACCCAGACCGTCTTCGGTGCGGGTGACGCCCACGCGCGCGTGATGCTCGTGGGGGAGCAGCCCGGGGATCAGGAGGACCGGCAGGGCAGGCCCTTCGTGGGGCCCGCCGGGAAGCTTCTGGACCGGGCGCTCGCCGAGGCCGGGATCGATCCGGGCGAGGCGTATGTCACCAACGCCGTGAAGCACTTCAAGTTCACGCAGGCCGAGCCGCGCAAACGGCGCATCCACAAGGCGCCGTCCCTGCGCGAGATGACGGCGTGCGGGCCGTGGCTCGCCGCCGAGCTGAGAGTCGTGGAGCCGGAGCTGATCGTGGTCCTCGGCGCCACCGCCGGCAAAGCGCTGCTCGGCTCCTCGTTCCGGGTCACGCAGGTGCGCGGGACCGTGCTGGAGGAGGAGATTCACGGGCGCAGGGAGCGGCTGGTGCCCACCGTTCACCCCTCGTCCGTCCTGCGCGCCGACGATCGGGAGTCGGCCTACGACGGGCTCCTGTCCGACCTGAAACTGGCTGCGCGCGTCCTGGCGTAAGGGTTACGATGCCGAGGTGTCCCTTACTTTCACTCTCGATCCCGCCGTCACCCCCGACCTGCGCGACGGCATCCTCGACCTGTGGACGGACGTGTCCAACGCCGGCGGTTCCGTGGGCTTCGTGCCGCCGGTGACGGCGGAGGTGATCCGGCCGGAGCTGGTCAAGCACCTGGCCGCCATGGCGGAGCGCCGCACCCGGCTGCTCGTCGGGCACGACGCGGACGGGCAGGTCGCCGCGACGGCCTTCCTCACCCACAACACGCACCGGCTGATGGCGCACTGGCTGTGGCTCTACACCGTGATGGTGCACCCCCGCCACCAGGGCAAGGGCTACGGCCGCGACCTGCTCGCCGCCGCCGAGGGCGCGGCCCGCGGTCTCGACGGCATCGAGGCGATCCGGCTCACCTGCCGGGGCGGCCTCGGCCTGGAGCGGTTCTACGGCTCCTGCGGCTACAAGGAGGTCGGCCGCGTCCCCGGCGCGATCCGGGTGGCGCCCGGCGACGACCGCGACGACATCATCATGCTGCTGCCGCTCGGCTGAGGCCCCGCCTGCAAGATCGGGACCCGGCCGTGCTTCACTGGACGGTGCCCTTTGGGAATGTTCGTACCGTTGACGGAAGAGTGGATTGAGATGCTCCGCTACACGCTGATGCGCCTCGGGGTCTTCGCGGGCTGCTTCGTGGTCGTCTGGGGCCTCGTCTACACCGGCATCGTCCCGCGCGGCTTCGGCGCCTCCAACGGCATCTGGATGGTCCTGCTCGCCCTGGTGATCTCGGCCCCGATCAGCTTCGTCGCCCTGCGCAAGGAGCGGGACCGGGCCTCCGCGAAGGTCGTCGCGCGGGTCGACCGGATGAAGGCCAACCTCGAGGCGAACGCGTCCCAGGAGGACGACGCCGACGACGCCGCCCGCGCGCAGGGCCAGGCCCCGCAGGCTTCGTAGCTTCACGCCCTCGCGGCCGCGCGAGGGGGCACGGCCGCCCGTTCGCAACCTACTCTGTGCCTCATGGGTGCGGTGAAGACCAAGCGGATGCCACGGGCGGTTCGGGAACAGCAGATGCTGGACGCCGCCGTGCGGACCTTCGGGCAGCGCGGATACATGGCCGCGTCGATGGACGAGATCGCCGAACTGGCGGGCGTGTCCAAGCCGTTGGTCTACCTGTACCTGAACTCGAAGGAAGACCTGTTCACCGCCTGCATCCGGCGGGAGGCCAAGGCGCTCGTCGGGGCGGTGCGCGGCGGCGTGCGGCCGGGGCTGCCCGCCGACCGCCAACTCTGGGAAGGGCTGCGGGCGTTCTTCGCGCACACCGGCCAGAACCCGGACGGCTGGGCGGTGCTGCACCTGCAGGCCCGCACGCGCGAGCCGTTCGCGGCCGAGGTGACGGCGATGCGCGAGGAGATCGTCGCGTTCGTCACCGAGCTGATCGTGGTCGCGGCCAGGGAGGCCCACCGCAACCCCGACCTGCCCGAGCGCGAGGTCGCCGGTCTCGCCGAAGCCCTGGTCGGGGCCGCCGAGTCCCTCGCCGCCTGGGCCAACGCGACCCCCGGCGTCACCGCGCGACAGGCGGCGGCGACGCTGATGAACTTCGCCTGGGCCGGCCTCGGCAACCTCATGGAGGGCCGGCCCTGGTCGCCCCCGCAGGAACCGCCGGAGGCCGCCGGGCCGCGCCCGGCATGACAACTGTCATCCCCGACGGCGGACGCCGGACACTGGGGGAGCGGCGACCCCCGCCCGTACCTTCGTGCACATGACGAAGACCAGTGGCGAGGACCCGCGGAAGACCGACGTCAAGGTGAGCCTCATCGGCGGTCACCGCCTCACGGGCGAGACCCTGCACGAGCGCACCCTGACCGCCTCCCTCATCGGCGGCGCCGACGTCGACCTGACCGACGTCGACATCCCGGACGGCGCCGAACTGCGCATCACCAAGCTCAGCCTGATCGGCGGCGTCAGCCTCAGGGTCCGCCCCGACGTCCGCGTCGAGGTGCACGGCATCCGCCTCGGCGGGGTGAAGGACGACGGACCGAGCGAACCGGGCGGCCCGACCGTCCGGGTCGACGCGTGGGGTCTGCTGGGCGGTGTCACCGTCCGCCGGTCGTGAGGTCGTCCACGACGCCGCTCACATGCAGCCGGCCCCCGTTCCCCAGCAGCTCGAACCGCCCGTCCCGCGCCGCGTACGTCACCGTGCCCGGCAGCAGCACCGGCGCCCTGAACTCGGCCCGCACCCGGACGCGTTGGGGCGCCCCGTGCGCGGCGAGGCAGCGGGCCACCGTCCACATCCCGTGGGCGATGGCGCGCGGGAAGCCGAACAGGCGGGCGGTGAGCGGGTGCAGGTGGATGGGGTTGCGGTCGCCGGACGCGGCGCCGTAGCGCCGTCCGATGTCGGCGGCCAGCCGCCACTCGGCGACCTCGGGCAGGGCCTCCCGCTCGCCCCTGGGCGTCTCACCGGCCGACCGGGTGCGGTGCCGGGCCAGATACGTGCTCCGCGACTCCCAGACCAGCTCCTCGCCGGCCCGCATCTCGGTGATCACCGTGGCCTCGGTCCCGCGCCGGTGCGGCTCCAGTCCGCCGACGTACACGGCGAGTTCGTACTCCCCGGTCGCGGGCAGCGCGCGGCGCCGGGTGATCTCGATGGAGGTGTGGACGAGGCCGAGCAGCGGCAGCGGGAAACCCCGGTCGCTCATCAGGCGCATGGCCAGCGGGAAGCCCAGGACGTGCGGATAGGTGGGCGGCAGCGCGTCCTCGCCGGTCGCGAAGCCGCAGACCCGCTCGTAGGCCGCCAGGTGCGCCAGGTCGATGCGCAGGGCGGGCAGCACGAGCCGGTCGTGGGGGAAGTCGGCGTCCGGGCGGGGGCGTTTGAAGGGGGAGAGCAGGGCGCCGCGGGCCAGCAGCGGGGCGAGGGCGGGCGGCTGGGCGAGGACGACGGACATCACGCCCCCAGCAGGCTCTGGCCGCAGACCCGTACGACCTGGCCGTTGACCGCGCCCGAGCCCGGGTGCGCGAGCCAGGCCGTGGTCTCGGCGACATCGGCCGGCAGACCGCCCTGCGCGAGGGAGTTCATCCGGCGGCCGGCCTCGCGGATGAACAGCGGGACCGCGGCCGTCATCTTCGTCTCGATGAACCCGGGCGCCACCGCGTTGACCGTCACGCCGTGCTCGGCGAGGGCGCGCGGCGCCAGCGAGCGGACCAGCCCGACGATCCCGGCCTTGCTCGCGCCGTAGTTGGTCTGCCCGGCGTTCCCGGCCAGGCCCGCGATGGACGCGGTGGCGACGATCCGCCCGCCGGGCCTGAGCGTCCCCTCCTTCAGCAGGGCGTCCGTCGTGCGCAGCACGCTCGCCAGATTGACATCGAGGACCGAACTCCAGCGCTCGGCGGCCATGTTGACCAGCCGGCGGTCCCGGGTGATCCCCGCGTTGTGGACGAGGACGTCCAGCCCGTCCGGGAGCGCTGCGGCGATCCGCTCGCCCGCGTCCGCGGCGGTGATGTCGAGCGCGAGCGCGCTTCCGCCGAGGCGGGCCGCGACGCGCGCCGCGTCCTCCTCGGCCTGCGGCACGTCCAGTACGACCACCCGGGCACCGTCCCTGGCCAGCGTCTCGGCGACAGCCTCACCGATGCCGCGGGCGCCGCCGGTGACCAGGGCGGTGCGGCCGGCGAGGGGACGGTCCGGGTCGGCGTCCGGCTGCTCGCCCTCCCCGACGGCGATGACCTGTCCGCTGACGTAGGCGGACTTGGGGGAGAGCAGGAAACGCAGCGTCGACTCGGCGGCCGGGGCGTCCGTCAGCCGCACCAGGTTCACCGTCCGCCCGCGGCCGATCTCCTTGCCGAGCGAGCGCACGAACCCCTCCAACGCCTGCTGTGCGGCGGCCTGGTGGTGGTCGGCGGGGTCGAGGGGCGCGCCCAGGACGACGATCCGGCCGCTCGCCGCGACGGACCGCACCACGGGGTGCAGGGCCGCGTGCACCTCGGCGAGCGTGTCGACGTCCCGGACACCGGAGGCGTCGAGGACGACGGCGGCCGGGGCGTCGGCCGACCCGGTCGGCAGTCCCGTACGGGCGAGGACGGGTCCGAGGCCGAGGTCGGACCGGCCGGCCGTGAGGTGGAGCAGGCCGCCTTCGAGCGTGGGGCGTTCGGGGGACCAGCGCAGCAGCGGCGCCGGTTGCGGCAGTCCGAGTCTGCGGGTCAGGAAGCGGCCGGCGGCGGTGTCGGCGAAGCGCAGATAGCGGTCGGCCATGTCCATCTCCCATGCGAAAGCCTGCTTACTCCAGAGTCAGGTTACCCGAGGTAAGGCGAGGTCAGGAGGTGAAAATTGTTCAACATACCGGCTGGTACCGTTCGATCGCCGAGAAAAGCGACGAGACTGCACATCCCTGACGCACCCCCGCCGCCGGACCATCGTCGAACCCTCACCGGCCCCTCACGCGAGGGCCGTACGATCTCCTCTCCCCACCTGCGGCAACTCCCCCGCAGGGCAACTCCGTCGGAGCTCTGGAGTCGCCCGTGTCCAGCACGTCTCCCGCCGCCGGGCCGGCGGTCCACGCCACGTCCTACGACGGCACGCCGGTCCTCGTGGAGCCCGTCGTCCGGCGGCTGGAGGGGGAGGTCCGCGAGGTCTCCGTACCGCCCTTCGTCCCGCCGACGACGTACGGCTCCCTGGCCGACCTGCCCTTCGAGAACGCGCGTATCGCCCCCGAGGACAAGGTCCTCAGCCGCCGTACCGAGTCCGGCGGATGGACGCATGTGACGGCCGCCCGGTTCGCCGAGGAGGTGCTGGCCACGGCGAAGGGCCTCGTCGCCGAGGGGCTGACGCCGGGGGACCGGATCGCCGTCATGGCGCGCACCCTCTACGAGTGGACGCTGCTGGACTTCGCCGCCTGGGCCTGCGGCCTGGTCACCGTCCCCATCTACCCCACGTCTTCCGTGTTCCAGACCCGCTGGATCCTGCAGGACTCCGGTGCCGTCGCGCTCGTCACCGAGACCGCGGCCCAGGCGGCCGCCCTCGGCCCGGAGCTGAGCCGGCTGCTGGACCTGCGCCACCTGTGGGTCATCGAGAAGGGGCACGTGGAGCGGCTGGCGGAACGCGGGGCGCAGGTGCGGGACCACGAGGTGGACGTGCGGCGCGGGATGCTCGCCCCCGACACCCTCGCCACCGTCGTCTACACCTCCGGCACCACGGGCCGCCCCAAGGGCTGCGCCATCAGCCACGGCAACTTCTTCGCCGAGGTCGACAACGCCGTCGAACTCCTCTACCCGGTGTTCCGGTCCCGGACCAGCGAAGAGGCGTCGATCCTGCACTTCCTGCCGATGTCGCACATCTTCGGGCGCATGGTGGCCGTCGCCTGCATCCGCGCGCGGGTGCGCCTGGGTCACGCCCCGAGCCTGAAGTCGGAGGACCTGCTGCCCGACCTGGCGAGCTTCCGGCCGACCTGCCTGATCACCATCCCGTACATGCTGGAGAAGGTCTTCAACGTGGCCCGCGCCAAGGCCGAGACGGGCGGCCGGGTCACCGCCTTCGACCGCGCGGCCGCCGTGGCCCGCCGGTACGGGGAGGCGCGCGAGGCCCGCCAGTCGGGCACGGGCCCGGGCCCGAGCGCCGCGCTGAGAGCGGCCCGCACTTTCTACGACCCGCTGGTCTACCGCCGTATCCGCACCGCCATGGGCGGCCGGGTCCGGTACATGATCTGCGGCGGTTCCCCGCTGGGCCGCCGGCTCGCCTCCTTCTACGCCGGCGCGGGCATCGAGATCTACGAGGGCTACGGCCTGACCGAGACGACCGGCGCGGCCACGGCCACGCCGCCCCTCAAGCCCCGCCTGGGCACGGTCGGTTGGCCTCTGCCCGGGACGAAGGTCCGCATCGCCGCCGACGGCGAGATCCTGCTGTCCGGGGACCATGTGCTGCGCGGGTACTGGGACCCGAACGCGGGCGGGGTCGTCCCCGCGACCACCGACGGCTGGCTCGCGACCGGCGACATCGGCCGCCTGGACGACGAGGGCTACCTCCACATCACCGGCCGCAAGAAGGAGATGCTGATCACGGCGGGCGGCAAGAGCGTGGCCCCGGCCCCGCTGGAGAACTGGCTGCGGGCACACCCCCTGATCTCGCAGGTCATGGTCGTCGGCGACCACCGCCCCTACATCGCGGCGCTGATCACCCTGGACATGGAGGGCGTCGGCCACTGGCGCCGGATGAACGGCAAGCATCCCGCCGTCACCGCCGAACTCGTCCAGGAGGACCCCGAGTTGCTGGCGATCCTGCAGCGCGCGGTGGACGAGGCGAACAAGCTGGTGTCGAGGCCCGAGTCGATCCGCCGCATCACGGTCCTGTCCGTCGACTTCACCGAGGAGGCCGGCCATCTGACGCCGTCGATGAAGCTGCGGCGGGAGGCGATCGCCGAGGAATTCGCGGAAGAGATCGAGCGGCTCTACCGCCAGGGACGTCAGGGCGTTCGATAGCGGAGAGGGGCGCACGTCGCCGTAAAGGTTGCACAGGCCCGGCTCCGGAGCATTTCCGAATCATTACGAAGTCGCCATGTGCGCACCGTATCCTTTCTGCTGTAACCCGCGGTAACATCCCAGCCGCACACCGCCGGTGAACAACTCGGTACGCACCGCACGTACCACTGCAGAGCGGTACCGAGCTGCCCGCCCCAGGAGAGCTGCCATGTCCGTGCCCGTGCCCTACCCGTCCGCGTCCGACTACGACGGCGTCCCTCAGTTGGTGGAGCCCGAGATCCGACGGCTGGACGGCGAGGTGCGCGAGACGTCGGTACCGCCGCTCGTGCCGCCGCGCGTCCACGGCTCGCTCGCCGACCTGCCCTTCGACAACGCGGAGGCGGCACCGGACGCCCGGGTCCTCAGCCGCCGCCGGGACGACGGCGGCTGGACGGACGTGTCGGCGGCGGAGTTCGCGCAGCAGATCCTGTCGCTGGCCAAGGGCCTGATCCAGGAGGGCCTGGTCCCCGGCGACCGCATCGCCGTCATGGCCCGGACGATCTACGAGTGGACGCTCCTGGACTTCGCCGCGTGGGCCGCCGGTCTGGTCACCGTCCCCATCTACCCCACGTCCTCCGTCTACCAGACCCGCTGGATCCTGCAGGACTCCGGCGCGGTGGCCCTGGTGACGGAGACGGCCGGGCAGGCCGCCGCGCTGGGCCCGGAGCTCAGCCGGCTGCCGGACCTGCGCCACCTGTGGATCGTCGAGAAGGGGCACCTGGAGCGGGTGGCGGAACTCGGGCAGCCCGTCCCGGACCAGGAAGTCGCCGTACGCCGGGGCATGCTGGTGCCCGACACGCTCGCCACCGTCATCTACACCTCCGGCACCACCGGCCGCCCCAAGGGCTGCGTCCTGACCCACGGCAACTTCCTGTCCGAGGTCGACAACGCGATCGAACTCCTCTACCCGATCTTCAAGTCCAAGTCGGACGACCCCTGCACCCTGCTCTTCCTGCCCATTTCGCACGTCTTCGGCCGCATGGTGGCGATCGCCTGCATACGGGCCCGCGTCCGCCTGGGGCACGCGCCCAGCCTGCAGGCCGATGACCTCCTGACCGACCTGGGCACCTTCCGCCCGACCTTCCTGCTCTGCATCCCGTACATGCTGGAGAAGGTCTACAACAACGCCCGGGCCAAGGCGGAGGACGGCGGCCGGGCCGGCGTCTTCGACCGCGCGGCGAAGGTCGCCGTCCGCTACGGCGAGGCGCTGGAAGCCCGCGCGGCGGGCACCGGCCCGGGCCCGAGCGCCTCCCTCAAGGCGGCCCGCGCCTTCTACGACCCGCTGGTCTACCGCCGTATCCGCAACGCCATGGGCGGCCGGATCCGGCACCTCATCTCCGGCGGCTCCCCGCTCGGGCGGCGGCTGGCGGCCTTCTACGCCGGGGCCGGCATGGAGATCTACGAGGGCTACGGGCTGACGGAGTCGACGGGCGCGGCCACGGTCACGCCGCCCCTCAAGCCCCGCCTGGGCACGGTCGGTTGGCCCATGCCCGGCACCAAGGTCCGGATCGCTGCCGACGGGGAGATCCTGCTGCAGGGCGGCCAGGTCTTCCGCGGCTACTGGGACCCGCACGGCGGCGGAGTGATCCCGGCCGCGACCGACGGCTGGTTCGCGACCGGTGACATCGGCCGCCTGGACGACGAGGGCTACCTCACCATCACCGGCCGCAAGAAGGAGATCCTCATCACCGCGGGCGGCAAGAACATGGCGCCCGCCCCGCTGGAGAACTGGCTGCGCGCCCACCCGCTGATCTCGCAGGTCATGGTGGTCGGTGACGCCCGCCCCTACATCGCGGCCCTCGTCACCCTGGACATGGACGGCGTGAGTCACTGGCGCCGGATGAACGGCAAGCACCCGGTGCCCGCGGAACTCCTGGTCGACGACCCCGAGTTGCTGGCGATCCTGCAGCGGGCGATGGACGAGGCGAACAAGCTGGTGTCGAGGCCCGAGTCGATCCGCCGCTTCGCCGTCCTGCCACGGGACTTCACCGAGGAGGACGGCCATCTGACCCCGTCGATGAAGCTGCGCCGGGAGGCCGTGATGAAGGAGTTCACGGCCGAGATCGAAGGGCTGTACGAGCGCTGAGGCTCGGGGCGGGAAGGGCGCCAGCCCGTCGGCGCTTTTCCACCACCGTGTCCGCGAACGCCCGTGCCGCCGGGCTCAGGGCGTCCCACCGGCGAACGGCCCAGCCCACCGGCAGCGGACGAAGGCGGGGCAGGGGGACCAGGCGCAGGGGCCCGGCGCCGGGCACCGCCAGGCCGGGCAGGGCGGGCACCACGGCGCGGCCCACGCCGAGCTCCGCCAGCAGCAGGGCCGTGTCCCAGTCGGCGATGCTCGTGTCGTAGCCCAGGCGGACCCCCAACTCCCCGCAGGCGGCGTCCAGATGGAGGGCCGAGGCGGAGTTGGGCGGCAGGCGGATCAGGCGCAGGTCGTGCAACTCCCCGGCGTCCAGCGACCCCCGGCCGGCGAGCGGGTCGTCCTCCCGTACGGCCAGTACCCACGGCAGCTCCACCACCGCCCGCTGCTCGATGCCCCGGGCCGGCGGACCGAGGGTGATCCACACCAGGTCGAGCGTGCCGTCGGTCAGCGCCTCGAAGCTGCCGCGCCCCGAACTGACGGTACGGAACTCGAGGTTGACCTTGGGATGGCGGCGGCGGAACTCGACCACCGCGTCCGACATGAAGTGCCGTACGGTCGTCGCCCCGGTCGCCACCCGTACGTGTCCCGCCTCGCCGTCGACCAGGTCGCGCAGCTGCCGCAGGGCCAGTTCCAGGCCCGACAGGCCCTCCGCCGCCGCGGCCTCCAGGACGCGCCCGGCCTGTGTCGCCGCCACCCCGCGCGCCTGCCGTTCCAGCAGTGCCACGCCCGTCTCGCGCTCCAGCCGCTTCACGTGCTGGCTCACCGCCGACTGGGTGCATCCGAGTTCCCGGGCCACCGCGCTCAGGCTCCCGGCCCGGCACACGGCGACGAACACACGTAGATCGTCCAGGGTCACAACACCCAAGCTAACACTTGGAGTTCGTGAGAAATCCCAAGGATTGACTGAGCCCATCGGTCCGTACGACGATCGTCGCAGGGCCCGACGGGCGGCAACCCGCTCCAGGCGCCGGAGCGGGTGCCGACCCAGACGCGAAGGGACTTCACCGTGCCGCGGACCCCTGTCCTCGACCAGGCCACCACACTGCTGCGAGACCTGGGAGCCGACCGCCAACCACACCCCGGCGGCACCCTCCTCGCCCACCTCGACCGGGTGCGCGAGCGCCTCGCCGGCTGGGGCGCCCGCCCCGAACTCCAGATCGCCGGACTCTGCCACGCCGCCTACGGCACCGACGGCTTCCCGACCGCCCTGCTCTCCCTGGACCGGCGGCCCGAACTGGCCGCCGTGATCGGCCCGGAGGCCGAGCAACTCGTGTACCTCTACGCCTGCTGCGACCGCGCGGCCACCTACCCCGACCTCGCGACCCCGGGCTCCCTCTTCCACGACCGCTTCACCGGCCAGAGCCTCGACCCGCCCACCCGTCCGCGCCGGGACTTCGCCGAGCTCACCGCCGCCAACGAGCTCGACCTCGCCCACCGCGACCGGGACTTCCGCGCCCGGTGGGGCCCCGACCTGCTCGCCCTCTTCACCCGCTTCCGGCCCCTGCTGAGCGACCGGGCCTGGCAGGACTGCCTCGCCACGCTGGGCTCGGGCCGGCACGGCTCTTGACTTACCAAGACCCCCGCGCCACATTCCCCACCCCGTACCTGCACCTTTCCGCACCGCGCAACCCACCCCGTCCACAGCCCGGTTGGAGTGACCTGCCATGGCCACGAGCGCGGAACCCACGAGACGTACCACCCCCATCGATGCGCGCCCCACGCGGCGGCAGGTGCTCGGCGCCACCGCCGCGACCGGAATGACCCTCGCGGCCGGCGCCCGCACCGCCGACGCCGCCGACCTGCCCCTCCTCGGCACCTACGACGTCGTCGTCATCGGCTCCGGCGCCGCCGGGATGACCGCCGCCCTCACCGCCGCCCGACGGGGCCTGTCGACGGTCGTGCTGGAGAAGGCCGCCACCTTCGGCGGTTCCGCCGCTCGCTCCGGTGCCGGTGTCTGGATCCCCAACAACCCCGTGATCCTCGCCGCCGGCGTCCCGGACACCCCCGCCAAGGCCGCCGCCTATCTCGCGGCCGTCGTCGGGTCCGACGTGCCCGCCGCCCGGCAGAGCGCCTTCCTCGCCCACGGCCCGGACATGATCTCCTTCGTCATGGCCAACAGCCCGCTGCGGTTCCGCTGGATGGAGGGGTACAGCGACTACTACCCCGAGCTCCCGGGCGGCCTGCCGAACGGCCGGTCCATCGAACCCGACCAGCTCGACGGCAACCTGCTCGGCGCCGAACTCGCCCGTCTCAACCCGCCGTACATGCAGGTCCCCACCGGCATGGTCGTCTTCAGCGCCGACTACAAGTGGCTCGCCCTCGCCGCGGTGAGTGCCAGGGGCGCCGCCGTCGCCGCCGAGTGTCTGGCGCGCGGCACCAAGGCGGCCGTGCTCGGGCAGAAGCCGCTGACCATGGGGCAGTCGCTCGCGGCCGGGCTGCGCAAGGGGCTGATGGACGCGGGCGTCCCGGTCTGGCTCGGCACCCCGCTCACCGACCTGTACGTCGAGAGCGGCGCCGTCACGGGAGCCGTGGTCACGCGCGACGGCGGGCCCGGCCTGGTACGCGCCCGCCGCGCCGTCGTCGTCGGCTCCGGCGGCTTCGAGCACAACGCCGCCATGCGGTCCCAGTACCAGCAGCAGCCCATCGGCACGGACTGGACCGTGGGCGCGAAGGAGAACACCGGGGACGGCATCCGGGCCGGGCAGCGTGCAGGCGCCGCGCTCGGACTGATGGACGACGCCTGGTGGGGGCCGGCCATACCGCTGCCCGACCAGCCCTACTTCTGCCTGGCCGAACGCACCCTCCCCGGCGGTCTCCTCGTCAACGCGGCCGGCGCGCGCTTCGTCAACGAGGCCGGCCCGTACAGCGACGTCGTGCACACCATGTACCGACTCGACCCCAGCGCACCCGACATCCCGGCCTGGCTGATCGTCGACCAGAACTACCGCAACCGCTACCTCTTCAAGGACGTCGCCCCGACGTTCACCTTCCCCGACAGCTGGTACAGCTCGGGAGCCGTCCGCAAGGCCTGGACACTGGACGCCCTCGCCACGGCCGTGGGCATCCCGGCCGCCGCCCTGCGCGCCACCGTCGACCGCTTCAACTCCCAGGCCCTGCAGGGCAAGGACCCCGACTTCCACCGCGGCGACAGCGCCTACGACCACTACTACACCGACCCCTCCGTCCTGCCGAACTCCTGCCTCGCGCCTCTGTGGCTGCCCCCGTACTACGCCTTCCGCATCGTCCCCGGCGACCTGGGCACCAAGGGCGGCATGGTCACCGACGCACGGGCGCGTGTGCTGCGCGCCGACGGCTCGGTGATCCCCGGCCTGTACGCCGCCGGGAACGCCAGCGCCGCGGTGATGGGGCACAGCTACGCGGGCGCCGGATCGACCATCGGCCCGGCGATGACGTTCGGCTACATCGCGGCACTGGACATCGCCGGGGCGCTCTAGGCCCTGTCGTCAAATTCCCGCCTGCCCGGCGGGCGGACGACGGGAATTTGACGACAGGGCCTCTAGGAGACCTCCCGGGCGGCGGGGTCCGGCTTGCGGGCCAGCAGGAAGGCCTGGGCGGTCGACTCGCCGAGGGCCTCCTCCGCTTCGCGCACCGTCCGTGAGTGGAGGGCGAATCCGGCACGCCTCAACAGCTCGGCCATGTCGTCCGGTCGGCGGCGCAGGAAGTCCAGCGCCACGTCGTGCCCGAAGGGCCGGTCGTGGCGCCGGGGCCGGTCGCCGACCTGGAAGCCGACCAGCAGGTGACCGCCGGGCGCGAGCACCCGGTGGAACTCGGCGAAGACGTCGGGCAGCCGGTCCGCGGGCGTGTGGATGGTGGAGTACCAGGAGACGACACCCGCGAGGGACCCGTCGGGAATGTCCAGGTCCAGCATCGAGCCCTGCTCGAACCGCAGCCCCGGATTCTCCCGGCGGGCGATCGCCAGCATCGACTCCGACAGGTCGAGACCGAAGACCCGCAGGCCGAGCGAGGCGAGGTGTGCGGTGACGCGCCCCGGCCCGCACCCCAGATCCGCCACCGCGCCCTCGCCGCCCACTAGTTCGGCGTACGCGCCGAGTACCGCCCGGTCCAGGGGTGTGGACACGAGGTAGCCCTCGAACATGGCCGCGTAGTCCTCGGCGATGGCGTCGTAGAACACCCGCGTGCTGGTCACGAACCCGCTGTCGGGCTCGCCGTCGCCCTCGGTCTCGGGCTCGCCGCCGGTCTCGGTCTCGATGTCGGTCATGGTCGCGACCGTAGCGGCCGCCACTGACAACGAGCCGGGACCCGCTCCCTCAGGCCGCCCCGGCCAGCCGCAGCACCGCCGCCGTCCCCGCCGCCCCCAGCACGACCACCGCGAACGGTACCCGGCGCCACGCCAGTACACCCCCCACCAGCACCCCGGTCGGCCGCGCCCATCCCGCGAAGCCGCCGCCCTCCGTCAGCGCTCCCGTCGCCAGCAGGGCCGTCAGCAGCACGACCGCGCCCGCCGACAGCAGCTCCTGCACGCGCGCCGGGAGTTCGACACGCCCGTGCAGCGCCGGTCCGACCAGCCGGAAGGCGTACGTCCCGACCGTGAGGGCCAGGATCATGGCGACCGTCGCGTTCACGCCCGTACCTCCTTGCGGCCGTACAGGGCCAGTCCCGCCAGCGCCACCAGCACCGGCACGCCCGCCGGGACGGCCGGGGTGAGGGCGAGGGCGAGCGCCGCGCCGGGCACCGCGCACCGCCGTACCCGTGCGTCGGCGCGCAGCGTCGGCAGGACCAGCGCGACCAGAACGGCGGGGAAGGCGGCGTCCAGGCCGTACCTCGCCGTGTCGCCCAGCGCGTCCCCGGCCAGCGCGCCGGCCAGGACACCGAGGTTCCACACGGCGAACAGGCCGATCCCCGACACCCAGAACGCGGCCCGCCGCCGTACCGGGTCGGCCTGGGCGAGGGCGAAGGCCACCGTCTCGTCGGTCACCAGATGGGCTCCCGCCAGGCGCGTCAGGCGCCCCGGGCCGAGGACGTCGGCGACGGCGAGGCCGAAGGCGGCCGTCCGGGTGTTCAGGAGCAGGCCGGTGGCCGCCGCCGCCAGCGGGCCGCCCCCGGCGAGCAGGACACCGACCGCGCTGAACTGGGCCGAGCCCGCGTAGACCGTCAGGGACATCACGACCGGGACCCAGACCGGCAGACCGCCCGTCACGGCGATCGCGCCGAAGGACACCCCGACGACCCCGCTGGCCACCCAGACCAGTGACGCGTCCCGGACCAGGTCCCGGTGCCGCGACCCGTCCGCACCGCTCTGTGTTCGCTCTGCCGTACGCATGTTCTCTACAATGGACAGCAGTCGACGTGTTCGTCAAGGCGAACGATCGTACCGATGGAGCGAACCATATGTCCGACGCACCGCCCTCGCCCGCCCGGCTCCCCCTGGACTGGATCGCGGCCTCCCTGCGCCGTGAGCGCACGCGCGCCGGGCTCTCCCTGTCCGAGCTGGCCAAGCGTGCCGGCATCGCGAAGTCCACGCTGTCGCAGCTGGAGGGGGCGAGCGGGAATCCCAGCGTGGAGACGCTGTGGGCGCTGGGCGTGGCGCTCGGGGTGCCCTTCAGCGTGCTGGTGGAACCGCCGACGTCCGCCGTCCAGGTGATCCGCGCCGGCCAGGGGCCCACCGTGGCCTCCGAGAAGGCCGACTACGTCGCCACGCTGCTGTCCGCCAGCCCGCCCGGCGCCCGGCGGGACATCTACCACCTGCGGGCGGAGCCCGGGGCGGCACGGGAGTCGGAGCCGCACATCCCGGGCACGGTCGAACATCTGATCGTCGGCGCGGGGCGGGTGAAGGCCGGGCCCGCGGGGGAGGAGGTCGAGCTGGCGCCCGGGGACTACATGACCTACCGCGGCGACGTGCCGCACTCCTACGAGGCGCTGGCGCCCGGGACGGCGTTCGTCCTCGTCATGCAGCACGTGTAGGAACGCGGGCCCAAAAGGCAGGAGCCCCGCCGCCTTGCGGCGCGGGGCTCCTTGGGTACTGCATCAGGTCCGGATCAGAGACGAGGCTCGCCTCAGACGGGGGTGACGTTCTCCGCCTGCGGGCCCTTCGGGCCCTGGGTCACGTCGAAGGAGACCTGCTGGTTCTCCTCCAGCGAACGGAAACCGCTCGCGTTGATCGCGGAGTAGTGGACGAAGACGTCGGGGCCGCCGCCCTCCTGGGCGATGAAGCCAAAGCCCTTTTCGGCGTTGAACCACTTAACGGTTCCGGTAGCCATAAGCCCTCCTTGGGCCCAAAGGGTTGCCCTGCTCCAGAACCTGCATGTGAAAGCTAATGCCGCACTGCATACGTCTGAAAACGACTAGAGCCTGCGGTTACATGCTCCGCAGGCTCTGTACTGCAAGGGAAACCAAACTGCAACTTGCGGCGAGCCTAGCACGCGGGCAGCCGAAAGCAATAGAGGCCAAGATCACGTCACCCGGAAGTTTGAAGATCGGAGTCCGGTTGACCGAGGGGGCGAAGACTGGAGCGTACCTCAAAGGGGCTAGCCTCGCGATGTGGACAATTCTCGCACCCGGCCGCGCGTCGGCCACATCCAGTTCCTGAACTGCCTGCCCCTGTACTGGGGGCTTGCGAGGACGGGCACGCTCCTCGACTTCGAGCTGACGAAGGACACCCCGGAGAAGCTCAGCGAGCAGCTGGTGCAGGGAGACCTCGACATCGGGCCCATCACCCTCGTCGAGTTCCTCAAGAACGCGGACGACCTGGTCGCCTTCCCCGACATCGCCGTCGGCTGCGACGGCCCGGTGATGTCCTGCGTGATCGTCTCGCAGGTACCGCTGGAGCAACTGGACGGCCGCCGGGTCGCCCTGGGCTCGACCTCGCGCACGTCCGTGCGTCTCGCCCAGCTGCTGCTGGCCGACCGCTTCGGCGTGCAGCCCGACTACTACACCTGCCCGCCCGACCTCAGCCTGATGATGCAGGAGGCCGACGCGGCCGTGCTCATCGGGGACGCGGCGCTGCGGGCCAACCTGCACGAGGGCCCACGCTACGGCCTCGACGTGCACGACCTCGGCACGCTCTGGAAGGAGTGGACCGGGCTGCCGTTCGTCTTCGCGGTGTGGGCGGCCCGGCGCGACTACCTGGAGCGCGAGCCGGAGATCACCCGCAAGGTCCACGAGGCCTTCCTCGCCTCCCGCAACCTCTCCCTGGAGGAGGTCGGCAAGGTCGCCGAGCAGGCGGCCCGCTGGGAGGAGTTCGACGAGCGGGTGCTGGAACGGTACTTCACCACGCTGGACTTCCGGTTCGGGGCCGAGCAGCTGGCGGCGGTAGCGGAGTTCGCCCGGCGCGTCGGGCCGACCACCGGATTCCCGGCGGACGTGAAGGTCGACCTGCTCCAGCCCTGAAGGTCTGCTCAGCCCTGAACGCCTGCTCCAGCTGTGAGTGTCTGCTCCGAGCCTGAACGTCCGCTCCGACCCCGAGCGGCGCGGGAACGGCGCACTACCCTTTTCTCGTCGTTACGGGGGATGCGGGGGAGGGGTGGACGTCATGCAACCGCTCGGAGCCGACGAGCCCAGCGCCGTGGGGCCCTACCGGCTGCTCGGCCGGCTGGGCTCCGGCGGGATGGGCCGCGTCTACCTGGGCCGCAGCGCGGGCGGACGCACGGTCGCCGTGAAGATCGTGCACCCGCACTTCGCTCTCGACGACGAGTTCCGCGCCCGGTTCCGGCGCGAGGTCGAGGCCGCCCGGAAGGTGGGCGGCGCCTGGACGGCCCCGGTGCTCGACGCCGACCCGGAGGCGGCGGTCCCGTGGGTGGCGACGGCGTACGCGGCCGGACCGTCGCTGGCGGCGGCGGTCGCGGACCGCGGGCCGCTGCCCGTCCATTCCGTACGGGCGCTGGGCGCGGGGCTGGCGGAGGCGCTTGCCGCCGTGCACGAACTGGGCCTGGTGCACCGGGACGTGAAGCCCTCCAACGTCCTGCTGACCCTCGACGGCCCGCTGCTGATCGACTTCGGCATCGCGCGCGCCACGGACGGCACGGCGTCCCTGACCTCCACGGGTGTCTCGATCGGCTCGCCCGGTTACATGTCTCCCGAGCAGATCACCGGCAAGAGCGCGACGGGCGCGGCCGACGTCTTCTCGCTGGGCGCGGTGCTGGTGTTCGCGGCGACCGGGCAGGCGCCGTTCCCGGGCGACTCCTCCGCCGCCCTGCTCTACAAGGTCGTGCACGAGGAACCCGAACTCGGCTCCCTGGACGGTGAGCTGCGCGAGGTGGCGCAGGCGTGCCTGGCGAAGGACCCCGCGGCCCGGCCCGCCCCCGGGGAGGTCGCCCGGCGGCTCGCTCCGGAGGGGGCGGCGCGGCTGGTGACGGGCGGATGGCTGCCGGGGGCGCTGGTGGAGCAGGTGAGCCGCAGCGCCGTACAACTGCTGAACCTCGACGTGCAGGAGGTGGCCTCCGGGCCGGTGGGGTTCAGCAGCCCTTCGGTCGGCGACGCCGTGACGGTCGGCGGCGAAGGGGCCGGACAGCCGACGGTCGGGGAGTTCGGGCCGGCGCCGGTGATGGTGCCGCCCTCCGCTCCCGGCCGGCTGCCGGAGAGTGCAGCGGTGCCGGAGCCGCGTGACGCGCCGCCGGACGCCGTCGGGAAACCGCCCGGCAAGCTGTCCGTCTCCGTGGCGGCGGCCTCCACGCCCGGGGACGGCGGGCGTGGACGGCGACTGAGCTGCACCGTGGCGCTGGCGGTCGCGGGGGCGCTGGCGGCGGTGACGGTGGGGTCGGTCTTCGTGTTCGACCTGCTGCCGGGCAACGGCAACGACGACTCCGCCTCCAGCGGCAGCGACCGCGGCGCGTACTCACCGGCGCCGAGCGTGGGCGGCAGCGCTTCGAGTGCCCCCACCGCTTCCGGCACTGCCACCGCCTCCGGTGCTCCCAGTGCTTCGGGTACGACGCCGGGTGGCACCGGTGACGTGCCCGCGGCCTACCTCGGCACCTGGGAGGGGCAGGCCACCGCCCTGGGCGGCACCCTGCCGGACGGCACCTTCCGGCTGACCGTCCATCAGGCCGCGGTGGGCGCGGAACTGGGCAGACTCCGCCAGACCGACCAGCTGGGGGGCGTCTGCGACGACGTCCTGACCCTGAAGTCCGTGAAGAAGAAGGATCTCCTCGTCACCTCGGCGGGCGCCGACTCCAACCACGCGGGCTGCGACCCGACGCCCCACACGGTCCGGCTGTCCCGGGTCGGGGACGACCTGAGGTACGTGGCGGAGAGCGAGGCGGAGGGGAATCCGACGGCTCGGTTGTCGCGGATCGGGTAGGGCGGGTCAGGGTCCGGAGAAGGGGTGCCGCCGGGGTGGTGGTGGCAGCCGGGGGACGGGGTGGCGACGGGGGGAGGGGGTTCGGTTTCGGAGGGTGTCGGCTCGGCCGGTGTGGGGTCGGCCGTCACGGGGTCGCTCGGTGTCGGGTCGGTCGGTGTCGGTTCGCTCGGTGCCGGGTCGGTCGGCGCGGGGTCGGCCGGGGTGGTATCGCCAGGTGCCGGACTGCTCGGCGCGGGAGCGGACGGCGACGGTGACGGCGTGTCCCCCGACGGTCCGTCTGCCGGGGCCGCCGGCGCCGGTGTCCCGTCGACTCCCTTGTCGCGGGCGGGCGTTCCGCCCCCGTCGGCGGTGTCGCCCGCGTCCCCCGAACCGACTCGCACATCGGTCCGGCCGGAGGCCTCACCTCGTTCGGACCTGCGGTCCCGTGCCCCGTCCGAAGGCGCCGACGTCGGCGCCCCGGTCACGGGCACCTGCGTCACCGGCGCGTCCGCGACCGGCGTCCGCCCGGCCGGGGCCGGGGAGGAGCCGCCCGGCCCGAGCACCAGGCAGAGGGCGGCGGCGCCGGCCACCACCGCGCCGGCCGTGACGGCGAGGGGCGCTTTGGCCGCGCCGACCACTCCGTGCCGCACGGCGTGCAACACGCCACCGCCATGCCCACCGGCCCCGGCGGCCCCCGCCGCCCCCACCCCGGAGGACAGCAGGAACTTCGCCGTACCCCCCAGCGCCAGCAGCAGCAACGCCGGGCCGGTCAGTGCGGGGAGCCGGTCGTTGGCGGTCATCAGGGAGGCGAGGCGGGCCCGGCAGTCGGCGCAGGTGTCCACGTGGGCGAGCAGGCGTTCGGACTGGCGCGCCGTGGCGGCGCCCCGTACGTAGGCGGGCATCCGGGCGAAGTGCACCTGGCACGCGGGGTCGTCGGGGGCGCCGGTCTGGGCCCGCAGGAACGCCTGCCGCATCCCCTCCCGCGCCCGGTGCAGCAGCACGGCCGTCGCACCCTCCTTGGTGCCGAGCTGCGGCCCGATCGCCGCCAGCGGCTGCCCCTCCGCCTCCGACAGCCACAGCGCCTTGACCCACCGCTCGGGCAACTGCCCCAGGACCCGCACCAGCAGGTCGACGGAGGAGACACGGTCGGCCGGGTCGTCCACGGAGCCCTGCCGGCCCACCACGACCCGCTCATCGCCCTGCGGATCGCGTGGCGTCTCCCGCGCCGTGCTCCCGGCGGCCGTGGCGAGGTGCCGCACGGTCGTCATCAGGTACGCGGGCACGTTCTCGATCTCGTGTCCCGCGGCCAGCCGTCGCCACACCCGGAAGTGGGCCTCGGCGACAAGGTCTTCGGCGGCCCAGGCGTTCCGGGTGAGGGAGCGGGCATACGCGACGAGACGCGGCTGCTGCTCCTCGTACATCCGGGCGTACGAGGACGTGGCGGAACCGTCGGACATGGCGGAACGCTCCAGTGCTGCCTGCTGAGGCCGGAAAGGGTTTGTCAGCCTAGATGGCAAAACTTTCAATTAAAGTTTCAAGCGGCACAGAAAGTGACGTACATCACACCAACAACTTTCCGTACCCGCGTAATGACCACCGAGACCCGGCACTCGAAGAGGTACGCCGCCCCAACCGGCCGCAGCCCCGCCCGACATCGGAGACCCTCGTGCCCATCACCCTGGAACAGCCCACCGGCGCCCACCTGCTCACCCCCGACGACGACGAACTCGCCGTCCCCGTCACCCTGCGCTACACCTGCGCCGACCCGCTGGCCGTCCACCTCGTCTTCCCGGCCTGGATCTCGCTCGACGACGAGGAGGTGACCTGGACCTTCGCCCGCACCCTCCTGGAGGAGGGTCTCGGCGCCCCCGCCGGTGTCGGTTCGGTGCACATCCGCCCGGGCGGTCCCGCCCGCACCTACGTCGAGTTCCGCACCCCCGCCGGTGTCGCCGTGGTCCGCTTCGACACGCCCGCCCTCCGCCGCTTCCTGCTCCGCTCGTACGAGATCGCCGAGCCGGGCGGCGAACCCCTGGGCCCCGCCCTCGACCGCGGCCTGGCGTCCATGCTCGGCGGTGTCTGACACTGGGCGCGGCACGGGAGGCGGCGGGGGGAAGAGGGGGAGCCCATGGGGGACCTGCTGGACGGGCTGCTCGTGGGCGTCGCCGCGGTCTGGGGTGCGGTGGCGGGCGCGCTGCTGCCGCGGGCGGCCTACCGGTTCTCCGTACCGGCCGAAGAGGACTGGCGTACCGCGTGCCCGGACGGGCACCCGCTCGACGGCTGGCTCGGGCCGGGGCGCTGCGCGGGGTGCGCCGAAGCGGCGGGTGACGCGGGCCGGACCGCCGTACGGACGAAGCGGCGGCCGTCGTACGGTCCCGGTGCCCTCGCTCTCTCCCTCGCCACCGCCCTCGTGTGCGCCGCTCTCGCCGCCGCCACCGGCACCCGGCCCGAACTCGCCGTGTGGCTGCTGCTCGCGCCCGTCGGCGTCCTGCTCGCCGCGGTCGACTTCCGGGTGCAACGGCTGCCGGACGTCCTGACGTTGCCGCTCGCGGGCCTCGCGCCGGCCCTGCTGGGCGCCGTGGCGTTCGTACCGGAGCACGCGGGCGACTGGCCGCACGCGCTGTACGGCGCCCTCGCGCTCGGGGCCGGGTTCTTCGCGCTGTTCCTGCTCAACCCCGGTGGCATGGGCTTCGGGGACGTGAAGCTGGCCCTCGGTCTCGGGGCCGTGCTCGGGTGGTACGGGTGGGCGACGGTGATGCTCGGGGCGCTCGCCGCCTTCCTGCTCGGGGCGCTGTACGGCGGCGCGCTCGTGGTCGCGCGGCGGGCCGGGCGCAAGACGGCCATCGCCTTCGGTCCGTTCCTGATCGGCGGGGCCTTCCTGGGGCTGCTCGCGGGTGCCTACGCGGCCTGACGTCGGGCTTGTCGGAGGGCTGGCGTAGGCTGGCCGAGTCCGTCCACACCCTCGACGAAGCCTGCGAAGGGGACCCCGGTGACCGAGAAGGCCGACCTCACCTCGATTGATGTCACAGCCGTCCTCGACCGAGCCGCCGCCGGTGGGCGGATCACCCCGGAGGAGGCGCTCGTCCTCTACCGCGACGCTCCGCTGCACGCGCTCGGCGCCGCCGCCGACGCCGTGCGCCGCCGCAAGTACGCGGGTACGGAGCACATCGCGACGTACATCATCGAGCGCAACATCAACTACACGAACGTGTGTGTCACGGCGTGCAAGTTCTGCGCCTTCTACGCCGCCCCGAAGGACAAGGACAAGGGCTGGACGCGCGACCTGGACGACATCCTGCGCCGGTGCGCCGAGACGGTCGAACTCGGCGGCACGCAGATCATGTTCCAGGGCGGCCACCACCCGGACTACGGCGTCGAGTACTACGAGAAGCACTTCGCCGCCATCAAGAAGGAGTTCCCGCAGCTCGTCATCCACAGCCTGGGGGCGAGCGAGGTCGAGCACATGGCCCGGATCAGCGGGGTGACGGTCGATGAGGCCATCACCCGCATCCACGCGGCCGGCCTCGACTCCTTCGCGGGCGCCGGTGCCGAACTGCTGCCGGAGCGGCCCCGCAAGGCCATCGCGCCCCTGAAGGAGAGCGGCGAGCGCTGGCTGGAGATCATGGAGATCGCGCACCGGCTGGGCGTCGAGTCCACGTCGACGATGCTGATGGGCACGGGCGAGACCAACGCCGAGCGCATCGAGCACCTGCGGATGATCCGTGACGTCCAGGACCGCACGGGCGGCTTCCGGGCGTTCATCCCGTACACCTACCAGCCCGAGAACAACCACCTGAAGGGCCGTACGCAGGCCACGCTCTTCGAGTACCTGCGGATGATCGCCATCGCCCGGCTGTTCCTGGACAACGTCCGGCACATCCAGGGCTCCTGGCTGACGACGGGCAAGGAGGTCGGCCAGCTCTCCCTCCACTACGGCGCGGACGACCTCGGCTCGATCATGCTGGAGGAGAACGTCGTCTCCTCGGCCGGTGCCAAGCACCGCTCCAACCGCATGGAGATCATCGACCTGATCCGGAAGGCGGGGCGGGTTCCGGCCCAGCGCTCGACGACGTACGAGCACCTCGTCGTGCACGACGATCCGGCGAACGACCCGGTCGACGAGCGGGTGATGTCCCACATCTCGTCCACGGCGATCGAGGGCGGGACGGCCCACCCCGAGCTGAAGCTGCTCGCTTCCAACTGACGCAGCCGTGCTGACGATTCACGCGGCGCCGGAGGTCCGGATCAGCTGGGACGCCGAGCCCGTCGCGGACGGTGCCGTGGTCGTCGAGGGCGACCGGATCGCCGCGGTGGGTCCGCTGGCGGAGGTCGAGGAGCGGTTCCCGGGGGCGCGGACGCGCAGCTGGCCGGGGGTGCTCGGGCCCGGGCGCGTCCACGAGGGCCCCCTTCCGGAGGCCCCGTCACCGCGCGAACGCGTCCACGAGGTGCTGAAGCTGGGTGCGGTCGCGGTCGTCGAGGAGTACGTCGACTCGCCCGAACTCCGTGCGGCCGCCGAGCGGAACGACGTCCTCGTGCTGTCCGGTGCCCGGCCGCGCGCACTCGTCGAGTCCGGCCGCGCCGACGTCGCCGTGTTCGACGAGACGGGCACCTGCATCGCGACGGTGTGCGCCGGGCGCCTCGTGCACCGGCGGCGCTAGGAACCGTGGGGAGCGCGAGCCCCAACTGCCCTCGCCCGTCGGCTCATCCCGCCAGCGCCTCGCCGAACGCCCCCGAATTCTGGCGCACGCCACTGCAGTTCGTCGCCGCGTCGTCAGCGGCGGAGGTGCTTCCGCACTGCCGGTCGCGGAACGTCGACCACATCGAGACCCACGCGATGTCCTTCTCCTCCGCGAACGTCCGCACCTGCGCGGCGTCGGACAGGGTGAACGTCTCGCCCTTGATGTCGTTCACGCCGATCATCGAGGTCAGCGCCATCCCCCGCCAGGCACCGGCGTCCGACAGCCCGAACACCTTCTTCAGCTGGGCGTGCGCGGCCTTCGCCGAGGTGAGGGCGTAGTCGCCCATGTCGCCGGTGTAGGACTCGCCGTAGTTCATGGTCATGAGGTTGACCGTGCCGACCTGCACGTCGTACTTGTTCACCGACCCCAGCAACGCGAGGCTGTCGGAGTCGAGCCCGGACGGCATGACCGGCAGCGTGAAGGTGACCTCCAGGTCCTCGCGCTCCTTCTGCAGCAGGGCTATCGCCTTCGACCGCAGGGCCACCGAGGCGGAGTCGGTCAGTTCGTCGCCCTCGATGTCGAAGTCGGCCTGTGCGGAGCCCGCCGCGTCGAGCGCCTCGCCGTACGCGGCGGCCAGTTCCGTCGCGCTGCCGCAGGTCGCCGCCAGCTCCTTTCCGGAGGCCCCGCCGAAGGAGACCCGTACGGTCCTGCCCGTTTTCCTCAGCCGGGCGATCCGGGACTTCACGGCCGAGTCGGAAAGGGAGTCCTCACCGTCCCATGTCGGCGTGCAGTCGCTGCCGTCGGAGATGACGAAGGCCAGGTTGTACGTCGTCGGAGAGCCGGCGGAGTCGGTGGCGGAGGCATCCGCGGCACTCACGTACGGCGCGTACGAGGTGACCGAGGCCATGTCGTCCGCCGGCGAGGCCCCCGTGCTCTTCGGCCCGGACGCCGCGGAGCACCCTGTCGTGGCCAGGGCAAACAGACAGGTGAACCCGGCCGCCGGTTTCAGGAAACTCCGCATGCAACATGCACCCGCTCTCGTGATGTCTATCTCAGAATCGAAACAACGTTTCTCCGTGACCCTATTCAAAAGGAGAACGTGCCGTCCGGGGCCGCTGTTCATGAACGGGTTCGATGCACAGTAAGTCCATGGGAGCTTTGGAATGAATCGGACTAATGGGTCTGCTCAAATGGGGCTTTCGGTTCTTTCCCTCCCGGGGTGAGTTGCGCAGGTGTTCACAGGAGTTCTAAGGAAAGGGACAGGTGGAAGCGGATCTCATATGCGGCTCACAAGAAGGGTTCCGTCGATCACATAAAGCCTGCCTAATGTCTGGGGAATGCATTCCGAGCCTGCCATCGAAAACCGCGCGGCCAGTGGTGGTCGCCGCCGCAAACGCGGCAACGGGTCCGACGAGGGGCCCGTGTTCGTCGATGCCTCCGGACGCCGCTCCAAGCTGCTGCGCCGGATCGGCATCCTCGTCGGCGTCCTGTGCCTCGGGTACGCCGTCGTCCTGGGCCTGGCCTTCATGGGCATCGGCGCCTCGAGCTCGTCCTCGCTGCTGCCCTTCGGCAGCGGCCAGGCAGGCCCGGGCGGAAGCGGCACCGGCCCCGGCGGCCTGGGCCGGCAGGGCGACGTCGGCTACCGGGTCGGCGGCCGGCCCAGCGGCGCCCCGACCGCGCTGCCCTCGGGCACCCCCTCCCCGTCCGTGACCGCGTCCGCCTCCGCGGCCGACTGACCGGAACGCGGACACCCATGACGACCACGACGACATCCTCCCGCGGCCGCCGCCGCGCCCCCTCCCGCATCGAGCGGGCGGCGGGGAAGGCCGCGGCCCTGCAGAAGCCCCGGGTCATCCTGGCCGGCCTGCTGCTGCTCGCGCTGACCAGCATCATGCTCCTCGACGGCTATCTGCGGGCCGAGGTCGGCGGCGACCAGCGGGTGCGCGACGGAGCCAGTTCCAGCAAGGTGCCGGACACGATCCTCGACGGCGGCCCGATCCTGACCTTCCGGGGCGGCCGGGCCACCACCCTGTCGGTGCCGGACAAGACCATCGCCCTCACCTTCGACGACGGCCCGAACCCCACCTGGACGCCCCAGGTGCTGGCGATCCTGGACAAGTACGACGTGCCCGGCACGTTCTTCCTGGTCGGCTCGATGGTCTCGCGCTACCCGGACATCGTGAAGACCATGGTCGAGCAGGGCAACGAGGTGGGCGTCCACACCTTCACCCACGTCGACCTGTCCTACCAGAGCGAATCCCGGGTCGACCGGGAGATGGAGCAGACCCAGCTCGCGCTGGCGGGCGCGGCCGGCATCACGACCACGCTGTTCCGGGCGCCGTACTCCTCCGAGACCGACGCCATCGACAACTACAGCTGGCCCGTCTACCAGCGGCTCGGCAAGGAGGGCTACACCAGCGTCTTCGTCGACACCGACAGCGACGACTGGAAGAAGCCGGGAGTGGCGAAGATCGTCGACTGGGCCACGCCGAAGAAGAACAAGGGCGCCTCGGTCCTGATGCACGACGCGGGCGGCGACCGCTCGCAGACCATCAAGGCGCTGCCCGAGTACATCGAGAAGATGAAGGCGAAGGGCTACACCTTCACCACCATCAGCGGGGTCGTCGAGAAGGACAACGCGAGCAGCCGCCGGGCGACGGGAGCCGTGGGACAGCAGCCCGCGCCCGGTGCCGGCACACAGCGCGGCCAGGGCGGCTCGGACACCGCCCGCCTCCAGGCGGCCCACCGCACCGCGACCGGCACCACCCTGTACGAGGGCAAGGCCCTCGTCGCCGCCGTGGCCGTCGCCGAGTGGACCGTTCCCGCACTGTCCGTGGGACTCGTCGTCGTCGGCGTGGCGGTCATGGGCCGCTTCGGGATGATGCTGGTCCTCGCCCGCCGCCACTACAGACAGCGCAACAAACGCCGCTTCAGCTGGGGGCCGACGGTCACCCGCCCGGTGAGCGTGATCGTCCCGGCGTACAACGAGAAGGAGTGCATCGCCAACACCCTCAGGTCGCTGTCGCGGAGCACCCACCCGATCGAGATCATCGTGGTCGACGACGGCTCCACCGACGGCACCTCCGAGATCGCCCGCGAGGCGGCGCGCTCGCTGGGCATGACGAACGTCCGCGTCGTCCGGCAGGAGAACGCGGGCAAGCCCGCCGCCCTCAACAATGGCGTGCGCAGCGCCAGCCACGACATCGTCGTGATGATGGACGGCGACACCGTCTTCGAACCGGAGACGGTCGGGCAGCTCGTGCAGCCCTTCGCCGCCCCCGCGGTCGGCGCGGTCGCCGGCAACGCCAAGGTCGGCAACCGTGACACGGTCATCGGCGCCTGGCAGCACATCGAGTACGTGATGGGCTTCAACCTCGACCGCCGCATGTACGACCTGCTGCGCTGCATGCCGACCATCCCCGGCGCGATCGGGGCGTTCCGCCGCGACGCCGTCCTCCAGGTCGGCGGCATGAGCGAGGACACCCTCGCCGAGGACACCGACATCACCATCGCCATGCACCGTGCGGGCTGGCGGGTCGTCTACCAGGAGCACGCGCGCGCGTGGACGGAGGCGCCGGGCTCGCTCAAGCAGCTGTGGTCCCAGCGCTACCGCTGGTCGTACGGCACCATGCAGGCCCTGTGGAAGCACCGCAAGTCCCTCACGGACAGGGGTCCTTCGGGGCGCTTCGGCCGGGTGGGCATGCCCCTGGTGGTGATCTTCCAGATCCTCACGCCGGTCTGCGCGCCTCTGATCGACGTCTTCACCGCCTACTCGATGATCTTCGTCGACTTCTGGGCCGCGCTCTGCGCCTGGCTGGCGGTCCTGGGCATCCAACTGGTCTGCGCGGCCTACGCGTTCCGCCTCGACCGCGAGAAGTACCGGTACCTGCTGATGATGCCGCTGCAGCAACTGGCCTACCGGCAGATGATGTACCTCGTGCTGATCCACTCCTGCATCACCGCCCTGACGGGCGGCCGCCTGCGCTGGCAGAAGCTGAAGCGCACCGGCGAGGTCGGCACGCCGGCGGGGGTGAGCTGAGATGGGTTCGCACAGAAGGAACGCCACTCTCCCCGCGCTCCCCGAGCCCAGCGCCGAGCCCGCCGCGGAACCCCGGCGCCCGGTACGGGACCGCTACTTCGACACTCTCCGGGCCCTCGCCCTCATCCGCGTCGTCACGTATCACACCTTCGGGTGGGCCTGGTGCGGAATGGTCTTCCCCTCCATGGGGATCATGTTCGGCCTGGCCGGCACCCTGATGGCGAAGTCCCTCGAACGCCCCGCCGCCGAGGTGCTCAGGAGCCGGCTGCGCCGTCTGCTGCCCCCGTTCTGGTTCTGGGGCGTGTTCGTGGTGCTGGCCATGCTCGTCCACGGCTGGATGCCCGGTTGGCAGATCGTCTACTGGGTCGTGCCGCTCGGCGACCCGCCGGGCAACGCGTGGGGCGAGCAGGCCTGGGAGATCCTCTGGTACCTGCGCACCTACCTGTGGTTCGTTCTGCTGTCCCCGCTGCTGCTGCGGGTCTTCCGGCTCGCCCCGGTCCCCGTCCTGTTCCTCTCCCTCGCCCCGATCCTCGTCCTGAACTTCCTCTGGTCGGGCCCCGACAACCGCTTCGGCAGCGCCCTGTGGGACCTGTCGACGTACCTCTTCTGCTGGATCCTCGGCTTCGCCCACCGCGACGGCGTGCTCCAGCGGACGAGACCCGTGGCGGTCGTCGCCCTCTCGCTCGCCGCGATCGGCTGCGGCGGCTGGTACGCCTTCTCGCACCAGGCCGACTTCGGCACCTACGACCTGGACGAGAACCCGCTCGCCCAGGCCTTCTGGTCGGCCGGCTGCGTGATGCCGCTGATGTGGGCCAAGGCGTACTTCCGGATCGACTTCGCCTGGCTCACCCGCTTCCGGCGCACCGACCGGCTCGTGACGATCTTCAACTCGCGCGCGGTGACGATCTATCTCTGGCACGAGATCGCCCTGATCCTGGCCGTCCCGCTGATCGACCGGTTCTGGAACGTGCCCGCGTTCGAGAAGTACCTGCCGCTGGAGAGCCAGTGGTTCATGTTCGGCGTCGGCTGGGTCCTGATCGCCGTGTTCGTCCTGTTGTGCGGCTGGGTGGAGGACGTGGCGGCGAAGAAGAGGCCGAAGCTCCTCCCCTGAGCGGTTCCCGGACGCCGTACTGCAAGAATGGCGGGCGTGACCCGCGCTTCCCTGAACAAGCAGCCGCACGAAGTCGCCTCGATGTTCGACGACGTGGCGGAACGGTACGACCTGACCAACGACGTGCTGTCGCTCGGCCAGGACCGGGTGTGGCGCAAGGAGGTGGCCAGGGCGGTCGACGCCCGGCCCGCGCAGAAGATCCTGGACCTGGCCGCCGGCACGGCCACCTCGTCGCTGCCGTTCGCCCGCACGGGCGCGTACGTCGTCCCGTGCGACTTCTCGCTCGGGATGCTCCAGGTCGGCAAGAAGAAGCACCCCTGGCTGCCGCTGACCGCGGGCGACGCGACGAGGCTGCCGTTCAAGGACGACACCTTCGACGCCGTGACCATCTCCTTCGGGCTGCGCAACGTCCAGGACTTCGACGGGGCCCTGCGGGAGATGTACCGGGTGACCCGGCCCGGCGGTCGGGTGGTGATCTGCGAGTTCTCGCACCCGACCTGGGCACCCTTCCGCACGGTCTACACCGAGTACCTGATGCGCGCCCTGCCGCCGGTCGCCCGCGCGGTCTCCTCCAACCCCGAGGCCTACGTCTACCTCGCCGAGTCCATCCGCGCCTGGCCCGACCAGCCGGCCCTCGCCGAGCACCTGAAGAAGGCGGGCTGGTCGAAGGTGGCCTGGCGCAACCTCACGGGCGGGGTCGTCGCCCTGCACCGCGGCTTCAAGCAGAGCTGATCACGGCGTACGGGTCGCCCGGCTGGTCCAGCTCACGCTGCAGTCCGCCCGTCGGAGGCCGGGGGATGCGGGGCTCGCGCACGCCCCCGCCGCCCTCTCCCTCGCCGAACTCGAACCACACGTACACCATCGAGTCACGCGGCACCTCGGCGCCGGGCTGCGGGTACTGGCGTACGACGTAGTCGACGACGGCCAGATGGAAGTCCGGCCGGTCGGGGGAGTTGAGGAACAGGCCTTGCGACCGCGCCGCCTCGCGCGCGTCCATGGCCATCAGCCCGACCAGCCTCGGAACTCGTACTTCGGGTGTCTTGGGCGTTATGTGCACAGATGTCACCCCCAGCGGTACTGGCAGGGTAACCGCCCGGGGTGTCGTCCGGAAGCGCCAAGTGTCTTTCTGTAACAGTCAGTTACTGAGCGTGACCGCCGTCTTGAGGTCGAGCCGGAAGCAGAGGGCGTCCTCGTCGAACCGCGGATGCGGGAAGGTGCGCTCCAGTTCCATGCCGAGGCGCCTGGTGACGGCGACGGACCGCTCGTTGCCCGGTCTGACCATCGCCACCACGCTCGCCACCCCGGCCGCCCTCAGCCGCTCCAGCGTCATCCGCGCGGCCACCGTCGCGTAGCCCTTGCCCCAGAACGCCCGCCCGAGCCGCCAGCCGATCTCGATCTCGCCCTTGGGACCCCAGTCCCGCGGCCACGGCTGGGCTCCGGTGAAGCCGATGACCCGCCCGGACTCGTCGGTCATGGTCCACAGGCAGAAGCCGAGTTCGGCGTCGTGGCGGCGCTGGCGGGCGGTGAGCTCCTCGTAGACCGACAGCTCCGCCGACGCGCCGCCGTGGAACGCCATGACGTCCGGGTCATCGAAGACCCGGTGCCAGGCGATCGCGTCCTCGTCGGTGGGGACACGCAGCCCTACTACGGGGAGAGCTCGGTTCACGGGGCAGCCCTTCAGCCGGGTGATCAATGCTGCTGAATAGACTGCCCATGTCCAGTGCCGGTCGGCACGCAGATTTCGAACCTTGGGGAGATCCCGCCGTGACCGAGCCCCTCTCCGAAAACACCGCCGATGTGATCGTGGTCGGCGCGGGGCCAGCCGGCTCCACGACCGCGTACCACCTCGCCAAGGCCGGCCTCGACGTACTCCTGCTGGAGAAGACCGAGTTCCCCCGCGAGAAGGTCTGCGGCGACGGCCTCACCCCGCGTGCGGTCAAGCAGCTCGTGGCCATGGGCATCGACGTCTCCGAGGAGGCCGGCTGGCTGCGCAACAAGGGCCTGCGCATCATCGGCGGCGGCGTCCGCCTCCAGCTCGACTGGCCGGATCTCGCCTCCTTCCCGGACTACGGACTGGTCCGCAAGCGCGACGACTTCGACGAGCAGCTCGCCCGCCAGGCCCAGAAGGCGGGCGCGCGGCTGTACGAGCGCTGCAACGTCGGCGCCCCGATCGTCGACGAGCGCACCGGGCACATCACCGGCGTGCACGCCAAGCTCGGCGAGGAGAAGCGCGAGGTCACCTTCCACGCGCCGCTGGTCGTGGCGGCCGACGGCAACTCGACCCGGCTGTCTCTGGCCATGGGCCTGCACCGCCGCGAGGACCGCCCAATGGGCGTCGCGGTCCGCACGTACTTCACCTCTCCCCGCCACGAGGACGACTACCTGGAGTCCTGGCTGGAACTGTGGGACCGCCGCGGCCCGGAAGCCCGCCTCCTGCCCGGCTACGGCTGGATCTTCGGCATGGGCGACGGCACCTCGAACGTCGGCCTCGGCGTCCTCAACACCTCCGACTCCTTCAAGGAACTCGACTGGCGCGAGGTGCTCAAGGCCTGGTGCGCGTCGATGCCGGAGGACTGGGGCTACACGCCGGAGAACATGACCGGCCCCATCCGCGGCGCCGCCCTGCCCATGGCCTTCAACCGCCAGCCCCACTACACGCGCGGTCTGCTGCTGGTCGGCGACGCCGGCGGTCTGGTGAACCCCTTCAACGGCGAGGGCATCGCCTACGCCATGGAGTCCGGCCAGATCGCCGCCGACGTCATCGTCCAGGCCCACGCCCGCCCGACGCCCGCGGGCCGCGAACT
Source organism: Streptomyces sp. NPDC085900 (assembly GCF_044540925.1). NCBI lineage: Bacteria > Bacillati > Actinomycetota > Actinomycetes > Kitasatosporales > Streptomycetaceae > Streptomyces > Streptomyces sp. NPDC085900. The sequence continues at coordinate 927,838 of NZ_JBITSP010000003.1, read as the reverse complement.
CGCCCTGCAGCGCTACCCGCGCGTCCTGAAGGACACCTACGGCGGCTACTACACCCTGGGCCGCGCCTTCGTGAAGCTCATCGGCAACCCGAAGGTCATGAAGATCGCGACCCAGCGCGGCCTCACCCACCCGCTGCTGATGAAGTTCACCTTGAAGATGCTCGCCAACCTCACCGACCCGACGGGCGGCGACGCGATGGACCGCATCATCAACGGCCTGAGCAAGGTGGCGCCGAAGGCCTAGCCCGACAGGGCTCGGCCCCGGGGGCCTTCACGTCGGCGGCCCGGCGGGACATCTCGTCCAGCCGGGCCGCCGCCATGGACGGGTCCCGACGAGTGCGCGCGACGCGCCGTCAACGCCCTGCCCATCGCGGACAATTCGGGCGTCACGCCGTACGCGGTCCCGGCCGGGGGCGCGACGGAGGGCCGCTGCCCCCGAGCGGCAGCGGCCCTTTCCGTGTCGTGTCCTGTGTCCTGATGTGTCCCGGTGTCAGAGCACCCGCACCGCGCCGGTCGGCGGGTCGTAGGAGAGCGGCTTCTCGACGACGCCGGTCGACGGGTTCTGCGCGCCGACGAACATGCCGTCACCGACGTACAGCGCCACGTGGTACGCGCTGCCCGCGCTGCCCCAGTACAGGATGTCGCCGGGCTGCAGGTTGCTCAGCGAGACCTGGGTGCCGGCCGTCGACTGGTCCTGCGAGACGCGCGGCAGGCTGATGCCGACCTGCTTGAACGCGGTCTGCATGAGGCCGGAACAGTCCCACGAGTTGGGCCCGGTGCCGCCGGAGACGTACGCGTCGCCGATCTGTGCCTTCACGAAGGCGATGACGGCCGCGGCCGAACCGGTGGCCGTGGAGGAGCTCGTGGAGGCGCTGGAGCCCACGGAGGCGGACAGGGTGGTCCGCTCCGAGCTGCGGGACGCGGCGCGCTCCGCGGCGGCCTTACGGGCCTCCTCGGCCTTCTTCTTGGCCTCGGCCTTCTTCTTCGCCTCGGCGAGGTCCGCCTTGGCCTGCTTCGCGGCCTTTGCGGCGGCCGCGTCACGCTCGGCCTGCAGCTCGTAGTTCGCGGCCGCCTGCTGAGTGGCGTCCGCGGACTGGGCGACCTGGGCGGCCAGGTCGGCCGTCAGGGTGGGCAGTTGCAGGGTCTGAGTGGTCTCGGCCGCGTTCGCCGAGGCCGCACCCGCCGCCGCCATGCTGAGAACGCCACCGGCAACTCCGGCACGCACGGCGAGGTTCGTCGTCGCGCTGCGGCGGGGTTTCCGGTGGCTGCGTATGTGAGCGGTGTGGGACATGAGAACAACCGGTATCAGGGGCTCCTCCATACCTTCAAGAAACGTGTGGTGCGCCACAGTTGCTCAATGGACCCCTCAAATTCCTCGCCCAGGGTTCCTTATTGACGCCGTAACGGACATTGCGGACGGGGGCCCTCGGGCCCGTGATCACGTTCTTTCGCCATTACGCCCGAATTGCCCCCGGCCTACCATCGGTTGGGACAGTTGGCCAAGCCCGGTTCTCAGGCGCCTCTCATGGATGTGGCGGAGGTCACGCAACGGTCACAGCGGTGTGTGCGTCACGCGCGTAGATCACGACGGGATTGCGCCGGGATCGCGAGGCGGACTCGCTCGTGAACGGATGCACGCGTTCACATCCCGCCGCCGGTCTCACTCCGAGGTGTGAATCGGCTCCACTATCAGGACGGTGGGTCCAGCACCAATTTGCATGCAGCGGAACTCTCTTGATATGGAGACGCCCCCTCCGAACTGCGCCGACGAGCGAAAATGTCACCTCTGGTGATCACTCTGGCGCTTCGCGTACGAAGATCACCGCTCATCCGACTTCATGATCCTTCGTCAGGTGGTGGAGATCACAAAGGTTGTGCAATACCCCGTGTCGCAGATCACAGAGCGGCAGGCATAAGATGCGAGGCAGTTGGGCTTGTGACCTGCTTCACATGTTCTCGATCTTCGTTGGGACGAACGGAGGTTAGAGGGGCGTAGGAGGCCGGTGTGAGTCCGACACCATCGCCAGCAGTCAGTGCCGACTGAGAGGAGCGAGGAGCGGTGAACGCGTATGCGCCCATCCTCGTACTGGGAGCCCTCGGGGCAGGCTTTGCGATCTTCTCCGTGGTCATGGCCACGCTGATCGGTCCGAAGCGTTACAACCGGGCCAAGCTCGAGGCCTACGAGTGCGGGATCGAGCCCACCCCCACGCCGGCCGGCGGCGGGCGTTTCCCCATCAAGTACTACCTGACGGCGATGCTCTTCATCGTCTTCGACATCGAGATCGTCTTCCTCTACCCCTGGGCCGTCACCTTCGACGCCCTGGGGATCTTCGGGCTCGTGGAGATGCTGCTCTTCGTGCTCACCGTCTTCGTCGCCTACGCGTACGTATGGCGGCGAGGCGGCCTGGAATGGGACTGAGGGGCCTTTAACGACATGGGACTCGAAGAAAAGCTGCCGAGCGGCTTCCTGCTGACCACCGTGGAGCAGGCCGCGGGCTGGGTGCGCAAGGCGTCCGTCTTCCCGGCGACCTTCGGCCTGGCCTGCTGCGCCATCGAGATGATGACCACCGGCGCCGGCCGCTACGACCTGGCGCGCTTCGGCATGGAGGTCTTCCGCGGCTCACCCCGCCAGGCGGACCTGATGATCGTCGCCGGCCGGGTCAGCCAGAAGATGGCGCCGGTGCTCAGGCAGGTCTACGACCAGATGCCGAACCCCAAGTGGGTGATCTCCATGGGGGTCTGCGCCTCCTCGGGCGGCATGTTCAACAACTACGCCATCGTCCAGGGCGTCGACCACATCGTCCCGGTCGACATCTATCTCCCGGGCTGCCCGCCACGGCCCGAGATGCTGATGGACGCCATCCTCAAGCTCCACCACAAGATCCAGACCTCCAAGCTCGGCGTGAACGCCGAGGAGGCGGCCCGCGAGGCGGAGGAGGCGGCGCTCAAGGCCCTGCCCACGATCGAGATGAAGGGGCTGCTGCGGTGAGCGACGCCAACGGGGTGAACCCCGAGAAGGACCTCGGCGCCTCCAACCTCCCCGGCCAGCGCGGCGAGGGCGGCGAGGAGATCCGCGTCCAGCGCGGCATGTTCGGCGCCACCAACGGCGGCGACACCTCCGGCTACGGAGGCCTGGTCCGCTCGGTCCGCCTCCCGGGACCGGCCACCCGCCCCTACGGCGGCTGGTTCGACGAGGTCGCCGACGAACTCGAGGGCGCCCTGGAGGAACAGGGCCTGCTGCCCGACAACGCCATCGAGAAGACGGTCGTCGACCGCGGCGAACTCACCTTCCACATCGAGCGTGAGCACCTGCTGCGCGTCGCCCGCACCCTGCGCGACGACCCGGCCCTGCGCTTCGAGCTGTGCACCGGCGTCAGCGGAGTCCACTACCTCCACGACAAGGGCCGCGAGCTGCACGCCGTCTACCACCTGCGCTCGATCACCCACAACAGGCTCATCCGCCTCGAGGTCAGCGCCCCCGACAGCGACCCGAAGATCCCGTCGCTGGTGTCGGTGTACCCGACCAACGACTGGCACGAGCGCGAGACCTACGACTTCTTCGGGATCGTCTTCGACGGTCACCCGGCCCTGACCCGGATCATGATGCCGGACGACTGGCAGGGCCATCCGCAGCGCAAGGACTACCCCCTCGGCGGCATCCCCGTCGAGTACAAGGGCGCCCAGATCCCGGCTCCGGACCAGCGGAGGTCGTACTCGTGAGCACGCAGTCAGCATCGGCCCGCGAGACCACCGAGGGCACCGTATACACGGTCACCGGTGGCGACTGGGACGAGATCGTCCAGTCCGCGGCCCGCGCCGACGACGAGCGCATCGTCGTCAACATGGGTCCCCAGCACCCCTCCACCCACGGAGTGCTGCGCCTGATCCTGGAGATCGAGGGCGAGACGGTCACCGAGGCCCGCTGCGGCATCGGCTACCTCCACACCGGCATCGAGAAGAACCTCGAGTTCCGCACGTGGACGCAGGGCACCACGTTCGTGACGCGCATGGACTACCTGACGTCCTTCTTCAACGAGACCGCCTACTGTCTCGCCGTCGAGAAGCTCCTCGGCATCGAGGACCAGATCACCGAGCGCGCCAAGATCATCCGGGTGCTCCTGATGGAGCTGAACCGGCTCTCCTCCCACCTGGTGTGCATCGCCACCGGCGGCATGGAGCTCGGCGCCACCACGATCATGATCTACGGCTTCCGTGATCGTGAAATGATTCTCGACATCTACGAGCTCATCACGGGCCTGCGCATGAACCACGCGTACATCAGGCCCGGCGGACTCGCGCAGGACCTGCCGCCCGGCGCGGTGGACCACATCCGCGAGTTCGTGAAGAAGATGAAGAAGAACCTCCCGGAGTACGACAAGCTCGCCACCGGGAACCCCATCTTCAAGGCCCGTATGCAGGACGTCGGCTATCTGGACCTGGCCGGCTGCATGGCCCTCGGCGCCACCGGCCCGATCCTGCGCTCCACTGGCCTGCCGCACGACCTGCGCAAGACACAGCCCTACTGCGACTACGAGACCTACGACTTCGAGATCCCGACCGCCGACACCTGCGACTCCTACGGGCGCTTCCTGATCCGCCTGGAGGAGATGCGCCAGTCGCTGGGCATCATCGAGCAGTGCCTGGACCGGCTGCAGCCCGGCCCGGTCATGGTCGCCGACAAGAAGATCGCCTGGCCCGCCCAGCTCGCCCTGGGACCGGACGGGCTCGGCAACTCCCTCGACCACATCAAGAAGATCATGGGCACCTCCATGGAGGCCCTGATCCACCACTTCAAGCTGGTCACCGAGGGCTTCCGCGTCCCGCCGGGACAGGCGTACGCGGCCGTCGAATCGCCCAAGGGCGAACTCGGGGTGCACGCCGTGTCCGACGGCGGCACCCGCCCCTACCGGGTCCACTTCCGGGACCCGTCCTTCACCAACCTGCAGGCCATGGCGGCGATGTGCGAAGGCGGCCAGGTCGCCGACGTCATCGTCGCCGTCGCGTCCATCGACCCCGTGATGGGAGGCGTCGACCGGTGACCACCAGTTCTTCGGAGCACGGCGTCAGCCTGGGCATGCCCCAACTGCCCGCGCCCGCCTACCCGGCCGACGTCCGAGAGCGGCTCGAGAGGGACGCGCGCGAGATCATCGCCCGCTACCCCGACTCCCGCTCGGCCCTGCTGCCGTTGCTGCACCTCGTGCAGGCGGAGGAGGGCCATGTCACGCGCACCGGGATGCAGTTCTGCGCGGACGTGCTGGAGCTGACCACGGCCGAGGTCACCGCCGTCGCGACCTTCTACACGATGTACCGGCGCAAGCCGAGCGGCGACTACCAGGTCGGCGTCTGCACCAACACGCTGTGCGCGGTGATGGGCGGCGACGCGATCTTCGAGGAGCTCCAGGAGCACCTCGGCGTCGGCAACGGCGAGACCACCGGCGACGGCAAGGTCACCCTGGAGCACATCGAGTGCAACGCGGCCTGCGACTTCGCGCCGGTGGTGATGGTCAACTGGGAGTTCTTCGACAACCAGACCCCGGCCAGCGCCAAGCGCCTCGTCGACGACCTGCGCGCCGGACGGGACGTCGAGCCCACGCGCGGGGCGCGCCTGTGCACCTTCAAGGAGACCGCGCGGATCCTGGCCGGCTTCCCCGACGAGCGGCCCGGGGCCGTCGAGGAGAGCGGCAGTGCGGGACCGGCGTCGCTGGTGGGCCTCCGCCTGGCAAGGGGAGAGGCCGCACCCGCGCGCGTGGTCCATCCGCGGGACGGCGGCCCGCACGACGAGCCGCAGAACAGGGAAGTGCACGAGCCGTCGCCGACCGAGCACCTCAGCTCGCACGACGCGCCGCAGGACACGTCGGCCTCCGACCCAGCCCACCCGGCAGGGCCCGCCGCCGAGGAGGGGGAGTGATGACCTTGGCACCCGAACTGAAGGACACCAGCCCGGAGAAGCTGCTCGCACCCGTGCTGTCGGCCTTCTGGGACGAGGACAGGTCCTGGACGCTGGACGTCTACAAGAGGCACGAGGGATACGAGGGCCTGCGCAAGGCGCTGGCGATGTCGCCGGACGACCTGATCGCGTACGTCAAGGACTCCGGTCTGCGCGGCCGCGGCGGCGCGGGATTCCCGACGGGAATGAAATGGCAGTTCATTCCGCAGGGTGATGGAAAGCCGCACTATCTGGTTGTCAACGCCGACGAGTCGGAGCCGGGTACCTGCAAGGACATCCCGCTCCTCTTCGCGAACCCGCACAGCCTCATCGAGGGCATCGTCATCGCGTGTTACGCCATCAGGTCTTCGCATGCCTTCATCTATCTGCGTGGTGAAGTCGTCCCCGTTCTGCGGCGGTTGCACGAGGCCGTGCGCGAGGCCTACGCGGCGGGCTACCTCGGCGAGAACATCCTGGGCAGCGGGCTGAACCTGGAACTCACCGTGCACGCCGGCGCCGGCGCGTACATCTGCGGTGAGGAGACCGCACTGCTCGACTCGCTCGAAGGCCGCCGGGGTCAACCGCGGCTCCGTCCCCCTTTCCCCGCCGTGGCGGGCCTGTACGCGTGCCCGACTGTTGTGAACAACGTCGAGTCGATCGCGTCGGTTCCCGCGATTCTCCATCGGGGCAAGGAATGGTTCCGGTCGATGGGCAGCGAGAAGTCCCCCGGCTTCACGCTGTACTCGCTCAGCGGCCATGTCGCGAGCCCCGGCCAGTACGAGGCCCCGCTCGGCATCACGCTGCGCCAGCTCCTCGAGATGAGCGGCGGCATGCGGCCGGGCCACCGGCTGAAGTTCTGGACGCCGGGCGGCTCCTCGACGCCGATGTTCACCGACGAGCACCTCGACGTGCCCCTCGACTACGAGGGCGTCGGCGCCGCCGGGTCCATGCTCGGCACCAAGGCCCTGCAGTGCTTCGACGAGACGACCTGCGTCGTCCGCGCCGTCACCCGCTGGACCGAGTTCTACGCCCACGAGTCCTGCGGCAAGTGCACGCCGTGCCGCGAAGGCACGTACTGGCTCGTGCAGTTGCTGCGTGACATCGAGGCCGGCAAGGGCGTGATGTCCGACCTCGACAAGCTGAACGACATCGCCGACAACATCAACGGCAAGTCCTTCTGCGCCCTCGGCGACGGCGCCGCCTCGCCGATCTTCTCCTCGCTCAAGTACTTCCGCGAGGAGTACGAGGAGCACGTCACGGGTCGCGGCTGCCCCTTCGACCCGGCCAAGTCGACGGCCTGGGCCGACCGCACGGAGGTGAACGCATGACCGTGACCACCAGTGCTCCCTCGGGAGGGGGAGAGACGGCGGTCCCGCCGGAGGATCTGGTGACGCTGACGATCGACGGCGCCGAGATCAGCGTGCCCAAGGGCACCCTGGTCATCCGGGCCGCCGAACAGCTCGGCATCGAGATCCCCCGCTTCTGCGACCACCCCCTCCTCGACCCGGCCGGCGCCTGCCGGCAGTGCATCGTCGAGGTCGAGGGCCAGCGCAAGCCGATGGCGTCCTGCACCATCACGTGCACGGACGGCATGGTCGTCAAGACGCAGCTCAGCTCGCCGGTCGCCGAGAAGGCCCAGCACGGTGTGATGGAGCTGCTGCTCATCAACCACCCGCTGGACTGCCCGGTCTGCGACAAGGGCGGCGAGTGCCCCCTGCAGAACCAGGCCATGTCGCACGGCCAGGCCGAGTCCCGCTTCGAGGGCAAGAAGCGGACGTACGAGAAGCCGGTCGCGATCTCCACGCAGGTCCTGCTCGACCGCGAGCGGTGCGTGCTGTGCGCGCGCTGCACCCGCTTCTCCAACCAGGTCGCCGGCGACCCGATGATCGAGCTGCTGGAGCGGGGCGCGCTGCAGCAGGTCGGCACCGGTGAGGGCGACCCCTTCGAGTCGTACTTCTCCGGCAACACCATCCAAATCTGCCCGGTAGGCGCGCTCACCTCGGCGGCGTACCGATTCCGCTCCCGTCCCTTCGACCTGGTCTCCTCGCCGAGCGTGTGCGAGCACTGCTCCGGCGGCTGCGCGACCCGCACCGACCACCGGCGCGGCAAGGTCATGCGGCGCCTGGCGGCCAACGACCCCGAGGTCAACGAGGAGTGGATCTGCGACAAGGGCCGCTTCGCGTTCCGCTACGCGCAGCAGCGCGACCGGCTCGGCACCCCCCTGGTGCGCAACGCCGAGGGTGACCTCGAACCGGCCTCCTGGCCGGAGGCGCTGCAGATCGCCGCTCAGGGCCTGCTCGCCTCGCGCGGCCGCACCGGCGTCCTGACCGGCGGCCGGCTCACCGTCGAGGACGCCTACGCGTACAGCAAGTTCGCGCGCGTGGCGCTCGACACGAACGACATCGACTTCCGCGCACGCGTGCACAGCGGCGAGGAGGCCGACTTCCTGGCGTCACAGGTCGCCGGACGGGGACGGGACCTCGACGGTACGGGTGTCACCTACACCTCCCTGGAGAAGGCGCCCGCCGTCCTGCTGGTCGGCTTCGAGGCCGAGGAGGAGGCGCCCGGCGTCTTCCTGAGGCTGCGCAAGGCCTGGCGCAAGCACGGACAGAAGGTGTTCGCGCTGGCCACGCACGCCACGCGCGGCCTGGAGAAGGCGGGCGGCACGTTGCTGCCGGCGGCTCCCGGCACCGAGACCGAGTGGCTGGACGCCCTCGCGAGCGGGGTCGGCCTGGAGGACGACGGCGCGAAGGCCGCCGAGGCGCTGCGCGCCGAGGGCGCCGTGATCGTCGTCGGCGAGCGGCTCGCCGCCGTGGCGGGCGGTCTGACCGCCGCCGTACGCGCCTCCTCCGCCACCGGGGCCCAGCTGGTGTGGATCCCGCGGCGGGCCGGAGAGCGCGCGGCCGTGGAGGTCGGCGCGCTGCCGTCCCTGCTGCCGGGCGGGCGTCCGGCGACCGACCCACGCGCGCGTGAAGAGGTCGCCGCGATCTGGGGGGTCGCCGAACTCCCGCACCGCTACGGCCGCGACACCAGCCAGATCGTGGAGGCCGCCGCGAGCGGCGAACTGCAGGCGCTGGTGGTCGCGGGTGTCGAGATCGCCGACCTGCCCGACCCGGCACGCGCGCGTGAAGCACTTCACGAGGCCGGGTTCGTGGTGTCGCTGGAGCTGCGGCCCAGTGAGGTCAGCGAACACGCCAGCGTCGTCCTGCCGGTCGCCGCGGTCGCCGAGAAGGCCGGAACCTTCCTCAACTGGGAGGGCAGGGTGCGCTTCTTCGACGCCGCGCTCAAGCCCGAACAGATGACCCGCCGCCTCGCGCCCACCGACGCGCGCGTGCTGCAGATGCTGGCCGACGCCATGGACGTGCACCTGGGTCTGCCGGACCTGCGCACCGTCCGCTCCGAGATCGACCGGCTCGGTCCCTGGGACGGGCCGCGTGCCTCCGGATCCCTGGAGACCGGGGGCCAGTTGCCGAGGCCCGCGGCCGGGGAGGCCGTACTCGCCGGGCATCGCCTCCTGCTCGATCAGGGCGTCCTCCAGGAGGGCGACGAGGCGCTCGCCGGCACCCGGCACGCCGCACACGCGCGCGTGTCGGCCGCGACGGCGGCCGAGGTGGGCGTCAAGGACGGCGACCTCCTCACCGTGACCGGCCCCGCGGGAGCCGTCGAACTTCCCCTGCAGACCGCGGAGATGCCCGACCGGGTGGTCTGGTTCCCGCTGAACTCCGTCGGCAGGGGAGTCGCCTCCGACACCGGGGCGCTGCCCGGCGCCCTCGTCCGCATCGGCCCGGCGACGACCGTCGGCGAGGCCCCGAAGGAGGTGGAGGGATGAGCCCGTACTTCGCCGCTGAAGACCTCTCGATGTTCGGCACCGACCCCTGGTGGCTGGTCGTCGTCAAGGCCGTCTTCTGCTTCGCCTTCCTGATGGTGACCGTGCTGTTCTCCATCGTCTGGGAGCGCAAGGTCGTCGCCTGGATGCAGCTGCGCATCGGCCCCAACCGGCACGGCCCCTGGGGCATGCTCCAGTCGCTCGCCGACGGTGTGAAGCTGATGCTCAAGGAAGACCTCATCGTCAAGCGCGCCGACAAGGTGGTGTACGTCCTCGCGCCGATCGTCGCGGCCATCCCGGCCTTCATGGCGATCGCGGTGATCCCCTTCGGGCCGGCCGACAACGAGGTCTCGATCTTCGGCACGCGGACCGCGATGCAGCTCACCGACCTGCCGATCGCGATGCTCTTCATCCTCGCGGTCGCCTCGGTCGGCATCTACGGCATCGTGCTGGCGGGCTGGAGTTCCGGATCGACCTACCCGCTCCTGGGCGGCCTGCGCTCCTGCGCGCAGATGATCTCGTACGAGATCGCCATGGGCGCCGCGTTCGCCTCCGTGTTCCTCTACTCCGGGTCGATGTCGACGTCGACGATCGTCGAGCAGCAGCACGACCGCTGGTACATCCTGCTGCTGCCGGTCTCCTTCATCCTCTACATCGTCACCATGGTGGGCGAGACCAACCGCGCCCCCTTCGACATGCCGGAGTCCGAGGGCGACCTGGTCGGCGGCTTCAACACCGAGTACTCGTCGATCAAGTTCGCGATGTTCATGCTCGCCGAGTACGTCAACATGGTGACCGTCTCGGCCGTGTCGACCACCCTCTTCCTCGGCGGCTGGCGCGCCCCCTGGCCGATCAGCACCTTCTGGGAGGGCGCCAACCACGGCTGGTGGCCGCTGCTGTGGTTCACGATCAAGGTCCAGCTGCTGCTGTTCTTCTTCATCTGGCTGCGCGGCACGCTCCCGCGGGTGCGCTACGACCAGCTGATGAAGCTCGGCTGGAAGGTCCTCATCCCCGTCTCCGTGGTCTGGCTGATGCTGGTCGCGACGGTGCGGGCGCTGAGGAACGAGAACTACGACTTCGCCGACATCGCCCTCTACATCGGCGGCGCCGTCCTCGCCCTGCTTCTGCTGTCCTTCGTCGCCGACATGTTCCGCGAGAAGGCCAAGGCGGGGGAGCAGGAGGCCACAGAGCCCGCCGGGTTCGACCCGATGGCGGGCGGATTCCCCGTACCGCCGCTGCCCGGACAGGAGCTCCCGCCGGTGCCGAGGCGCAGCTCGCGCCGAGAACGGGAGCTGATTGTCAGTGGCGGGCCGGATACTCCCAGTGACGGATCTTCGGATGGAAAGGAGGCGTCCGATGGCTGAGGAGCCCAAGGAGACCAAGCCCGGTTTCATGAACCCCGTCGCCGGCTTCGGCGTGACCTTCAAGGCCATGTTCAAGAAGCGGCTGACCGAGCAGTACCCGGAGCAGCAGAAGACCACCGCTCCCCGTTTTCACGGACGGCATCAGCTCAACCGCCATCCGGACGGCCTGGAGAAGTGCGTCGGCTGCGAGCTGTGCGCCTGGGCCTGCCCCGCCGACGCCATCTATGTGGAGGGCGCCGACAACACGGACGAGGAGCGCTACTCGCCGGGCGAGCGGTACGGCCGCGTCTACCAGATCAACTACGCCCGCTGCATCCTGTGCGGCCTGTGCATCGAGGCGTGCCCCACGCGCGCGCTGACGATGACCAACGAGTTCGAGCTGGCCGACTCCAGCCGCGCCAACCTCATCTACACCAAGGAGCAGCTGCTCGCCGGCCTGGAAGAGGGCATGGTCGACTCCCCGCACGCGATCTACCCGGGGACGGACGAGCAGGACTACTACCGGGGCCTGGTCACCGAGGCCGCACCCGGCACGGTCCCCCAGGTCGCCGTCTCCAAGGGCGAGGTCGTCCAGGAGGCCGACTCGACCTTCGGCGAGGACGAGCCCGCGTCGGAGAAGGTGGTCGGCCGATGAGCGCGCAACTCGCCGCCTACTCCACCTCCACCGGAGAGGCCTTCCAGTTCTGGGTCCTCGGCACGGTCGCGGTGATCGGCGCCCTGTCCACCGTCTTCATGAAGAAGTCCGTGCACAGCGCGCTGTCACTCGCCGGCACCATGATCGTCCTGGCGATCTTCTACCTCGCCAACGGCGCCTACTTCCTGGGCATCGTGCAGATCGTCGTCTACACCGGCGCGATCATGATGCTGTTCCTCTTCGTGGTGATGCTCGTCGGCGTGACGGCCGCTGACTCGCTGAAGGAGACCATCAAGGGCCAGCGCTGGCTGGCCCTTCTCTGCGGAGTCGGCTTCGGGGTCCTGCTGTTCGCCGGGATCGGCAACGCCTCCCTGCAGGAGTTCAACGGCACCGGCCAGGCGAACGCCAACGGCAATGTGGAAGGCCTCGCGGCCCTCATCTTCACCAAGTACGTCTTCGCCTTCGAAATCACCGGCGCGCTGCTGATCACGGCAGCCGTCGGCGCGATGGTGCTCACCCACCGTGAGCGCACCGAGCGCGCCAAGACGCAGCGCGAGCTGTCCGAACAGCGCGTCCGCGAGGGCAGGCACGTACCGCCGCTCCCGGCGCCCGGCGTGTACGCCCGGCACAACGCGGTCGACATCGCGGGCCTGCTGCCCGACGGCACCCCGTCGGAACTCACGGTCAGCAAGACCCTGCGCGAGCGCGGTCAGATCCGGGATGTGTCGGCCGAGGCGCTCAACGACCTCAAGGCGCTGGAGCAGCGCGCGGAGGAGCGCCTGGAGCGCACCGCGATCGAACCGGCCACCTTCAAGCGGGAGGAGGCGTCGAAGTGAACCCCGTCAACTACCTGTATCTCTCGGCCCTGTTGTTCACGATCGGCGCCACCGGCGTGCTGATCAGGCGCAACGCGATCGTCGTCTTCATGTGCATCGAGCTGATGCTGAACGCGTGCAACCTCGCGTTCGTCACCTTCTCCCGGATGCACGGCAACCTCGACGGCCAGATCATCGCGTTCTTCACGATGGTCGTCGCCGCCGCGGAGGTCGTGGTCGGACTCGCGATCATCGTGTCCCTGTTCCGCACCCGCCACTCGGCCTCGGTCGACGACGCCAGCCTGATGAAGCTCTGAGGGGTCGGAAGAAACGTGGATAACCTGATTGCGCTGCTGGTGGCGGCGCCACTGCTCGGAGCGGCCGTACTGCTGTGCGGCGGCCGGCGGCTCGATGCCGTCGGCCACTGGATCGGCGTCCTGATGTCGACGGCCTCCTTCGTGTTCGGTGTGATCCTTTTCGCCGACCTGCTCGGCAAGGACGCCGAACACCGCACCCTGATCCAGCACCTGTGGACGTGGATCCCGGTCGAGAGCTTCCAGGCGGACGTCACCTTCCGCCTCGACCAGTTGTCGATGACGTTCGTCCTGCTGATCACCGGCGTCGGCTCGCTGATCCACCTGTACTCGGTCGGGTACATGGAGCACGACGAGCGCCGCCGCCGCTTCTTCGGCTACCTCAACCTGTTCCTCGCGGCGATGCTGCTGCTCGTCCTCGCGGACAACTACCTGCTGCTGTACGTCGGCTGGGAGGGCGTCGGTCTGGCGTCGTACCTGCTGATCGGCTTCTGGCAGCACAAGCCCAGCGCGGCCACGGCGGCGAAGAAGGCCTTCCTGGTCAACCGCGTCGGCGACATGGGCCTGTCCATCGCGATCATGCTGATGTTCGCGACGTTCGGCACCTTCGCCTTCGGGCCGGTCCTCAGCCACGCGACCGACGCCTCCGAGGGCAAGCTCACCGCCATCGCCCTGATGCTCCTGCTCGCCGCCTGCGGCAAGTCCGCGCAGGTGCCGCTGCAGTCCTGGCTCGGGGACGCGATGGAGGGCCCGACCCCCGTCTCGGCCCTCATCCACGCCGCGACGATGGTGACCGCGGGCGTCTACCTGATCGTCCGCTCCGGAGCGATCTTCAACGCCGCGCCCGACGCGCAGACCGCGGTCACCGTGGTCGGCGCGGTCACGCTGCTGTTCGGTGCGATCGTCGGTTGCGCCAAGGACGACATCAAGAAGGCGCTGGCCGGCTCGACCATGTCGCAGATCGGCTACATGGTCCTCGCCGCCGGTCTCGGCCCCATCGGCTACGTCTTCGCGATCATGCACCTGGTGACGCACGGCTTCTTCAAGGCCGGCCTCTTCCTCGGCGCCGGCTCGGTGATGCACGGCATGAACGACGAGGTCGACATGCGCAAGTACGGCGGCCTGCGGAAGTACATGCCGGTCACCTTCATCACCTTCGGTCTCGGCTACCTCGCGATCATCGGCTTCCCGGGACTGTCCGGCTTCTTCTCCAAGGACAAGATCATCGAGGCGGCCTTCGCGAAGGGCGGCACCGAGGGCTGGATCCTGGGCGCCTGCGCCCTGGTGGGCGCGGCCATCACCGCGTTCTACATGACGCGCGTGATGCTGATGACCTTCTTCGGCGAGGAGCGCTGGAGGAACCAGCCCACCCGCTCCCCGGAGGCACCGAGCGCGGAGCCCGCCGCCGAGCACCAGGGCGAGCACGCCGAGCCGCACCCGCACGAGTCCCCGAAGGTCATGACGATCCCCATGATCGTGCTGGCTTTCGGCTCGGTCTTCGCCGGCGGGTTCTTCAGCATCGGCGACCGCTTCCTGCACTGGCTGGAGCCGGTCACCGGCCACAGCGAGGGTGACTCCCCGCTGAGCGCGGCGACCGTCACCGGCGCGACGATGGTCTGCCTGGTCATCGGTGTCGGCATCGCCTACGCGATGTACGGCCGCCGCCCGGTGCCCTCCGTCGCCCCGCGCGGTTCGCTGCTCACCCGGGCCGCCCGGCGCGACCTGCTGCAGGACGACTTCAACCACGTCGTCCTGGTCCGCGGCGGCGAACACCTCACGCGCTCCCTGGTGTACGTCGACCACACCCTGGTCGACGGTGTCGTCAACGGCACGGCCGCCTCGGTCGGGGGCCTGTCCGGACGCATGCGCAGGCTGCAGAACGGCTTCGCGCGCTCCTACGCGGTCTCGATGTTCGGCGGTGCGGCGGTCCTCGTCGCCGCGACCCTGCTGATGAGGGCGGTCTGATACCGATGTCCTTTCCTCTGCTGACAGCGACGGCGGTGCTCCCCGCGATCGGGGCGGTCGCCACGGCCGCCGTGCCGGCCGCGCAGCGCACCGCCGCGAAATGGCTGGCACTGCTCGTCTCGCTCGCCACGCTCGCCCTCGCGATCACCGTCCTGGTCCGCTTCGACCCGGGCGGCGGCCGCTACCAACTGACCGAATCGCACGCCTGGATCGCGGACTTCGGAGTCCGCTACGAACTGGGCGTGGACGGCATCGCGGTGGCGCTGGTCGCGCTGACCGCCCTGCTGATCCCGTTCATCATCCTCGCGGGCTGGCACGACGCGGACCCGCTGGAGACCGGCAGCCGCCGCTGGCGGCCGACGCAGGGCTTCTTCGCCCTGATCCTGGCCGTCGAGGCGATGGTGATCATCTCCTTCGAGGCGACCGACGTCTTCCTCTTCTACATCTTCTTCGAAGCCATGCTGATCCCGATGTACTTCCTCATCGGCGGCTTCGGGGACCGTGCCCACGAGCACGGCGAGGAGGCGGCGTCCACGCAGCGGTCGTACGCGGCGGTGAAGTTCCTCCTGTACAACCTGGTCGGCGGACTCATCATGCTGGCCGCGGTGATCGGCCTGTACGTGGTCGCCGGGAACTTCAGCCTCCAGGAGATCGCGCAGGCCCGCGCCAACGGCTCGCTGCACATGGCGACGAGCACCGAGCGCTGGCTGTTCCTCGGCTTCTTCTTCGCCTTCGCGGTGAAGGCGCCGCTGTGGCCGCTGCACACCTGGCTGCCCAACGCCATGCAGGAGTCCACCGCCCCGGTCGCCGTCCTCATCACCGCGGTCGTCGACAAGGTGGGCACCTTCGCGATGCTCCGCTTCTGCCTCCAGCTGTTCCCGGAGGCCAGCAAGTGGGCGACGCCGGCGATCCTCGTCCTGGCGCTCATCAGCATCGTCTACGGCGCGCTGCTCGCGGTCGGCCAGCGGGACATCAAGCGCCTGGTGGCGTACGCGTCGATCTCGCACTTCGGCTTCATCATCATGGGCATCTTCGCGATGACCAGCCAGGGCCAGTCCGGCGCGACGCTCTACATGGTCAATCACGGGATCTCCACGGCCGCGTGGATGCTGCTCGCCGGGTTCCTGATCTCGCGGCGCGGCTCGCGGCTCATCGCCGACTACGGCGGTGTGCAGAAGGTCGCTCCGGTGCTCGCCGGCACGTTCCTGATCGGCACGCTGGCCACGCTCTCCCTGCCGGGACTGGCGCCGTTCGTGAGTGAGTTCCTGGTCCTGGTCGGCACGTTCACGCGCTACCCGGCGATCGGCATCATCGGCACCTTCGGCATCGTCCTCGCCGCGCTGTACGCCCTCGTCCTCTACCAGCGGACGATGACGGGCCCGGTGAAGCCGGAGGTCTCCGCGATGCCCGACCTCAGGGTGCGCGAGCTCCTCGTGGTCGCCCCGCTGATCGTCCTGTTGATCTTCCTGGGCGTCTACCCGAAGCCGGTGACGGACATCGTCAACCCGGCCGTGAAGTCGACCCTGTCCGATGTACACAAGACGGACCCCAAGCCTGAGGTGGAGGCGGTGGCCAAGTGAGCACAGCGGCCGTCCACAGCCTGTGGACAACGGCGGCGACCGCAGCCGAACCGATTTCGAAGATCAACGCGCCGAAGATCGAATACGCGCAGTTGTCGCCCACCCTGATCGTCGTGGGCGCCGCGATCGTCGGGGTGCTGGTCGAGGCGTTCGTCCCGCGCAAGTCCCGTTACTACGCCCAGGTGTTCGTGTCCCTCGTCGCGCTCGTCGCCGCCTTCGCCGCGGTCGTCGCGCTCGCGTCGGACGGATACGGCACCACCAAGGCGCACATCGCGGCGATGGGCGCGATCGCGGTCGACGGGCCGTCCCTGTTCCTGCAGGGCACGATCCTGCTGTCCGGACTGGTCGCCCTGTTCACCTTCGCCGAGCGGCGCCTGGACCCGGCGGCGCACGGCAACCGGGTCGACTCCTTCGCCGCGCAGGCCGCCTCCGTGCCGGGCAGCGACAGCGAGAAGAAGGCCGTGAAGGCCGGGTTCACCACCACCGAGGTGTTCCCGCTGCTGCTGTTCGCGATCTCCGGAATGCTGGTCTTCCCGTCGGCCAACGACCTGCTGACCCTGTTCGTGGCCCTGGAGGTCTTCTCCCTCCCGCTCTACCTGCTGTGCGCCCTGGCCCGCCGCAAGCGGCTCATGTCGCAGGAGGCCGCGGTCAAGTACTTCCTGCTCGGCGCGTTCGCCTCCGCGTTCACCCTGTTCGGCATCGCCATGCTCTACGGCTACGCGGGCTCGGTGTCGTACGCGCGGATCGCGCAGGTCGTCGACGGCACCGTCACGAACGTCGACCCGGCGCTCGCGGACACCATGGGCAACGACGCGCTGCTGCTGATCGGCGGCGCGATGATCCTGATGGGCCTGCTGTTCAAGGTCGGCGCCGTCCCGTTCCACATGTGGACGCCGGACGTCTACCAGGGCGCCCCGACCCCGGTGACCGGGTTCATGGCGGCGGCGACGAAGGTGGCGGCGTTCGGTGCGCTGCTGCGGCTGCTGTACGTCGTCCTGCCGGGCATGCGCTGGGACTGGCGGCCGGTCATGTGGGCCGTCGCGGTCGTCACCATGCTGGGCGGTGCGATCGTCGCGATCACCCAGACCGACATCAAGCGGCTGCTGGCGTACTCGTCGATCGCGCACGCCGGATTCATCCTCGCGGGCGTCATCGCCACGTCGAAGGACGGCGTGTCGTCCGTCCTCTTCTACCTGGGCGCGTACTCCTTCGTGACGATCGGCGCGTTCGCGGTGGTCACGCTGGTGCGCGACGCGGGCGGCGAGGCGACGCACCTGTCCAAGTGGGCGGGGCTCGGCCGTCGTTCGCCGCTGGTGGCGGCCGTGTTCGCGGTGTTCCTGCTGGCCTTCGCCGGCATCCCGCTGACCTCCGGCTTCGCCGGTAAGTTCGCCGTGTTCAAGGCGGCGGCGGAGGGCGGGGCGGCCCCGCTGGTCGTGATCGGTGTGATCTCGTCCGCGGTGGCGGCCTTCTTCTACATCCGCGTGATCGTGCTGATGTTCTTCAGCGAGCCCAGGCCGGAGGGCCCGACGGTCGCCGTGCCGTCGCCGCTGACGATGACCGCGATCGGGCTCGGCGTGGTGGTCACGCTGGTGCTCGGTGTGGCGCCGCAGTACTTCCTGGACCTGGCGAGCCAGGCGAGCGTCTTCGTGCGCTGACCCGCGCACCGCGTCACGGCGGGCCCCGGTTCCCGGAAAGGGAGCCGGGGCCTTCGCGCGTGCCGGATCACGTGGTCGGACACGCGACGTCGGGGTTGTACGCCGCGAAGAGTCCGTTGACGTTGGGCTGGTAGAGCCACGCGCGGAGCGTGAAGCTACGGGAACGCGGGTTGTACTGGAAGGGCTGGCCGAACAGGGTCGGCGCGGCCTGCCCCGTGTCCTTGACGATCCACTCCACCGCGACCAGCTTGCGGTCGTGGCCGATCCCGTCCCTGTCCACGTGGTCGTCGTCGGCCTTGTCCGCGTACACCAGCGCCGCCGGTCTGGCCGGATCGAGTGAGCCGACGTTCGCCTTGTTGACGTAGTGGTAGCCCACGCCCCCCGCGCTGGTGGCGTAGCACCCGCCCAAGGGGGCGAAGGCGCTGCCCTTGGCAAGTTCCTCGTAGGCGTACTGGGCCGTCGCGTTGTAGGTGTCGACGAGATCGGTCCATACGGAGGGGTCGGGGTCGGCCTGGGCGGGCACGGCCACCAGCGAGAGGACAGCGGCCGTCGCCACGGCGAGGGCGGCCTTGTAGCGCCGAGTGGACATCGCGGTGCTCCTTGCGCTCGAGGACGGGCGGGCGGACCACCCCCGTCCGTCCGAGCAGCTTGACCCGGCCGCCTGGAGCACGCCATGCGACGGGAGCCATCGGGCTGACGGCGGAGTCCGTCGGAACAGCCTGTGGACAACTCCGACGCTGTCAGTCCGGGCCCCTATCGTGGAGGCAGTGGTCGAGGGACGACGCACGGGGGACGAGCGATGCACGGGATGGGCGGGACGGTTGTGACGACCGAGGCACACACGCCTGTGGCACACGGCGACAGCGAGGCACTGGCCACGCTCCACCGCGTCTTCGGGTACGACAGCTTCCGCGGCGAGCAGGAAGCGGTCATCGAGCACGTGGTGGCGGGCGGGGACGCCGTCGTCCTCATGCCCACCGGCGGCGGCAAGTCGCTGTGCTACCAGATTCCGTCCCTGGTCAGACCCGGCACGGGAATAGTGGTCTCCCCGCTCATCGCGCTGATGCAGGACCAGGTCGACGCGCTCCGGGCGCTCGGCGTGCGCGCCGGGTTCATGAACTCCACGCAGGACTTCGACGAGCGGCGGGTGGTCGAGGCCGAGTTCCTGGCCGGCGAGCTGGATCTGCTCTATCTCGCCCCGGAGCGGCTGCGGCTGGACTCCACCCTGGACCTGCTCTCCCGCGGCAAGATCGCCCTCTTCGCGATCGACGAGGCCCACTGCGTCTCCCAGTGGGGCCACGACTTCCGCCCGGACTATCTCGCCCTGTCCCTGCTCGGCGAGCGCTGGCCGGACGTACCGCGCGTCGCGCTCACGGCGACGGCCACCCGCGCCACGCACGAGGAGCTCACCCAGCGGCTGCACATGCCGACCGCCCGGCACTTCGTGGCCAGCTTCGACCGGCCCAACATCCAGTACCGGATCGTGCCGAAGGCCGACCCGAAGAAGCAGCTGCTGGCGTTCCTGCGCGAGGAGCACGCGGGCGACGCGGGCATCGTGTACTGCCTCTCCCGTAAGTCGGTGGAGGCGACGGCGGAGTTCCTGACCCGCAACGGCATCGAGGCGGTGCCCTACCACGCGGGCCTGGACGCGGGCACCCGCGCGGCGCACCAGTCCCGGTTCCTGCGCGAGGAAGGCCTGGTCGTGGTCGCGACCATCGCCTTCGGAATGGGCATCGACAAGCCGGACGTCCGCTTCGTCGCCCACCTCGACCTGCCCAAGTCGGTCGAGGGCTACTACCAGGAGACGGGCCGCGCCGGACGCGACGGCCTGCCCTCCACCGCATGGATGGCCTACGGCCTCAACGACGTCATCCAGCAGCGCAAGCTGATCCAGTCGTCGGAGGGCGACGAGGCGTTCCGCCGCCGGGCCGCCGCCCACCTGGACGCGATGCTGGCGCTGTGCGAGAGCGCCCGGTGCCGGCGCGGCCAGCTCCTCGCGTACTTCGGACAGGACCCGGACGCGGCGGACTGCGGCAACTGCGACACCTGCCTCACCCCGCCCGAGACGTGGGACGGCACTGTCGCCGCGCAGAAGGTGCTGTCCACGGTGGTGCGGCTGCAGCGGGAGCGGGGCCAGAAGTTCGGCGCGGTGCAGATCGTCGACATCCTCATGGGCAGGCGCACGGCCAAGGTCATCCAGTTCGACCACGACCAGCTCTCCGTGTTCGGCATCGGCGAGGACCTCACCGAGGGCGAATGGCGAGGCGTCGTACGGCAGTTGCTCGCGCAGGGGCTGCTCGCGGTCGAGGGTGACTACGGCACGCTGGTGCTCACCGAGGCGAGCGGCTCGGTGCTGCGGCGCGAGCGGGAGGTGCCGCTGCGCAAGGAGCCGAAGAAGCCGGTGACCTCACGGTCGGCGTCCTCCGCGAAGGGCTCCAAGGCCAAGGCCGCCGCGGCCGAGCTGCCCGAGGCGCTCCAGCCGGCCTTCGAGGCACTGCGCGCCTGGCGCGCCGAGCAGGCCAGGGAACAGGGCGTCCCGGCGTACGTCATCTTCCACGACGCCACGCTCCGGGAGATCGCCATGGCCTGGCCGACCTCCGTGCAGCAGCTGGGCGGCATCAGCGGCGTCGGCGAGAAGAAGCTGGTGACGTACGGCGAGGGGGTGCTGGCGGTGCTGGCCTCGCTCGACGGGGCGCCCGGCGCGGTGCCCGCGGCGGACACCGGTGCGAGCACCGAGGACGACTGGCCCGAGATGGAGGAGGAGCCGGAGCCGGACGACTGGATGTAGGGGAGGACAGGACGTCCGGGGCCACTCTCGGCGCGGGCCGACGCAACTCCGGACGTTCCGGGGCGGCGGCGCCCCGACGGGGGTCAGGCCAGCGCCGTCAGCCCGGGACCGAACACGATCAGCAGCGGCAGCAACGGCACCAGCGCGGCGACGGTCGCCGTGAGCGCCCGGTGCCGGCGGCCCAGCCTGCGCGGCGGCTGCAGCAGCCGGTCCACGCGCTCGCCGAGCAGACGGTGGCTGGAGGAGCAGGACAGCACACCCCGGTGCTGGTTCAGCTCGATCAGCGCCAGCGCGGTCGTCAGGTGCCCGCACCGCCGTGACGCCGTGTCATCGGCGGCCAGCTCGACCAGCCGGTGCGTCTGGTCGCAGAAGTGGGCGAACAACGGCACCCGGGGAAATCCCGTGGCCAGAGCCGTCGACAGATGCAGCAGCCAGTCGTGGTGGGCGCGCGCGTGGTCCTGCTCGTGCGTCAGTACGGCGTCCAACTGGTGGTCGGTGAGCCGGTGCAGGGCGCCCGTCGTGACGACCAGCTGCGCCGGGTGGCCCGGCATCCACCAGGCGTCCGGATACTCGTCCTCCAGCACCAGCAGCGGACCGCGCGCCACCGCCTCCAGCCCGGCGGGCAGCTCCGGCGCCCGCTCGCGCAGATGCGCCCGGGTCACCCCGCGCCGCCGCCGCGCCTCCACGAACTCGCGGGCGAGCATCGCGGTGCTCCAGGCGGCCCCGCAGGCCAGCAGCAGGGTGAGGGCGGCGGCCCAGACGGGCGCGGCGGACAGGTCGTACGCCGCGGTCACCGCCGGCGGCGCGGGCGCGAAGAGCTGGGCGCGCACCGTGCCGAACACGGCGGCCGCGCCCAGCGTCAGCGCCGTCAGGCAGCACAGCAGGACCGTGGCGACCAGGCACTGCCACACCCACAGCGCGACGACGGGCTCCCGCTCGGGCCAATCCGCCCGCACCAGGGCGCGCGGGACCGGCACGGCGGCCGTCAGCGCGACGACGGTCAGCAGGAGCAGGCAGTAGGTCATGCCGCGGGCTCCGGTTCCTGTTCGGAGGAAAGGGGCGAGGGCGGGGCGGCCGGCGCAGGGCCCGACTGTCCGGTGAGCCCGGCGCACGAGTCGCCCGCCGCCAGTATGACGGCGAAGGGGGCGGGAGTCAGGAGACGCGGAAGACCCACTACGTCACGTGCATCCCCGGTCACGCGGCAACGACCACCGACCGGCTTCCCGCCCCCAACTCCCGCTCACCCCGCGACGATCCGCCCCGAGACCTCGCCGAGCCCCACCCGGACCCCGCCCGGCCCCGGCGCCCACGCCGAGAGCGTCACCACGTCCCCGTCCTCCAGGAACGTCCGCTTGCCCTCCGGAAGTTCCAGCGGGTCCCGCCCGTTCCAGGTCAGCTCCAGCAGCGACCCGCGCTGTCCGGGCTCCGGGCCGCTGACCGTGCCCGAGCCGTACAGGTCGCCGGTGCGCAGCGAGGCGCCGTTGACCGTCATCTGGGCCAGCTGCTGGGCGGCCGTCCAGTACATGGTGGAGAAGGGCGGCTCGGAGACGACGTGCCCGTTGACGGCGACGGAGATCCGCAGGTCGTATCCGCCGGGCTCCACCGCCGTACCGGAGGAGCCGGTGTCGTCGAGGTACGGCAGCAACGCGTGCGTGCGCTGCGGCGGTGCCACGCGCGCGTGGTCGAGGGCGTCCAGGGGCGTGATCCACGCCGACACCGACGTGGCGAACGACTTGCCGAGGAAGGGTCCGAGGGGGACGTACTCCCAGGCCTGGATGTCCCGCGCCGACCAGTCGTTGAGCAGGCACAGCCCGAAGACGTGCTCGGGAAACTCCGCGAGCCCCACGGACGTTCCCATGGCGGAGGGCACGCCCACGACGAAACCCACCTCCGCCTCGATGTCGAGGCGGACCGACGGCCCGAAGACCGGCTCCGCGTCCCCCGGAGCCTTCCGCTGGCCGGAGGGCCGTACGACATCGGTGCCCGAGACGACCACCGTCCCCGACCGTCCGTGGTAGCCGATCGGCAGGTGCTTCCAGTTCGGCGTCAGCGAGTCCGCCGCGTCCGGGCGGAAGATCTGGCCGACGTTCCGCGCGTGATGCTCGGAGGAGTAGAAGTCGACGTAGTCGGCGACCTCGAAGGGAAGGTGGAGCGTCACCGACGACAGCGGGTGGAAGTGCTCGGCGATCGTCTCCCGGTGCACCGTCACCCACGCGGTCAGCGCACGACGTACGTCCGACCAGGTGGTGCGCCCGGCGGACAGGAGCGTGTTCAGGGTCGGTTGCGCGAGCAGGGGCGCGTACGGCGAGCCGAGCGCCCGGGCCGCCGCACCCGCGTCCAGGACATGGTCGCCGAGCCGGACGCCGACGGTCCGCTCGCCGCCGGCCGCGAGCGAGAACACGCCGTAGGGGAGGTTGTGCGGGCCGAAGGGGTCGCCCTCGGGGACATCGAAGGGGGGCATGGGGTGCTGCCTCACTCTCACCTGTGTCACGAGCCAAGAACCGCACACCGACGTGCGGTCGCGCCACACGTTACGGCCGAGTCGCCTGCCTGGGCAGTGTCTAAAGAGTTTGCAATGTCCGAATTGGCCTTGTCGGAGGCCCCAATTCCGGCTTAGCGTCCTTTGGGGGACACGGACGGGGTGGGTCCGGTCCGTAGGGGGGACACGTGGGGGGACCCGTGGCCAGGAGCACGAGCAGTGTGCCTTTCGAGGCCGACCGCGCCGTGCCGGGCCTGATCGTCAAGTTCGGCGACTACCCGCTGCACCACGGCGGAGTGGGCGCGATCCGCAGCCTGGGGCGCCTCGGCGTGCCCATGTACGCGATCACCGAGGACCCCTACACGCCCGCCGCCTCCTCCCGCTATCTGAAGAAGTCCTTCGTCTGGCCGACCACCGGCACGGAGGACCCCGCACACCTGGTCGAAGGCCTGCTGCGGATCGGGCGCCGCATCGGCCGCCCCGCCGTCCTCGTCCCCACCGACGAGGAGGCCGCCGTCCTGATCGCGGAACACCAGGACGTGCTCGCGGGCCGCTTCCTCTTCCCGCGCGTGGACCCGGCCCTGCCGCGCCGTCTCGCCAGCAAACAGGGCCTGCACGAACTGTGCGTGGAACACGGCATCGCCAGCCCGACGACCGCGTTCCCGCAGTCCTACGACGACATCGTCGCCTTCGCCGAGAAGGCCCGCTTCCCGGTGGTGGCCAAGAACCGGGAGGCGTTCCTGCGGCGCACCCGGCCGGCGGTCAACGGCACGACGAGGATCGCCACCCGCGAGGGCCTGTTGCGGCTGGCCCGCGACTGGGGCGAGCGCCCCGGCGTGATCCTGCAGGAGTACCTGCCCAGGGAGGACGCCGAGGACTGGATCGTGCACGCCTACTTCGACCGGAACTCCACACCGCTCGCCATGTTCACGGGCGTGAAGGTCCGCTCCTGGCCCCCGCACGCGGGCATGACGGCGAACGCGTACGTCGTCGACAACCCGGAACTCGCCGACATCGCCGCGCGTTTCATCAAACAGATCGGCTTCAGCGGCGTCATCGACCTCGACCTGCGCTTCGACCGGCGCGACGGACAGTACAAGCTCCTCGACTTCAACCCCCGCATGGGCGCCCAGTTCCGGCTCTTCGAGAACGAGTCGGCGGTGGACGTCGTACGCGCCATGCATCTCGATCTGACCGGACGCCCCGTCCCGGAGGGGGAACAGCGGGCCGGCCACCGGTACATCGTGGAGAACATCGACCTGCCCGCCCTGCTCGCCTACCGCCGCAGCGGCTATACGACGCCGCACGCACCGGCGCGCGCGAGCGGGACGGAGCTGGCCTGGCTCGCGGGTGACGACCCGCTGCCGTTCGTCACGATGCTCGCGCGCTTCGTGCGGCCGGGCGCGAAGCACCTGTATCAGCTGTGGCGGACCAACCGCCGCGGCGGCAAAACCAGTTCGAGCAGCTAGCCAGGTACGCCGGCTGTCCGAACCGGACACGAAGTGACGAAAGTGAACGTCCTGGGGAGGGACTTCGTGACTCAACCGGTTGCAGTCATCGGCGCCGGGCCCTTCGGCCTGTCGACCGCCGCCCATCTGCGCGCCCGGGGCATCCCGGTGCGTGTGTTCGGCGAGCCCATGGTCAGCTGGCGCGACCACATGCCCGCCGGAATGCTCCTGAAGTCGACGCCGGCCGCCTCCAGCCTCGACGCCCCGCAGCAGGGCCACACCCTGGCCGACTACTGCGACGCCGCCGGCATCAAGCGGCTGGTGACGGACGAGGACATCATCCCCGTCGAGACCTTCATCGCCTACGGCGAGTGGTTCCAGCAGAAACTGGTGCCCGAGCTGGAGCGGGTGCGGGTGGTCTCGGTGGACCGGCGCGACGGAGGCGGCTTCGAACTGAAGCTGGACTCGGGCGAGTTGTTCACCGCCCGCGCGGTCGTCGTGGCGACCGGGCTGTCCGGCCTCGCGCGCCTGCCCGCGGAACTCACCACGGCCGCCGCGGACGGCCCCGCCCCCACCGGCCCGGTCTCCCACAGCTCCCAGCACCACGACCTCACGCGCTACTCGGGCAAGGACCTGATCGTCGTCGGCGCCGGCCAGTCCGCGCTGGAGACGGCGGCGCTGGCGGCCGAGGCGGGCGCGCAGGTACGGGTGGTCTCCCGCGGGCACGGCAAGGTCGACTTCGGCGCGCCGCCCTGGAAGCAGCCGAGGCTGCGCCCCGAGTCGCCCTTCGGCCGCGCCTGGTCCCTGTGGGCGTTCAGCTACTACCCGCAGCCCTACCGCTATCTGCCCGCCCGGACCCGCCACTACCTGGTCCGCCGCGTCCTCGGCCCGCTCGGCGCCTGGTGGCTGCGCGACCGCTTCGAGGGCAAGGTCCAGGTCAGCGAGGTCGAGCGGATCGTGCGCACGGAAGCCGACGGTGGCAGCCCGACGCTGACGGTCCGCACGCTCGACAGCCGCACGGACAAGCTGTCGGCCGACCACGTCATCGCGGCGACCGGCTACCGGGTGGACATCGCGGCCATGGACTTCCTCGGCCACGAGCTGCGCACCCGCCTCGCCGTCAGCCGCGGCACGCCCAGGCTGGGCGCCGGATACGTGTCCTCGGTGCCGGGCCTGTACTTCACCGGTCTGCCCGCCGCGGCCTCGTACGGGCCGGTGATGCGGTTCGTGTGCGGCACGGAGTTCGCCTCACCGAGGCTCGCCAAGCACCTTGCGGCGGCGCACGGTTGAGACCCTGACGGACGCGGCCGAAGGGGTCCGGCGAGTGCCGGGCCCCACGGTCCAGGGCCACGGGCCGTGATCAAGGGCAGGAACCGGTACGGGAGTTGACCGAGTGACGCCGGTGAACGGGGCGGTCGTCCGGTTCGCGATGAGTCGGCGGTGCGTCCTGTCCGTATTCTCTGATCATGGCCGCACCCACCGCATATGCACTCATCGCCACCGACCTGGACGGCACCCTTCTGCGAGGCGACGACACGCTGTCCGACCGGTCCCTCGCCGCCCTCGCGCGCGTGGCGGAGTCCGGGGCCCGGCACCTCGTGGTGACCGGCCGCCCGGCCCCCAGAGTGCGGCCGCTCCTGGACGATCTGGGCAGCACGGGGCTCGCGGTGTGCGGGCAGGGCGCGCAGGTGTACGACGCCGGCGCGGACCGTCTGCTGTGGTCCGTCACGCTGGACCGGGAGCTGGCCGAGACGGCCCTCGGCAAGATCGAGGCCGAGGTGGGCCAGGTGTACGCGGCCGTCGACCAGGACGGCGTCGACGGGCTCACGCTCATCGAGCCCGGGTACCTGATGCCGCACCCGACCCTGCCCGCCGTACGCGTCGACCGGCGCGACGACCTGTGGTGCGAGCCGATCAGCAAGGTGCTGCTGCGCCATCCCTACCTGTCCGACGACGAGTTGGCGGCGACGGCGCGGTCGGTGGTCGGTTCCCTGGCCACCGTCACCATGTCGGGACCCGGGACCGTCGAACTCCAGCCATGCGGCATCACCAAGGCGACGGGCCTCGCGCTGGCCGCCGAACACCTCGGCCTGGGCCCGGGGGAGACGCTCGCGTTCGGCGACATGCCCAACGACATCCCGATGTTCGACTGGGCCGCCCGGGGCATCGCCATGGCCAACGCCCATCCCGAGCTGAAGGCGGTGGCCGACGAGGTCACCCTGTCGAACGAGGACGACGGCATTGCCGTCGTCCTCGAGCGGTTGTTCGCGCGGGTCTAGGACCTGACGGTCCTTCGCCTCGCCGGCCTAGTAGGCGCCGTAGACGTTGTCGATGGAGCCGTAGCGCTGGTACGCGTAGTTGCAGGCGGCGGTGATGTTGGCGACCGGGTCGTAGGGGTCGTACGCCGTGCCCGCGACGTGGTAGGCGGCGAACGTCGGGTCGATCACCTGCAGCAGGCCCTTGGAGGGGGTGCCGGCCAGGGCGTTGGAGTCCCAGTTGTTGATGGCGTAGGGGTTGCCCGAGGACTCGCGCATGACGTTGCGGTAGATGCCGTCGTACGTGCCGGGGATGCCGTGCTGGGCCATGACCTGCAGGGACGCCCGGATCCAGCCGTCGAGGTTGTTGCTGTAGCCGAGCGACGACGCGGTGACGACGCTGTCGGTCGCCGCGGAGGCGCTGGTCGCGCCGACGACCGGAAGGGCGAGAACGGCGGCGCCCGTTCCGATGACGGCGAGCTTGCGGACGAGGCGGGATCGCTTGGTGAGGCGGTGGCGAGCGGTTGCGGGCATGGCGGGTTTCCTCTCCGTCGCCTGCGAGGTGAGCTGTCGGGTTCGGGCGGGAGCTGCCCGGCCGCGCCGCCGTACGACGACACGACTTCACCCCAAGCCGGTGAGGGCGTCCTGGGACGCCCGTCCGGCGGCTTACCTGGTTCCCCCGCTCCTGCCGTGCGTGAGTTGGTCGATGGTGGAGAACGGGCGGCGGCAGGATTAGGCGTCCGCCCGGCAAGGCGGGAACGTATGCGACAGCACATGTCCGGAACAAGCGGCGGAGTCACACATCGGGCCGCTTGACCTCGGTGTGGGGGCTTTGGGGTGCTTGATCCTTTGCGCTTGCCAAGCCTCAACTCGCTTTTCCGGGAAGGTGGATCGGCCGAAATCGCCCGGAATGTGGATCTTGGCGTCGAGTGAGCCAAGTCACGGGTGTCGACAAGCGCGTCAAATCGGGCAATGGGCCCAACTCATAGTCAATGGGCGGCCCGTGGGAGTTCGCTCGCCCTCGGGGGCCCTCGCTCCGGGTGATGCCTTTGCGTGTGTCGCCCGGGGTCGTGCGCCGGAACCCCCGTAACCCCTTGAGTCCCCGGGAGCGGCCGCCATGTCCATGCCGTCACGGCCCGGGCGCGTCGAAAGGGGAATCGCCCCCCGCAGAGCAAGTCAGTAAAAATGCATTGTTATGAGGTGATCAGAAACATACCGGGCGTGATCCCATACCGCCCCTGCTGGACGGGCGGGCGGCATGGGTGATCGAAAGGCGACCGGATACGCTGACTTGAGTGATGGCAGCGACCTATCGACAAACCGCGTAACCAGCCAGTAGACACCAGCAGACAGGAGACCCCTCGTGACCGTCGTCGGGCCGTTCGGGCTGAGCGTGCGGGACCAGGCTCTGGAAGCCGATGTCCAGGCCGGATTGGTGGCTGTCGAGGAGGGCCTGCTCGAAGCCACCAAGAGCGAGGTCCCCTTCATCACGGAGGCCGCCCAGCACCTGGTGCGAGCGGGTGGAAAGCGCTTCCGCCCGCTGCTGGTGATGCTCGCCGCCCAGTTCGGTGACCCGTATGCGCCCGGCGTGGTGCCGTCGGCCGTGGTCGTGGAGCTGACCCACCTCGCGACGCTCTACCACGACGACGTCATGGACGAGGCGGCCGTGCGCCGCGGGGTCGACAGCGCGAACACCCGCTGGGGCAACTCGGTGGCGGTCCTGACCGGCGACTTCCTGTTCGCGCGCGCCTCCCACATCCTGGCCGACCTCGGCCCGGAGGCGGTGCGGGTGCAGGCCGAGGCGTTCGAGCGGCTGGTCACCGGGCAGATCCTGGAGACGGCGGGGCCGCAGGACGGCCGGGACCCGGTCGAGCACTACCTGGACGTGCTCAGCGGCAAGACGGGGTCGCTGGTGGCCGTGTCGTGCCGGTTCGGCGCGATGATGTCGGGCGCCGACGAGACGGTCGTGGACGTGCTGACCCAGTACGGGGAGCGGCTGGGCGTCGCCTTCCAGCTCGCCGACGACGTCCTGGACATCGCCTCCGACTCGCACGAGTCCGGCAAGACGCCCGGCACGGACCTGCGCGAGGGCATCCCGACGCTGCCGGTGCTGCGGCTGCGCGAGCGGGCGCAGCGGCTCGGGCTGGCCGAGGACCTCGCGCTGTGCGAGCTGCTGGACTCCGACCTGAGCGACGACGCGCGGCACGCGGAGGCACTGGCCGGGCTGCGGGCGCACCCCGCGCTGGAGCAGGCGCGCCGGGACACCGTGCGGTACGCGGAGGACGCCCGGTCGGCGCTGGCTCCGCTGAAGGAGTGCGACGCCAAGGTGGCGCTCATGGAGATGTGCGACGCCGTGGTGCATCGGGCGGGTTGATTCCGTCCCGGAATGAGCTGATTTCCTCCCGTTGCCCCTGGGGATCCCGCCATCGGGGCAATTCGGTGTGACGTACGTCATATGGGTGAGCTGAGCCCTGCTCGTGATCCCGCCGTACGCATGGCCAGAAGGCCGGCGCAGGCGGTGTCGGCCGGTCTGCGGGGAGAAAACAGAATCATGCGCGTTCACGCGACGTTCTCGAAGCGCGGCAAGAGCCTGATCACGACGGCTGTCACGGTGGCCGCCCTCGGTGGTGTCGCCGCCGCGGCGACCCCAGCCTCCGCCGCCGGAGGCGACGACGGCACCGGCACGGGGGTGACCCTCCTCGCCACCAGTCTGCGCGGCGCCAACGAGGTGCCCGTGCCGGGCGGCCCGGCCGTCGGGGACAAGGACGGCGCCGCTCTGGAGTTCATCAAGATCGACGGTGACCGGGTGTCCGTCGCCGTCACCTGGCGCGGCACCGGCAGGCCGACCGCCCTCCACATCCACCAGGGCGCCAAGGGCACCAACGGCGACGTCAGGATCGACTTCAGCGGCCTGCTGAAGCACAGCAGGCGGCACAGCGTCACCGGCACCGTCAAGGTCGAGGACCCGGCGCTGCTCGACGCGCTGAAGAACGACCCCGGTTCGTTCTACGCCAATCTGCACACCGCCGAGTTCCCCGGCGGAGCCGTCCGCGGCCGCCTCCACGAACTCACCGTCGCCGCCTTCGACTTCCGGGACGCCCTCGACAACTTCCGCGCCTCGGTGATCAAGGGCCGGCAGATCTACGAGTGCAAGCCCACCGACGCCGGCGGCTACGCCTACGCCCAACGGGACGTCAACGCCCTGCTCGGCGGCGGCATCCACCACACCTTCGTCGCACCCAACTCCGGTACGCCCCAGTGGGTCGCGCCCGACGGCAGCGCCGTCACCGGATCCGTCCTGTCCAGGACCCCGAACGGGGACGGCAACATCCCCGAACTCGACCTGAAGGCCACCCCGTCCGGCAGCCACCGAGGCCTGCTCGCCGGCACCACGGAGATCCTGCGGCTCAACACCGTCGGCGGAGTCGCCCCGACCGGTTCCTGCGAACCCGGCACCGTCGTGGGCGTGCCGTACCGGGCGGACTACGTCTTCCTGCAGGGCTGACGCGGAAGTTCCCGGAGAGCCGACACGAGGCCGACGCCGGCCGCGTCCGGGCGGTGCCCTCCCGCGCCACGACCCCTACGGGTCGGGGGAGGGCACCGCCCGCTCGTGTCATACCCCAGGAGTACACACAGTTGCCTCCGGGGTCTGACGCTTCCTCCCGGCCGATTTGGTCAACTGGAAACCACGGAAAACACCACTCCTCACCGATTCGGGTGAGAATGGCGGCTACGGGGTGGATGCACGGGAGTTGGAAGCCGCCGCCGACGACGGAGGTAGCGCACAGATGGCACCGTACGAATCCGACGACAGCACGAGCGCCGACGAGACCGACGACCTGCGCGCCGGACGGCGCAAGGCCGCTCGGTACGTCGTCCCGGTCGCGGTGGTGGGGGTGGCCGCTGCGACCATCGGGCTCGTCCCCGCACTCGCGGACTCGGGCGAC
The DNA here is from genome assembly GCF_044540925.1 of Streptomyces sp. NPDC085900. NCBI lineage: Bacteria > Bacillati > Actinomycetota > Actinomycetes > Kitasatosporales > Streptomycetaceae > Streptomyces > Streptomyces sp. NPDC085900. The sequence continues at coordinate 896,842 of NZ_JBITSP010000003.1, read as the reverse complement.
CCGAACCTGCCGAAGATCAGCGCACAGCAGCTCATCGAGAAGATCGCCAAGTCGGACGTGCAGCAGATGTCCGGCACGGTGAAGATCAGCACCGACCTCGGTCTGCCCGACCTCGGCGGACTGGAGTCCAGCCTGACCTCCGGTGCGGCCCGCGGGTCCGGTGACGGGTCGTCCGCCGACCCCTCCGCCAAGCTCACCGAACTCGCCACCGGCACGCACACCGTGCGCGTCGCGGCCGACGGCCCGGACCGGCAGAAACTGTCCCTGCTGGAGAACGCGGCCGAATACAGCCTCATCCACAACGGCAAGGACGTCTGGGGCTACGACAGCCGGTCGAACTCGGTCTACCACTCCACCGCCCACGACAGCGCCGGCGCGCGGAAGAAGCAGGAGCAGGCGCCCGCGACCCCGGACCAGCTCGCCAAGGACGCCCTCAAGGCGGTCGACGACACCACCTCCGTCTCCGTCCAGGGCACCGCGCAGGTCGCGGGCCGGGACGCGTACCGGCTGGTCATCAAGCCCAAGGACGCCGGTTCGACGGTCGGTCAGATCACCGTCGCCGTCGACTCCAAGACCGGTCTGCCGCTGAAGTTCACGCTGACTCCGGCGAGCGGCGGCGCGGCCGTGATCGACGCCGGCTTCACACAGATCAGCTTCGCCAAGCCCGCCGCCTCGACCTTCGACTTCAAGACGCCCAAGGGCGCGAAGGTCACCGAGGACAAGAGCCACGACGACGGCGCCCCCAAGGGCGACGGCAGGAACGGCGCGCCCGGCAAGGACCTCGGCAAGGGCCCCGACGGGATGAACGTCATCGGCAAGGGCTGGGACTCCATCGCCACCTTCGACACCGGCGGCAAGGGCGTCCCGTCCGGCTCCGAGGTGGGCGGCCAGTTCGGCGGGTTCCTCGACTCGCTCGGCGACAAGGTCACCGGAAAGTTCGGCTCGGGCACGGTCTTCAAGACCCGCCTGATCAACGCACTGATCACCGACGACGGCAAGGTCTACGTCGGCGCGGTCGACAAGGGCGCGCTGGTGAAGGCGGCGAACGCGGGCTGATCGGGGAAAGACCGGTCCACGAGCACGAATCGAGGGAGCCGATGGACGAACCGTCCGCCCCGGAGCCGAAGCAGGGTGCCCCGGGTGACAGCGTCATCGCCACCCAGGCGCTCACCAAGCGCTACCGCGGCGGACAGCTCGCCGTGGACGGCCTCGACCTGACGGTCCCGGCGGGCAGCGTCTTCGGCTTCCTCGGTCCGAACGGCTCGGGCAAGACCACCACCATCCGCATGCTGATGGGCCTGATCGAGCCGACGTCGGGCTCGGCGTGCGTCCTCGGACGCCCCATGCCCAGAGCCTCACGTGCCGTGCTCCCGCACGTCGGCACCCTCATCGAGGGCCCCGCCCTGTACGGCTTCCTCTCCGGCCGCGACAACCTCCTGCGCTACGACGCCGCCGACCCGACCGCCGACCCGCGCACCCGGCGAACCCGCGTCGCGGCGGCGCTGGACCGGGTGGGGCTGACGGCGGCGGCCGGCAAGAAGGCCAAGGCGTACTCGCTGGGCATGAAGCAGCGGCTGGGCCTCGCCGCGGCCCTGCTGCAACCGCGCAGGCTGCTGGTGCTGGACGAGCCGACCAACGGCCTCGACCCCCAAGGCATGCGGGAAATCCGCTCCCTGATCCGGGAGTTGGCGTCGGACGGCACCACCGTCTTCCTCTCCTCCCACCTGCTGGACGAGATCGAGCAGGTGTGCACCCACGCGGCCGTGATGGCGCAGGGCCGGCTGATCACCCAGGGTGCGGTGGCCGACCTGGCGGCGGGCGCGCGCGGCCGGCTCACCGTCACCACACCGGACACCGGGGAGGCGGCGCGGGTGCTGAAGGAACAGGGCGCCGGTGATGTCGTGGCGTCAGACGACCGGGTGACGGCCGAGCCGCCGGACAAGGATCTCGCCGAGGTGAACGCCGCGCTGGTGAAGGCGGGCGTGCGGGTCCGCGGCTTCGGAGTGGAACGGGCCTCCCTGGAGGACGCGTTCGTGGCGCTGACGGGGGAGGGATTCGATGTCGCGGGCTGAGGTCGCCTCGCCGGGTGAGGCCGCGCCGCGGGCCGGGGAGGTCCGCGCGGTGAGCCCGCTGTGGACCTTCGGGCTCCTGCGCAGCGAACTGCTCACCACCTTCCGCCGCTGGCGCACCCTCGCCCTGCTCGCCGTACTCGCGGCCGTGCCGATCCTCGTCGGCATCGCGGTCAAGATCGAGACCGGTGACGGCTCCTCGGCCGGCCCCGGTGAGGGCGGCGGCCCGGCGTTCATCTCGCAGATCACCAACAACGGCCTGTTCCTGGTCTTCACCGCGCTGGCCGCGACACTCCCGTTCTTCCTGCCGATGGCCATCGGCGTGGTCGCGGGCGACGCCATCGCCGGCGAGGCGAACTCCGGCACCCTGCGCTACCTCCTGGTGGCCCCGGCCGGCCGCACCCGCCTGCTGCTGACCAAGTACGCGACGGTCATGGCGTTCTGCCTCGTGGCCACCCTCGTGGTCGCCGTCTCGGCCCTGACCGTCGGCGCCGTCCTCTTCCCGCTGGGCGACCTGACGACGATCTCCGGTACCCAGATCAGCTTCGCCGACGGTCTGGGCCGGGCCCTGATGATCGCCCTTGTCGTCGCCGCGTCCCTCATGGGGGTCGCGGCCCTGGGCCTGTTCGTCTCCACGCTCACGAACAGCGGCATCGCGGCGATGGCGACCACGGTCGGCCTGCTGATCACCGTGCAGATCCTCGACCAGATACCGCAGCTCCACGCCCTCCAGCCGTACTTCTTCTCCCACTACTGGCTGTCCTTCGCCGACCTGATGCGCGACCCCGTCTACTGGGACGACCTGACGAAGAACCTCGGCCTCCAGGCCCTGTACGCCGCGGTGTTCGGGTCGGCGGCCTGGGCGCGGTTCACGGCGAAGGACATCACGGCCTAGCCGCCCCGGCCGTCAGCCCTCGTAAGGGAAGCGTGCGAGCGGGGCCTCCCGGGCGAAGAAGGTCTTGGCGCGGGCGAGGGCGTCCGTGTCGTTCAGCACGTCGCCGCGCCCGCTGCCGTTGCCGAGCAGAACTCCGCCGAAGCGCATCCCCATGTAGGCGGCCGAGTTGTTGAGGGTGCCGATCAGCGGGTCGGCGACCACGGCCTCCTGGTGGGCGAGGGCGGCGACACCCCAGAGGGTGCGGCCCGCCATGGTCGCCTTGAAGTCGATGCCGGGGGTGCGCAGCCAGCCGGACCAGTAGTCCAGGTAGCGCTTGGTGAGGCCGGACACCGAGTACCAGTACAGCGGTGAGGCGATCACGAGGTCGGTGGCCGCCAGCGTGGCGTCCAGGAGGAGCGCCGCAGCGCTGCCGGCGGGCGGGCGCACATGGTCGCTGTCGCGACGCTGGTCCACGAAGTCGGGCAGCGGGTGGTCGGCCAGGCTGATCCACCGCTGCTCGACGTCCGCGGGCAGCTGTTCGGCGGCCTTCCTGGCGAGCAGTTCGGTGTTGCCGTCGGCACGGCTGCTGCCCAGGACGAAGAGGAAACGGCGGCCGGTCATGGGTCCCCCAGGGAATCGACGCGATACGGAAGGCAGGCGTTGAGCAATTAGAAGCACCTGCATTATATGCGCATGCATCGATGATGGGGGAAGTGCCGAGGCCGGGCCACTGGAACGATGCTGTGACGTCGTGGTGACATGAGAACCGTGGGTGGGCGGAGAGACTCCACCTGGAGCGTGTCGACCCGATCGTGACGCGCTGACCGCCGGTTCGCCGGCTCGTTCGAGTGAGGGCACACATGTCTCGACCCAGCCGCGACACGAAGCGGGAACAGCAGGGCCCGGCGCCCTCGGCCCTGGCGGCTGCGCCGATCGACGTGCACATCCCCGCCGAGGGAACGGGCGCGGCAGCGGCGACGATCGGCGGTGTGCCGCTCACGGTCGCCGACGGCGAGGACGTCCAGCAGGCCGTCCTCGGCCATCTCCAGCGCGTCGCCCTCGCCACCGGCCACCCGGCCCGGGCCACGATCCACGACGAACGCCTCGGCTGCGTCGTACCCCTCCAGGTGGACCCCGACGGCTCCAGCCACCTCACCGGCTCCCCGACCCCGGCACCGGCACCTGTGACCTCGCCCTCGCCCCCGGCGCCTGTGACCTCGCCCCCGGCGCCTGTGACCTCGCCCCCGGCGCCTGTGACCTCGCCCCCGGCCGTTCCCGCCGTGCCGCCGGCCGGCTCCGGTCTCCCGTCCGCCGCGCCGGTGCAGGCTCCGCGGGGTGCGCAGGACGCCCCCGTCGGCTTGGTGCGACAGGAGGCGGAAGCGGCGCGGGAGGGCGTGCCGACCTTCGCGCTGCGGGCGGTGTCCGAGCCGCAGCCGCTCGGGCAGCACGCGCCCACCTTTCCGCTGCGGGCCGTCGCGGAGTCCGCCGCCGTTCCGGCACCGACGTTCGCGATGCGAGCGGTGACCGAGCGGGCACCCGGCACGGTCGCGCCGCCGACGGGAGTGTTCGGACCGCCCCCGCCGATGGACGCGGTTCCGCCGCGCCCCGCGCCGGGCGCGGACACGGTCACCTGGCCTTCGCCGGCCGACAGCGACGAACCCGAGGACGACGCTACGGACGCTCCCGCGCCGGCATCCGTGTTCGCTCCGGCGCCTGCCGCCGAACCCACCCGGTCCTCCTCCCCGGAAGCCGGCCCCGCACCCGCCCCCCACCAGCCCGCTTCCGGTGCCTCCCGCGTTGCCGGCACCCCCCGTTCGTCCGTGACGCCCCTCCTCCCGCGCCTCGACCCCGAGCCGGCCCCCAAGGCCAACCCCACCCCCGCCCGAGGCTTCGACGCCGTGGCCGAAGCCGTGCTCGGGGACGAGCCGCCGACCGCGCCCGGATTCCTCCTGGAGCCGATGGGCCGGGTCAACGAGGCCGTGCGGTCGGGGCGGATCGCGGAGGCGGACCAACTGGTCACGAAGGTGGTGGGAGAGGCGTCGGCGGTGCTCGGACTGGAGCACCCGGAGGTGTTGAAGCTGCGCGAACTGGCCGCGTACATCGCCTACCTGGCGGGCGAGCCGGTCCGTGCCCTCCGGCTCTCGCTCGACCTCGCCCGCGTCCACCGCGGCCTGGGGGACGCGGAGGGGGCGTACGGGAACATCCAGAGCGCGGCGTCCGCCTGGCGCGCCGTGCGGGACCCGGAGCAGGGCCTCGCCCTGGGACGCGACCTGATCGGCCTGTGGAGCATGCTCGCCGCCGAGGGCGGCCCGGCCGCCGACGAGATCGAGCGCCTGGAGTCGGCCCGCACGCGCATGGGCCGACTCGCGGAACGCGCCCGCAAGTCGGCCCGGTGACGAAGGAGTCGGCCCGTCAGGCGGACAGCTTCCACACCGCGTACGCGATCGCGTCGCCGTTGCGGTCCAGCGCGGTGTCGTTGATGTTGGTGGTCTTGTCGCAGGAGGAGTGGTAGCAGGCGTCGAACGCCCGTCCCGACGTGCCGCCCCACTTGGTCGCCTGGGCCGCGGTCTTGATGTAGTCAGCGCCGCTGAACAGGCCGCCGACCGGGACGCCGGCGTTCTTGAACGGCGCGTGGTCCGAGCGTCCGTCGCCCTCCGTCTCGGGCTCCGTGGAGACGCCGAGGCCGGTGAAGTAGTCCTGGAACGTCTTCTGGATCGTGGGGTCGTCGTCGTAGACGAAGTAGCCGGGGTTCGGGGAACCGATCATGTCGAAGTTCAGATAGCCGCTGATCTTCGAACGGTTGGCGCTGGAGAGGCCGTTGACGTAGGAGCGGGAGCCGACCATGCCCAGCTCCTCTGCGCCCCACCAGGCGAACCTCAGGTGCTTGGCGGGCTGATAGCCCGCCCGTGACACGGCGAGTGCGGTCTCCAGGATCGCGGCCGAACCCGAGCCGTTGTCGTTGATGCCGGGCCCGGCGCTGACGCTGTCCAGGTGCGAGCCGACCATCAGGACCCGGTTGGCGTCGCCGCCCGGCCAGTCGGCGACGAGGTTGTAGCCGGTACGGCCTGAGGATGTGAACTGCTGGACGGTGGTGGTGAATCCGGCCGCGTCCAGCTTGGCCTTCACATAGTCGAGTGAGGCCTTGTAGCCGGTGCTGCCGTGGGCGCGGTTGCCGCCGTTGGCGGTGGCTATGGACTGCAGCTGGGCGAGGTGGGCCTTGACGTTCGCCACGCTGATGTCGGGAGCGGCGGCCGCGGTCGAGGGCGCGCCGGCGGGGGCCGCACCGGCTGTCGATCCATTGGTCAGGAGCATGACAGCCGAGAGGGTGGAGGCGGCGCACACGGCAGCCGCCCGCCCGGAAACGGAGAACTTCATGTGGGGGGCTCCGAATTCCTTTGAAGGGAATGGGGTCCCCGGATGGTGAAGCTTTTACCAACTCCGCGTCAAGAGCGTTATCAGGACACCCGGTTCGCATACCGGAGCGGCCCGCCTGACCGTGACCGTGCCCCGCAGCCTGCGCGCTAGGCCACGCAGAACTCGTTGCCCTCCGGGTCCGTCATCACCACCCACTCGCCGGACGGCTCCTTCACGTGCCGCTGCACGCTCGCCCCCAGCGCCTCCAACCGCTCGACCTCGCCCTCGCGCCGCCCCTCGCCGGGGTGCAGATCGAGGTGCAGCCGGTTCTTCACGGTCTTCGCCTCCGGCACGCGCTGGAACAGCAGCCGCCGCCCGCGCCCGATGCCGGTGTCCTCGTCGTACGGGTCCTCCGGATGCCGTACGGCGATCAGGTCCAGGAAGGCCGGGCGCCCGTGGGAGTCGACGGTCGCCTCGCCCGGCAGGGCACCGGCCTCCAGCAGCCGCCGGACGAGCGGGCTGTTGTCCTCGACCTCGTAGCCGAGCGCGGCGGCCCAGAAGTCCGCCTGGGCGTGCGGGTCGCCGGCGTCGATGACGAGCTTCCAGTGGACGGGGGTGGCAGGCGTCGGGGCGGGTGTCTGCGTCATGGGACCACTTATAGCGGCCGGGTCTGACAATCCCCGGGGACCTGCGGTTCCGGTGAGGCGCGGGTCGGAATCGGTACTGAGGCGCCGGCAGGCGTCAGGATTCCACCGAAGCCGAAGCCGGAGCGCAGGTCGAAGCCGAAGCCGAAGTCGACGGCGCCGCAGCGATCGTCGCCACAGCCGGCTCCCCGTCCCGCTCCCGCTCCCGATCGCGCTCTCGCCCGACCCGGCGCGCGGCGCGCCACGCGTCGGCCGTCAGCAGGCACAGCGCCGCCCACACGAGCGCGAACCCGGCCCACCGCTCGGCGGGCATCTCCTCGTGGAAGTACAGGATGCCCAGCAGGAACTGGAACACCGGCGCCAGATACTGCAGCAGCCCCAGCGTCGACAGCGGCACCCGTATGGCCGCCGCCCCGAAGCAGACGAGCGGCAGCGCGGTCACCACGCCGGTCGCCGCGAGCAGCGCGCCGTGCCCCGGGCCCTCGGTCGCGAAGGTCGAGTCGCCGCGCGAGCCGAGCCACAGCAGGTAGGCGAGCGCCGGCAGGAACTGGATCGCGGTCTCCGCGGCCAGCGACTCGATGCCCCCGAGCCCGACCTTCTTCTTCACGAATCCGTACGTGGCGAACGAGAAGGCGAGCGTCAGGGAGATCCACGGCGGCTGCCCGTACCCGACCGTCAGGACGACCACGGCGGCGAATCCGATCCCGACCGCCGCCCACTGCACGGGCCGCAGCCGCTCCTTGAGGACGATCACGCCGAGGGCGATGGTGACCAGCGGATTGATGAAGTAGCCCAGCGAGGCCTCGACGACGTGCCCGCTGTTCACGGACCAGATGTAGACGCCCCAGTTGACGGTGATCACGGCCGCCGCCACTGTGATCAGACCCAGTCGCCGCGGCTGCCGCAGCAGCTCGCCGGCCCAGGCCCAGCGTCGCATCACGACCAGCGCGACCCCCACGAACGCCAGGGACCAGACCATGCGATGGGCGAGGATCTCGATCGATCCGGCGGGCTTCAGCAGCGGCCAGAAGAGGGGGACGAGACCCCACATGCCGTATGCCGCGAAGCCGTTCAGCAGGCCTATCCGCTGCTCGTTCTTCGACTTCCCGGTCATGGGCACCTCCCGCTCACCTCGGCGCACACACGTGCAGCCACGAAGGTAACGCCGAGGACCCCCGCCTGTCATGCCCGTATCGCCATACGGTCATGACAGGCGGGGGTGGAGGCTCAAGGGCCTGGGCGGGGGAGCGGTCAGCCCTTGAGCGCGGCCGTGATCGACTCGGCGATCGGCGTGGTCGGGCGGCCGATCAGGCGGCCGAGGTCGCCGCTGTCGACGACCAGCTCGCCCCGCTCGACCGAGGCGTCCACACCGGCGATGATCGCGGCCACCGGCCCGGGCAGCCCGGCGCCGGCCAGGATGCCGGTGAACTCCTCGACGGAGACGGGGTTGTAGACGATCTCCTTGCCGGTCTGCCTGCTCAGCTCGGCCGCGTACTCGGAGAAGCTCCAGGCCTCGTCGCCGCCCAGCTCGTACGTCTTGTTCTCGTGCCCCTCGCCGGTCAGCACGGCGACGGCGGCGGCCGCGTAGTCGGCGCGGGCGGCGGAGGAGACACGGCCCTCGCCGGCGGCCTGGGTGACGGCGTTGTACTGCAGGACGGGGGCGAGCTGCTCGGTGTAGTTCTCGTTGTACCAGCCGTTGCGGAGCAGCACGTAGGGCAGACCGGAGTCCAGCAGCGCCGCCTCGGTGCCGCGGTGGTCGTCGGCGAGCGCGGCCTTCAGGGTGCCGGGGGCGCTGGTGTAGGCGAGGAGTGCCACGCCGGCGGCCTTGGCGGCGTTGATGACGACCTTGTGCTGGCCCACGCGGTCGTTGCCGACCTCGCTGCCGGAGATCAGCAGCACCTTGTCGCCCGCCGAGAAGACGTGGTCGAAGGTCTCGGGGGTGTTGTAGTCGGCGACCGCGAGCTTCACGCCGCGCGCGGCGAGGTGGGCCCCCTTGGCCTCGTCGCGCACGACGGCGGTGATCTGCTCCGCCGGGACCTTCTCCAGCAGCTGCTCCACGACGTGACGGCCGAGGTTTCCGGTTGCTCCGGTGACGACGATGCTCATGATTCGGGACTCCTTGTGGGGTGCGTATGCACTAACCATAGAAGAAGCGCTAACTATCGGAAAGTACCCACTTTGAAGTAAGGTACTGGCATGACAGTAAGTACCAGCAGCTCCCCGCTCGCCGTCTCCACGTACGACACCGGCGAGACGATGTGCCCCCACCGCCTGGTCCTGGAGCACGTCACCAGCCGCTGGGGCGTCCTCGTCCTGATCGAACTCCTCGACCGCCCCTACCGCTTCAGCGAACTGCGCCGGGCCATCGGCCAGGTGGGCAAGGGCGTCAGCGAGAAGATGCTCACCCAGACCCTGCAGACCCTGGAACGCGACGGCCTGGTCCACCGCGACGCCAAGCCGGTCATCCCGCCGAGGGTCGACTACTCCCTCACGGACCTGGGCCGCGAGGCCGCAGAACAGGTGCGGGGACTGGCGGAGTGGACCCAGAAGCGGATGGGGGCGGTGCAGGAGGCGCGGGAGCGGTACGACTCGCGGAAAGCGGGCGCTGAGCAGGGCTGACCCAGCCCGGCGGGGCCGTACGAGGGTATGTGGGCGGCGCCAGGGGGCACACAGAGGTCAGGGCATCGGGCGACATGGGTGCCACGTCCATCCGTGCGCCCCCTCTCCGCCTCCCGTGCCGACGTGATGCTCAGGGCAGGCTGGACGCGGAGTGGTATCGCACCCGGGGGGTTTCCCTGACATGGTCACACTGACTCCGGCCGCTAGGCGGATCGGTTCTGCAATGGTGGCGGGGTGGGGAGCACTCCGGTCGCCCCTGGCGCGGGGGACCCGCCGCCGACGCCAGGAGACGACGCTGCCGGATCTGGTGGACCAGATCGCCCGTCTCGGCGAGGAACTGCACGCCATCGGCCAGGAACTGCGCCGGGCGAACGAGATCCAGGTGCACCGCCTGCTCACGGAGCAGCTCGACCGGGCCATCGACGACCCCACGCTCGCCGCCGCGCTGAGCACGCTGAACGGCATCTCCGAGCACAAGCGCCGCCAGATGCTGTTCGCCAACCGGGAGTACGCCACGATCCTCCTGTCCCACCGGACGGGCACCATCGACTGGAGCGAACTTCTGGGCAACCTGCGCGTGCTGTGCCGCAACGAGATCTTCGCGGAGTACTGGGAGCGCACGGTCGAGCACCGGCGCAGCCTCGCCGTCGGATCGCTGGAGCGGCAGGTCGGCGAGGCGGTGGACACCCTCATGGAGGAGCTGGCCGATGACCCCGAGGAGTGGTGGATCGTGGGCCCCTCGCCGGAGCCACCCGGCGACTGAGCCGGAGCCGACCGGTCACTGCGCCGGAGCCACCGAGCGACTGGGGGGACGTTGTCGGCGCGTGGGGGTGAAATGGCGCAGCGCGCGGGAGTGAATAGGTGTGAGAGCCATCACAACGGGCCAGAATCCCGCAGGGTCACCGTGACCTCCGAGGGTGGCAGTCGTTGAGCACTGCTGCCCTTGTTGATGCGAGGCCTCAGGGCCTCGAGAGGGAGCTGCTCAGTTGCACGACGAGCTCTCGTCCGTCCGCATCGCCCGCCGCATCGGCGCCTCCCCGCGGCAGCGGGGCAGCCACACCGGCGAGACCTGCCCGGACATCTTTGAGCTGTCCGACGGAAACTACGCCATCATCGGAACCGAAGCCACGGCCGCCCTCGACTCCCATCTCCCCCCGGACGCCGCCAGAGCCGACTACGAGCGCATCGTCGTGATCACCCGCGAGACCCTCATCCGAGCCAAGAAGGACATCCCCGACGCGTAGGACGAGGGCCCGGGTGCCGTAGGGCGGCTCCGGGCCCTCCACGCCCGTGGGCGACCGTCAGCCCACCACCGTCCAGGTGTCCCCACCCGCCAGCAGCGCCGCCAGATCCCCCTTGCCGTGTTGTTCGATCGCCGTGTCCAGCTGGTCGGACATCTGGGTGTCGTACACCGGCCGGTCCACGGAGCGCAGGACTCCGATCGGGGTGTGGTGCAGGGTGTCGGGGTCGGCCAGGCGGGACAGGGCGAAGGCCGTGGTGGGGGACGCGGCGTGGGCGTCGTGGACCAGGACCTGGGACTCGTTCTCCGGCGTCACGGTGACGACCTTCAGGTCGCCCGTCGCCGCGTCCCGGACGACCCCCCGCGAACCGTCCGCACCGAAGCGGATCGGCTGCCCGTGCTCCAGCCGGATCACCGCCTCCTCCGCCTGCTGCTTGTCCTTCAGCGCGTCGAAGGCGCCGTCGTTGAAGATGTTGCAGTTCTGGTAGATCTCGATCAGGGCCGTGCCCGAATGGGCGGCGGCCTGGCGCAGGACCTCGGTCAGGTGCTTGCGGTCGGAGTCGATGGTCCGGGCGACGAACGAGGCCTCCGCGCCCAGGGCCAGCGAGACCGGGTTGAACGGCGCGTCCAGGGACCCCATCGGCGTCGACTTGGTGATCTTGCCGACCTCGGAGGTCGGGCTGTACTGGCCCTTGGTCAGACCGTAGATCCGGTTGTTGAACAGCAGGATCTTGAGGTTGACGTTGCGGCGCAGCGCGTGGATCAGGTGGTTGCCGCCGATGGACAGCGCGTCGCCGTCACCGGTGACCACCCACACGCTCAGGTCCCGGCGCGAGGCCGCGAGACCCGTCGCGATCGCCGGCGCGCGGCCGTGGATGGAGTGCATGCCGTACGTGTTCATGTAGTACGGGAAGCGCGACGAGCAGCCGATGCCCGAGACGAAGACGATGTTCTCCTTGGCCAGGCCGAGCTCCGGCATGAAGCCCTGGACGGCCGCGAGGATCGCGTAGTCACCGCAGCCGGGGCACCAGCGCACTTCCTGATCGGACTTGAAGTCCTTCATGGACTGGCGGGCCTCGGCCTTGGGAACGAGCGAAAGCGCCTCGATCGTGCCCGTGCCTTCCGTGGACGTCTCAGCCATCGATGGCCTCCTTGAGAGCCGTGGCGAGCTGTTCGGCCTTGAACGGCATGCCGTTCACCTGGTTGTACGAGTGGGCGTCGACCAGGTACTTCGCCCGGATCAGCGTGGCGAGCTGCCCGAGGTTCATCTCGGGGATCACCACCTTGTCGTAGCGCTGCAACACCGTGCCGAGATTCCTCGGGAACGGGTTGAGGTGGCGCAGATGGGCCTGCGCGATGGATTCGCCGGCCGCGCGCAGTCGCCGTACCGCCGCCGTGATGGGCCCGTAGGTCGAGCCCCAGCCCAGCACCAGCGTGGACGCCCCGTGCGGGTCGTCGACCACGACGTCGGGGACGTCGATGCCGTCGATCTTGGCCTGGCGGGTGCGGACCATGAAGTCGTGGTTGGCCGGGTCGTAGGAGATGTTGCCCGAGCCGTCCTGCTTCTCGATGCCGCCGATGCGGTGTTCCAGACCCGGCGTGCCGGGGACGGCCCAGGGGCGGGCGAGCGTGTGGGGGTCACGCTTGTACGGCCAGAACACCTCGCTGCCGTCGTCCAGAGTGTGGTTCGGTCCCTGCGCGAACTGCACCGTCAGATCGGGCAGTTCGTCCAGCTCCGGGATGCGCCACGGCTCCGAGCCGTTGGCCAGGTAGCCGTCGGAGAGCAGCATCACCGGCGTGCGGTAGGTCAGCGCGATCCGGGCCGCCTCCATCGCCGCGTCGAAGCAGTCCGCCGGCGTGCACGGCGCGACCACGGGGACCGGGGCCTCGCCGTTGCGGCCGAACATCGCCTGCAGCAGATCCGCCTGCTCGGTCTTGGTCGGCAGGCCCGTGGAGGGACCGCCCCGCTGGATGTCGATGATCAGCAGCGGCAGCTCCAGCGAGACCGCCAGCCCGATCGTCTCGCTCTTCAGCGCCACGCCCGGACCCGACGTCGTCGTCACCCCCAGCGACCCGCCGAACGCCGCACCCAGCGCCGCGCCGATCCCGGCGATCTCGTCCTCGGCCTGGAAGGTGCGCACACCGAAGTTCTTGTGCCTGGACAGCTCGTGCAGGATGTCCGAGGCCGGCGTGATCGGATACGAGCCCAGGAACAGCGGCAGATCCGCCTGACGGGAGGCCGCGATCAGCCCGTAGGCGAGAGCCAGGTTCCCGGAGATGTTGCGGTAGGTGCCGGTCGGGAACGCCGTCGTCGCCGGCGCGATCTCGTAGGAGACCGCGAAATCCTCCGTCGTCTCCCCGAAGTTCCAGCCCGCCCGGAACGCCGCCAGATTCGCCTCGGCGATCTGCGGCTTCTTCGCGAACTTCGTCCGCAGGAACTTCTCCGTCCCCTCCGTCGGCCGGTGATACATCCACGACAGCAGGCCCAGCGCGAACATGTTCTTGCTGCGCTCGGCCTCCTTGCGGGAGAGGTCGAAGTCCTTCAGCGCCTCCACCGTCAACGTCGTCAACGGCACCGGGTGCAGGCTGTACCCGTCCAGCGAGCCGTCCTCCAGCGGCGAGGCCGTGTAGCCGACCTTCTGCATCGCCCGTTTGGTGAACTCGTCCGTGTTGACGATGATCTCCGCGCCCCGCGGCAGATCCCCGATGTTCGCCTTCAACGCGGCCGGGTTCATCGCCACCAGCACGTTCGGCGCGTCACCAGGGGTCAGGATGTCGTGGTCGGCGAAGTGCAGCTGGAACGACGAGACGCCCGGTAGGGTCCCGGCGGGCGCCCGGATCTCGGCCGGGAAGTTCGGAAGGGTGGAGAGATCGTTTCCGAAGGACGCGGTCTCGGAGGTGAAGCGGTCCCCGGTGAGCTGCATACCGTCACCGGAGTCTCCCGCGAACCGGATGATCACCCGGTCCAGCCTGCGTACGTCCTTCGATCCGGCCGGCTTGCGCTGCTCTCCCAGTACGGATTCTTCGGCCTGCTCCGCTGTCCTGCTGACCTGGCTGGTCACTGAACTGGACCTCCCTCGAGGCGGCTGTCTGGGACCGGCCTTCCCGCAGGCCTTCCCTGGATCAACCCTACGTCCGTTAGGGTCGCCTTCCCTCGGCCATTCGCATGATGGACACGGTTCTGAGACGGTGCGACGCCATGACTTGTCATGATTTCTCGCCCCCCGGCACTTCCCTTGAAGACGCTCCCCGCGAACGGTTCGGTTCTGGGCCACGCCGCCGTACGGGTGCCGAAGGACGGACCACCGGCCCCGACGGCCGAACGCGCGACCACCGACTCAGCGTCGGCCCGTCACGAGTTCAGGTACCTGAGGACCGCTAGAACCCGCCGGTGATCCCCGTCACTCTGGGACAGCCCGAGCTTCAGGAAGATGTTGCTGACGTGCTTCTCGACGGCCCCGTCGCTCACCACCAGCTGCCGCGCGATCGCCGAATTGGTACGTCCCTCGGCCATGAGCCCCAGAACCTCCCGCTCCCGTGGCGTCAGCCCGGCCAGGACGTCCTGCTTCCTGCTCCGGCCGAGCAGCTGAGCGACCACCTCCGGGTCCAGCGCGGTTCCGCCCCGGGCCACCCGCACGACCGCGTCCACGAACTCACGGACCTCGGCGACCCTGTCCTTCAGCAGATAGCCGACGCCGTGGCTGGAACCGGCCAGCAGTTCGGTGGCGTAACGCTCTTCCACGTATTGCGACAGTACGAGTACCCCGAGACCGGGATGCGACTTCCGCAATTCCACGGCCGCCCGCACTCCCTCGTCGGTGTGCGTCGGAGGCATGCGTACGTCGGCCACCACCACGTCCGGCAGCTCGCCCTGTCCGTCCAGCTCCGTGATCGTCTTGATCAACGCGTCTCCGTCGCCTACACCGGCGACGACCTCGTGCCCGCGGTCGGTCAGCAGCCGGGTCAGTCCCTCCCTGAGCAGCACTGAATCCTCGGCGATGACCACCCGCACCCTGTCCTCCACGATCTCCGGCCCCCCAGCCCGACTGCGTATGCCAGTAGTCCAGCATTCCAGCATTCGGACCCGGGTGCGCCCGGCCGACGTGATTCAACGAGAAAACGCGCACGGTACGGCGGGTTCCGGGGTGGTATCAGCCCGTCCGGGCGTCCGGCATGTGAGGGCGAGGCGCCTTCGAGTCCCTCCTCGTACGCGACGGCGCCCGGGGATATGGCCCCCGGGCGCCGTCACGTACGAGGACCCGGTGGTCAGCCGAGCGCCCGCTCCCCCCGCCAGGGCAGCTCCGCGGTCACCCGCGTCGGCCCGCCGACCGGCGAGTCGACCACCAGAATCCCGTCCACGGCGTCCAACCGCTCCGCGAGCCCTCCCAGCCCCGACCCGCCGGAGGTGTCCGCGCCCCCCACACCGTTGTCCATGACCTGGACCATCAGCCGGTCCTCCACCCGCCACACGTCCACCGCCGCCCACGTGGCCCGCGAGTGCTTGCTGATGTTCTGCAGCAGCTCGGACACCGTGAAGTAGGCGATGCCCTCGATGGCGGGCGCCGGCCGCTCGGCGAGATCCACCTCTACCTGCACCGGCACGGTGCACCGCGAGGCCACCGCCGACAGCGCGGCGTCCAGCCCCCGGTCCGTCAGCACCGCCGGATGAATCCCCCGCGCCAGGTCCCGCAGCTCCTGCAGCGCCGTCTTCACCTCGCCGTGCGCCTCGTCCACCATGCGCGCCGCCGCCTGCGGGTCCTCGGTCAGCTTCTCCTTCGCCAGCCCCAGATCCATGGCCAGCGCCACCAGCCGGGCCTGGGCACCGTCATGCAGGTCGCGTTCGATGCGCCGCAGATCCGCGGCCGCCGTATCGACCACGACACCCCGGTCGGACTCCAGCTCAACCACCCGCGCCGACAGCCGGGACGGCCCGAGCAGCCCGTGCACCATCAGCCGGTCCACCGTCGTCAGCGCCCGCACGATCCACGGCGTGGCCAGCGTGAACAGCAGCCCCACCAGCGCCGTGACGGTGATCTCGAAGGGGTTGTCGAGATAGACCGAGTGGTGCGCGTCGCCGTACAGCTGAAGCCCGCCCTGGCCGACGTACACGGGGAAGACCCAGAACCACAGCGGATACGTCAGCAGCGCCCACCCGTACGCCCAGAAGTTGAGGGCGACCACGAACGAGAACAGCGACCAGGGGAACTGCAGCACCGCGTACAGCAGCGTCCGCCACGACGTGCCGCTCTTCAGCACCGCCCCCATCCAGGCCATCACCCCGGACTTCCGCATCCGCAGCGGCTCGGGGTCCGCCACCTCCAGCCCCAGCATCCCGCGGGCCCGCGCCCGCTCCAGCGCCGCGAACCCCCGGCATCCGGCCAGCCCCGCCGCCAGCACCGGAATCCCCAGGAAGGTGACCAGGAGCCCCGCCCCCACAGACAGCATGGTGACCGCGTACACGAAGAGCAGGATGCCGATCGGCAGGCCGAGCAGCACGTACCCGAACTCGCGCCAGCTGCGCGCCTCGAACGGTGCGCGCAGCCCCGCCGGCAGCCGATGCCGCCGCTCACCGGTGTGCCCGGAGTACCCGAACCCGGTTCCGTGACCCGATCCGTAGTCCTGCCCGTAGTCGTAGTCCGTGGCCATCGACGTCGTCCGTTTCTGCTCGTCCACTCGTCCACTCGACCTGCTCGGCCGCGGCTGTCCCGCCGTACCTCCACACTCCTGCGTCGCAGGTCCGCGGACCATGGAGTCCGTCGGCCTCTTGGAAGGGGGGTTTTCCCTACCTTCCGCACCTCCCAGGCGTTTCCCTGCCACCCGCTGGGAGTTTCCGCCTACCTCCCGCCCGCGGGAGTTTGCGCCCACCTTCGCCCGCGGGCCGGTCTCGCCTATCTCTCGCCCGCGGGCCGGTCCCGCCACGGCAGTTCGGCCGTCACGACCGTCGGTCCGCCCTGCGGCGAGTCGATGACGAACAGACCGTCCACCGCGTCCAGCCGGTCGGCTAGGCCCCGCATGCCGCTGCCGCCGTCCAGGCGGGCGCCGCCGCGGCCGTCGTCCTCGACCTGGATGAGCAGCCGGCTGTCCGCCCGCCACACCTCCACGGACGCGGTCTTCGCGCCGCTGTGCTTGCTGATGTTCTGCAGCAGCTCGGAGACGGTGAAGTAGGCGATGCCCTCGATCGCCGCGGCGGGCCGGGAGCCGAGATCGACCGTCACCTTCACCGGGACCGTGCAGCGCGAGGCGACCGACGAGAGCGCGGCATCGAGCCCCCGGTCCGTCAGTACGGCGGGATGGATGCCGCGGGCCAGGTCCCGCAGCTCCTGCAGCGCGAGCTTCACCTCGCCGTGCGCCTCGGCGACCATCTCCGCCGCCGTGTCGGGGTCCTCCAGGAGCTTCTCCTTGGCCAGCCCCAGCCCCATCGCCAGATTGACCAGCCGGGCCTGCGCACCGTCGTGCAGATCGCGCTCGATACGCCGCAGGTCCGCGTTCGCCGTGTCGACCACGACCCCCCGGTCCGACTCCAGCTCCGCGATCCGCCGCTCCAGCTCGTCCGAGGGCGACAGCAGGCCGCGCACCATCGCCCGGTCGGCGTTCGCCAGCCCCCGCGCGATGAACGGCAGCACCGGCCACAGCACGAACAACGAGGTCAGCGTGACGGTGAAGGTGAGGATGCCCCAGGGCAGCCGGATGAAGTCGTACAGCACCGTGCGCCAGGCGACCGGATCCTTCAACACCATCCACAGCTTGGGGAGGAGGCCGCCCGCCGCCTCCCGCCCGGGCAACGGGCTCGGCTCGTCGATGTGCACCCCGAGCAGCGCCCTGGCCCGCCGCCGCTCCAGCCGCCCCCACAGCCGCGCACCCATCAGTCCGGCCGCCAGCAACGGGAACCCGATCACCGTCACGGTCAGCCAGAACCCGGTCCACAGCACCGTCACGACGTACACGAACCCGAACAGCGCCAGCGGAAGGTTCGCCAGCAGATGCGCGATCTCCTTCCAGGTGTGCGGGTCGTAGGCGACACGGGCGGGCGGCAGACGGTCGTCGGCGCCTTCCGGGGCCCGGTCCGGGCGCGAGAATCCTTCGGTCATATGGGCTAGCGTGCCGCGCGGCGGGCAGCCGCGCCATGAGGTCGGCCGCCGCTGTCCACTGGGGAAAACCCCACCCCCGCCCACCGGCACGCGGCTCCGGCGGATCTCGACGGGATCTCGAGGCGTGACGGGCTGCTTACCGTCCCTTTATCAGGGCCTAGACTCCGGTGCGTACAGATCGTCGAACAGCAGCGAGTGACACGAGTGAGGGGACGGACGTGCGGGAACCGACCGTCGCGGTCGCGGCGGACTACTTCCAGTCGTACTCGGTCGTCGGGCTGCTCGCCGTCGTCGGCGTCCTGTTCGTCGCCGTGGCCTTCGGCGCGGGCCGGCTGCTGCGACCGGTGGTCCCCACCCCCGAGAAGCTCCTGACGTACGAGTGCGGAGTAGACCCCGTCGGCGAGGGCTGGGCCCACACCCAGGTCCGCTACTACGTCTACGCCTTCCTCTACGTCATCTTCGCCGTCGACTCGATCTTCCTGTTCCCCTGGGCGACGGTCTTCGCCGCCCCCGGTTACGGCGCGACGACCCTGGTCGAGATGTTCGTCTTCCTCGGCTTCCTGACCGTCGGCCTGCTCTACGCGTACAAGAAGGGCGTTCTGGCATGGACGTGACGCCAGACACCGACATCACCGACGGGCAGCCGGTCCTGCTGCCGGAGCCCAAGCGGCTGGGCGCCCTCGCCCGCCTCGCCCCGGAGCCGATGAAGGTGGTCCTCAACTGGGGCCGCCGCTACTCGCTCTGGGTCTTCAACTTCGGCCTCGCCTGCTGCGCGATCGAGTTCATCGCCGCCTCGATGGCCCGCCACGACTTCATCCGCCTCGGCGTCATCCCCTTCGCCCCGGGACCGCGCCAGGCCGACCTGATGGTGGTCTCGGGAACGGTCACGGACAAGATGGCCCCGGCCGTCAAACGCCTCTACGAGCAGATGCCGGAACCGAAGTACGTCATCTCCTTCGGCGCCTGCTCCAACTGCGGCGGCCCCTACTGGGACTCCTACTCCGTCACCAAGGGCGTCGACCAGATCATCCCGGTCGACGTCTACGTCCCCGGGTGCCCGCCCCGCCCCGAGGCCCTCCTCCAGGGCATCCTCAAGCTCCAGGAGAAGATCGCCCGCGAGTCCCTGGGGGAGCGGTACGGCGACGGCACGACCCGTCCGTCCGCGGCCGCCCTGCAGAGCGACCTGGTGAAGCCACCGGCTCCCGGGACGGACGACGGTGCGGCGATCGGTGATGCCGGCGGGGCCGGTGGGGGTGGCGAGACCGGCGAGCCTGCCGCGATCCGCGAGGCCGGCGAGGAGGGCGGGCGATGACCACGGTCGGCTGGCTCCCGGCACCCGTCGAGGAGCTGTTCGGTACGGAGGCCACAGCCGAGGAGTCCTACGAGGTCCTGACGGTCGACGTACCGCCCTGCTCATGGCTCACCGCGCTGGAAACGGCCCGTGACCGCCTCACCTGCACCTACTTCGACTGGCTGAGCGCGGTCGACGAACCGGGCACCGGTTTCCGCGTCGCGGCCCACGTCGTCGCCCTCTCCCCGGTCCGCCGCCTGCTCCTGCGCACGACCGTCCCGCACGAGGTCCCCGCCCTGCCCTCCGCCGTCGGCGTGTACGCGGGCGCGGCCTGGCACGAGCGCGAGACCCACGAGATGTTCGGCGTCGACTTCGAAGGCCACCCCGCCCTCGACCACCTCCTCCTCCCGGAGACCTTCGAGGGCCACCCCCTGCGCAAGGACTTCGTCCTCGCCGCCCGCGTCGCCAAGGCCTGGCCCGGCGCCAAGGAACCCGGCGAGTCCGACCACGGCGGCCCCAAGCGCCGCCAGATGCTCCCCCCGGGAGTCCCCGACCCCAACGAATGGGGCCCCCTGAAGGGCCAACTCCCCGCGGCCCCGACCCGCCCCACGAGAGCCCCGGCCCGCGCGGCAGGCGAACGCCCGGCCCGTGCGGCTGGCGAACGTCCCGTACGGCGTGCGCGGTCGGCCGCCGAGGGGTCGGCGAGCCAGGTGGGCGGGGCTGCTGAGACTGGCGGGACGGCGGGCGCCGGCGGAGCTTCGGAGGCTGGTGCGGGTTCGGCGGGCTCGGCCAGCGGCGCGCGCTCGGACGCGGCTGCTACGGGTGTACCCGGGGGACGGCCGCGGCGTGCGCGCTCGGCCGCCGAGGGATCCGTGAGTCAGACCGCGGCCGACGCCTCCGAGCCCGCGGCCGGCACGGCCGAACCCTCCTTGCCGGAGACGCCGGAGACGCCGGAGACGCCGGAGACGCCGGGGACGCCGGAGACACCGGTCGCCCGGCGCCGTGCGCGGAGCGCGAGCGAGGGCTCGGCGAGCCAGCGGGGCAGCGATGCCGAGCAGGGCGTCCTGGGCGAGCCGGCCCGAGGTGACCGGCCCGGCGAGTCGGAACCCGCTGCCGGCGAGAGCGCCGCCGCCCCGCATGCCACGGGCTCGCCTCAGCCGACGCCCCCTGGCCAGCCGAAGCCCCCCAGCGCCCCTCGCAGCCCGGACGCCCCTTGGCACCACGCCCGCCCGGCCTTCGACGAACCCGGCTCCACGGAGCACCCGGGCCTCGAGCCCGCCTCGCAACCGGAGCCGGATTCCTCATCGCCTTCGGAGCCCACCCCGAGCCCCAACGACCCCGTCCCGGACTCCGACGCCCCCACCCCCGACCCCCGGGCCCCAGAAGACCCCGACGACCGCGAAGGAGGCCAGCCGTGACCGACGCTGTCGACGTCGCCCTGCGACTCCTGATCGTCTTCGTCGTCTTCCTCACCTTCCCCCTGATCGTGGGCCAGACCGAGCACAAGGTGATGGCCCACATGCAGGGCCGCCTCGGTCCGATGTACGCCGGCGGCTTCCACGGCTGGGCTCAACTCGTCGCCGACGGCGTGAAGTTCGCGCAGAAGGAAGACGTCGTCCCCGCGGGCGCGGACCGCCGCATCTTCCAGCTCGCTCCGGCCGTCGCCCTCCTCCCGTACCTCCTGGTCCTCGTCGCCATCCCCATCGGCCCGGACGAGGGCGCCGTCGGCCAGGTCCTGGACGCCGGCATCTTCTTCGTCCTCGCCGTGATGGGCGTCGGCGTTCTCGGTTCGCTCATGGCAGGTTGGGCCTCCGCCAACAAGTTCTCCCTCCTCGGCGGCCTGCGCACCGCCGCCCAGCTCCTCGCCTACGAACTCCCGATGCTGCTGGCCGCCGCCTCCGTCGCGATGGCCGCCGGCACCGTCTCCCTGCCCGGCATCCTCGACGCCTTCGAGTGGTGGTGGCTGCCGTGGCAGATCGTCGGCGCGGTCGTCTTCTTCGTCGCCGGCCTCGCCGAACTCCAGCGGCCCCCCTTCGACATGCCCGTCGCCGACTCGGAGATCATCTTCGGCGCCTACACCGAGTACACCGGTCTGCGTTTCGCCCTGTTCCTCCTCGCCGAGTACGCCGGAATCATCGTCCTGTGCGGCCTGACCACCGTCCTCTTCCTGGGCGGCTGGCACGGCCCCTGGGGCGCCGACGGCCTCGGCTGGGTCTGGACCCTGCTCAAGACGGCCGTCCTTGCCTTCCTCGTGATCTGGCTCCGCGTCACCTACCCCCGCCTGCGCGAGGACCAGCTCCAGAAGCTCTCCTGGACCCTCCTCGTTCCTCTCGCCCTCGCCCAGATCGCCCTCACCGGCATCGTCAAGGTGGTGATCCAGTAACCATGTCCCCCATCCCCGGCTCAGGCCTGGCCAAGGGCCTGGCCGTCACCCTCCGCACGATGACGAAGAAGTCGGTCACCGAGCAGTACCCGGACACCCAGCCCGATCTCCCGCCCCGCACCCGCGGCGTCATCGGTCTGTTCGAGGAGAACTGCACGGTCTGCATGCTGTGCGCCCGGGAGTGCCCGGACTGGTGCATCTACATCGACTCGCACAAGGAGACGGTCCCGGCGGCGACCCCCGGCGGCCGTGAGCGCAGCCGCAACGTCCTCGACCGCTTCGCCATCGACTTCTCCCTGTGCATGTACTGCGGTATCTGCATCGAGGTCTGTCCTTTCGACGCCCTGTTCTGGTCCCCGGAGTTCGAGTACGCCGAGACCGACATCCACGAACTCACCCACGAGCGCGACAAACTCCGGGAGTGGATGTGGACGGTGCCGGCTCCGCCCGCCCTCGACCCCGGCGCGGAGGAACCGAAGGAGATCGCCGCCGCCCGCAAGACCGCCGAGAAGCTCGCGGCGGCACGGACGGAGCCGACCGAGCCTCAGGGAGGACAGCCGTGACCCACCCGGCCGTCATGACCCACCCGGCCGCCGTGCCTCTGGCCGTCGCGCAGCACGGCTTCCTGTCGCCGACCGGCGTCGAGATCGCGTTCCTCCTCGTCGGCCTGGCCACCTTCGGTGCCGCACTGGTGACCGTCACCACCCGGCAGTTGGTGCACGCCGCCCTGTGGCTGGTGGTCGCCCTCGGTGGCCTCGCCATCGAGTACCTCCTGCTCACCGCCGAGTTCATCGCCTGGGTGCAGGTCCTCATCTACGTCGGTTCCGTCGTGGTCCTCCTCCTGTTCGGTCTGATGCTCACCAGGGCCCCCATCGGGCGCTCCCCGGACGCCGACTCCGGCAATCGCTGGGCTGCCCTCACCGTCGCCGTCGCCGCCGCGGCCGCCCTGGTCTGGGTCGTCGTCGACGCCTTCCGCACCACCTGGGTCGATCTGGACGGGCCGGCCGCCGGTTCCACCGCCGTCACCGGAGCGAGCCTCTTCCAGAACTGGGTCCTCCCCTTCGAGGCCCTTTCCGTCCTCCTCCTCGCCGCTCTGGTCGGCGCGATCGTGCTGTCCCGAAAGGCGAAGGCCGAGTCGAGCCTTCCCCCTGTGAACTCCCGAGCGGCG
This sequence comes from Streptomyces sp. NPDC085900, assembly GCF_044540925.1. Classification (NCBI taxonomy): domain Bacteria; kingdom Bacillati; phylum Actinomycetota; class Actinomycetes; order Kitasatosporales; family Streptomycetaceae; genus Streptomyces; species Streptomyces sp. NPDC085900. The sequence goes on along the minus strand of NZ_JBITSP010000003.1, from coordinate 874,112 downwards.
ACCGGCGGTTCCCCATCTGTCCCGGATTCCCGTAATCACCCGATCGAGGGAACCAACCGGAGCGGAGCGGCAAAGCCGGTCGCGGACACTCACCCGGCCGACCAGGAAGGCGCCCGCTGATGCACCTCGCCTATCCCGCGGTCCTGGCCGCCCTTCTCTTCTGCACGGGCCTGTACGGAGTCCTCGCCCGCCGCAACGCGATCCTCGTCCTGATGTCGGTCGAGCTGATGCTCAACGCCGTCAATCTGAACCTGGTCGCCTTCGACGTATGGCTCAGCAAGGCCGCCCGGGAGACGCTGCACTCCGGTCAGGCCCTGACCCTGTTCACCATCGCCATCGCCGCCGCCGAGATCGGCATCGGCCTGGCGATCGTCCTCGCCGTCCACCGCAACCGCGGCACCTCCGACATCGACAAGCTCCGCGACACCGCCGAGGGCCACGAGACGGTCGGCCCCGACAGCGACGCCCTCACGGCCGGGCCGGCCGACGGGGCCGGGAAGGCCGAGGCCACCGCGTGACCACCACCACCCTCGCCGTCCTCGTCCCGCTCCTGCCGTTCCTGGGAGCGGCCGCGGGCTTGCTGCTGGGCCGTACGGCCCCCGGCTTCGTCCGCCCGCTCGCCGTCCTGCCGGCCCTTACCTCCCTGGTGCTGGCGGTGCTCGTCGCCGTGCGCCAGGGCGGCGGCCAGGCCGTGAACGCCCACACCGAACTGACGCCCACCGGCTCCGTCCCCATCGAACTCGCCCTGCACATCGACGGCTTCGCCGCCCTCGTCGCCATCCTGGTCGGCGTCGTCGCGTCCTGCGTGCAGATCTACTCGACGGGCTACCTGCGCGACGACCCGCGCTACCCCTCCTACGCCGCGCTCGTCTCCCTGTTCACCTCCGCGATGCTGCTCGTCGTCTACTCCGGCGACCTGATCGTGCTGCTGGTCGGCTGGGAAGTCATGGGCATCTGCTCCTACTTCCTGGTCGGCCACTACTGGGAGACCCCGGAAGCCCGCGCCGCTTCCATCAAGGCCTTCCTGGTCACCAAGCTCGGTGACGTCCCCTTCCTCATCGGTCTGTTCGCCCTCGGCACCCAGGCCGGCTCCTTCCGCATCACGACGATCCTCGGCACGGTCGCGCACGGCGGCCTCGACCACCCGACCCTGATCGCCCTGCTGCTCCTGGCGGGCGTGGCGGGCAAGTCGGCGCAGTTCCCGCTGCACTCCTGGCTCCCCGACGCCATGGCCGGCCCGACACCCGTCTCCGCGCTGATCCACGCCGCGACGATGGTGGCCGCCGGTGTCTACTTCGTCGCCCGTCTCCTTCCAGTGTTCGAGGCCTCCCGGGCCGCCATGGTCGTGCTCGCCGTCATGGCCGCCGTCACCATGGTCGGCTCGGGCCTCGCCGCGCTCGCCCAGGACGACATCAAGCGTGTCCTCGCGTACTCGACGATGGGCCAGCTCGGCTACATGACCGGCGCCCTCGCCGTCGGCGACCGCTCGGCCGCCGTCTTCCACCTCCTCACGCACGGCGCCTTCAAGGGGCTGCTCTTCCTCGCGGCCGGCGTGATCATCCACGCCGCCGGCACCAACTCGCTGGCCGCCATGTCCCGCATGAGCGGGCTGCGCGACCGCGTCCCCGACGCCTTCTGGACGATGACCGTGGCGCTCCTCGCGCTCGCCGCGATCCCGCCCTTCAGCGGCTTCTTCTCCAAGGAGTCCGTCCTGGGCGCCGCCGAGCACGTCGCCACCGGCCACACCGAGCACGCACCCGGTGTAGCGGGCTGGATCACCCTCGTCGCCGGAATGATCGCGGCACTGCTCACCGCCGCGTACGCGACGCGCCTGTGGCTGCTGGCCTTCAACGGCCGGGGCGCCGAAGCCCCCGACCACGGCAGGCAGCCCCTCACCATGACCGTGGTGCTGTGGGTGCTCGCCGTCCCGTCCCTCGCGCTCGGCGCCTTCGCCTACCGATCGCTGCCCGACTGGTTCGACGGCCGCGACCTCACCCCGACCCTGACCACCTCCGTCGTCGGCACGGGCGTCGCCCTGGTCGGCGGCATCGTCACCTACGCGGCCTGGCGCCACACCACCGCTCTCGCGGCCCGTGTCCCGCTCGGGGCGGTAGCGGCCCATCCGGAGGGCGACGCCGGGCAGGTCGAGGCGGAGGCCATCGCCAGTCACGCGCCCGTCTACGGGGGAGTGGCCTACGCGCCCGACCCCGCCGACCCCGGGCGGCTGCTGCTCGGTCCGCTGCACCGGCACGCGGCCGTCGGCTTCCACCTCGACGCCGTGTACGCGGCCCTCTTCGTCCGCCCGGTCCAGGCCGGTGCGAGCCTCGTCCGGTTCCTGGACCGCGAGGTCGTCGAGACCTACGTACGCGGCGCGGGCGCCCTACCCCGGCTGCTGGGTGCCGCCGTACGGCGGGCCCAGACAGGCAATGTGCAGACCTATGTGAGCGCGCTGCTCGCCGGCACCGTCGTCCTGGCGGTCGCCGCCCTCCTCGTCGCCACGGGAGCGTGAGCAGGCGTGATCGATATCAGCGAGTCCGTGATGCAGTTCCTTCTGGCGTTCGTCGTCGTCGTACCGCTCCTCGGCGCGGTCGCCGCCCTCCTGCCCGCCCCGCCCGGACTGAAGGGGAAGTCCCCGGAGCAGGCCGTCCTGCGCCACGGCGTGACCGTCACCGGCGTGGTGCTCATCGCCGCGATCGTCCTCGCGCTCGGCTTCGACCACGACCACCCGTCGAAGATGCAGGCCACGACCGACATCAGCTGGATCCCCGCACTCGACGTGCGCATCCACCTCGGCATCGACGGCATCTCCCTCCCCCTTCTGGTCCTGACCGCGCTGCTGACCTTCCTCTGCGCGCTCTACTCGTACTTCAAGATGCCCGCGGGCCCGACCCCAAAGGCCTTCGTCGCGCTGCTGCTCGTCCTCGAGTCCGGCACGCTCGCGACCTTCGCCGTCCTCGATCTGCTGCTGTTCTTCCTGGCGTTCGAGACGGTGCTCATCCCGATGTACTTCCTCATCGCCCGCTGGGGCGGCGAGGGCCGGACCCGGGCCGCCTGGCGGTTCATCCTCTACACACTGCTCGGTTCGGTCGTCATGCTGCTCGGCCTGCTCCTGATCGGGATCAAGGCCGGCACCTTCGACATGGTGGCACTCGCCACTGACAACGGCCGGTCACTGAGTACATCCGTGCAGGTCATCGCCGTTCTGGCGATCGGCATCGGGCTGGCGGTCAAGACGCCGATGTGGCCGCTGCACAGCTGGCTGCCCGACGCCCACACCTCCGCCCCGACCGTCGGCTCGGTCCTCCTCGCGGGCGTCCTGCTGAAGATGGGCACGTACGGGTTCGTCCGCATCCTCCTGCCCATCGCACCGGACGGCTTCCGCACCTTCGCCCCCTACCTCGCGGCCTTCGCGGTCGTCGGCATCATCTACGGGTCCCTCGCCTGCCTCGCCCTCGCCAAACAGGGCGCCAAGGGCGACCTCAAGCGGCTCATCGCCTACTCCTCCGTCGGCCACATGGGCTTCGTCCTGCTGGGCATCGCCACCATGACCCCGACCGGCGTCAACGGCGCCCTGTTCGCCAACATCGCCCACGGCCTCATCACCGGCCTGCTCTTCTTCATCGTCGGCGCCCTCAAGGACCGCACCGGCACCACCGACCTGGACGCACTCGCCGAGGAGTCCGGCGCCGCCCTGTACGGCAAGGCCCCGCGCCTCGGCGGCCTCCTCGCCTTCGGCGCCGTCGCCTCCCTGGGCCTGCCGGGCCTGGCCGGCTTCTGGGGCGAAATGCTCGCCCTGTTCGGCGCGTTCGAACCCGCCGCCGACCTGAGCCGCCCCGCCTTCCTCACCTTCATGTCCATCGCGGCCTTCGGCACCCTCCTCACCGCCGCGTACATGCTCGTCGTCGTCCGGCGCGTGTGCATGGGCGCCGTACCGCAGGAAGCACCGCAGTTGACGGACGTCCGCTCCTACGAGTTCGCGGCCTGGACGCCCCTCGTCGCCCTCACCGTCGTCGCCGGGCTGTGGCCCAAGGCCCTCCTCGGCCTGACCGACCCGGCCGTGCAGCAGCTCCTCGCAGGAGGCACCCGATGAGCTCCGTGGCCCAGCCGCTGGCCGAGAACCTCGTCCAGTCCGTCGACTGGCTCGCCATCGCGCCACCCACCCTCACGGCCCTCGTCGGACTCGTCGTCCTCGTCGCCGACCTGTTCGTCGGCGAGACCAGGAAGCCCCTGCTGGGCTGGGTCTCGGTCGCCGGCCTCGCCGCCTCCGCGCTCCTGCTGCTGCCCCTCCTCGGCGACGACCGCAGCACCTTCTGCGTCGACGGCACGCACGCGTGCAGCTACACAGCGGACAACTTCACCCTCGTCATCCAGTTCCTGGTCCTCGGCGGAGCACTCCTCGTGGCCCTGCTGTCGGTGACGGCCCTCGAGGACGCCGAACGACAACTCCCCGAAGGGGAGTACTGGTTCCTACTGCTGTCCTCCGCGGCCGGCGCCGCTCTCCTGCCCGCCTCCCGCGACCTCGCGACCCTGATCGTCGCCCTGGAGGTCGCCTCCCTGCCCGCCTTCGCCCTCGTAGGCATCCGCCACGGCGACAGGAAGTCCTCCGAAGCGGCGCTGAAGTTCTTCCTGTCGTCGGTCACCGCGACCGCCGTCAGCCTGATGGGCATCAGCTTCGTGTACGCCACGACCGGCACCCTGTACCTCACCCAGGTCGCCGACCGCATCCAGCACGTCGACGGCCAACTCCACACCCTCGCCCAGACCGGAGTCGTCCTCACCCTCGTCGGGTTCGCCTTCAAGACAGCAGCCGTACCGTTCCACTTCTGGGTCCCCGACACCTACGTCGGCGCGCCCCTGCCGATCGCCGCCTATCTGTCGGTCGTCGGCAAGGCGGTCGGCTTCACCGGCCTCATCCTCGTCACCGTGGTCGCCTTCCCGTCGTACGCCGACGTCTGGGGCCCCGCCCTCGCCGCCCTGGCCGCGCTCACCATGACCGTCGGCAACGTCGGCGCCCTGCGCCAGCAGGCCACGCGCGCGTACAGCGCGGTACGCCTCCTCGCCTGGTCGTCGGTGGGCCAGGCGGGCTACCTCCTCGTACCGATCGCCGCGGCCGCGTACTCCGGCCACCCGGAGCACTCCGTCGGCTCCACCGTCGCCTACGCCCTCATGTACGCGGCCATGAACCTCGGCGCCTTCGCCGTCGCCGCACTGGTGGGCCGCACGAAGACCGCCAACCGCCTCACCGACTACCGAGGCCTGTACGCCAGGAACCCGCTCGCCGCCCTGCTCCTGGCGTTCTTCCTGCTCTGCCTGGCCGGACTGCCGCCGGGCATCATCGGCCTGTTCGCCAAGGTCACCGTGTTCTCGGCGGCCGTCGACGCGGGACTCGGCTGGCTCGCCGTGATCATGGCCGTCAATGTCGTCATCGCGCTCTTCTACTACCTCCAGTGGACGGCACTGCTGTTCCGAGCCACGGAGGGCGAACCCGTCGAGCACCGCCTCCCGGCACCCCTGACAGCGGCGATCGCCCTCACCGGGGTCCTCGGCGTCGCCCTCTCGGGAGCTCCCCAGCTGGTCCTGCGCTTCGCCGACACCGGCCTCTTCTGAGCACCTGCCCGCAGCCGCTCACCCGTACGGCGGAGGCATGCAGCCGTACGCACAAGGGAACTAGTGACCCTCGCCTGGCGTTGACCAGGACAGGAGGGTCCACTGGACGTGACACCACGGCACCAGCGGCACCGGAGACAGCAAGCAAGACGCAAGCAAAGGGTTCCCCTGCTGCATCACTTGGAGGGCGTACCGTGCACCGCCGGCACAACGGGCTAAGGACCGCAGTACTCCTCGGAGGACTGTCCGCCCTCATCATCGTCATCGGCAGCTTTTTCGGCCGCATGGGGCTCGTGGTCGCGGTTTTCGTCGCCCTCGGGACGAACGCGTACGCGTACTGGAACAGCGACAAACTGGCGCTACGCGCGATGCGCGCGCGTCCGGTGAGCGAGTTCGAGGCCCCGGCCCTCTACCGTATGGTCCGCGAGCTCTCCACCCAGGCCCGCCAGCCCATGCCCAGCCTGTACATCTCCCCGACGGAGGCGCCGAACGCCTTCGCGACGGGCCGCAACCCGCGCAACGCCGCGGTGTGCTGCACGGAAGGCATCCTGCGCCTCCTCGACGAGCGCGAACTGCGTGGCGTCATCGGCCACGAGCTCAGCCACGTCTACAACCGCGACATCCTCATCTCGTCGGTGGCCGGTGCCCTCGCCTCGGTGATCATGTTTCTGGTCAACTTCGCCTGGCTCATCCCGATCGGCCGCTCCGACGACGATGACGGCCCCGGTCTCATCGGCATGCTGTTCATCATGATCCTCGGTCCGCTCGCGGCCTCACTCATCCAACTGGCCATCAGCCGGTCGAGGGAGTACGAGGCCGACGCGTCCGGCGCCCAGCTCACCGGCGACCCGCTCGCCCTGGCAAGCGCACTGCGCAAGCTGGAGACGGGCACCAAGCAGCTGCCGCTGCCACCCGAGCCGCGCATCGAGACGGCGAGCCACATGATGATCGCGAACCCCTTCCGCCCCGGTCAGGGACTGTCCAAGATGTTCTCGACGCATCCGCCGATGGCGGATCGCATCGCCCGGCTCGAGAAGATGGCAGGTCGCCCCCAGTGAAAACCATCCTGAACGTCATCTGGCTCGTCCTGAGCGGCTTCTGGCTGTTCCTCGGCTACCTGGCAGCCGGAGCCCTCCTGTGCATCACGATCATCGGCATCCCGTTCGGCATCGCCGCCTTCCGTATCGGCGTCTACGCCCTGTGGCCCTTCGGGTACACGACGATCGAGCGTCGTGACGCCGGTGCGCCCTCGTGCCTCGGCAACGTCCTCTGGCTGGTCCTCGCCGGCTGGTGGCTGGCCCTCGCGCACATCGTCACCGGCATCGCCCTGTGCATCACGATCATCGGGATCCCGTTCGGCATCGCCAACTTCAAGCTGATCCCGGTCTCGCTGCTGCCGCTCGGCCGCGAAATCGTGCGCACGGACGAGCCGTTCGCCGCACGCTGACCTCGCCACTCACCTCGCCGCGACCCCGGCCCCTCCCCGCCCCGGCCGGCCGCCCGGCCCGGAGGATTTCCACAGCCCGGCGGTTGTCCACAGGCCGGCCCGATTGTCAGTGCCGCCTTGCATCATGAACCCATGACCGAGAACGAGCAGTTGCTGGCACGGGTGGCTGCCAAGGCGCGCAACACCCGCCCCTACGGCTGGACTTCCCTCCCCGCGCCCGTCGCCGCGGACACGCTGTCCCGCGCCGAAGCGGCCCTGGGCTTCTCCCTGCCGCAACTGCTCGCCGACCTGTACCTGCGGATAGGGGACGGCGGATTCGGCCCGGAATACGGCCTGCTGCCCCTGCTCGACGGTCCGCCTGCGGGCGAGCCCGCCGCCGTCGTGCAGTACCTGGCCAACCGCGAGAGTGGCCGCAAGGACCCGGACTGGCCCTGGCCGGAAGGTGTCCTGCCGATATCCCACTGGGGCTGTGCCATGTACGCCTGCGTGGACTGCCGTTCCCCGGATTCGACGGTCCTGCTCTTCGAGCCCAACCCGGGCGACCCCGACCACGCCTGGTTCGTGGACACTCCCACCCTCGCCGACTGGCTGCGTTCCTGGGGCGAGGGCACCGGCTGGTGGGACGTGATGGAGGACGACTTCCAGATGGCCCCCTGGCCCGACTTCCGCATACGCACGACGCGCACAGGGGTCAACTGACAACCCACCGCACTCTCCGCGAAGCTCCCACGAGAGTGACGAGGAAAACAAAACGACCCGCACTGGACCGCTACCGCTACCGCTACCGCTACCGCTACCGCTACCGCTACCGCTACCACCGCAGGCGCTACGCCCCTCGCCGCGCGTCCGTCCCCCGCCGGGCGTCCGTCCACCGCCGCACGCCATACGCCATCACACCCACCGCCAGCACCCCCGCGCCCACGACCACCGAAATCCCCGGCAGCGAGAACGCCAGCACCACGCACCCGACCAGTCCCAGAGCCGGCAGCAGCCGGGCCGTTGGGGCGGGACTCAGCGTCCAGGCCGAGGCGTTGGCCACGGCGTAGTACGCGAGCACACCGAAGGAGGAGAAGCCGATCGCACCCCGCACGTCCACCGTGGCGGCGAGGACGGCGACGACCGCGCCCACGGCCAGTTCGGCCCGGTGCGGCACCTGGAAACGCGGATGCACGGCCGACAGCGCGCCGGGCAGATTCCGGTCGCGGGCCATGGCCAGCGTCGTCCGGGAGACGCCCAGGATGAGGGCGAGCAGCGAACCCAACGCGGCCACGGCGGCCCCGACCCGCACGACCGGTACCAGCCACGGCACACCGGCCGCCCGCACCGCGTCGGCCAGCGGAGCGGCCGCGGCCCCAAGACCATCGGCCCCCAGCACAGAGAGGACGGCCACCGCCACACACACGTACACGGCCAGCGCGATGCCCAGCGCCAGCGGGATGGCCCGAGGGATGGTGCGCGCGGGATCCCGTACCTCCTCGCCGAGGGTCGCGATGCGGGCATACCCGGCGAAGGCGAAGAAGAGCAGGCCGGCCGCCTGCAGCACACCGCCGGCGCCCTCGGAGGCCCCGATGTCCAGGCGCGCGGCCTCGGACGCCCCCGACCCCAGACACACGACCACGACGGAGGCGAGGACAGCCAGCACCACCGCGACGATCACCCGGGTCAGCCAGGCGGACTTCTGAATGCCGCCGTAGTTCACCGCGGTCAGCGCCACCACCGCCGCGACCGCCACCGCATGGGCCTGCCCAGGCCAGACGTATGCCCCCACGGTGAGGGCCATCGCCGCACAGGAGGCCGTCTTCCCGACCACGAACGACCAGCCCGCGAGATATCCCCAGAACGCGCCGAGCCGCTCGCGCCCGTACACGTAGGTGCCGCCGGAGGCCGGGTACAGCGCGGCCAGCCGCGCCGACGACGTGGCGTTGCAGTAGGCGACCACGGCGGCGACCGCCAGGCCGAGCAGCAGCCCCGAGCCGGCCGCCCGGGCCGCGGGACCCAGGGCGGCGAAGATCCCGGCGCCGATCATCGAGCCGAGTCCGATGACCACGGCGTCGCCGACGCCCAGGGTGCGTCGCAGTTCGGAGGTGGAGCCGGACCGTGTCATGGCTCGCACCCTACTGATCGCTGCAACCGGCGAGCACCGCGGAGGCGTCCTCCCCAGCAACGGAACACGAACACGCGAGCCGAGACCGGATCGTGCGAGGCGGCCGGCGGCACACGCGGTCGTCGCGTGGCACACGAAGCACAGGCTGTCCGCACCGAAATCTCACCGTTCGGACAGTGGATGCACAGAGTGGGAGGGCAGGTTCAGGGCATGACGATCATCAGCTGGATCATCTTGGGGCTGTTGGCCGGAGCCATCGCCAAGTTCCTGCTGCCGGGCCGCGACCCGGGCGGCTTCATCGGCACGACGCTCATCGGCATCGCGGGCGCGTTCATCGGCGGCTGGATCTCGTCCCGCTTCCTGGACCACCCGATCACCAAGCACTTCTACGACGGCGCGACCTGGGCGGCGGCGATCGGCGGGTCGCTGGTCCTCCTGATTGCCTACCGCATCCTGTTCGGCAACTCCCGCGACTGACCGGGACGCACGGGCCCGGTGCGGCCGGGCACACCCTTGGACCGCAGCCAGCAGGCGAGAAAGGGTGGGCACCGACGGGTGCCCACCCTTTCCCGTACGCGTTCCCGTACGCCGTGAGTCAGCGGCTCGTCGCGCCCACCAGGAAAATCCGGCTCACCGGTAGTTCACGAACTGGACCGCGAAGTCGAAGTCCTTGCCCTTCAGCAGGGCGATCACGGCCTGCAGGTCGTCACGGCTCTTGGAGCTGACGCGCAGCTCGTCGCCCTGCACCTGAGCCTTGACCCCCTTGGGGCCCTCATCACGGATGATCTTCGCCACCTTCTTGGCGTTCTCCTGGGAGATGCCCTCCTCGATGGACGCGAAGATCCTGTACTCCTTGCCCGAGAGCTGGGGCTCGCCCGCGTCCAGGGCCTTCAGCGAGATGCCGCGCTTGATCAGCTTGGACTGGAAGACGTCGAGGACGGCCTTGACGCGGTCCTCGGAGTTCGCCTCCATCAGGATCTTGTCACCGGACCACGAGATCGAGGCTCCCACGCCCTTGAAGTCGTAGCGCTGCGAGATCTCCTTGGCGGCCTGGTTGAGGGCGTTGTCGACCTCCTGCCGCTCGACCTTCGAGACGATGTCGAAACTGGAGTCGGCCATGTCCTGTGGCTCCTTGTATCGGGGTGCTTGTGGGGTGCGGTTCGGCGGGCGTGGGGGTGGCCGCCGAGCCCGGCGTGGTGCGCGGGCCGCATCCGGACAAGCCTAGCCACCCGTGCTCCCTCGAGCGCAGATCAATCGGGTGGCGAAGCACCCCTCCGTATCGGGTATTGTTTACGTCGTTGCCAGCGAGCACCGCCGAAAAGCGGCTCGAACGGCAGCAACCCCGGCGGTGTGCCCGAGCGGCCAAAGGGAGCAGACTGTAAATCTGCCGGCTCAGCCTTCCCAGGTTCGAATCCTGGCGCCGCCACGCTGAGAGAAACCCCCTCCGAACTGCGGAAACGCAGTTCGGAGGGGGTTTTTCGTGCTAGACGACTGCCGTGCTGCCCCACCGCCGTACAAAAACACCACCCCGCGATTCACGACACCCGTTCGTCCTGTTCCCGCAGCGCCGCCTGCATATGGCGGCAGCGGTCCAGGGAGCGGCGGCGCATCCAGAGGGTCCAGCAGCAGATGCCGATCAGGAGGACGGCGGAGAACACGGGCAGGGAGAGCGAGCCGGTGACGGCGCCGAGAACGAGCAGGGCGACCGCGAGGAGGCCCATCAGGCCCAGGGTGTACGGCAGCCACCTGCCCCCGCGTTCCATCCGTCGCAGGTGCTCGGCGACCAGTCGGCGCATGACCGCCCGTTCCTCGGGATCGCTGGGCACCTCGCGGTGCCGGATCTTGCGGTTGAGGTCGGCGAGCCTGCGCGGGTCGGTGCCGGTCGCGCGGCCGATCCTGCGGCGCTGTACGACCATGAACGCGATGCCGACAGCCGTGTAGAGCGCGCTTCGCAAAAGCCAGGAGGCCGGATGCTCGTCCGGGCGGGAGAAGAGGGCGGTGATGGCCAGAGCCATCAGGAAGGCCAGGACGGCCTGTGCGGTCAGGCTGCTGTCGAGCCGGCGCTTCAGGGCGCTCACGGCGCGTATCTCCTCGTCGTCGAAGGGGTGTTGCCGCTGACCTCTCCCGAATACCCCGTAAAAAGACGCGTATTGGCCGCAAGAGGAGGTACGGCACATGGGACGCATCGACTACCTGCACGACCCCGACGCCCCACCGGCGACCTCGGTGGTGCCCGCCGCCGTGGCGCTCGTACGGGACGACGCGGGGCGGGTCCTCATGGTCCGTCGCTCCGACAACGGCCGCTGGGCGCTGCCCGGGGGCGGCCACGACGTGGGGGAGTCCATCAGCGACACCGTGGTCCGCGAGGTCCGGGAGGAGACCGGCATCGAGGTGGAGGTCGTCGGCCTGACGGGGATCTACACCGACCCGGGGCACGTGATGCGCTACGACGACGGCGAGGTCCGCCAGCAGTTCAGCATCTGCTTCCGGGCGCGCCCGACGGGCGGAGAACTCCGTACGAGCCCCGAAACCCCCCGGGTCCGCTGGGTCCCACCGGCCGAACTTTCCGAACTCGACATCCATCCGACCATGCGCCTGCGGATCGAGCACGCACTGGATCCCGCGCGCACCGCCCCCCACATCGGCTGACGACCGCCGACGGCACGCAGTGCGCCGGTGAGCTCGCTGGACACGATTCCCCCGCCCCCGGGGCAAACTGACTCCATGTCCACTCGCCGCAGACGCTGCCCCGAATGCCGTCGCGAAATCGCCGTCGTCGCCGGCCGCTTCGCACGGCACGACCCGCCCGGCGCCCGCGAGCACGGCGCCCTGGTGTCCTGCCCCGGCTCCCGCCGCCAGGCCCAGGCCGACGCCGCCCAACCCGCGTTGGACGGCTACGTCGTTCCCGAAATGCCGGGCCAGCTACCCCTCTTCTGATCCGGCGGCACGGACCGCCCCCCTGCGGCCGTCCCTCAGTTGCCCGCCACCAACTTCACCGCGACCGAGATCGGCGTCGACCCGCTGACGACTTCGAGGGTCAGTCCGGCGGTCGCGGCGGAGTCCACCAACTCCGCGAGCACGGCGGCCACGTCGTCGCGGGGAATGGTGCCGCGACCGGTGCGCGCCTCCAGCCGTACAAGACCCGTACCGGCGTCGTTCGTCAGCATTCCGGGGCGCAGGATCGTCCAGTCCAGTGCGTCCAGATTCTGGATGTACCGGTCGGCCTCGCCCTTCGCCCGCAAGTACACGTCGAACACGTCGTCGCCCTCGTGCTCGGGGTCGGCACCCATCGACGAAACGACGACGTATCGGCGTACGCCCGCACGGACCGCCGCGTCCGCGAACAGGATCGCCGCCCCCTTGTCCACCGTCTCCTTGCGCGCGGTCCCGCTGCCCGCGCCGGCGCCCGCCGCGAACACGGCAGCGTCCGCGCCCCGCAGATGCTCGGCGACCTCCTCGACCGAGGCCGACTCCAGATCCAGCACGATCGGTTCGGCCCCTGCCTCCCGCAGGTCGTCGCCCTGTTCGGCGCGGCGGATGATCCCCGCGACCTCGTCCCCACGCGCGGCGAGCAGCCGCTCCAGCCGCAACGCGATCTGACCATGACCACCAGCGATGACAATGCGCATGCTTCCGACCGTACGCCTGGGCGGCCCCATCCGCCGCCCGACTTGAGCCACGCCCCAACGGCCCCCCACGCCGCGCACGACACCTCGCCCGCCCCGTGGGACGCCGCCCTACGACACTTCCCCACGCCCCTGCCGAGGCAGCCCCAACTCGGCCGACGTGGCGGAGTTGCAGTACTCCCGTACCGCACTCGTCCGGGCCACAACCCGCCCTCGGTGCACGACGATCCGGCTGTACGCCAGCGACAGCGCCCCCGCCAGCCCGTCCCCGCGCACCGCGAGCAACTCCGCCGGGAAGCCCGCCTCGACCCGTACCCCGGGCAGCCCCAGGACCGCCCGCGCCGACGCGCTCACGGCGTCGTAGGCCTCCTCGGGGCGCAGCCCGTACCGGGAGGCGAGCAGATAGGCCGCCTCCAGGGGGTCGCCGCGCCCCACCGGGTTCGACAGGTCCCGCAGCGCACCGCTGCCCGCGGCGACCCGCACACCGGCCGCGCGCAGCAGCCGTACCGGAGCCGTGCCGCGCCGGTCGGTGCCGGAGCAGCCGCCCTGGGGCACGCACACCACGGTCGCCCCGGCGGCCGCGAGCTGGTCGGCGGTGCGCCGGGCCGCCTCGGCGGGCATCCGGTCCAGCCCCCCGCACGGGCCGAGGGTGACGCCGGGGCGCAGTCCGCCGGCCATCGCGGCGAGGCGCGCGAGGCGGGCCGGGTCGTCGGCGTCGGTGTGCAGGTCGACGGGGCAGCCGTATTCGGAGGCGATCTCCAGGACCGCCTCCACGTAGCCGATCGGATCCGGGTCCAGGTCCGGGCACCCGCCCACCACCGAGGCGCCCATCTTGACCGCGTCCCGCAGCACCGCGAGCCCGTCCGCCCCGGCGACCCCGGTCAGCACCCTGGGCATCGCCACGGCCGTCAGCTCGGTGAGTCCGCGCAGCGAACGCCGTGCCCGCAGGACGGCGGCCAGCGCGCCGAGCCCCTGTACGTCGCCCACGCGCACGTGTGCCCGCAACGCCGTGGCCCCGTGCCCGAGTTGCAGCAGCGCCGCCTCCGTGGCTCGGCGCTGGACGTCCTGGGGGTCGTACGAGGCGGGGCCGTCCCCGTCGGCCGTCAGCGCGGTGTCGCCGTGGGCGTGCGGTTCGGCCGGGGCCGGCAGCAGCAGATACCCGCTCAGGTCCACCCGTGCCCCACACGCGCGCGTGCCGCCCACCGCCAGGCTCCCCGCCGTGCCGACCGCCTCGATGCGCCCGCCGCCCAGCCGTACGTCCACGGTCCGGCCGTCGGTCAGCCGCGCCCCGCACAACAGCAGAGCGGCGGGGTCGCCCGGCCCGGAGGAGCCCGAAGAGCCCGAGGGTGACGAGTGGGGCGGCTGCGGCTGGCTGTCGGGCATCGCGCTCCTGGGACAAGAGGACACAAGATCACGCAGAGTGAGTCGAGCCTAGGGTGGTGATCCGTCCTCGGCGGGGAGGAGCGCAATAGTCGTACCGGTGTGGTCCTCCGTGCGGGGGGCGACCTCAGTGGCTGGTGGGGAGGCCGCTGGAAGGGCGTGTGCGGGTCGCCGCGGAGACCGGGACGGGGGCCGCGAAACGGATTTGGGTGAACGGCGGCGGACCGTGTAATGTCTTCATCGCTCGCCCCAATAGCTCAGTCGGCAGAGCGTCTCCATGGTAAGGAGAAGGTCTACGGTTCGATTCCGTATTGGGGCTCTGGTGTGAGAGGTTCCCGTCGCAAGGCGGGAACGGATCGCATCACAGCGGTGTAGCTCAGTCGGTAGAGCAAGCGGCTCATAATCGCTGTGTCACCGGTTCAAGTCCGGTCACCGCTACTGACAGTAGCCGATTGCGGGGTCGGTCCTTCGATCGGCTACTCTTACGTGCGTTAATCATCCCATCCGTTCGTCAAGGAGCACTCACGTGGCTGCCACCGACGTCCGCCCGAAGATCACGCTGGCCTGCGTGGAGTGCAAGGAGCGGAACTACATCACCAAGAAGAACCGGCGTAACAACCCGGACCGTCTTGAGATGAAGAAGCACTGCCCGCGTTGCAACGCGCACACCGCGCACCGCGAAACGCGATAAATCAGGCTCGTACGCGAGGCCGCCCCCACCACAAGGGGGCGGCCTCGCGTCGTTTGCCCGCGCAGTGAACGTAAGTCATCGACACCAGGAGGTGCCGAGCCATGGCGCTCGACCAGTCCTTCGTGGGGCGGACGTACCCGCCCACCGCCCCCTACGAGGTGGGCCGCGAGAAGATCCGTGAGTTCGCGGAAGCGGTGGGGGACACCAATCCCGCGTACACGGACCCGGAGGCCGCCAAGGCGCTCGGTCACCCCGATGTCGTCGCCCCGCCGACCTTTGTGTTCGCCATCACCTTCAAGGCGGCCGGACAGGTCGTCCAGGACCCCCGGCTCGGCCTGGACTACAGCCGGGTCGTGCACGGCGACCAGAAGTTCTCTTACGTCCGCCCGGTACGGGCAGGGGACCGCCTCACCGTCACGTCCACCATCGAGGCGATCAAGTCCCTGGCGGGCAACGACATCCTGGACATCCGCGGTGAGGTCCACGACGAGGCGGGCGAGCACGTCGTGACCGCCTGGACGAAGCTGGTCGCGCGTGCGGCAGAGGAGGCGTGAGAGCGGGATGACGGCAAAGATCGCATACGACGACGTCGAGGTCGGCACCGAACTGCCCGCCCGGACCTTTCCGGTGACTCGCGCCACACTCGTCCAGTACGCGGGCGCCTCCGGGGACTTCAACCCCATCCACTGGAACGAGAAGTTCGCCAAGGAGGTGGGCCTCCCGGACGTCATCGCGCACGGCATGTTCACCATGGCCGAGGCGATCCGGGTGGTCACCGACTGGACCGGCGACCCGGGCGCGGTCGTCGAGTACGGCGTCCGCTTCACCAAGCCGGTCGTCGTCCCGAACGACGACAAGGGCGCGGTGATCGAGGTCAGCGCCAAGGTCGCCGCCAAGCTCGACGACAACACCGTCCGCGTGGACCTCACGGCGACCAGCGCCGGCCAGAAGGTGCTGGGCATGTCGAGGGCGGTCGTCCGCCTGGCGTGAGCCCGCGCGCGTGACGAGCGGTAAGGGGCCCTCTCCATGGCGGAGCGCCCCTTACCCCACCCTGCGCGAACCCACCCACACCCTCCCCTTGACCTAGTTAGTGATTGAGTACTAACTTACTCGCATGGTCAGGATGAGCGCAGAAGAGAGGCGCGAGAGCGTCATCCGCGCGGCGACGGCCGAGTTCGCCCGCGGCGGCTACTACGGCACGTCCACCGAGGCGATCGCCAAGCGCGTCGGTGTCTCGCAGCCGTATCTCTTCCGCCTCTTCCCGGGCAAGAAGGCGATCTTCCTCGCGGCGTCCCAGCGGTGCCTGGAGGACACGATCCGCACCTTCGAGGAGGCCGCCGAGGGCCTGGAGGGCGAAGAGGCCCTGCGTGCCATGGCGAACGCGTACACCAAGGTCATCGCAGAGGAGCCCGAGCGGCTGCTGATGCAGATGCAGATGTACGTGGCCGTAGCCGCCGCCGAACAGGCCGGCGAGCACGAGCTCGGCGAGCAGGTGCGGGCGGGCTGGATGCGTCTGTGGGACACGGTCCACCTGTCGCTGGGCGCCGACACCGACGAGACGACGACCTTCATGGCGTACGGGATGCTCATCAACTGCCTGGTGTCCATGGGCTTCCCGCCGGGGCACAGGATCTGGGAAGGGCTCTACCCCGAGGCGCGCCTGAGGGGCCGGCTGGAGAAGTAGAAGCAACAGGTGGACGGAAGGGCGAATGCCTGCCCGTCACGGCGGATTTCCATGCCCGCAAAAGTAAGTCATCAATAACTAACAAAACCGATGACCTTCATCTGATGACCCTCTGGGGGAGCGATGTCAGAGCAGACCGCACGTCGCGGGGGAACCGTCTGGGCCCTCGTCATCACCAGCGTCGCCGGATTCATGGCGGCCCTCGACAACCTCGTAGTCACCACCGCCCTGCCCTCCATCCGCAAGGACCTCGGGGGAGCCCTGGACGACCTGGAATGGACGGTCAGCGCCTACACCCTGACCTTCGCCGTCCTCCTCATGTTCGGCGCGGCACTCGGCGACCGCTTCGGCCGGCGCCGTCTCTTCCTCACCGGCCTCACGATATTCACCGGCGCCTCCGCCGCCGCGGCCGTGTCGACCGGCATCGACGCCCTCATCGCCGCACGCGCGGTGCAGGGTGTGGGAGCGGCGATCATGATGCCGCTGACCCTCACCCTCCTCACCGCGGCCGTCCCCGCCGCCAAGCGCGGGATGGCGTACGGCATCTGGGGTGCGGTCAACGGCCTGGCGGTGGCGTCCGGCCCGCTGATCGGCGGCAGCCTCACCGAGCACGTCTCCTGGCACTGGATCTTCTGGCTGAACGTGCCGCTGGGCATCGCCCTGCTGCCGCTCGCCCGCCTGCGCCTGGCGGAGTCGCACGGCACCGGAGCCCCTCTCGACATCCCCGGCACCCTCCTGGCCAGCGGTGGCCTCTTCGGGATCGTCTACGGCCTGGTCCGCGGCCCCGCCGACGGCTGGACGGCACCTTTCGTCCTCACCGGCCTGTTCGCGGGCACAGCGCTGCTGACCGCCTTCGTCCTCTACAGCCTGCGCGCCAAGAACCCCATGCTGCCGATGCGCCTGTTCCGCTCCCGGGCCTTCTCCGGCATCAACGCGGCGAGCCTGCTGATGTTCCTCGGGATGTTCGGCTCGATCTTCCTGCTCAGCCAGTTCATGCAGGGCGTCCTCGGCTACTCGCCCACCGAGGCGGGCCTGCGGATGCTCCCCTGGACCGGCATGCCGATGCTCGTCGCCCCGATCGCCGGCATCCTGTCCGACCGCATCGGAGGCCGCCCCGTGGTCGCCGCGGGCCTCTTCTTCCAGGCGGCGGGCCTCGGCTGGATGGCTTCCGTGGTCGACCCCGGCGTGTCCTACGCCGCCCAGCTCCCGGCCCTGATCATCAGTGGCATCGGCATGGGCCTGTACTTCGCTCCGGCGGCCAACCTGGTCATGTCCAGCGTCCGCGCCACGGAGCAGGGCATCGCCTCCGGTGCCAACAACGCGCTGCGCGAGGTGGGTGGCGCACTGGGCATCGCGATCATGTCGTCGATCTTCTCGTCCCAGGGCGGATACGAGAGCGCCCGGGCCTTCGTCGACGGTCTCCAGCCGGCGCTGGTCACCGGCGCGGCGGTGGTCGCGGTGGCGGGTGTCGCGGCCCTGCTGATCCCCAGGCACCGCGCGCCCCAGCCGACGACCCTGTCCCCGACAGAGGACCCCACCCCGACCCTCGACCCCATCGCAGGCTGACCCCAGCCCCCGGAAACGGCCCCGCTCTCAGAGGGGGCCGTTTCCCCGTACCCCGGCACCACACGCCCCGGGGGTGGGCTCCATCACCCCGCGCCGAGCGGCACCGCTGCGCCCACCCGTGCCGCCCAAGCGGCACGACTGCCCGCAGCTGGGCGGGTGGTTCCCGTACCCCGGCACCACCCCCCGGGGGTGGGCTCCATCACCCCGCGCCGAGCGGTACCGCTGCGCCCACCCGTGCCGCCCAAGCGGCACGACTGCCCGCAGCTGGGCGGGTGGTTCCCGTACCCCGGCACCACACGCCCCGGGGGTGGGCTTCACCACCGCCCAAGCGGCACGACTGCCCGCAGCTGGGCGCGTGCAGCCACCGGCCACGGCCGACCACAGGCGCCGATATGCCCGCTGCGACGGCCCGCAGCTGGGCGGGTCCGCAACCGAGTGGCCGTAAGGCATCCGCTCCCGGAGCGCGCAGGGGCGTACGGCGGGGAGGGGGTGCGGTGGGGGGTGTTCGCCCGCAGTGGCGGGCGTCCGGCGGGCAGGGTCTCTTGGCCGACAGCACCGCCCGTCCGAGGACGGACACCCCCCACCACACCCCCGCACCCACCACCGACCCCAGCCCGGCCCCCGCCCGCGCAACCGCCGAAGCCGGAGGCCCTACCCTTGAGCCCGTGCAGGAACGACACGACGCCCCCCTCGCCCCGCTGACCACCTTCCGCCTGGGCGGCCCAGCCTCCCGCCTGATCACCGCCACCACCGACGCGGAGGTCATCGCGGCGGTCCGCGAGGCCGACGACACCGGCACCCCGCTCCTGCTGATCGGCGGCGGCTCGAACCTGGTCATCGGCGACAAGGGCTTCCCCGGCACCGCCCTGGTCATCGCCACCAAGGGTTTCACCCTCGACGGCACCCGCCTCGAACTGGCCGCGGGCGAGGTCTGGACCGACGCCGTCGCCCGCACGGTCGAGGCCGGTCTCGCCGGCATCGAATGCCTGGCCGGCATCCCCGGCTCCGCCGGCGCGACCCCCATCCAGAACGTGGGCGCGTACGGCCAGGAGGTCTCCTCGACGATCACCGAGGTCGTCGCCTACGACCGCACGACCCGCGAGACGGTCACCCTCCCGAACGCCGACTGCGCCTTCTCCTACCGTCACAGCCGCTTCAAGGCCGACCCCGACCGCTACGTCGTCCTCCGCGTCCGCTACGACCTGGAGGACGCCAACGGCCTCTCCGGCCCCATCAAGTACGCCGAGACCGCCCGCGCCCTCGGCGTGGACCCCGGCGACCGCGTCCCCCTGCCCGCCGCCCGCGAGACGGTCCTCAAGCTCCGCTCGGGCAAGGGCATGGTCCTGGACCCCGAGGACCACGACACCTGGTCTGCGGGCTCCTTCTTCACCAACCCGATCCTCACGAACGCCGACTTCGCCGCGTTCCACGCCCGCGTGAAGGAACACCTCGGCCCCGACGCCGAACCCCCCGCCTACTCGGCGGGCGAGGGCCGCACCAAGACCTCGGCGGCCTGGCTGATCGACAAGGCGGGCTTCACCAAGGGCTACGGCACGGGCCCCGCCCGGATCTCCACCAAGCACACCCTCGCCCTCACCAACAGGGGCGAAGCCACCACGGAGGACCTCCTCGCCCTCGCCCGCGAGGTGGTCGCAGGCGTCCGCGACACCTTCGGCATCACGCTGGTCAACGAGCCGGTGACGGTCGGCGTGAGCCTTTAAATAACAACCCTCAAGAGGCCAGCCAGTCCTCGATCCCCGCCAGCAGCTTCTGCTTCACATCTTCCGGCGCCGCCGATCCCCGCACCGACTGCCGAGCCAACTCCGCCAACTCCTCGTCGCTGAAACCATGGTGGCGCCGGGCGATCTCGTACTGCGCGGCGAGCCGGGACCCGAACAGCAGCGGATCGTCGGCGCCCAGGGCCATCGGCACACCGGCGTCGTACAAGGTCCGCAGCGGGACGTCCTCGGGCTTCTCGTAGACACCCAGCGCGACGTTCGACGCCGGGCACACCTCGCACGTCACGCCCCTGTCCGCGAGCCGTTTCAGCAGCCGCGGATCCTCGGCGGCCCGCACCCCGTGCCCCAGCCGGTCGGCGTGCAGGTCGTCGAGACAGTCCCGTACCGACGACGGCCCGGTCAGCTCCCCGCCGTGCGGGGCCGACAGCAGGCCGCCCTCGCGGGCGATGTGGAAGGCGCGGTCGAAGTCGCGGGCCATGCCCCGCCGCTCGTCGTTCGACAACCCGAAGCCCACGACACCCCGCTCCGCGTACCGCACGGCGAGCCGGGCCAGCGTGCGGGCGTCCAGCGGATGCTTCATCCGGTTCGCGGCGACGAGCACGCGCATCCCGAGCCCCGTCTCCCTGGACGTGGTCTCGACCGCGTCGAGGATGATCTCCAGCGCCGGGATCAATCCGCCCAGCCGGGGCGCGTAGGAGGTGGGGTCGACCTGGATCTCCAGCCACCCCGACCCGTCCCGGACGTCCTCCTCGGCGGCCTCGCGCACCAGCCGCTGGATGTCCTCGGGCTCGCGCAGACACGACCGGGCGGCGTCGTACAGCCGCTGGAAGCGGAACCAGCCCCGCTCGTCCGTGGCCCGCAGCTTCGGCGGCTCCCCGCTGGTCAGCGCCTCGGTCAGGGCCTCGGGTAGCCGCACCCCGTGCTTGTCGGCCAGTTCCAGGACCGTCCCCGGCCGCATGGACCCGGTGAAGTGCAGGTGCAGATGGGCCTTCGGCAGGTCAGAGACATCACGTACACGCTCCATCCCAGGATCCTGCCGTACGTCACCGCCGTCCCGGTAGCGGAATCCACGTTAGTGGTCTTGCTCGCACGAAAAAGCGGACCCCCTCACGAGGGGGTCCGCTCAGCCGTTGCAGCGGGCGCGGGGCGCGCGGGGCGCGGGGCGCGGGGCGCGGACCTCAGTCCCGGGCCTCCGCCAGCAGCTTCTGGATCCGCGAGACGCCCTCGACGAGGTCCTCGTCCCCCAGGGCGTACGACAGCCGCAGATACCCCGGCGTGCCGAAGGCCTCACCCGGGACGACCGCGACCTCGGCCTCCTCCAGGATCAGCGCGGCGAGCTCGACGGTGTCCTGCGGCCGCTTGCCGCGGATCTCCTTGCCGAGCAGGGCCTTCACGGACGGGTAGGCGTAGAACGCGCCCTCGGGCTCGGGGCAGACGACGCCGTCGATCTCGTTGAGCATGCGCACGATGGTCTTGCGGCGCCGGTCGAAGGCCTCGCGCATCTTCGCTACGGCCTCCAGGTCACCGGAGACGGCGGCGAGCGCCGCCACCTGCGCGACGTTGGACACGTTCGACGTGGCGTGCGACTGCAGGTTGGTGGCCGCCTTGACGACGTCCTTCGGGCCGATGACCCAGCCGACCCGCCAGCCGGTCATGGCGTACGTCTTGGCGACACCGTTGACGACGATGCACTTGTCGCGCAGCTCGGGCAGCAGCGCCGGCAGGGACACGGAGACCGCGTCGCCGTAGACGAGGTGCTCGTAGATCTCGTCGGTCAGCACCCACAGGCCGTGCTCGACGGCCCAGCGGCCGATCGCCTCGGTCTCGGCCTCGGAGTACACCGCGCCGGTCGGGTTGGACGGCGAGACGAAGAGGACGACCTTCGTCTTCTCCGTACGGGCCGCCTCCAGCTGCTCCACGCTCACGCGGTAGCCGGTCGTCTCGTCGGCGACGACCTCGACGGGCACACCGCCCGCGAGACGGATCGACTCCGGGTACGTCGTCCAGTACGGCGCGGGGACGATGACCTCGTCGCCCGGGTCGAGGATCGCGGCGAAGGCCTCGTAGATGGCCTGCTTGCCGCCGTTGGTGACGAGGATCTGCGAGACGTCGGGCTCCCAGCCGGAGTCGCGCAGCGTCTTCGCGGCGATCGCGGACTTCAGCTCGGGCAGGCCGCCGGCCGGCGTGTACCGGTGGTACTTGGGGTTCTTGCAGGCCTCGACGGCCGCCTCGACGATGTAGTCCGGGGTCGGGAAGTCGGGCTCACCGGCGCCGAAGCCGATCACCGGACGCCCGGCTGCCTTGAGGGCCTTGGCCTTGGCGTCCACGGCGAGAGTGGCGGACTCGGAGATCGCGCCGACTCGGGCGGAGACCCGGCGCTCGGTGGGAGGGGTTGCAGGGCTCATGGAGCCCATCGTTCCAGACCGGAAACATGCCGGGCACGCGGGTTTCACAGACTGAACATCCAGGGGTCGGTCACTGAACACCCGTCCGGAATCGGGCCATGGCCTGGGTGATCTTCCACGGGTTTCGTGACGATCCTCCTCCGCCAAGCCCCCTACGCGGGCTTTCTGTTCGACGGAGGGCTCCGGAACACGTACACTCTCACCTCGTTGGCCTTCAGCAGCCGCGCCGCGGGCGGTGCACACCGAGCACCCGGTCGGATGCGGTACGTTGGGGGACGCAGCAAAGGGTCGTAGCTCAATTGGTAGAGCACCGGTCTCCAAAACCGGCGGTTGGGGGTTCAAGTCCCTCCGGCCCTGCTACACACACCTTCGCCAGGTGTGCGCATGTACGTACAGCAACGCACCGCCGTGCGGCTCAGACCGGGCGCGGCACGGCCACGACCCGGGAACAGGTGAGGACGAATGGCGGACGCCGTGGGCTCCATCGACACGCCTGATGCCCAGGACGAGGCGCAGGAGACGCAGAAGAAGGCCCGGAAGGGCGGCAAGCGGGCCAAGAAGGGTCCGCTCAAGAGGCTTGCCCTTTTCTACCGCCAGGTCATCGCCGAGCTCCGCAAGGTCGTCTGGCCGACGCGCAACCAGCTGACCTCGTACACCACCGTGGTGATCTTCTTCGTCGCCATCATGATCGCCCTGGTGACCGTGATTGACTATGGGCTCAACCACGCGGCCAAGTACGTCTTCGGCTGAGTCGAAAGCGAAGGGCGCCGTGGTTACCGGCGCCCCTTTCGCATGTTCCACCCCTATGTATCCAGGAAGAAGCAGCCACCGTGTCTGACACGAACCTGAACGACGACGCCATCGAGCCGGACGAGTCGGTGGACGACGAGCTCGACATCGTCGAGGGCGCGGACGACGACCTGGACGAGTTCGAGGCTGCGGACGCCGAGGCCGGCGAGGCCGCCGAGGAGGACGCCGTCCACGTCGTGGACGAGGACGCCGACACCGACGCCGACGACGCCGATGAAGAGGCCGTCGCCGAGGAGGAGACGGAGCCCGCGGAGCCCGTCGACCCGGTCGCCGCCCTGCGCGAGGAACTGCGCACCCTGCCCGGCGAGTGGTACGTCATCCACACCTACGCCGGCTACGAGAACCGCGTGAAGACCAACCTGGAGCAGCGCGCCGTCTCGCTGAACGTCGAGGACTACATCTTCCAGGCCGAGGTGCCGCAGGAAGAGGTCGTCCAGATCAAGAACGGCGACCGCAAGACGATCAAGCAGAACAAACTGCCGGGTTACGTCCTGGTCCGCATGGACCTGACGAACGAGTCCTGGGGCGTCGTCCGCAACACCCCGGGTGTCACCGGCTTCGTGGGCAACGCCTACGACCCGTACCCGCTGACGCTGGACGAGATCGTCAAGATGCTCGCCCCGGAGGCCGAGGAGAAGGCCGCCCGCGAGGCCGCCGAGGCCGAGGGCAAGCCGGCTCCGCAGCGCAAGGTCGAGGTCCAGGTGCTGGACTTCGAGGTGGGCGACTCGGTCACCGTCACCGACGGCCCGTTCGCCACGCTGCAGGCGACGATCAACGAGATCAACCCGGACTCGAAGAAGGTCAAGGGTCTGGTGGAGATCTTCGGCCGCGAGACCCCGGTCGAGCTGAGCTTCGACCAGATCCAGAAGAACTAGCTTCTTCCGGAAAGAGCTTCCGAGCAGGTCAGGCGGGCTGTCACAGTCTGTCTGACCTGCTCGGTTTTTGGCCGCGCATCTATACCCGTTATCGTTGTGCGGTATGCCTGCGTTCGGGTGGTCCCCGCGTGCAGGCAGGACCCGAACCGAAAGGACGCGGAGAGCTATGCCTCCCAAGAAGAAGAAGGTCACGGGGCTCATCAAGCTCCAGATCAACGCCGGTGCGGCGAACCCGGCTCCGCCGGTCGGCCCCGCGCTGGGCCAGCACGGCGTCAACATCATGGAGTTCTGCAAGGCGTACAACGCCGCGACCGAGTCGCAGCGTGGCTGGGTGATCCCGGTGGAGATCACGGTCTACGAGGACCGCTCCTTCACCTTCATCACCAAGACGCCGCCGGCCGCCAAGATGATCCTCAAGGCCGCGGGTGTCGAGAAGGGCTCCGGCGAGCCGCACAAGACCAAGGTCGCCAAGATCACCGAGGCGCAGGTCCGCGAGATCGCCCAGACCAAGCTTCCCGACCTGAACGCCAACGACCTGGACGCCGCGTCGAAGATCATCGCCGGCACCGCCCGTTCCATGGGCATCACGGTCGAGGGCTGAGCCCCACCTCCCCCGTACATCAAGCAGAAGTGGCAGGGCCTGCTCGGCCCGTACCACGACTCCTAAAAACCTCAGGAGAAGTAGTGAGCAAGCGCAGCAAGGCCCTTCGCGCTGCGGACGAGAAGATCGACCGGGAGAAGCTGTACGCCCCGCTCGAGGCCGTCCGTCTCGCCAAGGAGACCTCCACGACCAAGTTCGACGGCACCGTCGAGGTCGCCTTCCGTCTGGGTGTCGACCCGCGCAAGGCCGACCAGATGGTCCGTGGCACCGTGAACCTGCCGCACGGCACCGGCAAGACTGCCCGGGTCCTGGTCTTCGCGACCGGTGACCGTGCTGCGGCCGCGGAGGCCGCGGGCGCCGACATCGTCGGCTCCGACGAGCTGATCGACGAGGTCTCGAAGGGCCGCCTGGACTTCGACGCCGTCGTCGCCACCCCGGACCTCATGGGCAAGGTCGGCCGCCTCGGCCGCGTGCTCGGTCCCCGTGGTCTCATGCCGAACCCCAAGACCGGCACCGTGACCCCGGACGTGGCGAAGGCCGTGACCGACATCAAGGGCGGCAAGATCGAGTTCCGCGTCGACAAGCACTCGAACCTGCACTTCATCATCGGCAAGACGTCCTTCGAGGACGACAAGCTGGTGGAGAACTACGCCGCGGCGCTCGACGAGATCACCCGTCTCAAGCCGTCCGCCGCCAAGGGTCGTTACATCAAGAAGGCCGCCATCAGCACCACGATGGGCCCCGGCATCCCGGTCGACCCGAACCGCACCCGCAACCTCCTCGTCGAGGAGGACCCGGCCGCCGTCTGAGCCGAGCGCTCACCGCGGTAGCCGCGTCCGGGACGCGTAGATACGAGGGCGGGCCCCGCAACCTCCTGGTTGCGGGGCCCGTCTTTTCTGTGTCCGGATGTTCCGTGGAGCACTCCGTCCGGGCTTTCCGTACGGATGTCAGTGCGCTGCGTTAGCGTGCGGACACGGCAATCGCATAGGGGTGGGACGTATGAAGCGCACGACCATGCGCCGAGTGGCCGGTTCGATCGCGGTGGTGACCGCCCTGTCGGGGGCAGCCGCCTGCGGCGCGTCGGGCTCGGGCGGTTCGGGCAAGGGCTCGGGGACCTCCGGGGGGAACGCCACCCACGTCAGCCCGGTCGCGGCCCTGCGCAGCGCCGAGAAGTCCACCGACGGCGCCGACTCGGCGAGGGTCGAGTCCACGACCACCATGGGCTCCATGATGTCCATGAAGGCCGACGGCGTCCTCGGCTGGCACGACGGCCTGACCGGCAACCTCGTCATCACGTACACCGGCGGCACCATGGCCGCGACCATGCGCCAGCTGGGCACGACGTCCATGCAGGCCCGCTACCTGCCCGACGCCTACTACGCCCGCATGGGCGAGCAGTTCGCCAAGCAGGCGGGCGGCAAGCACTGGATCCGGTACGGCTACGAGGACCTCGCCCGACTGGGCGGCAGCTCCGGCGCCTATCTCAAGGACCAGATGCAGAACACGACCCCGAACCAGTCGGTGAAGCTCCTGCTGGCCTCGGGGGACGTCAAGAAGGTCGGCACCGAGCAGGTGCGCGGGGTGGACACCACGCACTACGCGGGCACGGTCGACGTCGCCGACCTGGCCCGCAAGAACTCCGACCTCAGCGCCGGGCAGCTCGCCGGCCTCAAGAAGCAGCTCACTCAGGCCGGCGTCGGCACCGAGACCGTGGACATCTGGCTCAACGACAAGAACCTGCTGGTCAAGGCGGTGGAAAAGGGCACGATGGCGTCCGGCGAGTACGCCCAGACCGCGTACTACAGCGACTACGGGGTGAAGGTCTCCGCCCCCAAGCCCCCCGCGAGCGACACCGAGGACTTCAAGGACCTGCTGAAGAAGCAGGGCCTGACCCCGGGCAGCGGCGACACCGCCACGGGGTCCGGCAGCAGTTCCTGAGCGCTTCGCGCCGGCATCCGAGGCCGCTGGGGCCAGTGGGAAATCAAGAGCCCTTTGCAGTCTCTTGGGGCTAGGATCGCCGACAGTCTGTGTATCAGCCATGCGTTCCGTGGGGGGAATCGATGGAGACTTCTGTACGTGGTTCAGTGCGCCGTGGGGCGACGGGGGCGGGGCTCGTGGCGCTGTTGCTCGCCGGAGGCGTCGTCGGCTGTCAGAAGGGCGACTCCGCGCAGTCGCCGGCGATGACGCCCGCGGCGGCCGTCGCCAAGGCCGCGAGGAACACCGAGGACATCACGTCCATGCACTACCGGATGGCCGGCAAGGTCCCGGAGGAGGGCCGGGTGACCGGCGAGGCGGCGATGAGCATGAAGCCGCTGGCCATGAGCATGAAGATGACGGCCCAGGACCAGCCCACCTCCGGTCCGGTCGAGATCCGCGTCGTCGGCAAGGCCATGTACGTCGGCGGGAACGCCGACATGGCCAAGGAGATGAACGGCAAGAGCTGGATCAAGTTCGACATGTCCGCGCTCGGCGCCGACAAGGAGCTGAACACCCAGCAGCTGGGCGCCGGCCAGGCCGACCAGAACCCGGCCGCCGACTCCACCTTCCTCACCGGCTCCAAGGACGTGAAGAAGGTCGGCACCGAGACCGTCGACGGCGTGAAGACCACCCACTACCGGGGCACGGTCACCGTCGACGCCATCAAGGCCTCCCTCAAGGACGAGAGCAGCACCGTCCGCGAGCAGCGGGAGAAGGCCCTCGACCAGTACACGAAGATGGGCGTGGACGCGCTCACCATGGACATGTGGATCGACGGCCAGGACCACACCAAGCAGTTCCGGATGCGCGGGGACGCCGACAAGGGTCCTCTCGACCTGACGATCACCTTCCTCGACTTCAACAAGCCGGTGAAGGTCACGGCCCCGCCGGCCAAGGACACCGCCGACCTCGCCGAGATGATGAAGGACCTCCAGGGCTGAGCCGTACGGGCGGATTTGCCTGACGGCGACCGGGTCCCGTACTCTCCTACAGAAGCCAAAGACCGCTGGTCGTTGCCGTGCGCTCGCAAGAGGGCCCGGTGGCCGAAGGATCCGCTGAACCGCGGACGACCCGCGCAGGTGACTGTGGAAGTGCTCCCGGTGCGCCCCTGTCCAAGGGGATGTCCGGTCGAGCTACGCCCCGTGCGCCTGCGCCGGGGCGTTTCGTTTTCCCCAGCCCCTTCCGAGCGGTCGTCATCACCCGGAAGGAGGCCGACGCTCTATGGCAAGGCCCGACAAGGCTGCCGCGGTAGCCGAGCTGACGGAGCAGTTCCGCAGCTCGAGCGCCGCCGTGCTGACCGAGTACCGGGGTCTCACCGTGGCGCAGCTCAAGACGCTGCGCCGCTCGCTCGGTGAGAACGCCCAGTACGCCGTGGTGAAGAACACGCTGACCAAGATTGCGGCCAACGAGGCCGGGATCACGACGCTCGACGACCTGTTCAACGGTCCGACGGCGGTCGCCTTCGTCACCGGTGACCCGGTGGAGTCGGCAAAGGGTCTTCGTGACTTCGCCAAGGACAACCCGAACCTCGTCATCAAGGGCGGTGTCCTTGACGGCAAGGCTCTGTCCGCCGACGAGATCAAGAAGCTTGCGGACCTCGAGTCCCGCGAGGTTCTGCTCTCCAAGCTGGCCGGTGCCATGAAGGGCAAGCAGTCCCAGGCTGCCTCCCTCTTCCAGGCGCTGCCGTCGAAGCTCGTCCGCACCGTGGACGCGCTTCGTGCCAAGCAGGACGAGCAGGGCGGTGCCGAGTAATTCGGCTCGCGCATTGATCCGCGCCGCCTGAGGCGTGGGTCGCAGCGGGCCGAACGTACGCCCGCCACACATGTACATCCCGGCACCAGCCGAATTAGTGGAAGGAAAGCCATCGTGGCTCTCACCCAGGACGAACTGCTCGCCGAGTTCGAGGGCATGACCCTCATCCAGCTCTCCGAGTTCGTGAAGGCGTTCGAGGAGAAGTTCGACGTCACCGCTGCCGCCGCCGCCCCGGTCGTCGTGGCCGGCGGTGCCGCTGGTGGCGCTGCCGCCGAGGCCGTCGAGGAGAAGGACGAGTTCGACGTCATCCTCACCGGCGCCGGCGAGAAGAAGATCCAGGTCATCAAGGTCGTGCGTGAGCTGACCTCCCTCGGCCTGAAGGAGGCCAAGGACCTGGTCGACGGCACCCCGAAGCCGGTTCTCGAGAAGGTCAACAAGGAGGCCGCGGACAAGGCCGCCGAGTCCCTCAAGGCCGCCGGTGCGTCCGTCGAGGTCAAGTAAGACCTCTCACAGTCCCCAGGGCTGTAACGCGTAAGCGCCGAGGAGCGATCATCCATCCGGGTGGTCGCTCTTCGGCGTTCCTGGGGGCGTGGCCACGGTTGCCTTGCGGCCTCGTACACGAGGGGTATGGTGATCTTCGTCGTGTCTCCCGGCGGCCCCGGTTCGGGCTACGGGGCCTTGACGAACCGCACGCAGCGCGCAATTCTCAGGACGCGTCGCCAGAACGGTCCGAATCCGAGGCATGGATCGGCGACGAAGAGGGCAGTATCAACGTGCGTTGAGGGCAGGCATGCCGAGGGCGTTGAGGACAACGAGGGTCTCAGAAAATCGGGGCTGGACATCAGTGCGCCAAGTGGCTACACTGACCCTTTGCGCTGCCTGTTAGCTGTCCCCTGCCCGTCACCAGGGGTCTGACCTCGCCTCGGCACTTACGACCGGATCATCCCTGACCTGGGATTTCTGTCGCTTGTGTGGGGTGGGGGGCCGGGGAGCGCGTAGTGAGTCCGAGCCCTCGGAAGGACCCCCTCTTGGCCGCCTCGCGCACTGCCTCGAACGCGAATATGAACAACGGCGCCAGCACCGCCCCGCTGCGCATCTCCTTTGCAAAGATCAAGGAGCCTCTCGAGGTTCCCAACCTGCTCGCGCTGCAGACCGAGAGCTTTGACTGGCTGCTCGGCAACACCGCTTGGCAGAGTCGGGTCGAGGAGGCTCTGGAGTCCGGTCAGGACGTCCCCACCAAGTCCGGTCTGGAGGAGATCTTCGAGGAGATCTCCCCGATCGAGGACTTCTCCGGGTCGATGTCGCTGACGTTCCGCGACCACCGCTTCGAGCCGCCGAAGAACAGCATCGACGAGTGCAAGGAGCGCGACTTCACGTACGCCGCCCCGCTCTTCGTGACGGCGGAGTTCACCAACAACGAGACCGGCGAGATCAAGTCCCAGACGGTCTTCATGGGCGACTTCCCGCTCATGACCAACAAGGGCACCTTCGTCATCAACGGCACCGAGCGTGTCGTGGTGTCGCAGCTGGTCCGCTCGCCCGGCGTCTACTTCGACTCCTCCATCGACAAGACGTCCGACAAGGACATCTTCTCGGCCAAGATCATCCCGTCCCGGGGTGCCTGGCTGGAGATGGAGATCGACAAGCGCGACATGGTCGGTGTCCGTATCGACCGCAAGCGCAAGCAGTCCGTCACCGTCCTCCTGAAGGCGCTCGGCTGGACGACCGAGCAGATCCTCGAGGAGTTCGGCGAGTACGAGTCGATGCGCGCCACCCTGGAGAAGGACCACACCCAGGGCCAGGACGACGCGCTGCTCGACATCTACCGCAAGCTGCGTCCGGGCGAGCCCCCCACGCGTGAGGCCGCGCAGACGCTGCTGGAGAACCTCTACTTCAACCCCAAGCGCTACGACCTCGCCAAGGTCGGCCGCTACAAGGTCAACAAGAAGCTGGGTGCGGACGCTCCGCTGGACGCGGGCATCCTGACCGTCGAGGACATCATCTCGACGATCAAGTACCTGGTGAAGCTGCACGCGGGCGAGACCGAGACGGTCGGCGACAGCGGCGGCTCGATCGTCGTCGAGACCGACGACATCGACCACTTCGGCAACCGTCGTCTGCGCAGCGTCGGCGAGCTCATCCAGAACCAGGTCCGCACGGGTCTGGCTCGTATGGAGCGCGTCGTGCGTGAGCGCATGACGACCCAGGACGTCGAGGCGATCACGCCGCAGACCCTGATCAACATCCGGCCGGTCGTCGCCTCCATCAAGGAGTTCTTCGGCACCAGCCAGCTGTCGCAGTTCATGGACCAGAACAACCCGCTGTCGGGTCTCACCCACAAGCGCCGTCTGTCGGCTCTTGGCCCGGGTGGTCTCTCCCGTGAGCGGGCGGGCTTCGAGGTCCGTGACGTGCACCCCTCGCACTACGGCCGCATGTGCCCGATCGAGACCCCTGAAGGCCCGAACATCGGTCTGATCGGCTCGCTCGCCTCCTACGGCCGCGTCAACGCGTTCGGCTTCGTCGAGACGCCGTACCGCAAGGTCGTCGACGGTCAGGTCACCGACGAGGTGGACTACCTGACGGCCGACGAAGAGGACCGCTTCGTCATCGCGCAGGCCAACGCCACGCTCTCCGACGACATGAGGTTCGCCGAGAACCGCGTCCTGGTCCGCCGGCGTGGCGGCGAGGTCGACTACGTCGCCGGTGACGACGTGGACTACATGGACGTCTCGCCGCGCCAGATGGTGTCGGTCGCGACCGCCATGATCCCGTTCCTCGAGCACGACGACGCCAACCGTGCCCTCATGGGCGCGAACATGATGCGTCAGGCCGTGCCGCTCATCAAGAGCGAGGCGCCGCTCGTCGGCACCGGCATGGAGTACCGCTCCGCGGTCGACGCCGGCGACGTCGTGAAGGCCGAGAAGCCGGGTGTGGTCCAGGAGGTCTCCGCGGACTACATCACCACCGCCAACGACGACGGCACGTACATCACCTACCGGCTGGCCAAGTTCGCCCGCTCCAACCAGGGCACCTCGGTCAACCAGAAGGTCATCGTCAACGAGGGCGACCGGATCATCGAGGGCCAGGTCCTCGCCGACGGTCCGGCCACCCAGAACGGCGAGATGGCGCTCGGCAAGAACCTGCTGGTCGCGTTCATGCCGTGGGAGGGTCACAACTACGAGGACGCGATCATCCTGTCGCAGCGCCTCGTGCAGGACGACGTCCTCTCCTCGATCCACATCGAGGAGCACGAGGTCGACGCCCGTGACACCAAGCTCGGCCCCGAGGAGATCACCCGGGACATCCCGAACGTCTCCGAGGAGGTCCTCGCCGACCTCGACGAGCGCGGCATCATCCGCATCGGCGCCGAGGTCATCGCCGGTGACATCCTCGTCGGCAAGGTCACGCCCAAGGGTGAGACCGAGCTGACGCCGGAGGAGCGTCTGCTGCGCGCGATCTTCGGTGAGAAGGCCCGTGAGGTCCGTGACACCTCGCTGAAGGTGCCGCACGGCGAGACCGGCAAGGTCATCGGCGTCCGCGTCTTCGACCGCGAGGAGGGCGACGAGCTTCCCCCCGGTGTGAACCAGCTGGTGCGCGTCTACGTCGCGCAGAAGCGGAAGATCACCGACGGTGACAAGCTCGCCGGCCGTCACGGCAACAAGGGCGTCATCTCCAAGATCCTGCCGATCGAGGACATGCCGTTCCTGGAGGACGGCACCCCGGTCGACATCATCCTGAACCCGCTGGGTGTGCCGTCCCGAATGAACCCGGGACAGGTCCTGGAGATCCACCTCGGCTGGCTCGCCAGCCGCGGCTGGGACGTCTCCGGGCTCGCGGAGGACTGGGCGCAGCGCCTCCAGGTCATCGGCGCCGACCAGGTCGACCCGGGCACGAACGTCGCGACCCCCGTCTTCGACGGTGCGCGCGAGGACGAGCTCGCGGGACTGCTGCAGCACACCATCCCGAACCGCGACGGCGAGCGCATGGTGCAGCCGACCGGTAAGGCGAGGCTGTTCGACGGCCGCTCCGGTGAGCCGTTCCCGGACCCGATCTCCATCGGCTACATGTACATCCTGAAGCTGCACCACCTGGTCGACGACAAGCTGCACGCCCGTTCGACCGGCCCGTACTCGATGATCACCCAGCAGCCGCTGGGTGGTAAGGCGCAGTTCGGTGGCCAGCGCTTCGGTGAGATGGAGGTGTGGGCCCTCGAGGCCTACGGCGCCGCGTACGCCCTCCAGGAGCTGCTGACCATCAAGTCCGACGACGTCACCGGCCGCGTGAAGGTCTACGAGGCCATCGTCAAGGGCGAGAACATCCCCGAGCCCGGCATCCCCGAGTCCTTCAAGGTGCTCATCAAGGAGATGCAGTCGCTCTGCCTGAACGTGGAGGTGCTGTCCAGCGACGGTATGTCCATCGAGATGCGTGACACCGACGAGGACGTCTTCCGCGCTGCGGAGGAGCTCGGCATCGACCTGTCCCGGCGCGAGCCGAGCAGCGTCGAAGAGGTCTGACGGGAGTCCGGTCGGAGGTACCGGTGAGGAACCTCCGGCCGGCCCCAGGACCCCCGTTTCAGACCCCAAGACTTACAACCCTGAGAGGGATTGACGCATAGTGCTCGACGTCAACTTCTTCGATGAGCTCCGGATCGGCCTGGCCACCGCCGACGACATCCGTCAGTGGAGCCACGGCGAGGTCAAGAAGCCCGAGACGATCAACTACCGCACGCTCAAGCCGGAAAAGGACGGACTCTTCTGCGAGAAGATCTTCGGTCCGACCCGGGACTGGGAGTGCTACTGCGGCAAGTACAAGCGTGTCCGGTTCAAGGGCATCATCTGTGAGCGCTGCGGCGTCGAGGTGACTCGCGCCAAGGTGCGCCGTGAGCGGATGGGCCACATCGAACTGGCCGCCCCCGTCACGCACATCTGGTACTTCAAGGGTGTTCCTTCGCGCCTCGGCTACCTGCTGGACCTGGCGCCCAAGGACCTCGAGAAGGTCATCTACTTCGCGGCGTACATGATCACGTACGTCGACGAGGAGCGCCGTACCCGAGACCTGCCCTCCCTGGAGGCGCACGTCTCGGTCGAGCGGCAGCAGATCGAGAACCGCCGGGACGCCGACCTGGAGGCCCGCGCCAAGAAGCTCGAGTCCGACCTGGCCGAGCTCGAGGCCGAGGGTGCCAAGGCCGACGTGCGCCGCAAGGTGCGCGAGGGTGCCGAGCGCGAGATGAAGCAGCTGCGCGACCGTTCGCAGCGCGAGATCGACCGCCTCGACGAGGTGTGGACCCGGTTCAAGAACCTCAAGGTCCAGGACCTGGAGGGCGACGAGCTCCTCTACCGCGAGCTGCGTGACCGCTTCGGCACGTACTTCGACGGTTCGATGGGTGCCGCGGCGCTGCAGAAGCGCCTGGAGTCCTTCGACCTCGACGAGGAGGCCGAGCGCCTCCGCGAGATCATCCGCACCGGCAAGGGCCAGAAGAAGACCCGTGCGCTGAAGCGGCTGAAGGTCGTGTCTGCCTTCCTGCAGACCTCCAACAGCCCCAAGGGCATGGTCCTCGACTGCGTCCCGGTCATCCCGCCGGACCTTCGCCCGATGGTGCAGCTGGACGGTGGCCGCTTCGCGACCTCCGACCTGAACGACCTGTACCGCCGTGTGATCAACCGCAACAACCGTCTGAAGAGGCTCCTCGACCTCGGCGCGCCCGAGATCATCGTCAACAACGAGAAGCGCATGCTTCAGGAGGCTGTTGACGCCCTCTTCGACAACGGTCGTCGCGGCCGTCCGGTGACCGGTCCCGGTAACCGCCCGCTGAAGTCCCTCAGCGACATGCTGAAGGGTAAGCAGGGTCGATTCCGTCAGAACCTGCTCGGCAAGCGTGTCGACTACTCGGCGCGTTCCGTGATCGTCGTCGGTCCGCAGCTGAAGCTGCACCAGTGCGGTCTGCCGAAGGCGATGGCGCTGGAGCTGTTCAAGCCGTTCGTGATGAAGCGCCTGGTCGACCTGAACCACGCGCAGAACATCAAGAGCGCCAAGCGCATGGTGGAGCGCGGCCGCACGGTCGTGTACGACGTCCTCGAAGAGGTCATCGCCGAGCACCCGGTTCTGCTGAACCGTGCTCCCACCCTGCACCGACTCGGCATCCAGGCCTTCGAGCCGCAGCTGGTCGAGGGCAAGGCCATCCAGATCCACCCGCTCGTCTGCACTGCGTTCAACGCGGACTTCGACGGTGACCAGATGGCCGTGCACCTGCCGCTGTCCGCGGAGGCGCAGGCCGAGGCCCGCATCCTGATGCTGTCCTCGAACAACATCCTCAAGCCGGCCGACGGCCGTCCGGTGACGATGCCGACCCAGGACATGGTCCTCGGTCTGTTCTTCCTCACCACCGACGGCGAGATGCGGAACGTCAAGGGCGAGGACCGCTCCTTCGCGTCCGTGGCCGAGGCGATCATGGCGTTCGACGCCGGCGAGCTCTCGCTGCAGTCGCGCGTGGACATCCGCTTCCCGGTGGGCACCATCCCGCCGCGCGGCTGGACCCCGCCGGTCCGCGAGGAGGGCGAGCCGGAGTGGCAGCAGGGTGACAGCTTCCGTCTGAAGACCACGCTCGGTCGTGCGCTCTTCAACGAACTGCTGCCCGAGGACTACCCGTTCGTCGACTACGAGGTCGGCAAGAAGCAGCTCTCCGAGATCGTCAACGACCTCGCCGAGCGCTACCCCAAGGTCATCGTGGCGGCGACGCTCGACAACCTGAAGGCGGCCGGCTTCTACTGGGCCACCCGTTCCGGCGTCACCGTCGCCATCTCCGACGTCGTCGTCCCCGACGCGAAGAAGGAGATCGTCAAGGGCTACGAGGCGCAGGACGAGAAGGTCCAGAAGCAGTACGAGCGCGGTCTGATCACCAAGGACGAGCGCACGCAGGAACTCATCGCGATCTGGACCAAGGCGACCAACGAGGTCGCCGAGGCGATGAACGACAACTTCCCGAAGACCAACCCGATCTTCATGATGGTGAACTCGGGTGCACGAGGCAACATGATGCAGATGCGTCAGATCGCCGGTATGCGTGGTCTGGTGTCGAACGCGAAGAACGAGACGATCCCGCGTCCGATCAAGGCGTCGTTCCGTGAGGGCCTGTCCGTGCTGGAGTACTTCATCTCCACGCACGGTGCCCGTAAGGGTCTGGCGGACACCGCTCTGCGTACCGCCGACTCGGGTTACCTCACCCGTCGTCTGGTCGACGTCTCCCAGGACGTCATCATCCGCGAGGAGGACTGCGGCACCGAGCGCGGTCTGAAGCTGCGGATCGCCTCGCGCGGCGCCGACGGTGTCCTGCGCAAGGCGGACGACGTCGAGACCAGCGTCTACGCCCGCATGCTCGCCGAGGACGTCGTCATCGACGGCAAGGTGATCGCGCCGGCCAACGTGGACCTGGGCGACGTGCTCATCGACCAGCTGGTGCACCACGGTGTCGAGGAGGTCAAGACCCGTTCGATCCTGACCTGCGAGTCCCAGGTCGGCACCTGCGCGATGTGCTACGGCCGTTCGCTGGCCACCGGCAAGCTGGTCGACATCGGTGAGGCGGTCGGCATCATCGCCGCCCAGTCCATCGGTGAGCCCGGTACCCAGCTGACGATGCGTACCTTCCACACCGGTGGTGTGGCCGGTGACGACATCACCCAGGGTCTGCCGCGTGTCGTCGAGCTCTTCGAGGCCCGTACCCCGAAGGGTGTCGCCCCGATCTCCGAGGCCTCCGGCCGCGTGCGGATCGAGGAGACCGAGAAGACCAAGAAGATCGTCATCACGCCGGACGACGGCAGCGACGAGACGGCGTACCCGATCTCGAAGCGCGCCCGACTCCTGGTCAGCGAGGGCGAGCACGTCGAGGTGGGCCAGAAGCTCACCGTGGGTGCCACCAACCCGCACGACGTGCTGCGCATCCTGGGCCAGCGTGCCGTCCAGGTCCACCTGGTCGGCGAGGTCCAGAAGGTCTACAACTCGCAGGGTGTGTCGATCCACGACAAGCACATCGAGATCATCATCCGGCAGATGCTGCGCCGCGTGACGATCATCGAGTCCGGCGACGCCGAGCTGCTGCCCGGCGAGCTGGTCGAGCGCTCGAAGTTCGAGACCGAGAACCGTCGTGTGGTCCAGGAGGGCGGTCACCCGGCCTCCGGTCGTCCGCAGCTCATGGGTATCACCAAGGCCTCGCTGGCGACGGAATCCTGGCTGTCGGCCGCCTCCTTCCAGGAGACGACCCGAGTCCTGACGGACGCGGCGATCAACGCCAAGTCCGACAGCCTCATCGGCCTCAAGGAGAACGTCATCATCGGTAAGCTCATCCCGGCCGGTACGGGCCTGTCCCGCTACCGCAACATCCGGGTCGAGCCGACCGAGGAGGCCAAGGCCGCGATGTACTCGGCCGTCGGCTACGACGACATCGACTACTCGCCGTTCGGCACCGGCTCCGGCCAGGCCGTCCCGCTGGAGGACTACGACTACGGTCCGTACAACCAGTAAGGCGTACGTCGACCGAAGGGCGGTCACCCCGTGGGGTGGCCGCCCTTCGGCGTGTCAGCGCCTGCGCTCCAGATGCGTCTGCAGACGATGCATACGCGTATAGACATCGGGGTGCGAATCGAGCAGTCGTAGCGCCACTCCCTCCGGGGCATCTCGGCGGGGCTCCCGTCGGTCATGCTCGGCACGAAGCACGGACATCAGGGGAGCGGCGAAACCTAGTGACGCCGCGTGTTCGTCGGCGCGCAACTCCGCTTGCCGTGAGACCGCCGCCACCAGGTAGGGCGTGGCCAGCGGCAGGAAGATCAGACCGTACGTCGTGGTCGCCAGCGAGAGGACCACGACCGCGATCACGACCGCGGTCAGGATCGCCGCGCCGCCTGAGGGGCGCTGCACACGTTTGGCCAGCCGGAGAACGAGGAGTCGCGTCAGTCGTGAGGGCAGGGCATACCAGAATGCGAGCAGCGACGCCCAGGCATGACCACGAGTGTGGTGGCCGAGCTCATGGGCGAGTACACCGCCGAGCTGTGCGGGCGTGAGTGTCGACAGCGAGTGGCTGGTCACGCTGACGATGTGGCCCGCCGCCGCGGAGGCGTTGACCGCGTCCTTCTCCTGTACCCATAGCTGGTACGCGTTCGCGTCCACGCCGGCGCGACCGGTCACCTCCTGCCAGACGGGACGCAGTTTCTGTTCTTCCTCCGGGGCTGGATAGCGAAGCCGCAGCAGCCAGCGGGCCAGCAGTCGTTCGCAGGGCCGGTTGAAGGCCAGAGCACCGCTCAGTGCCCAGCAGCCGAACAGGATCCACCACTCCAGGCCTGTGACGATGCCGATGATGTACGACATCGTGAACACGACGACCGCACTGGCGAACCCGTGGGGGAGGTGCAGTACCAGATGGCCGAGGGCCGTGACGTCCACCCCTCGCCGACGGGCGGATATGTAAACGCGGCCGGTGGGAAACGACGACTCCCTCTCGCCGGGTTCCTCTGGGTTCTCCTGTGCCTCCGGGCGGCCCGGTTTGTTGGGTTCCTCGGAGTCCTTCCTTTCATAGAACAGGGACATGGCGCTTCCTTCCACGCAGGGACGAGTTCAGGCGACGAGCAATGAGACGGGGAGCAGGACCGTCGCGCCGCCGAAGGCGATCAGGCCGGTCCGGATCCAGAAGTGTTTGCGAGCGGCGATGCGGCTGTTCTCGGCAAGGGCCGTGCGTAGCGCCCAGGCGGGGGCGCGTTCCGTGTCCGCGAGGGCCGAGCCGAGGTGGCCGGCGCGGACGGCACGGCGGATGTCGCCGAAGTAGGTGAGCGGGAGCCCCGGTGTCCAGCGGCTTCTGCCGTAACGGGGCGTGACGGCGAGCAGCAGGGCGAGGAGCGACGTGGCCAGCAGGGCCGTTCCCGTCCACCACAGCAGGGCAGCTGGGGTCGCGAGCCGGGTCGGCGTCCAGCGCTGGTCGATCAGCAGTGCGCTGAGCAGTCCTGCCGTCAGCCCGAGCATGCCCACCAGCACCGTTGCCTTGGCGTCGGCGCGGGCGATCTCAGCTCGGAGGTCAGCGAGCAATTGGACGTCGGCCCGGGGACGAGGCGCCCGCGGGGTCCGGGTCATGGTTCGTCTTCCAGGTGCTTCTCAAGCGACAACTCCGGGTACGGGGGAGGAGGCTCGGCACCGGCAGGCGTACCGGTCGCCCGAAGGATGGCGGCCATCCGCTCGGCCACGAGTTGAGAGGGCTCGTCGAGCTGATAGCCCTCCAGCCGCTTGTTGTCCAGGGCCTGGTCGATCAGGTGCAGTTGGGTCTGCACCAGCTGCGCCTGGTCGGCATGAAGGCGATCGAGCACCAGAGCGGTGTCCTCCGGGTGCACCGCCAGGTGCAGGGCGACCGCGGCCGTACCGCCCCTGGCCAGCTGGCGCTCGTAAAAGGTGATCTTCTTGGCGGTCCGCTCCGCCGCGAGCTCGTCTCGGAGACTGACCGCATCGTGCTCCGGCCTGGCCGCCTCCGCCTCATGACGGGCCGTGCGCAGCCGGTCCTGGTGGAAGCGCTCCGTGGCATCGCGTCGCAGGCGCACCGAGCAGCCGACTTCCAGACCCTCGTCGGCGCCGATCGGCGGCGCGGCATCCACTGCCCGCTGGACCGCCTTCTCCGCCTCGGCACTTGCATCGATGGGGTGACTGCGGCCGGCCGCACGCATCACCCGCAGCAGCCTGTGGGCGACCAGGCCGGGCACATCTCGCTGCTGGCTCTCCACGAAGAGCGCCGGATCGACGACCCGCCAGGTGATGTCGGCCGTGGCCTCGAACTCGAAGCTGTCGACCCGGCTGGGCAGGGGCACCTTCATCTGAAAGGCGTGGGGGTTGGTGTTCACCTCGTACAGCGCGACGAAGCCCAGGACGGATGTGGGTCGCTTCGGAGGCATGTACGTCCGGTACGTCCCCTGTTTCGTGACCAGGACCAACGCGTGGTCGAGCCGCCCGGTGAACCGCCGGGTGCCGAGACGGAAGCGGGGCAGTTGCCAGACGGTGCGGACCGGGTCCGCGTCCCGGCTGGGGCTTACGGGAGGGTCGGACTGCTGACGGAACCAGTCGAGGTGATCCGGCTCTCCCTCGGCCGATGCCGGGCCCGTCGGCTCTTTCCCTGGCTTCGGTGGTGGACCGGACAATGGGTCGGTGTGTGCCATGGTCGGCCTCCTTCAGGATGTGGAGATGCGTGCCAGCAAACGGTCGGCCGCTGGGAAACGGCCCTTGTCGGCATCGCGGACCGTGCGCAGCAGGTGGCTGACGCGACTGTGGTTGGCGGGTGTCGTGACGAGGGCAGGCAGCAGGGACGTGAGGGCGGCCTCCGCCTCCGCGTCGCGATCGGCGGCGAGGACCCAGCCGCGCAGGATGCGCAGCGCCTTCGCGGTGCGTGCCCGGTGGGCCAGAGCGGCCTGCCAGAACGCGATGAGATCGTGTGCGTCGGTGTCGTCGACCGCCGCCGCGGCCTGCGCGTACCAATTGAGGACGAGCGGGCGGTCGTTCGCCTCGTCGGGCTGTTCGCACGCCTGCAGGAAGGCGAGCAGCGCGTACTCACGGACCGCGCGGTCGCGGTCGTTGAGGTGTTCTGCAAGGGCCCTCAGCACAGGCCGGCGCAATGCCAGGAGCAGGAGTTCCAGCGCGTCCGCGAACTGGATGGCTTCCTCCTTCAGGTACTCCGCGTATGCCTCCCCGTCGTCCTCGTCCTCCAGGTCGTACGGCCGGTGCTGTCCGCGTATCGCTTCCAGCAGGGCGTTCAGGGCGTGTTCGTAGTGGACGGGCCCCAGCAGGCCGTACGCGCGGACGGCTGTCCAACGACGGCCTTCGTCCCCTTCGTAGTCGGCGGTGCACCAGTCGTGCAGGATGCGGAAGACTGCGGGGACCTCCAACAGCTGGGCCATGGTGAGGGCGTTGGCTGCCGTAAGCCAGGAGCCGAACTGGTCGTCGTCCGCCCAGGGTTCGATGAGGAGGGCCATCGCCGACGACAGGTCGGCGGTGGCGAGCAGAGCGGTGGCCGAGGCCGCTCGTGTCCGGACCAGGGGGCGGCCGTCGTCGGCGAGCTCCTGGATCCACTCGACGAGTGCGGGTCGGGCGGAGGGGTGAAGGTTCCACACCTCCGTCAGCAGCAGTTGAGCCGTGCGCTCGTCCTGGAAGGCGGCGAAGTACTGGCCGACGAGGGGCCCCCACTCGGTGACCTCGGTGTCCCAGTAGCCACGGGCGTGCGCGCTTCGGAGCCGTTCCTCGCGTGAGGAGCCGAAGACCGCAATCTCGGGTGAAACACGCGGATTGGCGGTGTGCTGCAGCCGTTCGTAGAGCATGTCGGCGAGTTCTGCGGTCACCGCGTAAGGCGCTTTGTCGAACACGGCGAGGGCGATGAGAAAGGCCTTGTCGTGCAGGGAGGTCGGGCGCTGCTCGTCGGTGAGCCAGCGGGAGACCTGGGCGGTTACGGCCTGCTCGCCATAGGCGGTGAGTTTCTCCTCGTCCATCTCGCCCCGATGGAAGGCGACGAGCTGAAGTGCGAACTCCTCGATATCGCCGGGCTGTTGTTGCCGGGCCAGGAACTGTGTGACCGGTGCCAGCTCGCACAGCCGCTCCCAGGCGGCCCGCCCGGTGTGCCGGGTGACGTGTGAGCGCAGCATGTCCTCGGCTGCCGGCGGTTCCCAACGCACGAACGGGATGTCCTCCAGGGCCGCCGACGGTTCGACCGTGATCACCAAATAGCCGTCGGCGTGCTCCAGTCGCTCGCGTAGTCCCAGCAGATGTGGCTCACGCAAGGGATGGCTCCGGCTGGTGGCCAGATTGAGCAGGACGTAGCCAGCGGCGTCGTTCAATTGGTCCAGGAGGGCCGTGAGCGAGCCGGGCGGATCGAGGCTGAGCACGCGTTCGGCCCGTAGCCGCCGCAGCAGCATGAGCGCGGCCGAACGGCGGCCAGTGTCCCGCCCGCCGGCCAGGACCACCACCCGGTCGGCGCGCAGTCGGGCGAGCGCCTCGTCGAAGCTGGGGCAGGCGTGGAAGACGCACGACAGCTCCTCGATCTGTTCCCGGCGGATCTCCCCGGAGAGGTGTTCCGGCCGCTGCTGTCGCGGTCCGAAGTTGAAGTTCACGTCGCCCTCGACGGTGCCTCCGCTCACGCCGAGGAGGTCGCGTTCGATCCGCGTCCGTGCCAACGGCATGACGAAGGAGGGGCCGTGCGCGATGAGGTTCCGGCGCGCGGTCCAGGCCTCTTGCCGCTGCTGCTCCTGTGGGTCGGGCGACTCTTCCTGTTTCTTCTGCTTGCTGTCGGGCTCCGCCCCGTCCGCGGTTGTGGCGGTGGTCGCCGTGTCGTCCTGGCTCACCGGCGCTCACCTCGCGGGGACGAGCCGAAGTTGTAGTTCAGACCTCCGGAGTTGCGGCCACCGGTGGGTCCGTAGACATCGCCTTCGACGTGGGTGGTGGCGTATCCGTCGGACGGCGCACCGCCTGTCGGGGAGTCGGCGTCTGGCGTGGCGGAGTCCGGTGTGGCGGATGGAGACGCACCGTGGAGCCAGGCGATCGTCGGCCCCTCCTTCGTGTCCACCGTGATTCGGTGGAAGTCCTCCGGACGCACGCCCAGCGGGCCGTCGGACACGACTCCCTGATAAATGCCGTCGGACGCGCACAGCACGCAGTCCTCGCCGCAATCCCTCAGGGCCTCGCGCAGCGGTTCGCAGTCCAGCAGTCGGACGGCGTGGTTGAGGTCCCGCCCGACCCAGCCGCCGAGTTCGTCCACGGCGACGTAGCCGGCGGAGAGCACGATGCGCAGACGCATGCGTGTGCTTTCGGCGATCAGGCGGTTCTTCGCGTGCAGGAGAGCGGGGGTCTCGGTCAGCAGCGCCTTGGCGAG
Organism: Streptomyces sp. NPDC085900; assembly: GCF_044540925.1. NCBI lineage: Bacteria > Bacillati > Actinomycetota > Actinomycetes > Kitasatosporales > Streptomycetaceae > Streptomyces > Streptomyces sp. NPDC085900. The sequence goes on along the minus strand of NZ_JBITSP010000003.1, from coordinate 831,975 downwards.
TGCCGGCACGGAGATCTGGGTGTCGATGAGTTCCATCACGGAGTCACCGCGGTCCGCGCGCAGCCTTGAGGTCTCGTCGACGCCGCCGTGCAGGAGCGTGTCGTCGACGACGTCGTAGAGCATGCGGCGCAGATACGCCTGCTCCACGTTGTCGCGCCTACCGAACTGCTCGATGTCGAAGAGCAGGATGGTGCGGTACACAGGGTCGGTCATGCGCTGGGTCATGGCTGCCTCTCGTGAGTCGGGCTCGATGCCCAGCACGATGGCTGCCTTCGGACGTACGGCCGAGGTCCGATGACACGGACGGACTGTGACCGTGTGCACAGACAGGAGACAGCGGCCCCCGTACGGTCAGGCGGCGCTCCCGGCAGCGATGCGGCGCAGGACGTCGGGTCGGAGCACGACGAGGCGCCGACGCCTGGTGACGACGACCTTGCGGCTGCGCAGGTCCCTGAGGAGTCGGGCGACCGCCTCGCGGGAGGAGCCGACCGAGCCCGCGAACTCCTGTTGGCTGAGGCCGATGGTGAGTTCGATGCCTTCGTCCGTGCGTTTTCCGTGGGTGCGGACGAGTTCGAGGAGCAGGACGGCCAGCCGCTCGCGCACCGAGAGGGCGGCCCATTCCAGTCTGCGGCGGTCGGTGGAGCGCTGCCGGTCGGTGGAGAGGCCGAGCAGATGCATTGACACGCGTGCGTTGTCCGTGAGGAACGCAGTGAACCGGCTCTCCTCGATCACCACCGCGTCGACCGGCTCCAGCGCGGTGACCGACGCCGAGCGTTGGCGCCTGCTGAGCGCGGCGCCCTCGCCGACTATGTCTCCCGGCCCGCGCAGAGCCAGTAGGGCCTCGTAGCCGTTGACTGCGAGCACCGTGACCTTCGTCCAGCCGTGCAGCAGAAGCAGCACGTGGGCCGACGGCTCGTCCTGTCGCATGATCACACTGCGTGCCGGATAGCTCAGCGGGCGTCCTATGGCGAGCAGTCCGAGCCTGTCCTCTTTTTCCAGCCGGGCAAGGAACGGCACCCGATCATCGAATCCCGCGTCGTCCCACGCGTACGTCTGCCCCCCGGTCATAGCCTGGCCCCCTCGTTAACCTGCGCTGACGTGCACGGTTCCGCAACCTTTCAACGTACTTGACGGGAGGGCGGCGGTAACGGGCGGCAATCGGCCGCAGTGGCCGACAGACGTATGTCGAGTCCAGGCGGGCGCATCGCGCGGTGCTTGCGGATCGGTCAGGGCTGGAGGCGCAGGATCCAGCAGCCGGTGGCGTCGACGCGGAGTGTCCGGCGGCGCTCCGGTACCGCCACGGTCAGGCGGGCGCTGTCGTGGCCCTCGGCGAGCAGCCGGCCGGTGTGGTGGGTGCGGGTGAGTTCGTGGAGGGCGAACGGGCCCCTGGCGCGGTGCTCGAACTCGATCAGGCGGCACCCCTCGTCCTTGAGGACCGTCTCGATGCCCCGCCCCCGCAGCTCCTGCTCCAGTCGCCGGATCTCGCCGGGCGGGCGCAGGGCGATCCGCCACGCGCCCGGTGCGCGGACGTCCAGCAGCAACCGCGCGCCGCGCCGGCCGGGCACCAGCACCCTGGCCCTGCCGCACACCGGACTCCAGGCCTCGTACCCGACGCCGAACAGCTCCCGCGGGCGTACGCCCCGGCCTCCACCCTCGTAGACCCGGAAGCCGCCGTGAAGGTCGTCGGTCTCGAAGACCAGCAGGGCGGGGCCGTCGCCCGGGGCGGGCACGTGCACCCGGGTGTCGCCGGTGCCGCGGATCCAGGTGATGTCCGTGCCGGCGAGGCGGGCGGAGTCCAGCCGGTCCAGGGCCGCCCTGCCGCGTTCCAGCAGCTCCGGTACCCGGGCGGGGGCGCTGCGCTTCGCCTCGTCGTAGACGTCCAGGGCGGTGCGGTACGCGGCGAGGTCGTCCGGGTCGGCGCCGGGGCCGGGCCGGTAGGTCTCCAGGCGCAGCAGGTCGCCGTACGACGTGACGGCGCGCTCGGCCGCTTCCGTGGCGGTCGGGCGCCTCTCGGTCGGGCGCTTCTTCCCGGGCGCCGGGGGCAGGGCGAAGCGGCGGGCCGCCAGGGTCGGCGGCACCACCAGGGCGAGGTACATGAGGAGCCCCGCCCAGCCGTCGCCGACCGGCAGCAGGCCGAGGGCGAGGACCAGCACGGCGAAGGCGGCCGTCCTGCTCAGCAGCCCGTAGCCCAGGAACCGTCCCCACGAAGCTCGGCCCGCGGTCATCGTCCCCACCCCCGTCGCATCCCCTCGGGCCATCGTGGGGCGCGTTCCCGCCCCGGCGTCAGGGACGATCCGCACCACATCGGGTGGGTTTCGGCTGCCGGGCTCCGGCAACGGCCGGAAGTAGATGTCCCCGTCCGGGAACCGGTGCCGGAAACGATGCGTTAGAGGATGATGGAGGCGTTGATTCGCTTTTGGGGGGAGGCGCCCGTGTCGCAGTCACAGCCGACGCCATGGCAGCCGTGGCAGTCGGGACAAGGTGTCCCGCAGCCCTGGCAGGCCCAGGCCTCCTCCTCCATGCTCGCCTCCCACGCGGAGCGGGAGCGGGCCGTCGACGTGCTCAGAGCCGGGTACGGGGAAGGCCGGCTGCAGCACTCCGAGTTCGAGAAGCGGGTCGCGCGGGCCTACGAGGCGCGGACGGTGGGGGAGCTGGCGCTGCTGGTGGCCGACCTGCCGCAGGGGCCCGTACCGGTCAACAGGCCGCCCGTGGGACCCGTGCCCGCCACCTTCCTGCCCGCCGCGCCGCCCACGAACGCCAAGGCGGTCGGCTCGCTCATCTGCGGGGTGCTCACGGTCGTGACCGGGGGGCTCACCGGGCTGCCCGCGGTCATCCTCGGGCACACCGCCCGCAGTGAGATGCAACGCACCGGCGAGCGCGGCGACGGACTGGCGATGACCGGGCTCGTGCTGGGCTGGATGTCGGTCGCCGGATGGGCGCTGATCATCACGATCCTCATGGCGGCGGCACTCGCCGGCGCGTGAGGCTCCTGAGCTGCGGTGACGTAGCCGCCGTAGATGACCGGGGTGTGAAATCGAAGATCAAAGACGGTGCAGGGTCTTGACATGCTCCGCATGGCGATGCGGGTGAGGCCCATTTGTTTTGACCGTAGCGTTTGAGGTAGGTACGCTCAGACCTTGTGCCTGGGGTGTGCCCTGGCTCTTGTGCGTGCCATCAACCGCATAGCGAGTCAAGACTGGCCACCGTAATCTGTGCTCTTTTCGCCTCGCGGCGGGAGTCCGCCGGATTCGACACACCCGACCGCGTGGGTCGGCGAAGTTCCAGGTTAGCTGTACCCATCGGCACACAGAAACCGGAGAAGTAGTGCCTACGATCCAGCAGCTGGTCCGTAAGGGCCGGCAGGACAAGGTCGAGAAGAACAAGACGCCCGCACTCGAGGGTTCCCCTCAGCGTCGCGGCGTCTGCACGCGTGTGTTCACGACCACCCCGAAGAAGCCGAACTCGGCCCTGCGTAAGGTCGCGCGTGTGCGTCTGACCAGCGGGATCGAGGTCACCGCTTACATTCCGGGTGAGGGACACAACCTGCAGGAGCACTCCATCGTGCTCGTGCGCGGCGGCCGTGTGAAGGACCTGCCGGGTGTTCGCTACAAGATCATCCGCGGCTCGCTCGACACCCAGGGTGTCAAGAACCGCAAGCAGGCTCGCAGCCGTTACGGCGCCAAGAAGGAGAAGTAAGAATGCCTCGTAAGGGCCCCGCCCCGAAGCGCCCGGTCATCATCGACCCGGTCTACGGTTCTCCTCTGGTGACCTCCCTCATCAACAAGGTGCTGCTGAACGGCAAGCGCTCCACCGCCGAGCGCATCGTCTACGGTGCCATGGAGGGTCTGCGTGAGAAGACGGGCAACGACCCGATCATCACGCTGAAGCGCGCACTGGAGAACATCAAGCCGACCCTCGAGGTCAAGTCCCGCCGTGTCGGTGGTGCGACGTACCAGGTTCCGATCGAGGTCAAGCCCGGTCGTGCCAACACGCTCGCGCTGCGCTGGCTGGTCGGTTACTCCCGCGCCCGTCGCGAGAAGACCATGACCGAGCGTCTGCTCAACGAGCTTCTCGACGCCTCCAACGGCCTCGGTGCCGCTGTGAAGAAGCGCGAGGACACCCACAAGATGGCCGAGTCCAACAAGGCCTTCGCGCACTACCGCTGGTAGTCGCTACCCACATCGAGACCGAGAGAAGACTGAAGCCTTATGGCTACCACTTCACTTGACCTGGCCAAGGTGCGCAACATCGGCATCATGGCCCACATCGACGCGGGCAAGACGACCACCACCGAGCGGATCCTGTTCTACACCGGTGTGTCTTACAAGATCGGTGAGGTCCACGACGGCGCTGCCACCATGGACTGGATGGAGCAGGAGCAGGAGCGTGGCATCACGATCACCTCTGCTGCCACCACCTGTCACTGGCCGCTGGAAGACGTCGACCACACCATCAACATCATCGACACGCCGGGCCACGTCGACTTCACCGTCGAGGTGGAGCGTTCGCTGCGCGTGCTCGACGGTGCCGTGACGGTGTTCGACGGCGTCGCCGGTGTTGAGCCCCAGTCCGAGACCGTGTGGCGTCAGGCGGACCGCTACGGCGTTCCGCGTATCTGCTTCGTCAACAAGCTCGACCGCACGGGCGCCGAGTTCCACCGCTGCGTGGACATGATCTCGGACCGCCTGGGCGCGCAGCCGATCGTCATGCAGCTCCCGATCGGTGCCGAGGCCGACTTCAAGGGCGTCGTGGACCTGGTCCGCATGAAGGCGCTCGTCTGGTCCGCCGAGGCCACCAAGGGCGAGATGTACGACGTCGTCGACATCCCGGACACGCACGCCGAGGCTGCCGAGGAGTACCGCGGCAAGCTTCTGGAGGCCGTGGCCGAGAACGACGAGGAGATCATGGAGCTGTACCTCGAGGGCACCGAGCCCACCGAGGAGCAGCTGTACGCCGCGATCCGTCGCATCACCATCGCGTCCGGCAAGTCCAAGGACACCACGGTCACCCCGGTGTTCTGCGGTACCGCGTTCAAGAACAAGGGCGTCCAGCCCCTGCTCGACGCGGTCGTGCGCTACCTCCCCTCCCCGCTCGACGTCGAGGCCATCGAGGGCCACGCCGTCAACGACCCGGAGGAGATCGTCAAGCGCAAGCCGTCCGAGGACGAGCCGCTGTCGGCCCTCGCGTTCAAGATCATGAGCGACCCGCACCTCGGCAAGCTCACCTTCGTCCGGGTCTACTCGGGCCGCCTGGAGTCCGGCACCTCGGTGCTGAACTCCGTCAAGGGCAAGAAGGAGCGCATCGGCAAGATCTACCGCATGCACGCGAACAAGCGTGAGGAGATCGACTCGGTGGGCGCCGGCGACATCATCGCCGTCATGGGTCTGAAGCAGACCACGACCGGTGAGACGCTGTGCGACGACAAGCAGCCGGTGATCCTGGAGTCCATGGACTTCCCGGCGCCGGTCATCCAGGTCGCCATCGAGCCCAAGTCGAAGGGCGACCAGGAGAAGCTGGGCGTCGCGATCCAGCGCCTGGCCGAGGAGGACCCGTCCTTCCAGGTCCACTCGGACGAGGAGACCGGCCAGACCATCATCGGTGGTATGGGCGAGCTGCACCTCGAGGTGCTGGTCGACCGTATGCGCCGTGAGTTCAAGGTCGAGGCCAACGTCGGCAAGCCGCAGGTCGCGTACCGCGAGACGATCCGCAAGGCCGTCGAGCGCGTCGACTACACGCACAAGAAGCAGACCGGTGGTACGGGTCAGTTCGCCAAGGTCCAGATCGGCATCGAGCCGATCGAGGGCGGCGACGCCTCGTACGAGTTCATCAACAAGGTGACCGGTGGCCGTATCCCCAAGGAGTACATCCCTTCGGTGGACGCGGGTGCGCAGGAGGCCATGCAGTTCGGCATCCTGGCCGGTTACGAGATGACCGGTGTCCGTGTGATCCTGCACGACGGTGGCTACCACGAGGTCGACTCTTCCGAGCTCGCCTTCAAGATCGCCGGCTCGCAGGCCTTCAAGGAGGCCGCCCGCAAGGCCAGCCCCGTGCTGCTCGAGCCGATGATGGCCGTCGAGGTCACCACGCCCGAGGACTACATGGGCGAGGTCATCGGCGACATCAACTCCCGCCGTGGCCAGATCCAGGCCATGGAGGAGCGGGCCGGTGCCCGCGTCGTGAAGGGCCTCGTGCCCCTTTCGGAGATGTTCGGCTACGTCGGCGACCTGCGCAGCAAGACGTCCGGCCGCGCCAGCTACTCCATGCAGTTCGACTCCTACGCCGAGGTTCCGCGGAACGTCGCCGAGGAGATCATCGCGAAGGCCAAGGGCGAGTAACGCACCGCGTTCACACGCCGTAGGCTTGACTCCGGAGCCTCACGGGGCATTCCGCCGCAAGAGCGGAGGAATGCCCCGGGGATCCGGGCCATCCAGCAAAGATCACCTGGCGCCGATGAAGCAAGGCGTTCAGAACCACTCCCAGGAGGACCCCAGTGGCGAAGGCGAAGTTCGAGCGGACTAAGCCGCACGTCAACATCGGCACCATCGGTCACATCGACCACGGTAAGACGACCCTCACGGCCGCCATTACCAAGGTGCTGCACGACGCGTTCCCGGACCTGAACGAGGCCTCGGCGTTCGACCAGATCGACAAGGCTCCCGAAGAGCGCCAGCGCGGTATCACCATCTCCATCGCGCACGTCGAGTACCAGACGGAGACCCGTCACTACGCCCACGTCGACTGCCCCGGTCACGCGGACTACATCAAGAACATGATCACCGGTGCTGCCCAGATGGACGGCGCCATCCTCGTGGTCGCCGCCACCGACGGCCCGATGCCGCAGACCAAGGAGCACGTGCTCCTGGCCCGCCAGGTCGGCGTTCCGTACATCGTCGTCGCCCTGAACAAGGCCGACATGGTGGACGACGAGGAGATCCTGGAGCTCGTCGAGCTCGAGGTGCGTGAGCTCCTCTCCGAGTACGAGTTCCCGGGCGACGACGTTCCGGTCGTCAAGGTTTCCGCTCTGAAGGCGCTCGAGGGCGACAAGGAGTGGGGCCAGTCGGTCCTGGACCTGATGAAGGCCGTCGACGAGTCGATCCCGGAGCCGGAGCGCGACGTCGACAAGCCGTTCCTCATGCCGATCGAGGACGTCTTCACGATCACCGGTCGCGGTACGGTCGTCACCGGCCGTATCGAGCGTGGTGTCCTGAAGGTCAACGAGACCGTCGACATCATCGGCATCAAGCCGGAGAAGACCTCCACCACGGTCACCGGCATCGAGATGTTCCGCAAGCTGCTCGACGAGGGCCAGGCCGGTGAGAACGTCGGTCTGCTGCTCCGCGGCATCAAGCGCGAGGACGTCGAGCGCGGCCAGGTCATCATCAAGCCGGGCTCGGTCACCCCGCACACCGAGTTCGAGGCGCAGGCCTACATCCTGTCCAAGGACGAGGGTGGCCGCCACACGCCGTTCTTCAACAACTACCGTCCGCAGTTCTACTTCCGTACGACGGACGTGACCGGCGTGGTGACCCTCCCCGAGGGCACCGAGATGGTCATGCCGGGTGACAACACCGAGATGAAGGTGGAGCTCATCCAGCCCATCGCCATGGAAGAGGGCCTGAAGTTCGCCATCCGTGAGGGTGGCCGGACGGTCGGCGCCGGCCAGGTCACCAAGATCAACAAGTGACTCTGAGCCGCTAGGCCTCTGAGAGGGCCCGTACGACTTCGGTCGTACGGGCCCTTTCGCTTGCCCGTTCGCCTTCCCCTTCGCCTGCCCGTTCGCCTGACCTTCGCTCATCCTTCGCTCGTCCTGTGAAGGCTGGGCGAACTCTGTGGGACACGGCGCCGAGGATGCCCCTTTCCCTCCACTTCGGGGTGGATGTGACGCTCTAGCGTGAGGGGGTCCGAGCAGCCAGGCAGGGGATGATCGTCGATGTCCGTGGTGGTCGACCGACCGACGCAGCAGCTGCGAACGGTGCGGGTCGACCGCCACAGACCCCCGCACCGCCCCGAACGCCCGCGCCTGTACGCCGTGGACGGCATCCGCCTCCTCGCCGCCCTGATGGTTGCCGTCCACCACTACGCCGGCAGCTGGCGGGTCGACCGGCCGGGCAACGCCGTGTGGGGCCGGCCGGTGTCGGAGGTGATGCCGACGGTGTTCCGCTTCGCGGCCTACGGCTGGATCGGCGTCGAGATCTTCTTCGTGATCAGCGGCTTCGTGATCTGCATGTCCTGCTGGGGCCGCGGCCCACGCCAGTTCTTCGTCTCACGTGTGATCCGCCTCTACCCGGCGTACTGGTTCGCCATCGTCTTCACGACAACCGTGGTCGTGGCGCTGCCCGGCGTCTGGGAACGCCTGAGGGCGCGCGACATCCTGCTCAACCTCACGATGCTGCAGTCCGGTTCGGGCGTCGACAGCGTCGACGGGGTGTACTGGACTCTCTGGTCCGAGCTGCGTTTCTACCTGCTCTTCCTCGCGGTCGTCGCCACGGGGCTGACGTACCGCAAGGTGGTCGTCTTCTGCTGCGCGTGGGGCGCGGCGGCGATGCTGGCGCCGGCGGCGCACTTCGCCCCTCTGACACTCGCGGCGAACCCCGAGGGCGCCTGGTTCTTCATCGCGGGGCTCGCCCTCTACCTGATGCACCGCTTCGGCCAGGACCTGCTGCTGTGGGGGATCCTCGCGATGGCGTGGCTGATGGGGCAGCGCCAACTGGGCCTGCGTATCGACGACTTCGAGCATGTGTCGGGCTGGCGGGGGAGTGTCGGCCTCTTCACCGGGTTCCTGCTGGTCATGGTCGCGATCGCGCTGGGCGCGACGGACCGACTCCGCTGGAAGTGGCTGGCGACGGCGGGCAGCCTCACGTATCCGCTGTATCTCCTGCACTACGTCGCCGGTACGACCCTCATCGACCGCCTGCAGGGCACGATGGACGCACGACTGCTGGTGACCGCCGTGATCGCAGGTTTCCTGGTACTGAGCTGGCTGGTGCACCGGTATGTGGAGCGGCCGGTGGCGCGGGTGCTGAAGCGGGGGTTGGAGGGGGCGTTCGGGCGGCTGCGAGGGGCCTAGGGCGCGCCGGGCCTAGACCGGGCGCGCCCTAGGCCGACAAGGTCAGCCGGACGTGACCGGCACCGCCGTCCGGTCGGCGGACGCTGGCTGTGCGGGCGGAGACGGCCGGTGCCGGTCGTGCTCCCGGATCGCCTGACGCAGCCGGGCCAGAATCGGCCCGCGCCCGGTGCCCAGTTCCCGGGCCGCGCCCGCCGGGGCTTCCGCGACGGCCGACTCGATGGCCACGAGGGTCTTCTCGCTCTCACGCCGGTAGCGGACGCCGGACATGGTGGTGCGGTTGGCGACCCGCATCCATGTGAGGTCCCCGCCCGAGTGCTCGATCTGCACCAGCTTCGAGAAGAGCCACTCGCGGCGCTTCCGGCCGACGAGGAGCACGCGCTGTCCGGTGACCACCAGCGTGCCCGAATCCTTCACGCAGGCGCCCGTGCCGACGGTGCCGGGCTGCACCAGGTCGGCATCGGTCACCCACCACACCGACTCGCCCCGCTTCCGCTTGCCCCAGTCGGCGAGCCATCCGCCCCCGTCCTGCTCCATCTCTCCCAACTCCGCCGCGAACTCGGCGAGTTCGACCAGCCGCTCGCGCCGGCGTCGCCACGTGTCCAGCTCCCGTTCGAACCGTTCGAGGCCACGTGCCGTCCGGCGGGCCTCGCGGGCCTGGCGGGTACGGCGACGGACGTACCAGACGACCGCGATCAGCGCCGTCACCAGCAGCGCCTTGAGCAGGAGCAGCAGCCACTCGCCCGCGGTCCGTCGGTCGTCCACCGTGATGCTCAGTCGCCTGACGGTGGCGTTGCCGTACGCGTCCGTCGCGGTGACGGTGACGTGGTAGGTGCCGGGGGAGAGCGCCCTGGTCACCGTGGCACGGTGACCGGCGGAGGTGAAGCCGTCGCGAGTCTTCGAGCCGTACGCCACCACGACCTCGGAGTGCGCCTCCGCCGTCACCGCGAGGGTCAGGTCACCGTGAGCCGCGCGGTCGGCGTCGGAGACGACCTTCAGCGCCGGGGCGGCGGTGTCGACGACCAGCTTCCGGCCGCTCGTACGGCCGTTTCGGCCGTAGGGGTCGGTCACCTCGACCACCGGCGCGGGGTAGCGGCCGTCGGGCAGCCGGGCGTCGACCTCGGCACGTCCGTCCGCGTCCGTGGTGAAGGCCCGGTCCGCCGTGCCGGCGATCCGGAGGGTGCCCTTGCTGTGCGGCGGGGCGGTGACGGTGAACCGGATACGTCCGGAACCGCGCTCGCGGTCGGCGGCCACCGTCGGGGCGAGCTCGCCCACGTCCACCTTCAGCTTTCGCTCCGCCCGGCCGACGTTGCCCGCGTCGTCCGTGACCGCGAGACGGACGGTGTAACTGCCGTCCGGCAGGACGAGAGCCGTGTCCGGCACCTTGCCGTCGTCGTCCACGACCCCGGTGAGCCGCTTCTTGCGGCCCGACACGGTCAGCTCGTACGCCGCTCCCGCCTCGGAGGCGAACGACACGCGCGCCGTGGCGGTCGTGGCGTCGGCGTCGGCCACGGAGAAGTCCGAGATCTCCGGTGCGTCGGCGTCCACGTCGACGGTGATGTCGTCGGTCGCGTCGCTGGTGTTCCCGGCGCTGTCGGTGGCCGTGACGCTGTAGGTGTGCGAACCGCTGTCGGCCTTGAAGCCGATGGTCTGGGCGCCCCCGGTCGCCGTGGCCTTGGCGACGACGCCGCTGTCCACGTCGTACTCGTCGGTCTCGGCGACCTCGATCCGGGCGCCCCGCTCGGCGGTGACCGTCAGGCTGACCCTGCCGCCCTTGCCGACGTGGGGCCGGGCGACCTTAGGCCGCCGGGGCGCCGTGAGGTCGAGCGACTCGGGCGGGTCGCTGTCGACCGTTCCGCCGCAGTAGGTGTCGTAGCCGAGATCGCCGCACACGTACGAGCCGGTGTCGGACGGACACGAATGCCAGCGGTGACATCCGTCGCGGTGCGCGTGGGCCGGCACCGGCAGCAGGCCGAGCAACAGCACGGCGGTTCCCACGGTGATCCCGGCGCGCGACAGCCCGCGTGCGGATCCGCGCAGCATCGATGACATGTTCAGCCCCCACCCCCGAGTGCGTCCCCACGCACTCCGTACTCACGAGGTGGCACAGCGTAGAACAGAGTGGAAGGGATCGGTCCGCTCTATGCGTGATCGTTGCGAAGGGCACCCGTGTTTGACCTACGTCACTCTCGGGGTATTCTCTCCGGCCCGATTGGCCAGGCCCCTGCCCCATATGGCAGACTGTCCGAGTTGCTCGGTCGAGTGTTGATGCTGCGCGCCTCCCGCCGGGAGGACCGGAAGCGAGTCCCACAGTACTCGTCGTCCTAACTGCCCTCGGGCAGCACTGGGGCGGACGTACGGGAATCTTCCGGGAAGTGTGGTGCGGCACCGGCCAGGCACCCGGTGAACCTCTTTCCCAAGATCAGGGATGTTCGAACAAGGGACATCTGTGTCAGTGGAAGCGCGACACGCCCGACCGCGTGGGTCGGAGAAAGTGTCAGAGGAACACCAGGTTCCAGAGCTGTAGAAGAGACAGGACTACTGAGTAGCCATGGCGGGACAGAAGATCCGCATCCGGCTCAAGGCCTACGACCACGAGGTCATCGACTCCTCGGCGAAGAAGATCGTCGAGACGGTGACCCGCACTGGTGCGTCGGTCGCGGGCCCGGTGCCGCTGCCCACTGAGAAGAACGTGTACTGCGTCATCAAGTCGCCGCACAAGTACAAGGACTCGCGCGAGCACTTCGAGATGCGCACGCACAAGCGCCTGATCGACATTCTCGACCCCACCCCCAAGACCGTTGACTCTCTGATGCGACTCGACCTCCCGGCCGGTGTCGACATCGAGATCAAGCTCTGAGGGCTGGTGATCTGAGAATGGCTAAGCAGATCAAGGGCATCCTGGGCGAGAAGCTCGGCATGACGCAGGTGTGGGACGAGAACAACCGCGTTGTTCCGGTCACCGTCGTCAAGGCCGGCCCCAACGTCGTCACCCAGGTCCGTACGAACGACGTCGACGGCTACGAGTCCGTCCAGATCGCGTTCGGCGAGATCGACCCGCGCAAGGTGAACAAGCCCCTCAAGGGCCACTTCGCCAAGGCCGACGTCACTCCCCGCCGCCACCTCGTCGAGATCCGCACCGCGGACGCCTCCGAGTACACGCTGGGCCAGGAGATCTCCGCTGAGGTCTTCGAGGCGGGCGTCAAGGTGGACGTGACCGGCAAGAGCAAGGGCAAGGGCTTCGCCGGTGTCATGAAGCGTCACAACTTCAAGGGCCTCGGCGCCGGACACGGCACCCAGCGCAAGCACCGCTCTCCCGGTTCCATCGGTGGCTGCGCCACCCCGGGCCGTGTGTTCAAGGGCCTCCGCATGGCGGGTCGCATGGGCAACGAGCGCGTCACCACCCAGAACCTGACCGTCCACGCCGTTGACGCGGAGAAGGGTCTGCTGCTCATCAAGGGCGCGGTTCCCGGTCCGAACGGCGGCCTCGTCCTGGTCCGCACCGCGGCCAAGGGGGCCTGAGGTACCGATGAGCACTGTTGACATCCTTTCGCCTGCCGGCGAGAAGACCGGTAGCGTCGAGCTCCCCGCGGAGATCTTCGGCGTGGAGAAGGTCAGCATCCCGCTGATCCACCAGGTCGTCGTCGCGCAGAACGCTGCTGCCCGTCAGGGCACGCACAAGACCAAGACCCGTGGCGAGGTTCGCGGTGGCGGCAAGAAGCCGTACCGCCAGAAGGGCACCGGCCGCGCCCGTCAGGGCTCGACCCGCGCGCCCCAGTTCGCCGGTGGTGGCGTCGTGCACGGTCCCGTGCCGCGTGACTACTCGCAGCGGACCCCGAAGAAGATGAAGGCTGCCGCCCTGCGTCACGCCCTCACCGACCGGGCCCGCCACAACCGCATCCACGTCGTCTCCGGCGTGATCGAGGGCGAGACCCCCAGCACCAAGGCCGCTCGCACGCTGTTCGGCAAGATCTCGGAGCGCAAGAACCTGCTCCTGGTCGTCGAGCGCGCCGACGAGGCCGCGTGGCTGTCCGCCCGCAACCTGCCCCAGGTCCACATCCTGGAGCCGGGCCAGCTGAACACGTACGACGTGATCGTCTCGGACGACGTGGTCTTCACCCAGGCCGCTCTCGAGTCCTTCGTCGCCGGCCCGAAGGCCAACGACACCGAAGGGAGCGAGGCCTGATGGCTACGCGTCACCCGAGCATTGCCTCCAAGGCTGCGAAGGCCGCCAAGGCCGCGCGCGTCGCCAAGGCGCGTCGCCACGCGACCGAGGGCAAGAACACGGTCGAGACCCCGCTCAGCAAGTCGTACACGGACCCCCGTGACGTGCTGCTGAAGCCGGTCGTCTCCGAGAAGAGCTACGCGCTCCTGGACGAGAACAAGTACACGTTCATCGTCGACCCGCGCGCCAACAAGACCCAGATCAAGGAGGCCGTCCAGGCGGTCTTCTCGGTCAAGGTCACCGGGGTCAACACGATCAACCGCATCGGCAAGCGCAAGCGGACCCGCACCGGCTTCGGCCAGCGTGCGGCGACCAAGCGCGCGATCGTGACCCTCGCCGAGGGCGACCGTATCGACATCTTCGGCGGTCCGACCGCGTAAGCGGGTCGGATCGTCCGATATCGGACGAGGACTGAGAAATGGGAATCCGCAAGTACAAGCCGACTACGCCGGGCCGTCGTGGTTCCAGCGTCGCCGACTTCGTCGAGGTCACGCGGTCCACGCCGGAGAAGTCGCTGGTCCGCCCGCTGCACAGCAAGGGCGGCCGTAACAACGCCGGTCGTGTGACCGTTCGCCACCAGGGTGGCGGACACAAGCGCGCCTACCGAGTGATCGACTTCCGTCGTCACGACAAGGACGGCGTGCCGGCGAAGGTCGCGCACATCGAGTACGACCCCAACCGCACCGCGCGCATCGCGCTGCTCCACTACGCGGACGGCGAGAAGCGCTACATCCTGGCGCCGAAGGGCCTGACCCAGGGCGACCGGATCGAGAACGGTCCCGGCGCCGACATCAAGCCCGGCAACAACCTGGCGCTGCGCAACATCCCGGTCGGTACGACGATCCACTCCGTGGAGCTTCGTCCGGGCGGCGGCGCCAAGTTCGCCCGCTCCGCCGGTGCCTCCGTGCAGCTGCTCGCGAAGGAGGGCACGATGGCCCACCTCCGCATGCCGTCCGGTGAGATCCGCCTGGTCGACCAGCGCTGCCGCGCCACGGTCGGCGAGGTCGGCAACGCCGAGCAGAGCAACATCAACTGGGGCAAGGCCGGCCGTAAGCGCTGGCTGGGCGTCCGCCCGACCGTTCGCGGTGTGGCGATGAACCCGGTTGACCACCCGCACGGTGGTGGTGAGGGCAAGACCTCCGGTGGTCGCCACCCGGTCAGCCCCTGGGGCCAGAAGGAAGGTCGTACTCGTTCGCCCAAGAAGGCGTCGAACAAGTACATCGTCCGCCGCCGCAAGACGAACAAGAAGCGCTAGGAGCGGGTTTAGATGCCGCGCAGTCTCAAGAAGGGGCCCTTCGTCGACGGACACCTCATCAAGAAGGTGGACGCCCAGAACGAAGCCGGCACCAAGAACGTCATCAAGACCTGGTCCCGTCGCTCCATGATCGTCCCGGCCATGCTGGGCCACACGATCGCGGTGCACAACGGCAAGACCCACATCCCGGTGTTCGTCACCGAGTCGATGGTCGGTCACAAGCTCGGCGAGTTCTCGCCGACGCGCACCTTCCGGGGCCACGTCAAGGAAGACCGGAAGTCGAAGCGCCGCTAACAGCGGATCGCATTCAGACACGTAAGTAACTCTGAAGGGACAACCATGGAAGCCAGGGCCCAGGCGCGGTACATCCGCGTCACGCCCATGAAGGCCCGCCGTGTGGTGGACCTCATCCGTGGCATGGACGCCACGGAGGCCCAGGCTGTTCTGCGATTCGCTCCGCAGGCAGCCTCGGTTCCGGTCGGCAAGGTGCTCGACAGCGCCATTGCCAACGCCGCGCACAACTACGACCACACCGACGCCGACAGCCTCTACATCTCCGAGGCGTACGTCGACGAGGGCCCGACCCTGAAGCGGTTCCGGCCGCGCGCCCAGGGCCGTGCCTACCGGATCCGCAAGCGGACCAGCCACATCACCGTGGTCGTCAGCAGCAAGGAAGGAACCCGGTAATGGGCCAGAAGGTTAACCCGCATGGGTTCCGGCTCGGTGTCACCACGGACTTCAAGTCCCGGTGGTACGCCGACAAGCTGTACAAGGACTACGTCAAGGAAGACGTCGCCATCCGTCGGATGATGACGTCCGGCATGGAGCGCGCCGGCATCTCCAAGGTCGAGATCGAGCGCACCCGTGACCGCGTGCGTGTGGACATCCACACCGCTCGTCCGGGCATCGTCATCGGCCGCCGTGGCGCCGAGGCCGACCGCATCCGCGGTGACCTCGAGAAGCTCACGGGCAAGCAGGTCCAGCTGAACATCCTCGAGGTCAAGAACCCCGAGACCGACGCTCAGCTGGTCGCTCAGGCCGTCGCCGAGCAGCTCTCCTCCCGCGTCTCCTTCCGCCGCGCCATGCGTAAGAGCATGCAGTCGGCGATGAAGGCCGGCGCCAAGGGCATCAAGATCCAGTGCGGTGGCCGCCTCGGTGGCGCCGAGATGTCCCGCTCGGAGTTCTACCGCGAGGGCCGCGTGCCCCTGCACACGCTCCGCGCGAACGTGGACTACGGCTTCTTCGAGGCCAAGACGACCTTCGGCCGCATCGGTGTGAAGGTCTGGATCTACAAGGGCGACGTCAAGAACATCGCCGAGGTCCGCGCCGAGAACGCTGCGGCCCGTGCGGGTAACCGCCCGGCCCGTGGCGGTGCCGACCGCCCGGCCCGTGGTGGCCGCGGTGGCGAGCGGCGCGGTCGCAAGCCGCAGCAGGCTGCCGGCGCCGAGGCCCCCAAGGCCGAGGCTCCCGCGTCCGCTCCGGCTGAGAGCACCGGAACGGAGGCCTGACCGACATGCTGATCCCCCGTAGGGTCAAGCACCGCAAGCAGCACCACCCCGGACGCAGCGGCGCTGCCAAGGGTGGCACGACGGTTGCGTTCGGCGAGTACGGCATCCAGGCGCTCACCCCGGCGTATGTGACGAACCGTCAGATCGAGGCCGCTCGTATCGCCATGACGCGTCACATCAAGCGTGGTGGCAAGGTCTGGATCAACATCTACCCGGACCGTCCCCTCACCAAGAAGCCCGCCGAGACCCGCATGGGTTCCGGTAAGGGTTCTCCGGAGTGGTGGATCGCCAACGTCAAGCCCGGACGCGTGATGTTCGAGCTGTCGTACCCCAACGAGAAGATCGCCCGTGAGGCGCTGACTCGTGCGGCCCACAAGCTGCCGATGAAGTGCCGGATCGTCAAGCGCGAGGCAGGTGAAGCGTGATGTCGGCCGGTACCAAGGCGTCCGAGCTGCGCGAGCTGGGCAACGAGGAGCTTCTTGCGAAGCTCCGCGAGGCCAAGGAAGAGCTGTTCAACCTCCGCTTCCAGGCGGCGACGGGTCAGCTCGAGAACCACGGCCGTCTCAAGGCGGTCCGCAAGGACATCGCGCGGATCTACACCCTGATGCGCGAGCGTGAGCTGGGCATCGAAACGGTGGAGAACGCCTGATGAGCGAGAAGAACGTGACTGAGAACGCAGAGGCCCGCGGCTTCCGCAAGACCCGTGAGGGTCTCGTCGTCAGCGACAAGATGGACAAGACCGTCGTCGTCGCTGTCGAGGACCGCGTGAAGCACGCGCTGTACGGCAAGGTCATCCGCCGTACGAACAAGCTCAAGGCGCACGACGAGCAGAACGCTGCCGGCGTCGGCGACCGGGTCCTCCTCGCGGAGACCCGCCCGCTGTCGGCGACGAAGCGCTGGCGCGTCGTCGAGATCCTCGAGAAGGCCAAGTAATTCCTGCGGGTATTCCGCAGGACAGTTCCGCCAGGCTCCGGGGGCCGTTGAAGAACGGCCCCCGGGGAACCGGCAGACGATCAGGAGATAGACGTGATCCAGCAGGAGTCGCGACTTCGTGTCGCCGACAACACTGGTGCGAAGGAGATCCTTTGCATCCGTGTGCTCGGTGGCTCCGGTCGCCGCTACGCGGGCATCGGTGACGTCATCGTCGCCACCGTCAAGGACGCGATCCCCGGTGGCAACGTGAAGAAGGGTGACGTCGTCAAGGCGGTCATCGTTCGCACCGTCAAGGAGCGCCGCCGTCCGGACGGCTCGTACATCCGCTTCGACGAGAACGCCGCCGTCATTCTGAAGAACGACGGCGACCCTCGCGGCACCCGCATCTTCGGCCCGGTCGGGCGTGAGCTGCGCGAGAAGAAGTTCATGAAGATCATCTCGCTGGCTCCGGAGGTGCTGTAAGCATGAAGATCAAGAAGGGCGACCTGGTCCAGGTCATCACCGGCAAGGACAAGGGCAAGCAGGGCAAGGTCATTGCCGCTTTCCCGCGCGAGGAGCGCGTCCTGGTCGAGGGTGTCAACCGGGTCAAGAAGCACACCAAGGCCGGTCCGACCGCTCGCGGTTCGCAGGCCGGCGGCATCGTCACGACCGAGGCGCCGATCCACGTCTCCAACGTCCAGCTGGTCGTTGAGAAGGACGGCAACAAGGTCGTCACGCGTGTCGGTTACCGCTTCGACGACGAGGGCAACAAGATCCGCGTTGCCAAGCGGACGGGTGAGGACATCTGATGGCTACCACCACCACTCCGCGTCTCAAGACGAAGTACCGCGAGGAGATCGCGGGCAAGCTGCGTGACGAGTTCAAGTACGAGAACGTCATGCAGATCCCCGGCCTCGTGAAGATCGTGGTCAACATGGGTGTCGGCGACGCCGCCCGTGACTCGAAGCTGATCGAGGGCGCGATCCGCGACCTGACCACCATCACCGGTCAGAAGCCGGCCGTCACCAAGGCCCGCAAGTCCATCGCGCAGTTCAAGCTGCGTGAGGGTCAGCCGATCGGTGCCCACGTCACGCTCCGTGGCGACCGCATGTGGGAGTTCCTGGACCGCACCCTGTCGCTCGCGCTCCCGCGCATCCGCGACTTCCGCGGCCTGTCCCCCAAGCAGTTCGACGGCCGTGGCAACTACACCTTCGGTCTCACGGAGCAGGTCATGTTCCACGAGATCGACCAGGACAAGATCGACCGCGTCCGGGGTATGGACATCACCGTGGTCACCACGGCGACCAACGACGCTGAGGGCCGCGCGCTCCTTCGTCACCTCGGCTTCCCGTTCAAGGAGGCGTGAGCGAGATGGCGAAGAAGGCTCTCATCGCGAAGGCTGCTCGCAAGCCCAAGTTCGGTGTGCGGGGCTACACGCGCTGCCAGCGCTGCGGCCGTCCCCACTCCGTGTACCGCAAGTTCGGCCTGTGCCGCGTGTGCCTTCGTGAGATGGCTCACCGTGGCGAGCTGCCGGGCGTGACCAAGAGCTCCTGGTAATCCCCTAATTCGGGATTCCTGAAGCTCTCGGTAAGCAACTGGGCGGTCAGACGCCCACCTCCGCATGCCTTAGGCTTGTGGGGTTGGGCGTCTGTCGCCGCCCGTACGACTTACTACGCCGTAGGTCCACCGCGCCGCACCCGTCCCGTCTCGGATCGGGGAGAGGGATGGCGCACCAGGAAACCCCGGCGAGAGAGGCCGAAGGCCAATTCATGACCATGACTGATCCGATCGCAGACATGTTGACGCGTCTGCGGAATGCGAACTCGGCGTACCACGACTCGGTGTCGATGCCGCACTCCAAGATCAAGTCCCACATCGCGGAGATCCTCCAGCAGGAGGGCTTCATCACGGGCTGGAAGGTCGAGGACGCCGAGGTCGGCAAGAACCTCGTCCTCGAGCTGAAGTTCGGCCCGAACCGTGAGCGCTCCATCGCGGGCATCAAGCGGATCTCCAAGCCCGGTCTCCGGGTGTACGCGAAGTCCACCAACCTGCCGAAGGTGCTCGGCGGCCTCGGCGTGGCGATCATCTCCACGTCGCACGGGCTCCTCACCGACAAGCAGGCCGGCAAGAAGGGCGTGGGTGGGGAAGTCCTCGCCTACGTCTGGTAGCGGAAGGGAACGGAGGAAACAGCTATGTCGCGTATTGGCAAGCTCCCCATCACGGTTCCCGCCGGCGTGGACGTCACCATCGACGGCCAGACGGTCTCGGTCAAGGGCCCCAAGGGCACGCTGACCCACACCGTCGTGGCGCCGATCGAGATCGCCAAGGGTGAGGACGGCGTTCTGAACGTCACCCGCCCCAACGACGAGCGTCAGAGCAAGGCCCTGCACGGCCTGTCCCGCACGCTGGTGGCGAACATGATCACCGGCGTGACCCAGGGTTACGTGAAGAAGCTCGAGATCAGCGGTGTCGGTTACCGCGTGACCGCCAAGGGTTCGAACCTCGAGTTCGCTCTCGGCTACAGCCACCCGATCACCGTCGAGGCGCCCGAGGGAATCACCTTCAAGGTGGAGACCCCGACCCGCTTCCAGGTCGAGGGCATCGACAAGCAGAAGGTCGGCGAGGTTGCGGCCAACATCCGCAAGCTGCGCAAGCCCGACCCGTACAAGGCCAAGGGTGTCAAGTACGAGGGCGAAGTCATCCGCCGCAAGGTCGGAAAGGCGGGTAAGTAAGCCATGGCATACGGGCAGAAGATCCTCAAGGGCGACGCCTACAAGCGCGCCGCGATCAAGCGCCGTCACATCCGGATCCGCAAGAAGGTGTCCGGTACGGCGGAGCGTCCCCGTCTGGTCGTGACCCGCTCCAACCGCCACATCGTGGCGCAGGTGATCGACGACCTGAAGGGCCACACCCTGGCTTCGGCGTCCACGCTGGACAGCTCGATCCGCGGTGGCGAGGGCGACAAGTCCGCCCAGGCCAAGCAGGTCGGCGCCCTGGTCGCCGAGCGTGCCAAGGCCGCCGGTGTCGAGGCCGTCGTGTTCGACCGTGGTGGCAACCAGTACGCCGGGCGCATCGCCGCCCTGGCGGACGCCGCCCGCGAGGCCGGGCTCAAGTTCTGAGCCGCTTGTAGCTAGCGGAAAGAGAGAGGTAATCCAATGGCTGGACCCCAGCGCCGCGGAAGCGGTGCCGGTGGCGGCGAGCGGCGGGACCGGAAGGGCCGTGACGGCGGCGCTGCTGCCGCCGAGAAGACCGCGTACGTTGAGCGCGTCGTCGCGATCAACCGCGTCGCCAAGGTTGTGAAGGGTGGTCGTCGCTTCAGCTTCACCGCGCTGGTCGTGGTGGGCGACGGTGACGGCACCGTGGGTGTCGGTTACGGCAAGGCCAAGGAGGTGCCGGCCGCCATCGCCAAGGGTGTTGAGGAGGCCAAGAAGCACTTCTTCAAGGTCCCCCGTATCCAGGGCACCATCCCGCACCCCATCCAGGGTGAGAAGGCTGCCGGCGTCGTGCTGCTCAAGCCCGCGTCCCCCGGTACCGGTGTTATCGCCGGTGGTCCGGTGCGTGCCGTGCTCGAGTGCGCCGGTATCCACGACATCCTGTCGAAGTCGCTCGGCTCCGACAACGCGATCAACATCGTGCACGCGACCGTGGAGGCCCTGAAGGGCCTGCAGCGCCCCGAGGAGGTCGCGGCCCGCCGTGGCCTGCCGCTCGAGGACGTCGCCCCCGCGGCTCTGCTGCGCGCTCGTGCCGGGGCGGGTGTGTGATCATGGCTCAGCTCAAGATCACGCAGGTCAAGTCCTACATCGGCAGCAAGCAGAACCACCGTGACACCCTGCGCTCCCTTGGTCTCAAGGGCATCAACACGCAGGTCGTCAAGGAGGACCGCCCCGAGTTCCGCGGCATGGTGCACACCGTCCGCCACCTCGTGACGGTCGAGGAGGTCGACTGATCATGGCGGAGCAGAACCCGCTCAAGATCCACAACCTCCGTCCCGCCCCCGGCGCCAAGACCGCGAAGACCCGTGTCGGTCGTGGTGAGGCGTCGAAGGGTAAGACGGCCGGTCGTGGTACCAAGGGCACGAAGGCCCGCTACCAGGTTCCGGAGCGCTTCGAGGGTGGCCAGATGCCCCTCCACATGCGTCTTCCGAAGCTGAAGGGCTTCAAGAACCCGTTCAAGACCGAGTACCAGGTCGTGAACCTCGACAAGCTGGCCGCGCTCTACCCCGAGGGTGGCGAGGTCACCGTCGAGGGTCTGGTGGCCAAGGGCGCCGTTCGCAAGAACGCGCTCGTCAAGGTCCTCGGCCAGGGTGAGGTCTCCGTGGCGCTGCAGGTGACGGTCGACGCCGTCTCCGGCTCCGCCAAGGAGAAGATCACCGCCGCCGGCGGTACGGTCACCGAGCTCGTCTGAGTTCCGGCGACACCGTCGCACACGTACAGAGGCCGGGCAGTTCTCCACGGGGAGCTGCCCGGCCTCTGCCGTAGAAAGTGGCGGAAATGTACGGTCGTATTACCGGAAGTCAATACGGCTTGACCGCCATCGGGTGATGCTGCGGATCTCCACCGGCCCGTAACTGACCCACCCTTGACCTGCCGTCCCTCTCACGAACTTCACCTGGCTGCACAGGCGCTGTTAGAGTCCGTAAGTCCACCTGTGCCCGCGCGAGGTATGCCGTTCGGTGTCGGGGTGGTAGAAAACATCGTTCGGCCCTCTGGGCCATGTCAGACGACTAGTCCCTGCCGCGCGCGGCGCGGGGGTCGCAGGAGGAACCGTGCTCACCGCGTTCGCCCGGGCGTTCAAGACGCCCGACCTGCGCAAGAAGCTGCTCTTCACGCTGGGCATCATCGTGGTCTACCGCGTAGGTACCCACATCCCGATCCCGGGCGTGTCCTATACGGCCGTCCAGGAGTGCGTGAAGGAGGCCCAGGGCAACCAGGGTCTCTTCGGCATGATCAACATGTTCAGCGGTGGCGCGCTGCTCCAGGTCACCGTCTTCGCCCTCGGCATCATGCCCTACATCACGGCGAGCATCATCCTGCAGCTGCTGACTGTGGTGATCCCGCGCCTGGAAGCCCTCAAGAAGGAGGGCCAGGCCGGTACGGCGAAGATCACGCAGTACACCCGTTATCTGACCGTGGCGCTCGCCATCCTGCAGGGCACCGGTCTGGTCGCCACCGCGCGCAGCGGTGCGCTGTTCAACGGCTGCCAGGTCGCCGGGCAGATCGTGCCGGACCGCTCGATCTTCTCCACCATCACGATGGTCATCTGCATGACCGCCGGCACCGCCGTCGTCATGTGGCTCGGTGAGCTGATCACCGACCGCGGCATCGGCAACGGCATGTCGATCCTGATGTTCATCTCGATCGCCGCGACCTTCCCGTCCGCGCTGTGGGCCATCAAGAAGCAGGGCACCCTGGCCGGCGGCTGGATCGAGTTCGGCACCGTCATTCTCGTCGGCCTGGTCATGGTCGGTCTGGTCGTCTTCGTCGAGCAGGCGCAGCGCCGCATTCCGGTGCAGTACGCGAAGCGCATGATCGGACGTCGTTCCTACGGCGGTACGTCCACGTACATCCCGCTGAAGGTCAACCAGGCGGGTGTGATTCCCGTCATCTTCGCGTCGTCCCTGCTCTACATTCCCGCGCTGGTCGCGCAGTTCTCCGGTTCCCGGTCCGGCTGGAAGACCTGGGTCGAGCAGAATCTGACCAAGGGCGACCACCCGATTTACATCGTTTCGTACTTCTTGCTCATCGTGTTCTTCGCGTTCTTCTATGTGGCGATCTCCTTCAACCCCGAGGAAGTCGCCGACAACATGAAGAAGTATGGTGGCTTCATCCCGGGCATCCGGGCTGGCCGACCGACCGCTGAGTACCTCTCGTACGTGCTCAACCGGATCACCTGGCCGGGTTCGCTGTATCTGGGACTGATCGCTCTCGTGCCGACGATGGCGTTGGTGGGCTTTGGGGCAAGCCAGAACTTCCCGTTCGGTGGGACCAGCATCCTGATCATCGTGGGTGTGGGTCTCGAGACGGTGAAGCAGATCGAGAGCCAGCTCCAGCAGCGCAATTACGAAGGGTTCCTCCGCTGATGCGAATCGTCCTCGTCGGGCCGCCCGGTGCCGGAAAGGGCACGCAGGCCACCCGCCTTGCCGGGAAGCTCTCGATCCCGCACATCTCCACGGGCGATCTGTTCCGCGCCAACATCAGCCGGCAGACGGAGCTCGGGAAACTCGCGAAGTCCTACATGGACGCCGGCAACCTGGTGCCCGACGAGGTCACCATCGCGATGGCGAAGGACCGCATGGAACAGCCGGACGCCCAGGGCGGCTTCCTGCTGGACGGTTTCCCGCGCAACGTCTCGCAGGCCGAGGCGCTCGACGAGCTGCTCAAGACCGAGAACATCAAGCTGGACGCGGTACTCGACCTCGAGGTCCCCGAGGAAGAGGTCGTGAAGCGGATCGCCGGCCGGCGCATCTGCCGCAACGACTCGTCGCACGTCTTCCACGTCTCCTACAGCCCCGCCAAGAAGGAAGGCGTCTGCGACGTCTGCGGTGGCGAGCTGTACCAGCGTGACGACGACTCCGAGGAGACCGTCCGCAAGCGGCTCGAGGTCTACCACACGCAGACCGAGCCGATCATCGACTACTACAAGGCGCAGGGCCTGGTCGTCACGATCTCCTCCCTGGGCCCGGTGGACGAGATCACGCAGCGCGCCCTGGAGGCGCTCAAGCGCGAGGACGACGGCAAGTAGATGCCGGTCCGGTACGGCCGTGGCACCCGTATGGGCGTCACGGCCGTACTGTTGTGTACGTAATCGGACGACGTGAGTGACGGAGAGCGCAGGCCCCCATGGTGCAGATCAAGACCCCCGAGCAGATCGCCAAGATGCGTGAGGCGGGACTGGTCGTCGCCGCCATCCACGCGGCCACCCGTGAGGCGGCGGTGCCCGGAGCCACCACCAAGGACCTGGACGAGGTCGCCCGCAAGGTCCTCGCCGAGCACAACGCCAAGCCCAACTTCCTCGGCTACGGCGGCTTCCCGGCCACGATCTGCACCTCCGTCAACGAGGTCGTCGTCCACGGCATCCCCTCGGACGACGTCGTCCTCAAGGACGGCGACATCATCTCCATCGACTGCGGCGCGATCGTCGACGGCTGGCACGGGGACGCGGCCTACACGGCCTTCGTGGGGTCCGGCCACGCTCCCGAGCTGATCGAGCTCTCCCGGGTGACCGAGGAGTCGATGTGGGCGGGCATCGCGGCCATGAAGCTGGGCAACCGGCTCGTCGACGTCTCGCGGGCCATCGAGACCTACATCCGCCGCCAGCCGAAGCCGGGCGGCGGCAAGTACGGGATCATCGAGGACTACGGCGGCCACGGCATCGGCACCGAGATGCACATGGACCCGCACCTGCTGAACTACGTCGACCGCCGGCGCGGCAAGGGCCCGAAGCTGGTCCCCGGCTTCTGCCTGGCCATCGAGCCCATGGTCTCCCTGGGCACGCCCAGGACCGAGGTCCTCTCGGACGACTGGACCGTCATCACCACCGACGGCACCTGGTCCTCGCACTGGGAGCACTCGGTCGCGCTGACCGAGGAGGGCCCGCTGGTCCTCACGGCCCCGGACGGCGGCAGGGTGAAGCTGGCGGAGTACGGGATCACGGCGGCCCCGGACCCGCTGGCGTGAGGTGGGGCCCGAGCCACGACCGCCGGTCGGGGGCCGGCGCAGCCGCTCGAAGCTTGTGAGACGCCCCAAGCGCCGAGCCCGCGAGGGCGGCATCCAGGATGGGGACCGAGGTCCTGTCCGACGACCCGCTGGTCCTCACGGCCCCGGACGGCGGCAGGCGTCGCGGCCGCGCCCGATCCGCTGGCACAGGTGGGCTGCTCGTGCAGTTCCCCGTCCGTCCCGGCGCGCTTAAGGATCTCCCCGTGAGGGCATCCTTCCTCGATTCGTCTTTCAGGGTGCGCTGACGTAGACTGACTCGTCGGCTCTCGTGCACCCGCATGCCTGCATGCGCCCGCAAGGGACAGCAGGGGAGTCGATCAAGGTAGTCGATTCGAAGGGCGAAGCGTGGCCAAGAAGCAAGGTGCCATCGAGATCGAGGGCACTGTCGTCGAGTCTCTGCCGAACGCCATGTTCAAGGTCGAGCTCCAGAACGGCCACCAGGTCCTGGCACACATCAGCGGCAAGATGCGTATGCACTACATCCGCATCCTCCCTGACGACCGGGTCGTGGTGGAGCTGTCTCCGTACGACCTGACGCGTGGCCGGATCGTCTACCGCTACAAGTAGATCTTGCCCGCATTCCGCTTCGGCGGGGTGGTGGCACTGACCCGGAGAACCTCAATCCCATGAAGGTCAAGCCGAGCGTCAAGAAGATCTGCGACAAGTGCAGGGTGATCCGCCGTCACGGTCGGGTCATGGTCATCTGCGAGAACCCGCGCCACAAGCAGCGCCAGGGCTGACGCACGATCGACCGTTCCCTCTGCATCGACATCGCAGGGATTCGCGCGACGCGAGCTGAATATGTTCATACGCAGGACCCAAGTCGCTACGGCTTGACACCCCCGGTTCGGAGGCCGGGGACCCGGTTCGTACCTGATACGGCGGCCGGGAACCGGTTCTGCGGAAGACCTCCGAAGATCACCAGGAGCCATTGAAGTGGCACGCGTTTCCGGTGTTGACATCCCGCGCGAAAAGCGCGTGGAGGTCGCCCTCACCTACGTGTTCGGCATCGGCCGGACCCTTTCGCAGCAGACGCTGGCGGAGACGGGCATCGACCCGAACACCCGTGTTCGTGACCTGAGCGAAGAGCAGCTGGTCGCGATCCGCGAGTACGTGGACAACAACATCAAGACCGAGGGTGACCTCCGTCGCGAGATCCAGGCCGACATCCGCCGCAAGGTCGAGATCGGCTGCTACCAGGGTCTCCGTCACCGTCGCGGTCTGCCCGTCCGCGGTCAGCGCACCAGCACCAACGCCCGCACCCGCAAGGGCCCGCGTCGCGCCATCGCCGGCAAGAAGAAGCCGGGCAAGAAGTAGTCCTCAGCGGACAACGCTTCATCAGCGGTCTTCGCTGTAGGACCGACCACCTCCCCGTAGGAGTTTGTAGATGCCCCCCAAGGGTCGTCAGGGCGCTGCCAAGAAGGTGCGCCGCAAGGAAAAGAAGAACGTCGCTCACGGCCACGCGCACATCAAGAGCACGTTCAACAACACGATCGTCTCCATCACGGACCCGTCCGGCAACGTGATCTCCTGGGCCTCCGCCGGCCACGTCGGCTTCAAGGGCTCCCGGAAGTCCACGCCGTTCGCCGCGCAGATGGCCGCCGAGTCGGCTGCCCGCCGCGCCCAGGAGCACGGCATGCGCAAGGTCGACGTGTTCGTGAAGGGCCCGGGTTCCGGTCGTGAGACCGCCATCCGTTCCCTGCAGGCCACGGGCCTCGAGGTCGGCTCCATCCAGGACGTCACCCCGACCCCGCACAACGGCTGCCGTCCGCCGAAGCGTCGCCGCGTCTGACGCACGGGCTCACAGCGGCTCGGCTTTCGGCTGGGGGTGTGGGGGTCGCCCCCCACATGTCGCAGCACGGCTGCCGTCCGCCGAAGCGTCGCCGCGTCTGACGCACGGTCGCTTTCAGGATTCGGGCGGTACGGCTCCGTAAAAGGGCCGTATCGCCCGTACCCTTGCAGTACCCGCGCTTCTCACAGGGCGCGGTTTCCGTCGGGCGTCAAATAGCGGGCGTCCACGAAAGAAGGATCTGATCCACACATGCTGATCGCTCAGCGTCCCTCGTTGACCGAAGAGGTCGTCGACGAGTTCCGCTCCCGGTTCGTGATCGAGCCGCTGGAGCCGGGCTTCGGCTACACCCTCGGCAACTCCCTCCGCCGCACCCTCCTGTCGTCGATCCCCGGCGCTGCTGTCACCAGCATCCGCATCGACGGCGTCCTGCACGAGTTCACCACCGTGCCGGGCGTCAAGGAGGACGTCACCGACCTGATCCTCAACATCAAGCAGCTGGTCGTCTCCTCGGAGCACGACGAGCCGGTCGTGATGTACCTGCGCAAGCAGGGTCCGGGTCTGGTCACCGCCGCCGACATCGCGCCCCCGGCCGGTGTCGAGGTGCACAACCCCGACCTGGTCCTCGCCACGCTCAACGGCAAGGGCAAGCTGGAGATGGAGCTCACGGTCGAGCGTGGCCGCGGTTACGTCTCCGCCGTGCAGAACAAGCAGGTGGGCCAGGAGATCGGCCGTATCCCGGTCGACTCCATCTACAGCCCGGTGCTGAAGGTCACGTACAAGGTCGAGGCGACCCGTGTCGAGCAGCGCACCGACTTCGACAAGCTGATCGTCGACGTCGAGACCAAGCAGGCGATGCGTCCCCGTGACGCCATGGCCTCCGCCGGTAAGACCCTGGTCGAGCTGTTCGGTCTCGCCCGCGAGCTGAACATCGACGCCGAGGGCATCGACATGGGCCCGTCCCCCACGGACGCCGCCCTTGCCGCCGACCTGGCGCTGCCGATCGAGGAGCTGGAGCTCACGGTCCGCTCCTACAACTGCCTCAAGCGTGAGGGCATCCACTCCGTGGGTGAGCTCGTCGCGCGTTCCGAGGCCGACCTGCTCGACATTCGCAACTTCGGTGCGAAGTCGATCGACGAGGTCAAGGCGAAGCTGGCCGGCATGGGCCTGGCCCTCAAGGACAGCCCGCCCGGATTCGACCCCACGGCCGCTGCCGACGCCTTCGGCGCCGACGACGACGCGGACGCGGGTTTCGTGGAGACCGAGCAGTACTGAGCAGTACTGACCGGTCGTTGCCGGTGAGCATCCGCTCATCGGGTTCCTGACCCCGGTACCTGACACGGCCGGGGCAGACACACAGGAGAAGAACAATGCCGAAGCCCACCAAGGGTGCCCGTCTGGGCGGCAGCGCCGCGCACGAGAAGCTGCTCCTCGCGAACCTGGCGAAGAGCCTCTTCGAGCACGGCCGTATCACCACCACCGAGGCGAAGGCCCGCCGTCTGCGGCCGTACGCCGAGCGTCTGGTCACCAAGGCGAAGAAGGGCGACCTTCACAACCGCCGTCAGGTGCTCCAGGTGATCTCGGACAAGAGCGTCGTCCACACGCTCTTCACCGAGATCGGCCCGCGCTACGAGAACCGTCCGGGCGGCTACACCCGCATCACCAAGATCGGTAACCGCCGTGGCGACAACGCGCCCATGGCCGTCATCGAGCTGGTCGAGGCGCTGACGGTGGCGCAGCAGGCGACCGGCGAGGCCGAGGCCGCGACGAAGCGTGCGGTCAAGGAGTCCGAGGAGGCCAAGGTCGAGGAGACCAAGGCCGACGAGGCCGAGGTCGCCGAGACCGAGGCTGCCGAGGAGTCGAAGGACGCGTAAGCGTTCTGGCGGGGGCTGCGCGTTCGCGGCCGCGGGTTCGTGGCGGCTTGTCGCGCAGTGCCTCGTGCCCCTTGGGGGCGTTGCGGGCCCGTTCCTTTCGAGGAGCGGGCCCGCTTTCTCGTACCTGAGAGGATCTCTGTGTGAGTGACGAAGTAGAGCCCGGTTACGTGCGGGTGCGCCTCGACCTGTCGTACGACGGCACCGACTTCTCCGGTTGGGCCAAGCAGGCCGGCGGGCGGCGGACCGTGCAGGGGGAGATCGAGGACGCCCTGCGGACCGTCACGCGGTCGGGGGAGACGACGTACGAGCTGACCGTCGCGGGGCGGACGGATGCCGGGGTGCATGCCCGGGGACAGGTGGCGCACGTCGACCTGCCGGAGGCCGTCTGGCGTGAACACCACGAGAAGCTGCTCAAGCGGCTCGCCGGGCGGCTGTCCAGGGACGTACGGGTCTGGGCCCTCCGGGAGGCGCCCAGCGGCTTCAACGCCCGGTTCTCGGCCGTCTGGCGGCGCTACGCGTACCGGGTGACGGACAACCCCGGCGGGGTCGACCCGCTGCTGCGCAACCACGTCCTGTGGCACGACTGGCCGCTCGACGTCGACGCCATGAACGAGGCGGCGAAGCGGCTGCTCGGCGAGCACGACTTCGCCGCGTACTGCAAGAAGCGGGAGGGCGCGACCACCATCCGCACGCTGCAGGAGCTCAGCCTGGTGCGTGGGGACGACGGGATCGTGACCGCCACCGTCCGCGCCGACGCCTTCTGCCACAACATGGTGCGCTCGCTGATCGGGGCGCTGCTGTTCGTCGGCGACGGGCACCGGGGCCCGGAGTGGCCGGGCAAGGTGCTGGCCGCCGGGGTCAGGGACTCGGCCGTCCATGTCGTACGACCGCACGGGCTGACGCTGGAGGAGGTCGGCTACCCGGCCGACGAGCTGCTGGCCGCCAGGAACAAGGAGGCCCGCAACCGGCGGACTCTCCCGGGGGCGGCCTGCTGCTGACCGCGGCGCCCGGGAGTTTCGCGTCCTACTCGGTCGCCGCGGCCGACGCCTGGGCCTCGCCGCGCCTGCGGATCTGGCGGAACGTGAACGTCTGCAGGTCGTCGCCGGTCGAGAACACCTTGGTGTCCTTGTTCGTGACGTCCTTGCCGTTCAGGAAGCCGCCGGTGGTGAAGTAGGCGTACCGGCCGTAGGAGTTGACCGTCGTGCGGCAGGTCGCGGCGTTGCAGAAGGCCTTCACACCGCCGCCCGCGAGCGGCTTGACGAAGCCCTTCTTGTCCGCCGTGGCCTTGACCTTGGTCGCCTGGGCCTCCGTGTCGAACACGGCCACGCCGACCGTCACCGCGATGCCGTCCTTCTGGTACGTCACGCGCATCAGGCGGGTGCACTTGTTGGCCGTGAGGAGATTCACGTAGGTGCCCTGCACGGCCGAGGCGCAGTTGTTGGTGTCGGCCGTGGCGCCCTTCTGGTAGACCGTCGAGCCCATGGTCAGCCGGGCGCCCGGGAAGAGCAGGGTCGCGCTGAGCGGCGCCGTGTCCTTGGCCTTGCTGGAGATGAACTCCTTCGGGTCCAGCGGCGGCGGCGCGCTGGTGGGCGCGAAGGACGGGGCCGTGGCGGTGCTGCCCGGGATGGACGCGCTGGCCGGCAGGTTCGACGGGTTGCCGGACGCCTTGTTGTCGCCGTTCGCGGACACCACGGCCATCGCGACGGCGGTGCCTATCGCGATGGTGGCGAGCGCCCCGCCGCCGATGAACAGCAGCCGGCGCCGCCTGTTGCGCGTCTCGGACGCCTCCGCGAGCGCCGCCCAGTCCGGGGTCTGGCCGTCACCGCCGCCGTTCCACGGCTGCTGGGAGTTCGGTTTCCAGGGATCCCATTGAGACTGGGGACCCCCCTGCTGCCCAAAGCTCATGGGGCGCATCTTAGACGGGGTACGGAGGGGGCCGGTGTGGCTCCGGCGAGGCTCCTGGGGACCTTTGTGACAGGGCCGTACATCTCGGCCGCAGATCGCCGCAGCGGCCTCGTTTTGACCCGTCCGGGGGCGCACCGGTATCCTGCATCTTCGTTGTGTATTGGCTTGCTCGTTCTCACGCGAGAGGCCCATACCTAGGTTCCCTGGAGCAGTTACCAGTGGGCGGCATACGGGCAGCGTCCCCGGCATTGTCGTCCCCAGCTGCACGATCGCTTCAGTGATGCCATGTGTCAGCACCCATCCACTGAAGAAAAAGGCTGCGAAGTGCGTACATACAGCCCCAAGCCCGGCGATGTGACTCGCCAGTGGCACGTCATCGACGCTCAGGACGTCGTCCTGGGTCGTCTGGCCACGACCGCCGCGTCTCTTCTCCGCGGCAAGCACAAGCCGATCTACGCGCCCCACGTCGACACCGGTGACTTCGTCATCATCATCAACGCCGACAAGGTGCACCTCTCCGGCAACAAGCGGACCCAGAAGATGGCGTACCGCCACTCCGGCTACCCGGGTGGTCTGCGCTCCGTCCGTTACGACGAGCTGCTGGACAAGAACCCCGAGAAGGCCATCGAGAAGGCCATCAAGGGCATGCTCCCCAAGAACACGCTGGGCCGTCAGATGCTCTCGAAGCTGAAGGTCTACAAGGGTGACCAGCACCCGCACGGCGCGCAGCAGCCGCAGCCGTTCGAGATCACCCAGGTCGCGCAGTAAGTCCGGCCACCCCTAAGCCTGAAGAGAATCTGAGGAGAATCGTGGCCGAGACCACTGCCGAGCAGCCGCTCGAAGAGCTTGACATCGACAGCTACACCACGGAGTCGGACGTCCCCGTCGAGGGCGAGTACACCTCCGAGTCCATGGCTTCCCGCTTCGGCGACCCGCAGCCGGCCGCCGGCCTGGGCCGTCGCAAGAACGCCATCGCCCGCGTCCGGATCGTCCCGGGCTCCGGCAAGTGGAAGATCAACGGTCGCACCCTCGAGGACTACTTCCCGAACAAGGTGCACCAGCAGGAAGTCAACGAGCCCTTCAAGGTGCTCGAGCTCGAGGGTCGCTACGACGTCATCGCCCGCATCGCCGGTGGCGGTGTCTCCGGCCAGGCCGGTGCGCTCCGTCTCGGTGTCGCCCGCGCGCTGAACGAGGCCGACGTCGACAACAACCGCGGCCCGCTCAAGAAGGCCGGCTTCCTCCGCCGCGACGACCGTGCGGTCGAGCGCAAGAAGGCCGGTCTGAAGAAGGCCCGCAAGGCCCCGCAGTACAGCAAGCGCTAATCACCAGCTGCCTGCACGTACTCCGAACGCCCCGGCGGCACGCCACAGTGCCGACCGGGGCGTTCGTTTATCACCGTCGTGGGCGTATAACGGCACAAGATGCTCAGAAGCTTGTGTGATCTGATGCCGGTACGTCTGCAACAGCTGACGCTTTCTCAGGAGGACAAGTGGGACGACTCTTCGGCACGGACGGCGTGCGTGGCGTCGCCAACGCGGATCTGACCGCCGAGATGGCACTCGGTCTGTCGGTGGCGGCGGCGCACGTGCTGGCCGAGGCGGGTACGTTCGAGGGCCACCGGCCTACGGCGGTCGTCGGACGCGATCCGCGTGCGTCCGGGGAGTTCCTGGAGGCCGCGGTGGTCGCGGGTCTCGCGAGCGCCGGCGTCGACGTGCTGCGAGTCGGTGTGCTGCCCACGCCCGCCGTCGCCTACCTGACCGGCGCGCTCGGCGCCGACCTGGGCGTCATGCTCTCCGCCAGCCACAACGCCATGCCCGACAACGGCGTCAAGTTCTTCGCCCGCGGCGGCCACAAGCTCGCCGACGAGCTGGAGGACCGGATCGAGGCGGTGTACGACGCCCACCGGCACGGCGAGCCGTGGGAGCGGCCGACCGGCGCGGGCGTGGGACGGGTACGGGCGTACGACGAGGGGTTCGACCAGTACGTCGCCCATCTCATCGCCGTACTGCCCAACCGGCTGGACGGGCTGAGGATCGTCCTCGACGAGGCGCACGGCGCCGCGGCGCGGGTGTCGCCGGAGGCGTTCTCGCGGGCCGGAGCCGAGGTCGTCACGATCGGGGCCGAGCCGGACGGGCTGAACATCAATGACGGGTGCGGGTCCACCCACCTGGACAAGCTGAAGGCGGCCGTCGTCGAGCACGGGGCCGCGCTGGGCATCGCCCACGACGGCGACGCCGACCGGTGCCTGGCCGTGGACCACACGGGCGCCGAGGTCGACGGCGACCAGATCCTGGCCGTGCTCGCGCTCGACATGAGGGAGCGCTCGGCGCTGCGGTCCGACACCGTGGTCGCCACCGTCATGTCCAACCTGGGCTTCAAGCTCGCGCTGGAGCGGGAGGGGCTGAAGCTCGTCCAGACGGCGGTGGGGGACCGGTACGTCCTGGAGGAGATGAAGCAGCACGGGTACGCGCTCGGCGGCGAGCAGTCCGGGCATGTGATCATCCTCGACCACGCGACGACCGGGGACGGGACGCTGACCGGGCTGATGCTGGCCGCTCGGGTCGCCCGGACCGGGCGGTCGCTGCGGGAGCTCGCGTCCGTCATGGAGCGGCTGCCCCAGGTGCTGATCAACGTGCCGGACGTGGACAGGTCCAGGGTCGGTACGTCGGCCGAGCTGGCGTCCGCCGTCGCCGAGGCCGAGCGGGAACTCGGTTCCACCGGGCGGGTGTTGCTGCGGCCGTCGGGCACGGAGCCGCTGGTGCGGGTGATGGTGGAGGCCGCGGACATCGAGCAGGCCCGGTCTGTGGCGGGGCGGCTCGCCGACGCGGTCAAGTCGGCTCTGGGCTAAGTCGCCGGGTTCGGGGTGGGGGTGCTGTGCGGTGCGGGCTGCCGCGCCGTCGTGGTCGATCGCGCAGTTCCCCGCGCCCCAAAGGTCAGTGACCTTGCCGTCCCTTCGAAAGATGCCGTTGCCTGGACCAGAGCCACTTCTGGACGAGCAGCGTCAGGGTGCCTGCCAGGACGATGCCCATGAGGTTCAGGAGCAGTTGTTCCGAGGAACGCACCGCCTGGTGGGTGTCGCTGTAGACCAGGGCCACGGCCGCGTTGGCGGCGGCCGGGACCGTCGTCACGGAGATGGCGACGCCGACCAGGGCGCCCGACTTGGCCGAGGTCAGGGAGAGGGTGCCCGCCGCCCCCGCCAGGAGCGCGACCACGAACGAGAACCAGTCCGGGGCGTAGATGAAGCCCGTGTTGGGCCGCTTCGCCTCCAGCTGGACCTTGGTGAACAGGCCGACCGCGTCCATGAACAGGCTGAAGCCGACCGTCAGCAGCATCGCCACGGCGAAGCCCACCAGCAGCGCGATGAGTGACCGCAGCGCCAGGCGCGGGGCGCGCTGCACGATCGCCGTGCAGACACCGGCGAGGGGCCCGAACTCCGGGCCGACCGCCATCGCGCCCACGATGAGGATCGCGTTGTCCAGGACGACACCGCAGGCCGCGATCATCGTGGCGAGCGTGATGAAGGCGAGGTAGGTGGCGGAGAGCGTCGACTCCTCGTGGGTGGCGTCGGTGAGGTGCTCCCACAGGACGGCGTCCGCGCCCTCGCCCGGGGCCTCCGCCTCCGCCTTGTCGGCCCGCTTGGACAGCGACAGGTCGATGTTCTCGACGGCGATCGAACCGGTGCGATCCAGGCCCAACTCCTGCAGCCCCGTGAGGAGTTCGTCGCCGGCCTCGCGGGCCACGTCGCACATCACGACGTCCCCGGCGGGGTTGCGGGCGGCGCCGGGGAGGACGACGAGGTGCGTGGTGCCGACGGTCTTCTCGATCAGGCGGACCACGTCGTCCGTCTTGTCTGACGGTGTGATCAGGCGCAGGTGCAGCATGGGCGCAGACTAACGGTCAGAGCTTGCGCAGCCGCAGCCGCTGCACCTTGTGGTCCGGGCCCTTGCGCAGCACCAGGGTGGCGCGGCCGCGGGTGGGGGCGATGTTCTCCACCAGATTGGGCTTGTTGATGGTGCGCCACTGGGTGCGGGCGTAGTCGAGGGCCTCTTCCTCGGAGACCTGGGTGTACTTGCGGAAGTACGAGTTGGGGTCCTGGAAGGCGGTCTGGCGCAGCTTCTTGAAGCGGTTGAGGTACCAGCTCTCGACGTCCTCGGCGCCCGCGTCGACGTACACGCTGAAGTCGAAGTAGTCGGCGAGGCCGACGCGGGTGCGGCCGTCCTTGCCGGGGAGGGCGGGCTGGAGGACGTTCAGGCCCTCGACGATGAGGATGTCGGGCCGACGGACGACGAGCTTCTCGCCCGGGACGATGTCGTAGATGAGGTGGGAGTAGACGGGGGCGGTGACCTCGTCCTTGCCCGCCTTGACGTCGGCGACGAACCGGGTCAGGGCGCGGCGGTCGTACGACTCGGGAAATCCCTTCCGCGACATCAGCCCGCGGGCCCGGAGTTCCTTGGTGGGCAGCAGGAAGCCGTCGGTGGTGACCCGCTCGACGCGCGGGTGCTCGGGCCAGCGGGACAGCAGCGCCTGCAGCAGTCGGGCGACGGTCGACTTGCCGCAGGCCACCGAACCGGCGATCCCTATGACGAAGGGGGTGCCGGACTGTGAGCCCTGTTCGCCGAGGAAGGTGTTCAGCGCGCCTCTGAGGCCGTCGGTGGCGCCCACGTACAGGTTGAGGAGGCGGGACAGCGGGAGGTAGATGTCCCGCACCTCGTCGAGGTCGATGACGTCGCCGAGGCCGCGCACCTTCTCGACCTCCTCGGCGGTCAGCGGCAGCGGCGTCTTGTCCCGCAGCGCGCTCCACTCGGAACGGGTGAGGTCGACGTAGGGAGTCGCCTCCGGCCCTCGCCGGTGGGCGCTCCGGGGCATCGAGTTGACCGGAGAGATCACAGTCCATTGTTAACGGAGTTTGAACCGGATGGTGGGTGGGGTGCGTCACGCTCTTTCCGCGCGGGTTCGTATGGCCGTGGGAATTTCCGAATCCGGGCACGCTGAGCCTCTTTCGGGCGCCGGTTCGCCCGTAGGCTGCCGCTCATGTGCGGAATCGTGGGATACGTGGGGTCGCAGTCGGCGCTGGATGTCGTGATGGCCGGACTGAGGCGGCTGGAGTACCGGGGGTACGACTCGGCGGGTGTCGCCGTGCTGGCGGACGGGGGGCTGGCGGCCGCGAAGAAGGCCGGGAAGCTGGTGAACCTGGAGAAGGAGCTGGTGGACCGGCCGCTGCCGGCGGGTTTCACGGGGATCGGGCACACCCGCTGGGCCACGCACGGCGGACCGACCGACGCCAACGCCCACCCCCATCTCGACAACGCGGGCCGGGTCTGCGTCGTCCACAACGGGATCATCGAGAACTTCGCGGTGCTGCGGGCCGAGCTGGAGGAGCGGGGGCACGAGCTGGCCTCCGAGACCGACACCGAGGTGGTCGCGCACCTGATCGCGGAGGAGTTCTCCTCCTGCGCGGACCTCGCGGAGGCGATGCGGCTGGTGTGCCGGCGGCTGGAGGGGGCGTTCACGCTGGTCGCGGTGCACGCCGACGACCCGGACGTGGTGGTGGGGGCCCGGCGGAACTCACCGCTCGTGGTCGGCGTCGGCGAAGGCGAGGCGTTCCTGGCTTCCGACGTCGCCGCGTTCATCGCGCACACGCGCTCCGCGATCGAGCTGGGCCAGGACCAGGTCGTGGAGCTGCGCCGCGACGGGGTGACGGTGACCGGCTTCGACGGGCGTCCGGCCGAGACGCGCTCCTACCACGTCGACTGGGACGCGTCGGCCGCCGAGAAGGGCGGCTACGACTACTTCATGCTCAAGGAGATCGCCGAGCAGCCCAAGGCGGTCGCCGACACGCTGCTGGGGCGCATCGACGCCGCGGGCTCGCTGACGCTGGACGAGGTGCGGATCTCCGACACCGAGCTGCGGGAGGTCGACAAGGTCGTCATCGTCGCGTGCGGTACGGCCTTCCACGCCGGGCTGATCGCCAAGTACGCCATCGAGCACTGGACGCGGATCCCCTGCGAGGTGGAGCTGGCGAGCGAGTTCCGGTACCGGGACCCCATCCTCGGCGCGCGCTCGCTGGTGATCGCGATCTCGCAGTCCGGGGAGACCATGGACACGCTGATGGCGCTGCGGCACGCGCGGCAGCAGGGGTCCAAGGTGCTGGCGATCTGCAACACGAACGGGTCGACGATTCCCCGCGAGTCGGACGCGGTGCTGTACACGCACGCCGGTCCGGAGGTCGCGGTCGCCTCGACGAAGGCGTTCCTGACGCAGCTGGTGGCCTGCTATCTGGTGGCGCTGTACCTGGGGCAGGTGCGCGGCACCAAGTGGGGCGACGAGATCACCGCCGTCATCCGGGACCTGTCCCACATCTCCGGCGAGGTCGAGCGGGTGCTGGAGACCATGGAGCCGGTACGGGCGCTGGCGCGCACCCTGGCCCACAAGAACACGGTGCTGTTCCTGGGGCGGCACGTGGGCTACCCGGTGGCGCTGGAGGGCGCGCTGAAGCTGAAGGAGCTCGCCTACATGCATGCCGAGGGGTTCGCGGCGGGGGAGCTGAAGCACGGCCCGATCGCTCTCATCGAGGAGGACCTGCCGGTGGTGGTGGTCGTGCCCTCCCCCCGCGGGCGTTCCGTCCTCCACGACAAGATCGTCTCCAACATCCAGGAGATCCGGGCCCGGGGCGCGCGGACGATCGTCATCGCGGAGGAGGGCGACGAGGCGGTGGTGCCGTACGCCGACCACCTCATCCGCATCCCGGTGACGCCGACGCTGCTGCAGCCGCTGGTGGCGACGGTGCCGTTGCAGGTGTTCGCCTGCGAGCTGGCGACGGCCCGCGGCAACGAGGTGGACCAGCCGCGGAACCTGGCGAAGTCGGTGACGGTGGAGTAGGCGGCGCTCAGGGGCGCCTTTCGGGGGCGCCCGTCGCGCTCAGGTACGTCCGGTACGTGATGCGCATGAGCAGGATGCCCGGAACGACCGCGGGCAGAAGGCGGTTCCACCGCGGGTCGGCGGACTCGGCCAGGTGGACCGCGGTGAGCAGGACGCCCGCCCCGAACACCACGTCCACGCCCAGGATGAGCAGGAGCCCGAGCGACCACCTCCAGGCCCTCTTCCCAGTCGCCCCGGAGGTCCC
Source organism: Streptomyces sp. NPDC085900 (assembly GCF_044540925.1). NCBI lineage: Bacteria > Bacillati > Actinomycetota > Actinomycetes > Kitasatosporales > Streptomycetaceae > Streptomyces > Streptomyces sp. NPDC085900. Next base: position 794,605 of record NZ_JBITSP010000003.1, on the reverse strand, counting down.
GGAGGCATCGGTCCCGGCGGCCGGCGCAGCGGGCTTCCGCTCCCGCGGCCGGGGGATTTCCTCCTCCTTGCGGGCCGGCAGCGGGACCACCGCCTCCGCGGGCACGGCCGCGTCCACGACCGCGATCCGCTCGGGCGTGACATCGCCGTACAGGGTCGGCTCCACGGCCACCCGGAAGCCGTCGAGGCCGGTCAGGTACCGGGCCCCGTCGGGGCGGGTGGTCATCGCGGCGCACGCGTCGTACCGGACGGTGACCAGGCCGCCGGGCAGCGACAGCGTCACGCCGGTGTCCCCGAGGACCAGCGTGACGTCGTCGTCCTCCAGCGAGGGGTGCAGGGTGCCGGACACCCCGGTCGGCGAGTACCGCGGGGCCGGGGTCAGGCCCGCCCACTCGGCGCCGCGGGTGGGCACCTGGAGCAGCCCGCCGTCCCAGGCCTCGCGGGCCACCTCGCGCAGGCCCTCCACCGTCACCGCCTCCAGCTCGGCCCGGTGCCGTTCGGGGGTCAGCAGCCGGTGGCCGAGCAGCAGGCTGTGCGCGTACGACGGCAGCAGGGCCGCGCCCAGGTCGGGCACGTCGTAGCGCTTGAGCGACTTGCCGCGCGCGGAGTCCAGTTCGGCCTGCTCGACGCGGCCCGCGCGCAGCCGGGCGAACACGTCGACGAAGCCGCCGAGTGCCGCGTCCTGCTTCTGCGGCAGGGCGTCGGCGTACGCGGTGAGGGTGGCGAAGTCGGCGTCGCGCGGGGTGTAGTCGGCCTCCGCGGAGTAGGAGTAGCCGCCCTTCTGGCGCAGGTCCTGGAAGAGGGCGCGGCCCAGGACCTCGGCGAACACGGCGGCGGCGGTGGAGCGGCGCAGCACGGAGGTGAAGACGACGTGGCCGTCGTCGCCGCAGATGTAGGCGGGCGTGACGGGCAGCGCGCTGGTGGCGGCCGGGGCGGGAAAGCGGCGGCCGGCCGGCAGGGTGAGGTCCAGGCCCTCGGGCACGTGGTCGCCGGTGCACCACAGCACCGCGTTGTCCCGGGTGAAGCGGGTCTCGGCCCAGTGCCGTACCTGGTCGGCCGTCAGGCTGCGGGTGCCGAGTTCGTCGTAGCTCGCGAGGCCGTGGCCCTGGGCGCCGTAGCGCCACAGCGGCATCTGCGACAGGGGGCCGTTCCCGCGGCTGCCCGCCTCGGTCCGCAGGATCTCCTTCTCGGTCTCCAGCCGCTCCAGCGGGAGGTCGCGCAGTGCCGCGCAGACGCCGTTGAGGTAGGTGACGACCTCCTCCTCGTCGCCGGTGACGTGGAAGAGGGTGTACGCGTCCGCCGTGGCCCCGTTGTAGTGCAGGTCGGACAGGCCCAGGCGGTGCAGCGCGAGGTGTTCGACGAGGTGGGTGACGCCGGTGGTGGGCAGGGTCTCGTCGGCCCGGCCCACCCGGAAGAGGAGACCGGCGGTGAGGGGGCCGGGGCGGGGCGCGAACAGGGCGGGGATGCCGTGCACGGTGGTGTGGCCGACGAGGCCGTCGAGCGCGGCGAGGTCCGGCTGCGCGGTGTCGGGGGGCGTGGTCGTGTTCTGCGTGGTCATGTGGTGTCGTCCCCGTCCTCAGAGCGCCGCCGACGCGGCCGTGCGGTACGTCGTGAAACGGTTCTTCCAGTCGGGCAGGTACTGCCAGAACGACTCGGAGACCGTGTCGCCCAGGGCCGCGAAGTGCGCGGCCGCGTCCCGGAGATGACCGCCGAGCGAGAAGACGAGGGCGAACGTGCTGTGGGCGCCCCACGAGTGCCAACCCGGGCGGTGGTCGGGATGCAGCACGGACGTCCGGGCGGCGTCGCGCAGTTCGTTGCGGACCGCCACGTCGCGCAGGTGCTCGGTGGCCGCGGGGCCGCCGAGGTCGAGCCAGCGCTCGATGTGGGCCTCGGCGATCAGGGCTCCGGCGGGGGAGCCGGGAGGCGCGGCCGCCGCCGTCTCCCTCGCAAAGCCGTGCGCGGCCTCCCAGGAGCCGCCCCACTTGGGGCACAGCTGCTGCAACAGCTGCGACTGCGCCCGGAGGAGGTGCGGATGGTGCTCCGAGAGCCGGTCGTATCGCCGCCGCGCCTCGGACTGCCCCAGCTCCAGGCCGCGGGCGGTCAGCAGCCGTGCGGTCCAGGCGGGGCCGTACTCCGGGTGCTCCGCGCACACCTCGATCAGCAGCAGCTCGGCCTTGCGCAGCCAGTCGTGGAACTCGGCGAACTGGTCCCGCGAGACCCGCTCGGCCCTGGCGCCGCCGCGGACGCGCCAGCCGATGCGGATGTACCGCTCCGCGAGGAGGGTGCGGGGAAGGGGGTCGGCGGGCAGCGCCTTCACGGCCCGCTCCAGAAAGGCCTCCGTCCTCTCCACTCCCGCGAGGAGGCCCGCGGCGAACGAGACGTCGGCGGCGCGATCCCCGATCTCCGCGAAGAAGGCCTGCGTGCCCGCCCAGTCGTCGTCCCACGCGGCGGCACGCAGCGGCGCCAGCCCGGGCAACGCGTCGAACGGATCACTCACCGGGACGGACGAGGCACCGGGGCCGCCGCCCTCTGCGGCCCCCTTGCTCACGGTCCCCTTGCCTACGGCGCTTTCGCCCATACGGGCGCCCCCTTGACCGGTCGATGGGAAGAGCGCGCGAACTGGCCCCCCAGGCGCGCGAGAGTTCGCAGGCTAGCAGGGGGGTGTGACGGAAGGGGACCGAGATTTCGCGCGTCCGCTTCACGTGTCCGCTACGGCTTTCCGGGCGGCCCGAGTTGCCGCCCGGCGCCCTTAGGGTGCTCGCCATGAGCATCATCGGGGTCGGTATCGACGTGGCCGAGATCGAGCGGTTCGAGGCGTCGCTGAAGCGCACGCCCGGGATGGCCGAACGGCTTTTCGTGCGGGACGAGTTGCTGTTGCCGAACGGAGAACGCCGCGGGGTCGCCTCGCTCGCCGCCCGGTTCGCCGCCAAGGAGGCCCTCGCCAAGGCACTCGGCGCACCGGCCGGGCTGCTGTGGACCGATGCCGAGGTGTACGTCGAGGACAGCGGGCGGCCCCGGCTCCGGGTGAAGGGGAGCGTGGCGGCGAAGGCGGCGGAGCTGGGGGTGCGGTCCTGGCACGTGTCGTTGAGCCATGACGCGGGGGTGGCGTCGGCAGTGGTGATCGCGGAAGGCTGAGCCGACAGGGCCTGGGGCCCTTCTGCATGCGGCGAGTGCGGGTGGCGGGGGATTCGGGGCAGACTCGGCCCATGCGTACTGCGTACAGCGTGGAGACGGTCAGGGCAGCCGAGCGGGAACTCATGGCGCGGCTTCCGGAAGGTGCGTTGATGCAGCGGGCCGCGGCGGGGCTCGCCGCCGCCTGTGCCGAACTGCTGGGGCGGGTCTACGGCAGCCGGGTCGTGCTGCTCGTCGGGAGCGGGGACAACGGGGGCGACACCCTGTACGCCGGCGCGCGGCTCGCCCGGCGCGGGGCGGGGGTCGCGGCCGTGCTGCTGTCGCCCGAACGCGTGCACGCCGGGGGGCTCGCGGCGTTGCGGCGGGCCGGAGGGCGGGTCGTGGGGGCCGGGAGCGGCACCGAACCCGCCGCGGCCGCGGGCATCGACCGTGTGGAGGAGACGATCCTGCGCGCGGACCTCGTCGTCGACGGCATCGTCGGCATCGGCGGCCAGGGCGGACTGCGGCCGGACGCGGAGCGGCTGGCCGGGGTCGTCGCCGAGTCCGGGGCGCCCGTCGTCGCCGTCGACCTGCCCAGCGGCGTCGACGCCGACACCGGAGAGGTGCGGGGCGCCGCCGTCCGTGCCGATCTCACCGTGACCTTCGGTACGCACAAGCCCGGCCTGCTCGTCGATCCCGCGCGCGAGTACGCCGGTTCCGTGCGGCTGGTCGACATCGGGCTGGGCGACGTGCTGCCCGCGCGGCCCGAGCTGGAGGCGCTGCAGCACGCCGACGTGGCCGCGCTGCTGCCGTCGCCCGGCGCCGAGAGCGACAAGTACCGCCGGGGCGTGGTGGGGATCGCGGCCGGGTCAGCCCGGTATCCGGGCGCCGCCGTCCTCGCCGTCTCCGGGGCGCTGCGCGGCGGCGCGGGCGCCGTCCGGTACGTCGGGCCCGCCGGGGACGCCGTCATCGCACGGTTCCCCGAGACACTCGTGTCGGACCAGGGGCCGCACAAGGCCGGGCGCGTGCAGGCATGGGTGGTCGGCCCCGGTGCCGGGGACGACGCCGGGACCGTGGCCGAGGTGCTGGAGGCCGACGTCCCCGTGCTGATCGACGCGGACGGGCTGCGGCTCGCCGACCTGGACGTCGTACGGGAACGGCGTGCGCCCACGCTCATGACCCCGCACGCCGGGGAGGCCGCCGCCCTGCTGGGTGTCGCGCGCGAGGAGGTCGAGGGGGCGCGGCTGAAGTCGGTGCGGGAGCTGGCGGCGAAGTACCGGGCGACCGTGCTGCTCAAGGGGTCGACGACGCTCGTCGCCGACCCGGCGAGCGGGCTCGTACGGGTCAACGCGACCGGCACGTCCTGGCTGGCCACCGCCGGCAGCGGGGACGTGCTGTCGGGACTCGCCGGGTCGCTGCTGGCATCGGGGCTGTCGGCGCTGGACGCGGGCAGCGCCGCCGCCTATCTGCACGGTCTGGCCGGGCGGTTCGCGGCGGACGGTGCGCCGGCCGGTGCGCACGACGTGGCGGATGCGATCCCGGGGGCCTGGCGGGACGTGCGCAGCTGAGCCGACCGGCTCCGCAATAAGGGTGACCCGGCCGCGCGGCATCCCCGATCGGCCGTATCGCCACGTTTATCTGATGGGATGATCAGTAGACGAATCGCCCATCGAGGCATCGCGGTGCTGCTCACCGCGGCCACCGCCCTGTCCGTCGGCGCCGGCCTCCCCGCCGCTGCCGCCCAGGCCGCCCCCGCCCCGCCGGTCCCCGCGCCCGGCCCCGCCGACGCCGAGCTCGTCCCCGGCGTTCCCCCGGGCCCCTCCCGGCCCTGGCAGATCGACACGCCGGACCAGATGCTCGCCCCGAAGACCTACACGCCGAGCGCGGCGGAGGACGCCGTCGAACCGAGGGACGCGGCCCCGGGGACGTACGACCTCGTCGAGTACGTCCCGCTCGGGGACGCGGTCAAGAAGGTGACGTGCAGCAAGCGGACCGGGCCGTACCAGCGGGCCGTGGAGCGGTGGCTGAAGCTGCGGGCGGACGGGCGGCAGTCCGGCGCCGACTGCCGGGCCATCCGCGCCTTCCAGGTCGAGCACGACATCAAGCCCGCGATCGGGTTCGCGGGCCCTGTGACATGGGCCACCATGCAGCTCATCGGGGCCCGCAAGAGCCCCAACGCCGCCGGGAAGTGCCCGGTGCGCACGTACAAGGTCGCCTGCGTCGACCTCAACCGGGAGCTGACCTGGGTGCAGAAGGGCACGAAGGTCGTCTTCGGGCCCGTGCCGATGCGCAGCGGACGGGCCGGGCACCGTACCCGGGCCGGCTGGCACACGATCTACTGGCGGCACAAGAACCACTGGTCCACGCTCTACAACTCGCCCATGCCCTACGCCCAGTTCTTCGACGGCGGAGAGGCCTTCCACGCCGTCTACGGCACCATCTACACCACCGTCGGCTCCTGGGGCTGCGTCAACCTCCGCCTCGGTGACGCGCGCAAGCTGTGGGGCGTGCTGAAGAAGGGCGACCGGGTGTACGTGTGGGGACGCAGGCCCGGCGCGTAGACGGGGCCCCCGGCGCTTCCCGCGCCCTCTGAGACACTGGGGGCGCCATGACTGAGACAGCATCTGCCCCGACCGCGCCCCTGCGCGCCCGTGCCGAGATCGATCTGGCGGCCCTGCGCGCCAATGTGCGGACCCTGCGCGCCCTCGCGCCCGGGGCGCAGCTCATGGCCGTGGTCAAGTCCGAGGCCTACGGCCACGGGGCCGTCCGGTGCGCCCGGGCGGCCGTCGAGGCCGGAGCCGGGTGGCTGGGGACCGCCACGCCCGAGGAGGCCCTCGCGCTGCGCCGGGCGGGCCTGCCGGGACGCATCATGTGCTGGCTGTGGACGCCGGGCGGGCCCTGGCGGGAGGCCGTCGAGGCCGACATCGACGTGTCCGTGAGCGGGATGTGGGCCCTGGCCGAGGTCACGGCCGCGGCGCGGGCGGCCGGGGTCCCCGCCCGCGTGCAGCTCAAGGCCGACACCGGGCTGGGGCGCAACGGCTGCCAGCCGGGGGAGGACTGGGCCGAGCTGGTCGCCGAGGCCCTGCGCGCCGAGGCCGACGGGGTGCTGCGGATCACCGGACTGTGGTCCCACTTCGCCTGCGCCGACGAACCGGGGCACCCCTCCATCGCCGCCCAGCTCGCCCTCTTCCGGGAGATGGTCGGATACGCGGAGCGGCAGGGCGTCCGGCCGGAGGTGCGGCACATCGCCAACTCCCCCGCCACACTCACCCTGCCAGACTCCCACTTCGACCTCGTACGCACCGGGATCGCTCTCTACGGCATCTCGCCCAGCCCCGAGCTCGGCACCTCCGCCGACCTCGGACTGCGGCCGGTGATGACGCTCTCGGCGAACCTCGCCCTGGTCAAGCACGTTCCGGGGGGTCACGGCGTCAGTTACGGGCATCACTACGTCACCTCCGGCCGGACCACCCTCGGCCTCGTGCCCCTCGGGTACGCGGACGGCATCCCGCGGCACGCCTCGGGGAACGGCCCGGTGCTGGTCGGGGGCAAGTGGCGGACGGTCGCAGGGCGGATCGCGATGGACCAGTTCGTCGTGGACCTGGGCGGGGACGAGCCGCCGGTCGGCGCGGAGGCGGTGCTCTTCGGGCCGGGCGACCGCGGCGAGCCCACCGCCGAGGACTGGGCGCAGGCCGCGGGAACCATCGCGTACGAGATCGTCACACGCATCGGAACGCGCGTTCCCCGCGTCTATGTGAATGAGCAACAGGACGGGGTAATCCGCTGAGTGACCTGCCGAAGGCACGGCACCGTCAGAACCTGCGGCATCAGCGTCACCCGAACCGGCGAACAGCATTCCGGCGAAAGAGGAGCGGTACGTGAGCGAGAGCAGCGCGGAGGCCGTCGCGGCCGTCGCCTCCGCCGCGGGGGCGGCCGGCAACTGGCGCCGGGCCACGGGCATCGCGGGCGCCGCGATAGGCGTGGTCGCGGCGGGGGCCGCGGCCGGCGTCGCCATCGAGCGGCTCACCGTGGGCCGCGGGATGCGGAGGAAGGCGCGGCTCGCCCTCGACTCGGCGGGCCCGTACGGCGCGCTGCGCGGCACGCCCGGCAAGGCGTCGGCCGACGACGGCACCGAGCTGTACTACGAGGTCGACGACGTCGACCCCGACGCCGTGCCCGCGCTCGGCCCGCGCCGGAGACGGCTGTTCGGGCGGAAGGCGCCCGCCCCCGTCACCGTCGTCTTCAGCCACGGCTACTGCCTCAGCCAGGACTCCTGGCACTTCCAGCGCGCGGCGCTGCGAGGTGTCGTACGGACCGTGCACTGGGACCAGCGCAGCCACGGCCGGTCCGGGCGAGGCGTGCGGCAGGTGCAGGACGGGGTGCCCGTCGACATCGAGCAGCTCGGACGGGACCTCAAGGCCGTCATCGACGCCGCCGCGCCGACCGGGCCGATCGTGCTGGTCGGGCACTCCATGGGCGGGATGACCGTGATGGCCCTGGCCGACCAGTACCCGGAGCTGATCCGGGACCGGGTCGTCGCCACCGCCTTCGTCGGTACGTCGTCCGGGCGGCTCGGCGAGGTCAACTTCGGGTTGCCCGTCGCGGGCGTGAACGCCGTACGGCGGGTGCTGCCCGGCGTGCTGAAGGCGCTGGGGCAGCAGGCCGCGCTGGTGGAGCGGGGCCGACGGGCCACCGCCGACCTGTTCGCCGGGATCATCAAGCGGTACTCGTTCGCCTCCCGGGACGTCGACCCGGCCATCGTGCGGTTCGCCGAGCGGATGATCGAGGGCACGCCGATCGACGTGGTCGCCGAGTACTACCCGGCGTTCAACGACCACGACAAGACCGAGGCGCTCGTCCACTTCACGGACATGCCGGTGCTGGTACTGGCGGGCATCGGCGATCTGGTCACGCCCAGCGAGCACAGCGAGGCCATCGCCGACCTGCTGCCGGAGGCCGAGCTGGTGCTGGTCCCGGACGCCGGACACCTGGTGATGCTGGAACACCCGGAAGTGGTCACCGACCGGCTCGCCGACCTGCTCACCCGTGCGGGTGCCGTGCCCGCAGGGGCTACCGTGGGTGGCTATGGAAGCACCAGCAGCACCGCACAACCCGGTTGAGACCCGGCTGACGGTCACCTCCCCCGAGCAGATGCAGGACCTGGGCCGCCGGCTGGCCAAGCTGCTGCGCGCCGGTGACCTCCTGATGCTCAACGGGGAACTCGGCGCCGGCAAGACGACCCTCACCCGCGGGCTCGGCGAGGGGCTGGGAGTGCGGGGCGCCGTCACCTCGCCCACCTTCGTCATCGCCCGCGTGCACCCCTCCCTGGGCGACGGCCCGCCGCTGGTGCACGTCGACGCCTACCGGCTGGGCGGCGGGCTGGACGAGATGGAGGACCTTGACCTCGACGTCTCGCTGCCCGAGTCCGTGATCGTCGTGGAGTGGGGCGAGGGCAAGGTCGAGGAGCTGACCGAGGACAGGCTGCACGTCGTCATCCACCGCGCCGTGGGGGACACCACGGACGAGGTGCGGCACGTGACGGTGACCGGGCTCGGCGAGCGCTGGGCCGCGGTGGACCTGAGCGTGCTCTCCGCGTAGCGGCCGGTCTTTTCCGTGAACGTTCCGACAAGCCGTCGGCAAAATGTTGCTTTCCGCGTCTCGCTCGTGGTCACATGGTATCCAGCTCGTGGTTAGGTCTACCTAACTACGCCCGCCCCCGCACGTCAGGAGGCGTCCATGCCGGCCACGGAACGAGACGAGAAGCAGCCGCGCGTGATGCCCGCGGTTCCCATGCGCGAGCTGCTCGCGTCCTGCGCCGCCGCGACCGCGATCTCCACCCCGCCGCGCCTGCCCGACCCCGGGACCACCGGGCACCGCAGAGCCGCCTAGGACCCGCGGACCAGGGCCTGCGTGCCTGGGGCAGGCCTACGGGACCACCACGACGTGCACGCCTGGGGCAGGCCTACGGGACCACAACGACGTTCACGCCGATCGTCGCGAATTCCCACATCGCCATGCCGTCCGCGCGGGACTCGCGGATGCCGCCCGTGCGCACGCCCGGGTCCGGCGCCGACTTCGGCTCCCGCACCGCCGCGCTGAAGCCCACGGCCACGCCGTCCACGCTCGCGAAGCGGACGACGTGCTCGATGGGGGTGCCGTCGGTGCCGGTGACCGAGTTCGAGCGGGACGTGACCGTGTAGGCGCCCGGCACCGGATCGACGTTGCCCGCGGTGACCTCGTACGTCCGGACGATCCTGTCGCGCTTGCCGACGAGCCACACCCGGTCGCCGGCCACGGAGTACACGACCCGCGGGCCCGTGCCGGACCCGGAGGGCAGGGCCGTCGGGTCCCGCCGGACGCGGGGCGCCTTCGAGACGGCCGGTGCCGCGGAGGCGCTCGCGTGCGGCTTGCCGAAGCCCGCAGGGACCGTCGCCGAGGCCTGGTAGGCGAGTGCGCCGACGGCCGCGAGGGCCGCCGCGGTGAGCCCGAACACGAATCCGGAGCTGCCGTTCGCCACCGTCGCCCACCTGACCCATCGCCTCGTACGCCGTGCTTCCCGGCGACCGTAGCAGCACGAGCGGGCCTCACCCGGGCGGCAATGCCGTGGCCCAAACCGCCGTACGCTGTTTGCGTGCTCTTGCTCGCTCTGGATACCGCCACCCCAGCCGTCACCGTCGCCCTGCACGACGGCCGCGACGTCATCGCCTCGTCGAGCCAGGTGGACGCGCGCCGGCACGGAGAGCTGCTGCTGCCGGCCGTCGACCGCGTCCTCGCCGAGTCCGGGCTCACGCTGGACGCCGTCACCGGCGTCGTCGTGGGCATCGGGCCCGGCCCCTACACCGGGCTGCGCGTCGGCCTGATGACCGCCGACACCTTCGGGCTCGTCCTCGGCGTCCCCGTGCACGGCGTGTGCACGCTGGACGGGCTGGCGTACGCGGCCGACATCGACGAGGGCCCCTTCGTCGTGGCGACCGACGCCCGGCGCAAGGAGGTCTACTGGGCGCGCTACGCCGACTCCCGCACCCGGCTGACCGACCCGGCCGTGGACCGGCCCGCCGACATCGCCGACCAGGTGGCCGGACTGCCGGCCGTCGGCGCGGGCGCGCTGCTGTACCCGGACACCTTCCCGGTCGCGCACGAGCCGGAGCACGTCTCGGCGGCGGCGCTCGCGAAGCTGGCCGCCGAGAAGCTGGCCGCGGGCGAGGAGCTGCCCGCCCCCCGGCCGCTGTACCTGCGCCGGCCCGACGCCCAGGTACCCAAGAACTACAAGGTGGTCACCCCCAAGTGACCGACGCCGTGACTCCTCGTCTGCGCGAGATGCGCTGGTGGGACATCGATTCCGTGCTGGAGCTGGAGAAGGACCTCTTCCCCGAGGACGCCTGGTCCCGGGGCATGTTCTGGTCGGAGCTGGCCCATGCGCGCGGGCCCGAGGCGACGCGCCGGTACGTCGTCGCCGAGGACGGCGAGCGGATCGTCGGCTACGCGGGCCTCGCCGCCTCCGGAGACCTCGGCGACATCCAGACCATCGCCGTCCGCCGCGACCACTGGGGCACCGGCCTCGGCGGGCTGCTGCTGACCGAACTGCTGCGGGCCGCCACCGCGTTCGAGTGCGCCGAAGTGATGCTGGAGTGCCGGATCGACAACGTCCGCGCCCAGAAGCTCTACGAGCGCTTCGGCTTCGAGGCCATCGGGTTCCGCCGCGGCTACTACCAGCCGGGCAACGTGGACGCCCTGGTGATGCGACTGACCGACCCATCCACTTCCGTACAAGGAACCGAGATCCATGGCTGACGAACCTCTCGTCCTCGGCATCGAGACCTCCTGCGACGAGACCGGCGTCGGCATCGTCCGCGGCACCACCCTGCTGGCCGACGCCGTCGCCTCCAGCGTCGACGAGCACGCCCGCTTCGGCGGGGTCGTCCCGGAGGTCGCGAGCCGGGCGCACCTGGAGGCGATGGTCCCGACGATCGACCGCGCGCTGAAGGAGGCGGGGGTCAGCGCCCGCGACCTCGACGGCATCGCGGTGACGGCCGGCCCCGGCCTCGCGGGCGCCCTCCTGGTCGGCGTCACGGCGGCCAAGGCGTACGCCTACGCGCTCGGCAAGCCCCTCTACGGCGTCAACCACCTCGCCTCCCACATCTGCGTCGACCAGCTGGAGCACGGCGCCCTGCCCGAGCCGACGATGGCGCTGCTGGTCTCCGGCGGGCATTCGTCGCTGCTGCTGTCGACGGACATCACCTCCGACGTACGGCCCCTCGGCGCGACCATCGACGACGCGGCCGGCGAGGCCTTCGACAAGATCGCGCGCGTGCTGAACCTCGGCTTCCCCGGCGGCCCGGTCATCGACCGCTACGCGCGCGAGGGCGACCCGGGGGCCATCGCCTTCCCGCGCGGCCTGACCGGCCCGCGCGACCCGGCGTACGACTTCTCCTTCTCCGGCCTGAAGACGGCAGTGGCCCGCTGGATCGAGGCCAAGCGGGCGGCGGGGGAGGAGGTGCCGGTGCGTGACGTGGCGGCCTCCTTCCAGGAGGCGGTCGTCGACGTGCTGACCCGCAAGGCCGTACGGGCCTGCAAGGACGAGGGCGTCGACCACCTGATGATCGGCGGCGGCGTGGCCGCCAACACGCGGCTGCGGGCGCTGGCGCAGGAGCGGTGCGAGGCGGCCGGCATCCGGCTGCGGGTGCCGCGGCCGAAGCTGTGCACGGACAACGGCGCGATGGTGGCCGCGCTCGGCGCGGAGATGGTCGCCCGGGGCCGTGCGACGTCGAGCTGGGACCTGTCGGCCGACTCGTCGCTGCCGGTGACCGACCCGCACGTACCGGGCCACGACCACGTCCACGAGGTCAGCAAGGAGAACCTGTACTCGTGACGGTCGCGCTGATGTGGGAGGCGCGGGCGGTCGAGGGACGCGGCGCGGACCTGCTCGCCTGGGCGCGGCGGCAGGACCTCGCCCCCGCACCCCTGCGCCGCGAGACTTTCCGCGCCCCCCAGGACCGCGTCCTCGTCATCACCTGGTGGGCCGAGCCCTACGACGCCGACATACCGGAACTGCCCGAGCCGCCGAGCGAGTTGGTGACCCGCGCGGTGCACCGCTGGCGGTTCGAGTCGGTCGCCATCGACTGAGCGGTCCCGTCGGCCGTCGTCACCAGCCACAGGCGCCGGCCGTTGCCCTGCTCCCAGCCGGCGCCCGCCACCGCCTTGCCGAGCCAGTCCAGGCCCATCGCCAGGGCCACCACGACGATGGCGGTGTCCCTGATGACGAACACGCACAGGGCCGGCAGCAGCAACAGGCCGATCATGCGGGGGGCGAAGGCGGCGCGGCGGGGAAGGCCGTCGGCGTCCGGTACCCGCGCCGCGGCCTCGAACTCCCGTGTCTGTCCGACCCACTTGAGCCGGGACGCCCGCAGCACGGTCGACAGCACGAGGCAGCCGAGCGCGGAGGCGACCAGTATCCCGAGGGCTCCGGTCCGCACCGGGGGCTCCTGCCCCGTGGCGAGCGCGGACACCCAGCCGACGGCGATCCCGGTGAGGAGGAGCGCCGAAGCCCACAACTCGTGATGCACGTAGCGAACCATCGTCCCCCCATGTTCGAAGCACCGGTCGGCCCGCTCCCCGGAGGCCACCGGCCAGTGCCTCCCACGGTAGCCAAGGCCCGCCTGCTCGGACCGCCCTCGATTGTGAGCGCTCCGTGAAGGCCGCCCGGCCGTTCAGTCCCACCAGAAGCGCCACTGACGTACGGTCATGAGTTCCTCGGGGTAGGTGCTCTCCCAGTCGTCGAAGTTGTTGTGGAACCAGTCGGGGCAGGCCAGATAGTGCTCGCCGGCCAGGACACGGGCCTCTTGGAGGTCCTTCGGCGGGATGGCGGCCGACAGGTACACGTCCCCGTGCCCGAGGCCCACGAGACGGGCACCGAAGCGGTCCTCCCAGGAGCGCAGCACGCCCGACAGCTCGTCCTTGCCCATGTGGTTGCCCATTCCGGGCCAGTTGAGCGCGATCGGCACGTCCGCCCCCCGCTCGGCCTGCACCAGCGCAAGACAGCGGGCCCGGTCCTCGCGTACGACCGCGGCCGCAGCCTCGGCCGCGCACGCGTCCGGCTCGGCCCCTGTCCCGGCCGGCGCGGCCAGGCCGGGCCACGCCGGGAAGGACGGCCAGGACCGCGGCTCCCAGGCGTCCCGGAAGTACGCTGCGGCGTCGACCGGAGCCTCACCTCCGGCGGCGAACTCGTACGTGTCCTCCGTGTATTCGAGCAGTACGGGATACAACCCCGTGCGCGCCCGGTCGGCGTACAGCCGCCGCCACCACACGTCCGCGTCCGGCAGCTTGCGGTCGCTCATCCACACGAGACGGCCCGAGCGGCCGTACGACTCGACGATCCGGCCCGGTGGCAGGGCGGGCGGCAGTGACGTGGCATCCATGGCCGGAAGGTACGCCGCGCCACTGACAACGCAGCTACGCCCGCGACACCCGCCCCTCGCACCGCATGCGTCGGTCGGGGCCGAGTTCGCGGGGCGGGCCGGTGAGGGTCAGATGGGTCGTGTGTCGGATGTCCGTGCTCGAGGCCGCCAGGCGGAGTTCCAGGGCGCCCGGTTCGACCACGCGGCGGCCGGAGCGGTCGGTGAAGGACGACAGGTCGGCGTGGAAGCGGAAGGTGACCCGCGTGGCCTCACCCGGGTCCAGGTCCACGCGTTCGTAGCCGATCAGGCGGACGTCCGGGCGGACCACCGACGCCACCGGGTCGTGCAGGTACAGCTGCACGACCTCCGTGCCCGCGCGCTCGCCCGTGTTGCGGACCGTCACCGAGACGTCGTAGGAGCCGTCCGTGCCGATCTCGGCGCCCGTGATGTCGGCGTCCCACGTGAAGGTCGTGTACGAGCGGCCGTGGCCGAAGGGGTACAGCGGGGTCGGGTCCAGGTTGCTGACCTCGCCCGCGAGGCCCAGCGGCGGCTGGAGGTACGTCCACGGCTGGCCGCCCGGCACCCGCGGGACGCTCACCGGCAGCCGGCCCGAGGGGTTGACGCGGCCCGACAGCACTCCCGCCACCGCGGGACCGCCCTCCTCCCCGGGGAAGAAGGCCTGGACGACCGCGCCCAGCCGGCCGTCCCAGCGGCCCAGCGCGTACGGGCGGCCGGTCAGCAGGACCAGCACCACCGGGACGCCGGTGGCCACCAGGGAGTCCAGCAGGTCGGCCTGTACGCCGGGCAGCCGCAGGTCCGTCACGTCGCAGCCCTCGCCCGAGGTGCCCCGCCCGAACAGGCCCGCCCGGTCGCCCAGCACCGCCACGCACACGTCCGCCTCGGCCGTCCGCGCCACGGCCTCCTCGAAGCCGCCGGTGTCGGGGTCGTCGACGCCGCAGCCCTCGGCGAACGTGACCTTGGCGTCGGGCAGTTCGGCCCGCAGCGCTTCGAGGACCGTCGGGATGCCGATGCCCATCGGCACCTCGGGGTGGTGCGTGAGGACGTGCGAGGGGAAGGAGTAGCAGCCCAGCATGGCGAGGGCGTCGGCGGCACGCGGGCCGACGACCGCGATCCGGGTGTCGGGGGCCAGCGGGAGGATGCCGTCGGGGTTGTCCAGCAGGACCACCGACTCCTCGGCCAGCCGGCGGGCGAGCGCGCGGTTGGACGCCGAGTCCAGGTCGATGCGCTCGGCCGGCTCGGGGTTCCAGTCCTCGTCGAGCAGGCCCAGTTCGCACTTCTGCAGCAGCACCCGGCGGGCCGCCCGGTCGATCAGGGACTCGGGGATCTCGCCCGCCCGCACGGCCTCGACGAGCGGGGTGCCGTAGCACCTCAGGGTCGGCAGTTCGACGTCCAGGCCGGCCGCGAGCGCCGCGTGCGCCGCCTCCGCCTCGCTGCCGGCGACCCGGTGCTGGGTCTGCAGGAAGCCGACGCCGAAGTAGTCGGCGACGACCGTGCCGGTGAAGCCCCACTTCTCGCGCAGCAGCTCGGTCAGCAGGCCCGGGTCGGCCGAGGCCGGGACGCCGTCCG
The DNA here is from genome assembly GCF_044540925.1 of Streptomyces sp. NPDC085900. Classification (NCBI taxonomy): domain Bacteria; kingdom Bacillati; phylum Actinomycetota; class Actinomycetes; order Kitasatosporales; family Streptomycetaceae; genus Streptomyces; species Streptomyces sp. NPDC085900. The sequence continues at coordinate 779,514 of NZ_JBITSP010000003.1, read as the reverse complement.
TGTCGTTGTACGCGGCCATCACCGAGCGCGCCCCGCCCTCCCGCAGCGCCATCTCGAAGGGTGGCAGCGTGATGTCGGCGAACTCCCGCACCCCGGCCCGCACCGGTGCCAGGTTGCGGGCGCCCGCCGAGGACGCGTACCCGGCGAAGTGCTTGAGCGTGGAGACGATCCCGGCCGACTCCAGCCCCCGCACATACGCGGTGCCGACCGTCCCGACCAGGTACGGGTCCTCGCCGATGGTCTCCTCCACCCGGCCCCAGCGCGGATCGCGTACGACGTCCAGGACGGGGGCGAGACCCTGGTGGACGCCCACCGAGCGCAGGTCGCGGCCGATGGCGGCGCCCATCTCCTCGACCAGAGCGGGGTCGAAGCTCGCGCCCCAGGCGAGCGGCACCGGGTAGGCCGTGGCCCGCCAGGTGGTGAAGCCGGCCAGGCACTCCTCGTGCGCGAGCGCGGGAATGCCGAAACGGCCCGCGGCGGCGATACGGCGCTGGGCGCGGGCCAGTGCCTGCGCGCCCAGCGCCGGGTCCACCGGGGCGGTGCCAAAGGGGCGGGTGAGCTGGCCCAGACCGTGGGTGATCAGCTCGTCCCAGTCGTACTCGGAGGTCATCTCGCGCTGCAGCGGGGCGACCCCGTCGCCGTCCGTGTCGGCGCCCACCCACACGCCGTAGAGCTGTGCGGTCTTCTCCTGAAGAGTCATCCGGGAGAGGAGGTCGTCGACGCGGACGGCGGCCGGCAGGGCGGGGTCACGCCAAGGGGCGGTGGTCATGAAACTCCTGCTCTTGGTCGAGGCGGGGGTGTCCCTCTCGCGAATGTTTCGATGTGCACTTCGAATGTTCCGGGAACCTAGGCCGGTGAGAGGGGTTCGTCAAGAGGTCGCGCAGGGATACGATCGCCGCCATGACACCCCCGGAGCCCCTGGAAACCCGGACGACAACCCCGTCGACCGGCCGATCGACGCAGACCGCGACGCTCGCCGAGATCGCCCGCGAGGCCGGCGTGTCCGCGCCGACAGTTTCGAAGGTCCTCAACGGCCGGGCGGACGTGGCCCCGGCCACCCGCAGCCGTGTCGAGGAGCTGCTGCGCGCGCACGGCTACCGGCGCCGACGGGCCGAGGCCAGCCGTTCGCCCCTCCTCGACCTGGTCTTCCACGAGCTGGAGAGCGCCTGGGCGATGGAGGTCATCCGCGGCGTGGAGAACGTGGCCCGGGACACCGGGCTCAGCGTGGTGCTGAGCGAGAGCGCGGGCCGGCTGACGCCGGGCCGGACGTGGGCGGACCAGGTCGCCGCCCGCCGCCCGCACGGCGTCATCCTGGTGCTCTCCGGCCTCGACGAGTCCCAGCGGGCGCTGCTGACCAGCCGCTCCATCCCGTTCGTCGTGATGGACCCGGCCGGCGACCCGGGCGTCGACGTGCCGTCCATCGGCGCGACCAACTGGCAGGGCGGGCTCGCCGCCACCCGGCACCTCATCGAACTCGGCCACACCCGCATCGGCGCCATCACGGGCCCCTCCCGCATGATGTGCAGCCGCGCGCGCATCGACGGCTACCGCGCCGCCCTGGAGACCGCCGGGCTGCCCGTCGACCCGGCGCTGATCGTGACCGGCGACTTCCACCACGACGCCGGCTACCGGCAGGGGCTGGAGCTGCTGCGCCGCCCCGACCGCCCCACCGCGGTCTTCGCCCTCAACGACCTCCAGGCGCTCGGCCTGTACGAGGCCGCGCGCGAGCTCGGGCTGCGCATCCCCGAGGACCTGAGCGTGGTCGGGTTCGACGACCTGCCGGTCGCGCGCTGGGTCGGGCCGCCACTGACGACCGTACGGCAGCCGCTGATGGAGATGGCCGAGGCGGCCGCCAAGCTGGTGCTCGACCTCGGGCGCGAGGACCAGGCGCCGGTGGCCACGCGGGTGGAGCTGGCGACGAGTCTGGTGGTGCGCAGCAGTACGGGGGCGCCCGCGTGACTCAGGTGGCCGGAAGTTGATGTATTGACGGGTGGGGTCGACACCACGACACTCCTCCGAAGCCAATCGGTTGCACGACCGAAACTTTCGGTGACGATCTCCTGCTCGGGCGCCTCGCTCTCCTCGTGGAAGGCGAACTGGACGTTCGGCGCGGGTCAGCGGATCACGCACGCCTGGAACGCGACCTGCACCCAGAGCGGCTCGTCGGTCAGTTGCGCCAACGCCTCCTACAACGGCTCGGTGCCGGACGGCGGTTCGGTGACCTTCGGGTTCAACGGCTCGTGGAGCGGCGGCAATCCCGTACCGACCGTGACGCTGGGCTGAGAAATCTGAGATTCTCCCAAGAAAACCGCCTCACGGGTTCGGTGCTAACAATCTCCTAATAATTCGGACTTACGTTCCTGCTCGTGACGGGACACGTGGAGAGTGGCGGCGCGGGCAGACCCAAGGGCCGGCGATCGACCGTACTGAAGATCGTCGGCCTCACCGCGGCGGGCCTGCTGGTGCTCGGCGCGGGGGCGGCCGGACTGGCGTACTGGCACCTCGACAACAACATCAAGAGCGTCGACATCAACCAGGCGCTCGGCGACGACCGCCCGGCGAAGGCGGTGACGACCCCGTCGGCCGCCGCCTCCGCCTCGGCCTCCCCGCTGCCCTCCGGCTCGCTCAACATCCTCGTGCTGGGGTCGGACTCGCGCAGCGGCAAGGAGAACAAGCGGCTCGGCGGGGGCAGCAGCTCCGGCGCCCGGTCCGACACGGCGATGGTCGTGCACATCGACGCGGGCCGTAAGAAGGCGACCGTCGTCAGCATCCCGCGCGACACGCTGGTGACCCGTCCGTCGTGCCCGCTGAAGTCGGGCGGTTCGACGGCGGTTGCGTACAACGCGATGTTCAACAGCGCGTACTCGGTGGGCGGGCCGGTCTGCGCGGTGAAGACGGTCGAGTCGATCACCGGCATCCGCATGGACCACTACGTCGAGATCGACTTCTCGGGGTTCGCGAAGCTGGTGAACGCGCTCGGCGGCGTCACCGTCACGACCGACGAGGACATCGACGACGACGACAGCCATCTGCACCTCGCGGCCGGCACCCACCACCTGAACGGCAAGCAGGCCCTGGCGCTCGCCCGCACCCGGCACGGCATAGGCGACGGCAGCGACCTGGGCCGCATAGGCCTGCAGCAGAAGCTGGTGAAGGCCCTGCTGGACCAGATCGCCTCGACGAGCCTGTTCACCAGCCCCGCCAAGCTCTACGACGTCGCCGACGCCGTCACCGGCAGCCTCACCACCGACACCGGCCTGGACTCGCTGAGCGAGCTGGTGGGCCTGGGCGAGAGCCTGAGGGGCCTGTCCTCGGCCCACGTCACAACGGTGATGATGCCGGTGGTCACGGCCCCGTCGGACCCCAACCGGGTGGTGGCGAAGGAACCGGCGGCCGGGCAGTTGTGGAAGTCGCTGCGGTGAGGGACGGCGCGGGCCGGATCAGAAGAGGGACAGGCTCGGGGGTTCCGGGCCTTCCACGTCGAGAGACGTGTCCAGGGGTATCTCGGGCTGCCGCTCCATCGGGGTGTCGACGTCGTAGCTCCTCATCGGCTCGTCGACCGTGAGATGCCGCGGAGAGTCCGTGAGCGGGGAGGAGATCTCGGGTGTGCGGGAGGCCTCAAGAGCCTCGACGCTGCCGATCGCCTCGGACACACGGACCACGCAGCGCTGCAGCCGCCGCTTGTTGATGCCGGCCACCGCCTCGCCGACGACCTCGGTTACGTCGTTCGCCAGAGTGAGAGGCGAGGGCCCCATCAGATACTGACCCACCTTGACGGCTGCCTGGATCTCCTTGCCGGCGTGCCGGGCCGCGACCGAGAGCCCTTTGCGTGCCACCCCCTCGGAGTCCCGCAGGGTGAGGTAGGAGGCGATCTCGAACCCGAGGGCGACGGCCTTCTCGCCGGAATGCACCGCGCCCTCGTCGCCCGGCGATGGGCGCGCCCCGAAGACCGCCCGGAGTGTGTCGGGGGAGAAGTACTGCGAACGCAGCTCCTTCATCAGGGTCTCGGCCTCATCGAGGAGGTTGCTGTGCGCGGCGCGATACGCGGCTCGGTCCGCCGCCGAAGTGGCTTCCCTGCCCTTGACGAGGCGACGTTTAGGCACATGGCATGCCACGCGGAGCTGTCGGAATGCCTCCCCTTGCGCCGCCGCCGCAAGGTCCACGAGATTTTCGATGACCCCGGCAACCTTGAACGGCACCGCATCCAGGTCGTTCCGCTGATCACGCGCCGCCTTGAGAGAAAGCCTCAGTCGATCATTCAGCTTGGACAGCTCGAGCTGTGAGGACTGCGGGGACTGAGAGTTCCTCGGCATCATGAGGCGGCGGACCCGGCCTCGGCGCCTTGTACCCCTGCCTGCCGAAAGAGGCACCCCGTCGTCGGACCTGCCCGACCTCTCGACGCTCATCGCCGCGCTCCCTTCGTGCGATGGCCGATCCTGCGAACCTACTGAAGGTGACCGCGCCCGGGCAGGGCGCACATGGCGCGCACCGTTACAACCCCCGCGCCCCCTGACGAGTCTTCAGCCATGTCACCGTTACTAGGGGGTCTCCCGGTGTTTTCCCTTTCTCTGTCCGGCCGTTGGGCGGTACCGATCGTCGCGGGGCTGGTCGCGCTCGGCGTGGCACCGCCGCAGGAGCTGAGCCGGGCCGAGGCGGCGACACCGGCGTCCGTGCGGAACGACTTCGACGGCGACGGGTACGCCGACCTCGCGATCGGGGCTCCGAAAGCCACCGTCTCGGGTCATGCCGGGGCCGGCTACGTGGCGGTCGTATACGGCGGCCCGCACGGCCTGTCCGCCGCCCGACGGACCGTCATCAGCCGTTCGACGAGCGGAGTTCCGGGCGCCGCCGCCACCGACGAGGGCTTCGGCACGCAGCTCTCCCGCGGCGACCTCGACGGCGACGGCTACGCCGACCTGGTCGTCGGCAACCGTGCCGGGAAGACCGACGCGGTGATCCTCTGGGGCGGACCGCACGGCCTGACCGGCGCCGGCGCGCGCTCCGTCCCCGCCACCAACACCCAGACCGGCGACTTCGACGGCGACGGCAGGCTGGACCTGGCCCTCTTCCGGACCCGCCCGGCGATGGGCGACGACCCGAACGGCAGCACCGCCAGTGTCTGGAAGGGCCCCTTCACCCGCTCCGGACGGCACGGCACGGAGACGCGTCTCGACGCCGACCACCTCAAGTACTACGACGTCCGGGACGGCGCGACGGGAGACGTGAACGGCGACGGCCGCGACGACCTGGCGCTGAGCGTCTACGAGGGCGACGGCAGCTACGGCACGCGGTTCTACACGGGCTCCGCGTCGGGCCTCGTGCCTCAGAACGCCCCCGACACCGTCCCGAACACCGACGGCGGCCTCGCCTTCGGCGACCTCGACGGCGACGGCTACGACGACCTCGCCGTCGGCGCCGTCTACGACTCCGCGGTCACGGTGGCGTACGGCTCCGCCTCGGGTCTCGGGTCCCGCGACACCTGGAAGACGTTCACCGAGGACACCCCCGGCGTACCGGGCACCGGCGACTCCGTCTTCCGCTTCGGCCAGGCCCTGTCGGCCGGTGACGTCAACGGCGACCACATCGACGACCTCGCCGTCGGCATCCCCGGCAAGGAACTCGGCTACGACGACAACGCGGGCGCCGTCGACGTCCTGTACGGCACCAGGTCCGGCCTGACCGGCAAAGGCGCCCAGTCCTTCACCCAGGACACCCCCGGCGTCCCGGGCAGGGCCGAACTGTCCGACACCTTCGGCGCGTCCGTCGCCCTCCTCGACATCGACGGCAACGGCTACGCCGACCTGGCGGCCGCGGCCGTCGGCGAGGACGGCGGCAACGGCGCGGTGTGGTCCCTGCGCGGCCGCCCGACCGGAATCGTGACGGACGCGGCCCTGGTCCTCGGCCCCAAGGGAATCGGCGCGCCGTACACGAAGGCGGGGTTCGGGGGCGAGCTCGAGTAGCCTCCGGCGACTTGAGCTTCGGGGCTCGGGACCCGAGACACTTTTGCAAGGAACGGGTGGGTGGCTCGTCCCGCCCACCCACCCGAACTCGCCCTGCGGCCAGGCGAGATGACTTTTCGTGATCGAGTCGCGGCGGAGCGTTGCAAGCGTGTAGCGTGCGCCCCGAAAAGCATCGACCCCCGTGTGGTGTTAGCAGCACCGCGCGGGGGTCTGACCACAGATCGGAAGAAGCGATCCATGGCTGTCGCCCAGTTTAGTGCTGCCCCGCGCCCGTCCGCGCACCCGAAGGCCAATCCGGGCTACGGAAAAGAAGTCCGCGCCCGGCCAAGAGCCCCGCACCGGACGTGAGTTCGCCGGGCTCCCCGCACGTGAGGCGTCGATCGCCGGGTACCTCGACCGGCTCGACGACGGCTCGGACATCTCCATCAAGACGCTGGCCAAGTACCTCCCGTACGGCCAGTGCGCCCTCGCCACCGCCCTCAACAGGCTGTCCGCAGCCGGGCATCTGCGCCGCGTGCGCCGGCCCGTCACGGTCGACGGCAACCCGCGCTGGGTCTGGCACACCTTCTTCTCCCGCACCGCCCGCGACGACGCCTGGTGGGACGCCTTCCTCGCCGGCGAGGCGCCGGTCACCGAGCCGTCGCCGGAAGCGGTGCGTTCGGCCGCGTACGGCGTGCTCGCCCGCCTCGGCCGCGTCGACCCCCGGCTGACGCTCTCGGCCGGAGAGTGCGGAGCGCTGGAGGAGAGTGCGGCGGAATGGTTCGCGCGGGGCGCGAGCGAGGCGCAGTTCGTGCAGGCGATGACCGCCGGGCTGCCGGAACGGGTGGCGCACGCCTACGGCTTCGTACGCGCCCGGCTTCTCGCGAAGCTCCCACCGGAGCCGCTGCCGCAGCCGCCCGCTCGCTACGAGGTCGTCTGCACCGCCTGCGCCGAGCCCGCCGCCGAGGGCGCCTCGTTGCGCGGCGGGCTCTGCGAGGGCTGCCGGGGCGGACGGCTCGGCCTCGCCGTCGACCGGGTCCACGCCCACGCGGGGCGCCTGCGCGCCGTCCTGCACGCCCGCTCCCGTACACAGAAAGGACCGGACGCATGACGACCTTGCAGCACGGGCCGCCCGCCGTCGGGGCAGGATGGAGGGGAGGAGGCGACGCCATGACCCCCAGCACTGCCGACCGGCCCCAGATGCTCGTCGAGGAGTTCGAGGAGCTCGCACGTCACGCGCCGGAATCCGCGCCTGGAGTTCCTGAACGGAAAGATCGGGGTCAAGCCCATGCCGGACGGCAACCGCGGCGAGATCGTCGCCTGGCTTCTCAAGCGGTGCATGCAGCATCGACCTGAGCTGTTCCTTTATCCGGAACAGGGGCTGAAGGTCGAGGCGTATCGCAAGGGGCGGGCCAAGCCGGACGGGGTCTTGGTGCCCGAGGGCTACTTCGTCGGCAAGGGCGAGTGGTCCGACCCCGTCGGCGTCCTCATGGTCGTCGAGGTCACCTCGCACGACCGGGACGCGGACAGGCGCGACCGGGTCGAGAAGCCGGACGGCTATGCGGCGGCCGGTATCCCCGTCTATCTCCTCGTTGACCGGGACCAGAACAGCGTGACCGTTCACGCGGATCCCGAGGGCGGCGCTTACCGATCGGTGACCACTCGGGCCTTTGGAACGGAGATCGAGTTGCCGGATCCGGTCGGGTTCACGCTGGACACGGCGAGGCTCAAGGATTTCGCCGACTGATCCCACCCGCGGAAACGCCGGCCCGAAAAAATCTTGGAAGAAAATCCGCGTGCGTGTCGATCCGCCCATCCGCCGATCGACGCTGGGGTGAGAGGCCGGAAAGGAACCGGCCCCGGACCTCAGGAGTCACCATGCCCCGCTACCTCTCCCTCGTCCGCATCGACGAGTCCACCATGCCCGCCGAAGGCCCCAGCCCCGAGCTGATGCAGCGCATGGGCGAGCTGATCGAGGAGGTCACCAAGGCCGGCGTCATGCTCGACACCGCCGGTCTCACCCCGTCCGCCCAGGGCACCCGCGTGCGCTGGGAGGGCGGACAGATCTCCGTGACCGACGGGCCCTTCACCGAGTCCAAGGAGGTCATCGGCGGCTACGCGCTGATGCAGTGCAAGGACCAGGCCGAGGCGCTGGAGTGGACGAAGAAGTTCCTGAAGGTGCACGAGGAGTACTGGACGGTCACCTGCGAGGTGCGGGAGATCGCCGAGGGCTGACGCCGCGCCGGTATCCGCTTGGCCCGGCGCCGCGCACGGTGTTCGATGGTGGGCTGTGACAGCGCAGCCCACCGCCGACCCCCGCCACGCCACCGAGACCGTCTTCCGTATCGAGTTCCCCCGGATCATCGCCGCCCTCACCCGTCTCGTCCGTGACGTCGGCATCGCCGAGGAGCTCGCCCAGGACGCCCTGGTCGCCGCACTGGAGCAGTGGCCCCGGGACGGCGTGCCCGACAACCCGGGCGCCTGGCTGATGGCGACCGCCCGCCACCGTGCCGTCGACCTGATCCGCCGCCGCGAGAACTACGCCCGCAAGCTGCAGGAGATCGGCCGGAGCGTGGAGACCACGGCGCCGCCCGAGGAGCCCGCCGACCCCGACGACATCGACGACGACCTGCTCAGGCTCGTCTTCACGGCCTGCCACCCCGTGCTGTCCGCCGAGGCCCGCATCGCCCTCACCCTGCGGCTGCTGGGCGGTCTGACCACCGCCGAGATCGCCCGCGCGTTCCTGGTGCCCGAGCCGACCGTCGCCCAGCGCATCGTCCGCGCCAAACGCACCCTCGCCGCGAAGAACGTCGCCTTCGAGGTGCCGTACGGCCCCGAACGCGAGGTCCGGCTGGGGTCCGTCCTCGACGTCATCTACCTCATCTTCAACGAGGGTTACGCCGCCACCGCGGGCGACGACTGGCTGCGCCCCGCGCTGTGCGAGGACGCGCTGCGACTGGCCCGCGTTCTCAGCTCGCTCATGCCCAAGGAACCCGAGGTGCACGGCCTGACCTCGCTGCTGGAGTTCCAGGCGTCCCGTGCCGCCGCCCGCACCGGTCCCGACGGCGAGCCGGTCCTCCTCAGGGACCAGAACCGCCGCCGCTGGAACCGCATGCTCATCGCCCGCGGCATCACGGCCCTGCACCGGGCCGAGGCCACGGCCACCGGCGCCCCGGGGCCGTACGCCCTCCAGGCGGCCATCGCCGCCTGCCACGCGCACGCGTACACCTACGAGGAGACCGACTGGCGCAGCATCGCGACGCTGTACGGGCTGCTCGCCGCCCGCGCCCCGTCGCCCGTCGTCGAGCTCAACCGCGCGGTCGCCGTGTCGATGGCCGACGGGCCGGAGCAGGGGCTCGCGCTGGTCGACGCCCTCGCCGACGAGCCCGCCCTCGCCGACTACCACCTGCTGCCCAGCGTGCGCGGCGACCTGCTCGCCCGGCTCGGGCGTACGGCGGAGGCCCGCGAGGAGTTCGTACGGGCCGCGGGGCTCGCGCGCAACGAGCGGGAGCGTGAGCTGCTGCTCGGGCGGGCCGCGGAATGTGAAACGTAATCTTGTTCCCACGAAACCCTGTTCCCATGCGTCTCGATGGCATCTACAGTGACTCAGCCCCCGTGCGGGGCCTGTCTTCGTGATCCATGGGGGGTCGACAACTTGAGACTGTTCACGCGCCGCCGTGCCGCGGCGCTCGCGACCGCGGCGGCGCTCGCCGCGGTGGGCACCCTGGCGAGCGCTCCGGGCGCCGCCGCCGACGACGCCGGGCCCTGGCCGGGCACCGAGGGCAAGATCCTCACCGACGGCCCGACACTGGTCGATCCGACCACCGGGACCGCCACCCAGGTGGGCACCCACATGGGCAGCTACGCGGCCTGGGCGCCGGACGGCAGCCGGATCGTCTCCGAATGGGGCCAGCTCGCCAGCGAACGGCCCGACGGCAGCTCGCGGTTCAGCCTGCCCTGGCCGACGGGCGTGCGCTCCAGTGCCGAGCAGAAGGACATCGCCTTCTGGTGGGGCGGCCGTTACGTCGTCTACTCCACCGGCGGCCAGATCGTCTACGGCCCCTCCGACGGCTCGTGGGCCCCCGAGCCCCTGCTGTCGGCCACCCAGGAGCCGTCCACCGTCTGCGACGAGGACCCCACCGTCAGCCCGAGCGGCCTGATGGCCTTCTCCCGCCGCATCAACTACGGCTGCTACGACAACGACGGCGTCTGGGTCTACGACTCGTCCGCGAACACGGTCAAGCGCGTCATCGCCGACGCCGCGCAGCCGGCGTTCTCCCCGGACGGCACCAAGCTCGCCTTCGTCCGCAACGTGGGCGGCGGGCTCAGCCAGCTGTTCACCGCCAACGCAGACGGCACCGACGTCAAGCAGATCACCACCGACGGCCGCGGCTACGCGAACCCGTCCTGGTCGCCGACCGGCACCCGGATCATCGCCGACGTCCACACCACCGGCGACAGCTCCGACGTGCACACCACCGAGTACGTCGACGTGGCCACCGGCGTGACGACCGCGGTCCCCGGCACGCCGAAGGGCAGCAACCCCAGCTGGCAGCCGCTGCGCAAGAACTCCGCAGGCCGCGTCTGGGGCTCCGACGTCTACGCCAGCAACATCGCCTCCTCGCGCTGGACCTGGAACACCTACGGCGGCACCAAGGTCCCGGGCCTGATGGACGCCAAGGCCGCCGTCCTGATCAACCGCGACGACTCGGCGTACTCGCTCACCGCGCCCGCACTCGCCGGCAAGAAGCACGGCCCGGTCCTCGGCACCACCAAGAGCGGCCTGACGACCGCGGTGAAGAACGAGCTCAAGCGCACCCTGAAGCCGGGCTCGAACGTCTACCTCATCGGCGGCACGTCGATCCTGACCAGCACGGTCTCCTCGCAGGTCAGCTCGCTCGGCTTCACCCCGAAGCGGCTGTCCGGCACCGACCGCTACGCCACCTCGGTCGCCGTCGCCAAGTCGGTGACGAGCAGCCCGAAGTACGTCTTCCTGGCCACCGGCACCGACTACCACTCCGCGCTCGCGGCCGCCGCCGCGGCCGGCGCCGACGGCACGAGCAGCGCGGGCAGCGTCGTGCTCAACAACGGCAACTCGCTGACCTCGTCGGTGAAGTCGTACCTGAACAGCCTGAACCCGAACAACACCATGATCATCACGGTGGGTTCCTCGGCGAAGTACGCGCTGACGCACACGTACTTCTCCAACTGGCCGTCGACGTACTCGTACTACCCGATCACGGGCTCCACGAACGAGGCCACCTCGGTCGCCGTCGCCAAGTTCTGGTGGACCGCGCCGAGCACGGCGGCGCTCGCCTACACGAGCTCCTGGCGCGGCGGTGTCTCCGCGGGCGCGGCCATGAACGTCTTCGGCCCCGTCCTGTGGACCGCCAAGGACAGCCTCTCCAGCGAGGTCAAGAGCTACCTGCTGCGCGAGTCGGCGAGCACCAACTCCGTGATCGCGTTCGGCGGCACCGGTTCGGTCGCCAAGGCCGCGCTGGACACCGCGGGCGCCGCGATCAGCGCGAGCGCGAGCCAGTTCGTGTACCACCCGTACTACAACGGCGTCATCCCGGCGACGACCCTGCAGAGCACCTACGCGGCCCGCACCAACGGCGGCCGGCCCGCCACGGTGGCCCGCACCGGTCCGGTCGGGTCCGACCCGCACCTGGGCCCGCTCAGGACGGTCCAGCACCAGTAGTCCAATCAGGCGGCGGGGGCACCGATCAGCATGGTCGGCGCCCCCGCCACCCGCGTCAGGAACACCGTCGCCGAGTGGGGGCCGGACGGCTTGACCTTCCTGCGCAGTTCCTCCGGCTCCACGGCCGACCCGCGCTTCTTCACCGTCAGCGTCCCCACCCCTCGCTCGCGCAGCAGCGCCTTCAACTTCTTTACATTGAAGGGGAGTTCGTCGGTGATGTGGTACGCGGTGGCGTACGGCGACTCGTGCCGCTCGTCCGAGGTGACGTAGGCGATGGTCGGGTCGATCAGGCCGCCGCCCAGCTCCTCGGCCACCTCGGCGACCAGATGGGCGCGGATGACGGCGCCGTCGGGCTCGTACAAGTAGCGTCCGACGGGCCGGACTTCGGGGTCCGGGAGGCCTCGGCCGAGCAGGGTGCGCGGCCCGGGCAGCAGGGTGGCCCGCACTGCCCCGGGTGCCGTCCCGAACCACAGCACCGCCTCCTTCACGTCCCCGCCGTCCGAGATCCACTCGGCCTCGGCGTCGGCCGGGACGGCCTCGTGCGGGATGCCGGGCGCGACCTTCAGGGTGGCGTGGGGTGCCGTGCGGGCCGCTTCGACCGCCCAGGACAGGGGCGGCGAGTAGGCCTCGGGGTCGAAGATGCGCCCCCGGCCGCCGCGCCGGGCGGGGTCGACGAACACGGCGTCCCAGCCCGCGGTGTCGACCTCCGTGACGTCGGCCTCCCGCACCTCGATCAGGTCCGCCAGCCCCAACGCCTCGGCGTTCGCCCGCGCCGCGGCCGCCGTCACCGGGTCCCGGTCCACGGCGAGGACCCTGATGCCCGCGCGGGCCAGCGCGATCGCGTCCCCGCCGATCCCGCAGCACAGGTCCGCGAGCGAGGTGACCCCGAGCGCCCGCAGCCGCCCGGCCCGGTACGCGGCCACGCTCGCCCTCGTCGACTGCTCGACGCCGTTGGGCGTGAAGAACATCCGCCCCGCGTCCTCCTCGCCGAACTTGGCCGCCGCCCGCTGCCGCAGCCGGGCCTGGCCGAGCGCTGCCGACACCAGTTCGGCGGGGTGGTCGCGGCGCAGCCGGGTGGCCACGGCGAGTTCGTCGGCCGGGGCGGTGCCGCGCACCTCGTCGAGGAGGGTGCGGCCTTCGGGGGTGAGAAGGGGAGCGAGGTCGTTCACCGGCTCATTGTGGGCCAGTCGGGGGACGGTGTGTGTGCGGCCGAGGTGTCGGACGGGGTTGCGGGCCCGGGGCTGCGAGGATCCGGGCCCATGCGAGCAGTAGTACAAAATGACAAAAATAGGTCATCTTGGGGAACGCGAGTCCGTGGCGGAATCGCCGTGCTCGCCGTCGCCGCCATCGCCTCCGGCTGCGCGCAGGACGGCGGCCAGGAGGTGCGCCCGGCCGCCGGCCAACCCCGCCTGAAGGCACCCGAGGCCCGCGCCCTGGACTCGTACGCCACGAAGCTGCGCACGGCCTACGCCGCGCGGGCCCTGGCGGCCAGGCGCTGGGGGCTCAGGCAGGTGCCTCTGACGGCCCCGCCCGCGCCGCTCCACAAGCCGCACATCACCGCCCGCCGGGGCTTCGAGGTCGACGACCAGGAGGAGCTCGGCCTGCCGCCGGTGTTCACCACGGTCCCCACCCGGCAGAAGGTCGTCTTCCTCACCATCGACGACGGCGCCGAGAAGGACCGGGCGTTCCTGCGGATGATGAGCGAGCTGAAGATCCCGTACTCCGCCTTTCTCAGCAACTTCCTGGTCAAGGACGACTACGCGTACTTCCGCAAGATGCAGTCCGAGGGCGTCACCCTCAACAACCACACCCTCACCCACCCCTACCTGCCGGGGCTGTCGTACGCGGAGCAGAGGCACGAGATCTGCGGCATGCAGAAGATCATGAAGAGGGAGTTCGGCAAGGCCCCGACCGTCTTCCGGCCGCCCTTCGGCAACTACAACCAGGACACCCTGCGCGCCGCGAAGTCCTGCGGCATCGAGTACGCGCCGATCTGGGACGAGGAGGTCTTCGTCGACCACTGGGAGTACCGGGAGGACGACCGGGACCTGCACCCCGGCGACATCGTGCTCACCCACTTCCGGGGCCGCGACGAGTGGAAGGGCACCATGGTCGACGACATGCGGCGCTTCCTGAACAAGGTCACCGCCGAGGGGTACGCGGTGGCCCGCCTGGAGGACTACCTGTGAGGCGCCGGGGCCTGGTGACGGGCGCCCTGGCACTGGTCCTTCTCACCGGCTGCGCCCCGTCCGTGGCGCCCATCGAACGGCTCGGCGAGAAGGCGGCCCAGCGGGTGCGGGCGAACGGCCCGTCGGGCGTGTCCGTGCCGCCGTACCGCCGCTGGGGCCTGCCGGAGCCGCTGGCCCGCGCCCCGAGGCCGGCGCGCGCACGGGCCGCCCGTCCGGCGCGCCCGCTGCCCGTCGTCTCCCGCGTCGCCACCCGCGACAAGGTCGTCTTCCTCACCTACGACGACGGCGCCGAGCAGGACCCCCGCTTCGTCGACATGGTCCGTGAACTGCGCCTGCCGGTCAGCATGTTCCTCACCGACAGCGTCGTCGGACCGGGGTACGGCCACTTCGCCCGGCTGCGGTCGGTGGGCGCCGGCATCCAGAACCACACCCTCGACCACTCCGCGCTGCGCGGTCTGCCCTACGCGGGGCAGCGCGCCGAGATCTGCGGGCAGCAGGACAAGCTCCGCTCCCGCTTCGGCATCCGCCCCCGCCTCTTCCGACCGCCGTACGGCACGTACGACACCACCACCCTGCGCGCGGCCGCCGACTGCGGTGTCTCGGCGGTCGTGCTGTGGCGGGCGTCGATGGAGGCCGGGGAGCCGGCGTTCGCGCGGGGCGAGCGCCGGCTGCGGGCGGGCGACATCGTCTCGGTGCCGTCGGGCGAGTCGACCTCCCCGACTCTCGTCGAACGCACCAGAGGACTGCTGCGGGCGGCCCAGGAACGGGGTCTGACGGTGGGGCGGCTGGAGGACTACCTGTAGCCGAAGGGGGCCGTCCGGCGTCCGGGGACGCGAGGCGTCCGGGGCCGACGCGCCGTCGGGATTAGCAGTCCGCTTGACCGAGTGCTAATCGCGGTCATAGTCTCGGCTTTGGCACTCCCCCCTGGAGAGTGCCAAACAAGCGACGGGCAGGTCCGGCACCCGCGACGACGGATCGACCTGGTCGCCACCTCAGACAGTTAACCCCGTGAGATCTCCGAAGGGGGAGGTCGGATCGTGACGACCGCCAGCTCCAAGGTTGCCATCAAGCCGCTCGAGGACCGCATCGTGGTCCAGCCGCTGGACGCCGAGCAGACCACGGCCTCTGGCCTGGTCATCCCGGACACCGCCAAGGAGAAGCCCCAGGAGGGCGTCGTCCTGGCCGTGGGCCCGGGCCGTTTCGAGAACGGCGAGCGCCTGCCGCTCGACGTCAAGACCGGCGACATCGTGCTGTACAGCAAGTACGGCGGCACCGAGGTGAAGTACAACGGCGAGGAGTACCTCGTCCTCTCGGCTCGCGACGTGCTCGCGATCATCGAGAAGTAGTTCACTTCGAGGCATTTCTGCTTCCAGCTGCGCCCCTGGCCCCCCGCGACCGATAAGAAGCCGGGCGCCCGGGGCGCAGTGTCTTTTTCACCCACAGATTCCGAGAGGGCTCCCGCTGTCATGGCGAAGATCCTGAAGTTCGACGAGGACGCCCGTCGCGCCCTCGAGCGCGGCGTCAACAAGCTGGCCGACACGGTCAAGGTGACGATCGGCCCCAAGGGCCGCAACGTCGTCATCGACAAGAAGTTCGGCGCTCCCACCATCACCAACGACGGCGTCACCATCGCCCGCGAGGTCGAGATCGAGGACCCGTACGAGAACCTCGGTGCGCAGCTGGTGAAGGAGGTGGCGACCAAGACCAACGACATCGCGGGTGACGGCACCACCACCGCCACCGTGCTCGCCCAGGCGCTGGTGCGCGAGGGCCTGAAGAACGTGGCCGCGGGTGCCTCCCCGGCGCTGCTGAAGAAGGGCATCGACGCGGCCGTCGCCGCGATCTCCGAGGAACTTCTCGCCTCGGCCCGCCCGATCGACGAGAAGTCCGACATCGCCGCCGTCGCCGCGCTGTCCGCCCAGGACCAGCAGGTCGGCGAGCTCATCGCCGAGGCGATGGACAAGGTCGGCAAGGACGGTGTCATCACCGTCGAGGAGTCCAACACCTTCGGTCTGGAGCTGGACTTCACCGAGGGCATGGCCTTCGACAAGGGCTACCTGTCCCCGTACTTCGTCACCGACCAGGAGCGTATGGAGGCCGTTCTCGACGACCCGTACATCCTGATCAACCAGGGCAAGATCTCCTCGATCGCCGACCTGCTGCCGCTGCTGGAGAAGGTCATCCAGGCCGGCTCCTCCAAGCCGCTGCTGATCATCGCCGAGGACGTCGAGGGCGAGGCCCTCTCCACCCTGGTCGTCAACAAGATCCGCGGCACCTTCAACGCGGTCGCGGTCAAGGCCCCCGGCTTCGGTGACCGCCGCAAGGCGATGCTGCAGGACATGGCGGTCCTCACGGGCGCCACGGTCATCTCCGAGGAGGTCGGCCTCAAGCTCGACCAGGCCGGTCTGGACGTGCTGGGCTCCGCCCGCCGCGTGACCGTCACCAAGGACGACACGACCATCGTCGACGGCGCCGGCAACTCCGAGGACGTCGTCGGCCGCATCAACCAGATCAAGGCCGAGATCGAGAACACCGACTCCGACTGGGACCGCGAGAAGCTCCAGGAGCGCCTCGCGAAGCTGGCCGGCGGCGTGTGCGTGATCAAGGTCGGCGCCGCCACCGAGGTGGAGCTGAAGGAGAAGAAGCACCGTCTGGAGGACGCCATCTCCGCGACCCGCGCCGCGGTCGAGGAGGGCATCGTCTCCGGTGGTGGCTCCGCTCTGGTCCACGCCGCCAAGGTCCTGGACGGCGGCCTCGGCCGCACCGGCGACGAGGCCACCGGTGTCGCCGTGGTCCGCCGCGCGGTCGTCGAGCCGCTGCGCTGGATCGCCGAGAACGCCGGCCTGGAGGGTTACGTCATCACCTCCAAGGTCGCCGACCTCGACAAGGGCCAGGGCTTCAACGCCGCCACCGGCGAGTACGGCGACCTGATCAAGGCCGGTGTCATCGACCCGGTCAAGGTCACCCGCTCCGCCCTGGAGAACGCCGCCTCCATCGCCTCCCTGCTTCTGACGACCGAGACCCTGGTCGTCGAGAAGAAGGAAGAGGAGGAGCCGGCGGCCGCGGGCCACGGCCACGGTCACTCCCACTGACCCAGGTCAGCACGAAGGCCCGGCACCCGATGGGTGCCGGGCCTTCGCGTTCGCCCTACTGCTCCAGCGCGTCGAGCGCGCCCAGCTGCGCCATCAGCCCGAGCCGGTCGTACTGCCACCACCCCTCGGCGAGCTTCCCGTCCTCGTCGCACCGGAAGACGGTCGTCCCGGTCATCACGACGCTCCGCCCGGTGGCCGGCAGCCCCATGAACTCACCGCTGTGGGTGCCGCGCCAGGTCCACCGGGTGCACACCCGGTCCCCCTGCGCGATCTGGTCCTCGATGTCGAAGACGAAGTCGAACCCGCCGCGCCACATCCCGATGTCCCGCCGCATGGCGTCCATGCCCAGGGTGTCCTGCTCCTTGCCGGGATCGTGGTCGTGGTAGTTCTCGGCGACCAGTTCGTCGAGCGGCGGCAGCTCCCCCTTCTGCGCGATCGTCTCGAAGAACCGCCGCACGTTCACCGCCTGCAACTGGTCGTCCCGCACCACGTCCAGGTCCGTGAAGGTCGGCATCTCGTCGCAGAGGGCCACCATCTCCCGGAAGATCCTGTCCGTCTCGGGCAGGCCGGAGTTGCGCATCGCCTCCTCGTACGACGGGAACTCCACGATCTCGATGAAGTGCGAGGCGTCGGAGTGGTCCTTGCCGACCACCGCGTGCGTCGCCGTGCGCTTCCCCTTGGTCTGCTCGACCCATGTGTCCATCAGCCGGTCGATGTCGTCGAAGTGGCTGGTCCTGCAGTCGATGATCTGAACGAAGGTCATGGCATCGTCGCCTCCGGCCCCCCTGGGTCCGGTCGTACGGGAACCATTTTCCCACCGGAGCGCGCCGGTGCCTCGTTCACTGAGGCCCGTACTTGCGCCCGGTCCGTGAGGTGATCCCGCCCAGCAGCGCCCGCGGGGTGACCTTCACGAGCCCCATCAGCGCCTTGTACCGGGGGTCGGGGATCGACAACGACTTCCCCCGCGCCAGGTCGCCCAGCGCAGACGCCACCAGCTTGTCCGCGTCGAGCCACATCCAGCCGGGGATGTTGTCCGTGCCCATCCCGGCCCGCTGGTGGAACTCCGTGCGCACGAAGCCCGGGCACAACGCCATCAGCCGGACCCCGCTGCCCGCGAGGTCCTTCGCCGCGCCCTGGGTGAACTGCACGACCCACGCCTTGGACGCCCCGTACGTGCCGCGCGGCACGAAGGCGGCGACGGAGGCGACGTTGACGACCCCGCCGCGCCCCCGCTCCCGCATCGCCTCCGTCGCCGCCGAGGTCAGTCGCAGGACCGCCTCGCAGTGGACCTTGAGCATCTTCAGCTCGTCGGCCATGGGGACGTCGAGGTAGCGGCCCTTGTTGCCGAAGCCCGCGTTGTTGACCAGCAGGTCGACGGGGTTCTTGCGGTCGGCGAGGCGGGCGGCGACCGTTTCGATGCCGTCGTCCGTCGCGAGGTCGGCGGTGAGGACCTCGGCCTCGATGCCGTGCCGGTCGTGCAGCTCGGTCGCCTGCTCCCGCAGCCGCTTGGTGTCGCGCGCGACGAGCACCAGGTTGTGCCCGTCACCCGCCAGCCGCCGTGCGAAGGCGGCGCCGATGCCCGCGGTCGATCCCGTAATCAGAGCCGTTGTCATGGCCCAAGCGTAGTTACCCGGACCGGGCGATTCCGATCTCCGCCGGGTCTCGACGACGTCTCAGGAGTCGTACGGCACCCGGTACTTCCGCACCGGCCCCTCTCGGCACGGCGGGGCGACGCTCAAAGCGGTGACGCGTCAATCGGCGTCGTGTAAAAGGATCGCTTATCCTTGACGGTGTGATCGAAGCCCGTCATCTGCGCGTGCTGCGCGCCGTCGCCACCACCGGCTCCTTCTCCGCGGCGGGGCGCGAACTGGGCTGCACCCAGCCCGCCGTCAGCCAGCAGATGAAGGCCCTGGAGTCCTCGGTGGGCACCCCGCTGCTCGTCCGCAGCGGACGGGAGATGCGGCTGACCCAGGCGGGCGAGGCGCTCGTGCGGCACGCCAACGGCATCCTGGCCGGACTCACCGCCGCCGAGGAGGAGGTCGCCGCCATCGCGGGACTGCGGGCGGGGCGCGTCCGGCTCGTGTCGTTCCCCAGCGGCAGCTCCACCCTCGTACCGGCCGCCCTCGCCGCCCTGCGCGCCGCCCATCCCGGCACCCGCGTCTTCCTGGAGGAGGCCGAACCGCCGACGTCCGTGGAGATGCTGCGCGAGGGCGAGTGCGACGTGGCGCTCGCCTTCCGCTACGAGGGCGCGGCGGGCGCCGAGGAGTGGGACGACCTCGTCGTACGGCCGCTGCTGACCGACCGGCTCGTCGGGCTGGTGCCGGAGCGGCACCGCCTCGCGGGTGCGGGTTCCGTCGGGATCGGGGAGCTGGCCGAGGAGCCCTGGATCGCCGGATGCCCGCGCTGCCGGGGGCAGTTGGTGGAGGTGTGCGAGGGGGCCGGGTTCACCCCCCGGATCGACTTCGCCACGGACGACTACCCGGCCGTCGTGGGCCTGGTCGGCGCCGGCCTGGGCGTCGCCGTCCTGCCGCAGCTCGCCCTGGAGTCGGTACGGCCGCGCCACGCGCGCGTGCTGACACTGCGGCCGGCGGTGCGGCGGGAGATCGTGGCGCTGACCCTGCCCGACCTGGCTCAGGTGCCGGCAGTGGCGGCGACGCTGGAGCAGCTCGGGCGCGCGGCGGCCCGGCAGTAGGGACGGGACCGCCGGGAGCCGGACGGGCGGGCGGCAAAGGGCCGGCCGCGAAAAAGAAGGGCACGCGTGCGTGCCCTTCTCGTCGGGAGCTCGGGGTCCGGGAGCTCGGTGCCGCGGAATCGCAAAAACGTTCCTTCAGCTGTTCGAGACGCTGTCCCCGCTGCCGGCCATCGCCGAGACCAGCCGGGTCCGCGCCCGTCCCATCAGTTCCTCGCGCTCGTCCTCGGTCAGGCCGCCCCACACGCCGTACGGCTCTCTCACCGCCAGCGCGTGCGCCGCGCACTGCGCGCGCACCGGGCACCTCATGCAGACCTCCTTGGCCGAGTTCTCGCGAGCGCTCCGGGCCGCGCCTCGCTCGCCCTCCGGATGAAAGAAGAGCGAGCTGTCCACCCCGCGACAGGCGGCCAGGAGCTGCCAGTCCCACAGGTCCGCGTTCGGTCCGGGAAGGCGGGAGAAATCTGCCATTACGTGACCCCTTGTAGCCGTACTGAGCGGATACGGTGCCGACGACCGCATATCTACGATCTAAGGAGATGAAAATATGACTCATTGCGAATCTAGCCTCAGACACCAGCACATGGGAAGAAAAGGGGCCGAATGGGGCACCGGTTGTGATGAAACGTTGTGGGTCCGCCCCGCATGTCTGCATCGTGTCCGTGCCCTCACGTAGAGTGCCGAAGATGGCACACAGCCCCGTAACTCTTTCGAGTGACCGTCGTTGAGAGTGCGGTGGCGGTTGACGCAACAAGCGCTCGGGCGGGCGTCCGGGACGGTCGACCGCACAGGTGACGATTTCGTACCAGCCTGGAGGCTCAAGGTGACGTGCATCAGCTGCGGAGGGCGGCCATGACATCCGTCCTCGTCTGCGACGACTCCCCGCTTGCCCGAGAGGCGCTGCGCCGCGCGGTCGCGACCGTGCCCGGCGTCGAGCGCGTGACGACCGCGGCCAACGGCGAGGAAGTCCTCCGCCGCTGGGGTGCGGACCGTTCGGACCTGATTCTGATGGACGTACGCATGCCCGGACTGGGCGGCGTCGAGACCGTGCGCAGGCTGCTGTCGGCCGACCCCGGCGCGCGCATCATCATGCTGACCGTGGCCGAGGACCTGGACGGCGTGGCCCTCGCGGTCGCCGCCGGGGCGCGGGGCTACCTCCACAAGGACGCCTCACGCGCCGAGTTGCGCGCGACCGTCACCCAGGCGCTCGCCGACCCGACCTGGCGGCTCGCCCCGCGGCGGCTGCGGTCCGCCGAGATGGGTGCGGCCCCGACGCTCACCGCGCGTGAGATCCAGGTGCTCGAGGGAATGAGCCACGGGCGGTCCAACGCGGAGATCGGGCGGGAGCTGTTCCTGTCCGAGGACACCGTGAAGACGCACGCGCGGCGGTTGTTCAAGAAGCTGGGTGCTTCGGACCGGGCGCACGCGGTGGCGCTCGGGTTCCGGTGGGGTCTGGTTCGTTAGGCCTACCGCGGTGCCGCCTTGTGACATTGGCGGCAGCGGGTTCGTTGTGGCTGGTCGCGCGGTTCCCCGCGCCCCTGAAGGGGCGCGGTCGGCGAGGCTTGTCAAGCAGTCCCCTGGGCGACCGCTGCTCGTTTCGGCGCGGATGCCGCATCCTTGGAGATGTGGAGTCTCTCGGGGACGAGTCGGTCGAGCGGAAGGGGAGGGCGCAGGGGATGAGTGCCGGCGCACCTGCTCATAACGCTTCAGTGCACAACATCGGGCGTGGCGCCACGGATCCGACGGCCGCAGGGCACCATGGACCGATGCGCGACGACGAGGCGGTCCAAGCCGCAGGGGCGATCGGGCCACTCGTCCATCGCGCCGTAGACGGGGACGAGCAGGCCACGCACGACCTGCTCGCCCATGTCCACCCGCTGGCGCTGCGGTACTGCCGCACCCGTCTGTCCCGCCTTCCGGGCGACGCGCGCCACTTCGTCGAGGACCTCGCACAGGAGGTCTGCGTCGCCGTCCTGCTGGCGCTCCCGCGCTACCGGGACACCGGGCGGCCCTTCGAGGCGTTCGTCTTCGCCATCGCCGCGCACAAGGTCGCCGACCTGCAGCGGGCGGCCATGCGGCATCCGGGCTCGACGGCCGTCCCGTCCGACGAGATGCCCGAGCGGCCGGACGACTCACTGGGCCCGGAGGAGCGCGCGCTGCTCAGCAGTGACGCCGAATGGGCCAAGAAACTGCTGGCCAACCTGCCGGAGAACCAGCGGGAGCTGTTGCTGCTGCGCATCGCGGTGGGCCTCACGGCGGAGGAGACCGGCCAGATGTTGGGAATGTCACCCGGCGCGGTCCGGGTGGCGCAGCACCGGGCCCTGAGCCGGCTCAGGGCACTGGCGGAACAGTAGTTTCCGGGCGGTCGACGCCTTTTTTGAACAGGCCGCTCGGGGATTCCGTACGAACATACGAAGCCCGAGGTCACGCGGAACCGTGGAATTCGACTGCCCTGCTTCCCGTTAGCATGGACATCCGCACCGATCAAGGCCATTTGGGGAAGGTGTCATGACTGCAAACGTCGACGGAGTGCCCGGTAAATTCGCGACACTCGGGCTGACCTACGACGACGTGCTGCTGCTGCCGGGAGCGTCCGAGGTGCTCCCCAACGCGGTCGACACCTCGTCCCGCATCTCCCGCAACGTCCGGGTCAACATCCCGCTGCTCTCCGCGGCGATGGACAAGGTGACCGAGTCCCGCATGGCCATCGCGATGGCCCGGCTCGGCGGCGTCGGCGTGCTGCACCGCAACCTCTCGGTCGAGGACCAGGTCAACCAGGTCGACCTGGTCAAGCGGTCCGAGTCCGGCATGGTCACCGACCCCATCACGGTGCATCCCGAGGCCACGCTCGCCGAGGCGGACGCGCTGTGCGCCAAGTTCCGCATCAGCGGCGTCCCCGTCACCGACCCCGCCGGCAAGCTGCTCGGCATCGTCACCAACCGTGACATGGCCTTCGAGACCGACCGCGGCCGCCAGGTGCGCGAGGTCATGACGCCGATGCCGCTGGTCACCGGCAAGGTCGGCATCTCCGGGGTGGACGCCATGGAGCTGCTGCGCAAGCACAAGATCGAGAAGCTTCCGCTGGTCGACGACGCCGGTGTCCTCAAGGGCCTGATCACCGTCAAGGACTTCGTCAAGGCGGAGAAGTACCCGAACGCCGCCAAGGACGCCGAGGGCCGCCTGCTCGTCGGCGCCGCCGTCGGCGCCAGCCCCGAGGCGCTGGAGCGCGCCCAGGCGCTCGCCGAGGCCGGCGTGGACTTCCTGGTCGTCGACACCTCGCACGGCCACAACAGCAACGCCCTCAGCTGGATGTCGAAGATCAAGTCGGCGGTGAACGTCGACGTGATCGGCGGCAACGTCGCCACCCGCGACGGCGCCCAGGCGCTGATCGACGCCGGTGTCGACGGCATCAAGGTCGGTGTCGGCCCCGGCTCCATCTGCACCACGCGTGTGGTCGCCGGCATCGGCGTCCCGCAGGTCACCGCGATCTACGAGGCCTCCCTCGCCGCCCGCCCGGCCGGCATCCCGCTGATCGGCGACGGCGGCCTGCAGTACTCCGGCGACATCGGCAAGGCCCTCGCCGCCGGTGCCGACACGGTGATGCTCGGCTCGCTGCTCGCGGGCTGCGAGGAGTCGCCCGGCGAGCTGCAGTTCATCAACGGCAAGCAGTTCAAGTCCTACCGCGGCATGGGCTCGCTCGGCGCGATGCAGTCCCGGGGCCAGGGCAAGTCGTACTCGAAGGACCGCTACTTCCAGGCCGAGGTCGCCTCCGACGACAAGCTCGTGCCCGAGGGCATCGAGGGGCAGGTACCCTACCGCGGCCCGCTGGCCAGCGTCCTGCACCAGCTCGTCGGCGGCCTGCGCCAGACCATGGGCTACGTGGGCGCGGCGACCATCGAGGAGATGGAGTCCAAGGGCCGCTTCGTGCGGATCACCTCCGCGGGCCTGAAGGAGAGCCACCCGCACGACATCCAGATGACGGTCGAGGCGCCGAACTACAGCAGCAAGTAGGCGGCAGGCGTTACGAGGGGCGGCCCCGGGAGCATCCGGGGCCGCCCTTGTCGTACCCGTCGGCGATACTGGAAGACGCTGCAACGCATCAGGGAAAGGCCACAGACGTGACTGAGATCGAGATCGGGCGCGGCAAGCGCGGCCGCCGGGCGTACGCCTTCGACGACATCGCCGTCGTCCCCAGCCGCCGTACGCGGGACCCGAAGGAGGTCTCGATCGCCTGGCAGATCGACGCCTACCGCTTCGAGCTGCCCTTCCTGGCCGCCCCCATGGACTCGGTCGTCTCCCCGGCCACCGCGATCCGCATCGGCGAGCTCGGCGGCCTGGGCGTGCTGAACCTCGAGGGCCTCTGGACCCGTCACGAGGACCCGCAGCCGCTCCTCGACGAGATCGTCGAGCTGCCGGCCGAGGCCGCGACCCGGCGTCTGCAGGAGATCTACGCGGCCCCGATCAAGGAGGAGCTGATCGGCGCGCGCCTCAAGGAGGTGCGCGACTCCGGCGTGGTCACGGCCGCCGCGCTCTCCCCGCAGCGCACCGCGCAGTTCTCCAAGGCGGTCGTGGACGCGGGCGTCGACATCTTCGTCATCCGCGGTACGACGGTCTCCGCGGAGCACGTCTCCGGCTCGCACGAGCCGCTGAACCTGAAGCAGTTCATCTACGAGCTCGACGTCCCGGTGATCGTCGGCGGCTGCGCCACGTACACCGCGGCCCTGCACCTGATGCGCACGGGCGCGGCGGGCGTGCTGGTCGGCTTCGGCGGCGGCGCGGCGCACACGACGAGGAACGTGCTGGGCATCCAGGTGCCCATGGCGACCGCCGTCGCCGATGTGGCCGCCGCCCGCCGCGACTACATGGACGAGTCCGGCGGCCGGTACGTGCACGTCATCGCCGACGGCGGCGTGGGCTGGTCCGGCGACCTGCCGAAGGCGATCGCCTGCGGCGCGGACGCGGTGATGATGGGCTCGCCGCTCGCGCGCGCCACGGACGCGCCGGGCCGCGGCCACCACTGGGGCATGGAAGCCGTCAACGAGGAGCTGCCGCGCGGCAAGAAGGTCGACCTCGGCACGGTCGGCACGATCGAGGAGGTCCTCACCGGCCCCTCGCACAGCCCCGACGGCTCCATGAACCTCTTCGGCGCCCTGCGCCGCGCGATGGCCACCACGGGCTACAGCGAGCTCAAGGAGTTCCAGCGCGTCGAGGTGACGGTGGCGGACTCCCAGCACCGGCGGTAGGACTCACGACGGCCGGAGGGCCGGTCGTCCCTGGGGGGACGACCGGCCCTCCGCGCGTTCACTCACAACCGGTGCGCCGCCCCCGTCGGCGTGGCCCCCCGCGTGTCCAGCAGCAGCTGTGCCTTCACCGACAGGCCCTGCAGGTCGTACGTGCGGTGCTGCTGGAGCAGGATCGTGAGGTCGGCGTCGGCCGCCGCCTCGTAGAGGGAGTCGGCGCGGGGGACCGGGCGGTCCAGGACGTTCCAGGACGGCACGTGCGGGTCGTGGTAGCTCACCGAGGCGCCCAGCTCCATCAGCCGGACGGCGATCTCGCGCGCCGGCGTGCCCTGTTGGTCGGCGAGGTCCGGCTTGTACGTCACACCCAGAAGGAGTACGCGCGCGCCCCGCGCCGACTTGCCGTGCTCGTTCAGGAGGGCGGCCGCGCGCTGGACGACGTAGCGGGGCATCTGGCTGTTGACCTGCTGGGCCAGTTCGACCATGCGCAGGGTGCGGCCGGCGGGGGCGGTCAGGTCCTGGGGGACGGTGTGGCCGCCGACGCCGGGGCCGGGGCGGAAGGCCTGGAAACCGAACGGTTTGGTCTCCGCGCAGCGGATGACGTCCCAGAGGTCGACGCCGAGGTCGTGACAGAGGACGGCCATCTCGTTGACGAGCGCGATGTTGACGTGGCGGAAATTCGTCTCCAGGAGCTGGACCGCCTCCGCCTCGCGCGGGCCACGCGCGCGTACCACCTTGTCGGTGAGGCGCGAGTAGAAGGCAGCGGCCGACTCCGTGCACGCGGGCGTGAGGCCGCCGATCACCTTGGGGGTGTTGGCCGGGGTGAAGTCGCGGTTGCCGGGGTCGACGCGGCTCGGGGAGTAGGCGAGGTGGAAGTCGCGGCCCGCGCGCAGCCGGGAGCCCGCTTCGAGGAGGGGGCGCAGCAGGCCCTCCGTGGTCCCCGGCGGGACGGCGGATTCCAGGACGACCGTGGTGTGCGGGCGCAGCTGGGCGGCGAGGGTGCGGGCGGCCGCCTCCACCTGGGTGAGGTCGAGCCCGCCGTCGGGGCCGCGCGGGGTGGGCGCGCAGATGACGGCGGTGCGCACCCGGCCGAGCTCGGTGGGGCTGGTGGCGTGCCGGAAGCCCCCCGAGAGCATCCGGCGCAGGTCGGCCGCGCTGAGGGAGCCGGCCTCCGGGCCGGTCCGGTAGCCGACGGTCGGGATGCCGGCGGCGACGGCGGCCTGGGCCAGGGGCAGGCCGAACGGGCCGAGTCCGATGACGGCGAGATCTGCGGGCATGGCGTGGGCCGTCCTTCCCAGTAACCGAAGCGGGACAGGTGCGCAAGCCCTGTGGACAGGACGGGCGAGCGCAATGTCAGACTAGGAGTAAATATGACCGTTATGCGGGATTGGTCGGCTGTGTTTTCCGGCCGTCCCTGGAAAGTTGTCCACAGGGTGGGAGGCCGCTGTGGCTGAAGTAGGGCAAGACGGTCAGAATTTGGGCATGGGGGGGTAGGACACGGGCTTCGCCCGACGGGTGCGGCCGGCGCTATCGATAGCGGGAGGCAGCAGTGAGGACAGCGACACTCGGACCGGCGCAGCGTGCCGAGTCACTGGCGGCCATGGCCGAGCGCGAACTGGACATCCTGGTGGTGGGCGGCGGGGTGGTCGGTGCGGGCACCGCCCTGGACGCCGTGACCCGCGGTCTGGCCACCGGCCTGGTCGAGGCACGTGACTGGGCTTCGGGCACGTCCAGCAGGTCCAGCAAGCTGATCCACGGCGGCCTGCGCTATCTGGAGATGCTCGACTTCGCCCTCGTGCGCGAGGCGTTGAAGGAGCGCGGCCTGCTGCTGGAACGGCTCGCGCCGCACCTGGTGAAGCCGGTGCCGTTCCTGTATCCCCTGCAGCACCAGGG
This sequence comes from Streptomyces sp. NPDC085900, assembly GCF_044540925.1. Classification (NCBI taxonomy): domain Bacteria; kingdom Bacillati; phylum Actinomycetota; class Actinomycetes; order Kitasatosporales; family Streptomycetaceae; genus Streptomyces; species Streptomyces sp. NPDC085900. The sequence goes on along the minus strand of NZ_JBITSP010000003.1, from coordinate 752,777 downwards.
CTGGGAGCGGTTCTACGCCGGCTCGGGCGTCGCGCTCTACGACGCCATGTCGATGGCCCGTGGGCACGGCCGGGGCCTGCCATTGCACCGCCACCTGACCCGCCGTCAAGCCCTGCGGGTGGCGCCGGCCCTGAAGAAGGACGCCCTGGTCGGCGCCCTGCAGTACTACGACGCCCAGGTGGACGACGCGCGGCACACGGCCACCCTGGTGCGCACGGCCGCCGCCTACGGCGCGCAGGTCGCCAACCGCGCCCGTGTGACGGGCTTCCTGCGCGAGGGCGAGCGGGTCGTCGGCGCGCGCGTGCAGGACGTCGAGGGGGGCGGCGAGTACGAGGTCCGCGCCAAGCAGGTGGTGAACGCGACCGGTGTGTGGACCGACGACACCCAGGCGATGGTGGGGGAGCGCGGCCAGTTCCACGTCCGCGCCTCCAAGGGCATCCACCTGGTGGTGCCGAAGGACCGCGTCAACTCCACCACGGGCCTGATCCTGCGCACGGAGAAGTCGGTCCTCTTCGTCATCCCCTGGGGCCGGCACTGGATCATCGGCACGACCGACACCGACTGGGACCTCGACAAGGCGCACCCGGCGGCGTCCAGCGCGGACATCGACTACATCCTGCAGCGCGTGAACTCCGTGCTCTCGGTGCCGCTCACCCGCGACGACGTGCAGGGCGTGTACGCGGGCCTGCGGCCGCTGCTGGCCGGCGAGTCGGACGCCACCAGCAAGCTCTCGCGCGAGCACACCGTGGCCCATCCGGTGCCGGGACTGGTCGTCGTGGCCGGCGGCAAGTACACGACGTACCGGGTGATGGCCAAGGACGCGGTGGACGAGGCGGTGCACGGGCTCGACATGAGGGTCGCCGAGTGCGTCACCGAGGACGTGCCGCTGATCGGCGCCGAGGGCTATCGCGCCCTGTGGAACGCGCGGGCCCGGATCGCGGCCCGGACGGGCCTTCACGTGGTCCGCGTGGAGCATCTGCTGAATCGGTACGGCACCATGGCCGAGGAGCTCCTCGACCTCATCGCCTCCGACGCCTCGCTCGGCGAGCCCCTGCAGGCCGCCGACGACTATCTGCGGGCCGAGATCGTGTACGCCGCCTCGCACGAGGGCGCCCGGCACCTGGACGACGCGCTGACCCGGCGTACCCGCATCTCCATCGAGACCTTCGACCGCGGCACCCGCAGCGCCCGGGAGGCCGCCGAGCTGATGGCGCCGGTGCTCGGCTGGGACAAGGACCAGATCGAGCGCGAGGTCGAGCACTACGAGAAGCGGGTGGAGGCCGAGCGGGAGTCGCAGCGCCAGCCGGACGACCTGACGGCGGACGCGGCACGTCTGGGGGCCCCGGACATCGTGCCCCTGTGAGGCGGCCGGGAAGCTGAGCCCGCATCACCCGAACGAGTGTCGCAGGGCGGGATCTGCGTTCGGGGCCGGTTCGTTCTACCAGGTGTGAGAACGAGTTCGGGGTGAACTCGGCGGCGTAGAGGGTCGGTTCATGGCCGGGAACCGCTGTCGCCGCCGGGTTGACGCACACGGCGAAAGCGAGTCGGGTGAGGGACGGTGGCTGCTGCGCGCGGGAAGGAGGTGAGGGTGCGGAAGCGGACGTTCCGGGTGCGCGGCGGCTCGCGAGGGGCCTTGGGCACCCTGGGCGCCGGGCACTTGTCGGGTGAGGGACAATGGGGGCTCTGTCAGGGCGGGTTGTATGAGGGGATCCATGTCGGAGGCGGAGCGGGCGGGGACATCTCGTCAGGAGACTCGTCAGGACAAGACCGAGCGTCTTCTCGCGGGGCGGTACCGGCTGGGGGCGGTGCTCGGCCGGGGCGGCATGGGCACGGTGTGGCGGGCCGAGGACGAGACCCTCGGCCGGACGGTCGCCGTCAAGGAGCTGCGGTTCCCGTCGAACATCGACGATGACGAGAAGCGCCGGCTGATCACGCGGACGCTGCGCGAGGCCAAGGCCATCGCGCGGATCCGCAACAACAGCGCGGTGACGGTCTTCGACGTGGTCGACGAGGACGACCGGCCGTGGATCGTGATGGAGCTCGTCGAGGGCAAGTCGCTCGCCGAGGTCATCCGGGAGGACGGCCTGCTCGAACCCAGGCGGGCGGCCGAGGTGGGACTCGCGATCCTCGACGTGCTGCGCTCCGCGCACCGCGAGGGCATCCTGCACCGGGACGTGAAGCCGTCCAACGTCCTGCTGGAGACCGACACCGAACGGGTCGTGCTCACCGACTTCGGCATCGCCCAGGTGGAGGGCGACCCGTCCATCACCTCCACCGGCATGCTCGTCGGCGCCCCCTCCTACATCTCCCCGGAGCGGGCCCGCGGCCACAAGCCGGGCCCCGCGGCCGACCTGTGGTCGCTCGGCGGACTGCTGTACGCGGCCGTCGAGGGCGTCCCGCCGTACGACAAGGGTTCCGCGATCGCGACGCTGACCGCGGTGATGACGGAGCCGCTTGAGGAGCCGAAGAACGCGGGGCCGCTGAAGGACGTCATCTACGGGCTGCTCAACAAGGACCCGGCGAAGCGACTCGACGACGCGGGCGCGCGGGCGATGCTCAACGCCGTGATCCACGCGCCCGAGCCGAAGGCGGCCGAACCGGAGCCGCTGGACGCGACGAAGGTCGTGCCGATTCCCGCACAGCCGGACGGGCCCGGCCGCAAGGGCGGTTCGGGCGGCTCCGGCGGCAAGCGGGCCGAGGACGCGGCGGAGAAACTGCGCGGGGCGTTCCGTTCCGTGCGCAAGGCGGCGGGGGCCGCCGCCGGTTCGGCGGCCGCCTCCCGCGACAAGTCGGGGACCGGCACGGCGACTTCGCGGACCGGCGGCTCGGGGAACGGCGCGACCGGCGCCGGGACCCGCGGCGGCGCGGCCGGGACGGCCACTCCGGCGAGCGGGGCGTCGACCCCGACGCCCTCGGTACCGTCGCCCGCCTCGAGGCCGGTCGCCCCGCCGGCGCCTCCGAAGAGTCCGGCCTCGTCCGCCAAGCCCGCGTCGTCCTCGTCGTCCTCGTCGTCCGCGCTCTCGGCCTCCCCGTCCGCCGCGCCCTCCGCCTCCTCCCGGGGAGCCTCGGCGACGGAGGGGTCGAGGACCCCGGCGGCCGGGGCGAACGACCGCGGCAGTGGCGGGAGTTCCGGCTGGCCCAAGCTGACCCCGCCCGATCTGCCCGACCTGCCGCCCCGGTCCGTTCCGCGGGCGCCCATCACCGACGTGGTGCCCAAGCGAACCCTGGTGATCATCGCGGTGATCCTCGCGCTCGCCGTCCTCGGGACCGTGCTGGCCCTCACGCTGGGCGGCGGCGGTTCCGACAACGGTGCCAAGCGGAGCGGCGGCAAGTCCGTCGCGAGCGCGTCCGCCAGCTCGAACACCAAGGAGGACAAGGGCGGCGGAACCGGCACGGGCAGCGGTTCCGAGAAGTCCCCGGCCGCCTCGGGCAGCGGCGGCACGCCCAGCAACAGCCCGAGCGCGTCCGGCGGCAGCGGTGCGGAGACCGGCGACGACTCCGGGGGCGCGGGCAAGGTGGCGAAGACCTACCACGGCGGCCAGGGCTACTCGATCGGGTTGCCCAAGGGGTGGGCGTACCAGTCGACCGGGGCCGCGGGCGACCGGTTCGCCGGCCCCGACGGACAGAAGCTCCTCATCGCCTGGACGTCCACGCCCAAGGGCGACCCGGTGGCCGACTGGCAGAGCCAGGAGCGCTACATGACGCGCTCGCAGTACCACCGCATTCGCATAGAGAAGGTGGACTACCGCGGCTGGAACGCGGCCGACTGGGAGTTCACCTATACGGAGAGCGGGACGAAGTACCGGACCATAGACCGGGGGTTCGTCGTCAACGACCATCTCGGGTATGCGCTGATGTACACCGCGAAAGCCGCCAACTGGGACAGTGACCTCCGTAAGGACACCTGGAAGACGCTCGCGAAGACGTTCGAACCCAAGTCGTAAAGCGACTGCCCCGGGTTTGGGCCGTGAGATCTGGCAACCCCTCTCTGCCAGTTGCCTCCGGCACGTATCGTGAAGGCTTGCGGACCGTACGCATCCAGGTGTGGGCTCACAACGGTTCGCAAGTCGAACGGAATTGACCGACCGGGCGGCCGAGGGAGGCACAGTGGACGACTACGCGGGCCGGGTACTCGCCGACCGCTACCGCCTGCCGCTGCCGCCCTCCGACGAGTACGAACTCACCGAGACCCGCGCCTTCGACACCTACAGCGGGCAGGAAGTCCTCGTCCGGCAGGTGCCGTTGCCGGAGGTCGTCGAGGCGGAGGTGCTCGACGCGGAGGGGCTGCCCGACGGATTCCAGGCCCGCAGGCCCACGGCGCGCACGGGTACACGCGGGCCGGCCGACCCCGCCGTACGGCGTGCGGTCGAGGCCGCCCAGGCCGCCGCCCGAATACCCGACCATCCGCGGCTCGACCAGGTCTTCGACGTCTTCGCCGACGGCGGGTCGCTGTGGATCGTGAGCGAGTCGGTGGCCGCGCGGCCGCTCGCCGCGCTGCTCGCGGAGAAGCCGCTCACTCCCTACCGCGCGGCCGAGGTCGCCTCCGACGTGCTCATGGCGCTGCGGGTGCTGCACGCGCACGGCTGGGTGCACCGCAACATCACCGCCCGCACGGTGCTCGTCTGCGACGACGGACGCGTGATGCTGACCGGCCTCGCGGTCGGGGCGGCGGAGGAGGCACTGTGCGGATACGACCCGGTGCCGGCGCCGGACGGAGAGACGGGGGCCGGAGGCCCGGGGGGTCTCGGTGAGGGCGGGAACCCGGGTGGACACGGCGGTTCGTACGGGCCGGGCGGCCCGGGTGGCTCGTCCGCGCCGGGCGGACTGCGTGCCGACGGCGGCCGAGGAGGCCCGCAGGGCGGCCACGGCGGCCCGGGCGGTCACCGGCCGGTCGACGGGGCCGGTGGGGGCGCGGGCGGGCTCGCCGTGTCCGGAGGGCATGCCGGTTCCGGTGTTCACGGAGGCCTGAACGCGCAGGGCGGCCCCGGCGGTGTCGATCCCGTCGCCGCGCGCAGCGCCGCCATCAGGGCGCGTACGGCCGGCGGGCTGCCCGGTGCCGAGCCGGACACGGCGGGCGGCGGCGGGACGGGTGCGCTCGCGCCCAAGGCGCTCGAGACGGGCGGGGACATCAGGGCCGCGCGGGCCGGCGCGATCGCCGCGTACCGCGCGGGCGCCCGTGCCGCGGCCCGGGTGCAGGAGGCACAGAACGGCCGGGCGGCCCTGCCCGGCGCGCGCCCGGCACCCGAGGAGGACCCCGCCGCACGGACCAACGGGTCGCCGTACCGGACCGGCGAGGAGCAGGTCCATCCCAACGGCACGGCACAGCCGTACCCCACCGGTGAAGGCGGGCCCGGCGGTCCTGTGCCGCCCGGGCAGATAGCCGACCCCTACGGGGTGGGCGGTGGTTCCTGGCACGGCGCGACTCCGCGAGGCGGCGCCGACGGCGGTGGGAGCCACGCGCTGCCGCACGGCGGCGACAGCGGCCAGGGCGGCGCCGGTTCGCAGGGAGCCGGGCCCGGCATCCCGCCCCACCTCGGTACGGCCCCGCCGGCCGGCCTGCCGAACGCCCCCGGCTTCGGTGCCTCACATGCGACCGACGTCCCCGCGCCGCGCGCCGCCGGACCGGCCGGCGGCGGTTCCGACGCGGCCCCCTCCGGTCCGGGCCCCGCCGCCTCCGGCACGTCGGCCGCCCCGCAGCCCACGGCCCGCTGGGGCGACCTGGTGGCAGGCACCCCCGCCCCGCCCCGCGGCCCCGCCACCGCGCTGGCCGCCGAGCGGGCGCGGCAGGCGCGGATGGCCGTCGTCGGGCCGGTGACCGAACGCTGGGCGCCCGAGCAGGCCGGGCCCGTGCACGAGAACTGGCAGCTCGCGGCACCGATCGGGCCCGCGACCGACCTGTGGGCGCTCGGCGCGCTGCTCTTCAGGGCCGTACAGGGGCACGCGCCGTATCCCGAGGAGTCGACGGCCGAGCTGGTGCAGATGGTGTGTGCCGAGCCGCCCGCCTTCGCCGAGGAGTGCGGGCCGCTGCGGCCGGTCGTCGAGTCACTGCTCCGTCAGGACCCCACCGAGCGGCTGGACTTCGAGGAACTGCGTGGCTGGCTGCGGTCGCTGGTGCGGTCGGCGCCCGAGCCGGACGCCGGCACGCACGTCGTCCCCGCGCCGCCCGCCGACGCCAGCCGGCTGCCCGTCATCCGGCGGCGGGGCGAGCTGGTGCGCAGGCGCCGGGCCGGGGTGCCCGCGACCACGCACGGACGGCACAAGCGCGCCAAGGAACAGGCGGGTTCGCCCCGCAGGCTGGGTCGCACCCTGCTGGTGCTGATCCTGCTTCTGCTGGCGGGCGCGATCGCGTACGCCATGCTGTTCATGCCCAAGGCGGGCGAGGACGGAGCGGCGGGCGGCGAGCGGACCGGAGCGACCGGCAACGCGACCCCCGCGCCCGAGCGCTCGGACCAGGGCGGCAGCCGGCCGAGCCCCGAGCGGACCTCGCCCACCCCGAAGCCGAGCCCCTCCCGGTCGTCCGGCTCCACCGAGCCGCAGACCACCGACCCGGCCGTCGCCCACGGCTTCACCCTGCGCAAGGACCCCGAGGGCTTCCGGGTCGCGGTGGCCGAGGGCTGGTCGCGGACGGGCAGGAACGCCTGGAACCAGGTGGTCTACTCGAAGGGCGCCTTCCAGCTCATCGTCGTGCCCGGACGGGACGGCGCGGTGACCTACGGCAGCGACCCGATGGCCTACCAGCGGGACAAGGAGCACGAACTGCAGCCGTACCGCAGCTCCAGCTGGGCCACCGCGACCGGCCTGAGGACCATCACGGTGGGCACGCGGGTCATGGCCGAGGGGCAGTTCACCTGGACCGACGGCAGCGGGCAGGACCTGTACGTGCGCAACCTCGCGATCCTCATCGACGGGCGCTACCACGTGGTGCAGGTGCGCGGTCCGGAGTCCCAGCGGGACCAGGTGACGAAGCTGTACGAGCAGGCGTACTCGACGTACACGTACACCGGTTGAGTCACCCTCCGTGACAGTCCGGTCGGTCACCGCAGAACAACCGTCACAGTGGTGTCACCTTGCCACCCCCATGGTTCCCCGCGGGCGGGCCACTCCTTAGTCTGACCCTGTCAAGACCATTGCGGGGCAACGTGAATCAGATGCAGGGCCAGCTTGTCGCGGGCCGCTACCGGCTCGCCGACTCCATCGGCAGCGGCGGCATGGGCCGTGTGTGGCGGGCGCACGACGAGGTGCTCCACCGAGCCGTCGCCATCAAGGAGTTGACCGCCGCTCTCTACGTCTCCGAGAGCGACCGGGAGCGGTTGCTCGCGCGCACGCGCGCGGAGGCCCGGGCGGCCGCCCGGATCAACCACTCGGCGGTCGTCACCGTGCACGACGTGCTCGAACACGACGGCCGTCCCTGGATCGTGATGGAGCTCGTCGAGGGCTACTCGCTCGCCGACGCCGTCAAGGAGCGGGGGCGCGTGGAGCCGGCCGAGGCCGCGCGCATCGGACTGTGGGTGCTGCGGGCGCTGCGCGCCGCGCACTCCGCCGGGGTGCTGCACCGTGACGTCAAGCCCGGCAACGTGCTCCTCGGGCACGACGGCCGCGTGCTGCTCACCGACTTCGGCATCGCCCAGATCGAGGGCGACACGACGATCACCCGCACCGGCGAGGTCGTCGGCTCGGTCGACTACCTCGCCCCCGAGCGGGTGCGCGGCCACGACCCGGGCCCGGCCTCCGACCTGTGGGCGCTCGGCGCCACGCTGTACACGGCGGTGGAGGGCCGCTCGCCGTTCCGCCGCACCTCGCCGCTGTCCACGATGCAGGCGGTCGTCGAGGAGGAGGCGGCCGAGCCCGAGTTCGCCGGACCCCTCGGGCCCGTCATGGCGGCGCTGCTGGCCAAGGACCCGGCCCGGCGGCCCGGCGCCGCCGAGGCCGAGCAGATGCTCGCCGAGGCGGCCGAGGGACGCCGGTCGGACGCGGCGCAGGCGTACGTGCCCACGCAGCATGCGGGCGGCCGCTACGAGACGCAGACCGGCACGGGTACCGGGCCCTACAACACCGGTACGGGTCCGCGGACCGGGTCGGCGACCCCGTATCCGCCGCTGACCGGACCCACCGCCATCGGGTCCACCGGTATCGGCCCCACGCCCGCCCACCCGAAGCGCCGGCGCCTGCGCACCTTCGTGCTCGCCGTCGCCCTCGCGGTGATCGTCGCCGGCGGTACGGCCGTGGTGCTGCAGAAGTGGAACGAGGGACGGCAGTCGGACGCGCGCGGGACCTCCGGGTCGTCCACGAGCCCGACGCCGTCCACGACGCCCACCGGCGGCTCCGACGGAACCGTTCCCGCCAACTGGCTGAAGTACAAGGATGACAACGGCTTCAGCGTCTATCTCCCGCCCGGCTGGAAGCGCACGGAGGTCACCGGCACCGGGGACGTCGACCCCGACCTGCGGCAGGTCGACTACTCGCCGGACGACGGCCGGCACTTCGTGCGCATCGCCATCGACACCTCGCCGGACTTCGCCGACGTCACGTCGCACCAGGAGGACCTGGAGCAGCAGCTCCAGAAGCTCGTCGGCTACCACCGCGTCCAGCTGCGGAAGAACCTCTACCGCGACCGGAACGGCTCGGTGTGGGAGTACACCTGGACCGCGCTGCCCAAGGACACCAAGTTCCCGGGGCCGCGGCGCGCCATCGAGGAGACGTACATCTCCCGCGACGGCGCCGAGTACGCGATCTACGTCTCCTCGCCCGCGGCCGACTGGGCGCAGTCCGCAAAGTGGTTCAAGGCGATCCTCCAGGGCTGGCAGGAGAAGACCGCGCAGTAGCGGGTTGGCCGGTCGGCGCCCCGGAGGCGGTCCGTCCGGTGCGGCATGATGGGGCGCATGGGGACCGAGGGGGCAGGCGTCCGTGTCATCGCGGGCCGGTATCGGCTGGGGACGCGGCTCGGGCGCGGCGGCATGGGCGTGGTGTGGCGGGCGACCGACGAACTGCTCGGCCGGCAGGTGGCGGTCAAGGAGATCCCCCTGGACGTGGACGACACCGCCTCCGAGGAGGAGGTCCGTCGCCAGCGCGACCGCGCGCTGCGTGAGGCGCGTGCGGTGGCCCAGCTGCGCCACCCGCACATCATCGTCGTCCACGACGTGGTCGAGGACGACGAACGCCCGTACATCGTCATGGAGTTGATCGACGGCGGCTCCCTCGCCGACCGCATCGCGGCGCGCGGCCCGATCGAGGCGGGGGAGGCCGCCCGGATCGGCATCGGTCTGCTGAGCGCGCTGCGCACGGCGCACGGGGCGGGCGTCCTGCACCGGGACATCAAGCCCGCCAACGTCCTGCTGGAGGCGGGCACCGACCGGGTCGTCCTCACCGACTTCGGCATCGCCCAGGTCGCGGGCGCCACCACGCTCACCGAGACCGGCTCCTTCGTCGGCTCGCCCGAGTACACGGCGCCGGAGCGGATGTCGGGCGCCAGGACCGGCCCGGAGTCCGACCTGTGGTCGCTGGGGGCGCTGCTGTGCACCGCCCTGAGCGGCGAATCCCCTTTCCGGCGCGACTCGTTGGGCGGCATCCTGCACGCCGTCGTCTTCGACGAGATCCGGCCGCCCGCGCAGGCCGCCCCGCTGCTGCCCGTCGTACGCGGTCTGCTGGAGCGCGATCCGGACCGGCGGCTGGACGCGGAGCAGGCCGAGCGGATGCTGCGCGCCTTCCGCACCACGGGCCGCACCCCGGACGCACCCCCGTCCGACTACACCCCCACCCAGCGGGACGTGCCCCGCCGGCCCCCGCTCCCCTCCCCGCCCCCGCCCGGGCCCACCCCGGAGCCGGCGGCGGAGAACCGGCGCTCCACCCGGGGCGTGCTGGTGGCCGCGCTGCTGGTCGCCGCGATGGCCGGGGCCGGGGTGTCGGCGGCGGCGCTGCTGATGCACCGGGGCGGCGGCGACGGGGGCGGTACGCCGTCGAGCACGGGAACCGGTACGTCGGTGAGCGCGTCGCCGACGCCGAGCAGCCGGCGCCCGTCCGCCACCCCGAGCCGGTCGGCCACGCCCACCCCGACCGCGAAGGGCCCCTCCGCCCCCTCCGGCTACCGGGTCGCCGACGACCCGGCCGGCTTCTTCCTCGCCGTACCGGAGTCCTTCACCCGCGAGCCGCAGGGGGAGCGGATCTTCTACCTGTCCCCGGGCGGAACCTTCCGGCTCGGCATCAAGACCGCCGACCCGCAGACCGGCGGCCCGCTCGCGGTGATGCGGCGTTCGGCCGCCGAGGGCCCGGACACCAACCCCGGCTACCACGACGGCAAGGTCACCGCGACCACGCACGCCGGACACCCCGCCGCCCTGTGGGAGTTCACCTGGAACGGCTTCAGCACGGCGGAGGGCCCCCGGCACACCTACGACCTGTGCTGGGAGGAGGGCGGCCGGATGTACGACGTGTGGGTGTCGGCGCCGGTCGGGAAGGTGCGGGAGGCGAAGGAGTACTTCGACGTGGCCGTGGACACCTTCACGGGCGGACGGTCGTAGGAGCTGTAGGTCACGGGTCTGTGACCGGAACCGGCCAATGCTGGATGTGCGGCCGGGTGGCGCGATATGGATGTCCTCATGAGCGCCAACGGGGGCGTCGGCCACGAGTCCGACGACACGACGAGTTTTGTCCTGCGACCTCCCGTACCCCGGCCGTCCCCGCCCGCGCGGCCGGAACCCGGCGCGGACCGGCTCATCGCCGGCCGGTACCGGCTGCTCGGCAAGCTCGGGCACGGCGGGATGGGCACGGTGTGGCGGGCCAAGGACGAGACCGTGGACCGCGAGGTCGCCGTCAAGGAGCCGCGCGTCCCGGACCACCTGCCCGAGCGGGAGCGGGACAAGGTGTTCGAGCGGATGCGCCGCGAGGCCCGTGCCGCGGCCCGTCTGGACCATCCCGCGGTGGTCAACGTCCACGACGTGGCCGTGGTCGACGGCCGGCCGTGGATCGTGATGGAGCTGGTGCGGGGCCGTTCGCTCGGCGACGCCCTGCAGGAGGGCACGCTCGGGGCGCGGGAGGCGGCCCGGATCGGCCTGGAGGTGCTCGGCGCGCTGGAGGCCGCGCACGCGGCGGGCATCCTGCACCGTGACGTCAAGCCGGACAACATCCTGCTCGGCCGGTACGGCCGCATCGTCCTCACCGACTTCGGCATCGCGCAGATCGAGGGCGAGACGAACCTGACCGACACCGGGGGCTTCGTCGGTTCGCCCGAGTACATCGCGCCGGAGCGGGTGCTGGGCCAGCGTCCCGGCCCGGCGTCCGACCTGTGGTCCCTCGGCGTCGTCCTGTACGCGGCCACGGAGGGCGTCTCCCCGTTCCGCCGCAGCAACACCCCGGCCACGCTCCAGTCGGTGCTCAACGCGACGCCGGCCCCGCCCGCCTCGGCGTCGGGCCCGCTGGCGGAGCTGATCACCGGCCTGCTGCACAAGGACCCGGCGCACCGGCCGGACGCCGCCCGGGTGCGTGCCCTCCTGGACGCGGCCGCGAACCCGCCGGCGCCGGTGCCGACCCAGCAGGTGGCCCACGCCGACCCGGGCGCCGCGGGAACCGGGCGCGGCATCCGGCCGGGCCGTGGCGCGCTGCTGGGCGGCGGCGTGGCGGCGGTGGTCGCGGCGGCGCTGGCGTACGTACTGATCGCGAACCCGTTCGCGGGCCCGCTGCCCGACGGCTGGACCAGGCACCACGAGAAGGACGTCATGGCGACGCTTCCCGTGCCGCACGACTACCGCAGGTCGGGGCCGGACGGGAAGGACGACAAGACCCACTGGGTGGCCTACAGCGACGCGAGCGGCGCCATCCGCGTAGGCCTGACGGTGACCCGGAAGACCGACGACAACGCGTACTCCATCAAGGGTTCCGCGGCGGCGCAGATGTACGACGACGACGGCACGTTCAAGGAGTCCGGCGACTACAACCTCCAGATGCCGGAGGCCCCGAGGACCGACACGCAGCCGTCCCTCGCCTACCACGGCCGCAAGGCCGCCAAGAACACGGTCACCTACGACACCGACGACTCGCAGAACCCGCTGCCGCGCGAGGCGCAGATCTTCTACTACAGGTCGACGGCGGGCGACATGTACAAGCTGACGGTCGTCTACCCGGGCAAGGGCGACTTCACGGACCGGGGACGCGAGGTGGCGCGGACGGTCCTGGCGAACTGGGGCGTGGACAAGCTCTAGGCCGACAGGGCCTAGGCGGACGCGAGCCGGCTGCGGTACATGCCGGGCGTCATCCCGAACTCCCGCTTGAACGCGTGCGAGAGAGCGTACGGCGTCCCGTAGCCGGTCTCCCGGGCCACCGCCGCGAGCGGCGCGTCCGTGGCGCGCAGCCGGGTCGCCGCCAGGGTCAGTCGCCACCACGTCAGGTAGGCCATCGGCGGCCGGCCGACCAGCGTCGTGAAGCGGCGGGCCAGCGTCGCCCGCGACACCCCGGCCTCCGCCGCCAGCCGGTCGTTGGTCCACGCGGCGGCCGGATCGGTGTGCAGGGCGCGCAGCGCGGTCGTCGTCACGGGATCGCTCAACACCGTCGGCCAGGCTCCCGTCTCCGCCCGGGCCATCCACGCCCGCACCATGTAGACCAGCAGCAGGTCGAGGAGGCTCGGCAGGGCCAGGCACGACCCAGGGCGCCGTTCGTCCAGCTCGCGGGCCAACAGGTCCACGGCCGAACGGAGTTCGGGGTGCGCGCCGACCCGGTTGGGCAGGTGGACGACCTGCGGGAGCTCCGCCAGCAGGGGGTGCACCCGGCTGCTGTCGAGGCGGTACTTGCCGCACAGCAGCTCCGCCTCGCCCCGCCCGTCCGGTTCGCGCGGCGGCCGGCGCATCTCCTCGAACGGCACCGCGGCCGCCGTGTCCCCGGGCGAGTCCGCGAGCACATGCCCCGCCCCGTGCGGCAGCAGTACGACGTCCCCGGCGCCCAGCGTCACCGGCTCACCGCCCCCGTCGGGCAGCAGCCAGCAGCCGCCCGCCAGGACGACATGGAACCCGGCCCCGTCGTACGGGGCGAGCCGTGTGCACCACTTCCCGCCCACCCGCAGCCGGTTGGAGGAGGGCTGTCCGATGCGCACGGCGGAGATCGCGTCACTCACCACGTCCATGAGACACAAGCGTATCGAAGTGAGCCGAAGAAGCATTGGAAAGCTCATGTCCGCGCTTCTAGCGTGGAGGCATGGCTGATGAGAACACGCAGGGTTTCATGATCGGTGACGTCGAGGTCCGCAGGGTCGTCGAATGGCGGGCGCCGTACGTTCCCGCCCGCGAGCTCGTCCCGGGCGCCGAGGCGGAGGTGTGGGAGGGCAATCGCCGGTGGCTGAGCCCCGACCACTGGGACCCGGAGACCGGGCGCGCCACGGTCGCCCTGCAGACCTGGGTGCTGCGCAGCGCGGGACGGACCGTGCTCGTGGACACGGGGGTCGGACACGGGCGGGAGCGGCCCGGGAACCCCTTCTTCCACCGGCAGAGCGGCGTGGGGCTGCCCGCGCGGCTGGAGTCGCTGGCCGGTGTGCGGCCCGAGGACGTCGACCTCGTGGTCAACACCCACATCCACGGCGACCACGTCGGCTGGAACACCCATGACGTGGACGGCACCTGGACGCCCACCTTCCCCGAGGCCACCTACCTCCTCCCCGCCGCCGACGACCACCACTTCGGCCCCCGCGGCGGCTACGGCGGCGGCCTGCGCCCCGACGACCGGCTGATCTACGAGGACAGCGTCGCCCCGGTGCACGCGTCCGGGCAGGCCCGGCTGTGGGACGGGCACCACCGGATCGACGAGAACCTCACCCTGGAAGCGGCCCCGGGGCACACCCCGGGCTCCTCGGTGCTGCGCGTGGCCTCCCGCGGCGAACGCGCCGTCTTCGTCGGCGATCTGCTGCACAGCCCGGTCCAGATCCTGCGCCCCGAGTGCAGCAGCTGCTTCTGCCTGGACCCGGAGCGGGCCGTCGCCAGCCGTCGGCGGGTGCTGGAACGGGCCGCCGACGAGCGGGAGTTGGTGGTGCCCGCGCACTTCGGCGGAGCGGGTGTCGTCGAAGTGCGGCGCAGGGGAGGCTCGTTCGAGGTGGCCGACCGGACGCCGTAGTACCGCGCCGCGTCGACAAGGCCGCACCCCGCACGGTAGTCATGAGGCATGAGTGCAGGCGGTGAACATACGCGCGAGGGCCGGTTGCTCGGTGGACGCTACCGGCTGGCCGAGCGCATCGGATCCGGCGGCATGGGCACCGTGTGGCAGGCCCACGACGAGCTCGTGGACCGGGACGTCGCCGTCAAGGAGCCCCGGCTGCCCGGCGATCCGCTGGACGAGCACCGGCAGCGGGCCGCCCACCGCCTCTACCGCGAGGCCCGCGCCGCCGCCCGTGTCGACCATCCGGCGGCCGTCGCCATCCACGACGTGGTGGTGGAGGAGGACGGACTCCCCTGGATCGTGATGGAGTTGGTCCGCGGCGAGTCCCTGCACGAGGTGCTGCGGCGCGGCCCGGTGGACGCCCGAGAAGCGGCCCGTATCGGCCTGGCCGTCCTCAGGGCCCTGGGCGCCGCGCACGCCGTCGGCATCGTGCACCGCGACGTCAAGCCCGCCAACGTCCTGCTCGGCCCGCACGGCCGCGTCGTCCTCACCGACTTCGGCATCGCGCATGTGCAGGGCGAGGAATCCCTCACGATGAGCGGGGAGTTCGTCGGCTCACTGGAGTTCGTCGCGCCGGAGCGGATGTCGGGCCGCGGCGCCGGTCCCCCCTCGGACCTGTGGTCGCTGGGCGTCCTGCTGTACGCGGCCGTGGAAGGGGCTTCGCCGTTCCGGCGTACGACGGTGGAGTCCACCCTCGCCGCCGTCATCGCCTCCGAGGCGCCCGAACCGAAACAGGCCGGCGAGCTCGGGCCGCTGATCGCACGGCTGCTGGTGAAGGACCCCGAGCAGCGGCCCGGCGCGGAGGAGACGGAGGCCGTCCTGGAGGCGGTGGCCGAGGGGCGGTCGGTGCCGGTCGTCGCGAGTGACGAGGTGACGGAACCTCAGGAGCCGTCTTCTCCGCGCAAGTTGGGCGACGACTCACGGACCGTGCGGCTGGGCGGAGCGGGGCCGGCACCGGAGAAGGCGGTACACGCGGCCCTGCCGGCACCGGAGGCGGCGGCACCCGCGGCCGTACCGGAACCGGAGACCGCCACGGCAGCCGTCGCCCCCGCCCCGAAGCGGCCCGTCCTGCGCCGTCGCGTCGCTCTCGCCGCGGTCGCCGCCCTGCTCGTCGGCGGCACCTGGTTCACCGCGTCCCGGTTCGCCGAGCCCGGCGGCCAGTCCGTCACCGAACACACCGCCACCTACCGGTCGGCCCCGGCCCGCCCGACCCCCTCCGCCATCACCGGCGGCTGGGTGGCCCACTCGGAGAACGACATGGACGCCGTCCTCTCCCTCCCCGCCGCGTACAAGGAGTCCGCCCGCGAAGGCGGCACCGGCGGCCGGCCCCGGCTCGTCGTCTACGACACCGGGCTCGTCCAGGTCCGCCTCACCGAGTGGGACCGGGCCCCCGGTAACCCGCTGTACGCCGCGAAGAAGGCCTTCGACACCTGGAACGGCGCCTACGACGACGCGAGCGGCTCGCAGTACCGCACCAGCTACCAGGACCTCGACGCGGCCGTCGCCGACACCGCCTACGGACTGAAGGAGACCCCGACCCGGGTCGTGCAGCTCTTCGTCGTCACCGAGGACGACCGCATGTACGAGCTGCGCGTGGACATGCCGAAGGGCACCCCCAGCGAGCGGAAGGGCATGGCGGTGTTCAAGCAGGCCCGTGACCGGCTCGTGATCGGAAAAAGCCGTACCACCGCCCCCTCCGCCCGCCCAACGCCCTGATCAGCGCAAACCTTGCCAGTGACCACTGGCGCCGTGTGAGTACTCGGTGAAGCCGCGTTACCGACGGGTACCCAAAGGCTCCGCCGCGGCATACCCTGCGCCTCATGACGGACGCGCAGGCCCCGGCCAAGACCGGCACCAATCCCCTCGCCCCCGCCCCTGAGGGCGCCCGTACGGCCGCTGACGTGGTCACTCCCGAGCTGGTCGCCCAGCTCACCAAGGGCGTGGTCGGCTCCGGCCGCACCGCCAACCACACGCCGTTCACCGGCGAGAAGCTGGCCGACCTGCCCGAGTCCACGCCCGCGGACGTGGAGAAGGCCTTCCAGGCGGCCCGGCGGGCCCAGGCGGTGTGGGAGCAGACGCCGGTACGGCAGCGCGCCGCCGTCCTGCTCCGCTTCCACGACCTGGTCCTGGAGCGTCAGGCGGAGGTCCTCGACCTCATCCAGCTGGAGACCGGCAAGGCCCGGCTGCACGCCCACGAGGAGGTGCAGGCCGTCGCCGTCGCGGCCCGCCACTACGGCCGCAAGGCCCCCTCCTACCTCAAGCCCAAGCACCACGCGGGCGCCATGCCCACGCTGACGAGGGTCACCGAGCTGCGCCACCCGCGCGGAGTCGTCGGCCAGATCGCCCCCTGGAACTACCCGCTGGAGCTGTCGGTCGGCGACGCGCTGCCCGCCTTCGCCGCGGGCAACGCGGTCGTCATGAAGCCGGACACCGAGACCTGCCTGACCGCCCTGTGGGCCCGCGACCTGCTCATCGAGGCGGGGCTGCCCGCCGACGTCTTCCAGGTCGTCATCGGCGACGGTCCGGTCGTCGGCCCCGAGATCGTCAAGCACGCCGACTACGTCTCCTTCACCGGCTCCACCCGCACCGGCCGCGAGGTCGCCCAGGGCGCCGCCGCCCGCCTGGTCGGCGTCTCCCTCGAACTCGGCGGCAAGAACGCCATGCTGGTCCTGGAGGACGCCGACATCGAGAAGGCGGCCGCCGGCGCCGTCCGCGCCTGCTTCTCCTCCGCGGGCCAGCTGTGCATCTCCATCGAGCGGCTGTACGTCCACGAGTCGATCGCCGACGCCTTCCTGGAGCGCTTCGCCGCCCGCACCAAGGCCATGCGGCTCGGCAGGTCGCTCGCCTACGGCGCCGACATGGGCTCCCTGGTGGGGGAGCGGCAGCTGGAGACCGTCACCCGGCACGTCGACGAGGCCGTCGCCAAGGGCGCCAAGCTCGTCGCCGGCGGGGTCGCCCGCCCGGACATCGGCCCCTACTTCTTCGAGCCGACGATCCTCGACGGCGTCACCGAGCCGATGGCGGTGTGCACCGAGGAGACCTTCGGCCCGGTCGTCTCCATCTACCGCTTCAGCACGGAGGACGAGGCGATCGAGCAGGCCAACTCCACCGCGTACGGCCTGAATTCGTCGGTCTGGACGAAGAACGGCTCCCGCGGCCGCGCGGTCGCCGCCCGCCTGCGCACCGGCACCGTCAACGTCAACGAGGGCTACGCGCCCGCCTACGGCAGCGTCCAGTCACCGATGGGCGGCATGAAGGACTCCGGCCTCGGCCGCCGCCACGGCTCCGAGGGCATCCTCAAGTACACGGAGGCCCAGACGGTGGCCCAGCAGCGGCTGCTCCCGATGGCCCCGTCGCTCGGGATGGACGACGAGAAGTACGCCGCGTTCATGAGCCGCAGCCTGCGGCTGATGAAGGCCCTGCGCTTCAAGTAGGCACACCCGTTCCCGACCACCCGTTCTCGACGAGGAGAGCACGTGCCACAGGACACCTACGACTACGACGTCATCGTCGTCGGCTCCGGCTTCGGCGGTTCCGTCACCGCCCTTCGCCTCACGGAAAAGGGCTACCGCGTGGGTGTCCTGGAAGCCGGCCGCCGCTTCACCCGCGAGAGCCTGCCGAAGAACTCCTGGGACCTGAAGAACTACCTGTGGGCCCCCAAGCTCGGCATGTACGGCATCCAGCGCATCCACCTGCTGGGCAACGTCATGGTCCTCGCCGGAGCGGGCGTCGGCGGCGGCTCGCTCAACTACGCCAACACCCTCTACGTCCCCCCGAAGCCGTTCTTCGACGACCCCCAGTGGCGTGACATCACCGACTGGCAGGAGGAGCTGGAGCCCTACTACGACCAGGCCCGGCGCATGCTCGGCGTACGGCTCAACCCGACCATGACCCCCTCCGACGTCCACCTGAAGGCGGCGGCGGAGCGGATGGGCGTCGGCGACACGTTCCACATGGCGCCCGTCGGCGTGTTCTTCGGCGACGGCGAGGACGCCGACGGCAAGACCAGGGCCAAGGCCGGCGAGCAGGTCGACGACCCCTACTTCGGCGGCGCCGGCCCCTCCCGCAAGGCCTGCACCGAGTGCGGCGAGTGCATGACCGGCTGCCGCCACGGCGCGAAGAACACCCTCAACGAGAACTACCTGCACCTCGCCGAGAAGGCGGGCGCGGTCGTGCACCCCATGACCACGGTGGTCTCGATCACCGACGACTCCCAGGGCGGCTACGCCGTCGCCACCCTGCCGACCGACGACCGCCGCAAGTCCTCCAGGGGCCGCGTCCTCAAGGCCCGCCGGGTCGTCATCGCGGCCGGCACCTACGGCACCCAGACCCTGCTGCACCGCATGAAGGCCAACGGTCAGCTGCCGCACATCTCCGACCGGCTGGGCGAGCTCACCCGCACCAACTCCGAGGCCCTGGTCGGCGCCCAGACCGACAACCGCCGCTACCGCAGGGCCACCGGCGAGCCGCAGGTCGACTTCACCCGCGGAGTGGCCATCACGTCGTCGATCCACCCGGACGAGAACACCCACATCGAGCCGGTCCGCTACGGAAAGGGATCCAACTCGATGGGCGGCCTGTCCATCCTCCAGGTGCCGTACGCCGAGGGCTCGTCCAGGGCGCTGGCCTGGCTGCGCAACGCCGCCCGCCATCCCCTTCTCGTCCTGCGCTCCCTCTCCAACCGCCGCTGGTCGGAGCGGACCATCATCGGCCTGGTGATGCAGTCGCTGGACAACTCCCTGACGACGTACCTGAAGCCGGACGGGGTGGGCAAGGGCCTGCTCACCGCCCGGCAGGGGCACGGCGCCCCCAACCCCAAGCAGATCAAGGCCGCTTCGCAGGCGGCGTCCGCGATCGCCGCCGACATCAACGGCTTCGCCGGCTCCAACGTCGGTGAACTGATGGGCACTCCCCTCACCGCCCACTTCCTCGGCGGCTGCCCCATCGGTTCCTCCCGCGAGACCGGCGTCATCGACCCCTACCACCGCCTCTACGGGCACCCCGGCATCTCGGTCGTCGACGGTGCCGCGGTCTCCGCCAACCTGGGCGTGAATCCGTCCCTCACCATCACCGCGCAGGCCGAGCGCGCGATGTCGTACTGGCCCAACAAGGGCGAGGAGGACCCGCGTCCGGCGCAGGGGGAGGCGTACCGGCGTCTCGCCCCGGTCGAGCCCAAGAGCCCGGCGGTCCCGGCGGAGGCGTTCGGCGCGCTGCGCCTGCCGTTCCTCGGGATGCCGGCGGTGCCGCCCAAGAAGTGACGTGAAACGGAAGAAGGACCCGCGCTCCCCTCCGAGCGCGGGTCCTTCTTCCGTCCTTGCGGCGAGCCGTGGTTACGCGCCCGCGCCGGCCTTGCGGCGGCGCACCGCGAACACCGCACCGGCACCGGCGACGACGGCGACCCCGCCGACCAGGCCGATCACGGGCAGCGCGGAGCTGGAGCCGGTCTCGGCGAGGTTGCCGGTCGGCAGGTCGGAGATCTCACCCTGCGGCTTCTTCACCGAACCGCCCTTGCTGCCGTTGCCGCCCGGGGTGGCGGTGCCCGGGTCGGGGTTGGCCGACCCGGCCTTCAGCACCTCGAAGTCGTACTGTGCCCAGCCCTCGGCGATGCAGTCCTGGCCCTCGATGTTGTCGAGGTAGGCGCCGGAGCCGAAGGAGTAGGCGTCGCCGGCCGGGGCCTTGGCGTCGATGCTGACGCGCAGGTCCACGGACTGGCTCTGACCGGCCTTCAGCTTGTCGACGTAGAAGAAGTAGTCACCGGCCCACTCGTCGGAGCCGATCCGGTCCCAGGAACCCGTCTCGGGGTTCTTGAACTCCAGGTCGACGTAGGGGCTGAGGAACTTCGACTCGTCGAGCTCGTAGTTCTCCACCTCGGCGTAGAAGGCGACGCCCTCGACGGTGGTCTTCGCGTCGTTGGTGACGGTCAGCTCGAAGGAGTGGAACCCGTCGCCCGCGACGATCTTGCCGGGCAGGCCCTTGATGTCCGCGGACACCTTGGCGCCTTCGTAGTTCTTGTCGACGTCCTCGCAGAAGGGCACGTCGGGGTCGGTCGGCTCGTCGCTCGGGTCGGCCGAGACGGAGGGCTCGGCCGAGGCCGACGCGCTCTCGGTGGCGCTCGGGGACGTCGAGTCGGTGGCCGAGGCGGAGTCCGACGGAAGGCCGGTGTCGGAGGGAGTCGCCGACGTCGTGTCGGTGGGGGTCGCGGAGGTCGTGTCGGACGCGGTGTCGGTGGGCGTCGCGGACGTCGTGGTGGTGTCGCCGTCCTCGGCGAACGCGACGGGCGCGGACAGCAGCGCGAGAGGAGCGAGGACCGCGGTCGCGGCCGCGACACCCATGGCACGGCGAAGCTTCATCGAAAACCCCAAGGAGTCCAGTGTGGAGGGCTCCGCGTGTGGGGCGCGGGTGTGGCCCTTGTTCGCGAAGTTGGATCAGTGAGGCCTGTGAAAGGTTGTGCGCGTCTTCACAGATTTTTTATGTGCCCTGGATCACGTACGCTCTTCTGCTCGACAGGCGACACACAGTTCGATCGATACCAGTTCGAATCATTCGACGACTTCGCGTGACGCAGAAAGGGCCGGCGCCGTGGCCGACAAACCGTCCGACGAGCCGAGATCCGGTTCCGGCGAGGAACCGTCCGTACCCGACGAGGTCTGGGAGAAGTTCCTCCGGGACCACGGCTCCGTCCCGAAGGAGCCGTCCGCGCGAGCCCGCATGGTCACCGAGCGGCTGCGGCAGCAGGAGGCGCGGGGCGAGTCACCGGCCGACTGGCGCGCCGGGCCCACGGCGGCGGGTCGCAACGGCCGTCCCCGCAAGGGGTGGGCGGTGCTGGGCGTGCTGCTGGCCGCCGCCGTCGCCGTCGTGGCCATGAAGCCGTCGCTGCTGCCGGGCCACCTGTTCGGCGCTGGCGACCCGGATCCGGCCGCCGCCTCACCGCTGCCCGCCGAGACCGCCGCCCCGACCGCCGCGCCCTCCTCGGCGGATCCCGAAACCCCCACCCTCGCCCGCCCGTTCGCCGGCTCCCCGGCGGAGCGCTGGGCCGACGGCGAAGCCGGGATCGTACTGCCGAAGGCCACCGCCCTCGGCTCGGTCTCCAAGGACCGGGTGGAGTTGGCCCTGCGCCGGACGAGGAAGCTGCTGGTCGACGCCAACCTCGATCCGAAGGTGCTGTCCGGCGCCCGTCCCGAGGCCGCGCTCTCGGTGCTCGACCCGAAGCAGCCGGCCCTGCTCGACGATCTCACCACGGCCCTGCGCGCGCCCAGCGAGGCCGACGACCCGCTGTCCCTCTTCAGCCGCTTCGATCCCAAGGAGGTGAAGCCGGCGGGGAAGGTGGTCAAGGTCCGCGGCCGCATCACCTTCCACAAGGGCGACTTCGCGGGGGTGGCGGTGCACGCCGACTACACCTTCGTCTACCCGGTCGTCCGCACCGACGGCTCCACGGAGGTCACCCGCACCATCGTGCGCCGCGTCATCGACGCCGAACTCCCCGACCCCACCCACTACCGGACCACCCCGGGGCGCCTGAACCTCGTGCGCTACGTCGAGGACGCCGGCAACTCCTCCTGCGGCATCCACGACGGCTATCTGCACCCCCGGTTCCCCTCCCAGGTCCCGGCCGACGGCGCCAGTCCGACCGGCCCGTCGGTCGACCCGTACGACCGCAGCCGCGTCATCGGCCAGGACGACGCCTGCGGCACGGTCAGCCGCACCTGATCCCACGCATGCGAAGGGCCCCGCGGACGCGGCCGCGGGGCCCTTCTTTCGTCAGCACCGACGTCAGGGCAGCGTCGGTGCCTGGGAGCGGCGCCGGGGGGTTGCGCCGCTTGTCTCGTGTGCCCTCTGTGCGCCCTGGGTCGCCTCCCCGGCGCACTTGGGGCGCACGGAAGGTATGGACCTCTGGCAGTGCTGAGGGACATGCAATGCGGTTGACTGCGAGGGGACTTGGGCTTTCTACGCATCGTGCTGGATGGACGCGGCCTCCGCAACCGTTTGACCCAGGGTTGTGCATTTTTGCATTTTCCGCCGGTCGGCCCCGGGCGTCCCCGGAGCCGACCGTTTACTTGGGTGACCGGGCTGCTGTCCCCTGCCGTCCGGTCACAACCCTGGAGCGAGGTCCCACGACGCACGGCACGACCCGTACGTCTCATCGCTCCAGCAAGCCACGCGTGGTTCTTTCGGGCCCGCCCCTGGCTGGCACGGACACCCCACCAACGAAGCGGCCCGCGGGGCGGTCACGCGCCGTACGGGTGAGAAGGCATACGAACTCAGATGCGACCGCGGCACAGTTCGAGCAGGGTCATCGCGAGGGCGGTGCCGGGCTTGCCGAGCGCCCCGCTGTAGTGGTTCAGGACGTCCATCTCGCGCGAGAGGTTCACGCGCCGTCCGCCGGAGGTGATCCGTGCCTCCTGGATCACGGCCGACACGGCCATCCGTTCCTGGACCAGACCGATGATCCGGTCGTCGAGCGCGTCGATGCGCTCACGGGCGCCGGTGATCACGTCCGCGGCCTCGGGGGTACGGGCGCCGGTCACGTCGATGGCGGTCATGCGGGGCTCCTCGAAGGATCGAAGTCGGTGCCCCGGATCGGAAAGGTCCGCGAACGACAGGCGCCCCGGACCTTGTCGGCCCGGGGCGCCTGGGAAGTCGCTTGTCAGTTGCTCAAGCAGCACGACCATGGCAGCCGGTGGGCCGGTCGCCATAGGTAAAGAGGAAGGTCGCCTGCTGAAGCATGCGGCCAGTATGCCGTGCCGTGCGGGGGTGTCCAGGACGGTTCGCATCCTGAGACGGGCTTGCCCAGAAGAGGGCCCCGCCGGGCCCGGTAGACTCGGCCGCACACACACCCTCGCTCACCGCCGGAAGGCAACCCGTGTCATCAGCGACCCCAGCCGCCACCGACACCGTCCTGGTCGTCGACTTCGGCGCGCAGTACGCCCAGCTCATCGCCCGTCGCGTCCGCGAGGCCCGGGTCTACAGCGAGATCGTGCCGAGCACCATGCCGGTCGCGGAGATGCTCGCCAAGAACCCGGCGGCGATCATCCTCTCCGGCGGCCCCTCGTCCGTGTACGAGGAGGGCGCCCCCCGCCTCGACCGCGCGCTCTTCGAGGCCGGCGTCCCCGTCTTCGGCATGTGCTACGGCTTCCAGCTGATGGCCCAGTCCCTCGGCGGCACGGTCGACAACACCGGCGCCCGCGAGTACGGCCGGACCGACCTGCACGTGTCGAAGGCGTCCTCCACCCTCTTCGAGGGCACCCCGGCCGAGCAGCACGTGTGGATGTCGCACGGCGACGCCTGCTCCGCCGCCCCCGAGGGCTTCTCCGTCACGGCCTCCACGGACGTCGTCCCGGTCGCCGCCTTCGAGAACGACGAGAAGAAGCTCTACGGCGTCCAGTACCACCCCGAGGTCATGCACTCCACGCACGGCCAGCAGGTCCTGGAGCACTTCCTGTACCGGGGCGCGGGCCTGACCCCGTCGTGGACCACCGGCAACGTGATCGAGGAGCAGGTCGCCGCGATCCGCGAGCAGGTCGGCGACAGGCGCGCCATCTGCGGTCTGTCCGGCGGCGTGGATTCGGCGGTGGCGGCAGCCCTGGTCCAGAAGGCCATCGGCTCCCAGCTGACCTGCGTGTACGTCGACCACGGCCTGATGCGCAAGGGCGAGACCGAGCAGGTCGAGAAGGACTTCGTGGCGGCGACCGGCGTGCAGCTGAAGGTCGTGGACGCGGAGGAGCGGTTCCTGACCGCCCTGAAGGGCGTCTCGGACCCGGAGGAGAAGCGGAAGATCATCGGCCGCGAGTTCATCAGGGTCTTCGAGCAGGCCCAGGCGGAGATCATCGCGGACGAGGGCCCGGCGGTGGAGTTCCTGGTCCAGGGCACGCTCTACCCGGACGTCGTCGAGTCCGGCGGCGGCACCGGCACCGCGAACATCAAGTCCCACCACAACGTCGGCGGCCTGCCCGAGGACCTGGAGTTCCAGCTCATCGAGCCGCTGCGCAAGCTGTTCAAGGACGAGGTCCGGATGGTCGGCCAGGAGCTCGGCCTGCCGGAGGAGATCGTCCAGCGCCAGCCGTTCCCCGGCCCGGGCCTCGGCATCCGCATCGTCGGCGAGGTCACCAAGGAGCGGCTCGACCTCCTCCGGGAGGCCGACGCCATCGCCCGCGAGGAGCTGACCGCGGCCGGCCTCGACCGCGACATCTGGCAGTGCCCGGTGGTCCTGCTCGCGGACGTCCGCTCGGTCGGCGTCCAGGGCGACGGCCGCACCTACGGCCACCCGATCGTGCTGCGCCCGGTCTCCTCCGAGGACGCCATGACGGCCGACTGGTCGCGTCTGCCGTACGACGTCCTCGCGAAGATCTCCACCCGCATCACGAACGAGGTCAAGGACGTCAACCGCGTCGTCCTCGACGTCACCTCGAAGCCGCCGGGCACCATCGAGTGGGAGTGAGCCCCCTGACGGGGCTCAGGTGCGCTTGATCGTGCGCACCGGCTCGCCGGGCTTCCAGACCTGGACGACGAGGTACTTGTCGTCCTCGACGTAGGTCCGCACGACCTCCGTCAGCTCGGCGCGGAAGAGGTGGAACGGCTCCGGCGGTTCCACCTCTTCGCCGTACGCGGCCTTGGTCGCGGCGTCCTCGACCTCGACCGCCCGGCCGGCGATCCGGACGTCGCCGCCTCCCATGGTCTGGCCTTCCCCCGGGTTCGCCTGGAGCGCGAACCGCGGGTCGCGGCGCAGGTCCAGGGCCTTGAGCGAGTCCGGCATCATCCCCAGCCACAGCTCCCCGTTCAGGAAGCGCACCTCCAGCCCCGTGGTGCGCGGGGAGCCGTCCTTGCGCAGGGTGGCCAGGACATGGTGCGTGAAGGCCCCGAAGCGCGCCTCGACGGTCCTCGCGAGATCGGGCTCGGCGGCGGCGAAGTCCGCCCAGCCCGCTGTCGTACGACTCGTTGTCATACGACGAGTGTGGCGCCGATACCCGACATCTTCTGTCGGGTATCCGAGGCCACGCCGGACGGGGCGCCGAAGGTCACGCCGGACAGGGGACCGGAGGTCACGCCGGATAGGGGACCGGGCGGACGAAGCGCTCCCGCCCCGCCTCGTCCCGCACCGGCGTGCAGCCCGCCGCCGTCAGCTGCGCGGCCAGCTTCGCCCGGCGGGCCGTGTTCACGCGGAGGGAGCCGAACATGAACGCCGGCGTCAGGACCGCGAGGGGCAGCAGGACGGCGTAGAGCCCGGTCACCACCGCCAGCAGCAGGAACAGCACCCCCGCGCCCACCCCGATGGTGCGCAGCTGCACGGGGTTGCCGGCCTCGGTCATGGCGTCGTACCGGATGACCTTCGTGAGCAGGTCGACGTCCGGCTGCGCCTCGGGCACCGGCGTGAGCGAGTTCAGGTGCATGCCGGGCACCGCGCCACCCGCGCCGACCTGCGGGAACGCGGCCGCGTTGGCCGCCGCGCGCTGCTGCGCCCAGGCCTCGCCGGAGCGGACCAGGTACACGTGCAGCACCTTGTGGCGGCCGACGAGGCGGACGCCGACGTAACGGAAGCCGAAGCACTCGGCGACGTAGACGAGCGCGGCGAAGCTCTTCAGGTCGGAGAAGGGGTGGACCAGCTCGACCCGATCCTGGTTCGCCAGCTGGCGCACAAGGCTGGCGAGGTGGCGTTCGGCTGTGCTCATGAGGGGCTCCGGTGGCTGAAAAACTAAACTGAATCTGTGGTTCCGCACCCCAGACCCACGAGCACCCGAAACGGTTGCGCGCGTCATCTTTACAGAACATGACTGTTCTCCTGAGCTGACCGACGGTAACTTCCGCCCCGTAAAGCAACCCAGTGCTGGAGGAAGAACATGCACGGGACCCCCGGCGCCGGACCCACCCCGCCCCCGCCGCTCCCGACCGACCGGCTGCGGTTCGCGATGCCGCCCATGCACGACTCGGTCGACGACGAACGCCGGCACCGCAAGGAACGCCTCGCCGGCGCGCTGCGGATCTTCGGACGCCTCGGCTTCGAGGACGGGGTCTCCGGGCACATAACCGCCCGCGACCCCGAGTTCTCGGACTGCTTCTGGGTCAACCCCTTCGGCATGCCCTTCAAGCACGTCACCGTGAGCGACCTGGTGCTCGCCAACTCCGACGGCCAGGTCGTCGAGGGCCGCTACCACGTCAACCAGGCCGCGTTCACCGTGCACTCCCAGGTCCACGCCGCCCGCCCGGACGTCGTCGCCGTCGCCCACTGCCACTCGGTGAACGGCCGCGCCCTGTCCGCGCTCGGCGACCTCCTGGACCCCATCACCCAGGAGAGCTGCGCCTTCTACGAGGACCACGCCCTCTACGACGCCTACACCGGCGTCGCCGTCGACGCCGAGGAGGGCCGCCGCATCGCCACCGCGCTCGGCTCCCGCAAGGCGCTCGTCCTGCGCAACCACGGGCTGCTGACGGTCGGCGACTCCGTGGACGCCGCCGCCTGGTGGTTCGTGTCCATGGAACGCTCCGCCCAGGTCCAGCTCACCGCCAAGGCGGCCGGCCGGCCCCTGCTCATCGACCACAAACTGGCGGCGGCCACCCGCGAACAACTCGGCGGCGACCTGGTCGCATGGATCAACTACCAGCCGATGTGGCAGGACATCAGCCGCAGCGAACCCGACCTGCTGAGCTGACTACTGGGCCTGGAACCCCCGCAGTACGGCCGCCTTCGTCATCGCGAACTCCTCGTCCGTGAGCACCCCCTCCCGGTGGAGTTCGCCCAACTCCCGCAGCCTGCGCAGGAGTACGTCGTGGTGGTCGGCGGACGGCGGCACGGCGCCGGCGAGCCGCGGCCGGTCGGCCCGCTCGCCGACCCCCCGGGTGGAGGGGTGCGGCAGACGGGCGGTGACCGCGGTGGCGACCAGCGCGGTCAGCAGATCCCGGCGCGAGCTGCCCCACAGGTCCAGGGCGTACGGGTCCTTCTCCGGCGGCAGCTTGGAGAACACCGTCTCCCGCGTCACGAACCGCAGGAAACCGTCCTCGTAACCGGAGTTGGGCAGCCACTCGACCTGCACCAGATCGCCGAGGGCGATGATCCGCGGCCCCGTCGCCCGCTTGACCCGGTCCGAGGTGTCCGCCCAGTCGATGCGCACCTGGGTGCCGTCGAAGGAGACCGTCCCGTCGGAGGAGCGGACCGAGACCGGGACCGGAGGCCCCGGCAGCAGATACGCCTTGGTCGGCTCCTTGGGGATCTGGTCCAGCAGCAGCGCCCTGCGGATCTCCTCGGCGACGTACTCCGCGACCCCCGCCCGGTCGACGTCCACCACCAGGCGGTAGGGGTCGGCCGGGTCCGGCAGCCGTCCCCCCGTCGCCTGCAGCAGCGGATCCGCCCCCTCACGCAGCCGTACCCGCAGCCGCCCCCGCTTGCGTTCCGGCTCGAAGACCACGCCCGCGATCGCCTCCAGGGGCACGGAGACCTCGCCGTACGTCTGCCGGAACAGTGGCACGGAGCGGTGCAGGCCCGGCGTGATCCTGACCGTGGTGCCGTCGAAGGCCCAGGTCCCGTCCCGCTGGATGATCTCGGCCATAGGGAAATTCTCGCAGCCGGGTCAACACGGCGGCCCCCGCTTCACCCGCGCTGACCAGACCTGGCGGACGCGGGCCCGGCGGGGTAGGGCACAATTCGCTGTCATCACAGGGGAGTTGCAAGGCGGCGGACGACTGCTGGGCAGGGGCGCCGGTCGACAGGCGATGGGTCGTGCGGAAGGCGGGCGGCGGGCGTGGCGGTGCAGGAGGCGAGAGGGGGCGCGGAGACGGGCGCTCACGGCGGGGCGCACGCGGGTGGCTGCACCTGCGGGGACTGCCCGCACGGGGCGCGCGAGGGGCACCGGCGGGCGGTCGCCGAGTTCCTGCTCCTGCGCGACGGGTTCGCCGCCGGACAGGGCGTGCCCGCCGCCGTGGCCCACTCGGCCCAGGCCTCCCGCCAGTGGGTCTCGGAGGAGCTCACCCAGTCCGCGGAACTCGTCGCCGAACGGGGCCGCGCCGAGGGCGAGGCGTGGCTGGCCCGCCTGTGGCGGTACACCGCCGTCGCCGTGTGGGCGCTGGTACTGGTGCTGCTCCTGGTGCAGTCCCTGACGGCGATCGGCGCGGGCTGGACCTCCGCGCGCACGGCCGGGCTCCTGGCGGCCCTGCTCGTCGCCGCCGCGCTCACCGCCGCGTCCTGGTTCCACCGCGCCCGCGGCGGCGCCCTGGCCCCGGTGATCGGCGAGGACCACCGCCTGTCCACCTCGCGCACCGTGGCGGCGGCCTGGGTGCTCTTCGTCGCCTACGCCGTCCTCGTGCTGGCCGGCCGCCTCGCCGCCGCCTCCGACCACGCCGAGCGCGACGCCCTGGTCTCCGGCCTCGAACTCGCCCGCGGCGCCGGCGTGGTGACCGTCCTCGCCGTCGTGTGCGGCATCGCGGTCCTGGTGCGGCGCGTCGTCGGGCTGCGGGTCCTCGGCCAGCGGCTGCAGAAGGTACGGGCCGACCGGCCGAGGGCGGCCGACCTGCTGACCGACGACGCCGGGCGCGGCTCCTTCGCCGACATCCAGTACGTCGCGATCAGCGCCGTCGCCCTGCTGTTCTCGGCGGTACGGCTGGCCCGCCGCCCCGACCAGCTGCCCGACCTGCCGTGGGGCCTCGCCGTCGTGGTGCTGGTGTCGGCCGCGACCTACCTGGCCGGCAAGTACGCGGAGGGCGGCCGCCCGGTGATCCTCTCCGTGGTGCGCGCCCGGGAGGCCGGTGACCTGGACGGCCCGATCCGCACCGGCGACGACATCGAGATCCGCGGCGCGGGCTTCGTCCCGCCCGGGGCGCAGGGAGCCGACCGGCTGTCCCGGATGGTCGTGCGCATCGGCGCGGTCAACGTGCACGTCCCGCTCGTCCCGGTCACCGGCGGATTCAGCAACCCGACCGACGCGGTGCTCACGGTGCCGGTGCCGGCCGACGTGGAGCCCGGCCGGGTCGAGGTGCAGGTGGTGACGGCGGCCGGGGTGGAGACGAACCGGTATGCGATCGATGTGACCGACTGACGTCAATGTGGCCG
Organism: Streptomyces sp. NPDC085900; assembly: GCF_044540925.1. Lineage (NCBI taxonomy): Bacteria > Bacillati > Actinomycetota > Actinomycetes > Kitasatosporales > Streptomycetaceae > Streptomyces > Streptomyces sp. NPDC085900. The sequence continues at coordinate 723,619 of NZ_JBITSP010000003.1, read as the reverse complement.
ACTGGCATCAATATGGCCGGTTCTGCCGACTCGTCGGGTCCTGGACGGAAAACTCCTCGAACAGTTTGAGCGCCTCCGGCCTTGCGTACGTATCGTCTGTCAAGGGGTCCCGGCCCGACGGGCGAGAGGCGACAGCGATGACTCACGGCATGCGCACGGACACGTACACCCCCCATCTCGGCGAAGAACGCGGCTGGCGGGACAACCTCGGCCGCTACGCCCTCCTTCCTCTGCGCGTCTTCCTCGGCGTCACCTTCATCTACGCCGGGTTGGACAAGCTCACGAACAGCGCCTTCATGAAGTCCTCGGGCGCGGGCTCGATCGGCGAGACGATGCGCTCCGTCCGTGACTCCTCGGCCATCCCGGCCCTGGTCGACCTGGCCCTGAAGAACCCCGTCGGCTTCGGCTACGCCATCGCCTTCGGCGAGCTGGCCGTCGGCATCGGCACCCTGATAGGCCTGCTGGCCCGTCTCGCGGCGCTCGGCGGCGCGCTGATCTCCTTCAGCCTGTGGATGACCGTCAGCTGGGCCAACGACCCGTACTACTACGGCAACGACCTCGCCTACCTGATGGCCTGGCTCCCCCTGGTCCTCGCGGGCGCGCCCATGTTCTCCCTGGACGCCGCCCTCCGCACCCGGCGACGCAGGCGGGCGGGAGGGTACTGACGGGTCGTTCTCCGTCGGTGGGCCGAGCAGGCGGAGCGCTACTGCGGCGTTTCCGCCCCCGTGCCCACCGGCGCCGTCTTCCCGCCGGCCGACACCGCCCGCCGCCGGCGTATGCCCCGGCCGATCAGTCCGACCACGCCGGCGAGGCACAGCCCGCCCACCACGAGCGGTATCAGCGCGAACCACGGCGTCTCCCAAGCCCCGCCCGCGTCCCCGGCGTAGACGACGCCCGCCAGGGCGAGGAAGCAGCCGGCGACCAGCCTTCCGGGCTGGAACTCATGACGCAGCACGGCTCACCTCCGCCTGGCCGAGGCCGACCTGGAGATCGAGGTCGAGGGTGCCGGCGTTCTTGCCGCCCTTGACCGGTGTCAGGGTCACGTCCTTGTGCTTGCCCGGCTGCACGTCCACGTCCTGCCTTCGGTCCCCCGGCAACTGGATGTCGCCCACGCCCACGTCGATCGACAGCCGCACGGTCACGTCCTTCGGCACGATCACCCACAGCCGGCCCGCCCCGACCTCGGCCCCCGTGCTCACCGTCTGTCCCTTCGTCAGCCGCAGCCGGCTCAGGTCCAGGGTGCCGACACCGCTGCCGAGGTGGTACCTGCCCTGCACCTCCGCCACGGCGGCCGGCTGCCAGGTCGTGCGCGTCCAGTGGGTGCCGATGTCCTTGGGCAGGGCGGCCGACGAGGCCAGCAGCGCCGCCGTGACGACGGCCAGGAAGACCGACCCCGCTCCCGTGCGCCCCAGGAACGCACTGACGGCTATGCCGAGGCCGAAGACGACGAGCGCCCAGGCGAGTCCGGTCTGCAGGCTGGTGCCGAGCGCGTGGTCGTGCCAGGTGGCGGCGGTGCCGAGGCTGCCCGCGAGGAGCGCGAGCAGGAAGATCCAGCCACCGATCCAGCGGGGGCCGCGCGGCTTCGGCGCCGGGACGCGCGCGGTGCGGGTGTCCGTGCGGTTGATCCAGGAGTTGCCGAGGCTGATGTTGACGGCCGCGGCGATGTCCCGGTCGCGGGATTCCCGGGGACCCCACAGATAGCCGGTGCCGCCGACGTGGGTGCCGTCCTTGACGATGGGCTCGCGCCACCAGGAGGGGTAGAAGGCGGGCACGGGCGGCGCCTGGGCCTCCGGCGGGGCGTCGGCGGCGGCCTGGGCGGCCAGCGGGTCCGGGTCGGGTGCCCCTCGCTGGCGCGACCAGTAGCCGGCGCCCGCCAGCAGCAGCGAGAGCACGACGGCGAAGGCCAGCACGCTGCCGTTCCTCAGCATGGTCAGGAACACTCCGCAGCCGACCAGCGCGAACAGCACCGCGGTCAGCGCCTGCCCGTCGACGCGGCCGGTGAGCAGCTTGCGGACCTCGTTCTCCTCGTCGTCCTCGAACGGGACGAGGAGCCACACGAAGCCGTAGAAGATCAGGCCGATGCCGCCGGTCGCGGAGAGCACGACGAGGGTGATCCGGAAGATCACCGGGTCCATGTCGCACTGCCGCCCGAGCCCGGAACACACTCCGGCGAGCATCTTGTACCGCCGGTCGCGGCGGAACCTCTCCGGGGCGCCGGAGTCCGCCGCCGCGCCGGGGGCCGTGCCGGTCTCCGTACCGCTGTCCGCCCCGGCTTCCGGGCCGGTGGCAGTCGGGGCGTGCGCGGCGGGCGCGGCATCCTGCGGCCCGGCGCCCGGGGAGGGGCGCGGGCCGGGGCCGGGTCCCGGACCCGTCGCGGCGCGCTCGTGATCTGTCATGGCTCCATGGTGACGGGCGGGCCGCCCCGGCGGGAGTCGGGACGACCCTGGACCGACCCTGATATCGCCCCCGAGCCGGCGCCCGGGAAGCGTTCGACGGGCCACGCCGCCGAAGATCAGGGGAGTCTCGGGGGCCGACCCTGATGTCCTCGTCCGCCGGCCGTGTGAGGATCGGTGGCATGCCGGAAGCCGCAGCGCCCCTCGTCGAACCGCGGCCGCCGCGCAAGCTCTACCGCAGCAGCGACGGACGCTGGCTGGGTGGCGTGGCGCGGGGGCTCGCCGGGCACCTCGGACTGCCCGTCATCTGGGTCCGGCTGGTCTTCGTCGGCCTGTTCATGGCGGACGGCCTCGGCGCTCTGCTGTACGCCGCGTTCTGGTTCTTCGTACCGCTGGGCGTCGGCGGCGTCGGCGGGCAGAAGCCCCCCGCGATCGTCAGTACCGAGACCTCGCCCGACGGCCGCCGGCGCCTCGTGGCCCGCAAGCCGGACCGGGGCCAGATCGTCGCGCTGCTCCTCATGGTCGTGGTGGCCCTGGTCTTCGTGGGCAACGTCAACCTGAGCGGGGGCGTCAAGGCCTACCTGTGGCCCGCCGTCCTCGTCGGCGCCGGCGTCGCACTGGTCTGGCGCCAGGCGGACAACGCCCGCCGGGCCCGCTGGGTCGAGGTCGGCAGCCGCCGCCGCACGCTGACCCTGCTGCGCGCCGCGGGCGGCGTCCTGCTCGTCACCGCCGGCGTCTCCGGCATCTTCGTCCTCCAGGGCTCCGCCGCCCACCTCGGCTCCGTCCTGCAGGCGGCCCTCGCGGTCCTGGTCGGGATAACGCTCCTCGCCGGGCCCTACCTCGTCCGCATGACCCAGGACCTGTCCGAGGAACGCCTGATGCGCATCCGCGCCCAGGAACGCGCCGAGGTCGCCGCCCACGTCCACGACTCCGTGCTGCACACCCTGACCCTGATCCAGCGCAACGCGGAGAACGCCGGCGAGGTGCGCCGCCTGGCCCGTGCCCAGGAACGCGACCTGCGGACCTGGCTGTACAAGCCGGAGGGCACCGGCAAGGACGAGGCCGACGAACCCGTTGGCCTCGCCGACGCCGTCCGGCGCAACGCCGCCGAGGTCGAGGACAAGCACGGCGTCCCCATCGAGGTCGTCGTCGTCGGCGACTGCCCGCTCGACGAGAGGATCGCCGCGCAGATGCAGGCCGCGCGTGAGGCGATGGTCAACGCCGCCAAGTACGGTGGCGAGGGAGGCGCGGTGCAGGTCTACGCCGAAGTGGAGGGGAAGAAGGTCTTCGTGTCCGTGCGGGACCGCGGACCCGGCTTCGACCTCGACTCGATACCCGCCGACCGCATGGGCGTCAGAGAATCGATCATCGGCCGCATGGAGCGCAACGGCGGCACGGCGCGGCTGCGCGCGGTGCCCGACGGCGGCACGGAGGTCGAGCTGGAGATGGAGAGGGCGGAGAAGACGTCATGAGCGATCCGACCGAGGCGAACGAGTCCGTGGAGCCGACCGGCGGGAGTGCCGGTGAGCGGCACGTGCGCGTGGTCCTCGTCGACGACCACCGCATGTTCCGTACCGGAGTACAGGCCGAGATCGGCCGTACCGACGAGACCGGCGTCGAGGTCGTCGGCGAGGCCGCGGACGTCGACCAGGCGGTCACGGTCATCACCGCGACCCGCCCCGAGGTCGTCCTCCTCGACGTCCACCTCCCGGGCGGCGGCGGCGTCGAAGTGCTGCGCCGCTGCGCCCCGTTGATGGCCGACGCCGAGCGGCCCGTCCGCTTCCTCGCCCTGTCCGTGTCGGACGCGGCGGAGGACGTGATCGGTGTGATCCGCGGCGGCGCCCGCGGCTACGTCACCAAGACGATCACCGGCACCGACCTCGTCAACTCCGTCTTCCGGGTCCAGGAGGGGGACGCCGTGTTCTCCCCGCGGCTGGCCGGCTTCGTCCTGGACGCCTTCGCCTCCACCGACGCCCCGCCGGTCGACGAGGACCTGGACCGTCTCACCCAGCGCGAGCGCGAGGTGCTGCGGCTGATCGCCCGCGGGTACGCCTACAAGGAGATCGCCAAGCAGCTGTTCATCTCGGTGAAGACGGTCGAGTCCCATGTCTCGGCGGTCCTGCGGAAGCTGCAGCTGTCGAACCGGCACGAGCTGACGCGGTGGGCGACGGCCCGGCGCCTGGTCTGACACTCACACCACCCGCGTCGCCCCCGCGAAGGGCATCTCGTCGATCGGCGCGATCCGCACCGGGGCCGAGGGGTTCGGGGCGTGGATCATCTGGCCGTTGCCGATGTAGATGCCGACGTGGCTGATGCCGGAGTAGAAGAACACCAGGTCGCCCGGGAGCAGTTCGGAACGGGAGACGCGGCGCCCGGCGTCGATCTGGGCGTACGTCGTGCGGGGGAGGGAGACGCCCGCGGAGCGGTACGCGGACTGGACCAGGCCGGAGCAGTCGAAGGCGTCCGGGCCGGTGGCGCCCCACACATAGGGGCTGCCGAGCTTGGAATAGGCGTACTGGACGGCGGCCGCGGCACGGGAGTCGGGCGCCTGGGCCGTGGCCGGGGCGGGGGCCTGGAGGCCGACGCGGCCTTCCGTGCCCGACCGGGACGCGCGGCCCGTACCGCCGCCGTCCAGCCCGAGCCGTGCGCGCTCCTCGGACGACAGGCCGGACAGCAGCCGCCGCGCCGCGTCCAGCTTGCCGGTGATCGTCTTCTTCTGCCGCGCCAGTTCGGCCTGCCGTGCCTTCAGCGAGGTCAGCTCGACGCGTGCGGTCCCGCGCAACTGCTGGATGTCCCGCAGCTGTTCGCGTACGTCCGCGACGGCCGCCGCCTGCCGGGTGCCGACCCGGTCGACGAACTCGGCGCCGTCCAGGTACCGGTCGGGATCGCTGGAGAGGACGAGCTGCAGCGCGGGGTCCAGCCCGCCGCCCCGGTACTGCGCCGCCGCGATCGAACCCAGCGCCTCCCGCGCCGAGTTGAGCTTCTCCGTCTTGCGTGCCGCCTCGTCCCGCAGGGTCGACAGACGGCGCTCGGCGGCCTGCGCCTTCTCCTTCGCGCCGTCGTACTTCTGGGTGGCGGTCTCGGCCTCCTGGTAGAGCCGGTCCACCTTCGCCTTGACCTGTGCCGGGGTCAGCCGCGGCTCGGCGTGTCCGGTCCCGTCGAAGGCCGTCGCGGTCGCGGCGCCCGCCAGGGCGATCGTGAAGGCCGTACGGGCGGTGCTGCCGCCCAGTGATGCTCGCCGACCGGGCTTGCGATGCGCTGCCACCTGGACTGCACGTCCTTTCGTACGACCACCCCGTCCGGGGCGGCTTACGCGTCCGGCGGCGGCTCGCACAGGGGGAGCGGCCGCCGCCGGACCTTCTCGGCGGTGGTGGCCGACTGCCGCCCCTGGCCCGGGCGGCGGTGGGGAGCCGGTCACCTGGGGAAGGACGCTAAACCTGGCTGTGTCGGTCCGGTAACGCGTTGTGCGGAAGTGCCGTGAGTGCGGCGCCGGGTGACCGGATGCGACCGTGATCCAGGCCCTGCCTCGTCGGGTTCACGCGGTGCGGTGACCGATGTGACGGTTCTCGGGTGCCCCCGGGGGGCGGGGTGCTATGGCGCATATATGCGGCCGACGGATGGAGGAGGGCCGGTGTCGGGTGCCCCTGGCGCCCCTGTCTAAGCTCCGGCCTCATGGACGTACTCATCCATCTCTTCGTCGGCCTGCACATCGTCGGCATCGCCGCGCTCCTCGGCGGCTTCCTCACCCAGATGAAGGCGATGGGGCAGGGCACGGCCCGCTTCGTCCCCGCCATGCTGCACGGGGCGCTGACCATGCTGGTCACCGGCGCGATCCTGGTCGGCCTCAACCAGGCCGACGACCACCACGTCAACAACGTCAAGATCGGCCTGAAGCTGGCCCTGCTGATCGTGATCCTCGGCCTGGTCTACGTGAAGCGGGACGAGGAGAAGGTGGACAAGAGCATGTTCGGGCTGGTGGGCGCGCTCACCACGGCGAACATCTTCATCGCGGTGCTGTGGACCTGACGCGGGCGAGTGGTGGCGCGATGGGGCGCACGGTGATTGCCGTGCGCCCCTGTTGTCGCTGACGCGCCGGGCTCACGCCGGTCTGACCACGCTGTGGATGATGGACTCGCCGCCGTAGTAGATCGACTCCTCGCGGACGTAAGCGCCCGGCTTCGGGGCGTGGATCATCATGCCGTTGCCGATGTAGATGCCGACGTGGCTGATGTCGTCGTAGAAGAAGATCAGGTCTCCCGGCTGGGCGTCGGTGAGGGAGACGGTGGTGCCGGCGTTCACCTGGTCGTAGGTGGTGCGCGGGAGCGTGACGCCGGCGGCCTTCCAGGCGGCCTGGGTGAGACCGGAGCAGTCGTAGGAGCCGGGGCCGGTGGCGCCCCAGACGTACGGCTTGCCGATCTGCGCGCGGGCGAACGAGATCGCCTTCGCGGCCTTGGTGGCGTACGAGGAGTCCGAGGTGCCCGTACCGGTACCGGTGCTGGTGCCGGACGTGGACGTGGAGCCGCTGTCCTGGGTCGCGGCCGCTGCCTCGGCCTGCGCGGCCGCCTGCTGCTTGGCCAGCTCGGCGGCCTTGCGGGCGGCCTCCTCCTGCTTCTGCTTCTCGATCTGAGCGAGCCGCGCCTTCTCCTGGGCCGTCAGCTTCGACAGCAGCTCGCGCGCGGAGCTGAGCTTGCGCTGCACCGTGGACTTGGCGGTCTGCAGGTCGCTCTGCGTCCGGGTGAGCGTCTCCAGACTCCGGGAGGCCTCTTCGCGCTTCTTCATCGTCGCCGACTGCTCGGCGAAGTAGTCGTCGACCGCGGTCTTCTGACGTGAGGTCAGCCGGCCCATCAGCTGCGTCTGGTCGAAGTAGTCCTGCGGGGAGTCGGCGAGCAGGAAGGTCGCCGTGTCGGGTGCGGCGGCCCCGGTGCGGTACTGGGCGGCGGCGAAGGAACCGAGCTGCTCGCGCTCCTGGTTGAGCTTCTGGGCGCGCTTGGCGACGTCGTCGAGGAGGGTGTCGACCTGCTTGCGCTGCTTGGTGGTCTTCTCCTTGGCCGCGTTGTACTTCTCGGTGGCCGACTCGGCCTGGCGGTAGAGGTCGTCGACCTTCTTCTCGACCTCCTCGAGGCTGGGCCGGCCGTCGGTGGAGGGTGTTGCGTCGGCCGTCTGGGACAGCAGTGCCACGGAGGTGAGGGCGGCCGTGGCGAGAGCGGGGGTGCGTATGCCTGGTACACGCGTTCCCGCGGGGCGCGACTTGCGGTGCGACGCCAAGGGAGGCGACTCCTTCCATGCTCCGCCTACCGAGTTAGCTGTCGGGTTCGGGCGGGTGGTTCGGAAGGGTTGCCCTACGGTCCGCTCCCCGCGAGGGGGTCGGGCCGATTCACCCCAAGGTCGGTTGGGTCCCCGGCTCCGGACGGCGCGGCGGCGCCCCGGACTCGGCGGAGGCCACGCGGCCCGGCGACGTTCGCCGGTGGGGGTCGTATGGCCTGCGCGGAACGGTAGCCAACTCGTGTGGCCTCTGTGAAGGATGATGTTCGATATGCCCGATACATTTTCGTGACCTTTGGTCAACCGGTCGCCGCTGGTCACAGACCGTGGCGGAGGGGTGCGGCAGCGTGTGCGGCGGTATCGGATCCGGTCCGGATCCGGCGATGTTCTCAGGGCGGCGGCGGGCTGTCAGTGGGGCCCCCTAGACTCGGAGAGCGATGAGCAGCCTCTTTGACGACAGCTTCCTGGCGGACCTCCAGGCCCCCCGCGGCCACGAGGAACCCCCGCCACCGCCCGAGGACGATCACGTACCGGAGCCCGTTCCGGACGATCTGTTCGGCGGGAAGTTCGACGTACCGCCGGACCGGGACTCCTACTACCGCGACGGCGCCCCGCGTCCGGCGATCGACCCGGCCGCGCTCCTCGACGGGCTGAACGAGAACCAGCGCGCGGCCGTCGTGCACGCCGGCACCCCCCTGCTCATCGTGGCCGGCGCCGGCTCCGGCAAGACCCGCGTGCTCACCCACCGCATCGCCCACCTCCTCGGCTCGCGGAACGTGCACCCCGGCCAGATCCTCGCGATCACCTTCACCAACAAGGCCGCCGGTGAGATGAAGGAGCGTGTCGAGCAGCTCGTCGGCCCACGCGCGAACGCGATGTGGGTGATGACCTTCCACAGCGCGTGCGTGCGCATCCTGCGCCGCGAGAGCAAGAAGCTCGGTTTCACGTCCTCGTTCTCGATCTACGACGCCGCCGACAGCAAGCGCCTGATGGCCCTGGTCTGCCGGGACCTGGAGCTCGACCCCAAGCGCTATCCGCCCAAGTCCTTCAGCGCCAAGATCAGCAACCTGAAGAACGAGCTGATCGACGAGGAGGACTTCGCCGCCCAGGCCACCGACGGCTTCGAGAAGACCCTCGCCCAGGCGTACGCCATGTACCAGTCGCGGCTGCGCGAGGCGAACGCCCTCGACTTCGATGACCTGATCATGACGACGGTCAACCTGCTGCGCGCCTTCCCGGACGTCGCCGAGCACTACCGCCGCCGCTTCCGGCACGTCCTGGTCGACGAGTACCAGGACACCAACCACGCGCAGTACGCGCTGGTGCGCGAGCTCGTGGGCACGGGCGCCCACGACGAGGACGTCCCGCCGAACGAGCACGACGTCCCGCCCGCCGAACTGTGCGTCGTCGGCGACGCCGACCAGTCGATCTACGCCTTCCGCGGCGCGACGATCCGCAACATCCTCCAGTTCGAGGAGGACTACCCGGACGCGACGACGATCCTGCTGGAGCAGAACTACCGCTCCACCCAGACGATCCTCTCCGCGGCCAACGCCGTCATCGAGCGCAACGAGTCCCGCCGCCCGAAGAACCTGTGGACCAACGCCGGCGCCGGCGCGCGCATCACCGGCTACGTCGCCGACACCGAGCACGACGAGGCGCAGTTCGTCGCCGACGAGATAGACCGTCTCACCGACGCGGGCGACGCGAAGGCCGGCGACGTCGCCGTCTTCTACCGCACCAACGCCCAGTCCCGTGTCTTCGAAGAGGTCTTCATCCGCGTCGGCCTGCCCTACAAGGTCGTCGGCGGCGTCCGCTTCTACGAGCGCAAGGAGGTCCGGGACGTCCTGGCCTACCTTCGGGTCCTCGCCAACCCCGAGGACTCGGTGCCGCTGCGCCGCATCCTCAACGTCCCCAAGCGCGGCATCGGCGAGCGCGCCGAAGCGATGATCGACGCCCTCTCCCAGCGCGAGAAGATCAGCTTCGCGCAGGCGCTGCGCCGCGTCGACGAGGCGTACGGCATGGCCGCGCGGTCCACCAACGCCGTCAAGAAGTTCAACACGCTGATGGAGGACCTCCGTACGATCGTCGACTCCGGCGCGGGCCCCGCGACCGTCCTGGAGGCGGTGCTCGAACGGACCGGCTACCTCGCCGAGTTGCAGGCCTCGACCGACCCGCAGGACGAGACCCGGATCGAGAACCTCCAGGAACTCGCCGCCGTCGCCCTGGAGTTCGAGCAGGAGACCGCGGAGGGCGAGGCCTCCGGCGGACTCTCCGACTTCCTGGAGCGGGTGGCCCTGGTCGCCGACTCGGACCAGATCCCGGACGAGGAGGAGGACGGCTCCGGAGTCATCACGCTGATGACCCTGCACACCGCCAAGGGCCTCGAGTTCCCGGTGGTCTTCCTCACCGGCATGGAGGACGGCGTCTTCCCGCACATGCGCGCCCTCGGCCAGGCCAAGGAGCTGGAGGAGGAGCGGCGGCTGGCGTACGTCGGCATCACGCGCGCGCGTGAGCGGCTCTACCTGACCCGCTCGTCCCTGCGCAGCGCCTGGGGCCAGCCGTCGTACAACCCGCCCTCCCGTTTCCTGGAGGAGATCCCGGCCCACCACGTCGACTGGAAGCGCACGGGCGCCACGGCACCCATGTCCTCCGGTCCCGCGTCCGGAGTGGCCGCATCCCTGTCGTCCTCCCGCTCGCGGTCCTCGGCGTCGGGCGCGTCGGGCTTCGCCACGCGCCGGACGTCCGAGAAGCCGGTGGTCTCCCTGGCCGTCGGCGACCGGGTCACGCACGACCAGTTCGGGCTCGGCACGGTCGTCGCGGTCAAGGGCACGGGTGGGAACGCGGAGGCGACGATCGACTTCGGCGACGCCAAGCCCAAGCGGCTGCTGCTGCGGTACGCGCCGGTCGAGAAGCTCTGACGCGAAACGGCCCCCGCTGCTCCTCAGGAGCGGGGGCTCGTACGGCGGCCGGTGGCGCCTACGTCGGGTTGAGACCGTGGCTGCGCAGCCACGGCAGCGGGTCTATGGCCGAACCGCCCGCCGGGTGCACCTCGAAGTGCAGGTGCGGGCCGGTGGAGTTGCCCGAGTTGCCGGAGTACGCGATCGGCTGGCCGGCCTTCACCGTCGTACCGGAGGCGACGCGGTAGGTGGAGAGGTGGCAGTACCACGTCTCCGTGCCGTCCTTCGCGGTCACGATCATCATGTTGCCGTAGGCGCTGTTCCACTGCGTGCGGACAGTGCCGTCGGTCGCGGCCATCACCGTCGTGCCGTAGGAGACCGGGAAGTCGATGCCGGTGTGCACGGACATCCAGTTGATGCCGGCCTGGCCGAAGTAGGCGCTCAGCCCGCGCTGGGCGACCGGCAGGGCGTACTTGGGCCGCAGCCGCTCCTTGCGGGCCGCCTCCGCGGCCGCCTTCTTCTTCTCGGCCTCCTGCTGCGCCTTGAGGTCGATGCGTTCCTGCGTCCGGCTCGCCCGGTCGGCGAAGTCGTCGGCGCCCGCGGACAGGCTCTCGAGCTGGGAGTCCAGCTTGTTGTTGGCGGCGGCCGGTTTCACCGGCTGCGCGGCCGAGGCGGTCGTCGAGGTGTCGTCGGAGGAGAAGGTGCCGACCGAGGCCGCCGCGATGCCCGCGACCCCCATCACACAGGCCGAGGGGACGGCGATGGTCAGCAGCGCCGAGCGCTTGGCGGGTGTACGGCGGCGGGAGCGGGACGCGTTCCGGGCGGCCGCGCGCGACGCCGGAGCGGGCGTCGTCTCTTCCTGGTCGTCCAGCAGGGGCGTTACGGCAGGCAGCTCGCCCGTGGCGGTCAACTCGCCGTCGTCCTGCGACTGTTCCTCGTACCCGTCCTGAGGGTGTTCCGCGTAGTCGTCCTGCGGGTGTTCCTCGTAGCTGTTCTGAGGGTGTTCCTCGTACGCGCCGTGCTCGACCTGGTCGAAGACGGCAGTGGCCTGCTGCCCGAACGGTTCGCCTGCCGCGGGTGTCCCGCCGTCGGAGTTCCACTGCGTGGCGTCGTACGCACCGGTGTCGAAGGCCTGAGTGCCCCACTCCCAGTGCTGGGTCTGGTCATTGGCGGCGCCGGCCTGGTCCGGCTGCAGCCAGGCGCTCGCGTCCCAGTGGCCGGAGGTGTCGTTCCCGGTGGCCTGCGGCGGGATGGCGGAGAGCTGCTGGTACTCGCCGGTCCAGGCGGTCGTCTCGTAGACGCCGGTGTCGTAGGCGGCGTGGTGCTGGGCCGCGTAGGCGTCGTAGTGCGGGGTCTGGTGATCGCCGGTGGACCAGTGGGCCGTGTCGTACGAACCGGTGGCGTCGCCGGGGAGGTTGCCGAAGAGGGGGTCCGCGGCGAAGGTCGTCGTCGCGTGCGCGCCGGTCTGGAAACCGCTCGCGTCGTAACCGCCGTAAGTGGTGAAGTCGCCGTACTGGGCTTCCTGGGTGCCGTACGACGCGTAGTGCGCCGAGGCGGCGTCGGAAGCCGGAGCCGGGGTGGTCATGGTCCCCGACGGGTGACGGTCGTTCACCAACTTCTCTTTCGCCTCGACAACAGGGGCTGCCAGAGCAGTGCGGCGACTGTACCCGGCGGTACGCGGGCGCGACAATCTTCAACTGGTTTCGGGCGCGCAGGAAACGGGCATTCGGCCGTGTTTCGGGGGAGTGCGGGCGCGGCTTTGGCCTTGTGTTCGAAGTGCGTTCGATCTCGGTCGGCTGTCAGCGGGCTCTCAGGCCACGGTCAGACCGCCGGAACGGGCGGCGGCTTCGTCTCCCGGCAGCTCCGTGTCGAGGGCCTGGCGTATCCCGGTGGCGACGGCGGGGTGCACGGGCAGGGCGAGATGCCCGACCCCGCTCACCTGCACGTTCTGCGCCATCAGATCGGGGTGGTCGATGCAGGCCGTCTCCAGCGGGTTCATCAGATGGTCCAGATCGCTCCAGAAACTGATGAAATGCGTACGGCAGCCCGGCGCGGGCCGCTTCAGCTCCTCGATCAGCTCCGAGCCCGGGCGCATCTGCCGCACGATCGGGTGCGCGTTCGCCAGCGGCACCACGCTGGTGCCGGAGTGCGGGGTGCCCAGGGTCACCAGCGTGCGGACCCGGCTGTCACCGCCGAGCCGCTGCACGTAGTACCGGGCGATCAGCCCGCCGAGGCTGTGCCCGACCACGTCGACCCGGTGGCTGCCGGTGCGCTCGCAGATCTCCTCTATGTGCCGGCCGAGCAGCTCGGCCGCGCTGCGGATGTCGCAGGTCAGCGGCGAGTAGTTGAGCGATTCGACGTGCTGCCTGCCGTTCTGGGCGAGGCTGCGGCGCAGCAGCACGAAGACCGAGCGGTTGTCGATGAAGCCGTGCAGGAGCACGACCGGCGGCCTGGTCCCCGTCGGCAGCTGCGCGGCGCCGTCGGGTGAGGGGAGCAATGCCGGTACGCGGCGTTCCTGGGTGATGCCGGAGGGATAGAGGAGGAGGTGACCGGCGAGGATCGCGAATTCCAGGGCGGTCGCCTTCAGCAGGGCCACGGAGAGTCCCGCCAGTCTGATGGGGAGCAACCGCTGGCAGAGCGGAAAAAAGGGCTGCAGTGCCCTGGTGACCTTCATGGCCGACCTCCTGTCGAGACACAGGAGTACGGCTCCGACCCCCGTGTGCCCTCATGGGAAGTCGCGGCGAAGTCGGTGATGCCCTCCGGGCAACACCGACGCACCGCACCGCCACGGCGCGCGGCCTGCGGCGCGGTGGTGCGGCGACCTCGTTGCGGCTCCCGTTGCGCCTGCTCCCGCTGCGGCCCTTGTGCCGCAAAGACTCGGAACGGTGCGCTGCGAACGTGTCCCACCGTGTGATTTCCCCCTCGGTCCGCACCGTGAAACGGCCGGTTGCGGGATGCTGGCGATAACGTTCGTTCACTTCCCCAGCCGATGTGGGTACGGCAGTACCTGTCGGTAGGGATGAATGCAGTCGCTTCATGGAGGCAGTGATGGGTGTGGCAGCCGGTCCGATCCGCGTGGTGGTGGCCAAGCCGGGGCTCGACGGCCACGATCGAGGGGCCAAGGTGATCGCGCGGGCGCTGCGCGACGCCGGTATGGAGGTCATCTACACCGGGCTCCACCAGACGCCCGAGCAGATCGTCGACACCGCGATCCAGGAGGACGCCGACGCGATCGGGCTGTCCATCCTGTCGGGCGCCCACAACACGCTCTTCGCCGCGGTGATCGACCTGCTCAAGGAGCGGGACGCGGAGGACATCCTCGTCTTCGGCGGCGGCATCATTCCCGAGGCGGACATTGCGCCGCTGAAGGAGAAGGGCGTCGCGGAGATCTTCACGCCGGGTGCGACGACGCAGTCGATCGTGGACTGGGTGCGCGCCAACGTGAGGCAGCCGGCGGGGGCGTAGACCGCCGTCGCGAGCCGCGGGTGGCTGGGGGTGGCCGGCCCCGGAAGCCGAGGGTGGCTGGGGGTGGCCGGTCCCGAAGACCTGCCGCCCTACGCCCCCAGCTCCTCCGCCATCGCCGCGCGCAGGCGCAACGTCGTACCCAGGCGCTGGAACGCCTCCGCCCAGTAGCCGCCCGCTCCCGGCGAGGAGTCCTCCGTCTCGGCCGGGACCGCCAGCAGGCCGTCGAGACGGCCGGCCTCGGAGGGGTCGAGGCAGCGCTCGGCCAGGCCCATCACTCCGCTGAAGCTCCATGGGTAACTCCCCGCGTCACGCGCGATGTTGAGTGCGTCGACCACCGCCCGCCCGAGCGGTGCGGACCACGGCACCGCGCACACCCCGAGCAGCTGGAACGCCTCGGACAGTCCGTGGGCCGCGATGAACCCGGCCACCCAGTCGGCCCGTTCGCCGGCGGTCAGTGTGCCGAGCAGCTTGGCGCGCTCGGCCAGGGACACCGCCCCCGGCCCGCCCGCCTCCGGCGCCGAGGGAACACCGAGCAGGGCTTGCGCCCACTCGGGGTCCCGCTGCCGTACGGCGGCCCGGCACCACGCCGCGTGCAGTTCGCCCTGCCAGTCGTCCGCCACCGGCAGGGCCACGATCTGTGCGGGTGTCCGCCCGCCGAGCCGGCCGGACCAGGTCGCGAGCGGTGCCGCCTCGACCAACTGCCCGAACCACCACGACCGTTCGCCCCGCCCCGCCGGAGCCTTCGCCACGACTCCGTCCCGCTCCATGCCCGCGTCGCACTCGTGCGGCGCTTCGACGGCGATCGTCGGTGTGTCCCCGGTGCGGTCGACGGCCACGCAGGCCCCGGCCCGGACCGCCATCCGCGCGGCGAGAGCCGATCCGGGCAGCGCCGAGAGCAACTCGGCGGCCGTCGCCCTGACGTTGCGGCTGCGGTCGGCCAACGCCTGCTCCAGGAACGGCTCGTCCTGCGGGCCGAGGCCCGTCCGCAGCGAGTCGAGGAACATCAGGCGGTCCTCGGCCCGCTCCGTCGGCCAGGTCGTCGCCAGCAGCTCACGCGCGGCGGCGGGCTCCCGGGCGCGCAGTGCGGACAGCAGGGCGACGCGTTCCGCGAACAGACCCTCCTGCCACAGCCGCCGGGTCCGCTCCTCGTCCTCGAGCCGCGGCAGCGCCGCGCCCCCGCCGGGGGCCGCTCGCAGGGCGAACCGCCAGTCCGGGTTGAGCCGGGCGAGCCACATCGCGCGCGGTCCGGCGAACGCCAGGGCCGCCGGCCGCAGGTCCGTACGCCCCCTGGCCGCGTCCAGCAGCGCGGGCAGCATCTGAGGGGGTGCGGCGAAGCCGCGGGCGTTCGCCGTCGCGAGCCACTGGGGCAGCAGCTCCATCAGGTCCGGTGCCGTGCCTCTGCGGCCGCCGCCCGTGCCGGGGCGGTCCGCGAGCAGCAGCGCCAGCCTGCGGGCCGCCGCCGCGGGCAGCGGGGGGCGCGGGTCCTCGGCGGCCGGCTCCGGCCGCGTGGCGGCGCGGGCCGGCAGCAGTCCGGCCCGCCGCCTGAGGGTCTGCACGGCCGCCGCGTCCAGCAGCGCCACCGGCGCTTCCCGTCCCGGCGTGCCGCCCGGCGGCGTACGCCGCTCGGTGCCGAGCAGCGCCACCGTCACGAGCTCCTCCCAGGCGCCCGGCGCGGGAGTATCCACAGCTGTGGATGTCCTGATCGTCATGCGCTTCCTCTCCGTGAGGCGCCCGGGAGTCGTTGAAGACTCACAGGAACCGGGTGTCCCGTCGGGCCGGACAAATGCATAGATCCGGTAAGAAAGGGGCCTGTGATTACTGTGAGTGGCGAGTGATGGGACGGTCTCCTGGGGTCTGTGATCGCAGTGGGCCTGTGGCGGGGCGGCCGCGGTGGACGCCGGTGGCGGGTGAGGTGCGTGCCGTCCCCCTCCGCCGCCGTACGGCGCCGCTGTCCGGCCGGGTGGCTCAGCACAGGGGCACCGCCTCGCCGGCCGCCTCGGACCAGGCCGTCAGCGGGGTGAAGCCGCGGTGACCGCACTCGCCGAAGACCGTCACGGGGGCTCCGCCCGAGAGGGCGACCAGGCGCCACAGGCCCGGGCGGGACCTGGCGGCGGGCGTGAGCGGCAGCGCCGTGTCCTCGTCGGCGTCCGTGAGCTGCCACGAGTCGCCGTCCGGCGTCGGTACGACCCGGTCCAGCGTCACCGGTACGGACTCCAGCCAGGGGTCGTCCCGCAGCGCCGAGCCGTACCGGGCGGCGGCCTGCGAGGTCGTCACCCCCCGCGGTCGTATCGCCGCCGGCGCCGGGGGTGCGAACTGCTCACCGAGCGCCGCCCGCGGCTGCCCGGTGCCCGGATAGGCCGACACCTCCGCGTCCAGAACCAGTCCCACCGGCAGCGCTAGCTCCGGGGCCCGGCCCGCGGCACCGTAGGACAGCAGCAGCACCGTGCGCTCCGAGTCGGCGCCGTGGAGCCAGATCCGGCGCGTCGTCAGCCGGGAGTCCGCCGTGTCGTGCTGCGCGAGGACCAGCCAGCGGTCGCGCAGCGGCGGACCGTCCGCGTTACCCGGCAGGCCCACGCGGGACCGGACCGTCGCCGCCAGCCCCTCCGGCAGCCGCTCACGACCCAGCCACCCCTGGTCCAGCAGGTGCAGCAGCGCGCACTCCTCCAGCAGACGCACCGGCCAGCCCGGCCCGGACGACGGGATCACCCCCAACTCCCGCACACGCGCCGCCAGTCCGGGCGCCTGCGCGTCCACCATGCGGGCCGCCGTCTCCTCCCACAGCCCGTACCCCGCCTGCTCCGCGCCCGCCAGACCGCCGCGCAACAGGTCCGCCAGGCGCTGTTCGAGCTCGGTCGCCCCCGCGGTGACCCGCTCGGCCCGGCGGTCCGCCCGGCGCCGCGCCGCCTCCGGATCAGTGGCGCCCGACGAACCGGCGGCTCCCGCCTCCCGCTTCTGCTCGGCGCGCTGCCTTCTCCCCTCTATCCACTGCACCGCCCAGTCCGGCGCCTGCCCGGCCGGCACCGCCTCGTCCTCCGCCCACAGCAGCAGCAACCCGAGCGCGTGCTTGCACGGGAACTTGCGGCTCGGACAACTGCACTTGTACGCCGGGCCCGCCGCGTCCGCGAGGTCGACGACCGTTTGATACGGCTTGCTGCCGCTGCCCCTGCACAGCCCCCACACCGTCCCCTCGTCACAGCTGCCCGTCTCGGACCACGGCCCCGTCGCCCCGAGTTTGCTGCCCGCTTTGCGTGACGCGGCGTCAGGCGCCAGCGCCAGCACCTGGTCCGCGCTCCAGCGCATCCCCTGCTGAGTCATGTCTTCGACGGTAGATCCCACCACTGACAATCGACCCCGCGAACACGTTTCCGCAGGTCAGAACGGATTGTCAGTGGCGTGGTGCACGGTTGGTGGCAGATCCGAACCGGCCGAGCTGGAGGGAGCCTCAGCCATGTCTGTGTCCGTGGAACCGACGACCGTCGAAGCGGCCGAAGCACGTGCGAAGGAGCCGGCCGAGGCGTTGCGGCCGCACGCCGAGGACGCCTTCGCCGGTGAACTCGCCGCGCTGGCCGCGCAGGACGACCGCCCGCGCCCGGTCCGCTGGAAGCTGTCGCCGTGGGCGGTGGCGACGTATCTGCTCGGCGGCACCCTGCCGGACGGCACCGTGATCACACCGAAGTACGTGGGCCCGCGCCGCATCGTCGAGGTGGCCGTCACCACGCTCGCCACCGACCGCGCACTGCTCCTGCTGGGCGTGCCCGGCACGGCCAAGACCTGGGTGTCGGAACACCTGGCGGCGGCGGTCAGCGGCGACTCGACGCTGCTCGTGCAGGGCACGGCGGGCACGCCGGAGGAGGCGATCCGCTACGGCTGGAACTACGCGCAGCTCCTGGCACACGGCCCGAGCCGCGACGCCCTGGTGCCGAGCCCGGTCATGCGGGCCATGGCGGAGGGGATGACGGCGCGGGTGGAGGAGCTGACCCGCATCCCGGCCGACGTGCAGGACACCCTCATCACCATCCTGTCCGAGAAGACGCTGCCGATACCGGAACTGGGGCAGGAGGTGCAGGCGGTCCGCGGCTTCAACCTGATCGCCACGGCCAACGACCGCGACCGCGGGGTCAACGACCTCTCCAGCGCCCTGCGCCGCCGCTTCAACACGGTGGTGCTGCCGCTGCCGGAGAGCGTCGAGGCCGAGGTCGACATCGTCTCGCGGCGCGTCGACCAGATCGGCCGCTCCCTCGACCTGCCGTCGGTGCCCGACGGCGTCGACGAGATCCGCCGCGTCGTGACGGTCTTCCGTGAACTGCGCGACGGCGTCACCTCCGACGGCCGGACCAAGGTCAAGTCCCCGAGCGGCACGCTGTCGACGGCCGAGGCGATCTCCGTCGTCACCAACGGGCTGGCCCTGGCGGCCCACTTCGGCGACGGCGTCCTGCGGGCCGGCGACGTCGCCGCGGGCATCCTCGGCGCCGTCGTCCGCGACCCCGCGGCCGACCGTGTCGTCTGGCGCGAGTACCTGGAGGCGGTCGTCCGCGAGCGGGACGGCTGGACGGACTTCTACCGGGCCTGCCGAGAGGTGAGCGCGTGACGGACCGGGGGAGCGGGACGGCGGGGAGCGGCGGGGGCGGGCGCCGTGAGGGAGGTGTCCTGCGCGGGCAGGCGGTGGATTCGAGGACGAGGGCGAGGGGGACGGTGTGACGGGGCTTGAGAGGGACGGGGGCCGGACGGCCGGGGGCGGGCCGCTGCTGCTCGGCGTGCGGCATCACGGGCCCGGTTCGGCACGCGCCGTGCGGGCGGCGCTGGACGCGGCCCGGCCCCGGACCGTGCTGATCGAGGGGCCGCCCGAGGCCGACGCGTTGATCGCGCTGGCCGGCGAGGAGGACATGCGGCCGCCGGTCGCCCTGCTCGCCCACGCCGTAGACGAGCCCGGCCGATCGGCCTTCTGGCCGCTCGCCGAGTTCTCCCCGGAGTGGGTCGCGATCCGCTGGGCGCTGGAGCACGAGGTGCCGGCCCGTTTCATCGACCTGCCGGCGACGCACACGCTGGCGTGGGGGCGGGACGAGACCGACCGAGCCGTGGGGGAGGAGGGCGACGGGTCCGCGGACGCGGGCGCGGGCGCCGACGGCGAAGGGGCTGAGGGCAGTGGGGCCGCGGGGGCCGAGGACGACGGTGGGGAGGCCGGTGACACCCGGGGCGGTGCGGGCCCTTCGGACGCCGACCTCCGTGTCGACCCCCTCGCGGTGCTCGCCGAAGCCGCCGGGTACGACGATCCCGAACGGTGGTGGGAGGACGTCGTGGAGCACCGGGGAAGCGGCGAGGGGGACCCCTTCGCGCCGTTCAGGGTGCTCGAAGAGGCGATGGGGACGCTGCGGGAGACGTACGGCGACGGAGGGCATGACCGGGACCTCGTGCGCGAGGCGTACATGCGGCTCCAGCTGCGGGCGGCACAAAGGGAGTTCGGGGACGAGGTGGCCGTCGTGTGCGGTGCCTGGCACGTACCCGCGCTGCGGCGGAGGACCGCCGTCACCGTCGACCGGGCGCTGCTGAAGGGCCTGCCCAAGGTGAAGGCGGACATGACGTGGGTGCCGTGGACGCACCGGCGTCTGTCCCGGGCCAGCGGCTACGGCGCGGGAATCGACTCCCCGGGCTGGTACGGGCATCTGTTCGGCGCACCGGACCGGCCGGTCGAGCGGTGGCTGACCAAGGTCGCCGGACTGCTGCGCGAGGAGGACCGGCTCGTCTCCTCCGCGCACGTCATCGAGGCGGTACGGCTGGCCGAGACGCTCGCCGCGATGCGCGGCCGTCCGCTGCCGGGGCTCGGCGAGACGACCGACGCCGTGCGCGCGGTGATGTGCGAGGGCTCGGACGTGCCGCTGGCGCTGGTGCACGACCGGCTGGTAGTCGGGGACGTGCTGGGGGAGGTGCCGCGGTCGGCGCCGGCGGTGCCGTTGCAGCGGGATCTGGACCGGATCCAGCGCCGGTTGCGGCTCAAGCCGGAGGCGCTCGAACGGGAGTTGGAGCTGGACCTGCGCAAGGAGACCGACGCCGGGCGCAGCAGGCTGCTGCACCGGCTGCGGCTGCTGGGCGTCGCATGGGGCGAGCCGGTGGCCTCGCGGGGGAGCACGGGGACATTCCGGGAGACATGGCGGCTGCGCTGGGAGCCTGAGCTGGCCGTGCGGGTGGCGGAAGCGGGGGTGTGGGGCACGACCGTGCTCGCCGCCGCGACGGCCAAGGCGGAGGCGGACGCGGTCGCCGCCCAGGGGCTCGCCGAGGTCACCGCGCTCGCCGAGCGCTGCCTGCTGGCCGAACTGCCAGACGCGCTGCCCGTGGTGATGCAGGTCCTCGCCGACCGGGCCGCGCTCGACGCTGACGTCGGCCATCTCGCCCAGGCCCTGCCGGCCCTGGTCCGCTCCCTGCGCTACGGCGACGTGCGCGGCACGGACACCGGGGCGCTGGCCGGGGTCGCGGCGGGACTCGCTGAGCGGATCTTCGTCGGCCTCCCGCCGGCCTGCGCGGCTCTGGACGCGGACGCGGCCGAGGAGATGCGGCGCCATGTGGACGCGGTGCAGGGGGCGGTGGCGCTCCTCGCCGACGCACCGGAGTCCGCGGGACGGCCGGCGGACGACCTGCGCTCCCGTTGGCAGGCGGTCCTGCACGTGCTGTCCGTGCGCGACACCGTGCCCGGTGTGATCCGTGGGCGGGCCGTACGACTTCTGCTGGACGACGGTGAGTTGGCCCAGGACGAGGCGGCCAGGCTCATGGGGCTCGTGCTGTCGCCGGGAACGCCTCCGGGCGACGCGGCGGCGTGGATCGAGGGCTTCGTCGGCGGAGGCTCGGGCGGCGGGATGCTCCTCCTGCACGACGAGAGGCTGCTCGGGCTGGTCGACGCCTGGCTGACCGGGGTTCCGGCGGAGGCGTTCACCGATGTACTGCCGCTGCTGCGGCGGACGTTCTCGGCGTACGAGCCCGGAGTGCGGCGCACGCTGGGCGAACTCGTGCGGCGGGGGCCGGGGCAGCGGGCGAGTTCCGTGGCGGCCGGTTCCGGCCTGCCCGGCTTCGCGGCGGAGCTCGAGAGCGAACGCGCCGACGCCGTAATGCCGGTGGTGCGGCTGCTGTTGGGGCTCGGTGGGGCGGACGCTTCGGAGCGGGCGGAAGAGAGTCTCGAACCGGATCGGGCGGAAGCGGACGTCGAGCCGGAACGGGCGGAAGCGAACGTCGAAAACGACCTTGCGGGGGTGACGGGATGACGAACGACCGGCCGAGGAAGACACGAGAGGGCGCCGGAAGAGCGGCCGTCGGAGGGATGGCGGCCGGAGTGAACGGCGAAGGCGGCGGCACGCAGGACCGACCCAAGCACGCCATCGCCGTCGTTCCGCTGTGGGACAGGACCCGTACGGCGGTGCGGCGATGACGGCCGAGGCGACGGAGCCGGCGCAGGAGCGGCTGCGGCGCTGGCGGCTGGTCCTCGGGGGCGACGCCGCCGACGGCACCGGGTGCGCGCTGTCCGGTCGGGACGCCGCGATGGACGGGGCGTTGACCGCGCTGTACGGGAAGGCGGACAGGCAGGGGCAGCGGGGACGGGACCGTTCCGCGGGGCTCGGCGCGTCGGCGCCGTCCGTGGCGCGGTGGCTCGGGGACATCCGGACCTACTTCCCCTCCACCGTCGTCCAGGTCATGCAGCGCGACGCCATCGACCGGCTCGGACTGTCCACGCTGCTGCTGGAGCCGGAGATGCTGGAGGCGGTGGAGGCCGACGTGCACCTCGTCGGCACGCTGCTCTCGCTCAACAAGGCGATGCCGGAGACCACGAAGGAGACGGCGCGGGCCGTCGTGCGCAAGGTCGTCGAGGACCTGGAGAAGCGGCTCGCCTCCCGCACCCGGGCCACGCTCACCGGCGCCCTGGACCGCAGCGCCCGGATCAGTCGGCCGCGCCATCACGACATCGACTGGAACCGCACCATCGCGGCCAACCTCAAGCACTACCTGCCCGAGTACCGGACCGTCGTGCCCGAGCGGCTCATCGGATACGGGCGGGCGTCCCAGTCCACGAAGAAGGAGGTCGTGCTCTGTATCGATCAATCGGGATCCATGGCGGCGTCGGTGGTGTACGCCTCGGTGTTCGGGGCGGTGCTCGCCTCGATGCGGACGATCTCCACGCGACTCGTCGTCTTCGACACGGCGGTCGTCGACCTGACCGACCAGCTCGACGACCCGGTCGACGTCCTCTTCGGCACACAACTGGGCGGCGGTACGGACATCAACCGGGCGCTCGCCTACTGCCAGTCGCAGATCAGCCGGCCCGCCGAGACGGTCGTCGTACTGATCAGTGACCTCTACGAGGGCGGCATCCGCGACGAGATGCTCAAGCGGGTCGCCGCGATGAAGGCGTCCGGCGTGCAGTTCGTCGCGCTGCTCGCGCTCTCCGACGAAGGGGCCCCGGCGTACGACCGTGAGCACGCGGCCGCGCTCGCCGCGCTGGGGGCGCCGGCGTTCGCCTGCACGCCCGACCTCTTCCCGGAGGTGATGGCGGCGGCGATCGAGAAGCGGCCGCTGCCGATACCGGACAAGGCCTGACGGCCACCGCCTGAAGGCCCGTCAGGCAGATGGGTCGGATGACGATTTGTCGACCAGTCGTCGTCCGACTTGGCCCAGCAAAACGGACATGACTACCCATCGGTAACAGGGGGCTTGCGCTACCTCGGGAGGGCCGTGCAAGTATCGACGCCTCATCGGCGGGGCGACGCGCTCCGCTCGTCCGCACGGCGTCGTGCCGCCTCATGGCTCACCACGGCCCCACCCCGCGGAGTTCGTCCGCACCGTTCCGCCGCACGAGAGGACTCCCCTCTTGACCTGGCCGGCAGCCTTGCCCGCCGCCGCTCTGCGCGTGATGCGCACCGCGGCCGGTCGGCGTGCGCTGCGGGTGATGGTGCTGGTCGGCGGGCTGTTCGCGCTCGGGTTCTTCTGCGGGGAGCAGGCACACGCGGCGGACGAGACGCCGGGGACGACGTCTTCGGCGCCCGGGCAGGTGGCGCCGGTCGCTCCGATGGTCTCGGCGGCTTCCACGGACGGCGTGGAGGCGTCGCTGCAGAACGCGGTCGGGCGCCTCGTGTCCGCTCCGGCCACCCTGGTCTACGCCCTCACGGCCTCCCCCGGACGCATCGAACCCGATGCTCCGGGCAAGCCCCGGCCGCACGCGCCGGCCGGGCACGTCCGGCCAGGGGACTCCTCGCGGCCGAAGCCCGCCGGCTCCACTCAGCGGAGCCCGAAGCCGAAGCCGACGTCGCCCGCAGCGACGCCTCCCGCCGAAGCCGGCCCTGCCGGTTCCGGCATCCCGGCCGGTTCCGGCATCCCGGCCGGTTCCGGCATCCCGGCCGGTTCCGGCATCCCTGCCGGTTCCGGCATCCCGGCCGGTTCCGGCATCCCGGCCGGTTCCGCCACCCCCGTCGGCTCCAGCACCCCCGCCGGTTCCGAGGCCACCCCCGCCCACAGCACCACCCCCGCCCACAGCACCGCCCAGGGCGTTCCGGTGCTCGGCTCTGTGGTCGAAGGTGTCGTGCGGACCGTGGACGAAGCGGTTCTGCGGCCCGTCGGCGACCTGGTCGTGACGGTGACGGGCGGACTGGCCGAGGCGACCGCGCCGATACCGGGGCTGCCGCAGTTGCCTTCCCTTCCATCTCTGCCGTCGGTGCCGCAGCTGCCGGGCACGCCGTCCCTGCCCGGTCTGCCGGGCCTGCCTTCCGTTCCGGGGCAGACCCTGCCCGCGCCGGTGACCCAGCCGGACGGGCCGGGACACTCGGCGGCCACGAGTGAAGGTTCCACCGGGAAGCGGGCGCGGGCGGCGGCGTCCGGGCCGCGTCTCGACGTGGTCGGCGGCACCGCTCACGCCCCCGCCCGGGGCGAGGCACGGCGGGCAGCCGACGGTGCCGGGCACGTCCAGGTCCCGCAGGCTCCCGGCGGCGGCGACCCGACCGGCGTACTGAGCAACCGGTCCGCCGTCGACGGCGGCACACCGAGGCACGGTGACGCGCAGGCCGTCGCCCTGAACCAGCGGGCGCCCCTGCGTCTGCTGTCCGGCGCCGCCGCCCGTGCGAACGGCGACGCGACCCGGGACAGGCACCGGGACATACCGGTTTCCCCCGCCTGAGGCGGCTCCTCCGTCCGGACAGCCTTCCGAGGGCCGCCGGACGCACCGGAAATGTCCCCAAGCCTCCCGAAGAAGACCGAGCTCCCCCGAGCTCCGCGGCCCGCTTGCACGGCAGGGCCCGGGCCTCCGCGAACGCCTCGGCGCTTCCATGGATCCGAAGGATCTGACGCACGCATGAACAAGAACATCCGTCGCTCGATCGTCATAGCCGCCGGTGTGTCCGGCGCGTGGGCACTCGGTTCCGCTGTCGCCAGCGCGGACGAGCTGCCGTCCTCGTCCCTGTCCACGTCGGACACGGCCACCGACAGCGCGACTGACGCCCAGAACACCCTCGGCACGCTGACCGGCACCGTCACCGACACGGTCACCGGCACCGTCGACGGCGTCGTCACCGGCGTGCAGGACACCGTCTCGGGCGTGACCGGGACCGCCGCGGCGGCCACCTCCACCGCGCCTGTCACGACCGGCACCGCCGACCAGGTCCGCAAGGGCGCCGCCGCTGCCGCCACCGCGTCGAAGGCACCGGCTGCCGTGACCTCCAGGGCCGCGAGCATCAAGGGCGCCGCGGCCATCCAGGGCGCCAAGGCCGCCCGCGCCGCCCAGGCGAAGGCACGGGCCACCGCCGACAAGGCCACCACCGCCGCCGACACCACCGTCTCCGAGCCGGCCCACGCCCCCCAGGACGGCGTCGACTACCTCTTCGGACCGCTCTCCGTCTTCGCGCCGGAAGTCGAGGAGGCGCTCGCCGCGGCGCAGACGAAGCTGCAGGGTGCGCAGGCGGCGGCCCGTTCCCGGGCGGACGGCGTCGACGGCGTCGTGCGGACGAAGGCGCGGCACACCATCGCGGGCGCGGGCCGTGCCGCGGGCATCGTCACCTCCGCGGGCCGTGCCGCGAGCACCGTCACCTCCGCGGCCCAGGCCTCCGTCTCCGCCGTCCCGGGCCATGTCACGGGCACCGTCGGCGGAGCCGAGCAGCAGGTTCTCGGCACGGTCGGGAGCGTGCCCGGCACGGTCGTGCCGGTCGTCGACGAGACGGCCGCGTCGGTCGTCCCGCCGCTCGCCGATCACGCGGTGGCGGGCGCCGTACCGGTCGTCGGCGGCACCGTCTCCGGCACGCTGCCCGTCGCCGCCGGTGCCGTGACCGGGGTGCGGGGCGTTGCCACGGAGGCCGTCGGCGGGGTCGCGCCCGTGGCGGGCGGTGTCGTCGCGGACGTGCCGCCTTACGCCACCGGGCTCGTCGGCGAGGTAGCCCACGACGTCACCGGCTCCGTGCTGCCGCCGGTGGCGGACACCGCGGTGCACGGGGTGCTGCCCGTCGCCGGGCAGGCCGTCGGGGATGTCGGCGGTCTGGCGTACGGCGTGACCGGGGACGTGCACGGCTTCGCCGGCGGGGTCGTCGCGGACGTGCCGCCGCTCGCGCAGGGTGTCGCCGGCGGCACGACCGGTCTGGCGTACGGCGTCGGCGGCCAGGTCGACCCGTTCGCGCAGGACGTCGTCCGGGCGGTCCAGCCCGTCGTCGGGCTCGTCCGGCCCGTCACCGGCAGCGCGACCGGACTGGCGTACGGCGTCGCGGGTGACGTCACGCCGTTCGCGGGCGGTGTCGTCGGCGAGGCCGGTTCCTTCGCCGACGGCGTCACGGGCCGGACCGCGCCGTTCGCCGAGGACCTCACCGGCACGGTCGAGGCCACCGGCGGCCCGCTCGCCGGGCACGCGGTCACCGGCGTCCGGGGCGTGGCCGAGTCGGTCGCTCCGGGCCACCTCCGGGACGCGGCGGACGTGCACCAGGCCCGCCCGTACAGCATCTGACCCTTTCGCGGCCGGCGTCGTACGACGACCGACCGAACGCCGCGACGACCGCACCCCGCGGGCGCGTCCGCTGAACGCGCCCGGCGGCCGGGTGGGGGCACACGCGGCGAACGACCGGTTCCGTGAGGACGAGGGACCCGGACGGCCGAAATCCGTCGGCCGGCCCACCCGACGCCTCGCGGAACGGGCCGGGCGGTCCCCATTGGGGTGGGGACCGCCCGGCCGGGCCCCGTGACACGGCGCTTTCGAGCGACCTCGGGGCCGTACCAGGGGCCTCACCGGGCCAACCCCAGCCCGGTGGGGCCCCGCCTCGTCCTCAGCCCCCACTTTGGCCGATTTCCGGCTGCTCACAGCCCTTTCCCCGATCTCTCCCCGGTTGCTCCCCGCCTCCTCCCCGGCCTCTCCCCGCTCGTCTGCCGCCCCCTCACATCCGGCACGTCACCCCCGCACGTGGAGCACACCGCCGCCTCACGCGCGGCACGCCGTGCCAGTGAGCACGGCATCATGTGACAGGTATCACCGCTCAGGTGTGACCCTCGATTTAGGGCACCCCCGCAAGCGGCGATAACCTGCGAGACGGACATGCCGCGCGCTCGGACACCGTGTGCGCTTCCCCTGTGACCCAAGCGGACGTCACGTTGCCCTTCGCGGCACGCCCACGCATCCAACGAACCGCGAGATCACTGATAGGGACGGAAGCGCGTGGACCTGTTCGAGTACCAGGCGAGGGACCTCTTCGCCAAGCACGATGTACCGGTGCTGGCCGGTGAAGTCATCGACACGCCTGAGGCGGCGCGCGAGATCACCGAGCGTCTGGGCGGCAAGTCCGTCGTCAAGGCGCAGGTGAAGGTCGGTGGTCGCGGCAAGGCCGGTGGCGTCAAGCTGGCCGCCACCCCGGACGAGGCCGTCGCCCGTGCGACGGACATCCTCGGCATGGACATCAAGGGCCACACGGTCCACAAGGTGATGATCGCCGAGACCGCTCCGGAGATCGTCGAGGAGTACTACGTCTCCTTCCTCCTCGACCGTGCCAACCGCACGTTCCTCTCGATCGCCTCCGTCGAGGGCGGCATGGAGATCGAGGAGGTGGCCGCCACCCGTCCGGAGGCCGTCGCCAAGACCCCGATCGACGCCAACGAGGGTGTGACCGAGGAGAAGGCCCGCGAGATCGTCGCGGCCGCCAAGTTCCCGGCCGACGTCGCCGACAAGGTCGTGAACGTCCTCGTCAAGCTGTGGGACACCTTCATCAAGGAGGACGCCCTCCTGGTCGAGGTCAACCCGCTGGCGAAGGTCGCCTCCGGTGACGTGCTCGCCCTCGACGGCAAGGTGAGCCTGGACGAGAACGCCGAGTTCCGTCACCCGGACTTCGAGGCCCTCCACGACAAGGACGCGGCCAACCCGCTGGAGGCCGCCGCCAAGGAGAAGAACCTCAACTACGTCAAGCTCGACGGCGAGGTCGGCATCATCGGCAACGGCGCGGGTCTCGTCATGAGCACCCTGGACGTCGTCGCGTACGCCGGTGAGGCGCACGGTGGCGTCAAGCCCGCCAACTTCCTCGACATCGGCGGCGGCGCCTCCGCGCAGGTCATGGCCAACGGCCTCGAGATCATCCTCGGTGACCCGGACGTCAAGTCCGTCTTCGTCAACGTCTTCGGCGGCATCACCGCCTGTGACGAGGTCGCCAACGGCATCGTGCAGGCCCTGAAGCTTCTGGAGGACCGCGGCGAGGACGTCACCAAGCCGCTCGTCGTCCGTCTCGACGGCAACAACGCCGAGCTGGGTCGCAGGATCCTCACCGACGCCAACCACCCCCTGGTGCAGCGCGTCGACACCATGGACGGCGCGGCCGACAAGGCCGCCGAGCTCGCGGCTGCGAAGTAAGGACGAGGGAACACAGCCATGGCTATCTTCCTCAACAAGGACTCCAAGGTCATCGTCCAGGGCATGACCGGTGCCACGGGCATGAAGCACACCAAGCTCATGCTGGCCGACGGCACGAACATCGTCGGCGGCGTGAACCCGCGCAAGGCCGGCACGTCCGTCGACTTCGACGGCACCGAGATCCCGGTCTTCGGCACGGTCGCCGAGGCGATGGAGAAGACGGGCGCGAACGTCTCCGTCCTCTTCGTGCCGCCGGCCTTCGCCAAGGCCGCCGTCGTCGAGGCGATCGACGCCGAGATCCCGCTCGCGGTCGTCATCACCGAGGGCATCGCCGTGCACGACTCGGCCGCGTTCTACGCGTACGCCGGGTCCAAGGGCAACAAGACCCGGATCATCGGCCCCAACTGCCCGGGTCTGATCACCCCCGGTCAGTCGAACGCCGGCATCATCCCGGGCGACATCACCAAGCCGGGCCGCATCGGCCTGGTCTCGAAGTCCGGCACGCTGACGTACCAGATGATGTACGAGCTGCGTGACATCGGCTTCTCCTCCGCCGTCGGCATCGGTGGCGACCCGGTCATCGGCACCACCCACATCGACGCGCTCGCCGCGTTCGAGGCCGACCCCGACACCGACCTGATCGTGATGATCGGTGAGATCGGCGGCGACGCCGAGGAGCGGGCCGCGGCCTTCATCAAGGAGAACGTGACCAAGCCGGTCGTCGGCTACGTCGCGGGCTTCACCGCGCCCGAGGGCAAGACCATGGGCCACGCCGGCGCCATCGTCTCCGGCTCCTCCGGCACGGCCGCCGCGAAGAAGGAGGCCCTCGAGGCCGCCGGTGTCAAGGTCGGCAAGACCCCGACCGAGACCGCCAAGCTGGCGCGCGAGATCCTCGCCGGCTGAGGCACCCGACCGTATGCCCGTGGGCCCGCTCCCCTGGTCGGGGGGCGGGCCCACGGGCGTGTACGGGGGTCACGGGGGCGCGGCCGACCACGCGAACGCCGTCAACGTTCGAGTGGCACCAGCCGCTCCGGGCCGTTCGCCGTCTCCCTGCGCAGCTTCGCCCGCAGCTCCGCCTCCTCGTCCGACAGCGCGCCCTGCGACACCCGCGGCGGCAGACCCTCGATCGCCCGTCCCGCGGCCACCGGCGGCTCGTAGTGCGTGGGAGCCGTGCGCAGGGCGAACGAGGTCGTCCCGATCAGGGCGACGGTGAAGGCGATGGCGGCATGGGTCCAGAACCGGGTCCGCCTCTCGCTGCCCGTCCGCACCCGCGGCGGCTTCGCCGCGCGCAGCCGCTCCGTCGCGGCCAGCGCGGCGAGGCGGCGCCGCAGTTCGGGCGGATCGGCCAGATCCGGAAGGCGCGCCGCGACGACCTCGCGGGCGTGCAGCAGGCGGCCCGCCGCGGCCGGGGTGCTGGCCTCCGTCTCCGCCGCCGTCTCCGGCAGGTCCAGGCCCACACCGTCGTACAGCAGGAGCGTGCGGCGGTAGGGCGGCGGGAGTTCGAGGAGCGCGGCGAGCAGGGTGCGGTCGGACGGGTCGGCCGGTGGCGCTTCCGGGTGACGGTAGCGGGGGCGGAAGCGGTGCCAGGGGGAGAGGGCGCAGTCGTACGCCGCCGCGCGCACCCACCCGGCCGGATCCCGGTCCCGGGCCACCTCGGGCCAGCGCTGCCAGGCGAGTTGGAAGGCCCGCTCGACCGACTCGCGGGCGAGCTCGCGGCGGCCGGTGAGCAGATAGGTCTGCCGTACGAGGGCGGGGGCGCAGAACGCGTACAGCGCGTCGAAGGCCTGAGCGGGCGTCAGCGGCGCGGACGGCTCCGGTTCCTGAGGCTGCGTCACGGACGGCCCTTTCGTACGGAAAAGTACATAAACATATATTGAGCGACACTTCGGTGGTTCGCCTGTTACGACGGGAAAGCGCGTGTCGTTGGGAGCATGACGGTCGTGATCCAGATGACCGCTCGCCGACCGCCCCTGTCGTCCCTGCTCGTCCGTCTGCGCGACCACTCGCCCGGACTGGCCGCCGGCCTGCTGGGTGGCGCCGTGGCCGCCGGGCTGGGGCTCGGATCGCTCGCCGTGCTCGTGACCATGCTGTGGATCAGCTCGCCCTATCCCGACAGCGGACCGGGCGGCGTGCTGCATGTCGCGGCGGCGCTGTGGCTGCTGTCGCACGGCGCCGAACTCGTCCGCACCGACACGCTCTCCGGGACCCCCGCCCCCGTGGGCGTGACGCCGCTGCTGCTGCTCGTCGTGCCCGTGTGGCTGGTGCACCGGGCGGCGCGGGACGCGGTGGACGGCGGTGAGGAGGAGGCGCCGGACACGTCGGGCGGGACGGCGTGGGCGGGCGTCGTGCTCGGGTATCTCGGCGTCGGCGCCGCCGCCGCGCTCTACGCGTCCGGAGGTGAGCTGCGGCCCGACTGGGCGTGGACGGCGGTGTGTCCGCCGCTGCTCGTCATGGGGGCGGCGGGGCTGGGGGTGTGGACGGCGTACGGGCGTCCGCGCGAGGCGCTCGACGGGGTGCTGGTGCTGCTGCCCGCGGGGCTTCGGCGACTGGTCCTGGGGGCTGAGGGGCGGGCCCGCCTGGGGGTCGCCGCGCGGGCCGCGGGGACCGGGGCGACGGTGCTGGCCGTGGGCGGGGCGCTGCTGGTGGGGGTGTCCCTGGTGTGGCACGGCGGAGCGACCCGGGCGTCCTTCCTGCATCTGACGGAGGGCTGGTCGGGGCGGTTCGCGGTGCTGCTGCTGTGCGCGGCGCTGGTGCCCAACGCGGCGGTGTGGGGGGCGTCGTACGCGCTGGGCCCCGGATTCGCGCTCGGTGCCGGTCACATGGTGACCCCTGTGTCCTCGGCGCCGGCGTCGCTGCTGCCGCCGTTCCCGCTCCTCGCGGCCGTGCCGGAGGCGGGCGCCGGGGGATGGGTGAACTGGGCCGCGGTGGCGGTGCCGGTGGCGGCCGGGGTGACGGTGGGATGGCTGGTGGGGCGCGCGGGAGCGGCTGCGGGAGACCCGCCGGCGGCGACGGACGCGTGGTCGCGGGGCAGAACCGCCGGTGTCGCCGGGCTGGCGGCCCTGTTCTGCGCGGCCGTGATCGCCTTGCTCGCCGCGCTGGCCGGCGGGCGGCTGGGGGTCGCGGTGCTCGCCCGGTTCGGGCCGGTGTGGTGGGAGGTGGCCGGCGCGGCGTTCCTGTGGATCGCGGCGCTGTCGGTTCCGACGGCGCTGGGACTGCGGACCTGGGGACGCCGGGAGAGGAGAAGGCGCGGCGAGCGGGCCGTAGGCCCGGGGACGTGGGTGTCGGAAGGCGGGCGCCGGCTGTCCCGGCCGCTGTACGCCGCGGGAGCCTGGCTCGGCATTCAGAAGGGGGCCGGGGGAGGCGGGACGGAGACGCCCGCCGACACCTCGTCCGTGCCGCCCTGGGGCGAGAACCCCGGCCAGACCTCGGGCCAGTCCTTCGGCCAGGCATACAGCCAGTCCTACGACGAAGATGACGACGTCTACCGTCCGCTGCTCGCGCAGCGCGACACGACTTTCGAGCCGTACGAGCGGTACGACCTGCTGCCCGCCGAACCTCCACGGCCGCAGCAGCCGCCGTCGCCGCCGTCGCACTCACCGTGGTGGCCGGGGATCCTCCCCGACGACGACGACGCCGACGGGGAGGATCCCCCTCGGCCCTGAGCGGTGCCGGTGCTCGGCTAGCCGTTCGTCCCCAGCAGCCCCCGCAGCTCCGTCGGCAGCAGATGGCTGCAGGACTGCTTGGCCTCGTTGGTGAGGGCGTCGTTCGTGCAGGTGTAGTAGTCGCGGTAGACCAGCTGGGCCGTGAACGTCGCGGCCACCAGGGCGATGGCCAGGGAGGCCGTGACCAGGCCGCTCACCGCCGCCGTCGTCTGCGGGCGGTAGCCGGCGTCGGCGGACGGGGCGTTGTTGTTGTCGCCGGGGCGGGTCTTGGCGCGCAGGGCGCTGCCACCCCAGTACAGGGCGAGCGCGCCGAGCAGCAGGGACACGTACGGCCAGCTGAAGAGGGCGAAGAAGAAGGCCCACATGCCGCACAGGAGGGAGTACCGGGCACGGCGCTGCACCGGGTCGGTCGGGTCCCAGCGCATGCCCGTGCCGGGCGTGGGACCGTCACCGGGACCCTCGGGGCCGGAGGGCGGGCCGCCCGGGCGCTCGCCGAAACCGCCGGAGGAGCGGCCCGGCTGGCGGTCGCTCCACTGGCTGCCCCAGGGGGAGTGGCCCTCTGAGCCCTCGCCGTCCTCGCCGCCCGCCGGACGGCGCGGCTGCCACGGTCGGTCGGGCGTGCCCTCCGGCGGAGGGGCGAAGGGGTTGTCGTCCTGGGTGCCGCCCGACTCGTCGTCCTTGCGGTCCGAGGGCGCGTCGGGCGGTGAGGCCGGGCGCTCACGCAGCAGCGCGGCGCCGCGCTCCCCTCCCTGGGCCGGGAGCGGGGGGAGCGTGAGGAGTCGCAGACTGCGGTCCGACATCAAGAGAGCGTCTTCCCCTTGGTGAACGTGTTCGTGAACCTGGCGAACTTGCTGGGTACGGCTGATCCTGCGGAAGCCGTCACACGGTCAACGCACCGCACGACAGGCGCGTTCCCGAACCGGCTCCTCCCAGACGCTACCTTCCGGCCACGCCCCCGTCCCGTGGGGGCCGCCCCGTGTGCCGGTATCGTTGCTGACGGTCGGCCGCTTCGTAGACTTCCCCGTATCCCGGGGCGCGAAGCATTCGTACGAATGTACAAAGCGCCACGTCACCGCGTACGGCGGTCCGGCCGCCGAAGAACGCTCCCCCGAGAAAGGGCCCCACCGTGGCCACCAAGCCCGTGGTCAAGCGCCTCGTCGTGCTGGTCTCCGGATCCGGCACCAACCTGCAGGCGCTCCTCGACGAGATCGCGGCCACCGGGACCGAGGTCTACGGGGCGGCGGTCGTCGCCGTCGGCGCGGACCGCGACGGCATCGAGGGGCTCGCGCGCGCCGAGCGGGCCGGGCTGCCCACCTTCGTGTGCAGGGTCAAGGACTACGAGACGCGGGACGAGTGGGACGCCGCCCTCGCCGAGGCCGTCTCCGCCCACGAGCCGGACCTCGTCGTCTCCGCCGGGTTCATGAAGATCGTCGGCAAGGAGTTCCTGGCCCGATTCGGCGGCCGGTTCGTGAACACCCACCCGGCCCTGCTGCCCAGTTTTCCCGGAGCCCACGGTGTGCGGGACGCGCTCGCGTACGGCGCCAAGGTCACCGGCTGCACCGTCCACTTCGTCGACGACGGCGTCGACACCGGACCGATCATCGCCCAGGGCGTGGTAGAGGTCCGGGACGAGGACGACGAGAGCGCTCTGCACGAGCGCATCAAGGAAGTCGAGCGAAGGCTGCTCGTCGAGGTCGTGGGGCGGCTCGCCCGCAACGGCCATCGCATTGAGGGACGAAAGGTAGTTATCCAGTGACCGCCACCGCCGGGACCAGTAAGCGGCCGATCCGCCGGGCGCTCGTCAGCGTCTACGACAAGACGGGCCTCGAAGACCTCGCGCGCGGCCTGCACGAGGCGGGCGTCGAACTCGTCTCCACCGGGTCCACGGCCGGCCGTATCGCCGCCGCCGGTGTTCCCGTCACCAAGGTCGAGGAGCTGACCGGCTTCCCCGAGTGCCTGGACGGCCGGGTCAAGACCCTGCACCCCAGGGTGCACGCCGGCATCCTCGCCGACCTGCGCCTGGAGAGCCACCGCGAGCAGCTCGCCGAGCTGGGCGTGGAGCCGTTCGACCTGGTCGTCGTCAACCTCTACCCCTTCCGTGAGACCGTCGCCTCCGGCGCCACCGCGGACGAGTGCGTCGAGCAGATCGACATCGGCGGCCCCTCGATGGTCCGCGCCGCCGCCAAGAACCACCCGTCCGTCGCGGTCGTCACCAGCCCCGAGCGTTACGCCGACGTTCTCAAGGCCGTCGCCGACGGCGGTTTCGACCTCGCCTCCCGTAAGCGCCTGGCGGCGGAGGCCTTCCGGCACACGGCCGAGTACGACATCGCCGTCTCCTCCTGGTTCGCGTCCGTCTACGCGCCCGCCGAGGACGGCTCGCAGTTCCCCGAGTTCATCGCCACCAGCCTGGACCGCGCCCACACCCTGCGCTACGGCGAGAACCCGCACCAGCCCGCGGCCCTCTACACCTCGGGCACCGGCGGCCTGGCCGAGGCCGAGCAGCTGCACGGCAAGGAGATGTCGTACAACAACTACACGGACACGGACGCCGCCCGCCGTGCCGCGTACGACCACGACGAGCCGTGCGTCGCGATCATCAAGCACGCCAACCCCTGTGGCATCGCCATCGGTTCGGACGTCGCCGAGGCGCACCGCAAGGCGCACGCCTGCGACCCGCTGTCGGCGTTCGGCGGCGTGATCGCCGTCAACCGGCCCGTGAGCCGGGAGATGGCCGAGCAGGTCGCCGAGATCTTCACCGAGGTCATCGTCGCGCCCGACTACGAGGACGGTGCGCTGGAGGCCCTCGCCAAAAAGAAGAACATCCGCGTGCTGCGCGCACCCGGCCGCCCCGAGTACCCGGTCGAGGTCAAGCCGATCGACGGCGGCGCCCTCCTCCAGGTCACCGACCGCCTCCAGGCCGACGGCGACGACCCGGCCAACTGGACGCTGGCGACCGGCGAGGCGCTGTCCGCGGACGAGCTCTCCGAGCTCGCCTTCGCCTGGAAGGCCTGCCGCGCCGTCAAGTCCAACGCGATCCTGCTCGCCAAGGACGGCGCCTCGGTCGGCGTCGGCATGGGCCAGGTCAACCGCGTCGACTCCGCGAAGCTCGCCGTGGAGCGGGCCGGCGAGGAGCGCGCCCGCGGCTCCTACGCCGCCTCGGACGCGTTCTTCCCCTTCCCCGACGGCCTGGAGATCCTCACCGCCGCCGGCGTCAAGGCCGTGGTCCAGCCGGGCGGTTCGGTCCGCGACGAACTGGTCGTGGAGGCCGCGAAGAAGGCGGGCGTGACGATGTACTTCACGGGGACGCGGCACTTCTTCCACTGACGTCCGGACCCACCGCAGCACCACGGCGCCCCCGCACAGCCGCAGCTGTGCGGGGGCGCCGTGGTGTCGGTCAGGCGTCCGGCCCGAGCGAGGCCAGGTCGTAGGCGTTGCTGATGGCGCTGTATCCGTCGGACGTCAGATTGACGTGGTCGCCGGAGTCGAAGTCCAGCGGGGCCGTGTCCGCGTCGAGCACGAGCGGCGGCACGTCCTCGGTGCTCGCCGGGTCCGGGACCGCGACGACCGCTTCGGCCACTCGGCGGGCTAGTTCCCGTCGCGTCGCGCCGCGTAGGCCGCTGCCTCCGAAGCACAGTCGGTCTTCGGTTTGCCGCTGGGAATCGAGGCTTCCAGATTTTGCAGAACGCCGAACTCGTCCTCGTCGGTGATGCCCTTTTTCTTGAGGGACTTGAGGGTCGTGTCGACGACCGCCGCGAGACCGGCGAGGTCTTCCTTGCAACGGGGTGCCAGGGCGGTAAGGACCTGCTGGTACTGGTCGGCGGGGCGGAGGCCACCGTCCAGGGCGGCCAGTTTCCCGGCGGGGCCGGGTGCGGCGGAGGCGCCGAGGTGCGGCACCGCGGATTTCGCGGCCGCCGTGGGGGTGGCATGAGCCCCGGATTCGCCGGAACCGCCGCACGCCGTGCACGCCAGGAGCAACGAAGCCGCGATCAGCGTCCCGACAGTGACAGTGGTCGTTCTTCTGCTCATGGTCCCCCTTGTACCGGCCCCGGTTGTGGCATGGACCGTACAACGAAGGGAGGCGTCGCGACGATGTCGTGCGAGGTGCGGGCGAACGCGCCGGGGCCGTGTCTCCTCGTGCGAGTGAGACACGGCCCCGGGAGGCGAATGGCGTGGACGGGACGCCGCGCGTCGGTCAGTTCTGGACGACCATCGTGCTCGCGGCCTTGTCGTGCCAGCCCTGCTGGCGGCCCGACTTGTCCCAGAACGGGGACAGGTAGACCAGCAACTGGCCGATACCGCACAGGAAACCGCCGACGAGCGGGATGATCCAGCGGATGAACGCCGAGCCCAGGCCCGGCTTCTGGCCGGTGTCGGCCTTCACCACGCGGATGCCGACGGCCATCTTGCCCAGGGTCGCACCGACCAGGCCGGTCATCAGCCACTCGTAGAGCAGGCCGAAGAGGGCGAGGATGCCGATGACGGCGAAGACCTTGGCGCCCATCGACGAGCCGGCGTCGTTGATGCAGGTGTCGTAGTCGGCGGAGTTCGGGTCGCAGTTCTGGGCGGAGCTGATGGAGCCCGCGACACCGGCGAACAGCAGGACGACGTAGACGACCGTGTAGATGATGCCGTCGATCAGGCGGGCGCCGAAGCGGCGGCCCATCGAGGCGAGGTTCGGTACGGGACCGCCGGGGTAACCGGGCTGCTGCGGGTAGCCGTAGCCCTGCTGGGGGTAACCCGGCTGCTGCGGGTAGCCGTAACCCTGCTGCGGCGGCACGCCCGGCGGGGGCTGCTGCGGGTAGCCGTATCCGGGCTGGCCCGGCTGACCGGCCGGGGGCTGCTGCGGGTAGCCGTAACCCTGCTGCGGGTTCTGCGGGTTCTGCGGCTGACCGTAGGGATTGTTGGGCGAGCCGAAACTCATGGCCGGTTTTCCTCCGTTGCACAAGCGGGGACGATGCGGATTGCGCGGAGGAATAACACGATGTGAGCGGTTTGCCCCCCGAACACGAACCGCGATACTGCGCCGTTCATCGTTCTTCACCCCCGACTGGCTTGTCCAGTGGCATTTCGCATGTGTTGTGCAAGTGCAATGTGGCTGATCATGGGCGTTCGCCCGCGCGGCACCCGGATTGGAACCAGGGGGCGGTCATCCGCGAGGATGGGGACCATGACCGCCCAGATTCTCGATGGCAAGGCCACCGCAGCCGCGATCAAGTCCGATCTGACCGCCCGCGTGGCGGCGCTGAAGGAGAAGGGCGTCACGCCCGGCCTCGGCACGATCCTGGTCGGGGACGACCCCGGCTCCCAGAAGTACGTCGCGGGCAAGCACCGCGACTGCGCCGAGGTGGGCATCGCCTCCATCCAGCGCGAACTGCCCGCCACGGCCACGCAGGAGGAGATCGAGGCGGTCGTCCGGGAGCTCAACGAGGACCCGGCGTGCACCGGTTACATCGTCCAGCTGCCGCTGCCCAAGGGCATCGACGAGAACCGCATCCTGGAACTGATGGACCCGGACAAGGACGCCGACGGCCTGCACCCGATGAACCTCGGGCGGCTGGTGCTCAACGAGCCGGCGCCGCTGCCCTGCACCCCCAACGGCGTCCTCACCCTCCTCCGCCGGTACGGCGTGGAGATCAAGGGCGCCGAGGTCGTGGTCGTCGGCCGCGGTGTCACCATCGGCCGCCCGATGCCGCTGCTGCTGACCCGGCGCAGCGAGAACGCGACCGTGACCCAGTGCCACACCGGCACCCGCGACCTCTCGGCGCACCTGAAGCAGGCCGACATCATCATCGCCGCCGCCGGTTCCGCCCACCTGATCCGGCCCGAGGACGTCAAGCCGGGCGCGGCCGTCCTCGACGTCGGCGTCTCGCGCAGCGCCGAGGGCAAGATCGTCGGCGATGTCCACCCCGGGGTCGCCGAGGTGGCCGGCTGGATCTCGCCGAACCCCGGCGGCGTCGGCCCGATGACCCGCGCCCAGCTGCTCGTCAACGTGGTCGAGGCGGCGGAGCGCAGTGTCGGCTGACGCGAAGCGCCCCGAGAGCGGCGCGGGCGACACCGGTACCGGCGTGAGTGACACCGGGACCGGGGTGGCGGGCGCCGAGCGTCCGGCCGTCGACCTCCGGCGCCCGGCCGTCGACCTCCGGCGCCCGGCCGTGGACCTCCGGCGGTCGGCGGCGCATTCCGGCCGCGCCGGGGCGGACCCGGAGCACGAGGCCAAACACCCCGAGGAGCAGGCCGAGGAGACCGTGCGGGACGCGATCAGCGCGCCCGACGCACAAGGCGTGCCGCGCCGGGTGACGCGCCGCTTCCCGCTGTTCACACGGGACACCGCGCGCCCCGAGGGCGGTGGCCGGGCCGCCTCCGGCGACGCCCCGGCGCCCGCCCGGCAGTGGCCGATCCTCGCCGTCCTCGGCCTGGTCGCCGTCGGCCTGCTGCTGACCGCGCTGGACGTCTTCCGGGTCGGCACCCTGCTGATCGGGGTCGCCCTGGTGGCCGGAGCCCTGCTGCGCTGGACCCTGCCGGACGTCGGCATGCTCGCCGTGCGCTCCCGCTTCACCGACATCGTCACCTACGGCGTGCTGGGTCTCGCGATCGTGCTGCTGGCGATGATGGTGCAGCCCCACCCCTGGCTGCAGATCCCGTTCCTGAAGGACACGCTGCACTTCACGGTGAGCAGCGGCTGACCCCGCCCGACGCGGTGACGACGGCCCGTCCCCTCCCCCGGGACAAGGACGGGCCGCCGCCAGGACCACCCTCCAGCACGCCGAAGCCGCTGTTCAACGGCTGTCCGCGCGCTGTGGCACGGAGGTGACCGTTCCGCAACGCGGGAACCATCGGCGGGCCGGCTTCGTCACCTGCTCAGACGAGCAGGACGAGCAGGACGAGGATGCCGTGGAGGTGGGCGATGGGCGGCTGGCAGCCGCTGCCGGACGATCTGCCGCCGGAGGTGCGGCACTTCGTGGAGCAGTTGCGGCTCCTGAAGGACGCGACCGGGCTCAGCCTCGTCGCGCTCGGCGCCCGCACCGCGTACAGCAAGTCCTCCTGGCACCGCTACCTCAACGCCACCCAGCCGCCGCCCCGGCAGGCCGTCGCGGCCCTGTGCCGGATCGCCGGCCTCGACGGCACGGAGGCCGAGCGGTTCGGGGTGCGCTGGGAACTCGCCGTCCAGGCCTGGCCCCGGCCGGCGAAGCCCGCGGGGAGCGAGGAGACCGACGGCTACGAGGACGACCCGACCCTGCCCTGGTGGGACACGCCGGAGGAGGGGAAGCAGGGGCGCGTACCGGGCGGGCGGCTGCTGCTGTACGCCGTCGTGCTGCTGCTCCTCACGCTGCTGACGGCGGTCGTCGGTGCCGTCGCGCTCGGGTGAGTCGCCGATGGGACGGGGTGAATACGTCCGTGACGGGTGGGGTTGTCCGTGTGTGGCTGCGGTGTCGATGTATCGGCGAGTTCGCGGATTTGACACAGAGTTGTTCGACGGGGGAGCTAGCGTGACGAGTCCCACCGGGGGCGCACCAGTGCGCCCCCGCCCTGGGAACTGAGACCCTGATGGGGCGCACTCCGGTGGGTAACCAGGGACGGGGACCTGGCCCGCGCCGGGCACGCGCGAGGTAGGGAAGAAAAGCACCAAGCGGGGGGAAGAGGGGGGAAGCAATGCCTCGTTGGAGGGCCTTGCCGGACGAACTCGATCCGCAGGTCAGGGAGTTCGCGAGCCAGCTGCGGCGGCTCGTGGACCGCAGTGGCCTGAGCATCGCGTCGGTGGCCGACCGTACGGGCTACAGCAAGACGTCATGGGAGCGCTACCTGAACGGCCGGCTGCTCGCGCCCAAGGGCGCGATCGTGGCGCTGGCCGAGGTCACGGGCACCAACCCGGTCCATCTGACGACCATGTGGGAGCTCGCCGAACGCGCCTGGAGCAAGTCGGAGATGCGCCACGACATGACCATGGAGGCGATCCGGATCTCGCAGGCGCGTGCCGCGCTCAGTGAGTTCGGGGCGCCCCCGGCGAACGTCAAGGGCGGCAAGACGGCCCGCAAGTCCGGCAGCGCGACGGCGACGCCGGGGATCGCGGGACCCGCGGGGGTGGCACCGACGGTGCCCCCGCAGCCGACGTCGTCGCCGGAACCCCGGGAGCCGGAAGGCGCCTCGGGGGGATCGTCCGGCGCCA
Organism: Streptomyces sp. NPDC085900; assembly: GCF_044540925.1. Taxonomy (NCBI): domain Bacteria; kingdom Bacillati; phylum Actinomycetota; class Actinomycetes; order Kitasatosporales; family Streptomycetaceae; genus Streptomyces; species Streptomyces sp. NPDC085900. The sequence goes on along the minus strand of NZ_JBITSP010000003.1, from coordinate 683,942 downwards.
ACTCCTGGAAACTGGCCGGATATCAGGGACCGGCGCCGACGAGCGGACGCGCGCAGCAGGCGGCCTCGCCCGCACCGGCCACCGCGCCCGACGCGACCGCGCCCGGCGCCTCCGCCCGGACGCCGCAGCCGCAGGGTGCCTTCGGCGACGCCCCGCAGGGTCCGCGGCCGGGGGGCCCGGACACCGCCTCCGGGGGTGCCGCCAGGCGGCGGCTGACGATGTTCCTCGCGGGCGTCGTGGGCGTCCTGGTCGTGATGGCGGCCGTGTTCTACCTGACCGACGGCGGCGGCAAGAAGAACGAGGGCGGGCACGCCTCGCCGTCGCCCTCGGTCAGCTCCGTCGACCTGCCGGCCGGCGTGAAGTGCGCCGGCGCCTCCTGCACCGGCAAGGACGCGGAGGCCATGGGCTGCACCAAGGACGCCGCCGCGGTGACCACCGCCAAGACCGCCACGGTCGGCACGACCACCGTCGAGGTCCGCTACAGCAAGACCTGCGGTGCCGCGTGGGGCCGTATCACCGCCGCCGCGCCGGGGGACGCCGTCCAGGTGACCGCGGGCAAGGCCAAGGAGAGCGACAGCATCACGCAGGCGGGGGACACCATCGCGTACACACCGATGGTCGCCGTGAAGGACGCGGGTGAGGCGAAGGCCTGCGCGACCCTGTCGTCCGGCGTCAAGGGGTGCACGCCCTAGGTTCGCCGACACACAAAGGCGACATGGAAAGCCGACACACAAAGGGGGCGGCCGCCCGTCCGGGAGAGGTGAGACGAAGGCGGCCGCCGTTGGGGGGTACCGACGGTGCCGGACTCCCGTGGGGGTACGGTTCGCGTGCCCGGGATGGGGGCGGCTATGCGTGCCGTCCCGCATTTCTTTCCCGCCGCTCACTCTGTGGGCTGGGCCACACGGACCCGGCCGTCCGGGATCCCGGATGCGCGATAGCCTGACCGGTGGATCTCTCTTGATACCAAGAGATCGATCATTTGTACGTCCCACCCGGACGACACCACCGCCAGCTGTCCTACGGAGAACGCCATGACCCGCACTCCCGTGAACGTCACCGTCACCGGCGCGGCCGGCCAGATCGGTTACGCCCTCCTCTTCCGCATCGCCTCCGGCCAGCTGCTCGGCGCGGACGTGCCGGTCAAGCTCCGCCTCCTCGAGATCACGCCCGCGCTGAAGGCCGCCGAGGGCACGGCCATGGAGCTGGACGACTGCGCCTTCCCGCTGCTCCAGGGCATCGACATCACCGACGACCCGAACGTCGCCTTCGACGGCACCAACGTCGCCCTCCTCGTCGGCGCCCGCCCGCGCACCAAGGGCATGGAGCGCGGTGACCTGCTGGAGGCCAACGGCGGCATCTTCAAGCCGCAGGGCAAGGCCATCAACGACCACGCCGCGGACGACATCAAGGTCCTCGTCGTCGGCAACCCGGCCAACACCAACGCCCTGATCGCCCAGGCCGCCGCCCCGGACGTACCGGCCGAGCGCTTCACCGCGATGACCCGCCTGGACCACAACCGCGCGCTGACCCAGCTCGCGAAGAAGACGGGCTCGACGGTCGCCGACATCAAGCGTCTGACGATCTGGGGCAACCACTCCGCCACCCAGTACCCGGACATCTTCCACGCCACGGTCGCCGGCAAGAACGCCGCCGAGACCGTGAACGACGAGAAGTGGCTGGCCGAGGAGTTCATCCCGACCGTCGCCAAGCGCGGCGCGGCCATCATCGAGGCCCGTGGCGCCTCCTCCGCCGCGTCGGCCGCCAACGCCGCCATCGACCACGTGTACACGTGGGTCAACGGCACCGCCGACGGCGACTGGACCTCCATGGGCATCCCGTCGGACGGCTCCTACGGCGTCCCGGAGGGCCTGATCTCCTCCTTCCCGGTCACCACCAAGGACGGCAAGTACGAGATCGTCCAGGGCCTGGACATCAACGAGTTCTCCCGCGCCCGCATCGACGCCTCCGTCAAGGAGCTCGAGGAGGAGCGCGAGGCGGTCCGCGGCCTCGGCCTCATCTGACACCGCCGATGACGCCGGGCCCGCCCGGCTTCACCGTTTCGTCACGACCCTGCACGGGCCCCGTTCCGGTTCCTTCCGGAACGGGGCCCGTGGCCGTTTTCGCCGCTACCGTCTAAAGCGTTGCTCAATGGGGTGATTCGGGGGACGTCGGCATGAACGGATGGGACGGACACAGCTCCGGTTCCGGGGCGGAGCACGAGCCGAGCGAGGAGAGAGGCCGGGCGGCCTGGTCCGACGGCGGGACGGGACAGGTGCCCCCGTGGGCCTCGGCGGAGACCCAGACGGGCGGGACGCTTCCGCCGCCCTGGGTGCCGCCTCCGCCGGACCCGGTCTACCCCGCGCCCCCGGCACCGCCGTACGGCGGGCACCCCACTCCGCCGTACACCCTGCCCCCCGCCCCACCGCCGGCCCCCCGGCACCGGGTCGGCCGGATCGTCGGGGTGATCGCCCTGATCGTCGCGGTCGGCGCGGGGACCGGCGCCGGGACCTGGTACCTCGTGCGGGAGCACCGCACGGACACCGGCGCGGGCCCCGCGAGCGTCAGCTCCACCTCCTCCACCTCCGCCGACCCGACGCCTTCCGGCTCGCCTCCGCCGAGCACGCCGCCGGACACACCGGCCGCGACCGCGTCGGCCTCGCCGCTGAACTCGCCCTCCGCCGGTTACCGCCGTGCCCAGGACCCCGTCGGCTACTCGATCGACGTCCCCCAGGGCTGGAATCGCCGCGAGAAGCAGGGCAAGCTCGCGCCGATCGTCTACTACGACGCCCCCGCCGACGGCCGCCAGCTGCAGATCTTCGAGGTCACCGAGTCCACGCCGTACGAGTCCCTCACCCTCGCCGAGACCGACCCCGGCTACGGCTTCGCCGCGCAGCCCGGCTACCAGGTCGTCGAGCGCGACCACGGCGACACCTGGGCCGAGTTGTCGTACCGCTACACCGACGCGGACAAGGGCGCCCGCCAGGTCATCGACCACCGCTTCGAGGCCCCCGACGGGACCCTGTACGCGATCCGCGCCAGCGGCCCCGCGAGCCTGGACCCCGAGCGGGTGCGGGAACCGCTGAGGATGGCGGTGCGGTACTTCTGCCCGACGGGCACGGAGTGCGCCTAGGGACCGAGCTGATCCAAACGACAGGCCCTGGGTCAGCCCACGGGCTCCTTCGCGGGCGCCGAGGACGCCGCCGTACGGGCCGGGCCCCCGTCTCCGCGGTAGCCGGTGACGACCGCCGCCGTCGCCGCCAGGACCAGGACGGCGACCGTGCGCAGCGCCGGGCCCATGCCCTCGGCGAAGCCGGGGTGCGAGGCCAGGACGGTGCCGGTGACGGCGACGCCGAGGGCCGCGCCGATCTCGCGGGCCGAGGTGCCCAGGCCGGAGCCGAGGCCCGCCCGGTCGGCGGGGAGGGAGGTGACGACGCCTAGGGTGAGCGCCGGCATGGACAGGCCCGTGCCCGCGGAGATGACCAGCAGCCAGCAGGCGTACAGCGGGTAGGGCGTGCCCGCGTCGACGGTGGACGCGCCGAGCAGGCCGAGGCCGATCAGGGCCAGACCGGCGCCGACGACCGGGCGGGGGCGCGAGGCCCAGCGGGCCGCCAGCTTCGGGACGACCGCCATGCCGACGATCAGCGGCAGGATCGCGACGCCGGTACGGGCGGGACCGTAACCCTTCACCCCTTGCAGGTACTGGGAGTTGACGAAGAAGAGGGCGAACAGGCCGAAGAAGCCGGTCGCCATGCCCAGGGTCGTCGCGCGCAGGCGCGCGGAGGCGAAGACGCGCGGGTCGAACAGGGGCGTGCGGGAGCGCAGGGCGTGGCGGGCGAAGGCGGCCACGAGGAGGGCGCCCGCCGCGAAGACGCCGAGGATGCGCGGGGACGTCCAGCCGTAGGTCGGGCCCTCGATGATCCCGAACAGCAGGGCGACCAGGGCCGCGGTGAGCAGGAGGGTGCCGACCGGGTCCGGGTGGTTGTCCGGGGCGCGGTCGGTGCGTGGCGTGGTGAGCGCGACGGCGAGGGCGAGCAGCGCGGCCAGCGGCACCATCGCCCCGAACAGGGCCCGCCAGGTCAGGAACTGCCCGACCAGACCGCCGCCGAGGTTGCCGAACATGCCGCCCAGCCCGAGCGCGAGCGTCCAGGACGCCATGGCCTGCGCCCGGCGCTCGGGACCGGCGAGGCGCATCAGGATCGACATCGTGGCCGGGGTGATCAGCGCGGCACCCGCGCCGGAGACGCCCCGGCCGGTGATCAGCACGGCCGGTGACGTGGCGAGCGCGCTGGTGGCGGCGCCCGCGGCGAACAGGGCGAGGCCGGTCAGGAGCGCGCCCTTGCGGCCCCGACGGTCGCCGAGGGCGCCGGCCGGGACCAGCAGCGAGGCGAAGACGATCACATAGGCGTCGACCGTCCACAGGATCTCGGTGTGCGAGGGGTGCAGGGACGACGAAGTCAGTTGCGGGATCAGGAGGTTGATGGCGGCGACCATGCTCTGGGCGACCAGGACGCAGGCGCACAGGGCGAGCAGGGTGGACCGTTTCAGGGCGTGCGGGGGCATGGCTCCTCCCCGGGAGCTCGGTGGTGTGGGATGCGCTGTCACCGTAGGCTCGGACCTGTCCTGCACTCCAGTGCAAGCTTTGCAAGGGATCGATGCGCGTGACGCAATCAAGTGGTCTGGATCTGAATCTGCTGGTCGCCCTGGAGGTGCTGCTGGAGGAGCAGAGCGTCGGCGGCGCCGCCCGGCGGCTGCACCTCTCGGAACCGGCGATGAGCCGCACCCTCAGCCGGATCCGCAAGGCGCTCGGCGATCCCGTGCTGGTGCGGGCCGGGCGCCAGATGGTGCCGACGCCGCGCGCGCTGGCCGTGCGGGCCGAGGTGAGCGCGGTGGTGGAGCGGGCGAGGGCGCTGTTCGCCCCGGACCGGGACGCGGACCTGCGGACCGTGCGCCGGACCCTGACGATCATCGGCCACGACTTCATCGCCGCGGCCTGCGGTCCGGCCCTCTTCGAACGTGCCGCGAAGGAGGCGCCCGGAGTCCGCGTCCGGTTCCTGGCCGAGAGCCATGTGGACGTGCCGTTCCTGCGCGAGGGAACGGCCGATCTGGAGGTCGGGGTGCTGGACACGACCGCGCCCGAGGTGCACGTGGAGATGCTCCACGAGGACCGGATGGCGGGCGTCGTACGGGCCGGGCATCCGCTGCTGGAAGGGGAGTTGACGGCCGAGCGGTTCGCGACCGAGGCTGACCACCTGGTCGTCTCGCGGCGCGGCCGGCTGCACGGGCCCGCCGACGCCGCGCTCGCCGAACTCGGCCTGCGGCGGCGGGTGGTGGGGACCGTGGGGACGTTTCCCGCCTCGCTCTTCGTGCTGCGGGACACCGATCTGGTCGGGCTGATCAGCGGATGGGGGTTTCCGCTGGCGGCGGCGCTCGGTCTGGTGACCTTCGAGATACCGCTCCCGCTGCCGCCGCTGCCGCTGGGCATGGCCTGGCATCCCCGGCACGACGCCGACCCCGCGCACGCGTGGCTGCGGCGGACCCTGCGGGAGGTGCTGGCCCGGTGGTCGGCGGCCGACCGGGCGGCGGGGCAGGGCCCGTCAGACGGCCCATAGCCGCTTCTCGAACCAGTGGCTGGCGTAGACGTGGTCGAGGTAGGCCGGGATCTCGCGGTAGCCCGCCGCCCGGTACATCGCCTGCGCCTCGGTGAGGCTCGCGTGCGTGTCGAGGCGTACGACGGTGAAGCCGCGGGCCGCCGCCTCGCCCTCCAGAGCGTCCAGGATCCGGCCGGCGAGGCCGAGGCGCCGGGCCTCCGGGTGCACCCACACGTGCTTGATCTCGCCCACGCCCGGCTCCAGGGTGCGCAGCGCCCCGCAGCCCACGGCCCGCCCCTCCTCGTACGCCACGAAGAACGCGCCGGCCGCCCCGGACACCTCCTCCGGCCGCACCAGGTCGGACTTGTCGAAGCCCTCCGGGAAGCGCGCGTCGATGTCGTCCGCGTAGGCGTCGAGGCAGGCGCGGGCGTCCGGGGAGGCGCCGTCGACGAGCTCGACGGTGATCGCGGCCAGCCGCAGCAGGCGCTGCGCGGTGGTCATGGCGTCGACCAGCCGGTCGCGCTGGTCGGGGGTGAGGGTGTCCAGCAGGCCGGCCGCGAGGGCGTTGGCCCGGCGGTTCTGCTCCTTGACCTCCAGCCGCCCCGTGTCCGTCGGCTCGATCATGCGCAGCCGGTTGTCCCGCGGGTCGACGCTGATCCGGACCATGCCCTCGGCCTGGAGCGCCTTGGTCATCCGGCTCAGATACCCCGCGTCCAGACCGAGCCGGCTCCTGAGCTCGCGCAGGGACACTCCGCCCGGCGTCCCGGCGATCTCGAACAGCAGCCGGGCCTCGCCGAGCGGGCGGTCCTGGCCGAGGTAGTGGTCGTCCAGCGCGCCGATACGGCGGGTGAAGTACCGGTTGAACCGGCGCAGAGCGGCGACCTGCTCCGACGGCACCGGCCCCGTACGTCCTGGCTCCATAACCTTTGACCTTAGTCAAAGAACTCCGAGGCGTCCATCCCTCGGCATTCCGGTTTCGTCGCCCCAACGGCCCCTCTATGCTGATGGTTTGTCAACTGAACGTCTGACAACGGTCACTCCACGCATCGGGGGAGCAGCGTGAGCACCGCGTACGTGCCGCAGCAACCACAGCCGACGACGCCCACAGCGGCCCCGCCGGCACCACCCACCCCACCGCACGCCAGTGAGGCCACCCGGCTGCTGTGCGCGGGCACCTACCTGGATTCCGGTTACCGGGACCGGGTCATCGAGGAACTGCACCTCAACGAGCAGCGGATCGCGGCGCCCTCGCTGGGCTTCGACGCCGCCCGCGTCCTCGCCCACGCCCTGCGCGCCCGGCGCCACGAACTGCTGTGGGCCGGCGCGATCGCCGGTCTGTGGCTGATCGGCACGGCCGTCGGCGGCATGCTGCTGTTCTTCTTCTGGCCGAGCGTCCTGCTCGCCCTCGCGCCGTGGATCAGGGGGCGCAGCGAACACCCGTCGCGCTACCGCCGCGTCGCCGCCTTCCTGCTGCGCTGGTGGGGCCGGATCGTCCTCACGGGTCTGCTGGCCCTCACCGTCGTCGCCGCGTTCGGCGGCTTCTCCGACGACAGCCCCTCCTACAACTCGTACGGCTCCGACTACGGCTACTCGGACTCGCCGAGCGTCACCGACGCCTTCTCGCCGAGCGACATCGCCGACGCGGTCGAGCCTTGGCAGGCCTGGCTCACGCTCGCCTTCCTCGCGCTCATCGGCTGGTGCGTGTACGCCCAGCGCAACCAGTTCAGCCGCGCGCTGGCCGCCGAGCTGTCCCCGCAGCGCTTCCCGGACGCCGCCGGCGATCCCGCCGAGCAGGCCGACAACCCGCGCTTCCAGCGGCTGAAGCAGCGCATCCGGCTGGAGCAGCACGCGCCGCTGGTCATGTACCACGAGGCGCGCCCGTTCTGCGGGGCGGGAGCGGCGTACGACACCTGGGTGCTGGCCGTGGAACTGCGGGCGGACGAGGAGCACAAGGAGCAGCTGCCGCTGAGCAACCGCACGATCCTGGAGCGCATCCGCCCCATGCTCGAACAGCTGCGCGTCCCGTCCGAGTACGCGGGCCCCGGCGTCCGCGACCGGCTGCGCTGGCTGGAGATCGACGAGTGCGTGTTCCTGCCCGTCGAGGGACTGCTCACCCGCGACCAGGCCCCGTACACCCCGCAGGCCTTCGAGGAGCACCGGGCCCGGGCCGTGGAGGAGGGCGCCGAGAAGCGGCGGCACTTCCTGCGCATCCGGGTCGGCGGCTGGGAGGAGGAGCTGGTCGTCACGGTGTTCGTGCGCATCCACACGCAGGGCCGGATGCTCATGCTGGAGATCGCGCCGCACGTGCTGACGCCGGTGCGCGCCGACTTCAAGGACGCCGACCGTACGGCGCACCGGTTCCGGAACAACAGCGCGCTGGGCAAGGCCGCCGGGGCGCTCGTCCTGGTGCCGGGGTCGGCGGGCCGCTCGCTGGGCCAGCTCGGCCGGGGCGCGGTCTACCTCTGGCGGCTGCTGACCGGCGGCTACGCGGGCGCGCTGCCGGACGGGCCGGCGCTGTCGGTGCGCGAGCTGGGCTCGACGCCGGCCGGATCGCTCTTCCAGGAAATGGACGTGGCCCGCTACCTGCGGAGCGTGCAGGACCGGGTGGCGAACGGGGTACGGGCCGCGCTCGCCGAATCCGGTTACGAGACCGGCGAGTTCGTCCAGAAGATCGTCAACATCAGCAACGGCGACGTGAACATCGGCCGCGTCGAGGGTTCCACCTTCGCGGTCGGCAGCCACGCGTCCGCCTCCTCCACCGTCTCGGGCGGCGCGGCGCCGCAGCAGAAGGGAGCCGACAGCAATGACCGGTAACGAGCCGAGCGTCAACTTCGGGAACATCTCGGGCAACAACACCTTCGCCGTCGGCAGCCACGCACACGCCGAGAGCCACCATCACCACGGCGCCGCCGGGGAGGCTCCGCAGCTCGACGAGGCGACGCAGCAACTCCTCGCCGCGGTGCGGGAGTTGCGGGCCGACCTCGCCGAGCGGGTGCGCGGCACCGACCAGACGGCCACTCTCGACGAGGCCCTCGCCGAGACGGAGTCGGAGATCACCAGCACCGGCCAGGCGGGCCGGACCCGCCGCGAACGCCTGCGCGAGCTGCTGTCCGACTCGCAGGCCCTGGTCACGTTCCTCGCCTCGGCCGGCGCGCTGGCCGGGCTGCTGGGGATGTGAGGAGTACCGGCATGAGCGGGGGACCGAGGTACTGGAACGAGGACACCCAGCGCTGGGAGGACGGCGGCGCGGAGAGCCCTTCGACGACCCAGCCGACTTCACCGCCACCGGCGCGGCCACCGGTCGCGCCGACGGCGCCCGACACGACGCCCGACACGGCGTCCCACACCGAGCCGACCACCGAGCCGACGCCACCGGCACCCGCGTCCGGGGCGGACGAGGCCGGCGTGGCCGGAGAGGCGGCCGGTGCCGGGTCCTCCGCCGTCGGCGGTGACGGCGGAACCGAACCGTCGCCGCCCGCCGCGGGGCCGGGGGGCCGGCCCGTCGCCGGCGGGGAGAGCGTCTGGCACGGTCCGGCGGGCGCCGGCAACACCGTCGTGGACGGCGGGGGAGGCGCCCCTGCCGCGCAGTCCCGGCCGGTCGGTCCGGAGGGTGGAGCCCGGCCTCCGGACTCCGGACCTACCGGTGCCGCCGGGTGGCCGCCTGTCGGCGGTGACGTCTCCGCGCCGACCGGCGCCCCCGCCCCCTGGTCCGCGCCCGAGTGGTCCAGCGGCGCCTCCTGGCCCCCCGTGGAGCCGGTGACCGCCCCCGCTCCCTCCGGTGGGCTCAGCCGGCGGCTCGTCTGGTCCGTCGTGGTGGGGGCCGCCGTCGTCGGTGTCGCCGTGAGTCTCGTGCTGACGCTGGTCGTCGGCAAGGGCGGCGACGACGGGAAGCAGCCGGTCGCGGCCGGGTCGTCGTCGGCGCCGGTCTCCTCGCCGGTGCAGTCCCCGTCGCCGTACGCCGAAGGCACCGCCTCGCCCTCGCCCTCCCTCTCCACGCCGCCCGACGGCTACGAACTGCGCGACGACGCCGAGGGCTTCCGGATCGCCGTGCCCAAGGGGTGGACGCGCAGCACCGTCCCCTCGCAGTACGGCATAGCCGTCGTCAACTACCGCAGCGCCGACAAGGAGCACCGCCTGCAGGTCTACCAGGTCCAGGAGGAGTCCCCGGACGCCTCCTTCAAGCTGTACCTGTCCGCACAGACCCGTAAGCCCGCCGGCTTCGAGAAGCTCGACCTGCAGCGTCTCGACGACGGCGAGTTCACCGGCTCCCGCCTGGAGTACCTGGCGGGCTCGATCTCCGGCGAGCCCGACGTCGGCACCTGGCACGTGTACGACGAGCGCTTCGTGGCCGCCGACGGCAACATCTACGCCATCGCCTCCTACGGGCCCGACTCCGACGGTCGCGACGACGAACTCGGCTACCTCGCAACGGCGTTGGACTGGTTCTGCCCGCCGTACACCACCTGCGACGCCGACCCCGGCATCGACTAGCCCGGCCCTCCCCCGGCTCGGGAGGGCCGGGGACACGGCCGACTCCGTGGCTCAGATCACCTTCCGGCGAGCGTTTTGCCCCAATTCGCCCGCATCTTCAGTGACACAGCGCACTTTCGGCCATGAATTGCGCATGCAACGACGGCCGGGGGGCATGTGCTCACGGTCCCGAAGGGTGACATCCGTGTGACTCACGGGATCTGGACAGCAACGGAAGGCAATACCGATCATGTCGGACCGAGCAGAAGCCCTGGAGCTCGACGCGCAGGCGACCATCCACGTGGCGGGAGAGTGGCGGGAAGCCGTCTCCGGCGCCACGCGCGAGATCCTCGACCCCGCCGACGGCCAGGCCTTCGCTCTGGTCGCGGAGGGCGACGAGAAGGACACGGACCTGGCGGTCGCGGCCGCCCGCCGGGCCTTCGACGAAGGGGACTGGCCGCGCACCCCCGCCGCCGACCGCGCCGCCGTGCTGCGCCGCGTCGCGGACCTGCTGATACGCGACCGCGAACGTCTCGGCCGGCTGGAGAGCCGCGACGCGGGCAAGACCGTGGAGGAGGGCCGCATCGACATCGACTGTGTCGCCGACGCCTTCCGCTACTTCGCCGACCTGGTCGCGGCCGAGACGCCCGGCCGCGTCGTCGACGCGGGCTCGGCCGACGTCCACAGCGTCGTCGTACACGAGCCCGTGGGGGTCTGTGCGCTGATCACTCCCTGGAACTACCCGCTCCTGCAGGCGAGTTGGAAGATCGCCCCGGCTCTCGCGGCCGGCAACACCTTCGTCGTCAAGCCGAGCGAGATCACCCCCCTCACCACGATCGCCCTCATCGACCTGCTCGCCGAGGCCGGCCTGCCCGCCGGTGTCGCCGGCATCGTCACCGGTCCCGGCCACTCGGTCGGCGCCCGGCTCGCCGAGCACCCCGACGTCGACCTGGTGTCCTTCACCGGCGGACTGGTCAGCGGCACCAAGGTCGCCCAGGCCGCCGCGCCCACCGTCAAGAAGGTCGCCCTCGAACTCGGCGGCAAGAACCCCAACGTCGTCTTCGCCGACGCCTGTGCGACCGAGGAGGGCTTCGACACCGCCGTCGACCAGGCCCTCAACGCGGCGTTCATCCACAGCGGCCAGGTCTGCTCGGCGGGCGGCCGGCTGATCGTCGAGGAGTCGCTGCGCGAGCGCTTCGTCGCCGAACTCGCCCGCCGGGCCGCGAAGATCCGCCTCGGCCGCGGCACCGAGGACGACGTCGAGTGCGGACCGCTCGTCTCCGCGCAGCAGCGCGCCAAGGTCGAGGACTACGTCGCCTCCGCGCTGGCGGAGGGCGCCGTGCTGCGGACCGGCGGCAAGCGCCCCGAGCCGACCCCGGCCCGCCCCGCCGGCGGCTACTTCTACGAGCCGACCGTCCTCGACCAGTGCCACCGCGAGATGCGGGTCGTACGCGAGGAGGTCTTCGGGCCGGTGCTGACGGTGGAGACCTTCCGCACCGAGGACGAGGCCGTCGCCCTCGCCAACGACACCGAGTACGGACTCGCCGGCGCCGTCTGGACCGCCGACGCCGGACGCGCCCGCCGCGTCGCCGGCCGGCTGCGTCACGGCACCGTCTGGATCAACGACTTCCACCCCTACCTCCCCCAGGCGGAGTGGGGCGGCTTCGGCAAGAGCGGAGTGGGCCGCGAACTCGGCCCCGCCGGACTGGCCGAGTACCGCGAGACCAAGCACGTCTACCAGAACCTGGCGCCGAAGCCGGTGCGCTGGTTCGCGGGCTGACGCCGGCCCGCGATCCCGCAACCGAACGACCACCGGCCCCCACCTGGAGTCACACCCATGCCCGAGAACCACCACACCTACGACTACGTCGTCATCGGCGGCGGTACGGCGGGCTCCGTCATCGCCTCCCGCCTCACCGAGAACCCCGACGTCACCGTCGCCGTCATCGAGGGCGGCCCCAGCGACGTCGGCCGTGAGGACGTGCTGACGCTGCGCCGCTGGATGGGCCTGCTCGGCGGCGAACTCGACTACGACTACCCGACCACCGAGCAGCCCCGCGGCAACTCGCACATCCGGCACAGCCGCGCCCGCGTCCTGGGCGGCTGCTCGTCCCACAACACGCTCATCGCCTTCAAGCCGCTGCCCTCCGACTGGGAGGAATGGGAGCAGGCGGGCGCCAAGGGCTGGGGCCCGGTGCAGATGGAGGCGTACTACGCGCGGCTGAAGAACAACATCGTCCCGGTCGACGAGAAGGACCGCAACGCCATCGCCCGCGACTTCGTCGACGCGGCGCAGAAGGCGCTCGGCGTCCCCCGCGTCGAGGGCTTCAACAACAAGCCCTTCGACGACGGCGCCGGCTTCTTCGACCTCGCCTACCACCCCGAGAACAACAAGCGGTCGTCCGCGTCGGTGGCGTATCTGCACCCCGTGATGGACGAGCGCCCCAACCTGACGATCCTGCTGGAGACCTGGGCCCACCGGCTGGAGCTGGACGGCACCCGCGCCGAGGGCGTGCACGTGCGCACCAAGGACGGCGAGGATCTGCTCGTACGGGCCCGCCGCGAGGTCGTCCTGTGCGCCGGCGCCGTGGACTCCCCGCGGCTGCTGCTGCACTCCGGCATCGGCCCCCGCGCCGACCTGGAGGCGCTGGGCATCCCGGTCGTGCACGACCTGCCGGGCGTCGGCGAGAACCTGCTCGACCACCCCGAGTCGGTGATCGTCTGGGAGACCGACGGCCCGATCCCGGAGAACTCCGCGATGGACAGCGACGCCGGCCTGTTCGTGCGCCGCGACCCCGACCACGCCGGCCCGGACCTGATGTTCCACTTCTACCAGGTCCCCTTCACCGACAACCCGGAGCGGCTGGGCTACGAGAAGCCCGAGTTCGGCGTCTCGATGACCCCGAACATCCCCAAGCCCAGGAGCCGCGGCCGGCTGTACCTGACGAGCGCCGACCCGTCGGTCAAGCCCGCCCTGGACTTCGGCTACTTCACCGACGAGGACGACTACGACGCCCGGACGCTGGTCGACGGCATCCGCATCGCCCGCGAGATCGCGAAGACCGAGCCGCTGGCCGGCTGGCTCAAGCGCGAGGTCGCCCCCGGGCCGCACATCACGGGCGACGAGGAACTGAGCGAGTACGCCCGCAAGGTGGCGCACACCGTGTACCACCCGGCGGGCACCTGCAAGATGGGCGCGGCCGACGATGAACTGGCCGTTGTGGACCCGGAGTTGAGGATTCGAGGCCTGGACGGCATCCGTATCGCGGACGCCTCGGTCTTCCCGACGATGACCGCCGTGAACCCGATGATCGGGGTGCTCATGGTCGGGGAGAGGGCCGTCGACCTGATCGGAGGTGGTGCGTGATGAGTACGACCCTGGACACGACGACCAAGGAGACGGCCGTGGCGGAACCGGTCTTCTCCGTCGACGGCCTGTGGAAGGTCTTCGGCCCGAGGGCCGACCGGATTCCGGCCGACCCCGAACTGACCGCCCTCGACCCCGCCGAGCTGCGCGCCCGCACCGGCTGCACGGCCGCCGTCCGCGACGTCTCCTTCGACGTGCGCAAGGGCGAGGTCTTCGTGGTCATGGGCCTGTCGGGCTCCGGCAAGTCCACGCTGGTGCGCTGCCTGACCCGGCTCATCGAGCCGACGGCCGGCACGATCTCCATCGACGGCGAGGACGTCCGCGCCATGGACAGGTCCCGCCTGCGCGAACTGCGCCGCCACCGGGCCGCGATGGTCTTCCAGCACTTCGGCCTGCTGCCGCACCGCACGGTCATCGACAACGTGGCGTACGGCCTGGAGATCCAGGGCGTCGCCAAGGCCGAGCGCCGCGAGCGCGCCGCCGAGGTCGTCACCAAGGTCGGCCTGGAGGGCATGGAGCAGCGCCGCCCCGGCCAGCTCTCCGGCGGTCAGCGGCAACGCGTCGGCCTGGCCCGGGCGCTGGCGGTGGACCCGGAGGTCCTGCTGTTCGACGAGCCGTTCAGCGCCCTCGACCCGCTGATCCGGCGGGACATGCAGGAGGAGGTGATCCGACTGCACCGCGAGGAGGGCCGCACGATGGTCTTCATCACCCACGACCTGAGCGAGGCCCTCAAGCTCGGCGACCGCATCGCCCTGATGCGCGACGGCCGCGTGGTGCAGCTGGGCACCCCCGAGCAGATCGTGGGCAGCCCGGCCGACGACTACGTCCGCGAGTTCGTCCGGGACGTCTCCCGCGAGCAGGTCATGACGGTGCGCACCGCCATGCGCCCCGGTGACTGCGGCGGCCGCGAGCACCCCGGGGCCCTGGCGCCCGGCGAGCTCGTCGCCGACGCGATCAAGGTCGTCGCCCGCAGCGGCAAGCCGGCCTGCGTCGTGGACGACGGGCGCTGCATCGGTGTCGTCGACCACGAAAGGCTCCTCGGTGTCGTCGCCGGAACGGAGCCGCGGAAGGAGGCGGCGTGATGGCGACCCTCACCACGTCCGCCCCCCGGGTTGCCGTGCCCGCCGTCCTGAAACACCGGGCGGTGCACAAACTGCTGCTCCTGGCGCTGGCCGCGGCGGTCCTCGTGCCGCTCGCCGACGCCCGCTGGGCCAGCGGCAGTTGGCCCGCCGCCCTCACCGTCGACCTCACCACGCCGCTGACCCACGTCAGCGACTGGATCATCGACAACCGCGACAGCCACCCGCTGTTCCTGTACGGCTTCGGCTACGTCAGCAACGCGGTCGTCATCTCCGTACGCGCCGTCTACCTGGTCCTGCTGGCCGCGGGCTGGGCCGGCGTCACCGCGATCGGCGCCCTCGTGGCCTGGCGGGTCGCCGGCGTGCGGCTGGCCCTCGGCACCGCGGCGGCGTTCCTCGCCTGCGGTCTGCTCGGCATGTGGATCCCGACGATGCAGACGCTCGCCCTGATGGTGGTGGCCGTCCTCGCGTCGGTGCTCGTCGGCGTGCTGCTGGGCCTGGGCGCCGGGCTCTCCGACCGCCTGGACCGCGCCCTGCGCCCGGTCCTGGACACCATGCAGGTCCTGCCCGCCTTCGCCTACCTGCTGCCCGTCGTGCTGGTCTTCGGCATCGGCGTGCCCGCGGCCGTCCTGGCCACCGTCGTCTACGCCGCCCCGCCGATGGCCCGCCTCACCTCCCTCGGCCTGCGCGGCGCCGACAAGGAGGTCCTCGAAGCCGTCGACTCGCTCGGCGCCACCGGTCGCCAGCGGCTGCTGACCGCGCGCCTGCCGCTGGCCCGCAAGGAACTCCTCCTCGGCCTCAACCAGACGATCATGATGGCCCTGTCCATGGCGGTCATCGCGTCCGTCATCGGCGCCGCCGGCCTCGGTGACCGCGTCTACCAGGCGCTGGCGTCCGTCGACGTCGGCGCGGCCCTCGCCGCCGGCATCCCGATCGTGCTGCTGGCCGTCGTCCTGGACCGCGTCACCAGCGCGGCGGGCGAACACGCCGGCGAGGAGCGCGAGAACACCCGGAGCCGCTGGCTGTACGCGGCGGTCGCCGCCGTCGCCGTCGCGCTCGCCGGACGTCTCGCGGGCCGTCTGGACTGGCCCGGCTCCTGGACGCTGAACATCGCCGCCCCGGTGAACCGGGCCGTCGACTGGATGACCGCGCACCTCTACTCGGGCGTGCCCGTCGTGGGCGGCACCGCCGACTGGGCCGGCCACTTCACCACCTGGGTCCTCGACCCGATCCGCGGCGGCCTGCAGTGGCTGCCCTGGTGGTCCGTGCTGCTCGTGGTCGCCGCCCTGGCCTGGCTGATCGGC
Organism: Streptomyces sp. NPDC085900; assembly: GCF_044540925.1. Classification (NCBI taxonomy): domain Bacteria; kingdom Bacillati; phylum Actinomycetota; class Actinomycetes; order Kitasatosporales; family Streptomycetaceae; genus Streptomyces; species Streptomyces sp. NPDC085900. The sequence continues at coordinate 668,134 of NZ_JBITSP010000003.1, read as the reverse complement.
ACCTGGCGCACCGCCCTGACCGCCGTCCTCGCCATGGCCGCCATCGGTGTCCTGGGTGTGTGGAAGCCGTCCCTGGACACCCTCTCCCAGGTGCTGGCGGCCGTCGCCGTCACGCTGGCGATCGGCTTCGCGACCGGCATCGCGGCGGCCCGCAGCGACCGCTTCGAGCGCCTGCTCAGGCCGGTCCTGGACGTCTTCCAGACGATGCCGCAGTTCGTGTACCTCATCCCGGTCGTGGCCCTGTTCGGGGTGGGCCGCGCGCCCGCCGTCGCGGCGGCCGTCGTCTACGCGCTGCCCGCCGTCGTCCGCATCACCACGCAGGGGCTGCGGCAGGTCGACCCGGCCGCCCTGGAGTCGGCCCGCTCGCTCGGCGCGACCCCCGCCCAGCAGCTGCGCCAGGTCCAGCTCCCGCTCGCCCGGCCCGCGTTGCTGCTCGCCGTCAACCAGGGCGTGGTCCTCGTCCTCGCCGTCGTCATCATCGGCGGCCTGGTCGGCGGAGGCGCGCTCGGCTACGACGTCGTGTTCGGCCTCGCCCAGGGCGACCTGGCGACCGGACTGGTGGCGGGGGCGGCGATCGTCTGCCTGGGGCTGATGCTCGACCGGGTGACCCAGCCGACCGAACGCCGCGCGAAGAAGGGAGCGTGACATGCGACTCCGCATCACCACGACCGCCGCGGTCGCCTCGCTGGCGCTGCTCACCGGCTGCGGCGCCGCCGACATGACCAAGCAGGCGTCCCCCTTCGCCAACGCCGGGGGCACCAAGAGCGTGACCCTGTCCGTGCAGTCCTGGGTCGGCGCGCAGGCCAACGTCGCCGTCGCCCAGTACCTGCTGGAGCACAAGCTGGGCTACCGCGTCGACACCGTCCAGGTCGACGAGGTCCCCGCCTGGGACGCGCTCAGCCAGGGCCGGGTCGACGCGATCCTGGAGGACTGGGGCCACCCCGACCAGGAGAAGCGGTACGTCGACGACAAGAAGACCATCGCCCGCGCCGGCGGCCTCGGCGTGACCGGCCACATCGGCTGGTACGTGCCGACCTACCTGGTCAAGCAGCACCCCGACATCACGAACTGGAAGAACCTCGACAAGTACTCGTCGCTGTTCCGCACCGCGGAGAGCGGCGGCAAGGGCCAGCTGATGGACGGCTCCCCGTCCTACGTCACCAACGACAAGGCGCTGGTGAAGAACCTGAAGCTGAACTACCAGGTGGTGTTCGCCGGGTCCGAGGCGGCGCAGATCACGCAGATGAAGCAGTTCGCCAAGGAGAAGAAGCCCTTCCTGACGTACTGGTACGCCCCGCAGTGGCTGTTCAAGAAGGTCCCGATGACCGAGGTGAAGCTGCCCCCGTACAAGGAGGGCTGCGACGCGGACCCGGCGAAAGTCGCCTGCGCCTACCCGCACACCCCGCTGCAGAAGTACCTCAACGCGGGCTTCGCGAAGAACGGCGGGAAGGCGGCGGCCTTCCTGAAGAAGTTCAAGTGGACGACCGAGGACCAGAACGAGGTCTCCCTGATGATCGCCGACCAGAAGCTGTCGCCGGAGCAGGCCGCGAAGAAGTGGGTGGACGGCCACGCCTCCACCTGGAAGGCATGGCTGTCCTGATCACACCCGCTTCCTCAGCTCACCGGCCATCCCCCGCAGCGCCAGCGCCGCCCAGCGCTGCAGCCCCGGTCCGAACGTGACGCGGGTGGCCCCGAGTTCACCGAGTTCGGTGGGCGCGGGGCCGCCCTCCGGCTTGCCGTACACGTTGATCGGCCCCTGGATGCCGGACCGCAGCAGGGGCAGTACGCCCGTCGGGGCGCCGATCGGATAGACGCAGTCGGCGCCCGCGGCGACGTACAACGCGGCCCGCTCGATGGCCCGTTCGGGATCGCCGTCACCGTGGGCGAAGATGTCGATCCGGGCGTTGACGAACAGCCGGTCACCTGCCGCGTACCGCACCTCGGCCAGCCACTCGGCGTGCGCGTGCGGGTCCTTGAGGGCGCCCCCGGCGGAGTCCTCCAGGTTGCAGCCCACGGCCCCCGCCTCCAGCAGCCGCTCCACCAGCTCCTTCGGCGCCAGCCCGTACCCGTCCTCGACGTCGGCCGACACGGGCACGTCCACGGCCCGGCAGACCCGTGCCACCGCGGCGAACATCTCGTCGGCCGGCGTGGCCCCGTCCGCGTACCCGAGGGACGCGGCGATCCCCGCGCTGGGCGTGGCGAGCGCCGGGAACCCGGCCTCCACGAAGACCCTCGCGCTGACCGCGTCCCAGGGCCCGGGCAGGACCAGCGGGTCGCCCGGCAGACGTCCCCTGTGCAGCGCGCGGAACGCTTCCACCTTGCTCACGGCGTGTTTCCCCCCGGCGGGATCCGGCGCGCGACCATCACCCGGTTCCAGTTGTTGATGGCGACGACCAGGGCGACGAGATGGGCGAGCCCGGCGTCGTCGAAGTGCCGGGCGGCGGCGTCGTACACCTCGTCGGGCACGAAGCCTCCCCCAGAGCCGAAAGCCTGGGAGGTGCCCCCAGTCAGGACGGTCACCGCCTCCGTCAGCGCGAGCGCGGCCCGCTCCCGCTCGTCGAAGACGTCGTCCCCGGCCTCCTCCCAGGCGGCCAGCAGGTCCAGCTGCTTCTCCGGCACGCCGTGCCTGCGGGCGAGGGTGAGGTGCATGTCCAGGCAGAAGGCGCAGTGGTTGAGCTGCGAGGCCCGGATGACGACCAGCTCGGCCAGGGCGGGGTCGCCGAGGCCCCTCTTCGCGGCGGCGCTCAGGGCCGACATGGCCTTGCCCACCGCCGGGTTCAACAGCTCCGTCCTGGCGCTCACTTGTACTGCCCCGGCTGGTAGTGGCCGACCTCGCCCCGGCAGGTGACGCCGAAACGGTTCCAGGCGTTGATCACCGCGATCGCGGCGATCAGCCGGGCCAGTTCCGCCTCCTCGAAGTGCTTGGCCGCCCTGTCGTACACCGCGTCGGGCACGAAGCCGTCCGTCAGGACGGTCACCGCCTCCGTCAGCTCCAGGGCCGCGAGCTCCCTCTCGGTGTAGAAGTGCGCGGACTCCTCCCACGCGCTGAGCTGGATGATCCGCTCGACGCTCTCCCCGGCGGCCAGCGCGTCCTTGGTGTGCATGTCGAGGCAGCGGGCGCAGTGGTTGATCTGCGAGGCGCGGATCTTCACCAGTTCCAGCAGCCGCGCGTCGAGGCCCTCCCGGGCCGCCGCGTCCAGCCGGAGCATGGCCTTGAAGACGTCCGGGGCGAGCGCGGCCCAGTCCAGACGTGGGGTGTGCTCGGGCGCGTAGGCCGCTGTGTCCTCGTGTGTGGTCATGCCCTCGACCCTAGGAGCGAGGCAGCCCAGGAGTATGGTCCAGTTCCATGCCGAAACCTTGGGCCACTCTGGGCGTGGACCTCCACCTGGAACCGGCCGGACCGGGGGTGCGCCGGGGCCTGACCGATGCCCTGCGCGAGGCCGTACGCACCGGCCGGCTGGCCCCCGGCACCCGGCTGCCCTCCTCCCGCGCGCTCGCCGCCGACCTGGGCATCGCCCGCAACACGGTCGCCGAGGCCTACACCGACCTGGTCGCGGAGGGCTGGCTGACCGCACGGCAGGGCTCGGGCACCCGCGTCGCCGAGCGAACGGTCGTACCCCCCACCGATGCCGCACCCCGGCACCGCCCCCGCTCCGGCCCCGCCCACAGCCTCGTCCCCGGCACCCCCGACCTCGGCTCGTTCCCCCGCGCGCAGTGGCTCAAGGCGGCCCGCCGCGCCCTCGCCACGGCACCGAACCGGGCACTCGGCTACGGCGACCCCCGCGGCCGCGTCGAACTGCGCACCGCCCTCGCCGGCTACCTGGCCCGCGCCCGGGGCGTACGCGCCGACCCCGAACGCATCCTGGTCTGCGCCGGCATCTCGCACGGCCTGCGCGTCCTGGGCGCGGTGCTGCGGGCGCGCGGCGCGAGCACGATCGCCGTGGAGTCGTACGGCCTCGACGCGCACTGGGACCTGCTCGCGGACGCCGGCCTGCGGACCGTGCCGCTGCCCTTCGACGAACGGGGCACCGATCCGGGGGAGTTGACCGACGAGTCCGCCGTGCTGCTCACCCCCGCCCACCAGTTCCCGATGGGCGGCACCCTGCACCGCGACCGGCGGGCGGCCGTCGTCGACTGGGCGCGCCGCACCGGCGGCGTGGTCGTCGAGGACGACTACGACGGCGAGTTCCGCTACGACCGCCAGCCCGTCGGCGCCCTGCAGGGCCTCGACCCCGACCACGTCGTCTACGCGGGCACGGCCAGCAAGGCCCTCGCCCCCGGCCTGCGACTGGCCTGGCTGGTGCTGCCGCCGGACCTCGCGCGGGAGGCGGCGCGCGCGAAGGGGCACATCGACACCTGCGGGGCGCTGGACCAGCTGACCCTCGCCGAGTTCATCGACTCCGGCGCCTACGACCGTCACGTGCGCGCCGCCCGGCTGCGCTACCGGCGCCGCCGTGACGCCCTCGTGGCGGAAGTCGCGCGCCGCGCCCCGCACGTCCACGCCACCGGCATCGCGGCCGGCCTGCACGTGGTGCTCCGCCTCCCGCACGGCACCGAGCAGCCGACGCTGCGCGCGGCGGACTGGCGGGGCCTCGCCCTGCACGGGCTGCGGCGCTACCGGCACCCGGCGGCGACCGTCGAACAGCCCGACGCCCTCGTCGTCGGGTACGGAACCCCGCCCGACCACGCCTGGTCGGGAGCCCTGGACGCCCTGTGCTCCGCGCTTCCGGAACACCCCGCCGATGAATGACCCGAAGGGTGCGCCCCGGCCGTCATCGCACCGGCTCCTCGCTGGCCGTCCGCACCCGGCGCACCGCCGTCTCCTGGCGCTGCTCCCGTATCCGCTCCACGGTGTGCTCGCGCAGGGCCCGCATCCGGGCCGCGGTTTCCAGCAGCATCTCGTCGTACTCGGCGGCCGGGTCGGAGTCGAGGACGATCGCGCTCCCGGCTCCGAGGTGCATCAGCCCGTCGGCGAACACCGCGGTACGGGTGACGATGTTGAGATCGGCGCCCCCGCCGCACCCCAGGTAGCCGAGCGCCCCGGAGTAGACACCGCGGGCCTCGGTCTCCAGCGTGTCGATGATCTCCATGGTTCGCGGCTTCGGCGCCCCGGTCATCGACCCGCCGGGGAAGCAGGCCCGCACGCAGTCCACCGCGTCCGTGCCGTCCCTCAGCCGCCCCTCCACGGTGGAGACGAGCTGGTGCACGGACGCGTACGTCTCGGTGGCCATCAGCCGGGGCACCCGCACCGACCCGGTGCGGCACACCCGGCCCAGGTCGTTGCGGACCACGTCCACGATCACCAGGTTCTCGGCCCGCGTCTTGGGGTCCGTGGCCAGCGCGTCCCGCAGCGCGGCGTCCTCCTCGGGGCCTTCGCCGCGCGGCGCGGTGCCCTTGACGGGCCGGGCCTCGGCCACCCCGTCCCGGGTGATCCGCAGGAACCGCTCCGGGGAGGAGCCGGCGACGTCGACGTCCCCGAAGCGCAGGAACGCGGCGTAGGGCGCCGGGTCGACCCGGCGCAGCACCCGGTAGAACTCGTAGGCGTCGGGCGGCGCGGGTAAGCGGGCCGCGTCGGTCAGGCAGATCTCGTAGCTGGTCCCCGCCCGCAACTCCCGTCGGCAGTCCTCGATGTCGGCGAGGTACCTCGCCCGGTCGCGTGCCAGCCACGGCTCCGCGGCGCCGAGGTCGGGCCCGGGCGTCGCGGACGTGCGCCGCGGCGGCCGTACGGTCTCGGTGGCGACGAAGCTCAGCTGGGCCAGCGCGCCCTCCAGCCAGTCCTCGGCCTCCCGCGCGCCCTGCGGGGTGTCCTCGGCGAGACAGACCGCGTAGGTGAACCTCTTGAGGTGGTCCACGGCGATCAGCCGGTCCGCGAACAGCCAGCACGCGTCCGGTGTTCCGGACGAGTGCCGGCTCGGGGAACCGCAGTCGGCCTTCGTCTCGTAGCCGAAGTAGCCGACATAGCCCCCGGTGAAGTCGAACGGCAGCCCGCCCGCGTCCACCCGGCGGCTCGTCAACTGCCGTTTCAGATAGTCGAAGACGCTCGCCGTGACCTTCCGGGTGGGCCGTCCGGGCCGCTCGATCTCGCACCGCCCGGCGTCGACGTCGTAGCGCACGAACTCCGCGAGCGGACCGCTGTCGTCCCCGAAGAACGAGAACCGCGACAGCCCCTCCTCGACGAGCGCGCTGTCCAGCCAGAACGCCCGCCGTGACGCCCCGTACATCCGGATGAACGCGGCCTCCGCGTCCACCGCCCCGGCGATCCGGCGGCTGTGCACGCGGTAGGCGGGACTCGCCCTGCGGGGGCGCGGGGCGGGCGGCGCGGGGGCGGGGATCGCCGCCGCGGCCGGGGTGACCGCGGTGTTCTTCGTACGCGGCCTGCGGGCCCGTACCGCGGTCATGTTGCGGAAGTTGACCAGCATCCGGTGGCCGTACTCGGTGAGCACCGACTCCGGGTGGAACTGCACTCCCCACAGGGGCCGGCTGCGGTGCCGCAGACCCATCAGCACACCGTCCTCGGACCACGCGGTGGCCTCGAGCGTCTCCGGCAGCGGCTCCCGCACGGCCAGCGAGTGGTAGCGGACGGCGGTGAAGTCCTGCGGCACCCCCTCGAACAGGTCCCGTCCGTCGTGCCTGACTCTGGACAGATGCCCGTGCCGGGGTCGCGGCGCGGGCGCCACCACGCCCCGCTCCCCGAGCGCGATGCCCTGGTGCCCCAGGGAGATCCCGAGCACGGGGACCACCGACTCGGCGAGCGCGACGGCGCTGAACCCGAAGTCGCGCGGCCCGGCCGGGTGCCCGGGCCCCGGCGACACCACCACGTTGTCGAATTCCGCGAGGCGGGCGGCCGGATCGGGGATCGAGTCGGTGGCGTCGTTCGGGACCACAACCGGTTCCTCGCCGTTGACCTCGGCGATCAGCTGGAACAGGTTGTAGGTGTACGAGCCGTGATTGTCGATGAGCAGGGTCTTCACCCGCCCACCTCCCTTGGTTCGGTCCGGACCTTATGCGGTCCGTCTTCTGTGCCGTCCGCGCAACGCTGGAGCGGTGGATCCAGCCATTTCTTGAAGAAAAGCTGCAGCTGGGGGCGTCAGAAATGACGAGCAGATCGAACAGCTGTACCGGCGGAAATGCCGTGCTCATGTCGATGAACCGGAGTTTCCATTTCGGTACTGGTCACGCCGTCCAGTACGGGTGAACTTCACGGATCGTTCAAATAGCGAACGAGATTTTTTCGGCTGTCCGTATCGTGACTTTTTATCGGCCTTGCAAATAAGCGGCCGCATTCTTCGTTTTCACGCGGTCTCCGTCCGCGTCTCCGCGGGCGCCTCGCCGAACCGGGCGAGCGCCAGTGCCGCCGCCACCGCCACGGCGAACCCCAGCACCGCCAGCCAGGTCAGCCCCTCCCGGGTGCGGTCGCCGAGCCACACCACGCCCACCGCCGCCGGCCAGAGGGTCTCGCCGATGACCATCCCGGCGGTGGCCGTGGTGACCGAGCCGCGCTGCAGCGCCGAGGTGAGCAGCAGGAAGGCCGCGCCGCCGCCGATCAGCAGGGCGTACGTCGCCGGATTGGCGAGGAGGGCCGACGGCGCGAGCGAGTCGATCAGCCGCACCGCCACCTCGACCACCCCGAACCCGAACCCGGCCCCCAGCCCCAGCACCAGATCCCGCCCGCGACCCGTCCACCGTCCGCCCACCAGCCCGAGCGCCAGCACCGCCACCGCGATCACCAGCACCGCCCACTTCAGGGCCATGGAGCCCTGGCGGTCGCCCTCCGCGCCCGACGCCAGGCCCAGCATCGCCAGCCCGGCGCACACCATGCCGACGGCACCCCACTCCAGCCCGCTCAGCCGCACGTGCAGCAGCCGGGCCGCGACCACCCCCGTCACCGCCAGGCTCGACGCCAGTGCCGCCGCCACCGCGTAGATCGGGATGGACCGCAGGGCCACGATCTGCAGCAGGAAACCCAGCCCGTCCAGCGCGAGCCCGGCCAGATACCGCCACTGCCGCAACGCCCGCAGCAGCAGCGCGGCCTCCCCGCCGCCGCCCCCGGTCGCCTCCCGCGCGGCGACCGCCTGCAACACCGTGGCCGTACCGAAGCAGACCGCCGCCCCCAGGGCGCACACCATCCCAAAGATCACAAAGTGACTGTAGGGGAGGGCTACCACAGCGGGGAGGGCTCGTCGAGCGCTCTTACCTGTCTCTAGGCTGTCCGCCGAACCGACATCGCACGGTCACATCAACGGGGAGAGACGAACATGGCGGACGCACGCCGGACACTGCGCTCGGGCACGGTCGTACTGGGTGGCATGGGCCTTCTGGCCGCCGCGCTCACCGCGTGTTCCTCCGATCCGGACAAGCGCTGCGTGGACCGCGACAGCTACAACCTGGCCAAGGGCTACAAGGTCGTCGCCGACAAGAACTGCACCTCCTCCAAGTCCTCCGTCAACGGCGCCTGGTACTACGAGGGTGACAAGAAGGGCGGCTGGGTCGAGGGCGGTTCCTTCACCAAGCCCCGCAAGTCCTCCGGCGGTTCGGGCCACGGCGTCTCCCGCGGCGGCTTCGGCGGCGGCAAGGGAAGCTCCGGCGGCTGAGGCACCCATGCGGCGACACACCATCACCCCCCGCCCGGGCTGGCAGCGGACCGTGGAGGAACAGGGCCTCGTCTACCCCCTCACCCGCCATCCCGACGGCTCCCTTCGGCCCTACTGGGACGAGAGCGCCTACTACTCCTTCACCCTCGACGAGGTCGAGGCCCTGGAGGAGGTCGTCGAGGAACTCCACCGCATGTGCCTCGCCGCGGCGGAGCACATCGTCACCGAGGGCCGCCTGCCGGAGCTGGGCATCACCGACCCCCGCGTGGCCGAGGCGGTCACCGAGGCCTGGCGGCGGCGCGCCGAACTCCCCTCCGTCTACGGCCGTTTCGACCTGCGCTACGACGGCACGGGCCCGGCGAAACTCCTGGAGTACAACGCCGACACCCCCACCTCCCTGGTCGAGGCCGCGTCCCCCCAGTGGTTCTGGATGGAGGAGCGCTTCCCGGGCGCCGACCAGTGGAACTCCCTCCACGAACGCCTCGTCGCCGCCTGGAAGAGGCAGGCCGCGCTCCTCCCGCCCGGCAGCCCCCTGCACTTCGCGCACTCCTCGGACGACGAACTCGGCGAGGACCTGATGACGGTCGCCTACCTCAAGGAGACGGCCGAGCAGGCGGGCCTGGACACCGACTGGATCTCGATGGAGGAGATCGGCTGGGACCCCCTCTCCGGCCGCTTCGTCGACAACCGGCTCCGTTTCATCCGCAGCTGCTTCAAGCTCTACCCGTGGGAGTGGCTGACCACCGACGCCTTCGCCGGCCACGTCCTCGACACCCTCGACAACGGCGGCGGCACGGGCTCGACGATGTGGATCGAGCCCGCCTGGAAGATGCTGCTGAGCAACAAGGCGCTGCTGGCGATCCTGTGGGAGCTCTATCCGGGCCACCCCAACCTCCTCGCCGCCCACCTGGACGGCCCGCGCGAGTCGGCGGTGACGACCGGCTGGGTCGCCAAGCCGCTGCTGGGCCGCGAGGGCGCCGGCGTCACGATTCACGAGCCCGGCAGCGAGGCGGTCCCGCGCGAGGAGCCCTGCTGCTACCAGGAGCTGGCCCCGCTGCCCGTCTTCGACGGCAACCACGTCGTCCTCGGCGCCTGGGTCGTCGAGGACGAGGCGGCGGGCCTCGGCCTCCGCGAGTCGTCCGGACCGGTCACCGACGAGTACGCCCGCTTCCTGCCGCACGTGATCCTGTGACGCCGCCGCTCGCATGATGGACGGACCCCTGCGCCGTACGGCATCCCCGGTAGGGTGATCGGTGGGCCGTGACTGGCGCGCTGGGATGGGACCGACCATCGGGGAGCGGCCCGAGTCAGTGAGTGCCGTGCGCCTGGGCCGTACCGTGAACGCTGAAAGCCGACGTCCGGAGGTCCCTCATGTCAGCCGACTCCCTCTCCACCGAGTCCACCGCCTTCCGCGCCGCCCTCGACGTGATCCGAGCGGTCGAGCCCCGCGTGGCCGACGCCATCGGCCAGGAGGTCCACGACCAGCGCGAGATGCTCAAGCTGATCGCCTCCGAGAACTACGCCTCCCCGGCCACCCTGCTGGCGATGGGCAACTGGTTCAGCGACAAGTACGCCGAGGGCACCGTCGGCCGCCGCTTCTACGCCGGCTGCCGCAACGTCGACACCGTCGAGTCGCTGGCCGCCGAGCACGCCCGCGAGCTGTTCGGCGCCCGCCACGCCTACGTCCAGCCGCACTCCGGCATCGACGCCAACCTCGTCGCCTTCTGGGCCGTCCTCGCCGACCGCGTCGAGGCGCCCTTCCTGGAGAAGACCGGCGTCCGCCAGGTCAACGACCTCTCCGAGGCCGACTGGGCCGAGCTGCGCCAGGCCTTCGGCAACCAGCGCATGCTCGGCATGTCCCTGGACGCCGGCGGCCACCTCACCCACGGCTTCCGCCCGAACATCTCCGGCAAGATGTTCGACCAGCGCTCCTACGGCACCGACCCGGCCACCGGCCTGATCGACTACGAGGCGCTGCGCACGTCCGCCCGCGAGTTCAAGCCGCTGATCATCGTCGCGGGCTACTCGGCCTACCCCCGGCTGGTGAACTTCCGGATCATGCGCGAGATCGCCGACGAGGTCGGCGCGACGCTGATGGTCGACATGGCGCACTTCGCGGGCCTCGTCGCCGGCAAGGTCCTCACCGGCGACTTCGACCCGGTCCCGCACGCCCAGATCGTCACCACGACCACCCACAAGTCGCTGCGCGGCCCGCGCGGCGGCATGGTCCTGTGCGACGACTCGCTCAAGGACCAGGTCGACCGCGGCTGCCCGATGGTCCTCGGCGGCCCGCTCCCGCACGTCATGGCCGCCAAGGCCGTCGCCCTCGCCGAGGCGCGTCAGCCCTCCTTCCAGGACTACGCGCAGCGCATCGTGGACAACTCCCGCGCGCTGGCCGAGGGCCTGATGCGCCGGGGCGCGACCCTGGTGACCGGCGGCACCGACAACCACCTCAACCTGATCGACGTCGCCACCTCCTACGGCCTCACCGGCCGCCAGGCCGAGGCCGCGCTCCTCGACTCCGGCATCGTCACCAACCGCAACGCCATCCCGGCCGACCCGAACGGCGCCTGGTACACCTCCGGCATCCGCATCGGCACCCCCGCCCTGACCACCCGCGGTCTGGGCACGGCCGAGATGGACGAGGTCGCGGGTCTGATCGACCGCGTGCTGACCACGGCCGAGCCGGGCACCACCAAGTCGGGCGCCCCCTCCAAGGCCTCCCACGTCCTCGACGAGAAGGTGTCCGAGGAGATCGCCCAGCGCGCCACGGACCTGGTGGCGGGCTTCCCGCTGTACCCGGAGATCGACCTCGGCTGACGCCCCGGCGGCCGTCAGAGGTCGATCAGCTCCTGTCGTGGCTCCTCCCGCGGCGGTCCGGCTCCGCGCCGGGCCGCCGCGCGGCGCATCAGCACCGTGCCGCCGACGCCGGCCACCAGCCCGGCACCCAGCCCGGAGAGCGCCCACCGGACCGGGCTCCGGCCGGCAGCGGGTCCCTTCCCGGCGCTCCCCTCGCTCCCCGGCCCGCTCAGCACCTTCTCCCGCTCCAGTTCCACGAACACCGAACGCGGCGCCCGATGCGCCGGATGTCGTCGTCCCGTACCTCGGGCGCGGGATCGCTGCGGACCCAGGGCGTGCCGTCGGCCGCCACGAACAGCTGGTCCTGCCGCTCCACGGCCACGTCACCGCCCGGGGCCCGGTCGGTCTGCGGCCAGCCCCCGACGCCCGACAGCCCCCAGACCACGGTGACGTCCACCGGGGGGTAGTGCCCCTCGGTCCACGCCTCCGGCACCCGTTCCGTGCCCGTGAACGTCGGTGCCAGCAGCCGCCGCAGACACGCGAAGGCGGCATCGCCGGACCGCAGCACGGTCGACCGCCCGGTACCGCCCGCGACGACCATCGCCACGTCGGGGACGTCCCGGTCGCCGGACCCCGGGCCTCCCGCGTGGGCCGGGGCCGCGCCGCACAGCGCGAACACCGCCACCGTCGACACGAGAGCGCCGCACCCCGCCCTCGCACGTCCGCTCAGCCGCCGCATGGGCCGCCCCCCTCGCTGGTCCAGGGCCCGTCTCCCACCTTGTTACACCGTCGGGCACAGATCGGTTCCCACCTGTTTCCGGCCGGTTCCGGATCGGGGCCGCGGACCTGAGAGAATGGTGAGCATGGCCTCTGATCGACCCCGCGTGCTCTCCGGCATCCAGCCCACCGCCGGCTCGTTCCACCTCGGCAACTACCTCGGCGCCGTGCGCCAGTGGGTGGCCCTGCAGGAGAGCCACGACGCGTTCTACATGGTCGTCGACCTGCACGCGATCACGATCCCGCAGGACCCGGCGGAGCTGCGGGCCAACACCCGGCTCGCCGCCGCCCAGCTCCTCGCGGCCGGCCTCGACCCGGAGCGCTGCACGCTCTTCGTGCAGAGCCACGTCCCCGAGCACGCCCAGCTCGCCTGGGTCATGAACTGCCTCACCGGCTTCGGCGAGGCCTCCCGCATGACCCAGTTCAAGGACAAGTCCGCCAAGCAGGGCGCCGACCGGGCGAGCGTCGGCCTGTTCACGTACCCGATCCTCCAGGTCGCCGACATCCTGCTCTACCAGGCCCACGAGGTCCCGGTCGGCGAGGACCAGCGCCAGCACGTCGAGCTGACCCGCGACCTCGCCACGCGGTTCAACGGCCGCTTCGGCGAGACCTTCACGATCCCGAAGCCGTACATCCTCAAGGAGACGGCGAAGATCTACGACCTGCAGGACCCGTCGATCAAGATGAGCAAGTCGGCGTCCACGCCGAAGGGGCTCATCAACCTCCTCGACGACCCCAAGGCCACCGCCAAGAAGGTCAAGAGCGCCGTCACCGACACCGACACCGTCATCCGCTACGACGCCGAGAACAAGCCGGGCGTCAGCAACCTGCTCACCATCTACTCCACCCTCACCGGCAAGACGATCGCCGAGCTGGAGGCGGAGTACGAGGGCAAGATGTACGGCGCGCTCAAGACGGACCTCGCCGAGGTCATGGTCGAGTTCGTGACGCCCTTCCGGGAGCGCACCCAGCAGTACCTGGACGACTCGGAGACGCTGGACTCCATCCTCGCCAAGGGCGCGGAGAAGGCGCGCGCGGTCGCCGCGGAGACCCTCGCCCAGGCGTACGACAGGGTGGGCTTCCTGCCCGCCAAGCACTGACGTACACCGCCGAACACACGTACCACCGGGCAGAGCGCTGCACATCACTACGGTTGCGCCTGCCCGCGGCACAGCCGTGGCCGTACAGTCGATAGCCGACGGCCGACAGACCGAACCGTCACACGACGACAGGAGACGACGTGGGGACCGTAACGATCGGAGTGTCGATCGCGGTCCCGGAGCCACACGGCAGCCAGCTCCAGCAGCTGCGCGCGGGCTTCGGCGACGCCGCTGCTCACGGTATCCCCACGCATGTCACCCTGCTGCCGCCGACCGAGGTCGACGGCGGTGACCTGGCGGCCGTGGAGGCGCATCTGAGCGAGGTCGCCGCGAGCGGCCGCCCGTTCCCGATGCGCCTGTCCGGCACCGGCACCTTCCGGCCCCTGTCCCCGGTCGTCTACGTCCGGGTGGTCGAGGGCGCCGAGGAGTGCGCCTGGCTGCAGAAGCAGGTCCGGGACGCCTCCGGTCCCGTGCCGCGCGAACTGCAGTTCCCGTACCACCCGCATGTCACGGTCGCCCACGGCATCGACGACGAGGCGATGGACCGCGCCTTCGAGGAACTCGCCGACTACGCGGCCGACTGGCCGTGCACGGGGTTCGCCCTGTACGAGCAGGGCGCGGACGGCGTGTGGCGCAAGCTGCGGGAATTCGCCTTCGGCGGCACGGTCGTACCGCCGCAGGCCGGCCACGTCGAGCGCGGCACCATCGGCAGCCGTTAGCGGCCGGCCGCCGCCTCAGAGCGCCAGCCGTCGGAACAGCCCGCGCGGGACGTGCCTGAGGGCCGCCATCACCACGCGCAGCACGCCCGGCACCCACACCGTCTCCGAGCGCCGCCGCAGGCCGAGTTCGACGGCCGTCGCCACGCTCTCCGGCGTCGTCGCGAGCGGGGTCTCGGGCAGTCCCGCGGTCATCTTCGACCGGACGAACCCGGGGCGTACGACCATGACGTGCACGCCGGTGCCGTGCAGCGCGTCGCCCAGGCCCTGCGCGAAGGCGTCCAGACCGGCCTTGCTGGAGCCGTAGATGAAGTTGCTGCGGCGGGCCCGCTCGCCGGCCACGGAGGACAGCACCACCAGGGAGCCGTGCCCCTGGGCCTGCAGCGCGCGGGCGCTCACCAGCCCCGCCGAGACCGCGCCCGTGTAGTTGGTCTGCGCGACCCGCACCGCCGCGGCCGGTTCGCGCTCGTCGTTGGCCTGGTCGCCGAGGACGCCGAAGGCGAGCAGCACCATGTCGACGTCGCCGTCCGCGAAGACCTTGCCGAGCACCGTCTCGTGCGAGTCGGGATCGAGTGCGTCGAAGGCGACGGTGTGCACCTCGGGCCCCAGGGCGCGCAGTTCGGCGGCGGCCGCCTCCAGGGCGGGGGAGGGGCGTGCGGCGAGCCACACCACGCGCGTGCGGCGCGCGATCAGCCGGCGGGCGGTGGCGAGCGCGATCTCGGACGTACCGCCGAGGACGAGCAGGGACTGGGGCAGGCCAAAGGCGTCCTTCACGACTGCAGCTCCTAGAGGTCGAGACGGCGGGACAGGTCCGACACGAACACCCCGCGCGGGTCGACTTCCGCGCGCAGCGCCCGGAAGTCGTCGAGGCGCGGGTACATCGCGGCGAGGAGTTCGGGGCGCAGGCGGGAGTCCTTGGCCAGGTAGACGCGGCCGCCGGCCGCGGCGACCTCCTCGTCGAGCCGGTCCAGGAAGCGGCCGAGACCGGGCAGGGCGGCGGGGATGTCGAGGGCCAGCGTCCAGCCGGGCAGCGGGAAGGACAGCCAGCCCGGGTCGGCCGGGCCGAACCGCTTGAGGACGGCCAGGAAGGACGGGCAGCGCCGTTCGGCGATCCGGCGCACGATCCGGCGCAGGGTGTCCTCCTGGCCGTGTCCGACGACGAACTGGTACTGCACGAAGCCGCCGCGGCCGTAGACGCGGTTCCATTGGGGGACGCCGTCCAGGGGGTGGAAGAACGTGGAGATCCGCTGCAGCTCGCCGGTACGCGCGCGTGGCGCCCTGCGGTACCAGAGCTCGTTGAACAGGCCCACGGTGGTGCGGCTGAGCAGCCCCTCGGGCAGGAAGGTGGGCGCGGACGGGAACCGAGGGGTGCGGAACTCCAGCGCCCTAGTACGCGCGCGTGCCGGCAGCGCGTCGAGCGGGGCGTGGTCGCCGCGCGTCAGGACCGCGCGGCCCGTCGCGGCGCCGCGGGCCAGCAGGTCGATCCAGGCGACCGAGTAGCGGTAGTGGTGGTCGGTGCCCGTCAGACGTGCCATCAGGTCGTCCAGGTCGCTCGCGCGCTCGGTGTCGACCGACATCAGGGAGGTCTCGACGGGCAGCAGGCCGAGGGTGGCGGTCAGGATCACGCCGGTCAGTCCCATGCCGCCCGCGGTCGCGTCGA
The DNA here is from genome assembly GCF_044540925.1 of Streptomyces sp. NPDC085900. NCBI lineage: Bacteria > Bacillati > Actinomycetota > Actinomycetes > Kitasatosporales > Streptomycetaceae > Streptomyces > Streptomyces sp. NPDC085900. Next base: position 652,491 of record NZ_JBITSP010000003.1, on the reverse strand, counting down.
ACAGCGGGGTGCCGCGGCCCACCGTGCGGATCTCGCCGTCGGCGGTGAGGAGTTCGATCGACAGGACGTGCCGGGAGAAGGAGCCGGACACGTGGTGGTTCTTGCCGTGGATGTCCGCCCCGATCGCGCCGCCGACCGTCACCTGACGGGTGCCGGGCGTCACCGGGACGAACCAGCCCAGCGGCAGCAGCACCTCCATCAGGCGGTGCAGGGACACGCCCGCGCCGCACAGCACGGTGCCGTCGTCGGCGTCGATGGCGTGGATGCGGTCCAGGCCCGTCATGTCGAACACCGCCCCGCCGGCGTTCTGCGCCGCGTCGCCGTACGCGCGTCCCAGGCCCCTCGGGATGCCCCCGCGGGCCCCGCACTCCCGGACGGCGGCCACGGCCTCCTCGTACGTCCGTGGGCGGATCAGACGGGCCGCGGTGGGAGCGGTCCGCCCCCATCCGGTGACGGTGGTGGTGACCGGTGCGGTGCTGGCAGACATGTCGGTGACCGTATCGCCCCTATATGCGCGGTCTGTTCCGGAACATCAATCTCCTCCCCGAAATGGGTGATTAATGGGATGTCATCCAATATTTCCGTAGCTCCGGTGGTGTCGGCGTGGACAGTGAGTCCACATGGACCTCCTGGACCACCGAATCCTCTCCGCCTGCCACGCGTACGGCGCCGACCCGCGCGTCGCCGGCGTCGCGCGCGCCCTCTCCCGGGCCGGTGAGCACGGTGCGCTGTGGCTCGTGACGGGCCTCGTCGGGGCCGCCGTGGACGGCGCGCGACGCGGCGCCTGGTTGCGCGGTGCGGCGCTCACCGGGGGAGCGCACCTCGTCAGCATGGGCGTGAAGAGGGTGGTACGGCGCCCGCGCCCGGCGCATGTCGAACACCTCGCGCCCACGTTCGGCCCGCACTCCTTCCCCAGCTCGCACGCGACCTCCGCCGCGGCCGCCGCCCTCGTCTACGGGGCCCTCGGCGCGTACGCCGTCCCGCCGCTCGCCGCCGCGATGTGCCTGTCCCGGCTGGTCGTCGGGGTTCACCACCCCTCGGACGTGGTGGCGGGCGCGGCACTCGGGGTGCTCACGGCCCGCCTGGGGTCGCGCTGGGTGGGAGGGGGCGCGCATGACTGAGGCAGCGCCCCTCACGAACGGCCAGCGCTCCCGCGAGACGGCGCTTCTCGAACAGCGCGCGCCCGAGCGCACCCCCGCGCCACCCCCGAAGCGCACCCCCGCCACCCTCCTCACCGGCCTGCTGAGAACCGCACGCCCCAAGCAGTGGGTCAAGAACCTCCTGGTCGTCGCCGCCCCCGCGGCCGCCGGGGAGCTCTTCACCCGCCCCGTGATCCCCCGACTCGCCGCCGTCTTCATCCTCTTCACGGCCTGCGCCGCCGCCGTGTACCTCGTCAACGACGCCCGGGACGCCGACGCCGACCGCGCCCACCCCGCCAAGCGCCACCGCCCGGTCGCGGCCGGCCAGGTCCCCGTGCCGCTCGCCTACGCCGTCGGCGGCCTCCTCGGCGTGCTCGCCCCGGCCGCCGCGGTCTGGCTGGTCTCACCGGCCGTCGCGGCACTGCTGACGGCCTACCTCGGCATGCAACTGGCGTACTGCGTCAGCCTCAAGCGCGTCCTGGTCGTGGACCTCGTGGTCGTCACGACCGGGTTCCTGATGCGGGCCGTGTCCGGGGGGCTGGCACTGGGCATCCCGCTGTCCCGCTGGTTCCTGATCACGACCGGTTTCGGCGCCCTGTTCATGGTGTCGGCCAAGCGCTACTCCGAAGCCGTCCAGATGGCCGGAAAGGCGGGCGCCACGCGCGCGTTGCTCACCGAGTACACCACCGGCTACCTGCGCTTCGTCTGGCAGCTGGCCGCGGGGGTCGCCGTCCTCGGCTACTGCATGTGGGCCCTGGAGGAGGGCGGCCTGCCGCACACCAGCGTGCTGCCCTGGCGCCAGCTCTCCATGGTCGCCTTCGTCCTCGCGGTCCTGCGGTACGCCGTCTTCGCCGACCGGGGCGCCGCCGGCGAACCCGAGGACGTCGTCCTGCGCGACCGCGCCCTCGCCGTCATCGGCCTGGTCTGGCTGGCGATGTACGGGCTGGCGGTGGCGAACTGGTAGACGGCCACCGCGAGTCCACCGGCACCCGCCGCCCAGGGGCTTTTCGGGGTACTCGCACATTGGTATCCCGAACGGAGGGCAGAGTCGGATCATGGACTGGCTGAAGAAGCTCCCCGTCGTCGGGCCGCTGGTGGCGAGCCTGATGGCCACGCACGCGTGGCGGTCGTTCGAGCGTCTGGACCGGGTGAAGTGGGCCCGGCTGGCCGCCGCGATGACGTTCACGAGTTTCGTCGCGCTGTTCCCGCTGCTCACCGTGGCCGCGGCGGCCGCCGCGGCCACGCTCAGCGAGAAGCAGCAGACGGATCTGCAGAACAAGATCGCCGAGCAGGTGCCCGGCATCTCCGACCAGCTCGACATCAACGGCCTGGTCCAGAACGCCGGCACCATCGGCCTCATCGCCGGCGCCGCCCTGCTGTTCACCGGCATCGGCTGGGCCGGCTCGACGCGCGAATGCCTCCGCGCGGTGTGGGAGCTGCCCGACCAGGAGGAGAACTACTTCCTGCGCAAGGCCAAGGACCTCGGCATCCTCATCGGCCTCGGCGGCGCCGTCCTGGCCACCCTCGCCGCCTCCACGGTCGCCTCGGCGATGGTCGGCTGGATCACCCGGCAGATCGGGCTGGAGAACGGCGGCTGGGGCGGGATCCTGCTGTACGTCGCCGCGTTCACGGTCGCCGTGTTCGCCGACTTCCTGCTGCTCCTGTACGTCCTGACGATGCTGCCCGGCGTCGAACCGCCGCGCCGCCGCCTGATCGTCGCGGCACTGACCGGCGCGGTCGGCTTCGAACTGCTGAAGGCGCTGCTGAGCGGCTACATGCAGGGCGTCGCCGCGAAGAGCATGTACGGCGCCTTCGGGGTCCCCGTCGCCCTCCTGCTGTGGATCAACTTCACCTCGAAGCTGGTCCTGTTCTGCGCCGCCTGGACGGCGACGCAGAGCCAGGAGCAGGAGGTGCGCGAGGAGGAACGCGAGGAACGGGCGGGGATCGTGCGCAAGGTCAGGGACGAGACCGGCGACGTACCAGATCGGGCAGCGGCCAGCGGCGGTTGACCAGGAACGCGGCGGCCGCGAGCAGCGCCAGCGCCCCGCCGGAGATCGCGAACGCGGTCCCCATGCCGCTGCCGGTGTGCCCGGCGGCCTTCGCCACCGGGGTGGCCGAGGCGTTGTTCCCGGCGCCGCCCGCCTGTCCGTCGGAGGCGTTGGCGCCCGGCTGGGCGCTCGCCCGGACCGCGCTCCTCGGCGGCACCAGCTCACCCACCGCGCGGGCCTTCCCGGCCGCCGCGAAACCCCAGTCGAAGAGCTTGGCGGTCTCCTTGTAGACCTCGTTGTGCTCTTCCTTCTCGGGGTGCATGACCGTCACCAGCAGCACCCTGCCGTCGCGCTCGGCGACCCCGGTGAAGGTCGCGCCGGCGTTGGTGGTGTTGCCGTTCTTGACGCCCGCGATGCCCTGGTAGACGGAGATGTCGGTGTCGCCGGCCAGCAGCCGGTTGGTGTTCTGGATCTCGAAGGGCTTTCGGACCGTCTTGCCCTTCTTGGTCTTCTTCGTCTCGCCCGGGAACTCCGCCCGCACGGTCGAGCAGTACTCGCGGAAGTCCTTCTTCTGCAGGCCGGAGCGGGCGAACAGCGTCAGGTCGTAGGCGGAGGAGACCTGCTTGGGGGCGTCGTAGCCGTCGGGGGTGACCACGTTCGTGTCGAGGGCCTGGAGCTCCTGGGCGTGCTCGTTCATCTCCTCGACGGTGTTGCCGACCCCGTCGTTCATCGCCGACAGCACGTGCACGGCGTCGTTGCCGGAGCGCAGGAAGACGCCGAGCCACAGGTCGTGGACGGTGTAGGTCTCGCCCTCCTTTATCCCGACCAGGCTGGAGCCGGCGCCCATGCCCGCCAGGTCCGCGGGCACCACCTTGTGCTTCTCGTCGCGCGGGAACTTCGGCAGCAGCGTGTCCGCGAACAGCATCTTCATCGTGGACGCCGGAGGCAGCCGCCAGTGCGCGTTGTGCGCGGCGAGGACCTCGCCGGACTCGGCGTCCGCGACGATCCACGAGCGCGCGGTGATGTCCTTGGGCAGCACGGGAGCGCCGTCGCCCAGATCGACCTGTGTGCCGGGCCGGCCGAGCCGGGTGCCGCCCACGGACGACATGCCCGCCGGCGGAGTGGCCGAAGGGCTCGTGGAGGGGCTGGGGGCCGCGAGGGCGACGGGCGCGGTCAACGCGAGCGACGACAGGGCGGCGGAGGTGACCAGCAGGGATCGCCTGACGGTCTTCTTGGGTGCGGGCACGGACGGAAACGTACAGGGCACCGGCCGTGATGTCCCGCCGCCCTCCCCACCCCGGGCGCGGGGCCGGAGTGGCGGCGGCGATACTGAACGCATGAAGCTCAGCCGCCCTGTCTCCTGGTTCCTGCTCGCCTTCGGGGTGTGGAGCTGGGTCATCTGGGTCACTTTCGTGAAAAATCTCATCAAGGACAGCAGTGGGCTCGCGTTCGACGACGGCCACCCGACGGCGTACTTCTGGGTGCATCTGACGCTGGCGGTCGTCTCCTTCGTATTGGGGACGGTCATCGGCGGCATCGGGTTGCGTGGACTGCGCGCATTGCGCCGCACTTCATAACCGGCCGAACGCCGACGAACCGGCAGGAACCGACACAACAGACTGCGGGGGTACACGGCACAGTGGTCATCGTCTTCGCTCTGCTCGCGCTCGGCGTCCTGGTGGGGGCCAACTGGTACCTGTGGCGCCGCCTGTTCCGCGACACGACCCGGGGCGCGGGCCCCGCGCGCCGGGCGGGGGCGGCGCTGATCGGGGCCGGTTGGGCGCTGGCGGTCGGCGCGATCGTGGCCGAGCGCGCCGGGGCGCCCTTCTGGCTCCAGCAGGTGCTGGCCTGGCCGGGTTTCCTGTGGCTGGCGCTCTCCGTCTACCTGCTGCTGGCGGTCGTGGCGGGCGAGGTCGTACGGCCGCTGCTGCGGCGGCTCCTGGAGCGGCGGGCGCACGCGTCGACCGCCGCCCCCGCGGACGCCGAGCCGGTGCCGGCGGGCGCCGTCGTGTCGCGGGCACCGGCGGCCGAAGGGGCGCGCGCATCGGACTCCGCGCCGGAGCGCGAGCCCGTACACCCCGGCGTGGAACACGAGACGCGACCCGAAGCCGATTCCGCCGTCCCCGATCCTTCCCGCCGCCTCTTCGTCTCACGGGTGGTGGCCGGTGCCGCCGCCGCGGCCGCCGTGGGGACCGTCGGCTACGGCACCTACGGTGTGCTGCGCGGGCCGCGCGTCAAGCGGGTCACCGTGCCGCTGGCCAAGCTGCCGCGCGCGGCGCACGGATACCGCATCGCGGTGGTCAGCGACATCCATCTGGGGCCGATCCTGGGCCGGGGGTTCGCGCAGCAGGTCGTCGACACGATCAACTCCACGCAGCCCGACATCGTCGCGGTCGTCGGCGACCTGGTCGACGGCAGCGTCAAGGACCTGGGACCGGCGGCCGCCCCGTTGCGGCAGCTGCGCGCGCCCTCCTACTTCGTCACCGGCAACCACGAGTACTTCTCGGGCGCCGAGCAGTGGGTCGAGGAGGTGCGCCGACTCGGGCTGCACCCGCTGGAGAACGCCCGCACCGAACTGCCGTACTTCGACCTGGCCGGCGTCAACGACATCGCGGGCGAGAGCGAGGGACAGGGCCCCGACTTCGGCAGGGCGCTCGGCGACCGGGACACGGCACGCGCGTGCGTGCTCCTCGCCCACCAGCCCGTCCAGATCCACGAGGCCGTCAGGCACCACGTCGACCTCCAGCTCTCCGGCCACACCCACGGCGGCCAGCTCTGGCCCGGCAACTTCATCGCGGCGGCCGCGAACCCCACCGTCGCGGGCCTGGAGCGCTACGGCGACACCCAGCTCTACGTCAGCCGGGGCGCCGGCGCCTGGGGCCCACCCACGCGCGTGGGCGCCCCGTCGGACATCACCGTGATCGAACTGGCCTCCACGCGCGCGTGAGCACGCCGGCCCGAGCGAAGAAACGGGCTTCCCGCCCCCACCCCGGAAACCCTGTGAGCGCGCTGTGAAATATGGCCGAAACCGCTGGCAGTAACGTCTTTCTCAACTCGTCGAACTCCTCTTCCCCGAGCTCGAAATCGTGTGATTAGGTGAGCCGCGCCACTAGGGGAGTGGCATGTGTGCTGGGGCCTTCGGGCCTGGGGAGGGCCAACCGATGCGTTCGGTTCGCATGCGGGTACTCGCGACGCTGCTCGTACTGGCGGTCGCGGGGATCGGCGGCTGGCAGCTGCTGCCGTCGCAGGACGACAACGGAAAGACGATCACGGTCGGCACGACGGACTCCGTCACGTCGCTCGACCCCGCCGGCGCCTACGACGCCGGCTCCTGGGCCCTGTTCAGCAACGTCTTCCAGTCGCTGCTGACCTTCGAGGCGGGCGGCGCGGCACCCGTCCCGGACGCCGCCCAGAGCTGCTCCTTCGTCGGCAGCGACCTGAAGACATACCGCTGCACGCTGCGCAAGGGACTCACGTTCCCCAGCGGCCGCGAGATGACCGCCGAGGACGTCAAGTACTCCTTCGACCGCGTCAAGGCGATCAAGTCGGACGTCGGCCCGTCGTCCCTGCTGAGCACGCTCGGCTCGGTCGACGCCAGCGGCTCGACCGTCACCTTCCATCTCTCCTCGCCGGACGCCACGTTCCCGTTCAAGGTGGCCACCGGCGCCGGCTCGATCGTCGACCGGGAGAAGTACCCGGCGAAGGGCCTGCGCACCGACTCCGGCGTCGACGGCACCGGCCCGTACAAGCTGACGGCGTATACGAAGGGCAAGAAGGCGGTCCTCACCCCCAACGGCGCCTACAAGGGCGCCATCGACAAGACCGGCCGCCCCGTCGACCTGCGCTACTACACCGACGCGGACGCCCTGAACAGCGCGTGGAAGGCGAAGCAGGTCGACGTGGCCAGCCGTCAGCTGCCGCCCCAGGTCCTGTCCGGGCTGTCCGCCAGCGATCCCGACCAGCGCCTCTCCGAGTCCGACAGCTCCGAGACCCGCAACCTCTACCTCAACACCCGCGCCGGCTCGCCCCTGCACGACGTGCGAGTCCGCCAGGCGGTGGCCTGGCTGATCAACCGCGAGCAACTGGCCGCCACCGTCTACAAGGGGACCGTCGACCCGCTGTACTCGCTCATCCCGACGGGCCTGACCGGCCACACCACGTCGTTCTTCGACGCCTACCCCACGCAGAACGCCAAGAAGGCCAGGGCCCTGCTCATCGAGGCCGGCGTGACGCTGCCGGTGCGCTTCACCTACGGCTACGGCAAGAACAGCGGCTCCGCGGCGGCGGAGGCGGCGGACCTCAAGCGGCAGCTGGAGACGAGCGGCCTGTTCAAGGTGACCCTCAAGGGCTACGAGTGGACCGCCTTCCAGAAGCGGTGGGCGACCGGCAGGCTCGACGCCTACGCCGTCGGCTGGGTCGCCGACTACCCCGACCCGGACACCTTCGGCGCCACGCTCGTCGGCAGCGGCGCCACCATGAACACCGGCTACAGCAACAAGGCCGTCGACAACCTGATCCAGACCAGCCAGGAGTACGCCGACCGCGGCGACGCCACCTCCGACCTGCGCACGCTCCAGCAGGACATCGCCCACGACGTGCCGGTGATCCCGCTGTGGCAGGGCAAGGAGTACGTCCTCAGCAGCGAGGACGTCGGCGGCAGCCAGTACCTGGACGACGGCACGGGCGTCTACCGGCTGTGGAGCCTGAACTGGATCTGACGCGATGCCGTGTCCTGGACATTCGCCCGGAGCAGCCGGGTACTCACCCGAACACAGGACCATGTGACGGAGGTGTGCGTGGGGTGAGGAGCCGACGTGATGAGACGCAACTCCTTCCGGTTGCCCCGGCACCCGGCCTCCGTCGGACTCGCCCGGCGCCGGGTGCGGGACCACCTGGCCGACTGGGGACACGGGCCGGACGACCGGGCGCTGACCGACGCCGTACTGCTGGTGTCCGAACTGGCGACCAACGTCGTCCGCCACGGCCCCCTGCTGGAGCGGGAGTTCGAGGTGGCGGTGACCGCGCTCGCCGACGGCTCGTGTCTCATCGAGGTGTCCGACGAGGGGCAACTGGAGCCCCGATTACGCCTGGTCGGGGAGTCGTCGGAGTCCGGCCGCGGATTGCGCCTGGTGGAGAGCGTCGCGGCCGCCTGGGGCGTGTGGAGCCGCGGCCGTCACGGCAAGACGGTGTGGGCGCTCGTCCTCGCGGGCGCCGGAACACCGTGACTACGGCGTGGTGGAGGCCGCCCGCGCCGGCAGGGTGACCGTGACCGCGAGACCCTCCCCGGGCGCCGTGCGCACCGCCACCTCACCGCCGTGCGCGTGAACGACCCCCTGCACGATGGCCAGTCCGAGACCGCTGCCCGCGCCCCCGCCGGCCCGGAAGAACCGGTCGAAGACCCGCGCCGCGTCCTCGGAACACAGCCCCGGACCGTCGTCCGCGACACACAGCCGCACGACGCCGTCCTCCCGCTCCACCCCCAGCCGCACCGGCACCTCGGCCGGCGTGTGCGTGCGGACGTTGCCCACCAGATTGCCCAGCACCTGCCTGAGCCCCGACTCGTCGGCCCGCACCAGCACGGAGCCGTCGGCGGCCACCTCGACGGGCCGGTCCGGCTGCTGCGCCCGCAGGTCCTGGGCGGCGTCCCGCACCAGGCGGCTGACGTCGACGTTGCGGAAGCGCAGTTCGGGCTGCTGGTCCAGACGGGCCAGCGTGAGCAGCTCGTCCACCAGGCGCCCCATGCGGTCGGTCTCGGCGAGCACCCGCTCCCAGGCCCGCTTCCGCTCGTCCGGATCGCTGAGCATCCCCTTGTCGTACAGCTGCAGATAGCCGCGTATCGCCGACAGCGGGGTGCGCAGCTCGTGCGAGGCGTCGGCCACGAAACGGCGCAGCTGGGCCGCGCTGTCCTCACGGGTGCGGTACGCCGACTCCACCTGGTGCAGCATGGAGTTGAGGGCCAGCCGCAGCTGCTCGACCTCCTGGGTGGGATGGTGACTGGAGGGCACACGCCGGGTCAGGTCGCCCTCGGCGATGGCCGACGACGTCTCCACCATGTCCTCCAGCGGCCGCATCCGCCGCCGCACGCTGAACAGCGTCAGACAGGCCAGCAGGGCCAGGAGCAGCGTGCCGATGGTCAGGTCGAGTTTGAGGGCCTTCAGCATGCCCCGGTGCAGGGCGTCGGTGGAGCTGGCCAGCAGGATGTAGGTGCCGTCGGGCAGCCGGGTTGCCGTCACGCGGTACGGCGCGCCGTGCACCCTGACGTCCTGCGGCCGGGTGTGTTTCATCAGGGCGTGCGGGTCGCCTACCGCCCGGCTCAGACTGTGCTGTGCCTCGGTGGGCTTGAAGCCGAGGAGGCTGGCGACATGGCCGTCGGCGTCGACGGCGGCGTAGATCGTGTCCGGGGCCGCGCGCTCGTCGGTCTGCTGGGGGGCGAGCCGCTCGTGGACGAAGCCCAGCACGCTGAGCGAGTCGATCTGCCGCAGGGTCAGCTGCGAACCGCCCAGTGAGTCACGGGTCTTGGTCAGCTCGGTGTCGATCTGGCCGAGCAGGTAGTACCGCATGCCCATCAGGCTGACGGCGGTCGCCGCGACGATGCCGAGCGCGAGCAGCGCGACATTGGTCAGGGTGAGCTTGGCGCGCAGCGAGTGGACGCCGCGTTCGCAGTTCAGCCAGCGGGCCTTCATGCCAGCCCGTATCCCACGCCACGCCGCGTGGTGATCACCGGCGGCCCCAGGGCGTCCAGTTTCCGGCGCAGATAGCTGATGTAGGTCTCCACCACGGTGGACTCGGGCGGGGTGTGCTCGTACTGCCAGACGTGCCGCAGCAGTTGCTCCTTGGGCACGATCCGGCCGCCGTTGCGCACCAGGAACCGCAGCAGCGCGTACTCGGTGGGGGTGAGCTCGACGCTGCGGCCCGCGCGGTGCACGCTGTACGTCGTCTCGTCCAGCTCCAGGTCGCCGTAGCGCAGCGGCGGCCGCTGCGGCAGGATGTCGGCCGGCCGGGTGCGCCGCAGCACCGCCGTGATCCGGGCGACGACCTCGTCGATGTTGAACGGCTTGGTGATGTAGTCGTCGCCGAAGCCGAGGGCGCCGACGACCTCGGCGGGCGAGTCGCGCGCGGTGAGGAAGACCAGGGCCAGGTCGGGCCGGCGGTCGCGCAGTTCGCGGCCCAGCGCGCGCCCGTCCCCGTCCGGGAGCATGACGTCGAGCAGCGCCGCGTCCGGCCGGGTGCGCTCGACGAGCGCGAGGGCCTCGCGGACGGTGCCCGCGACCATCACCTCGAAGCGGTGGTAGCGAAGGGCGATGGCGAGGACGTCCGCGATGCTCGGCTCGTCCTCCACCACCAGCACGGTGCCTGGAGCCGTCGTCATGCCCCCAGTATCGGGCGGGCCACTGACAGTCGAGGCCCGAACCGTCTTTGGAATTCCTTGAGAGTCATGGCCGAATCCCACCACGCGCGCGTGGCGGTCCCGATCCTGTTGCCCAGGACCTGGGGGACCGACCGACGACCGGACGACGACGAAGGAGTTTTGATCGTGGCGGCATTGGCACGGTGGTGCTACCGGCACCGGCTGGTGGTCCTGTTGCTGTGGGTGGGGGCGCTGTTCGGCCTGGGCTTCTCGGCCTCGACGGCGGGAACGAACTACGCGAACGTCTTCTCCCTCCCCGACACGGACTCCAAGAGCGCGTACGACCTGATGCAGAAGGCCTTCCCGAACACCTCGGGCGACACCGACACCGTGGTGTGGAAGGTCGACCACGGCTCGGTGCGGGACAAGGCGGTCCAGGACCGCATCCGGCCGGCCCTCGACAGGATTGCGGGGATGACCGGCGTCGGCGCGGTCACCAGCCCCTACGCCGGCCCCCGGGGCGCGGCGCAGATCAGCCGCGACGGCACCATCGCCTACGCCCAGCTGACCTTCGCCAAGCGCGCCAACGAGGTGCCCAAGGACCTCGTCCAGAACGTCCTCGACACCGCGCAGGCGGCGAGGACGAGCGGTCTGCGGGTGGAGCTGGGTGGCCAGGCCATCCAGCGCGTCCAGGAGCCGCCCCAGGGCCTGTCGGAGATGGTCGGCATCGTCGCGGCGGCCGTCGTGCTGTTCCTGGCCTTCGGCTCGCTCTTCGCGATGCTGCTGCCGATCGCCATCGCCGTCTTCGGCGTCGGCATGGGCCTGTTCTCCACCCAACTGCTCAGCCACAGCACGGACATCCCCGACATCGCCCCGCTGCTCGCGTCCCTGATCGGCCTCGGCGTCGGCATCGACTACGCGCTCTTCATCGTCACCCGGCACCGGCGCGGCATCCTGCGCGGCATGGACCCCGAGGAAGCGGCCGTCACCGCCCTCAACACCTCCGGCCGCGCGGTGCTGTTCGCGGGCGGCACGGTCTGCATCGCGCTCGCCGGCATGCTCGTCACCCGGCTGCGGTTCCTGGACGGCGTGGTCATCGGCACCTCGCTGACGGTCGTCCTGAGCGTGCTGGCCGCCACGACCCTCCTGCCGGCCCTGCTCGGCTTCCTGGGCCCGCGCGTCCTCAGCCGCCGCCAGCGCCGCCGCCTCGCCGCCAACGGCCCCGAGCAGGAGCACGCGAGCGGGTTCGCCGCCCGCTGGTCGGCGAACGTCGAGAAGCGGCCCCGCAGGATCGCCGCGCTCGCCCTGATCGTCATGGCCGTCCTCGCCGTTCCCGTCCTCTCGCTCCGCCTGGGCGCCACCGACCAGGGCAACGACCAGGCGTCGACGACCACCAGGAAGGCCTACGACCTGCTGGCCGAGGGCTTCGGCCCCGGGTTCAACGGGCCCCTGCAGGTGGTCAGCGCCGGCGGCGACACGACCACACTGGTCAAGGACATCCGGGCGACCCCCGGAGTGGCGCAGGTGGCCGCGCTGCCGTCCGCGCGGGGCGTGACCGTGATCCAGGTCGTGCCGACGACGTCCCCGCAGTCCAAGCAGACCGACGACCTCATCGACACCCTGCGCGACCAGGTGATCCCGCGGGCCGGGGCCCAGGCGCACGTGGGCGGCGTGACGGCCGTGTCGAAGGACTTCGCGTCCGTGACGGGCGACCGGCTGCCGCTGTTCATCGCGACCATCATCGGCCTGGGCTTCCTGCTCCTGCTGGTCGCCTTCCGCTCCCTGGTCGTGCCGCTGACGGCGGCCCTGATGAACCTGATCGCCGCGGCGGCCTCCTTCGGCGTCCTGGTCGCGGTCTTCCAGTGGGGCTGGGGCCTGGACCTGCTGAACCTCGGCAAGGAGGGCCCGATCAACGCGTTCCTGCCGGTCATCATGCTGTCCCTGCTCTTCGGCCTCTCCATGGACTACCAGGTGTTCCTGGTGAGCCGCATGCACGAGGAGTGGGTGCACACGAGGGACAACGCGCGCGCGGTGCGCGTGGGCCTCGCGGAGACCAGCCGCGTCATCAACTCCGCCGCCCTGATCATGGTCTGCGTGTTCCTCGCCTTCGTCCTGAGCGGTGACTCGGGCGCGGCGATGGCGGGCGTGGGCCTCGCGGCGGCGGTCGCCCTCGACGCCTTCATCCTGCGTACGGCGCTGGTGCCGGCCGCGATGCACCTGCTGGGCGACTCCAACTGGTGGCTGCCGGCCTGGCTGGACAAGCGGCTGCCGCATCTGGCGGTGGAGCCGAAGGAGGAGGCGGAGGCGGTGGCCGGGGACGGGCCGGCCTCGGCGGTCCACGGCTTCGTCCGCACCGCCGACGGCGAGCCGGTGGACGGCGCCTCGGTGACGCTGCTGTCGAAGGGCGGACGCCAGCTGGACCGCGTGCGGTCACTGGCGGACGGCTCCTACATCCTGTCCGTACCGGGGCCGGGAACCTACCTGCTGACGGTCACGGCTCCGTCGTACGGGACGCGGGCGCAGCAGGTCGTGGTCGAGGCCGGGCCCCTGGTGTACGACGTCGAGCTCGCCGAGGGCGAGGTGGACGCGGTCAACTGACCGCGCTAGGACTTGCCGGGGGTGGGCAGCACCTTGGTCATCCCCGGCAGGAAGTCCGTGAACAGCTCGTGCACCTCCCGCACCAGCGGGCGCAGCACCCGGAAGCGGGCCAGCGACACACCCCGGGCCGTCAGCCGTGCCCCCCGTTCGGCCAGCCGGTAGCTGCGCTGCCGGCCCTCCGTCCGGTCGAAGATCCAGTACAGGACGAGGCCCATCTGGGAGAGCCACATCAACTCGGGCAGCACGTCGCGCAGTTCCTCCGGGACCTTCGTCTTCGTCGCCCCCGCCAGCACCTCCCGGTGGACGGAGATCGCCTCCTCGCGCGCGTGCTCCGACTCCGGGGAGAAGGGGCTGAGCGGGCTGTCCGGATCGGCGGCGTTCTTGAAGAACTGGACGGCGAACTCGTGGTACGGCGTCGCGATGTCCAGCCACAGCTTCAGCACGCCCGAGAGCCGCGCCTCCAGTTCGGTCTCCCGGTCCAGGACCTCCCGGATCGCCAGCCGGTGCTCGGCGGCGAGACGGTCGTAGAAGCCCTGGATCAGGTGCTCCTTGCCGGCGAAGTAGTAGTACGCGTTGCCCACGGAGACGCCGGCCTCCTGGGCGATGGCCCGCATCGTCGTCTTGTCGTAGCCGCGCTCCTGGAAGAGCCGCATGGCGGTCTCCAGGATCAGCGCGCGGGTCTGCTCGGACTTGGTGGTCGGCGCGGTGCCCTCGTCGGGGCTGTCGTTCTTCGCAGGCACGGACGAGAGCCTACGGGGTGGGGCAGGTGCCGTCGCCGCAGCCCGGGGCGGTGTGGGTCCAGCCGTGCGCCGGGTCGTAGGACCAGCCGTCCGTCCGCCCGTACGCCTGCCCGCCCCACCGCTCGCGGCTCCGCCCCCACTGCGAGCCCCGCCACTTCGCCGCGGCCAGCGCCGCCCCCTTGGCGAACGGCGCGCCCGCCGGGGTGCTGAGCCGGTGCGCGAGCGGCCGGTGCTCGCGCAGGGCCCACAGGGTGACGATCCAGGCGGCGGCGCCCCGGTAGACCTGACCGGCGTCGCCGACGACGGTGATGTCGTCGAGGGTGGCCCGGTGGTCGAGGCGCGGGTAGCGCCGCCGGGCCCGTTCCGAGTTCGCGGGCACGAGCTCCAGCGGCACCAGTTGCGGCTGCCGGTTCAGCCAGTCCCGCAGATAGGCGCAGAGCGAGCAGTCGGCGTCGTACAGGACGGTCAGCCGGCGGACCGGGGCCCGGCCCGCCGAGGTGCCGCTCATGCCCCGGCCTGGGGGGCGACCCAGTCCTGCGGGCCGACCGGCGGGACCTGCTCGCGCTCCATCACCCCGCGCCGCCGGATCTTGTTGAGGACGTAGACGTTGCCCAGGTGCATCACGCCGAGCACCAGCAGCACCACGCCCACCTTGGTCGACAGGGCCTCGAAGATCCCCCGGGTGTCCTCGATGGTCTGGTCGCCGCTCAGGTAGAGGGCGACGAAGCCGAGGTTGACGAGGTAGAAGCCGACCACCAGAAGGTGGTTCACGGCGTCGGCGAGCTGCTCGTTGCCGTGCAGTACGTCGGCCAGGAAGATCCGCCCGTTGCGGCTGAGCGTGCGGGCCACCCAGATGGTGAGCCCGACGCTGACCAGCAGGTAGATGACGTAGGCGATGACCGTACGGTCCATGCCCCACCCCTTCTTGAACGCGTTCAAAACGCTGACAGGAGTGAACTGTAGACCTCTTTTTGAACGCGTTCAACAGGGAACCAGGCGGAGTTGACCTCGCCGTGGCAGGGAAGCCGGAGTTGGCCTCACCGGTCCCGGGGCGGAGCCGCCCTCACGGCCTGCGGCCCAGCTCCGGCCGCTTGGTGTAGTCCGTGAAGCCGATGACGTTCCCCCAGGGATCGGCGATCTCCACGGTCCAGCCGGTGGCCGAGGAGAACGGCTCGTCCAGGGGCGCGATGCCAGCCCCGGCGAGCGCGCGCGCCGCCGCCCGGGCGTCCGGCACCTCCACCCACAGCCGCGGGGACGGCCACGGCGGCGGCCGGTGCCCCAGCCCCTCCTCCTGGCGCAGCAGGATGCCGGGCGTCTCGCCCCCGACCTTCAGCAGCGCGATCCCGGCCTCGTCGAACCGGAACCCCACCGCGAACCCGGCACGCCCGTAGAAGTCGACCGCCCCACCGAGGTCGCCGACGGGCAGCAGGACGTTGTCGAACCCGAGCAGTTCGTACGACTCGTCATCTGACATACCGTCACCATAGGTGTCTGTTCGCCCGGAACCCGTGATTGTCAGTGGCGGCTCGTACTGTCGTCGGCATGGCAATCGTGACGTTCGTCGACGAGACGACTGCGGGGGAGCGGGGAGCCGGCCGGCGGCTGGAGGTCGCCGAGGAGCGGCTCACCGTGCGTGAGCTGATCCGGCGCCGGGTCTTCCAGGAGGTCGCCGAGTACAACACGCACACGCCGGGGGTGTTCCAGGGCCTGGTGCAGCCTGCGGACACGGAGCGGGTGCCGAACGGGTACGCGCTGCGCACCCCGCGCCGGGTGGACCCCGAGGCCCAGGCCGAGCTGGCGCTCGAGGCCTTCGCCGGGAACGGCTTCCTGGTGCTGGTCGGCGACCGCCAGGTCACCGAGCCGGACGAGGAGATCGAGCTCGCGTCCGGCACCGAGGTCACGTTTCTCAAGCTGGTTCCGCTGGTGGGGGGATGACGGTGGGGGAGATCCAGAAGTACAAGGACATGGTCGGGCGGCTGGCCGCCGACGGCGAACTGGGGGAGCTGGCCGTCGAGATGCTCAGGGCCGCGGCCGCCAACAACGGCGCGTGGAACGGCCTGTGGGCCGGGGTCCTCGACCGGCTGCGCGCACTGCCGGAGGAGACGCGGGGAGCGCTCGCCGACGAACTCGTGGCGCTCTACCACTCGGTGAGCGAGGGCTCGGACGCCCGCGGGCACGCCCTGACGCTCGTCGGCATCCTGGCGCGCGGCCTGCCCGGGGACCGGCTCTCCACCGAGCGGCTCAAGGCGCTGGACGAACTCGGCCGGCAGCACGGCCACTGGTACGGCTCGCACTCCGCGGTCCTCGCCGAGGCCGAACTGGCCTGCGGCCGCCCCCTCGCCCCCGCCGTCGTCGCCTTCTACCGCCGGGCCGCCCTGGACTCCTACATCGACGGCGACGACCCGGTGGCCGTGCTGGCGAAGAAGCTCACCGTGCCCGTCCTCAACGTCGGCGAGCAGTGGGCGGAGCAGGCGATGAGCGACGCCGCCGGACCCGACTGGCAGGCCCTGCTCGCCCACCTGGTCACGGCCACCACCGCCAAGCCCAGCCCCAAGTGGGACCAGCGGGCCCACGCCCTCGTCGAGGCCGTCGGCGCCGAACGCGTCCGCGCCACCGCCCTGCCCTGGCTCGCCCTCGTAGGCCGCCCCCGGACCTTCCCTCTGGAAGAGGGGTATCCGACCGACCCCGTCAACCACACCTACGACCCCTACAACGCCAACGCCCTGCGGGGTCTGGCCTGGCTGCTCTGCCTCCTCCCGCCGCACCCCGACACCGCCCGCGCCCTGGGCGCCCTCGTCGAGACCTCGCTCAGGAAGGTCCCCGGCGTCGGCCCGCGCAACCCGAAGGTCGCCAACGCCGGTGTCCTCGCCCTGTCCCGCCTGGACGGCGAGGCCGCCCTCGCCGAACTGGCCCGGCTGGCGACCCGGGTGACCTACAAGCCCACGGCCAAGCTCGTCGACGCCGCACTGGAGAAGCGGGCCGCCGCCCTCGGGCTCGGCCGCGAGGAGATCGAGGAACTCGCCGTCCCCGCCTACGGGTTGACCGAGGTCGGCCGCACGGAGCGCCGGTTCGGGGACGTCACGGCCGTCCTCGAGGTCGAGGGCACCAGGTGCCTGCTGGGCTGGCGCAACGCCGGCGGCAGGACGGTGAAGACGGTTCCCGCGGCCGTCAGACGCGACCACCCCGACGAGCTCAAGGAGCTCAAGGCCGCCGTCAAGGACATCGACAAGATGCTCTCGGCGCAGAGCGAGCGGCTGGACCGCCAGTTCCTCGCCCGCCGCACCTGGTCCTACGCCACCTGGCGCGAGCGCTACCTGGACCACCCCCTGGTCGGCACCCTCGCCCGCCGCCTCCTGTGGACCGTCGACGGCACGACCGCGGGATACGCGGACGGCGCCCTGCGCACCCTCACCGACGATCCCGTGGGCGAAGGGGCGCAGGTCGCGCTCTGGCACCCCGTCGGGCACGAGCCCGCCGAGATCGTCGCCTGGCGGGACTGGCTGGAGCGGCACGGCATCACCCAGCCGTTCAAGCAGGCCCACCGCGAGGTCTACCTCCTCACGGACGCCGAACGCGCGACCGGCACGTACTCCAACCGCTTCGCGGCGCACATCCTGCGCCAGCACCAGTTCAACTCCCTGGCCGCGATCCGCGGCTGGCGCAACAGGCTGCGCCTGATGGTCGACGACGAGGCACCGCCGGCCACCCGAGAGCTGCCGCAGTGGGGACTGCGCGCCGAGTACTGGATCGAGGGCGACGGAGACAACAGCGACGACACCACCCAGGGATCCGGCAGCTTCCTGCGCCTGCGCACCGACCAGGTGCGCTTCTACCCGATCGACGCCCCGCAGAACTGGGCGCACTGCTGCGGCGGCGAGTACCGCATGTGGCTGCGGGACGGCGCCGCCCCCGTCGGCCCGCTCCCCCTCACCGACATCCCGCCCCTCGTGCTCTCCGAAGTCCTGCGGGACGTCGACCTGTTCGTCGGAGTGTCCAGCGTCGGCAACGACCCGACCTGGCCCCGGCGGCCGGTTCCGCGAGTACTGGTCGCGCTACGGCTTCGGCACGCTCAACCAGAGCGCCGAGACCCGCCGGGCCCTGCTCGAACGCCTCATACCCCGCCTCGCCATCGCCGACCGCTGCACCGTCGAGGGCCGCTTCCTGCACGTGAAGGGCGAACGCCACACATACAAGATCCACATGGGCTCGGGCAACATCCTGATGACCCCCGACGACCAGTACCTGTGCATCGTCCCGAAGCACGCCCCGGCCACCCCACAGACCGGCTACCTGCCGTACGAGGGGGACCGGATGCTGGGCGTGATCCTCAGCAAGGCACTGATGCTGGCCGACGACCTGAAGATCACGGACCCGACGATCCTGAGCCAGTTGTAGGCGTTCCGGCTACGCGTCCCTGACGATCCTCAGCGCCAGGGCCGACCGCGTCTCGCCCAGTTCGGCGGTGATGCGTTCGGACCGGGCGGCGTCGGTCGTCACCAGAGGGGGCACGGGCGTGACCCGGAGCAGGAGGCCGCGGCGCAGGTGGGTCGGCGGGTGCTGCGCGTCGACGCTGTGGCCGTGCCGCTCGCCGACCCGGCGGATGCGCTCGTACTCGGCCTCCGGGATCGAATCCATGTGGTCGGCCAGGGCTTCCCACAGCCCTTCGGCGTCCTCGGCGGTGATCCGCCCCGGCCCGCGCATCCGACGGCCGTTGACCTCGCGCGACAGGGTGGTGTCGATCGAGTCGGTGACGAGGAGGCGGTCCATCAGCCCCACCGCGGCCTCGGTGGACGCCGCACGGGCGGCCGCCGCGTCGGCGAGGTACTCGCTGCGCTGGGAGTCCCGCGCGGTCAGCAGTTCCAGCAGCGCCAGCAGGCCCATGACCAGCCGGCGCGGCACCAGGTACACGAGGTTGACGAGCGCCTCCGTGAAGGTGGGCCGCGGGGTCGGGGCGAGGTAGTAGTGCCATGTCCCCAGGGACCTGTAGGCGGTCCCCACGACCCTGCCGTGGCGGGTGTCCCCGTTGGTGAAGTGGCCGAGTTCATGCCCCAGAAGGGCGGTCCGCTGCTGCCAGGTCAGGACCTCCCACAGCGGCAGGCCCAGCGTCAGCAGCCGGCGGCGCAGGCCGAGCTGGGTCACGCTCGCGTTGGCCCGGGTGTCGACGACCACCGTGTCCACGCCCCGGGTGCCCACGGCGGCGGCGACCTCGTCGATCAGGGCGTACAGCTCGGGCGCGTCGTTGCGGGACAGGACCCGAGCGTCGGAGGGCAGCCGGTTCAGCCTCGGCCGGAGCGGCCAGGCCAGCGCCAGCAGGAGCAGGCCGCCCACGACGCCCAGGCCGCCCCAGCCCGTGACCAGCAACCACAGCCCGCTCAGGACCAGGGCGGCGGTCACCGCGTGCACCCCGAGGGAAATCGCGTAGGCGACGACGCCCGCCTTCGTACGACGTCCCGGGCGCTGCTGTGCCTCGGCGGCGCCGAGGTCGGCGTAGAGCTGCTCACCGTACTGCTGAGCCAGCCGCCTGCGCAGCCGCCGCAGCCGGCCCTTGTCCTCGGCCGCGCCGTCCGGCCGGCCGCCCGGCTCCAGGTTCCAGTCGCAGGCCGCACACCACACGGTGAACCGGCGATCCGCGCGGATCTCCGTCCCGCACTGCGGGCATGGCCGCACCGTCAGTTCCTCGGCAGCACGCATCGACGCGCTCCCCCCTCCCGTCAGCCGCTCCCCAGAGGCTGCTGTGTACATGTCGGGAGAAGCTGATCACGTCGGCGAGCAGCAGTAAAGCGTTGCGTGCAGGCCGTTCGAGGGCCGTACGAGAAGCGCGTACGACGAAGGCCCCGCCCCGGCGTGAAACCGGGAGCGGGGCCCACGTCACCGCGGGGGTGCGGAGGTCAGAAGCGGCGCGTGATCAGCGCTCGCTTCACCTCCTGGATCGCCTTCGTGACCTCGATACCGCGCGGGCAGGCGTCCGTGCAGTTGAAGGTCGTGCGGCAGCGCCACACGCCGTCGCGGTCGTTGAGGATCTCCAGGCGCTGCTCGCCCGCCTCGTCACGCGAGTCGAAGATGAAGCGGTGCGCGTTGACGATGGCGGCCGGGCCGAAGTACTGGCCGTCGTTCCAGAAGACCGGGCAGGACGACGTGCAGGCCGCGCAGAGGATGCACTTGGTGGTGTCGTCGAAGCGCTCGCGGTCCTCGGCCGTCTGCAGCCGCTCGCGCGTGGGCTCGTTCGTGTCCTTCGTGATGAGGAAGGGCATGACGTCCCGGTACGCCTGGAAGAACGGCTCCATGTCGACCACGAGGTCCTTCAGGACCGTGAGGCCCTTGATGGGCTCGACCGTGATCGGCTTCTCGGGGTTGATGTCCTTGATGAGGGTCTTGCAGGCAAGACGGTTCTTGCCGTTGATCCTCATCGCGTCCGAGCCGCAGATCCCGTGGGCGCAGGAGCGGCGGAAGGTCAGCGTGCCGTCCAGGTCCCACTTGATCTTGTGGAGGCCGTCGAGGACGCGCTCCTTCGGGTCGATCTCCAGCTGGAAGTCTTCCCAGACCGCCTCCGCCGAGACCTCGGAGTTGAAGCGGCGGATGCGGAAGGTGACCGTGATGTACGGGGAGTCGGCGAAACCGGGCTCGGGCCGGCCGGCCGCGTCCGCCTTGTCCAGGGTCGGGGTTGCCATCAGTACTTACGCTCCATCGGCTGGTAGCGGGTCTGGACGACCGGCTTGTAGTCGAGACGGATGGACTCGGTGCCGTCGTCGCCCACCTCGCGGTACGCCATGGTGTGGCGCATGAAGTTGACGTCGTCGCGGTTGGGGTAGTCCTCGCGGTAGTGACCGCCGCGGGACTCCTTGCGGGCCAGCGCGGAGACGGCCATGACCTCGGCCAGGTCGAGCAGGTTGCCCAGCTCGATGGCCTCCAGCAGGTCGGTGTTGAACCGCTTGCCCTTGTCCTGGATCGAGACGTTCTTGTAGCGCTCGCGCAGCTCGGCGATCTTCTCGACGGCCGTCTTGATCGTCTGCTCGGTGCGGAACACCATGACGTTGGCGTCCATGGTCTCCTGCAGCTCCCTGCGGAGCACGGACACCCGCTCGGTGCCGGTGGAGGAGCGCAGCGACTCGACCTGGTCGATCACCAGCTCCGCCGGGTTCTCCGGCAGCTCGACGAAGTCGGCCTTCTGGCTGTACTCCGCCGCGGCGATGCCGGCCCGGCGGCCGAAGACGTTGATGTCCAGCAGCGAGTTCGTGCCCAGGCGGTTGGCGCCGTGCACGGACACGCAGGCGACCTCGCCCGCCGCGTACAGACCCGGGACGACGGTGGTGTTGTCGGCCAGGACCTCACCCTCGACGTTCGTCGGGATGCCGCCCATGGCGTAGTGCGCGGTCGGCTGGATCGGGATCGGGTCCGTGTAGGGCTCGATGCCGAGGTAGGTGCGCGCGAACTCCGTGATGTCGGGCAGCTTGGCGTCCAGCTGCTCCGGCGGCAGGTGCGTGAGGTCGAGGTAGACGTGGTCGCCCTCGGGACCGCAGCCGCGGCCCTCGCGGATCTCCGTGTAGATGGAGCGCGAGACGACGTCACGGGACGCGAGGTCCTTCATGACCGGCGCGTACTTCTCCATGAAGCGCTCGCCGTCCTTGTTGCGGAGGATGCCGCCCTCACCGCGGGCGCCCTCCGTCAGCAGGATGCCCATGCGCCAGATGCCGGTCGGGTGGAACTGGAAGAACTCCATGTCCTCCAGCGGGATGCCCCGGCGGTAGACCGCCGCCTGGCCGTCACCGGTCAGGGTGTGCGCGTTCGACGTCACCTTGAAGAACTTGCCGCAGCCGCCGGACGCGTAGATCACGGCCTTCGCCTGGAAGACGTGGATCTCGCCGGTCGCCAGCTCGTACGCGACGACACCGGCCGAGCGCTTGACGCCGTCGACCTCGGTGATCAGCTGGTCCAGGACGTAGAACTCGTTGAAGAACTCCACGCCCTCCTTGACGCAGTTCTGGTACAGCGTCTGGAGGATCATGTGGCCGGTGCGGTCCGCGGCGTAGCAGGACCGGCGGACCGGGGCCTCGCCGTGGTTGCGGCTGTGGCCGCCGAAGCGGCGCTGGTCGATGGTGCCGTTCGGGGTGCGGTTGAACGGCAGGCCCATCTTCTCCAGGTCGAGGACGGAGTCGATGGCCTCCTTCGCCAGGATCTCGGCGGCGTCCTGGTCGACCAGGTAGTCACCGCCCTTGACCGTGTCGAAGGTGTGCCACTCCCAGTTGTCCTCCTCCACGTTCGCCAGCGCGGCGGCCATGCCGCCCTGCGCGGCGCCCGTGTGGGAGCGGGTGGGGTAGAGCTTGGTCAGCACGGCGGTGCGGCTGCGCTTCGTCGACTCGATGGCGGCGCGCATACCGGCGCCACCGGCGCCGACGATGACGGTGTCGTACTTGTGGATCTTCATGATTCTCGCAGCCCCGTGCCTAGCGGATGTTCGGGTCGAAGGTGAAGATCACCAGCGTGCCCAGCAGGATGGTGAACACCGTGGCGGTGTAGAGCAGGCCCTTGAGCCACAGCCGGGTGTTCGCGCGCTCCGCGTAGTCGTTGATGACCGTACGCAGGCCGTTGGCGCCGTGCAGCATCGCGAGCCAGAGCATCAGCAGGTCCCAGACCTGCCAGAACGGCGAGGCCCAGCGGCCGGCCACGAAGGCGAAGCCGATCTTGGAGACGCCGCCGTCCAGGACGAGCTGGATCAGCAGGTGTCCCAGGACCAGGACGACCAGCACGATGCCGGACAGCCGCATGAACAGCCAGCCGTACATCTCGAAGTTGCCCCGGGTGGACTTCGGGGACTTCTTGGTGCGCTTGCGCGGGGCCTCGATGAGGGGTGCCGGGTTGTCGACGTTGTAGAGGGACTCGCCCTCGACGGGGCCGACGCCGGAAGGGGTGGATTCGGTGGTGGCCATGGGTGTCAGCTCCCGAAGAGTTCACGAGCGGCGTGGCCGAGGACGGGGTAGATCGCCCCGATCATCAGCACGACCCAGACGCCCACGACGGACCAGAGCATCTGCTTCTGGTAGCGCGGGCCCTTCGACCAGAAGTCGACGGCGATGACGCGCAGGCCGTTGAGCGCGTGGAAGAGGATGGCGGCGACGAGGCCGTACTCCAGCACAGCGACGATCGGGGTCTTGTACGTGGCCACGACCTTGTCGTAGGCCTCGGGAGACACACGGACGAGAGCGGTGTCCAGCACGTGAACGAACAGGAAGAAGAAGATGAGGACGCCGGTGACTCGGTGAGCCACCCAGGACCACATTCCTTCCCGGCCGCGGTACAGCGTTCCAGCCGGCACGGAAGTCCCTCCGGGAGCGGGGATTGGGGCCGCGCCGGCTTTGCCTGTCGGTCGGGCCCGGCCGGGTACGGTCCACCGGCCCCCAGCATCCTAACGACGGTTGTCTGCGGCGCTTACGCCGGGCCTACCGGTGTGATCAAAGTGGCACGCGGATGGGTGAGCCGTGTGACGTCTGGGGTGGGTTGTTCGGTTATCTGCCGGGTACGGCGCCGTCGGGACGGGCCGCGCAGCTCCCCGCGCCCCTGAAGCGGGCCGCCAGGCGCTGCTTCGCCAGGCGGCGGAGTTCTTCTGCCGCGACGACCCGTTCGTCCTCCGGATCGTTCGTCAAACGTGACCGGATTCCCTCCAGGACGTGGTCCAGGGCCTCGGTCGGGGGGACGCCGTCCAGGCAGATCACGAACGCGTGTCCGAATTTCGACTCGTAGGCGGCGTGGGCGGCGCTCATCGCCATATGGGCCGCCGAGTACGCCCCGTCGGGCAGCGTCGGCAGCGCCTCGGCCGCCAGCGCCTCCGCCAGGTCGCCCGGGGACAGGTCGTACGCGGCCTCGTCCGACGCGGCCAGCAGGGACGCGACGTCCGGGTAGGGGCGGTGGACCGAGACACGGTCCGCCCAGCGGTGGCTGCGCAGGCAGTCCAGAAGGACTTTCCGGGCCTCCTCGACAGGGGCCGAGTTGAAGGTGTCGAGGACAGCGGGCAGTGTCGGTATGGCCGGTCGGCCTGGAAGGTGTGTGGGCGTCACGTGTGTTTCGACAGAGGAAAGAGTGAGGGATGTTGCGTCACGTTATCGAGGACGCTCGTGATGTGTCCGACGGATGCCCGAATTTCACCCGCAGGGGAGAGGTTCGGAACGCACGGTGGACGCATTCGGCCGTCCGAGGGACTTAGGTTGGCGCTGTGAGTCAGCACAGGCGCCGGCGTCCGGCGAGGAATGTGAAGACGGGGATCGTGGTCGGTGCGGCCGTGGCCGTGACGGTCGGCGCCGGTGTGAGCCTGGGGCTGTGGGCCTCCGGGGACAACGGCGGCGGATCGGCGCAGGAGCAGGCGAGCTCCTCCAGCGGGACGTCGGACGGTACGGCGAGCGCCGGGCGCGGGACGAGTCCGACGCCGAGCCCGACCCGCTCGTATCCCCTCTCGCAGGCGCCCCGCACCATACCCGCGGTCCGCTCCCACACGGCCGCCCACGGGCCGGGCTGGCGTCCGGCGCGCGGTGAGCGGGTGGTGGTCGCCGACCCGAAGCTCGCCGACGAGGGCCGCCTGATCGCCTCCGAGCTGGGGCTGACGTACGCCGGTGAGCAGAAGGACGTGCGGGCCGGGGATCTGCGGCTGGCGGTGAACGGCGGCGCGGGCGCGAACCCGGAGTCGTACACCATGACCGTGCGCGGCGGGACGGTGAGCATCAGCGGGCCCACGGACGCCGGAGTCTTCTACGGCACCCGGACGCTGAAGCAGGAGGTGCACGGCGGGGGGACGGCGCCCGAGGGGGTCGTGAAGGACCAGCCGGCCAAGGCCGTGCGCGGCTTCATGCTCGACATAGCGCGCAAGAACTTCACCGCCAAGTGGATCGAGGACCGGGTCCGCGAGCTGGGGGACCTGAAGTTCAACGAGCTCGGGCTGCACTTCTCCGACGACCAGGGCTTCCGTGTCGAGTCCGACACCCACCCCGAGGTCGTCTCGCAGCAGCATCTGACCAAGGCAGAGGTGAAGCGGATCGTCGCGCTCGCGCAGAGCCGGCACATCACCGTCGTCCCCGAGATCGACTCGCCCGGGCACCTGGGTGCCGTCATCGCCGCCCACCCCGATCTGCAACTGCGCAACGCCAGTGGGGTGGCGGCGCGCGGCGCCGTCGACATCTCGAAGCCTGCGGCGGCCAAGATCGTCGACGACCTGCTGAACGAGTACGCCGGCCTCTTCCCGGGCGGGCAGTGGAACCTGGGCGGCGACGAGTACCAGGCGCTGATGGTGTCGAACCCGCAGGCCTCCTATCCGCAGCTGGCCGCCGCGGCGCGGCAGAAGTACGGCTCCGGCGGGACGGTCTCCGACCTGACGACCGCGTGGCTCAACGACCGCGCCGCCACCGTGCGGGCCCACGGCAGGACCATGCGGGCCTGGAACGACGGGTTCCTCGCCGCGAGCTCGGTGCAGCCCGCCAAGGACCTGCGGGTCGGGTACTGGACCGGCAAGGAGTACGGGGCGCGCCAGCCGGTGGCCTATCTGAGCGCGGGCCGCAAGCTCGTCAACTACAACGACGAGTTCCTCTACTACGTCCTCGGTCAGCCGAACAACTTCGTCTACCCGACCGGGCAGCGGATCTACGAGCAGTGGACGCCGCGGGTCGTCCGGGGCACGGTGTCCGTGCCGGCCCGCTACGACGCGCAGATCCTCGGCGGCACCTTCGCCGTGTGGTGCGACCTGTCGGGCTCGCAGACGCAGGCCCAGGTCGCGGCCGGGATCCGGATGCCGCTGCGGGCCACCGTCCAGAAACTGTGGGACCCGGGACGGCCCGCGCTGTCCTGGGCACAGTTCAAGGCGCTCGCCGGCCGGCTGGGCTGATCCCGGATCCACGGCCGCCTGTTGTCCCATACGGCTGCGAACGACCGTACGAATGTGGTGTATTCGGCGCGAGCCGAAGCCGAGAAGCCGTGGGGGCGGGACATGGGCTACTGGGGGTACTACGTCGTGGGGCGCGGCGAGCGGCCGCTCGCCGAGTTCGACGCGCTGGCCGGCGTGAAGGAAGGCATGGAGCTGCGGGCCGAGGCGGCCGGCGGCTGGCAGGTCTGGGAGTTCCCGAGCGGGGACGGCGAGGTGGGGAACATGAACGTCCTCGCCGCGCAGACCGGCGCGCCCGCGCTGTTCGGATACGTGATGAACAGCGACTGCGTGGTCGTCGAGGCGGCGGCGCCCGAGAGCGGGGCCTGGACCACGTGCCTGGCCCGGTCCGCGATGGCCCGGCACCTCGGCGTGGAGGAGGGGCTCACGCTGGAGGACTACTTCCTGGATGCGCGCGACGCCGCCGAGCGGGCCGTCGCCTGGGCCGCGGAGGCGGGCTGCGACGCCGACGCCGAGGCACTCGCCGAGGTGCTGACCGCCGACCCCGGTCCCGCCTCGCTCTCGACTCCTCGCGAGCGGGGGGACTCCCTGGCCGAAAACCTCTTCTTCCGGATGCTCGACCGCCTCGGCGTGGTGCCGCTGTGACACTCCCGAGCCGTCGCACGCAGTAAGGGGAAGTGCGGGCTCCGTTAAGGAAGGTGCCCGGTGAAGCCGTGCGAGACCTGCAGGGGGCCCGCAGAGGGAGGCGTGGATGAGCCTGGTGGAGTTGATCGCTCAGGCCGACGAGCGCGGACTGGCAGCCAGTGGGTTGGCTTGTTTGGACCGGTGCGTGCCGCTCCTGGGCGGCGACGACGAGGTGCTGCGCCCCCTGTGGGCGAGCCTCTCCGACGCCGGTGACGCCGCCGACTGGGGTGAACTGCTGGAACAGGTGCGCGGGAAGCTCGCCGGGACCGAGGAGTACGCCGGATCCCCGGAGGACGAGGCGGCGCTGCTGGCCCGCCGGATGCTGGCGGCCGCGCCGGTCGACCCGTCGGCGGCGGAGGTGCGGGTGTGGGCCGACGCGTGTTCCGTCGCCGCGCTGCAGATACACCGGCTGCTCGATCCCCTGGAGGACGAGCATGCTTCCGTCGACGCCCGGCGGGAAGGGCGTACCGAGGGCATGTCACCGCTGGTCGCCGCCGAGTTGCGGCGGCAGGTGACCGTGCTCGAGGTGCTCGCGGGGCACGGCGCGGCCGGGCTGCGGCGGGCGCTGGAGGTGTCCGTCGAGGGGCGGCGGGTGCTGCGGGCGGTCGTGTCGCGGAGGGCGCGCCAGAGGTGAGGCCTTGTCAGCGCAGCAGGCACTTCACCACCGCGTCGCCGTACTGCGCGGTCCGGCTGTAGAACGCCGTCAGGTCGCGGTGCGTCGCCGCGAAGAGGGTGTGGAGTTCGTCCTCCAGATCGCCGTCGAGGTGGTCCGGCAGCAGCTCCTCGCGGGCCGGCCGCCACAGCTCCTCGAAGTCGGCCGACGTCAGGAACATGGCCACCCGGCCCACCTGGGCTGCCGTCAGCATCAGGAACGGTGGGTTGTCGGGGACGGGATGGTTCACCGGTCTGCCGCCCAGGACCACCGGAGCACCGGCGTAGAGGAGGTCGTGGTCCAGGTAGCTGTTGTCCAGCACCTCTTCGCGGTGCCGGCCGATGCGTTCGCGTACGGCGTTCCAGTCGTCCTCGAACAGCCGTCGCATCCAGTTCGCGCTGTTGCGCAGTGCCGGGGGCGGCACCGCACGCAGATGGAAGTACATGCTCATCAGTCAGTTGAGCGCATACGGGTGCCCGGACGTCACTCCGGGGCAAACCTCCCAGGTGAGGGAGGTCTGTGACCGTCGTGCGGCGGAGGTGGGGCGGTCCTGCGCCGGTCTCGCGGGATCCCCCGATTCGGCGTGACGCACAACACGTCCGGCCCGCTCCTGTCTATGTGACTACCTTCCAGGAGACCAGGCCGAACGCGGCGACGAAGCCCGTCCGGTGGGCGGCGGACACGGTGGCGGCGATGCGGGAGGGGGCGCGGCTGCGCCTCGACTACTCGGCGCAGAGCCTGTGGCGCGTCGACCGGCTGATCGAGGAGATACGCCGGGAGGACGCGCCGTACGCCGCCGTGGACAAGACCCTGCGCGGCTTCGGGGCCTACGCCGGTGAGGTCGTCGTCCGCGAGACCGGCGCCGAGTGGTGGGCGAGCGGGGGCGAGCACTGGATCAGGACCCCGGACGGCCGGTTGTGGGACCCCATCGACGAGGCGCGGCGCTGCTTCTACGGCGACGGGTCGCTGCGCCTGCTGTGCCGGGAGGCGACGGCGGCGAAATCGCCGTAGGGGTCCCGAACCGGTGGACACGGCTACCTGACGTAGACCAGGCCGTCCGTCGTGACCGTCGGGCGGCCGCTGGTGCCGACCACCACGATCTTCACGGTGTGCTTGGCGGCGGCCGACCAGGTCTTGGTCCAGATCGCCTGGCGGTACAGGGTCGTCGACGCCTTCAGGTCGACCGTGGTGACCTTCACGCCGTCGACGTAGACGTACGCCTGCCCGGAACTGGACGCCCGGGAGACCACCCAGGACGCCGAGCGGCCGGTGAACGTCCAGGTCAGGCTCGCGCCCTTGGAACCGCTGGAGTACGACTTGCCGCCCAGGTAGCTCGTGGACGAACGGGCCGTCCAGCTGCCGGACCTGGTGGCCGAGGTCTCCTGCAGGATCACCGGCGTGTAGGACGCCGAGGAGGTGCGGGTGTTGCCCGCGAAGTCGTAGGCCTTCATCGACCAGGTGGACGCGGTGCCGGACGTGGCGGTGCGGCTGGAGGCGGTCGTCGTCGGACCGAACGTGGCCGTCGTCGGGGAGAGCAGGCTCACCGACTTCAGGGCCTGGCCGTCGGTGGCCTTCCAGCCGAGGGTGACCGGGACGGCGGTGGTGTTCACCGTGCCGGTGCGCAGGGAGATCTTCGGGGCGGTGGTGAAGGACGGCGCGGTGGTGTCGGTGGCGAAGTTCAGCGCGCCCGTCGTCACCGTCCTGCCGGACTGGTGCACGGCCCGCACGGCGACGGTGTGGGTGCCGGAGGCGAGGGTGGCGGCGGCCGACGTGGCCGTGCCGGAGGCGGTCGTGGCGACCTTGCCGTCCACCAGCAGCTCGAACCTGGAGATCAGCGAACCCGGCGTGGTCGTCGACCACTTCACGGTGACCGCGCCCTTGGTGTAGTACGTCGAGCCGGACAGGCCCGCGCCGGAGACCGAGGTGACCTTCAGGCCCTGCACCGGGCCGGCCGCCCAGGCGCGGACGGTCGGCAGCTGGGCGTAGAGGGAGTTGCCGGGGCACTGGGTGTTGTATCCGTCGCGGTGACCGGAGACGCGGTGGAAGGTGTAGGAGACGCCCGCGGTGAAACCGGTGCCGGAGTAGTTCGTCTGGGTCGCGCCCGCCTTGAGCTGCACGGTCGTCGCCGGGTCGGCGTGGTACTGGCCGAGCTTCCAGGCCGCGACGCGGGCGACCGAGGCCAGGGCCGCGTTCGTGGCGCCGGTGGTGGTGTAGTCGCCGAGGACGGCGATGCCGGCCGCCTCCCGGTTCCAGCCGTAGGTGTGCGCGCCGAGCACCGGCAGGTCCACGCCGCCCTTGCGGCCCTCGAAGACCGTGCCGCACTTGTCGACCAGGAAGTTGTAGCCGATGTCGTTCCAGCCGTTGGTCTGCGTGTGGTACGCGTAGATGCTCCGCACGATCGCCGCCGAGTCGGCGCACGAGTAGTCGTTCGTGCCGTCGGTGTGATGCACGAACACGGCCTTCACGTCGGCGTTGTACTCCGACGGCTGCGGACTGAGCGACTCGTCGGCACCCCAGCCGGCCCGCGAGACGATCGGCGGCGCCGGGACGGTCGACGGGGGAGCGGTGGGCGTCGTGGCCGACGGGCTCGCGGAGGCCGAAGCAGAGGCCGAGGCGGAAGCCGAAGGGGAGGCCGGTGCGGAGGCCGAGGCGGAGTCGGTCGGGGACACCGCGTCGGTCGGGGACGCCGGGTCGGTGGGCGTCGCGGAGTCGGTCGGCCAAGGGCTGTCGGTCGGTGAAGCGCTGTCGGTCGGAGAGGCACTGTCCGTCGGTGACGTGCCGTCGGTCGGGCTCGCCTCCGCCACGTACGCGGCCGGCTCGGCCTTCTGCTCGGCGGCCGTCGCCACACCGGGGTCGACCAGGCTGACCCGCAGGTCCTTGGGCAGGCCCGGCCCGGCGGTGCCGTCCTTGCGGACCACCTGGACCTGCACGCCGTCGGAGGGGCCGACCCACAGCGGCTCGGAGGCGCCGCGCGCGCCCGGCCTGGCCCGCGGGTCCTCCAGCGGATCGACGTTCGCCTCCAGGTCCCGCCAGCCGGTCCACTCGCCGGTCTCGACGCTGTGGGTGCGCACCTGGGCCGCCCCGTGCAGGCGCGCGCTCGCGCCCTGCCAGGAGACGCCCAGCATCGAGAACCGCTCGGTGCCGGTCCGCGGCAGCTCGCGCCCGCCGTCCGCGCCGCTCCTCAGCGCGAGGTCGTACACCCGCACCGGCCGCTTGGCCTGTCCGGCCGCGTCACCGGAGGACGGACTGGCGACGGCGTACGACACCACGCCCGCTCCGCCGAGGACCACGGCACCGAGCGTCAGCCACGCCCGTCGCCGCAGGTTCAGCGGTCTGTAGGCACGCGTACTACGAGGACTCAACTACCCCACCCCTAAAGAAGGTTCATGGCCTGTCACGCCTGTCACGGCAGACGGACACTGACCCAGCGCGGGGCTCTGGCCAAACATCACCGGCCGAAAAGGTTGTACGCGCCAGCCATTTTCTTTTGTGGCGATCGACACCCCCGAAACCCGTGATGTTCCGGGGGCGCCGGCCGCTGGGTCAGCCGGGAGCATCGATCTGGAGGGGGAACCGGCATGGCAGAGGACCGCGCGCGCGAACCACGTGCCGAGGAGATGCGGGCCCGTGCGGCCGCCTTCGTCGCCCACGCGACCGCGCGCAACCGGCTGCCGCTGGACTACTCCGAGCGCAGCCTGCGGGTCGTCGACTTCCTGGCCGACGGCCTGCGCAAGGGTGGCGCCGATCCGGACCGGGCCCGGGGCACGCTGACCGCCCTCGGTGCCTACGTCGGCGAGGTGCTCGTCCGGCGCGCCGGCGCGGTCTGGGTGGACTGCGACGCGTCCCAGCGGGCGTGCTTCGGCCAGCCGGTGGCGGTCCGCATGCCGGACGGGCGGGTCTGGAACCCCCTCGGCAAGGTCCGCAACCGCTTCGAGACGGGCGCCCCCGAGGAATCGCTCCAGCTCTTCTACCTGAGACTGCACGGGCGGGCGCGGCGGGTCGCCGCCTGAGCGCACCACCTCCACCCGGGCTCGACACGCCCGGGAAGACCGATGTGCTGTGACACTTCTGTGACGCGTGGCGCTGTTGACCGTGAAGGCGTGCGCACGGACGGAGGTGGCGCACGGCCCGGGCCCGGCAGGGCCCGCTTCGCACTCGTACGAACGAGGACAGTTGTTGGGCCAGGGACGGGAACCCCGCCGCGTACAGGCGTACGACGCGGAGCTGGGCGCGGCCGTCGCGCGGGCCCAGGAAGGCGACGAGGCCGCGTTCGCGGTCGCGTACCGGGTCGTGCAGCCCGGACTGCTCGGCTACCTCCGCGGGATCGTCGGCGACGACGCCGAGGACGTGGCCTCCGACGCCTGGCTGGAGATCGCCCGGGATCTCGGCAGGTTCCAGGGCGACGGCCAGGGCTTCCGCGGCTGGACGGCGACCATCGCCCGGCACCGCGCCCTGGACCATCTGCGACGGCAGAAGGTACGGCCCCGGTCCTCGGCGCTGGAACAGGACGTACTGGAGCTGCCCGGCCGGCACACCACCCATGACCAGGCCCTGGAGGCGCTCTCCACCGAGCGCGCGCTGGACCTCGTCCGCAGCCTGCCCCGGGACCAGGCGGAGGCCGTGCTGCTGCGGGTCGTCGTCGGCCTCGACGGGCCCGCCGCGGCCCGCGTTCTGGGCAAGCGCCCCGGCGCCGTGCGCACCGCCGCGCACCGGGGCCTGAAGCGCCTGGCCGCCCGGCTGGGCGACACGGGTGTGACGAATGAGGACCCCCGGACGCTGGGTGAGTCGAAATGAACGGCAGCCGAGGCGGACACGTCAACAACGGCGTGGGAGCCGGCGCGGGCCGGGACACGGAGGGCGGCACGGCCGCCGAGGGCAGCGGGACGGACGACGACCGCCGGCTGCCGGACAGCAGTGGGTCGTCGGACACGGATGGATACGGACATGGGTGAACGGCAGGGCGACGGCAGCGGGCGCGGCCGTCGGCACGTGCACCCGGGCGACGCGGTGCCGGGCTCCGAGGAGTGGGCCGGCGGCCCGCGGCTGGAGTCGCTGCTCGTCGGCGCCATGCGCTCCGGCGCCCTCGACACCGAGGCCGAGCAGCGTGCCGTGGCCGCGTTCCGGGAGGCCCGTGACGCGGGCGCGCACCGGGCGCGGACCCGGCGCCGGGACGACTGGCGGCCCAGCGGGCAGCGACGCACGCGCCGATCCCTGAAGGCGACCCTCGCCCTGTTCCTGGGCGGCCTCACCCTCAGCGGCGCCGCCTACGCGGCGATCGGCACCGCCGGTTCCTCCCACGCCCACCACGACGACCGGCGGCAGGGCCTGCCGTCCGCCACGTCGGACGCGCCCGCGGCCACCCACTCCGACGGCTCCGCCACGCCCGGCGCGGCCGGCGGCTCGCACCACCCGGAGACGGCGAAGGACATCGACGCCCACTGCCGGGCCTACGAGAACGTGGGCGGCAACGGCAAGGCGCTCGCCTCGACCGCCTGGCAGCGGCTGATCGCGGACGCGGGCGGCGAGCGGAACGTCGCCGCGTACTGCGCCCAGCGGCTGGGCCGGGACACGGCCACGGGCAAGCCCGGCAGGACGGCGACGCCGAAGACCTCGAAGAAGACCACCGGGACCGGCTCCCAGAACTCCGGCGGCTCGGCCAACTCCGGGGGTTCCGGCAACTCCGGCGGGTCGGGCAACTCCGGGAGCACCGGGAACACGGCGGCCGACGGCAACGCCGCGAAGAACAACTGACCTCACCGGCCCGCGACATCGGGCCCGCCCCACCCGCCGGCACCGGCCTCGGCACCGAAGCAACGGCCGGGGCCGCCACCCCCCACAGGAGAGGCCCCGGCCGTCGCGCGGTCGGGCCGCGCGGCCCGTACTCCCTACAGCGCCGTGAGTGCGGTTTCTGTCACACCCCGCATGCGTTCCGCCGCATCACAAGGTGGTTGCACCTTGTACGGACATGGACGAGCAGCGGTTTCAGGTCGTAACGTGCCTTTCGCGCCGGACTCGGATGTCGGATGATCGCCCCTCGACGGCGGCCTCGACGCCGTGACCAACGGCCGACCCTTCGACTGAGGAACAAACGGGTGCTGGGGGACGACGCGGAGCTGACCGCCGCGGTGCTTGCGGCACAGGACGGGGACGAGACCGCGTTCCGGACTGTGTACCGAACCGTGCACCCACGCCTGCTCGGCTACGTCCGCACCCTCGTCGGCGACCCGGACGCGGAGGACGTCGCCTCCGAGGCCTGGCTGCAGATCGCCCGTGACCTGGACCGGTTCACCGGGGACGCGGACCGTTTCCGCGGCTGGGCGGCCCGGATCGCCCGCAACCGCGCCCTGGACCACATACGGATGCGCGGCCGGCGTCCCGCCATCGGCGGTGACGAGACGGAGCTGACCGGCAAGCCCGCCGAGTCCGACACCGCGGGTGAGGCCATGGAGGCCCTGGCCACCGACCACACCCTCTCCCTGATCGCCCGGCTGCCGCAGGACCAGGCCGAGGCCGTCGTGCTGCGCGTGGTCGTCGGCCTCGACGCCAAGACCGCGGCCGAGACGCTCGGCAAGCGCCCGGGCGCCGTGCGCACGGCGGCGCACCGGGGCCTGAAGCGGCTCGCCGAGCTGCTCGGCCAGGATCCGGAATCGGCCGGCGGCCTCGACGGAATGCCGCCCCAGCGAGAACCGCGCGGCCGCGCGGTGACGTCCGCGAGTGTGACGCATATGCGCGCGCGGACGCAGAAGGACTTGTGATGGCCGACGAGCAGTACACGTGGCTGGACCGTGCGACAGCGGAGGCTCTGCTGCGCGGCGAGTCACTGGAAGCTGTCGACGCCGCCGCCCGTGACCAGGCCGAACGGCTCGCGAAGACCCTTGAGGCGCTCACCGCCGAACCCCCGCCGACCAGCGCGGAACTCCCCGGTGAGGCCGCCGCGCTGGCCGCTTTCCGCGCGGCGCGCCAGGAGGCGCCCGCCGAGCGGTCCGCCGCCGGCCACCGCGCCGGCGCCCATGCCGCCGACGCCGGGCTCGTCCGGATCGGCGGGCCCGTCCCCGACGGCCGGCGCGCCCGCCGGGGCCGGTCCGCACGCTTCGCCCTGACGGCCGTACTGGCGACCGGCATGGTCGGCGGAGTGGCCTACGCGGTGACAAGCGGAGTCGTACCGACGCCGTTCGGCGGCGAGCCCCGTCCGGCCACCTCGGTCACGGCCCCCGCGTCCCCCAGCCCCCTGGTCTCGTCGTCCTCGCACGGTCTGGCGGGCAAGCCCTCGCCGGACGGCTCCACCGGCGGCGCCGACCCGACGACGCCGGGGAACACGCCCGGCGACCGGCCGTCGGCCACGCCCGGCGCCGAGAACGGCGGCTGGTGGCGACGGCAGGCCCCGTCGGCCTGCCGCGACGCGCTGCGCGGCAGGGAACTGACGGGTGACCGCAGGCAGGCGCTGGAGAACGCGGCCGGCGGCTACTCGCCCGACCGCGTTCTGAAGTACTGCAGGAACGTCCTCGCCGGCACCCCCGGCGCGGCCGGCGACGGCAAGAGCCACGGCGGCGGCAAGGACGACGGCGGCGACGGCGGCAAGGACAAGGGCCACGGCAAGGACAAGGGCAACGGCAAGGGCAACGGCAAGGGCAACGGCAAGGGCAAGAGCGGCTCGGGCAAGGGCAACGGGCACGGGGGTGGCCGGGGCGGTGACGACGAGGGCCACATAGCCCCCGGCGGCGACGGCCACGGCGGCGGCCGGAAGGGCGACGACACCTCCGCCTCCGCCGACCCGGCGCTGCCCGGCCATCTGCTCACGACGCGGGCCCCGACGCCGTCACCGGAGCCGACGTACACCGCCCTGGGCTCGCCGGACCAGCTCTGATCTGCGGTTTCGCACGTGGAAGATTTTTCTTCGGCCGCCCAGTAACGTTTTCGGCCCCCTCGTCGCAGTACTGAGTGAGCCGACTGGTCATCGGCCGTCGCACAGAGCCGGGGTTCCCCCCGTACCCACGGCTCGTGCACCTCGGCGCGGGCGGGACACGTTCCCCCGGTCCCGCCCGCGCCCCACAGATCTCCCGCTCACCGGTACACGACGACCTTGTCGCCGTCCCGCACCTGCGCGTACAGGCTCGCGATCGCCGCCTCGTCCCGGACGTTGACGCAGCCGTGCGAGCCACCGGCGTAACCGCGGGCGGCGAAGTCGTACGAGAAGTGCACCGCCTGGCCCCCGCTGAAGAACATCGCGTAGGGCATCGGGGAGTCGTACAGCGTCGACCAGTGGTCGCGTGACTTCCAGTACACGTGGAAGACGCCCTCGCGGGTGGGCGTGCCGACGGCGCCGAAGCGGACCGACATCTCCGACACCGTGCGCCCGTCGATCATCCAGCGCAGCGTGCGGGTCGTCTTGTCGATGCACAGCGCCCGCCCGGTCAGGCAGCGCGGGTCCGGCGGGCCCGCGGGCTGGCCGCCCATCAGGTACAGCTCCCACTTGCCCGGCTCGTGCGTCATCCTCAGCAGCCGCTGCCAGGTGGCGGTGTCCGTCTCGCCGGTCCTCGGCAGCCCGCGCTTGCCCTGGAAGCCCCTGACCGCGGCCTCGGTGAGGTCGTCGTACTGCCCGGTCGGCCCGTCGAAGAGCCAGTCGACCTGGCGCAGCCGGGCCTGCAGCTCGCGGACGTCGTCCCCCGAGTCGCCGCGGGACCACAGGACACCGGCCCCGGCCCGGGACGGAGCCGCCGTGGTCGGCTTGTCGTCGGCCTTCGTCGAGGGGGCGGTGCTGCCGGGCAGCTCGATGTGCACCGGTGAGTGCACCTTGCCGTCCGTGCCCTGCACGGTGCAGCCGCAGAGCGCCGCCAGGGCCGCGAGCGCCGCCGCGGCGGCCGTCGATCTCCCCATGCCCCAAGTACGCAACACGACCCCCGCCCGTCTCACCGCTGAGCACGTATGTCACCTGAGATGCTGCCCGCGGGTGACGGGTCGCGAACGGCGCGGCATTGTTGTGACCGGGACCGCACGAAGGTTGTGAGTAAGGTCCCAGGAAACCCCCCTCCACCGGCCGCACGCGCACCGCTACAGTCCGCAGGAGGGTCGATCCGGTACTGGCGAGTAACAGCGGGAGGCATCACACCATGGCGCGCGAGTCGGAGTCCGGACTGCCCATCGAGCCGGTCTACGGGCCGGAGAGCCTGGAGGGCTGGGACCCGGCCGAGAAGCTGGGGGAGCCGGGCGGATACCCGTTCACGCGCGGGGTGTACCCGTCGATGTACACCGGCCGCCCCTGGACGATGCGCCAGTACGCCGGCTTCGGTACGGCGACGGAGTCCAACGCCCGCTACAAGCAGCTGATCGCGAACGGCACGATGGGCCTGTCGGTCGCCTTCGACCTGCCGACCCAGATGGGCCACGACTCCGACGCGCCGATCGCGCACGGCGAGGTCGGCAAGGTCGGCGTGGCGATCGACTCGGTCGACGACATGCGGGTGCTGTTCGGCGGGATCCCGCTGGACAAGGTCTCGACGTCGATGACGATCAACGCGCCCGCGTCGCTGCTGCTGCTCCTGTACCAACTGGTCGCGGAGGAGCAGGGCGTGTCGGCCGACAAGCTGACCGGCACGATCCAGAACGACGTGCTCAAGGAGTACATCGCGCGCGGGACGTACATCTTCCCGCCCAAGCCCTCGCTGCGTCTGATCGCCGACATCTTCAAGTACTGCAAGGCCGAGATCCCGAAGTGGAACACGATCTCGATCTCCGGCTACCACATGGCGGAGGCCGGCGCGTCCCCCGCGCAGGAGATCGCCTTCACGCTCGCGGACGGCATCGAGTACGTCCGTACGGCGGTCGCCGCCGGCATGGACGTCGACGACTTCGCCCCGCGTCTGTCGTTCTTCTTCGTCGCGCGTACGACGATCCTGGAAGAGGTCGCCAAGTTCCGTGCGGCGAGGCGCATCTGGGCGCGGGTCATGCGGGACGAGTTCGGCGCGAAGAACCCCAAGTCCCTGATGCTGCGCTTCCACACGCAGACGGCGGGTGTGCAGCTGACGGCCCAGCAGCCGGAGGTCAACCTGGTCCGCGTCGCTGTGCAGGGCCTGGCCGCGGTGCTCGGCGGTACGCAGTCCCTGCACACCAACTCCTTCGACGAGGCGATCGCCCTGCCGACGGACAAGTCCGCGCGCCTGGCGCTGCGTACCCAGCAGGTGCTCGCCTACGAGACGGACGTGACCGCGACGGTCGACCCCTTCGCCGGGTCCTACGTCATCGAGAAGATGACCGACGACGTCGAGGCCGCGGCCGTCGAGCTGATGCAGAAGGTCGAGGACCTCGGCGGCGCGGTCTCCGCCATCGAGCACGGCTTCCAGAAGTCCGAGATCGAGCGCAGCGCCTACCGCATCGCCCAGGAGACCGACTCCGGCGAGCGGGTGGTCGTCGGCGTCAACCGCTTCCAGCTCGACGAGGAGGAGCCGTACGAGCCCCTCCGCGTCGACCCGGCCATCGAGGCCCAGCAGGCCGAACGCCTGGCGAAGCTGCGGGCCGAGCGCGACCAGCAGGCGGTGGACACCGCCCTCGCGGCCCTGAAGAAGGCCGCCGAGGGCGAGGACAACGTTCTGTACCCGATGAAGGACGCGCTCAAGGCCCGCGCCACCGTCGGTGAGGTCTGCAACGCCCTGCGCGAGGTGTGGGGGACGTACGTGCCCAGCGACGCCTTCTGAGTGTCGGACCCGCGTGCGACACTCCTTCTCATGTTCGGCGTCATCGATCTCCCCACCTACCTGGCCGGTCTCGTCCTGATCGTCCTGCTGCCCGGTCCCAACTCGCTGTACGTGCTGTCCGTCGCCGCCCGGCGCGGGGTGCGGGCCGGGTACACCGCCGCGGCCGGCGTGTGGTGCGGGGACACCGTGCTGATGACACTGTCCGCCGCCGGCGTCGCCTCGCTGCTCCAGGCCAACGCCCTGCTGTTCGGCATCGTGAAGTACGCCGGCGCCGGCTATCTGACGTGGCTCGCGGTCGGGATGATGCGGGCCGCGTGGGGGATGTGGCGCACCCGGAGGTCGCACGTGCCGCGGGAGGAGGGCCCGGCCGTCGCCGACGAGCGGCCCTACCGCCGCGCCCTCGTCGTCAGCCTCTTCAACCCCAAGGCGATCCTGTTCTTCGTCGCCTTCTTCGTGCAGTTCGTCGACCCGGGGTACGCCTATCCGGCGCTGTCGTTCGTCGTCCTCGGCGCCTTCGCGCAGCTCGCCAGCTTCCTGTACCTCACCGCGCTGATATTCGGCGGCACCAAGCTCGCCGCCGCCTTCCGCCGCCGCAAGCGGCTCTCGGCGACGGCCACCTCGGCCGCGGGGATGCTGTTCCTCGGCTTCGCGGTGAAGCTGTCGCTGGCCAGTACGTGAGGCCTCACAGACCGACGCGCGCGAGGTAGCGGCCCAGCCCGTCCCCGGCGCCGCCCTCGACCCGGACGACACCTGGCAGGAGCGGATGCTGAAGGCCGACCGCGGACTGCGCGCCGCGCTGCTCGGCTACCGGGACGGGGCGAAGGTGTACAGCGGCTCACGCTCCGCGAGGGCTACGACCGCCACTTCGAGGAGGGCCTGGCCCTGATCATCGTCGGAGTCGAGGCACGCGACAGCGCACCCTCCGACTGACAGCACCCGGCGCCCCCGAAGGGGCGCGGGGAACTGCGCGACCAACCACGACGGCGCCGCACCCGAGCACGACCCGTCGTGACGTTCCCCCACAGCGGGAAGCGCTCAGCGCCCCACGGCCTTCTTCAACGCCCGTGCCCGCCGCACCACCCTGCGTGCCGTGGAGTTGCGGGGGATGAAGGCGAGGCGCTCCGGAATCCCGCCCGGCAGGCCGAGCGAGGTGAGCCGCCGCCGCCGGAAGTACCGCTTGGTGCGCGGGGTGAGCTGCTTGGAGAGGTACCGTTCCGCCTGCGGACGCAGGCTGGGGTAGATCTGCGACTGCATGGTGTAGCTGAGCGCGTCGAGCAGACCGTCCAGCGTGTCGGCGGCGACCGGCGCCTCGCCCTTGCGGCCCTCCAGGTCCGCGATCAGCGCGTCGGCCAGCACGACCGGGACCCTGTTGCTGTTCTGGAACGGCGTGAGACGGTCCAGGAGCATCTCGGTGCCGACGCGGGCGACCGTCAGGCCGTAGAACGCGGACGCCGTGAACAGGGCCGTGGAGAAGCAGCCGACGACCAGGGCGGGCGGAACCTTCTCGAACAGCACCTCGGCGAGGACGGGGACGTCCAGGACGGTGAGGTCGACGCCCAGCTTTCCGGCCTCGGCCTCCAGGGCGCGGCTGTAGCGGGCCGGCGCGGTGGGATGCGGCTTGAAGACGATCGCCCGGTGCCCGCGCTCGACCGCCCCGCGCATCATCCGCACGTGCAGGTCCTCCTCCTCCTCGGGGGAGAGGATGCCCAGCGCGGACAGGTACTGGCCCAGCAGCAGCGCCGAGTCGTCGGGCAGCACCGGCAAGTCCGTGACGGACGCGGTGAGTTCGCCCAGCACCTTCAGGAACGCCTCGGTCGGCACGACCTCCGCGGGCACGTCGAACTCGGTCAGCAGCCGCGGGGTGAGGCCCGGCACCAGGTCCAGGTGGAGCAACCGGCGCACCCGGGTGCCGACCAGCGGGTCGATCTTGTTGCGGGTGGGGCCGTAGCTCATCAGGCCGTCCGCGTACACGTGCACCGGGGCGTCGGTGAACAGCTGGGCCACCGTCAGGGCCGGGGCGACCTGGATGGACTCCACCACCAGCTCCACGCGGTCCTCGCCCAGGCCCCACAGCAGGCGCAGATAGCGCTCGAAGAGCGGCACGTCGTCCGCGCGCGGGACCCAGGCGCCGGGGTGGAAGGGGCTGATGGCCTCGTTCCAGGACAGCACCTCGTCGAAGTGCGCGCGCAGCGGCTCGAAGCCCGGCATCTCGTCGACGGGCGGCGTCGTCTCCGGGGTCGCCGAGTTGTTGAAGACCAGCAGCAGGCTGCGGTCCTCGTCCTCGAAGCAGTCGGAGTCGATCGCGGCGGCCAGGGTGGCGGCGCCGTAGAGCGTCGAGACGCAGTAGATACGCGTGGTACGGGGCATCAGGCAGCCGCCTTCGCTGTCGTGATCCGGCGCCGCAGCCGCCGCAGCTTGGAGGAGCGGTGCATGTCCATCGTTTCGAGTACATCGCCGAGCATGTCCTGCGGCAGGCGCTGGATGGCGGCCGCGCTCCTCGCCCGCAGCTGCCGGTACACCGACGGCTCCCACTTCTCCTCGTCCGAGACGTGGTGGGCGATGATCGCGCAGTAGGTGCGCACGGCCTTCGGCAGCAGCCGGTCGGCGTCCGGGTCCTGCCGGGTCTCCTCGATGACCTGGTCGAAGGCGCGGATGAAGTCCAGTTGGCGGACGTCGCCGATCTGGGTCAGCGAGGAGGCGACCCCCCGCCGGTAGAAGACGCCGAGCAGACTGACCACGGCGAACGACTCGGCCTCACGGTGCAGTTTCCAGATCCAGGGCCGGTCCTCGGCCGTGCGCAGCCCGTCCGTGAAGTGCAGCAGCCCCTTGTCGAGCAGCCTGCGGTGGTAGGCGCCCGCCCAGGCGAAGGCGTAGTCCACCGAGGTGGAGCGGTCTGCCGGCAGGATCGCCTCGCGCGGGTCGAACACCTCCCAGCGGCGCCCGATCGGGACCCGGCTGATCGACCGCGCGCGGGCGGTCGCCTGCACATGGTCGGTGCGCACGAAGTCGCAGCCCAACCCCTCTATCGCGGCCACGAGTCGGCTGAAGTAGCCGGGCGCCAGCCAGTCGTCGCCGTCCAGGAAGGTGAGGTACTCGCCCTGTGCGGCGTCCAGTCCGGTGTTGCGGGCGGTGGCGAGACCACCGTTCTTCTCATGGCGGATATAACGCACCTGCGCGACCTCGGAAAGCTCTTCGGCCGCCCGCTCGAGAATGGCCGGAGTTTCGTCCTTCGAATGGTCGTCGACCAGTACGAACTCGAAATCCGGCCGTGCGTTCAAACGCAGGCTTCGCAGGGTGTCGGGGGCGTATTGCTGCACGTTGTAGAACGGCACGATCACGGAAAGCTTGGGCACGTACGGAAGCCTAGGAGTCGGCCCGACAGGTCAACTTTCCGGTGTCTTTACACTGGGTGAACTCAATGTGTCGGATCGGTGCACCACCTGTACTTCCGGCGAATCCGCGGGCCAGTTCGGCTCTCGGCGGGGTGTTGTTAACTTTCTGGCCAGATGCGGTTGGCGCGTACCTAGGAATTGCTTCCTAGCGTCTTCGACGTGCCATCAAGTACCTCGAAGCCCACGCGAATCGCCGTGCTCGCGGACTCCGACACCCGCTGGAAATGGGGTGCGTTGACCGCGGCCCGTATCGCTCCGGGCCCGTCCATGGAAGCCGCCCCGCGCGAGGACGCGCAAGTCGGCTTCGAGCTGAGCGGCTTCCTGCTGCGCGGGCGGGCCACCCCGACCGCGCGCCAGCTGGCGGAGGTCGGCGTCACGGCCGACTCCCTCCGGGAGGTCACCTCCGTCGAGTTCCTGCGCGCCATGGCGGAGGAGGAGTACGACGTCCTCGTCCTCGCCCTCGTGGGCGGCGGCGTGCAGGCGGTGCTGCACGGCCTCAAGCACGCCTGGCGGGAGCGCACTTCGCGTCCCGTGGTCGTCACCGGCTATGTGGGCGTCGTCTACGAGAAGCTCACCGACGGCCTGCTGCTGCGGCACGGCGCGGACCTCGTCCTCGCCAACTCCCGGCAGGACGCGGAGCGTTTCCGGGCCGTGTACGAGGGGGTGGGCGCCGACGCCTCGTCGGTGACCGAGGTGGCGCTGCCGTTCCTGGGCGGCGAGACGTACGCCGGTGAACACAAGCCCTACACCGTGGTGTTCGCGGTGCAGCCGTCCGTCCCCGACAACCGCAGGGACCGCGTCTACCTGCTCGACCGGCTGATCCGGCACGCCCGGCTGCACCCCGAGCGCGAGGTCCTGCTCAAGCTGCGCTCCCGGCCGGGCGAACACACCACGCACATCGAGGAGCTGCCGTACCAGAAGCTGGTGCAGCGGCTCGATCCGCCGGCCAACTTCCGCCTGGTGTACGGCAACATGGGCGAGGTCCTGGACCGCACCGACCTGCTGGTCACCATCAGCTCGACGGCCGCCCTGGAGTCCCTGCACCGGCGCATCCCGACCGTCGTCCTGACCGACCTCGGCATCCGCGAGGTACTGGGCAACCACCACTTCGTCGGCTCCGGCTGCCTCGCCTCCTGGGACCAGCTCGACGCCGGGCACCGGCCGGTGCCGGACGAGGAGTGGGTGGCCCGCCAGGGCGTCGCCGTGGACGGCACGTACGCCACCGCCTTCGACGCGGCCCGCGAACGCATCGCCAAACTCCTCGCGCAGCCGGGCGGCTTGGCGCCTCTCGCCCCGTACTACACACCGGCGACCGCGCCCGGCTACCTCCCCGGCATCCTCGCCCGCCATCACCTCGGCCCCGACGGCGGCGTACTGCCGGGGGCACCCGCGGCCGACAAGGAGCCGGGGCCCGTCCGGCAGATCGTGCGCCGGGCCGCTCGGGGGGCCTATCGGCACGGTGTGCAGCGGGTGGCGCCCGTCATCCGGCGGATGGGGGAGCTGTGAGCGCCATCGGGGGTGCCGGATCGGGTTCTCGGGCGGGTGCGGCGCCGTCGGGGCTAGTCGCGCAGTTCCCCGCGCCCCCAAAGGGCGGCTTCGCCGCCCATCAGACCTCAGCGAACCCTGCGCAAGGAGTGCAACCCATGTCCAACCCGCAAGCGGGCCAAGGCGCTTCCGTGCGCCGGGTGCTCGCGGTGATCCCCGCGCGCGGCGGCTCCAAGGGCGTGCCCGCGAAGAACCTCGCCCCCGTCGGCGGTGTGCCGCTGGTGTCGCGGGCCGTGCGCGAGTGCCGGGCGACCCGCCTGGTGACCGACGTCGTGGTCTCCACCGACGACCACGCCATCGCCGCCGCGGCCCGCGAGGCCGGCGCCGAGGTCGTGCTGCGCCCCGCCGCCATCGCCGGCGACACCGCCACCTCCGAGGCCGCCGTCCTGCACGCCATGGACGCCCACGAGGCCCTGCACGGGGCGGCCGTCGACGTGGTGCTGCTCGTGCAGTGCACCAGCCCCTTCATCGTCCGCGAAGACATCGACGGGGTGGCCGGCGCGGTCGCGGAGAGCGGCGCGGACACCGCCGTCACCGTCGCCCCCTTCCACGGGTTCATCTGGCGCGACGCCGAGGACGAGATCGCCCCCGGCAGCGTCTCGGAGGCCGACGCGGCCACCGGCGGCGGCTTCGGCGTCAACCACGACAAGTCCTACCGCCCGCGCCGCCAGGACCGCCCCCAGGACCTGCTGGAGACCGGCGCGGCCTACGCCATGGACGCGCCGGGCTTCCGCAAGCACCAGCACCGCTTCTTCGGCCGTACCGAACTGGTCCGCACCGACCCCGCCCGCGTGCTGGAGATCGACGACCCGCACGACCTCGCCCGCGCCCGCGCGCTGGCCCCCCTCTTCGACGCGGACCGCCCCGGTTCGCTGCCGACCGCCGACGACATCGACGCGGTCGTACTGGACTTCGACGGCACCCAGACCGACGACCGGGTGCTGATCGACGCCGATGGAAAGGAGTTCGTCTCCGTGCACCGCGGGGACGGGCTCGGCATCGCCGCCCTGCGCAAGAGCGGCCTGAACATGCTGATCCTCTCCACGGAGCAGAACCCGGTCGTCGCCGCCCGGGCCCGGAAGCTCAAGATCCCGGTCCTGCACGGCATCGACCGGAAGGACCTCGCACTCAAGCAGTGGTGCGAGGAGCAGGGCATCGCGCCCGAGCGCGTGCTCTACGTCGGCAACGACGTCAACGACCTCCCGTGCTTCGCCCTCGTGGGCTGGCCCGTGGCGGTCGCGAGCGCCCACGACGTGGTACGCGGCGCCGCCCGTGCGGTCACCACCGTCCCCGGTGGCGACGGCGCGATCCGAGAGATCGCCAGCTGGATCCTCGGCCCCTCTCTCGACTCCCTCGACAAGTAAGGAAAGTTCACTGCCATGAGCACCAACTCCCGTATGCGCCAGTTCGGTTCCCGCGAGGTCGGCCCCGGCCGCCCGGTCTACATCTGCGGCGAGATCGGCATCAACCACAACGGCGAGCTGGAGAACGCCTTCAAGCTGATCGACGTGGCCGCCGCGGCCGGCTGCGACGCCGTGAAGTTCCAGAAGCGCACCCCCGAGATCTG
The DNA here is from genome assembly GCF_044540925.1 of Streptomyces sp. NPDC085900. Classification (NCBI taxonomy): domain Bacteria; kingdom Bacillati; phylum Actinomycetota; class Actinomycetes; order Kitasatosporales; family Streptomycetaceae; genus Streptomyces; species Streptomyces sp. NPDC085900. Next base: position 608,293 of record NZ_JBITSP010000003.1, on the reverse strand, counting down.
CACCCCGCGCGACCAGTGGGACATCGAGCGCGACACCCCCTGGGGCCGGATGACCTACATCGACTACCGCCACCGCGTGGAGTTCGGCGAGGACGAGTACCGCCAGATCGACGAGTACTGCAAGGAGAAGGGGATCGACTGGTTCGCCTCCCCGTGGGACACCGAGGCCGTCGCCTTCCTGGAGAAGTTCGACCTCCCCGCCCACAAGGTGGCCTCCGCCTCCCTGACCGACGACGAGCTGCTGCGCGCCCTGCGCTCCACCGGCCGCTCGGTCATCCTCTCCACCGGCATGTCGACGCCGAAGCAGATCCGCCACGCCGTCGAGGTCCTCGGCAGCGACAACATCCTGATGTGCCACGCCACCTCGACCTACCCGGCGAAGGCCGAGGAGCTCAACCTCCGCGTCATCAACACGCTGGAGAAGGAGTTCCCGAACGTCCCGATCGGCTACTCCGGCCACGAGACCGGCCTGCAGACCACGCTGGCCGCGGTCGCCCTCGGCGCCGTCTTCGTCGAGCGCCACATCACCCTCGACCGCGCGATGTGGGGCTCCGACCAGGCCGCCTCCGTCGAGCCCCAGGGCCTGGAGCGCCTGGTCCGCGACATCCGCGTCATCGAGGCCTCCCTCGGCGACGGCGTCAAGAAGGTCTACGACTCCGAGCTCGGCCCGATGAAGAAGCTGCGCCGCGTCGCCGGCGCGGTCGCCGAGGCGGAGATCGCCGCGGCGGCGGGCGAGCCGGTCGCGGTCTGAGTTCCGAGCACACCGAGTCCGGGCGCCCCGAACGGGAGCGCTCGGACTCGCAGCTTCCGCGCGCACCCCTCACCCGCACCCTCTGATTTCCAGCGCCTCATCAGCGCCCTACGACGGGACGGTCGTCGTCGATGAGCCCCCGCGCCGGGAAGACCGGCCCCCACACCCTCGCGTTCGTCGAGAGTCCGGTTCAGCTCCTGAACGTGCTGGAATGGGCGCACGCCCACGCGCCCGGCGCGGTGCTCACCCTCGTCGTCCTGGCCCCGAACGACCCCATGACCCGCGGCCAGCTGCGCCGCATGGCCGAGCTCGCCCGCGAGGAGGGCCACACCGTCCGCTGGGAGGAGGCCCGGGGCGGACCGGCGGCCCCCTTCCAGACCGTCGGCGGCCTGACCGGCCTGCTGCGCCGCGCCGGACGGGTCGTCCTGGGCGACCCGTTCTCCCGCTACGTACAGCTCCTGCTGACCATCACCCGCGCCCGTCATCTGGTCGTCGTCGACGACGGCACGGCGACCATGGAGTTCGTCGCCCAGCTGGCCCGCGGCGAGCGGCTCGTGCGCTGGCACCGCAAGGGCGGCCGCCCCGGCGCCCGGGACCTGGTCTTCGCACCGGTCTCCGCCCGGGCCCGCCGCCGCCTCACCCCGGGCACCGGGCGCCAGGTGGAGATCTTCTCCTCGATGCCGATGGACGAGACCCCGGCCGGCGTCACCCTCCACGCCAACGACTTCGCCTGGACCCGCTTCCGCTTCGGCCCGCCCCGCATCACCAAGGGCGCCGACATGGTGGGCACCTCGCTGGTGGAGACCGGCGTCGTCGACGGCGAGCGCTACCTGGACGCCGTCCGCACCCTGGCCAAGGCCCACGGCGCCACCCGCTACTTCGCGCACCGCCGCGAGAGCACCGACAAGCTGCACCGGCTCGCGGTCGAGACGGGCCTGGAGATAGTCCGGCCCGACCTCCCGCTGGAGCTGATCGCCCGGCGCGGCCCGGTCGGCCGTACGATCCTCAGTTTTCCCTCCACCGTCGTCCACACCCTGCCCCTGGCCCTGGCCGGCACCGAGGTCCGCGTCGCCGTCTGCGACATCGACCCCGCCTGGCTGACCGCGCACGCCTCACCGCGCGCCCAGGGCTTCCTGTCGGGCGTGACCGGCACCGCCCGGGACGTCACCCGGCTGCAGGCAGTGACCGCGCTCAGCTGACCTTCCGCGCCAGCAGGTACGCCCGCGGCCGCTTCTCCTCCTCCAGCGGCTCGCGCACCACCCGCGCCTCCATCCGCAGCCCCGCCTTGACCAGCGGCTCCGCCACACCGTCCGGCGCCCGGAAGTGGTAGTCGAGCGAGATCTCCTGCCCGAACCGCTCCGTCAGCCGCATCCGCTCGTCCTCCTCGCCGCTCTGGAAGCCCAGAAGGACGTACCCGCCGGGCACCAGGACGCGGTGGAACTCGGCGAAGGCCGCCGGCAGGTGCTCGTCCGGCACGTGGATGATCGAGTAGAGGGCGAGCACCCCGCCCAGAGTCTCGTCCGGCAGGTCCAGCGACGTCATCGACCCGACGTGGAACCGCAGCTCGGGGTGCGCCTCGCGGGCCAGCGCCACCATCCGCGGTGACAGGTCCACCCCGAACACCGGGACCCCGAGCGCGTGCAGCCGCGCGGTGACATGCCCCGGGCCGCTGCCGACGTCGGCGACGGGCGCCACTCCGTTGGCCCTCACCAGTTCCGCGAAGGTGGCCACCAGCGCACGGTCCAGCGGCTTGTCGCCCAGCCAGTCGGCGAACTGCTCGGTGTACGGGCGGGCGATCGCGTCGTACGACGTCTGCGTGGCGTGCAGGAAATCCGGGGTACCCGGTATCTCGGAAGTCACGGGGCGGACCCTACTCGGGCTCGTGGGACCGCCGGGTGAAACCGCCGGAAGGGTCCCGCGACATCCCCTCGAACTCCACCACCCCACCAGCGGCGCAGCGCAGGCTGCCGGTGGGGCGTCGGCCGTGTCGCACGGTCCGACTGATGAAACAGATCCACCGGCGCGGAGCGGGGCGTGGTATCCGTAGAGAAAAGACAGGTCTACCCATCTCACCTCCCACCCATGCGTCGAGCGGCCGATTTTTCTTCCCCTGACGGGCTGAAGTTTTGTTGATCGAGGGCGGTTGGCCCCCTCGGCGTCCTACCCTGCAGAGGGTGAAGCAACTGATGTCACCGGAGTCCGAAAACGATCTGCCCGGCGAAGCCCTGCCCGGCACGCTCCCCGAGGCGCTGCGTGCCGAACTCGTAGCCTTCCGCCGCGACCTGCACATGCACCCGGAGCTCGGCAACCAGGAGTTCCGCACCACCGCTGCGATCAAGGAGCGGCTGGAGCGGGCGGGCCTGAAGCCGCGGGTGCTCGCCGGGGGGACCGGGCTCGTCTGTGACATCGGGGAGTGGGACGGCGGCCGGCCCATGCTCGCCCTGCGCGCCGACATCGACGGGCTGCCCATCCCGGACACCAAGAGCGAGTGCGCCTACCGCTCCACCGTGCCCGACCGGGCGCACGCCTGCGGACACGACGTGCACACCACCGTGGTGCTCGGCGCCGGCCTGGTCATGGCGGACCTGCACCGGCAGGGCAGGCTGCCGCGGCCGGTGCGGCTGCTGTTCCAGCCGGCCGAGGAGGTGCTGCCCGGCGGCGCCGCCGACGCCATCGAGTGCGGCGTCCTCGACGGAGTGGGCCGCATCCTCGCCGTGCACTGCGACCCCCGGGTCGACGCCGGCCGGATCGGCCTGCGCGAGGGTGCCATCACCTCCGCCTGCGACCGGCTCGAGGTCGCGCTCGACGGCCCCGGCGGCCACACCGCCCGCCCGCACCTGACCACCGACCTGGTCACCGCCGCCGCCCGCGTCGCCACCGACGTGCCCGCGCTGGTCGGCCGCCGTGTGGACAGCCGCAGCGGCCTGGCCGTGACCTGGGGCCGTATCGAGTCCGGGCACGCCCCGAACGTCATCCCGCAGCACGCCGAGCTCTCCGGCACCGTGCGCTGCCTCGACCTGGACACCTGGCGGCAGGCCCCGGACCTGGTCGTCGCCGCCATCGACGAGGTCGCCAACCTGCACGGCGCCAAGTCGGAGATCAACTACGTCCGCGGTGTCCCGCCGGTCGTCAACGACCCGGACGTCACGGAGCTGCTGCGCGACGCCCAGACCGCCCGCCGCGGCGCCCTGTCCGTCGAGGGCACCGAGCAGAGCCTCGGCGGCGAGGACTTCTCCTGGTACCTGGAGCGCGTCCCGGGCGCCATGGCCCGCCTCGGCGTCCGCCCGCCCGGCGAGCGCACCGTGCGTGACCTGCACCAGGGCGACTTCGACGTGGACGAGTCGGCGATCACGGTGGGTGTGGAGCTGTTCACCGCGGCGGCCCTGCTGGACGCGGCGCAGTGAGCTGACTTCCCCGGACGGCCCCCCTCGGGGGGCCGTTCGGCCTGCGGCGCAACACGGTTGTAAGCCAATCGTGCGCACATCGAAACCGAGGTGTGTGAAGGCTCCAGACCCCGAGTTCAGACGCTGTTTGCCTCGAATCGATAACGGCTTCGGAAGGGGTGTTTTTCTGACATCTACGCGCGTTACGATGCCGCGAAGCCGACGCCGCAGGGGCGTCCGGGCCCGAGCACTGGCATGGTGCTCACATGAAGCGCCGACGAGGCGCTCAGGTCAGGTGAAGGAGCCTTCCCGTGCGCCGGGTAGCAAAGCTTTCTGCTGCGTGTGTCGTTTCCGCAGCTCTCGCACTGACTGCCACCGCCTGTGGCAGCACGTCTTCCGACAACAGCAGCTCTTCCTCGTCCTCGGGCGGCGGCAAGAGCATCAAGATCGGTCTCGCGTATGACGTCGGCGGCCGTGGTGACCGCTCCTTCAACGACTCCGCCGCGCGCGGTGCCGACAAGGCGGAGAAGGAGTTCGGCGGTTCCATCAAGGAGCTGACCGCGAAGAACTCCGACACCGAGGCCGACCGTGAGCAGCGGCTGACCGACCTGGCGGACGCGGGCTACAACCCGATCGTCGCCGTCGGGTTCTCCTACGCCACCTCGGTGGACAAGGTCGCCGCGAAGTACCCGAAGGTCAGCTTCGGTCTCATCGACTCGGTCGCGACCGCCAAGAACGTCGACAGCATCACCTTCACCGAGGAGCAGGGTTCCTACCTCGCCGGTGTCGCCGCGGCGCTGAAGACCAAGAAGAACCACGTCGGCTTCATCGGCGGCGTCGACACCCCGCTGATCAAGAAGTTCGCGGCGGGTTACGTCCAGGGCGTCAAGGACACCAACGCCAAGGCGAAGGTCGACGTCCAGTACCTGACCCACGGTTCGGACCTGTCCGGCTTCTCCAGCCCCGACAAGGGCAAGGAGGCCGCGTCCGGCATGCTCGACAACGGCGCGGACGTGATCTACACCGCGGCCGGCTCCTCCGGCAACGGCGCGATCGAGGCCGTCCACGGCGTCAAGGGCGCCTGGGCCATCGGCGTCGACTCGGACCAGTACAACATCCCGGGTCTGGCCGCGTACAAGACCTCGATCCTGACCTCCATGGTCAAGAACGTCGACGTCGGCGTGTACGACTTCATCAAGTCCGTGCACGACGGCAAGCCGCTGACGGGCAACCAGGTGTACTCGCTCGCCAAGGGCGGTGTCGGCCTGGCCACCAGCGGTGGCTACATCGACGACATCAAGTCCCAGCTGGACGCTGCCAAGAAGAAGATCGTCGACGGCACCGTCAAGGTCAAGACCACTACGTGACCTGACGGTTCCCGCCTGACCCCCGGCTCGGCGAAGGGGCCCTTGTCAACCCCCTCGCCGAGCCATAACAATGTGTCAACTCTACGCGTGTAGCACGGAGTTGCCGCGCTAGCGTCGCCGACGCCTGCCCCCTCCTACGCAGCCCCTTTCCCCGAGGAGAGTGCGCCATCAACGCGTCCAGCCCTCCCGCTGCCGTCGAACTGCGCGGCATCACCAAGCGATTCCCCGGCGTCGTCGCCAACAAGGACATCGACATCACCGTCCGCACCGGAACCGTCCACGCCCTGTGCGGTGAGAACGGCGCGGGCAAGTCCACCCTGATGAAGATCCTCTACGGCATGCAGCAGGCCGACGAGGGCACCATCATCGTGAACGGCGAGACGGTCGTCTTCCACAACCCCGCCGACGCCATCGCCCGCGGCATCGGCATGGTGCACCAGCACTTCATGCTCGCCGACAACCTCACCGTCCTGGAGAACGTCGTCCTCGGCGCGGAGAAGCTGTACGGCATCGGCGCCAAGGCTCGTGCCAAGATCAAGGAGATCTCCGACGCGTACGGGCTGAACGTGCGCCCGGACGTCCTGCTGGAGGAGCTCGGCGTCGCCGACCGCCAGCGCGTGGAGATCCTCAAGGTCCTCTACCGCGGCGCCAAGACCCTCATCCTCGACGAGCCCACCGCCGTCCTCGTCCCGCAGGAGGTCGAAGCCCTCTTCGACAACCTGCGCGAGCTCAAGGCGGAGGGCCTCACCGTCATCTTCATCTCGCACAAGCTGGGTGAAGTCCTGTCCGTGGCCGACGAGATCACCGTCATCCGCCGCGGCACCACCGTCGGCACGGTCAAGCCCGCCGGCACCACGACCAAGCAGCTCGCCGAGCTGATGGTCGGCAGCGAACTGCCCACGCCGGAGACCGAGGAGTCGACGGTCACCGACCTCGAGCTGCTCAAGGTCGACGGCCTGCGCCTGGCCCAGACCGACCTCGACGGCGTCGAGCGCATCATCCTCGACGACATCTCCTTCACCATCCACAAGGGGGAGGTCCTCGGCATCGCCGGCGTCGAGGGCAACGGCCAGTCCGAGCTGGTCGAGGCCATCATGGGCATCCGTGCCCTGAACGCCGGCACGATCGCCCTCGACGGCGCCGACATCTCCCACGCCCCCACCCGCCACCGCCGCGAGGCCGGCGTCGGCTACATCCCCGAGGACCGCCACCGCCACGGCCTGCTCCTCGAGGCCCCGCTGTGGGAGAACCGCATCCTCGGCCACGTCAGCGAGCGGCCCAACTCCCGCGGCCAGCTCCTCGACATCAAGGGCGCCCGCACCGACACCTCGCGCATCATCGAGGCGTACGACGTCCGCACCCCCGGCATCGACGTCACCGCCGCCTCCCTCTCCGGCGGCAACCAGCAGAAGCTGATCGTCGGCCGCGAGATGAGCCACGCGCCCAAGCTGCTGATCGCCGCGCACCCCACCCGGGGCGTGGACGTCGGCGCGCAGGCCGCCATCTGGGACCACATCCGCGAGGCCCGCCGCGAGGGCCTGGCCGTGCTGCTGATCTCCGCCGACCTGGACGAGCTCATCGGCCTGTCCGACACCCTGCGGGTGATGTACCGCGGCCGGCTGGTCGCCGACGCCGACCCCGCCACCATCACCCCCGAGGAGCTGGGCTCCGCCATGACGGGTGCGGCCACCGGCCACCTGGAGCACACAGAGGACGACGCCCGATGAACAAGCTGACCCAACGCATCGACAAGGAGCGGCTGCTCCTCGCCATCGCGGCCCCGCTGCTGGCGATCGTCGCCGCGATCGTCGTCACCACCCTGGTGATCCTCGCCACCGGCAAGAACCCGGGCGCCGCCTTCAGCGACATGCTGACCTACGGCACCGCCAGCGACAGCCAGGTCTACATCCTCAACAAGGCGACGACGTACTATCTCGCCGGTGTCGCGGTCGCCATCGGCTTCCGGATGAACCTGTTCAACATCGGTGTCGACGGCCAGTACCGGATCGCCGCGTTCTTCGCCGCCGTCCTCGGCGGCGCGCTGACCACGCCCGGCTGGATCTCCATCCCGCTGATCATCCTGTGCGCGATGGCGACGGGCGCCGTCTGGGCGGGCATCGCCGGTGTGCTGAAGGTGACCCGCGGCGTCAGCGAGGTCATCTCGACGATCATGCTCAACGCGATCGCCACCGCGATCATCGCCTACCTGCTGCAGCCCGGGAAGCTCGCGGAACTGCAGAGCGGCGGCACGGTCGTCTCCACCAAGCCGCTGGCGAAGGACGCGTACTTCTTCCAGATCAACACCGGTGCGGCCGGTGAGCTGTGGGGCTTCATCGTCATCGCCGTCCTCGTCGGCGTCGCGTACTGGTTCGTGCTCGGCCGCACCCGGTTCGGCTTCGACCTGCGCACCGTCGGCCAGTCCGAGAGCGCGGCCGCCGCGAGCGGTGTGTCCGTGAAGAAGATGATCGCCACCAGCATGCTCATCTCCGGCGCGATCGCCGGCCTGATCGGCATGCCGACCCTGCTCAACGACAGCCACCAGTTCAGCAACGACTTCCCGACGGGCATCGGCTTCACCGGTATCGCCATCGCCCTGCTCGGCCGCAACAACCCGATCGGCATCGCGCTCGGTGCCCTGCTGTGGGGCTTCCTGGAGCGCACCACCAACCACCTGGAGTTCCAGGGCTACGACAAGGAAATCCTCGGCGTCATCCAGGGCGTCATCGTCCTGTGCGTCGTCATCGCCTACGAGGTCGTACGGCGCTACGGCCTCCGGCGCCAGCAGCAGCGCGTCGGCGCCGAGCTCGCCGCCCAGGCCGCCGCCCCGACCCAGAAGCAGGAGGTGGCGTGATGACTGCCACGACGACCGACACGCCGCCGCCCGCGGCACCCAAGGCGGACACCGCGAGCACCCGGTCGGGCCGCCCGCTCGGCCAGATCCTCATGATCGTCGCGGGAGCGCTGCTCCTCGTGGCCGCGGTCCGCGCCATCACCGGCGCCAACCAGCTCACCTCCGACGGCCAGGTCAGCGCCGCGCTGAGCCTCGCCGTGCCGATCGGTCTCGCCGGTCTCGCGGGCCTGTGGTCCGAGCGCTCCGGCGTGGTCAACATCGGCCTCGAAGGCATGATGATCCTCGGCACCTTCGGCGCCGGCTGGATCGGCTGGCAGTCCAACCCCTGGCTCGGCCTGCTGTGCGGCGTCGGCTTCGGCGTCCTGGGCGGTCTCGTCCACGCGGTCGCGACCGTCACCTTCGGCGTCGACCACATCGTCTCCGGTGTCGCCATCAACCTCCTGGCGCTCGGCACCACCCAGTACCTCGCCAAGCTGTTCTTCTCCGACGGCAAGGCGGCCGACGCGGGCGGCAACCCCAAGCAGTCCCCGCCGGTGGACTCGCTGCCCAACTTCGACATCCCGGGGCTCTCCGACGCCCTGCACTCCCTCGAGAACCACCACTGGTTCCTGATCTCCGACCTCGCCGGCATCCTCGGCGGCCTGGTCACCAACCTGTCGGTGATCACGATCCTGGCCTTCGTGCTGTTCGTCGCCAGCTGGTGGCTGCTGTGGCGCACCCCGTTCGGTCTGCGCCTGCGCTCCTGCGGCGAGAACCCGATCGCGGCGGAGTCCCTCGGCGTCAACGTCTACAAGTACAAGTACGTGGCCGTCGCCGTCTCCGGCGGCCTGGCCGGCCTCGGCGGCGCCTTCCTCGCCCTGGTCACCTCGCACATCTACCTCGAGGGCCAGACCGGCGGACGCGGTTACATCGGTCTCGCCGCCATGATCTTCGGCAACTGGCGGCCCGGCGGCCTCGCCATGGGCGCGGGCCTGTTCGGCTACTCCGACGCGCTCCAGCTGCGCAACGGCGGCCAGACCGTGCACGCGCTGCTGCTCCTGCTGGTCGTGCTGCTCGTGGCGATGGCCGGCTGGAAGATGTACAAGAAGGCGCACTGGCAGGGCGGCATCAGCCTCTTCGTGGGCGCGCTCGTGCTGCTGTGGTACCTGGTCACCGACGAGGTCCCGAGCGACTTCGTGGGCGCCACCCCGTACGTCGTCACCCTCCTCGTGCTGTCGCTGTCCGCGCAGCGCCTGAGGATGCCCAAGGCCGACGGCATGCGCTACCGCAAGGGCCAGGGCAAGTGACCGGGCCGGCCGACGTCGACTGGGAGGCGCTGCGCGAGCTGGCCCGCGAGGCCATGACCCACGCGTACGCCCCCTACTCGGGCTACCCGGTCGGCGTCGCCGCCCTGGTCGACGACGGCCGCACGGTCTCCGGCTGCAACGTCGAGAACGCCAGCTACGGCCTGGGACTGTGCGCCGAGTGCGGGCTGGTCTCCCAGCTGCAGCGCACCGGCGGCGGCCGGCTGACGCACTTCACGTGCGTGGACGGCCGGGGCGAGATCCTGGTCCCGTGCGGCCGCTGCCGCCAGCTGCTGTACGAGTTCGGGGGCCCCGACCTGCTGCTGGAGACCCCGGCGGGAATCCTCCCGCTGTCGCAGATGCTGCCGCAGGCCTTCGGCCCGGACCATCTCAACAAGTAACCCCCGTACGGCCCCTTCGACTCGACTCTCGAAGGGGCCGCACACTTCCTGAACCACGGAAGGACCGCACGCCATGGCCATGGACGCCATCTCCGTCATCCGCACCAAGCGGGACCGCGGCGAGCTCAGCGACGAGCAGATCGACTGGGTCATCGACGCGTACACCCGCGGGGAGGTCGCCGACGAGCAGATGTCCGCGCTCGCCATGGCGATCCTCCTCAACGGCATGAACCGCCGCGAGATCGCCCGCTGGACCGCCGCGATGATCGCCTCCGGGGAGCGCATGGACTTCTCGTCCCTGTCCCGCCCGACGGCCGACAAGCACTCCACGGGCGGCGTCGGCGACAAGATCACACTGCCGCTGGCCCCCCTGGTCGCCGCGTGCGGCGCCGCCGTCCCGCAGCTGTCGGGCCGGGGCCTCGGCCACACCGGCGGCACCCTGGACAAGCTGGAGTCGATCCCGGGCTGGCGCGCGCTGCTGTCCAACGAGGAGATGCTGAACGTCCTCGACACCACCGGCGCGGTGATCTGCGCGGCGGGCGACGGCCTGGCCCCCGCGGACAAGAAGCTCTACGCCCTGCGTGACGTGACCGGCACGGTCGAGGCGATCCCGCTGATCGCCTCCTCGATCATGTCGAAGAAGATCGCGGAGGGCACCGGCTCCCTGGTCCTGGACGTGAAGGTCGGCACCGGCGCGTTCATGAAGACCATCGAGGACGCGCGGGAGCTGGCGTCCACCATGGTCGGCCTCGGCACCGACCACGGCGTGAAGACGGTCGCCCTGCTGACCGACATGTCCACCCCGCTCGGCCTCACCGCGGGCAACGCGCTGGAGGTCCGCGAGTCGGTGGAGGTCCTGGCGGGCGGGGGCCCGGCGGACGTCGTGGAGCTGACGATCGCGCTGGCCCGCGAGATGCTGGACGCGGCCGGCGTGAGGGACGCCGACCCGGCGAAGGCCCTGGCCGACGGCTCCGCGATGGACGTCTGGCGCCGGATGATCGCGGCCCAGGGCGGCGACCCGGACGCGCCGCTGCCCACGTCGAAGGAGCAGCACGTGATCAAGGCCCCGTCGACCGGTGTCCTCACCCGCCTCGACGCCTACGACATCGGCGTCGCCGCCTGGCGCCTGGGCGCGGGCCGGGCCCGCAAGGAGGACCCGGTACAGGCGGGCGCGGGCGTCGAGATGCACGCCAAGCCGGGTGACACCGTCAAGGAGGGCCAGCCCCTGCTGACCCTCCACACCGACACCCCCGAACGCTTCGAGTACGCGCTGCAGGCGGTGGAGGGCTCCTACGACATCGGGGCGGCGGGTACGGAGTTCACGGCGTCCCCGGTCGTGCTCGAACGTATCGCCTGACCAGGGGAGTTTCCCTTTCGACTGAACGGGATCAGTGCACCGCCACTGGTCCCGTTCGGCATGCCGGGATCGGTGCGGCGCCCTTCGTCCTCGTCACCCCAGCAACGCCGCCACGACCACCAGTACCGGCACCGACAGCACCGTGGACAGCAGGATCGAGTCCCGCGCCAAGCCCTCCGCCACCCGGTACCGGCTCGCGTACGTGTACAGGTTCTGCGCGGCCGGGAGTGCCGACGTCACCACCACGTCCAGGAGTTGGTGGCCGTGCAGTCCGAAGACGCCCACCGCCAGGGCCCAGGCCGCCGCCGGCTGGCCCACCGACTTCAGCGCCACGGACAGGAACACCGGTCCCCGGTCGGCGCCCCGACCCGGCATGGTGCTGCCGCACAGGGAGATGCCGAAGGCCAGCAGGACCGCCGGGACGGACATATTGCCGATCAGGGTCAGGGGGTCCATGACGGGCGCCGGCACCCGCACCCCGAGCGCCGACACCGCCACCCCGGCCAGCGAGCCGACGGCGATCGGATTGCGCAGCGGCGCCAGCAGCCGTAGCCACAGCGGGCCCTTCTCGCCCTTGCCGGACAGGTCGAGGATCGTCAGGGCGACCGGGGTGACCCCGATGAGCTGGAAGAGCAGGACGGGGGCGACCAGTGAGGCGTCGCCCAGGACGTACACCGCGATCGGGATGCCGAGGTTGCCCGAGTTGACGTAACTGGAGCACAGGGCGCCGATCGTGGTGCGGCCCACGCCCCAGTCCCGCACGGCACCCACCGCGACGAACACGCCCGCCGCCGCTGCCGTGCTCATGGCCGTCACCAGCAGACGGCTGGAGAAGATCACCGACAGGTCGGCGCGGGCGAGGGTGGTGAACAGCAGCGCCGGGGACGCCACGTGGAAGGCCAGCTTGGTCAGCACCTCGCGGCCGTGCTCGCCGAGGTGGCCGCCGCGCCCGATGACGTATCCGACGCCGATGACGACCGCGATGACCGCGAAGCCCGTCAACACGCCCTGCACGGCGGCTCCTTCGCGAGGTCCTCGGCGGGAGGCGGGCCGTCCGGTGTCCAGGGCGGTGCTGATCGGTGTGGCATACATCCAACCCTCTGGGGCAGCAGGGCGGCAGGTCAATGTGATCCCGAACGGCGGACACGCCTCGTAGGCGGCCCGCCGCGATGAGTTCCGCCCGCTCGCCCGGTCTACCGCTCGTGGACGCCATGAAGCCTGCTCTGCTGGTGCTGCCCGGCCCCGTCACCCGCGACGAGGCGGCGGGGCTGTGCGACGACGTGCGGGCGCTGCTGGAGTCCACGGGCGCCGGTGTCGTCGTCATCGACGTCGCCGGGATCGGGCCCCCGGGCCTCGGCGCCGTCGACCTGCTGGCGCGACTGCAGCTCGCCGCCCGGCGGGCCGGGGGACGCATCAGGCTGCGGGACCCCGCGCCCTCCCTACACGCCCTTCTCGGTCTGGTCGGGCTCCGCTTCGAGGTGGAGGGGCAGGTCGAAAAGCGGGAACCACCGCTTGGTGTCGAGGAAGAAGTGGAACCCGGTGAGCCGGCCCTCTGAGATCTCCAGCACCTGCACCGCCCACGGCGCGTAGCCGCCCGCCTCCGGGTCCGGCTTGTACTGGGCGAACCCCGGCAGGCCGTTGACCCGCACCGGCACCAGCCGGGAACCCTCGCAGGCGGAGCCCAGGGTCGTCATGAAGCCGGTGATGTCGTCGTGGCCCGTCAGCCACAGGTCGAACGGCGGCATCGTCATGACGGCGTCCTCGTGCAGCAGGGCCGTCAGCGCGGTCATGTCGTATCCCTCGAAGGCGGCGACATAGCGCTCCAGCAGCTTCTGCTGCTCCTCGTCCAGCGGGTCGGACACGGCCGCCCCGGCCGCCTTGTCGGCCTTCTCGCGCTCGGCCAGCGTGGCCCGCGCCCGCTGCAGCGCGCTGTTGACCGACGCCACCGACGTGTCCAGCAGTTCGGCGACCTCGCTCGCCCTCCAGGCCAGCACCTCGCGCAGGATGAGCACCGCGCGCTGCTTGGCCGGCAGCTGCTGCAGGGCGGCCATGAAGGCGAGTCGCACCGACTCCTTGGCGACGGCCGCCTCCGCCGGGTCGTCCGTCGTGGGCAGCACGCGGTTGTCCGGCATCGGCTCGAGCCAGGTGTTGTCCGGGCGGGGGGAGAGGGCGGCCTGGGCGAGCGGGGTGGACTCGCTCAGGTCCATCGGCCGGGCGCGCTTGTTGCCGGCGGTCAGCATGTCCAGGCAGACGTTCGTCGCGATGCGGTACAGCCACGAGCGCAGACTGGAGCGGCCCTCGAACTTCTCGTAGCTGCGCCAGGCGCGGACCATCGTGTCCTGCACCGCGTCCTCGGCCTCGAAGGAGGAGCCGAGCATGCGGTAGCAGTACCCGGTCAGTTCGACGCGGTGCTTCTCCAGCCTGACGTCGAGATCCGCGGTCGTGGTCGCCGTACCGTCGCTCATGTCCACCCACCCCTGTGGCATTCCTGTCGCGCGCCTTTGCGCCCAGCACGTCCGAAGCTAGCGCAGGGCACTGACAATGGCCCCCGGAGCGGCCGAAAGCGCAGGTCGGCGCAGTGCGGCTCGCGGCCGGACGCCGGAAGGGAGGGCGGACGGGGCTCAGTGCGCGGTGGCCGGCCGTCGCGTCGCGACCCGGGCCGCGCGCGACCCGAGCACCGTGATCGTCACGACGCCCAGCACCGCCAGCAGGCCGACGGCCACCGTCCCGGCCCAGCCACCGGCGTGGAAGGCCGTCGCACCGACCGTGCTGCCCGCGCTGGAGCCGATGTAGTACGCCGACTGGTACAGGGCCGAGGCCTGCGCGCGGCCGGTCGTGGCCGTCTTGCTGACCGCCGACGAGGCCACCGCGTGGCCGGCGAAGAACCCGGCCGTGATCAGCACCAGCCCCAGCAGGACCGGCACCAGGGAACCGGCCAGGGTCAGCAGCAGCCCGGCCGCCGTCGTACCGCCCGCGAGATACAGCGCTCCGCGCCGGCCCAGGCGTCCCACCAGGCGTCCGGCCGTGGACGCGGAGACGGTGCCCACCAGGTAGACGAGGAAGATCGAGCCGACGATGCCCTGGGGGAGGGAGAAGGGCGCCTCGGTCAGGCGGTAGCCGATCACCGTGTACACGCCGCCGAACACCGTCATGAACAGCGCGCCGATCGCGTACAGCCGGCGCAGCAGCGGGTCGGCCAGGTGGTCCCGGACCGTGCGCGCCAGGACCCGCGGCCGCAGCGAACCGGCCACGAAGTGCCGCGGTGCGGGCAGCAGCAGCCGGAACGCCACCGCGCAGACCACCGCGATCGTCCCGATGACACCGACGGCCACCCGCCAGCCCCACACCTGCGCGACCCAGCCGGTGATGACCCGGCCGCTCATCCCGCCGACGCTGTTGCCCGCCACGAACAGCCCGATCGCCGTGACCAGCGCCCTGGGCCTGACCTCCTCGGCGAGATACGCCGTCGCCGAAGCCGGCAGACCGGCCAGCGCGGCGCCCTGCAGGGCCCGCAGCACCACCAGCACGCCCAGCGAGGGCGCGAACGGCACCAGGAGCCCCACCGACACCGCCACCGCCAGCGAGGCGGTCATCACCGTCCGGCGGCCGAACCGCTCCGACAGCGCGCTCATCGGCAGTACGAACAGCGCCAGTCCGCCGGTGGCCGCCGCCACCGTCCAGCTCGCCTCGCTCGCCGCCACCCCGAACTCGCCCGAGATCAGCGGCAGCAGGGCCTGCGTGGAGTACAGCAGCGCGAAGGTCGCGACACCGGCGAGGAAGAGCGCGAAGCTCATCCGGCGGTAGCCCGGCCCGCCCGGAGCCATACGGGGGTCGGGAGCGGAAGCGGTCGTTGCGGCGCCCATGACGCTGGACGCCCCGGTACTGGCGGGAGACATGCCTCGAAGCTACGTACGCCCCCGCTCATCCGTCCAATGCACGGAATCGCCATAATCGTTCCCATGGTGCATGACCCGAGCTCACGGCCCCGCCTGTCACCGACCAGTGACACAGAAGACATGACGATGTTGCTGGCCCCGCGCCTCGCCCACTTCGCCGGCGTGGCTCGCACCGAGCACGTCACCCGTGCCGCGCAGGAACTCCAGGTGCCGCAGTCCACCCTCTCCCGCGCCATGGCGCGCCTGGAGCAGGACCTGGGTGTCGACCTGTTCGCCCGGCACGGCCGCACGGTCTCCCTCACCCCGGCCGGCCGCACCTTCCTCACCCACGTCGAACGCGCCCTCACCGAGATCGAGCGCGCCGCCGACGAGGTCCGCGCCGACGCCGACCCCACCTCCGGCAAGGTCGCCTTCGGCTTCCTGCACACCATGGGCGCCGAGACCGTCCCCGCCCTGATCCAGGCCTTCCGCCTCGACCACCCCCGGGTCCGCTTCAGCCTGGTCCAGACCTACGGCGAGGCCATGCTGGAGAAAATGCGCGCGGGAGAGCTCGACCTCTGCCTCACCTCCCCGGTCCCCGACGCCCCCGACCTGGTCGCCCGCCGCCTGGACGAGCAGAAACTCCGCCTGGTCGTCCCCGTCGACCACCGCCTCGCCACGCGCCGGCGCGTCCGCCTCGCGGAGGCCGCCGAGGAGGCCTTCGTCACCCTGGAACCCGGCTACGGCCTGCGCCGCATCACCGACGACCTGTGCAAGGAGGCGGGGTTCAAGCCCCGCGTCGCCTTCGAGGGAGAGGAGGCGGAGACGCTACGGGGCCTGGTGGCCGCGGGCCTGGGTGTGGCCCTCCTGCCGCCGCCGGCCTTCCCCCGCCCGGGAGTCGTCGAGCTGACGGTCACGGCCCCGCGGGCGGCCAGGGAGATCGGCGTGGCATGGCCGGCCGGCCGGCCGGACACGCCCCCGGTGGCCGCCTTCAAGAAGTTCCTGCTCTCCAGAAGGGGAAGTCTGCTGCCCTGAGGGGCCCGGTCACCGGCGCAGCGACTTGCCGAACCCCGCGGCCAGCGGCATCCGCAGGCCCAGGGGAGGCGGAGCCGCCAGCGCGTCCTCGACCGGCCGCGACAGCCCTCTGCCGAACAGCGCCCCCATCACGAAGTCCTCGGTCAGGGCGTGCACTTCACGCCGGTACTGGTGCAAGCCGTGGCCGTCGGCGTGCACTTCGAACCGGCACACCTCCCGGTTCGCCTTCTTCGCCCGGGCCGCCAGCCGGAACGACAGCTCCGGATCGGTCCGTTCGTCGTTCGTGCCGTGCACCAACAGCACCCGTCGGCCCACCAGCTGCTTCACCGGTTCAGGGGACGCTGCCACGTCCTCCTCCGGCAGCCAAGGCGCGATCGCCACCACGGAGTTGACGGCCTCGTGCCCGCCGGCGCGCAGCGCGGCCCGACCGCCCATGTCGAAGCCGACGAGACACACGGGAACGTCCCCGTACCGCCGTACGACCTCGTCCACGCCCCAGGACGCGTCCCGTGCCAGATGGGCCTCGCTGCCGTTCCAGCCCCGGTAGCGGTAGTGGACGACATGCGTGGCCAGCCCGTCCTCCCGGCCGGCCCGGGCCAGCCTGCGGCCCAACGCCCGCACGGAGGCGGCCGCCAGCACGGGAGACGGTCTGCGGTCGGACTCCTCGTCGCCGCCGGGGAGCAGCAGCACCACTGCGCTCACCGCCGTCGGCTCCGGACCGATCGCCCTCCCCAGCCGGGCCCGTCGTACCGGCGTCGCTTGGTGTGCCATGACAGAACAGTGTCAGAAGCGAGGGTGTACATGACCCGTCGGTGCGGTCACCGTTACGTATCGACGCAGATGTACACCGCGCCGTCTACGCGCGTAGGAGGTAGAGTGCGGAAATGACGAGCCAGACCATGTCGAACACCCCGACGCCGGACCAGATCCGCCGGGCGCCGAAGGTTCTGCTGCACGACCACCTCGACGGCGGCCTCCGTCCGGGGACGATCGTCGAACTCGCCCACAGCACGGGCTACTCACGCCTCCCCGAGACCGACCCCGGCAAGCTCGGCCTCTGGTTCCGCGAGGCGGCCGACTCCGGTTCGCTGGAGCGATACCTGGAGACCTTCTCCCACACCGTCGGCGTCATGCAGACCCGCGACGCCCTCGTCCGGGTCGCGCGCGAGTGCGCCGAGGACCTCGCCGAGGACGGCGTCGTCTACGCGGAGGTGCGCTACGCGCCCGAACAGCACCTCGAGGGCGGACTGAGCCTCGAAGAGGTCGTCGAGGCCGTCAACGAGGGCTTCCGGGAGGGCGAGCGGATCGCCCGTCAGAACGGCCACCGCATCCGCGTCGGCGCCCTGCTCACCGCCATGCGGCACGCCGCCCGCGCGCTGGAGATCGCCGAACTCGCCAACCGCTACCGCGACCTGGGAGTCGTGGGCTTCGACATCGCGGGCGCCGAGGCCGGCTACCCGCCCACCCGGCACCTCGACGCCTTCGAGTACCTCAAGCGCGAGAACAACCACTTCACCATCCACGCCGGCGAAGCCTTCGGGCTGCCCTCCATCTGGCAGGCCCTGCAGTGGTGCGGCGCCGACCGGCTCGGGCACGGGGTGCGCATCATCGACGACATCCAGGTGCAGGCCGACGGCTCGGTCAAGCTCGGGCGGCTCGCCTCCTACGTCCGGGACAAGCGCATCCCGCTGGAGCTGTGCCCCAGCTCCAACCTGCAGACCGGCGCCGCCTCCTCGTACGCCGAGCACCCGATCGGGCTGCTGCGCCGGCTGCACTTCCGCGCCACGGTGAACACCGACAACCGGCTGATGTCCGGCACCAGCATGAGCCGGGAATTCGAGCATCTTGTCGACGCATTCGGTTACACGCTCGACGACATGCAGTGGTTCTCCGTCAATGCGATGAAATCAGCGTTCATTCCTTTCGATGAACGACTGGCCATGATCAATGACGTCGTCAAGCCGGGATATGCGGAGCTGAAGTCCGAATGGCTGTTCCAGCAGACCGCCTCCACCAGCGCTTCTGCTGACACGGAGGACTGAACCGGCGATATCGGGGGGCGCGGAATGCGGACGGGTATTCACAATCCGTCCGCATTTCGATGTTTGCGGCGGCAGCGTCCGCGTGTTTACGTTCGGGGACCGCTCACATCCCCGTAACCCCATTTCGAGGACGCATTCAATGAAGCAGTCTGCTGTCAAGACCCTCGGTGTCGCCGCCCTGGGTGCCGCCTTCGCCGCCGTGGGCGCGGGTGCCGCGACCGCGGCCCCGGGGCTCCCGAACGCCACCGGGGCGCTGGACAACGTCACCAAGACGCTCCCGGCGGAGAACCTCTCCCACGCGGTGCCGGGTGCCGGTGACACGGCGGCCCACAGCAAGGACGCGGTCGACGCCGGACTGGCCGCCGTGCAGCCGGTCGCGGCGCAGATGCTCGCCCACGGCCCGACGGGGCCCGTCGCCGGTCTGCTCGGCGGCCTCCCGGTGGCCCAGGGCCTGCCCACCCACGGACTGCCGGTGAACGGCCTCCCGCTGGGCTGACCCCTCGACGCGCCGATGGGGCGCACCCCCTGGACACGGGGTGCGCCCCATCGGCGTACGCGCGAAAGGTGTCACCAGGCGGCGCGGGCCGCCTTGTCCTCCGAGGGCAACAGGATCCACAGGGCTATGTAGAGCAGGAACTGAGGGCCCGGCAGCAGGCACGACACCAGGAAGATCACCCGCATCGTGGTCGCGGAGGTGCCGAAGCGCCGAGCCAGACCGGCGCACACTCCGCCGATCATGCGGCCGTTGGTGGGGCGGACGAGGGCGGACATCTGCGGCTCCTTCGCGAGCGTCGGTCGAGGAGGCCCTTGGCGGCTTCCTCATCTGCCTTCCACGCTACGGGGACGAAGGGGGCGAAGCATCGCTCTACGGTGCGATCCCGACCCTGGGAAACGTCGGGGTCCGACCCTGAGCCGCCTCCTCCTGGTGGACGGCCGTCCGGTCCTCCCGCTCCGACCTGCGGCGCAGCCGGACGCGGACGGCCGGGACGACGGCGAGGTGGGCCAGGGCCACCCCCACCGTGTTGAGGAGCAGGGAGTCGACGTCCGGGACCCGGCCCGGGACGCCCGTCTGCAGCAGCAGGATGCCGAGCGAGACCAGGGCGGCGGCCGCGGTCGTGCGGACCAGGGAGCCGAGCGGCGAGGAGTGCAGCCTGCCGTGCGCCGCCGGAAGCAGCACGCCCAGCGGGGCGAGCAGGGCGAGACCCTCGGCGATCCGGCGGGCCGCCACCTCCCAGCCCAGCAGCAGATCGGCCCGGATGCCGGCGAACGGGCGCACGTTCGGCGGCGTCACCCAGGGCACGTCCAGCGGGCGCAGCGTGAGCCAGGCGACGAACGCGAGGTGTGCGACGAGGAGGACACCCCCTGTCACACGGATGCGGATCGCGGCGCTGCCGCCGATGGAGCCTTGACGCTGCACGCTGCCCAAGACGCGCCCCCCGGCGGGATCGGTTCCGTGTTGCCCCGACGTACCGCTGTGAGGCCTGTGCCACACCCGGGGTTCAGGGGCGGTTCAGCCGCCCGTGACCCGACTCGACGGCGGCTGCTCGCTGCCCGGCCGGGAGCGCACCTCGTCCGTGCACTCGTAGCGGCGCAGCGGCCCGCGCCCGGGCCCGCCGAGGATCACCGAACCGTCGCCCTCGGCCGCCGCCGAGTCGGAGAACGTGCACACGACCTGGGCGAGGGCGTAGGAGGTCAGATCACTCGGCGCGGTGCTCAGCCGCAGCGCGTCGTCGGGGTCGCCGGCGCGCGGGCCGCCGACCGTCATGCCGCCGCGCACGCCCGTCGTGTAGCCGGCCTCCTTCTCGACGGCCGACGGCGTCGCCGCCAGCTGGTCGAGCAGCCCCTGCGCGACCAGGACGCGCCGCTGCGAGTCCGCCGTACCGTCCGGCACGCGCACCGTCCGGTCGACGGCCACCAGCGACGAGCCGCACAGCAGGAACACCTGCACGGGCAGGCCGCGCGAGGCCTGCGCCGAGACGTCCGGCTGGGCCAGGGAACAGGTGACCTGCGAGGGTGCCGCGCCGAAGTCCGTCGGGACCTGGGTGGAGCGGATGCCGCAGCCGGCGAGCAGCCCGGCGAGGACGGGCAGCGCCGGCAGGAGCCACGCCTTCGACCGGCGACCCCGCACGGCAGGTCGACGCCACGGCCACGACCGGCGTCCCCGTACGTCCATCACGCGTCCCTCTTCTCGGCCTCGCCGTCGGCGTCCTCCGTGAGCGCCGACACGTCCCGCGGCAGGCGCAGCGTGAACACCGCCCCGCCCTCGGGCGAGTTGGCGGCGGTGATCTCGCCGCCGTGGATGTGGGCGTTCTCCATGGCGATGGAGAGGCCCAGTCCGCTGCCGTCGGAGCGCGGGCGGGAGGCGCTCGCCTTGAAGAAGCGGTCGAAGACGTGCGGGAGGACGTCCTCGGGGATGCCGGGCCCGTGGTCGCGCACGGCGATCACGACCTCCGCGCCCTTCCCGCCCTGCGCGTCCGAGGCCCGCACCGAGACCCGCACCGGCGAGCCGCCGTGCTTGAGCGCGTTGCCGATCAGGTTGGCGAGGATCACGTCCAGGCGGCGCGGGTCCAGACGGGCGTGGATGCCGCGCTCGGCGTCCAGCTCGACGGCGTCCAGCCAGGCGCGGGCGTCGATGCAGGCGGTGATCTGGTCGGCGACGTCGACGTCGTCCAGGACCAGCTTCGCCGTGCCCGCGTCGAAGCGGGTGACCTCCATCAGGTTCTCGACCAGGTCGTTGAGCCGCCGGGTCTCGCTGACGACGAGCCGTACGGCGGGCTCGATCATCGGGTCGATCGACCCGGACTCCGCCTCCAGCTCCTCCTCCAGGATCTCCGTCACGGCGGTGATCGCGGTGAGCGGGGTACGGAGTTCATGGCTCATGTCGGCGACGAACCGCCGGGACGCATCGTCCCGCGCGGCCATGTCGTCGACCCGTTTCTCCAGCGCCTCGGCCGCGTCGTTGAACGTCCGTGACAGATCGGCCAGTTCGTCGGTCCCCGACACCCGCAGCCGGGTGTCCAGCCTGCCCTCGCCGAGCCGGCGCGCGGCGACCCCCAGCCGCTGCACGGGCTTGAGCACCGTCGACGCGGCGGCCTGCGCGAGCAGCGCCGAGCCGACCAGGGCCAGGCCGGTGGCGATGCCCAGCGACCAGGCCAGCGAGTTGAGGTCCTTGGCCTCCGGCTCCAGCGACTTCAGCATGTACCCGGTCACCCCGCCGTCGATCACCTTCGTGCCGGCCACCAGATACGGCGTGCCGTGGTCGGTGACGCGCTGCCAGTACAGGTGGTACGCGTACTTGTTGCCGGAGTCGACCTTCTGCCGCTTGTTCACGGCCGCCCGCAGGGACGCGGGCACGTCCCGCAGCGAGAAGCCGTCCAGGGCGCCCGAACTGCCGTACACCGTCTTGCCGTCGGCGTCCCGGGCGACGAGCAGCACGCTGAAGCGCTGGCTGCTGTTCGCCATCTGGCTTGCCGTGCGCTGCAGTTCGTCCTGCGTGGTGTGCGGGGGCAGGGTGCCCGCCCGGTTCTGCATCGCCTGCTTGAAGTCGCCGAGCACGGCGTCCTGGGTACGCGTGAGCACGGCCTCGCGGTTGAGCCAGTAGGCGATTCCCGAAGCGGACACGGCCGCGGTCAGCGCGACCAGCCCGAACACGACGACCAGACGCAGCCGCAGACTGGTGAACCGCAGCCGTGACAGATGACCCTTGCGAGTCGCGGCCCAGCCGCGAACCCCCCCTTGCGCTTCGGTCACTGAGGCGTGTCCAGCCGGTAGCCCACGCCGCGCACGGTACGGATCAGCGTCGGGGACGACGGTACGTCCTCGACCTTGGCGCGCAGCCGCTGGACACAGGCGTCCACCAGCCGCGAGTCACCGAGGTAGTCGTGCTCCCAGACCAGGCGCAGCAACTGCTGCCGGGACAGCGCCTGTCCCGGCCGCCGGCTCAGCTCCAGCAGCAGCCTGAGCTCGGTCGGGGTCAGCTGCAGGTCCTCGCCGTTCTTCGTGACCGTCATCGCGGCACGGTCGATCACGAGGCTGCCGAACGTCGCCGAGTCGCTCGCCTCCCGCTCGCCGCGCCGCAGCACGGCCCGGATCCGGGCGTCCAGCACCCGGCCCTGGACCGGTTTGACGACATAGTCGTCGGCGCCGGACTCCAGGCCCACCACCACATCGATGTCATCGCTGCGCGCGGTCAGCAGAATGATCGGCAGCTGGTCGGTGCGCCGGATGCGACGGCACACCTCGAAACCGTCGATGCCGGGCAGCATGACGTCCAGCACGATCAGGTCCGGCCGCTGCTCGCGCAGCAGCTTCAGGCCGTCCTCGCCGGTGGCAGCCGTGGCCACGCGGTGACCCTGGCGCGTCAGTGAGAGCTCCAGGGCCGTTCGGATGGCGTCGTCGTCCTCGATCAGCAACAGGGAAGGCACGGGGCTCATTCTGGCCCATGGAGGGGGTCCGGTACGACACCTGGACCGATGCATGCGCCTACCGCTTCTCTCTGTGACCTTGCCGTGTCTTCCCTGCGACCGACCCCTGTGACAGCTCTGTGACAGTCGGCGGACACGGCCATGAAGGTGCGAGGGCAAGCTTTTCGGCACAGGCAAGGAAGCACCGCCTGAGCAAGCAGAACACCGGAAGTCCACGACGGGGGGCGCGAGATGAACACGCTGCACGGCATGAGCACCAGCGCAGTGGTCACGCGCCTGCACGACGTGGCCGGGGGCCGGGGTTCCGAGAAGTCCGGCGCCGTGAGCGGGCGGGGGTGCGCTCGCGGCGCCGGGCGTCAGCACACCGCCTACATGACGGTGGTTGACGGTTTCACGGGGGAAACGCACGGGGGAAGCGCGTACGGGGAGGGCTCGGGGGAGCGTCGTTCGCTGTCGGAGGCGGAGTTCACCGCCTACGTCCAGGAGCGCCGCGCCTCCCTGTACGCCACCGCCTACCACCTGACCGGTGACCGCTTCGAGGCCGAGGACCTGCTGCAGAGCGCGCTGTTCTCGACGTACAAGGCCTGGGACCGGATCAGCGACAAGGCCGCGGTCGGGGGCTACCTCCGCCGCACCATGACGAACCTGCACATCAGCGCGTGGCGCCGCCGCAAGCTGAACGAGTACCCGACCGAGGAGCTGCCGGAGACGCCCGGCGACACGGACGCGATGCGCGGCACCGAACTGCGCGCCGTCCTGTGGCAGGCGCTCGCCCGGCTGCCCGAACTCCAGCGCACGATGCTGGTCCTGCGCTACTACGAGGGCCGCACCGACCCGGAGATCGCGGAGATCCTCGACATCAGTGTCGGCACGGTGAAGTCGAGCATCTGGCGGTCGCTCCGCCGGCTGCGCGAGGACGAGGTCCTCAGCTTCGGCCGTGACGAGGAGGACGCCTTCGGGGAGCTGGTCGCCTGAGGGCTGGGGGGAGCAGGTGACGGGGGAGCGGTAACACCGGGGGTCACGGGGGACCGACGGGGGTCACGGGGGAAGTCCCACGGGGGAGGACACGGGGGAACGGGGGGAGCGGGACTGGAGGGCCGGGGGGTCCGTCCAGTCCCGCTTTCGCGTGTGCGCCGCCGTGTGTCGCCGCCTTCGCGGATGTTCGGCGAAGGTGCCTGTTCAGGCCGTCGGCGTCGAGGACGGGTGGTGGGTCACCGCCGCGGTGGCCAGCCGGGTCAGGGCCTCGTCGCGGTCGCAGGGGTGGGCGCCCAAGGTGGTCTGGCGGGAGACGATCGTGCGTTCCTGGCGCATCAGGCGCCAGCCGCGGCGCAGCAGGAACGGGACCGACTTGCGGCCCTCTTTGAGGTCCCGCACGAAACGGCGGCGGAAGGTGCGCACCGGGCCGCGGCTCAGGCACAGCGCGTCCGCGAGCAGTCCCTCCTGCCGGCACCGGTCGATGATCTCGGCGGCGAAGACGCCCTCCGCCACGAACAGCGGGGTGCGCCCGATGTCCACGGCGTCCTCGCCGGTGCGCGCGGAGAGGGAGAGGTCGTAGACGGGGATCTTCGTACGGCCCGTGCGGCACAGGTCGGCTATCGCCGCCACCGCCGCCTCCCTGTCCCAGGAGTCCGGGTGGTCCCAGTCGATGTCGGAGCTCCCCGTCACCAGCGGCAGCGTCGGGTCGTCGCCCTCCTTGTAGAAGTCGTCCAGGCGCAGCACCGGGAGGCCCGAGCGGGCGGCGACGAGGGACTTGCCCGAGCCCGAGGGGCCGCAGAGCAGCACGACACGGGCGGAGGTGGGGAGATGGATGCTCACGGGACACCAGTTTGACGCATTCCGTACGCCCTGCCGACCCCGCGGGTCGGCATTGGATCGCGCGTCACACCTCAACTACCCTTCGTGTCGACCCGATTACCCCGCGCAGCAGAAGGTGGCACCAGCAAATGTCACGACACACGTCGTCCCCCGCCCCAGCCGTCCAACGCGCCCTGGTCGCCCTCGCGACGGCGGGTGTGGCGCTCGGCGCGGGTGCCGCGACGGCCTCCGCCGCCGACACCGAGCCCCTCGTGGACGTGTTGCACACCCGGCCCACCAGCCTCGGCAAGATCGACCCGCAGTCCGGGGTCCAGGCCCTCACCGGCACCGTCGGCTATGTCACCGGCCCGGTCTCCGGCCTCAAGCCCAACCCGCTCGCCGGTACCGGCGTCGACCCCCTCGACAACGGCGTCGGCACCCAGCTCGCCGACTTCAAGGCCCTGAACACCCAGATGCTGACCGGGCCCGTCGCGCAGGCCTCGTCGATCGGCAGCATCCCGGTGCTCGGCCAGGCCACCGGCCTGCTGGGCCACTGAGGCCCGCACGGCGGAGAGCCGCGCCTCCCCCGGACGGAGGGGAGGCGCGGCTCTCGGCTTGTGGGGGGGAGGTCAGTAGGACGAACCCGACGCGCCCAGTGAACCCGTCGGGTGCCACACCGTCTTCGTCTCCAGGAACGCCGTCATGCGGTCGACGCCCGGGGTGTCCGACCAGTTGTCCACAGGCTGTGGACGCAGGACGCGCTTGAGGTTGTTCGCCGCCGCGATCTCCAGCTCCTTCGCCAGCACGTCGTCCGCGCCCGCGAGGTCGATTGCGTTGACGTCCTGGTGGGACGCCAGGGGGGTGGCGATCTCCGCCGTACGGCCCGACAGGACGTTGACCACGCCGCCGGGGACGTCCGAGGTGGCCAGGACCTCGGCGAGGGACAGAGCGGGCAGCGGGGACTTCTCGGACGCCACCACGACCGCCGTGTTGCCCGTCGCGATCACCGGGGCGAGCACCGAGACCAGGCCGAGGAACGACGACTCCTGGGGGGCCAGGACGGCCACCACACCCGTCGGTTCGGGCGAGGAGAGGTTGAAGAACGGGCCCGCGACCGGGTTCCCGCCGCCGACCACCTGGGCGATCTTGTCCGTCCAGCCCGCGTACCAGACCCAGCGGTCGATGGCCGCGTCCACCTGTTCGGTGGCCTTGGACTTCGACAGGCCCTCCGCGTCGGCGACCTCGTGCACGAACTGCGACCGGCGGCCCTCCAGCATCTCGGCGACGCGGTACAGGACCTGGCCGCGGTTGTAGGCGGTGGCGCCGGACCAGGCACCGACGGCCTTGCGGGCCGCGACCACCGCGTCACGGGCGTCCTTGCGGGAGGAAAGGGGCGCGTTCGCCAGCCACTTGCCCTTGGAGTCCGTCACCTCGTACACCCGGCCGCTCTCGGAACGCGGGAACTTCCCGCCGACGTACAGCTTGTAGGTCTTGAGGACACTCAAACGGTCAGACATCGAGGTACGCCTCCAGGCCGTGGCGACCGCCCTCGCGGCCGAAGCCCGACTCCTTGTAACCGCCGAACGGCGAGGTCGGGTCGAACTTGTTGAACGTGTTGGACCAGACGACGCCCGCGCGCAGCTTGTTCGCCACGGCGAGGATCCGGGAGCCCTTCTCGGTCCAGATGCCCGCCGACAGGCCGTACGGCGTGTTGTTCGCCTTGGCGACCGCCTCGTCAGGCGTGCGGAAGGTGAGGACCGACAGCACCGGGCCGAAGATCTCGTCGCGGGCCACGGTGTGCGCCTGGGTGACGTTCGTGAACAGCGTCGGGGCGAACCAGTAGCCGGCGGACGGGATCTCGCAGGCCGGCGACCAGCGCTCGGCGCCCTCCGCCTCGCCCTGCTCGACGAGCCGCGTGATACGGGCCAGCTGCTCCTCGGAGTTGATCGCGCCGATGTCCGTGTTCTTGTCCAGCGGGTCGCCGAGACGGAGCGTGGACAGGCGGCGCTTGAGGGAGTCGAGGAGTTCGTCATGGATCGACTCCTGCACCAGCAGGCGGGAGCCCGCGCAGCACACCTGGCCCTGGTTGAAGAAGATGCCGTTGACGATGCCCTCGACGGCCTGGTCGATCGGGGCGTCGTCGAAGACGATGTTGGCGCCCTTGCCGCCCAGTTCGAGGGTGAGCTTCTTGCGGCTGCCCGCGACCGTCCGCGCGATCTCCTTGCCCACGGCCGTGGAGCCGGTGAAGGCGACCTTGTTCACGTCCGGGTGCGCGACGAGCACGGCGCCCGTGTCGCCGTACCCCGGAAGGATGTTGACGACGCCCTTGGGCAGGCCCGCCTGGCGGCAGACGTCCGCGAAGAAGAGCGCGGACAGAGGCGTCGTCTCGGCGGGCTTGAGGACGACCGTGTTGCCGGTCGCGAGCGCCGGGGCGATCTTCCAGGCCAGCATGAGCAACGGGAAGTTCCAGGGGATGACCTGGCCCGCGACGCCCAGCGGCTTCGGGTTCGGGCCGAAACCGGCGTGCTCCAGCTTGTCCGCCCAGCCCGCGTAGTAGAAGAAGTGCGCCGCGACCAGGGGGAGGTCGGCGTCGCGGGTCTCCTTGATCGGCTTGCCGTTGTCCAGGGTCTCCAGGACCGCGAGCTCACGCGAGCGCTCCTGGATGATCCGCGCGATGCGGAACAGGTACTTGGCGCGCTCTGAGCCCGGCAGCGCCGACCACTTCTCGAAGGCCTTGCGGGCGGCCGCGACGGCACGGTCGACGTCCGCCTCGCCCGCCTGGGCGACCTCGGAGAGGACCTCCTCGGTGGCGGGACTGACGGTCTTGAAGACCTTGCCGTCGGCCGCCTCGGTGAACTCGCCGTCGATGAACAGGCCGTAGGAGGGCGCGATGTCGACGACCGAGCGGGACTCGGGTGCGGGTGCGTATTCGAATGCCGATGCCATGGTGATCAGTCCACCGTCACGTAGTCGGGGCCGGAGTAGCGGCCGGTGGCCAGCTTCTGACGCTGCATCAGCAGATCGTTCAGGAGCGAGGAGGCGCCGAAGCGGAACCAGTGGTTGTCCAGCCAGTCCTCGCCGACGGTCTCGTTGACCAGGACGAGGAACTTGATGGCGTCCTTGGAGGTGCGAATGCCGCCGGCCGGCTTCACACCGACCTGGATGCCGGTCTGGGCACGGAAGTCGCGCACGGCCTCCAGCATCAGCAGGGTGTTGGCGGGGGTGGCGTTCACGGCGACCTTGCCGGTGGATGTCTTGATGAAGTCGGCACCGGCCAGCATGCCGAGCCAGCTGGCGCGGCGGATGTTGTCGTACGTCGACAGCTCGCCGGTCTCGAAGATGACCTTGAGCCGGGCCTCCGTCCCGCAGACCTCCCGCACGGCGACGATCTCGTCGTACACCTTCATGTAGTGCCCGGCGAGGAACGCCCCGCGGTCGATGACCATGTCGACCTCGTCGGCACCCGCGGCGATCGCCTCGCGCACGTCCGCCAGCTTCACGGTGAGCGCCGCGCGGCCCGCCGGGAACGCGGTGGCCACCGAGGCGACCTTCACGGAGGAACCGGCGACGGCCGCCTTCGCGGTGGCCACCATGTCGGGATAGACGCAGACGGCCGCGGTCGACGGAGTCGTCCGGTCGGTCGGGTCCGGGTGGACCGCCTTGGCGCCGAGCGCCCGGACCTTGCCCGGGGTGTCCGCGCCTTCCAGCGTCGTCAGGTCGACCATCGAGATGGCGAGGTCGATGGCGTACGCCTTCGCGGTCGTCTTGATGGAACGGGTGCCGAGAGAGGCGGCGCGCGCCTCCAGACCGACCGCGTCGACGCCGGGCAGCCCGTGGAGGAAGCGGCGCAGCGTGCCGTCGGACGCGGTGACGTCGGCGAGTGCGTGAGCTGCGTTGGGTGCAGTGGTGGGCATGGTCACCAGACGAGCATATCTACGCGCGTAGCGGCTGTACACCCCGAGAGGTTGCTCCGCGGGGGCGGCTCTTTCGGTGCGTGGTGGGGGTTCGCTTTGCGGGCGCGTGGAGGGGCTCGCTTTGTGGGAGGTGGGTGCGGAGCGGTCTCGCTTTCCGACCTGAGGCAGAATCGCCCCCATGACGACCCCCGAGCCCTCGACGCCGGCCACGGCCACGGACCGTGTCCATCGCTCCTCCGCAGGCATCGCCGGAGGCGTCCTCCTGCTCGCCATCACCCTCTGGCTCGGCATCGACGCGATCGTCGCCGGCCACGGACGCACGCCCTGGCTGGCGCTGGCCGCGATGATCCTCGTCATCCCGCTGATCGTCGCCTTCACCATCCGCCCCGCCGTCCAGGTCAACGACGAACGGCTGCGCATCCGCAACCCGTTCCGGCTGATCGTGCTGCCGTGGGGCGAGGTCGCCGCCCTCAGGTCCGGATACTCCAACGAGGTCGTCGACAAGAGCGGCACCAAGTACCAGCTGTGGGCCGTCCCCGTCTCGCTGCGCGCCCGCAAGAGGGCGGCCCGGCAGGAGGCCCGGAACGCTGCCGACCGGGCCGCTGGGGCGAGCGGAGTCGGTCGCCGCGGCGGACTCGGTGGGGTGGGCCGGCTCGGTGCCGGGGGCTTCGGCGGTGGCGTTCCGGACGGGGCCACCCGCGCCCCGGCCGACCGGGTCATGGACGACCTGCGCGAGACGCTCGGTGAACGCGGCGAGAAGGAGTCCGCGCAGGGTGAGGTGACCGTGCGCTGGGCGTACGAGGTCGCCGGGCCGGCGTTGGCCGGGGCGGTTCTGTTGGCGATTCTGGTGGCTACCGGCTGAGCTGGGTTTTCGGTTCGGGAACGGGCGCCCTTTCGGGCGCCCGTTTTCTCAGATGCCCGCCGCCGTCGACAGGTCCTGCTTGAGGGACTCGAGGACTTCGTTCGCCCTCGCGTGTGCGGAGGGCAGGTCCTTCGGGGTTTTCACGGGGACGACCACCTCCAGGTAGCACTTGAGCTTCGGCTCCGTGCCGCTCGGGCGGACGATGACGCGGGCGCCCTCCAGCGTGTACCGCAGGCCGTCGGTGGGGGGCAGCTTGTCGGTGCCCTGCGTGAGGTCCTCCGCCTTCGTCACCGGCAGGCCCGCCAGGCTGGTGGGCGGGTTCTCGCGGAGCCGCTCCATCGCGCGGGCGATGACCGAGAGATCCTGGACGCGGACCGCCAGCTGGTCGGTGGCGTGCAGGCCGTGCTCCACCGCCAGGTCGTCCAGGAGGTCGAGGAGGGTGCGGTTCTCCTCCTTGAGCGTCGAGGCGAGCTCGGTGATCAGGAGGGCCGCCGTGATGCCGTCCTTGTCGCGGACGCCCTCGGGGTCCACGCAGTAGCCGAGGGCCTCCTCGTAGCCGTAGCGCAGGCCGTCGACGCGGGCGATCCACTTGAAGCCGGTGAGGGTCTCCTCGTAGGGGAGGTTGGCCGTCTCGGCGATGCGGCCGAGGAGGGACGACGAGACGATCGACTCCGCGAACGTGCCCTGCGCTCCGCGGGCCACCAGGTGGGCGGCCAGGAGGGCGCCGACCTCGTCGCCCCGGAGCATGCGCCAGTCGGCGCCCTGCTTCACGGCGACCGCGCACCGGTCCGCGTCGGGGTCGTTGGCGATGATCAGATCGGGGTCCGTCTCGCGGGCCCTGGCGAAGGCCAGGTCCATCGCGCCGGGCTCTTCCGGGTTGGGGAAGGCGACCGTGGGGAAGTCCGGGTCGGGGTCGGCCTGCTCGGCGACCAGGACCGGCTCCGGGAAGCCCGCCCGGGCGAAGGCCGCCAGGAGGGTGTCCCTGCCCACGCCGTGCATGGCCGTGTAGACCGTGCGGGCGGTGCGGGGGGACGTGGGTGCCAGGACCTCGTCCGTGCGGGCGAGGTAGGCGTCCAGGACCGCGTCGTCCAGGGTCTGCCAGCCGGTCTCGGGGCGGGGGACGTCGTGGAGGGAGGTGATCGACTCGATCTGTGCCGCGATCTCCGCGTCCGCGGGGGGCACGATCTGGGAGCCGTCGCCGAGGTAGACCTTGTAGCCGTTGTCGCGGGGCGGGTTGTGGCTGGCCGTGACCTCCACGCCGGCGACCGCGCCGAGGTGCCGTATGGCGAACGCGAGGACGGGGGTGGGGAGCGGGCGGGGCAGGACGGCCGCCCTGAGGCCCGCGCCGGTCATGACGGCCGCGGTGTCCCGGGCGAAGTCGGCCGACTTGTGGCGGGCGTCGTAGCCGATGACGACCAGGCCGTCGGTGTGGCCGCCGGCCTTGAGGTAGGCGGCCAGGCCCGCGGCGGCGCGGATGACGACCGAGCGGTTCATGCGGTTGGGGCCGGCACCGATCTCACCGCGCAGGCCGGCCGTGCCGAACTGGAGGGTGCCGCTGAAGCGGTCGGCGAGTTCTGTCAGGTCGCCGGCCTCGATGAGCTTCGCGAGCTCGTCGCGGGTGTCCGGGTCCGGGTCCTCGGCGAGCCAGGTCTGAGCCCGGGCGATGAGGTCGTCGTGCACGGTCGGTCAGCCTCTCGTTGTGGTCGGGTGCCTGCGGCGCAGCTGCGGGTGGTGGGGGTGCCTGTCGCGCCTGCGGTTCGGTTGTGGGGCGGGGCCGGGACGGGGGGTGTCCGTCCTCGGACGGGCGGTGCCGGTATTTTCTGTGCTGTTCGTCGACGCCCGTCGCTGCGGGCGGACACCCCCCGCCCCGGCCCCTTCTCGCCGTTCGCGGCTGGCTCAGAGCCGTCCCAGGACCTGGGCGAGCAGGGAACCCATGCGCGTGGCGCTGTCCCGGCCGGCCTGGAGGACCTCCTCGTGGTTGAGGGGTTCGCCCGTCATGCCGGCGGCGAGGTTGGTCACCAGGGAGATGCCCAGGACCTCGGCGCCCGCCTCGCGTGCCGCGATCGCCTCCAGGACCGTCGACATACCCACCAGGTCGGCGCCGATGACGCGGGCCATGCGGATCTCGGCCGGCGTCTCGTAGTGCGGGCCGGGGAACTGCGCGTAGACGCCCTCTTCCAGAGTGGGGTCGATGTCCTTGCACAGGGCGCGCAGGCGGGGGGAGTAGAGGTCGGTGAGGTCGACGAAGTTCGCGCCGATGATGGGCGAGGTGGCGGTGAGGTTGATGTGGTCGCTGATCAGGACGGGCTGGCCGGGGCGCATGCCCTCGCGCAGGCCGCCGCAGCCGTTGGTCAGGACGATCGTCTTGCTGCCGGCTGCCACGGCGGTGCGGACGCCGTGTGCGACGGCGGCCACTCCGCGGCCCTCGTAGTAGTGCGTGCGGCCCAGGAAGACCAGGGCGCGCTTGTCGCCGATGGTGTACGAGCGGATCTTGCCGCCGTGGCCCTCGACCGCCGGGGGCGGGAAGCCGGGGAGCTCGGTGACCTGGAACTCGGCGTCGGGAGCGCCGAGGGCGTCCACGGCCGGTGCCCAGCCGGAGCCCATCACGAGGGCGACGTCGTGGGTCTCGGCGCCGGTCAGTTCGCGCAGGCGCGTGGCGGCGGCGTCGGCGGCGGCGTGGGGGTCGCCCTGGACGTCGTCCGGAAGAAGAGATGCGTTCACGCGGTCGAGGGTAGCCGGTTCCTGCCTACGCGCGTAGATGACAGAGCTGACGGGTTGGCGATCGTTGTCTTGTCGTTTCCAACGAAGGTGGGCGGCTTGTGGGGAGGGTGGTGGCTGTGAGGCCGCTGTGTTCAGCAGGGGCGTTTGCGCAGTTCCATCACGTAGTCGTGGGGGGCGCCCGCCGATTCCGCCGCGTCCGCGATCTCGCCCAGGTAGCGCGCCGAGGGCAGGCCGCCCTCGTAGCCGTTGAGGACGTAGAGCCAGGCCTGCTCCTCGCCCTCCAGGGTGTGGACCCGGACCCGGGCGCGGCGGTAGATGCCGAGCCCCACGCCCTCCCAGCGGTCCATCGACTCCTCGTCCGGTGGCGCGATGTCGTAGAGGGCGACGAACACCTGGGAGGTGGGGTCCTCCGCGAGGGTCGCCAGCGCTCCCTCCCAGCCCATGTGCTCGCCCCCGAAGGTCAGCCGCCAGCCGTTCAGCCAGCCCGTGGCGCGCATCGGCGAGTGCGGGGCGCGGCGGGTCATCAGCCGCGCGTCGAGGTTGCCGGCGTACGCGGCGTAGAGCGACATGGGGAGAGAGTACGGCAGGGCGAACAGGGGGCTCACGCGTATCAGGTGCCCCTTGCCAACCCATTGCCGCGGCCCCGGGCAGTGGCACCTTGGCGAGTGCGGGACAATGGGGTACGTGACTCGGATCGTGATCATCGGTGGCGGACCCGGCGGATACGAAGCGGCGCTGGTGGCCGCTCAGCTCGGCGCGGAGGTGACCGTCGTCGACTGCGACGGTCTGGGCGGGGCGTCGGTGCTGACCGACTGCGTGCCGTCGAAGACTCTCATCGCCACGGCCGAGGTGATGACCACCTTCGATTCTTCGTATGAAGAGCTGGGGATCATCGTCGCCGATGACACTCCGCCCCTGGAGCAGGCCGCCCGGGTGGTGGGTGTCGACCTGGGGAAGGTCAACCGGCGTGTGAAGCGGCTCGCGCTGGCGCAGTCGCACGACATCACCGCCTCCGTGACCCGTGCGGGGGCGCGCGTCATGCGCGGGCGCGGGCGACTGGAGGGCATGCAGGCCCTCGACGGGTCCCGGAAGGTCGTCGTCTCGGCCGCCGACGGGACCGAGGAGACCCTCACCGCGGACGCGGTGCTCATCGCCACCGGCGGTCACCCTCGTGAGGTGCCCGACGCCCAGCCCGACGGTGAGCGCATCCTGAACTGGACCCAGGTCTACGACCTCACCGAGCTGCCCGAGGAGCTCATCGTGGTCGGATCGGGTGTGACGGGCGCCGAGTTCGCCGGTGCCTATCAGGCGCTGGGGTCCCGGGTCACGCTCGTGTCCTCGCGTGACCGGGTGCTGCCGGGCGAGGACCCGGACGCCGCCGCGGTTCTCGAGGACGTCTTCCGGCGCCGTGGCATGAACGTCATGGCGCGCTCGCGGGCCGCCGCCGCCAAGCGGGTCGGCGACCGGGTGGAGGTCACGCTCGCCGACGGGCGGGTCATCACCGGGTCGCACTGTCTGATGGCCGTCGGCGCCATTCCCAACAGCGCCGGACTGGGGCTGGAGGAGGCCGGGGTCCGGGTGCGGGAGTCCGGGCACATCTGGACCGACAAGGTCTCCAGGACGACCGCTCCCGGTGTCTACGCCGCCGGTGACGTGACCGGCGTGTTCGCTCTCGCCTCGGTCGCGGCCATGCAGGGGCGTATCGCCATGTACCACTTCCTGGGCGATGCCGTGGCTCCGCTGAACCTGAAGACCGTGTCGTCGAACGTGTTCACCGATCCCGAGATCGCCACCGTGGGGTACACCCAGGCGGACGTGGACGCCGGGAAGATCGACGCCCGGGTGGTGAAGCTGCCGCTGCTGCGCAATCCGCGCGCCAAGATGCAGGGCATCCGGGACGGCTTCGTGAAGCTTTTCTGCCGGCCCGGCACGGGAATCGTGGTGGGCGGTGTCGTGGTCTCCCCGCGCGCCTCGGAGCTGATCCATCCGATCTCGATCGCCGTCGACAACAATCTGACGGTCGAACAGATCGCGAACGCGTTCACCGTCTATCCGAGTCTTTCGGGGTCGATCGCGGAGGTGGCGCGGCAGCTCCACACCCGTAAGACCGGCGGCGACGTCTGACGGCCTGAAGCGACTCCCCGCTGGTCACGGGGAGTTGTCGCTCATGCGTACGGCATAGGCGGGGCGGGTAGGTCCTATACCACTTTCCGTCCTGGCGTGCGAACAACTTCTGCTATTCGGCGCAAACAGCTGAAACCAGACGGTCGTTGGCATTACTGTCAGTTTCGTGTTCGCTGCAGAACGTCGCCAATTGATCCTCGAAATGGTGCGAGCGAACGGGGCCGTATCGCTCCGTGAGCTCGCCCGCGTCGTCCAGACCTCCGAAGTGACCGTACGGCGGGACGTGCGCGCACTGGAGGCAGAAGGACTCCTCGACCGCCGGCACGGCGGTGCGGTACTGCCGGGCGGATTCACGCGGGAGTCCGGCTTTCCGCAGAAGTCACATCTCGCGACCGCCGAGAAAACGGCCATCGCCGACCTCGCCGCGGGCTTCGTCGAAGAAGGCGAGGCCATCGTGGTGGGGGCCGGTACGACCACGCAGGAGCTGGCCCGCCGGCTCGCGCGGGTGCCCGGTCTGACCGTCGTCACCAACTCGCTGCTGGTGGCCCAGGCTCTGGCCCATGCCAACCGGGTGGAGGTCGTGATGACCGGCGGCACCCTGCGCGGCTCCAACTACGCGCTGGTGGGCAGCGGGGCGGAGCAGTCCCTGCAGGGGCTGCGGGTCTCCCGGGCGTTTCTGTCCGGCAGCGGTCTCACGGCCGAGCGGGGGCTGTCCACCTCCAACATGCTGTCGGCCTCCGTGGACCGGGCGCTCGTCCAGGCCGCCGCCGAGGTCGTCGTGCTCGCCGACCACACCAAGCTCGGTACGGACACCATGTTCCAGACCGTGCCCACGGACGTGATCACGCGCCTGGTGACCGACGAGCCGCCGGCGCACGACGACCGCGCGGCAACGGAGTTGCAGGCGCTGGCCGACCAGGGTGTGCAGATCGCCGTCGCCGGAGCGTCCGGGAACTCCGTGGGCGGTGATTCCGTCCCCCCGCGCCAGGCCCGCCGGGACGTCGCCCTTCCGGGGCCCCGGCGCGGGGCGGTTCCCGGAGCCGGGACGGGGCTGCGCAGCGCCGCGGTCCTCGGTGAGCAGACGCCGGGTACCGAGCGGGCGCGGGTCGCCGACATGCGGCGGCGGTAGGGACGCTCCCGCCGCGCGGGGCTTGCGCCGGTGGCCGAGTGCGAACGGTTCGCTCGGTCAGCCCGGCTTCAGGCCTCGCAGCGTCAACTGGAGCAGGCGGTCCGCCAGTTCCGGGTCGCCCTGCGCCTCCTCCGCCGCCAGCGCGATCGCGTTCGTCAGCTGCAGCAGGTCGCCCACCGCCACGTCCTCGCGGACCCGGCCCGCCTGCTGGGCCCGGGCCAACAGGGCGGCGCCCGCCTGTCTGATCGGGTCGCTGCAGCGGGCCAGGGCCGAAGTGTGATCGGACGTCACGGACATCAGGGCGCGGGCCAGCCCCCGGTACTCGCCGGCATGGGCGATGATCTCGCGCAGCCAGGTCACCAGGGCCGCGCAGGGCTCGGGGGCGTCCAGCAGTTCGCGGGAGCGGGACAGCAGGTCGCCCACCGCGTCCTCGAAGACCGCGCTCAACAGGGCGTGACGGTTGGGGAAGTGACGGTAGAGGGTGCCGATTCCGACACCCGCGCGCTTGGCCACGTCCTCCAGGGACGCGTCCGTGCCGTGGGCGGCGAAGACCGAGCGCGCCTCGGCCAGCAGCCGTTCGCGGTTGCGGCGGGCGTCGGCGCGCATGGTGCGTCCCGGTGCCGCAGTCACCGTGGCCTCCCGGCTCCCGGCGCCTTCCGCCGAGGTCACGCCCGCCATCACTCCCACCTGCTCCCTCTCGCGCCCCCTTTGCCCCCAGCATGCCATCGAGGACGTGCGAGCGGCCTTCCCCGACCGGAGGCAGGCCGTACCTTCGTCTCAGGCGAGAGCGGCGCCGGGAGAGTGCGATGGACGTCAGCGCGGTGCGGACGTGCGTCGCGTGCTGACGCTCGTACGGGAATTCGAAGAGACCGGCTCCGTGCGGGAGTTGCAGCTGTGCGGGGCGGCCGCCACGTGAGGCCACCGTCACGGGGGACGGGGAAAGGCGAGGCGCCCGGCGGACCGACTGCTCCGGTCCGCCGGGCGCCTCGCCCGGGTGTCTGGCGGGTCAGTCCTTGATCTCGCAGATCGCGGCGCCGGAGCTGATGGAGGCGCCGACCTCCAGGCTCAGGCCCTTGATGGTGCCGGCCTTGTGGGCATTGAGCGGCTGTTCCATCTTCATCGCCTCGAGCACGACGACCAGGTCGCCCTCCTTGACCTCCTGGCCCTCCTCCACGGCCACCTTGACGATGGTGCCCTGCATGGGGGAGGCAAGGGTGTCGCCGGAGGCGGCGGGGCCGGACTTCTTGGCGGCGCGGCGCTTGGGCTTGGCGCCCGCGGCCAGGCCGGTGCGGGCCAGGGTCATGCCCAGCGAGGCCGGCAGGGAGACCTCCAGGCGCTTGCCGCCGACCTCGACGACCACCGTCTCGCGGCCCGTCTCCTCCTCCGCCTCGGCGTCGGCGGGGGCGGCGAAGGGCTTGATCTCGTTGACGAACTCGGTCTCGATCCAGCGGGTGTGGACCGTGAACGGCTCGTCGGAGCCGGTCAGCTCGGGGGCGAAGGCCGGGTCGGTGACGACCGCGCGGTGGAAGGGGATGGCCGTGGCCATGCCCTCGACCTGGAACTCCTCCAGGGCGCGGGCGGCCCGCTGGAGGGCCTCCTTGCGGGTGCGGCCGGTGACGATCAGCTTGGCCAGCAGGGAGTCCCAGGCCGGGCCGATGACCGAGCCCGCCTCCACGCCCGCGTCCAGGCGGACGCCCGGGCCGGTGGGCGCGTCGAAGGTGGTGACGGTGCCGGGGGCGGGCAGGAAGTTGCGGCCCGGGTCCTCGCCGTTGATGCGGAACTCGAAGGAGTGGCCGCGCAGCTCCGGGTCGTCGTAGCCGAGTTCCTCGCCGTCGGCGATGCGGAACATCTCGCGGACCAGGTCGATGCCGGCGACCTCCTCGGTGACCGGGTGCTCGACCTGGAGCCGGGTGTTGACCTCCAGGAAGGAGATCGTGCCGTCCTGGCCGACGAGGAACTCGCAGGTGCCGGCGCCCTCGTAGTGCGCTTCCTTCAGGATCGCCTTGGAGGCGCGGTACAGCTCGGCGACCTGCTCCTCGGACAGGAACGGCGCCGGGGCCTCCTCGACCAGCTTCTGGTGGCGGCGCTGCAGGGAGCAGTCACGGGTGGAGACGACGACCACGTTGCCGTGCTTGTCGGCCAGGCACTGGGTCTCCACGTGCCGGGGGCGGTCGAGGTAGCGCTCGACGAAGCACTCGCCGCGGCCGAAGGCGGCCACCGCCTCACGGACGGCCGAGTCGTACAGCTCGGGGACCTCTTCGAGGGTGCGGGCGACCTTCAGGCCGCGGCCGCCGCCGCCGAAGGCTGCCTTGATCGCGATGGGCAGGCCGTTCTGCTCGGCGAAGGCGACGACCTCGTCGGCGCCGGAGACCGGGTCGGGGGTGCCCGCCACCAGGGGGGCGCCGGCACGCTGCGCGATGTGCCGGGCGGCGACCTTGTCGCCGAGGTCGCGGATGGCCTGCGGGGGCGGGCCGATCCAGATCAGCCCGGCATCCAGGACGGCCTGGGCGAAGTCGGCGTTCTCCGAGAGGAAGCCGTAGCCCGGGTGGATGGCGTCGGCGCCCGACTCGCGCGCCGCGTTCAGGATCTTGTCGATCACCAGATAGCTGGTGGCCGGGGTGTCACCGCCCAGGGCGAACGCCTCATCCGCGGCGCGGACATGCAGAGCGTCCCGGTCGGGGTCGGCGTAGACGGCCACGCTCGCGATGCCGGCGTCCCGACAGGCCCGGGCAACGCGGACAGCGATTTCGCCACGGTTGGCGATGAGCACCTTGCGCACGATTGAGGCTCCCTCCTTGAAACAAGCCGAGTTTAGGGACAGCCGACGAGGCACTTCGACCCATCCCCAATGGTGAGCTTGCCCACACGGAGCGTGATTCGAGGCTTCCTCGACCCGCGAAATCCCTTGTCGCACCCTGGTGTGCAGGACTCCTCCGGGCAACCCTAGCCCTCTCATGTGGTCAAGGTCTCTGTGAGAGCGTGCTGCGGGCCACTCAGTTTCTTTGTGGAGTCCCTACGAATGGCCCAACGATTCTTTGCCGCTCGCCGAACCCTTGTCCCGCGGTTTACCCGTTAGTAGCGTTCGCGATGTATCGAACGGACGTGGAGGGGTGGCCCGGTGTTGCGCAGACCGGTGGCGTGGGTCGTGGCGGTCGTGCTCTTCGCCGAGGCGCTCGGCGTCGCGGCGCTCAACTGGTTCCTGGGGGTCGTCGTCGACCGGCAGGACATGTCGCTCGCCGGACTCGACCCGGACACGATGTCCCTGTCGTCGAAGATCGGCGGCGTCCTCTTCGGCCTCTACTTCGCCCTGTGCGGCCTGGTCGCGCTCCTGGTGGCCGTACGCAACCGTCCCCCCGCCGGCTTCGGCCGCGTCCTGCTGATCAGCGCGGCCGTCGTGCACGCCCTGCTGGGCGCGTTCGCGTGGGGACTGGTGGGCTGGCCGGCGTTCACGTTCATGGTGGTCGTACTGGCGCTGATCGTGCTGATGCTGATGTCCTACGACCGTCCGGTCGAACCCGCCGACGCGGCGCCGCCCGCGCAGGCGCCGGGACCCGAGAGCGGCGACGGCGACGCGGGCGCGCCCGTCACTCCTCCACCGGCGCCCACAACTCCGTGATGCCCACGCCCAGTTGAGCCAGCAGCCTGCGCACGAGCGGCAGGCTGAGGCCGATCACGTTGCCGTGGTCGCCGTCGATGCCGTCGATGAACGGCGCGCTGCGGCCGTCCAGCGTGAACGCCCCGGCGACGTACAGGGGTTCTCCGGAGGCGACGTACGCCGCGATCTCCTCGTCGCTGGGGTCACCGAAACGGACGACCGTGGAAGCCGTCCCCGAGGCGTAGCGGCCGCTGACGGTGTCGTAGACGCAGTGCCCGGTCTGGAGCGTGCCGGCCCGGCCGCGCATCGCCTTCCAGCGCGCCGTGGCCTCCTCCGCGTCCGCCGGCTTGCCCAACGCCTCGCCGTCCAGGTCCAGGACCGAGTCGCAGCCGATCACCAGGGCGCCGTGGACGTCCGGGCGGGCGGCGACGACGGAGGCCTTGGCCTCGGCCAGGGCGAGGGCCAGTTCGGCGGGGGTGGGCGCGCTGACGGCGTCCTCGTCCACGCCGCTCACGATGACCTCGGGGTCCATGCCGGCCTGGCGCAGGAGGCCCAGCCGGGCGGGGGACTGGGAGGCGAGGACGAGGCGGCGGCGGGGCTGATCGGTCATGGGGTCAGGGTATCGACGCGGATGCCCGGGTTCACCTCAGACCGATCACGATCATCGCCAGGACCATGGCGAGGGCCATGAGAACCCCGAGTCTGCGCAACATGTCCTGGGTGTCGCGCAGTTCCTCGGGGGGTTCGTTCTCGGGGTCCGACCACAGCATGCCACCAGCGTGGGGCTGGGGCCGGGGTGGGCGCCTGAGTACGGGTACTCAAGTCAGGGGGCGGGGTTGTACCTCTGTGCGCCCACGCGGCGGAGCCGCACATCGACACAGCCCCGCGCCCCTGAAAGGTGGGTCAGGTCAGCCCGGCCAGTAGGTGCGGGACCAGGCTGTGGGGCCCGGCTGGGGGAGGCGGTGGGTTGCGATGCGGGACGGGTCGGACCAGGAGTCGCGGGGCTGCGCGGCATCCGGTGTCACGGCGGACGCCGCTGCCGCGCGGGCCCTGACCACCGCCAGGGCGGCGGCCAGCTCCTCGGGGGTCGGGTTGCCCCGTACGACCTTGATGTTCACAGCGACTCCTTAGAGGGGGATGTTGCCGTGCTTCTTGGGCGGCAGCGACTCGCGCTTGGTGCGCAGCTGGCGCAGGCCGCGGACGATCTGCGGGCGGGTGTCGGACGGCATGATCACGGCGTCGACGTAGCCGCGCTCGGCCGCGACGTAGGGGTTGAGGAGGGCGTCCTCGTACTCCTGGATCAGCTGGGCCCGGGTGGCCTCGACGTCGTCCGCCTCGGCGATGGTGCGCCGGTGCAGGATGTTGACCGCACCCTGGGCGCCCATGACCGCGATCTGGGCGGTGGGCCAGGCCAGGTTGAGGTCGGCGCCCAGGTGCTTGGAGCCCATGACGTCGTAGGCGCCGCCGAAGGCCTTGCGGGTGATGACCGTGATCAGCGGGACCGTGGCCTCGGCGTAGGCGTAGATCAGC
Organism: Streptomyces sp. NPDC085900; assembly: GCF_044540925.1. Taxonomy (NCBI): domain Bacteria; kingdom Bacillati; phylum Actinomycetota; class Actinomycetes; order Kitasatosporales; family Streptomycetaceae; genus Streptomyces; species Streptomyces sp. NPDC085900. The sequence continues at coordinate 567,855 of NZ_JBITSP010000003.1, read as the reverse complement.
TTGGCGCCGCGGCGGATGATGCCGTCGTGCTCCTGGTCGACGCCGGGCAGGAAGCCGGGGACGTCGACGAAGGTCAGCACCGGGATGTTGAAGGCGTCGCAGGTGCGCACGAAGCGGGCCGCCTTCTCGGACGCCTTGATGTCCAGGCAGCCGGCGAACTGCATCGGCTGGTTGGCGACGATGCCGACCGGGTGGCCCTCCACGCGCCCGTACCCGGTGACGATGTTCGGCGCGAACAGCGGCTGGGTCTCGAAGAACTCGGCGTCGTCCAGGACGTGTTCGATCACCGTCTTGATGTCGTACGGCTGGTTGGCGCTGTCCGGGACGAGGGTGTCGAGCTCACGGTCCTCGTCGGTGACGGTGAGGTCGGCCTCCTCCGGGTAGACCGGGGCCTCGGAGAGGTTGTTGGACGGCAGGTACGACAGCAGCTGCTTGATGTACTCGATGGCGTCCTTCTCGTCCCCGGCCATGTGATGGGCCACGCCGGAGGTCGAGTTGTGGGTGCGGGCACCGCCGAGCTCCTCGAAGCCGACGTCCTCACCGGTGACCGTCTTGATGACGTCCGGGCCGGTGATGAACATGTGCGAGGTCTGGTCGACCATCACCGTGAAGTCGGTGATCGCGGGGGAGTAGACGGCTCCGCCCGCGCAGGGGCCGACGACCAGGCTGATCTGCGGGATCACACCGGAGGCGTGGGTGTTGCGGCGGAAGATCTCGCCGTAGGCGCCGAGCGAGGCCACACCCTCCTGGATGCGGGCGCCGCCGGAGTCGTTGATGCCGATGACCGGGCAGCCGGTCTTCAGCGCGAAGTCCATCACCTTGACGATCTTCTGGCCGTAGACCTCGCCCAGCGCGCCGCCGAAGACGGTGAAGTCCTGCGAGAAGACGGCCACGGGGCGGCCGTCGACCGTGCCGTAGCCGGTGACGACGCCGTCGCCGTACGGGCGGTTCTTGTCGAGGCCGAAGTTGGTGGAGCGGTGCCGGGCGAACTCGTCGAGCTCGACGAAGGAACCCTCGTCGAGCAGCAGCTCGATGCGCTCACGGGCCGTCAACTTGCCCTTGGCGTGCTGCTTTTCGACGGCGCGCTCGGAGCCGGCATGCGTCGCTTCCTCGATGCGGCGCTGAAGATCCGCGAGCTTGCCCGCGGTGGTGTGGATGTCGATCTCTTCCGGCTCGGACATCGGGATCGCGGCTCCCTGCCTGCTCAAAAGGGGGGACGGTTACTCATCCGTAGAGTAGTGGTGCCCCTACGAATCAGCAGTGCGGCGTTTCACACACCTAGGGTGGCTTGCATGACGCCGCGAGATGCATCAGACGACAGCCGTTGGTCCGATCTGGACCGGCCGCCCCTCAACCCCGTCGCGCTGCGGCGCGGACTGGTGCGGGAGGGCGGGCTGTGGCGCGAGGTGGAGGTGGTGCAGCGCACCGGCTCCACCAACTCCGACCTGGTCGCCCTGGCCGAGGCCGGCAAGGCGGGCGAGGGCTGGGTCCTGGTGGCCGAGGAGCAGACCGCCGGACGGGGCCGTCTCGACCGGCAGTGGACGGCGCCGGCCCGCTCCGGGCTCTTCTTCTCCGTGCTGCTCACCCCGAGCGAGGTGCCGGTGGCCCGCTGGGGGTGGCTGCCGCTGCTCACCGGGGTCGCGGTGGCGACGGGGCTGGCGCGTGCCGCCGGGGTGGACACGGCACTCAAGTGGCCGAACGACCTGCTGGTCTCCATCGGCGGCGAGGAACGCAAGGCCGGGGGCATCCTGGCCGAGCGGGCCGGTGACCACGGGGTGGTCGTCGGGGTCGGCATCAACGTCACCCTGCGCGAGAACGAACTCCCGGTCCCCACGGCGGGCTCCGTGGCCCTCGCCGGAGCGGTGAGCACGGACCGCGATCCCCTGCTGCGGGCGGCGCTGCGGTCGCTGGAGGAGTGGTACCGGCGGTGGCGGGACGCCGGCGGCGATCCCGCGGAGAGCGGTCTGCAGGAGACGTACGCGGCGGGTTGCGCGACGCTGGGGCGGACGGTCCGCGCGGAGCTGCCGGGCGACCGGTCCATCGTGGGGGAGGCGGTGGCGGTGGACGGTGACGGAAGGCTGGTGATCGCCACGGAGGAGGGCGTGCAGGAGCCGGTGGGCGCGGGAGACATCGTGCACCTGCGACCGGCGTGAGCGTATTTCCGTACGGGCTGTCCGTTCTCGGCGCCCACGGAGTGAGCTAGCGCACACCTGCCGTACAGTTGAGGCCGGTCGATACGTGACCGCGGCAGATCGGAAGGGCAGCAGGCGTGACCGTCGACGACACCGGCTCTGGCGAGGGCGCGGACGCCGCCGACCCCGGCGAGGACCCGCTCGCCCTGCGTCTGGAACACCTGATCCTCGGCGCCGAGCGGCGCTACACCCCCTTCCAGGCGGCTCGTAGCGCGGGCGTGTCGGTGGAGCTGGCGACCCGCTTCTGGCGGGCCATGGGGTTCGCGGACATCGGGCAGGCCAAGGCGCTGACCGAGGCCGACGTCCTCGCGCTGCGCCGCCTGTCCGGCCTGGTCGAGGCGGGGCTGCTGAGCGAGGCGATGGCCGTGCAGGTGGCCCGGTCCACCGGGCAGACCACGGCCCGCCTCGCCGAGTGGCAGATCGACTCCTTCCTGGAGGGCCTGACCGAGCCCCCGGAGCCGGGCATGACCCGCACCGAGGTGACGTACCCGATCGTCGAGCTGCTGCTGCCCGAGCTGGAGGAGTTCCTCGTCTACGTCTGGCGCCGCCAGCTCGCCGCCTCGGCGGGCCGGGTCGTGCAGGTGGCCGACGACGAGGAGATGGTCGACCGGCGCCTGGCCGTCGGCTTCGCCGACCTGGTCGGCTTCACCCGCCTCACCCGCCGTATGGAGGAGGAGGAGCTCGGCGAGCTCGTCGAGGCCTTCGAGACGACGGCCGCCGACCTGGTGGCCGCGCACGGCGGACGGCTGGTCAAGACGCTCGGCGACGAGGTGCTGTACTCGGCGGACGACGCCGGGGTGGCCGCGGAGATCGCGCTGCGGCTCATCGAGACGATGGCGAACGACGAGACGATGCCGGAGCTCAGGGTGGGCATCGCCTTCGGCACCGTCACCACCCGTATGGGCGATGTCTTCGGTACGACGGTGAACCTTGCCTCCCGGCTGACCTCGATAGCTCCACGGGACGCCGTCCTCGTCGACAGCGCCTTCGCCGAGGAGCTGATCCGCACCGGGGAGGCGCCGGCCTCCGAGGCGGAGGCGGCCGAGGCCGCGGCCGCGGCGGAGAAGGAGGGCGAGGAGCCGCCGGTCTACCGCTTCGGACTCCAGCCGATGTGGCAGCGCCCGGTGCGCGGGCTCGGCGTGGTCGAGCCGTGGCTGCTCACCCGGCGGGCCCAGGAGCCGTAAGGCGCCGTCAGTGCCCGAGCGGGCCGACGCACAGACCGACGACCGGCACGCACAGACCCGGCTCGCCCGGCTGCGGGGCGGGGGACGACGGTGACGTGCCGTGTCCCGGGTGCGGGGCGGCCGGCGTGGTCGCGGGCGGGCGGGGCGCGGCCGTCGAGGGCGCGGGCGTGTTGGGTGCCTCGGGGATCGTGGTCATGTCCGGCGAGTCCGGTGTGCCGGGGGGCGTGGAGGCTTCGGGCGCCGGTGTCGCCGCGCTCGTGACCGGCGCGGAGGCGGAGGTCGGGTCCGTCGTCGGGGTCGCGCTCGCGCCGCCCATGACCGAGGTCGCCGACGGGCTGACGCCGAGGGCGGCGGGGAGGGTGGCCGCCGCGTTCGTCGCCCCGTCGCTCACCCCGCCGCCGACGTCCTCCCGCGGCTCCGCCTCGGTGGTCCCGGGCACACCGCTCCCCGGCCCGGGGACCATCCGTACGATGCTCAGCGCCCCGGCGGCCAGCGCGAGCCCCCCGACGGCGAACAGCACCTTGCGAGACCGCGGCCTGCGATGACGCCCCCGAACACGGGCACCGAAGAGGCGGGGGCCCGGGATGGCGGTCGGTACGGTCTCGGCGGTGGGGTGCGCGCGGGCGGCGGCGACGGGCGGTACGGTCGCGGCGCCGATGTGCGCGGGTGCGGTGGTACGGGAGTGAGGGCCCTGCGGCCTGCCGCCGTGCGGCACCCCGGGCCGGTCGGCGGCGGGGACCGGGGGTGCGGCCTTGACGCCGGTGTGCGCGGGTGGCGTGGCCTGGGAGCGCGGCTGCTGCGGTCCGCTGTCGTGCGGGGCGACGGGCCGGTCGGCGGCGGGGACCGGAGGTGCGGTCCGGGCATCGGGGCGTGCGGGTGTTGTTTCCCGGATCCGGGCAGGCTGTCGGTCGTCGTCGTGCGGCGCGTCGGGCCTGTCGTCGGCGGAGACCGGGGGGCGGGCCTTGAGGCCGGTGTGCGCGGGTGCCGGGGCCCGGGCCCCGGCGGGCTGTCGGTCGTTGTCGTGCTGCGCGACAGGTCGGTCGTCGGTGAGGGCGCCCGACGGCCCGCGGGGGTCGGGAGGGCGTGATGTGGCCTCGCGTTCCGCCGCTCGTGGCCCCTCCGGCCTGGTCGGCGTCTGCGTCGTCTTCGTCATCCCGGTCCCTCCCCGATGCGCTCGCGCCCCCTGTGCGCCGTGGCGGACGCACGTTATGCGCTTTCGTGGGCGGTGGGAGGGGAGTTGGGCGGGATGTCACTCGAACGGGGTCTCGGGCGGGGTTCGCGGGAACGGGCGCCCGGCGGCCGCCGTCGGCTCTTTCGCCCGGCGTGTGCGTCCTGCGATGATCGGGCCGAGCATTGTTAACCCGCGTTAACCGGAGGGTGTCATGAGCGAGGAGCGGTTCGGGGAGTTCGTGGTCGTACGGCGGCACGGGGACGGGCATGTCGCGGAGCTCGCCCTCGACCGGCCGAAGGCCATGAACGCCGTGTCGACCGAGATGGCCCGGTCCGTCGCGGCGGCGTGCGCCGCGCTGGGGGCCGACCGGGACGTGCGGGTCGTCGTGGTGACCTCCACGCACGAGCGCGCCTTCTGCGTCGGCGCCGACCTGAAGGAGCGCAACTCCTTCACCGACGCCGACCTGGTGCGCCAGCGGCCCGTCGCGCGCGCCGCCTACACCGGCGTACTGGAGCTGCCCGTGCCGACGATCGCCGCCGTGCACGGCTTCGCCCTCGGCGGCGGGTTCGAGCTCGCCCTGTCGTGCGACCTGATCGTGGCCGACCGTACGGCGGTGGTGGGGCTGCCGGAGGTCTCGGTGGGAGTCATCCCCGGCGGCGGCGGTACGCAGCTGCTCCCGCGCCGGGTCGGTGCCGCGCGGGCCGCCGAGCTCATCTTCACGGCACGGCGCCTGGAGGCGGCGGAGGCGGCGGAGCTGGGGCTCGTGGACCGGCTGGTGGAGGAGGGGCGGGACACGGAGGAGGCGCTCGCCCTGGCGTCCCGCATCGCCGCGAACTCGCCCGTCGGCCTGCGCGCCGCCAAGCGTGCCCTGCGCCTCGGCCACGGCCTGGATCTGCGGGCCGGCCTGGAGGTCGAGGACGCGGCGTGGCGCTCGGTGGCCTTCTCCGGGGACCGGGCGGAGGGCGTGGCGGCGTTCAACGAGAAGCGGAAGCCGCAGTGGCCGGGGGAGTGAGGACGGGTTCGGGGCAGGGCGACGGGGGGCCGGTCACCCTCCCGCCGCGCCAACGGAACGAAACCCTCTAAACCTCCCTAACCTGGATTAATGGGTGAGGACAAGCGGCTCGCAGCCGTCGTCGCGTTGGCTCAGGGCATGGCTGCGGCCCACGGTGCGCGCGGTGCGTGGCGTGCGGCGGCCACCGGTGCCTGCCGGGCGCTGGGCGGCAGCTTCGCCGCGCTGTCGGTGTGGGAGCGGGAACTGGGGCGGCTGAAGGTCCTCGTCAATGTGGGGGAGCGGGCCGCGGGGGAGGACGAGTTCCCGGAGGACGAGTCGTATCCGGTGCACCAGTTCCCCGAGATCACCGAGTTCCTGCACGAGCGGTGGGCCGGGGGCGGTGAGCCCAACGCGTGGGTGGAGACGGCGGAGGGGCCCGCGGCCGGGCGCCGGCCGGGGTACGTCCACCAGCGGGTCGCCGCGCTGCGTCGCAGGGGTCGGGGCTGCTGTGTCGTCGCGCCGATCGTGCTGAACGGGCGGGCCTGGGGCGAGCTGTATGTCGCCCGGCGCTCCGGGGTGCCGGTCTTCGAGCGGGCCGACGCGGACTTCGCCACCGTGCTGGCCGCGGTCGTCGCCGCCGGGATCGCCCAGGCGGAGCGGCTGGAGGAGGTACGGCGGCTCGCCTACACCGACGCCCTGACCGGCCTCGCCAACCGCCGTGCCGTCGATGCCCGGCTGGACGAGGCCGTCGAGCGGCACCGCGTGGACGGGACCGTGGTCAGTCTCGTGGTCTGCGATCTGAACGGGCTCAAGCGCGTCAACGACACCCGGGGGCACGCCGTCGGCGACCGCCTCCTCGAACGCTTCGGCTCCGTGCTCTCCCTGTGCGGCGCCATGCTGCCGGGCGCGCTCGCGGCGCGGCTCGGCGGTGACGAGTTCTGTCTGCTGGCCGTCGGGCCGTCCGCCGACGAGGTGGTCAAGGCGGCCGACGAGCTGTGCCGTCGCGCCGCCGAGCTGGAGCTGGGGGAGGGGGTGGCGTGCGGGGTCGCGTCGACGCAGGACCCGATCGGTCCCGTCCGCTCGGCCCGCCGCCTGTTCCGCCTCGCGGACGCCGCGCAGTACCGCGCGAAGGCGCTCCGCGCGGGGCAGCCGGTGGTGGCCGGACGGGAGGGGCCCGACGACCCCGTCATCCGGCTCGCGGACGAGCCTTCGCCGGCCCTTCCCGCCGAACGGCGCCGGTTCCGGGGGCGCCAGGCCTGAAGCCCCGGGGGTCGGACTTCCTGTAAGGGTCGTACCGGCCACCCACTAGTGACATCCTCGTCTTCACTGCGTACGCTCCTGAATATGGATATGCACACTGTGGTGGTGGGGACGTCCGGGGTGACCGCGTCCGACGTTCTCGCCGTGGCCCGCGGCGGTGCCCGGGTCGAGCTGTCGGCGGAGGCGGTGGCGGCCCTCGCCGCGGCCCGGGAGATCGTGGACGCGCTGGCGGCCAAGCCCGATCCCGTCTACGGCGTCAGCACCGGCTTCGGCGCCCTGGCGACCCGGCACATCAGCCAGGAGCTGCGCGCCCAGCTGCAGCGCAACATCGTCCGCTCGCACGCCGCCGGCCTGGGGCCGAGGGTCGAGCGGGAGGTCGTACGGGCGCTGATGTTCCTGCGGCTGAAGACCGTCTGCTCGGGGCACACCGGAGTGCGGCCGGAGGTCGCGCAGACCATGGCCGACGTGCTCAACGCCCACATCACGCCCGTCGTCCACGAGTACGGCTCGCTCGGCTGCTCCGGCGACCTGGCTCCGCTGTCCCACTGCGCCCTCACGCTCATGGGCGAGGGGGACGCCGAGGGCCCCGACGGCGTCGTCCGGCCCGCCGGCGAGCTCCTCGCCGAGCACGGGATCGCGCCCGTCGAGCTGCGTGAGAAGGAGGGCCTCGCCCTCCTCAACGGCACCGACGGCATGCTCGGCATGCTGGTCATGGCCCTCGCCGATCTCGACATGCTCTACAAGTCGGCCGACATCACCGCCGCCCTCTCGATGGAGGCGCTCCTCGGGACCGACAAGGTCCTCGCCCCCGAACTGCACGACATCCGCCCGCACCCGGGGCAGGGCGCCAGCGCCGCGAACATGCTCGCCGTGCTGAAGGACTCGGGCCTGACCGGTCACCACCAGGACGACGCCCCGCGCGTCCAGGACGCCTACTCGGTGCGCTGCGCCCCCCAGGTCGCCGGCGCCGGACGGGACACCATGGCGCACGCCCGGCTCGTCGCCGAGCGGGAGCTGGCCTCCGCCGTCGACAACCCCGTCGTCCTTCCCGACGGACGGGTCGAGTCCAACGGCAACTTCCACGGCGCCCCGGTGGCCTACGTCCTGGACTTCCTCGCCATCGCCGCCGCGGACCTGGCCTCCATCGCCGAGCGCCGCACCGACCGGCTGCTGGACAAGAACCGCAGCCACGGCCTGCCGCCTTTCCTGGCCGACGACCCCGGCGTCGACTCCGGGCTCATGATCGCCCAGTACACGCAGGCCGCCCTGGTGAGCGAGATGAAGCGGCTCGCCGTACCGGCCTCCGCCGACTCCATCCCGTCCTCCGCGATGCAGGAGGACCACGTCTCCATGGGCTGGTCGGCCGCGCGCAAGCTGCGCACCGCCGTCGGCAACCTCGCGCGCGTCGTCGCGATCGAGCTGTACGCCGCCACCCGTGCCATCGAGCTCAGGGACGGGCTGACCCCCGCGCCCGCCTCGCGGGCCGCCATCGACGCCGCGCGGGCCGCGGGGGTCGGCGGTCCCGGGCCGGACCGGTTCCTGGCGCCCGACCTGGCCGCGGCGGACGCTTTCGTGCGGGACGGGCAGCTGGTGGCCGCGGTGGAGAAGGTCACCGGGCCGCTGCAGTGAGCGGTCGGGGCCCCGCCGCGGCGGGGCCCCGGTCCGTCACTTGAGCTTGGCCGCCTGGGCCTTGATCACGTCGGCGGGGACCGAGTACTCGCTCTTCTCGCCGGCCAGGGCGGCCAGGCTGATCGAGTAGTAGGTGGCGATCGTGGAGCCGTGCCGCACGACCTCGCCGTGCACGGTCTGCGTGTCGCCCTCGACCTTGCCGCTCACCTCGAACGCCACCGACTGCTCGCCGGTGCCCGAGGACTTCTCCGCGACGACCTTCGTGAACTTCTGCGTGTCCTGGCCCCGCGCCGCGATCGTGAACCCGCCCGCGCAGCCGGCGACCGCGTCCGACACGGACTTCATGGTCCGTGCGGCCCCCGCGCCGTCGTAGGAGGACAGGGAGACGATCGTCATCGTCGAGCCCATGATGTCCTTCAGGCTCTTCTCCAGGTCTTCGAGGCTCTCGTCCGAGGTGCTCGTGGAGGAGGGCTTCTCGCTCTTCTGCGTCACCATGCGGTTGACGTAGGCGTTCTCGTCGTCGCCCGGCGCGAAGCCGGTGAGGACGTAGGCGAGGGGCGCGCACTCGGCGTCGGTGACCGTGACTTGGTCCTTGGAGGCGGCGAACTTCCCGCCCGTGTCGGCGGACTTGACGTCGTATCCGTCGAGGTCCTGCGCGGTGACGACGAGCTTTCGCAGCTCGGCCGCGGTGTACGCCTTCGCGGCGGCGGTGGACGGGGAACCCTCGGCGTCCGAGGAACCGGAACCGGAATCCCCGCCGCAACCCGTGACAAGGGCGAGCGACAGCGCGCTCACGGTGACCGTGGCGGCCATGCGCACGCCCGATGATCTCTTCATGAGCCGGACTATGAAGTCCACGCCAAGGAAGAGTCAAGCGAGTTAAAAGCCGAGGCGTTCCCGGCGGACCGAGTAGACGACGAAACCGGCACCCAGCGTGAGGAAGAACGTCCCGCCGACGACGTACGGCGTGGTGTCGATGCTGCCGGTGTCGGCGAGCTGGGTGTCGTCCGCGGACGTGGCGGTCTCGCTCTCGCCGAGCTGCGACGTGGCCCTGGCCTGCGTCGTCGTCACCGTCGAGGGCTGGGTTCTCGCCGGGCTCTCCTGGGTCGCGTTGGCGGACGGGACGAACCACAGGGCCGCCAGCAGGGTGCCTGCGGCGGTGGCTGTCAGCAACGGACGGCGAGCGGATGACACGGAATATCGATCCCCTTGTGGCGCTGGCGAATTGGCCGTGTGGAGCGATGTTAGTGAAAGGCGCGGGTCACGGGAAAGTCACGGGAGGTTTGAGTCGTACGCTCGCGCCATGAGCACTGAAGAGACATCACGTTTTGTCCGCCTTCGGGTGGAACTCGTCCTGGAGATCGGCGACGCCGAGAGCGTCACCAAGGCCGCGTTGCAGCGGATCGCCGGTGAGAGCGAGATGCCGGACGACGAACGCGCGCACGCCGAGGGCGCTGTGACGGAAGACACCGCGGAGGCGCTCGCGTATCTCGTGGATCCGTTCGACCTGGTCACCGCCGTGCCTGGGGTGGAGCTCGCGCAGGCCTCCTGGTCCAGCGAGGCCATCGACTACGACCCCGATTCGCCGGACTGGGACCTCGACGAGGATGATGTGGACGAGGATGACGAGGAGGACGGCGTCGGCTGAACCGCCTGGGCGAACGAGACCCCGGTCGGCGAACGCCGTCCGGGGTTTCGTCTTCCCGCCCCGCCGGACGTGGTGTGCCCCACACATCCCAGGCATGTGGAACGGGAGAGACCGGTCGTAGCGTTGATGTTCGTTGACGGCTGAAGTTCTGTGGTTGAGGGGCCCGTCGACGGGGACTCTCGGGGTTCTGGGGAAAATCGGCAACGATGGAGAAGCGTGTGATGACGAACAGTAAGCGGCGCAAGGGCCTGACGGTCGCGTCCGCACTGCTCGGCGGGGTTCTGGTGCTCTCGGCCTGTTCCGGCGGCGGTGACAGCGCCGCCGGCGGCAAGAGCAAGGACACCTCGCAGGCCAAGGCCGACGAGGCGGCCGCCAAGAAGACCTCCGAGGCCGACATCAAGATCACGCCGAAGGACGGCTCGGACAACGCCTCCATCAACAACTCCGCCGCCGTCACGGTCAGCAAGGGCACGCTCACGAACGTGACGATGACGACCGCGGACGGCACCGCGGTCCCGGGCACCCTGTCCGCCGACAAGACCAGCTGGAAGCCCAACACCCAGCTGGAGCGCTCGACCACCTACAAGCTGGCGGCCACCGCGAAGGACTCCAAGGGCCTGGAGGCCCACGAGAACGCCTCGTTCACCACGGTCTCCCCGTCCAACAGCTTCATAGGCAACTTCACGCCGGAGAACGGCTCGACCGTCGGCGTGGGCATGCCGGTGTCGATCAACTTCGACAAGGCCATCACCAACAAGGCCGCGGTCCAGAAGGGCATCACGGTCAGCTCCAGCAGCGGCCAGGAGGTCGTCGGGCACTGGTTCGGGGCCAACCGCCTCGACTTCCGCCCCGAGACCTACTGGAAGGAGAACTCCACCGTCACGCTGAAGCTCGCGCTCGACGGCGTCGAGGGCGCCCAGGGCGTCTACGGCGTGCAGCAGAAGACGGTCACCTTCCACATCGGCCGCAACCAGATCTCCTACGTCGACGCCAAGACGAAGCAGATGAAGGTCACCGAGGACGGAAAGGTCGTCAAGACCATCCCGATCTCGGCCGGTTCGCCGCAGAACAAGACCTACAACGGCATCATGGTGATGTCCGAGAAGTTCAAGGAGACGCGCATGAACGGCGCGACCGTGGGCTTCACCGACGACGACGGCAAGGGCGAGTACGACATCAAGGACGTGCCGCACGCCATCCGGCTCACCAACTCCGGCACCTTCCTGCACGGCAACTACTGGGGCGCGAAGTCCATCTTCGGCTCGGTGAACACCAGCCACGGCTGCGTCGGCCTGTCCGACACCAAGGGCGCCAACGACCCGAGCACCCCGGCCTACTGGATGTACACGCACTCGATCGTCGGTGACGTCGTGGTCGTCTCCAACACCGGCGACAAGACGGTGCAGCCGGACAACGGCCTCAACGGCTGGAACCTGAGCTGGGCGGACTGGAAGGCCGGTTCGGCCGTCTGATCCCCCTCGGGCGCCCGAACCCACAGGCGCCGTACAGCTTTCCGATGCCGCCCCCCAGGGGCGGCATCGGTGTTTCCGGGCCCGGTCACAGCCTTCTCATGCAGCTCTTATGTCTGCCTTATCCAGTCATCACGCGCCGTACCTAGCTTGCGGCGCATGTTCTTCACCTACCTGAGGCGCGAACTGCGCCGCCGCAGAAAGGCGGCCCTCGTCGTCGCCTCCGGCCTCGCGCTGGGTATCGCGCTGGTCATCGTGGTCAACTCCGTGTCCAACGGCATGGGGAAGGCACAGGACAAGGTCCTCCAGTCGCTCTACGGCCTGGGGACGGACATGACGGTCACCAAGGCGGCGACGCCGACCGCGAGCAGTTCACAGCGTCCGCGCTTCCAGTTCGACGCGCGCGGCAACGACGACGACGCGACGCAGAGCAGCGACCGGGTCATGGTGCAGGGCTTCGCCACCCTGGCCTCCTCGACCGTCGGCAAGGTCGGTGACCAGAAGGGCGTCTCGTCCGCGGTGGGCGGACTCAGCCTCAACGTGGTCAAGGTCAGCGGCCAGTTCACCCGCGGCCAGTTCCAGCAGAACCAGAACTCCGGTGGCTCCAACCAGGGCTTCCCGGGCGGCAACGGCGGCGGCAGCGGCCAGCCGCAGGGCGAAGTGCGCGGCGGCGGCGCCGACTTCAGCCTCAACCAGTACACGGTCTACGGCACCGACGTCACCCGCACCGCCCTCGGCCCGCTGACCTCGTCGAAGATCACCAGCGGGCGCACCTTCAAGGCGACGGAGACCGACGCCAAGGTCGCGGTCGTCGACTCGGCGTACGCCAAGGAGAAGAAGTACAAGGTCGGTTCGACCGTCACCGTCAAGAGCGTCAAGTACAAGGTGATCGGCATCGCGACCGCGGACAGCGGTGACTCGGCGGCCAACCTGTACATCCCGCTGAAGCAGGCGCAGACGCTGGCCGGTGAGAAGAACAAGGTCACCACGATCTACGTCAAGGCGACCGACTCCCAGCAGATCGACTCCGTGAAGTCGACCATCCAGAAGAACGTCTCCGGTACGACCGTCACGACGTCGACGGACCTCGCGAAGACCGTCTCCGGCTCCCTGTCCACGGCGTCCTCCCTCGCCACGAACGTCGGCAAGTGGCTGTCGATCGCCGTGCTGGTGGCCGCCTTCCTGGTCGCCGGTCTGCTGACGTCCTCGGCCGTCTCGCGCCGGGTGCGGGAGTTCGGCACGCTGAAGGCGCTGGGATGGAAGTCGGGCCGGGTCACCCGGCAGGTGGTCGGCGAGGCCATGGTCAACGGGCTGCTGGGCGGTGCGCTGGGCATCGCGCTCGGCCTGGCCGGCGCGTACGTCGTGACGTCCGTGAGCCCCACGCTGCAGGCGCAGCTGGGCGGGGGCGGCGGCAGCACCGGTGGCCCCGGAGGCGGTGGTCCCGGCGGGGGCTTCGGCGGGCCGGGACGGCAGGCCGCGAAGACGCTCGAGGTCGCCCTCACCGCGCCGGTGAGCGTGACGACCATCGTGCTGGCGGTGGTCCTCGCGGTGGCCGGCGGCCTGATCGCGGGCGCCTTCGGCGGCTGGCGCGCGTCACGACTGCGCCCGGCGGACGCACTGCGCCGCGTCGAGTAGCGCACCACCACGCGCCCCACCCCGACCCTCCCCCTCTCAGGAGCCCCCATGTACGAACTCAGAAACGTCACCAAGCGCTACACCCGGGGCAAGGACACCGTCGACGCCCTCGACGGTGTCGACCTCTCCATCGCCGACGGGGACCGGCTGGTCATCCAGGGCCCGACCGGCGGCGGCAAGTCCACGCTGCTGCAGATGCTCGGCGCCCTGGACCGGCCGACCGCGGGCGAGGTCAGCCTCGACGGCACCGACCTGGCCAAGCTGTCCGAGGCCCGGCTGACCAAGGTCCGCAGCGAGAACATCGGCTTCGTCTTCCAGAGCTTCAACCTGATCCCGACCCTCACCGCCCAGGAGAACGTGGAGACCGCGCTCGTACCGCTCGGCGTGAAGGTGAAGGACCGGCGCGAGCGGGCGGCCGAGGCGCTGCGGTCCGTCGGGCTCGGGGAGCGGCTCGGGCACCTCCCCTCCGAGATGTCCGGAGGCCAGCAGCAGCGCGTCGCCATCGCCCGCGCCCTCGTCAAGCAGCCGAAGGTGCTCCTCGCCGACGAACCCACCGGCAACCTCGACGAGTCGATGCGCGACGAGATCATGGACGTACTGGAGCGCATGTGGAAGGAGTTGGGGCTGACCTTCATCATGGTCACCCATGACTCCGCGATCGCGCGGAAGGCTCCGCGCCTGGCGACGATCCGCAAGGGAAAGCTCACTGTCAAGGAGAACGCGGGAGCGTAACTCGACGACTCTGTAACGGAGTTGGGCCCAGTGCGTAACAGTCCCGGCGGCCCTCTCTCACCTTTCTCTCACCTATTGAGGTGTCAGATCACCCCCCGGCATACTCCGTATTCCGGGGGGTGTACGCGCTTGCGTACGAGACCACCCCCGCCCGGGTGAACGGGGAATTCACCCGGAACCTCATCTCCAGGGGGAGACTTGCGCAGACAAGTGAAAAGAGCATGCGCGGCCACCGTCGCCACGGCGGCCACGGTGGCACTGGCGGCGGGAATGACCAGCCCGGCGTCGGCGAAGGCGGAGCGGTCCTCGACCGCCCCGCAGACTCAGCTCACGTCCAAGCACCGCATCACCCTGATCACCGGCGACCGCGTCCTGGTCGACTCCAAGGGCCGCGTCGTCGGCCTGGAGCGGGCGAAGGGGCGCGAGCACATACCCGTCCAGATACGCAAGGAAGCCGGGCACACGCTCGTCGTCCCGGCCGACGCGGTCCGGCTGGTCGCGGCCGGCAAGGTCGACCAGCGGCTGTTCGACATCACCGAACTCAACAAGTCCGCGACCCGCAAGTCCCAGGCCAAGGGCCTGAAGGTCATCGTCGGCTACCAGGGCGCGGCCACGGCCGCCAAGGCCGACGTACGGGACGCGGGAACCCTCCGGCGCACCCTCAGGTCCCTCAACGCGGACGCCGTGCAGACCCCGCAGAAGGAGACGCCCGAGCTGTGGGACGCCGTCACCAGCGGCGGCAGGACGGCTTCCGGCATCGCGCACGTCTGGCTCGACGGCACCCGCAGGGCCAGCCTCGACAAGTCCGTGCCGCAGATCGGCGCCCCCAAGGCCTGGGCGAAGGGCTACACCGGCAAGGGCGTCAAGATCGCCGTCCTGGACACCGGTGTCGACGCCACCCACCCTGACCTGAAGACCCAGGTCATCGCGTCCAAGAACTTCTCCGGCGCGGCCGACGCCACCGACCACTTCGGGCACGGCACGCACGTCGCCTCGATCGCGGCCGGCACCGGCGCCAAGTCGAACGGCAAGTACAAGGGCGTCGCACCCGACGCCAAGATCCTCAACGGCAAGGTCCTCGACGACGAGGGCGGCGGCGACGACTCCGGCATCCTGGCCGGCATGGAGTGGGCGGCCGAGCAGGGCGCCGACGTCGTCAACCTCAGCCTCGGCGGCCAGGACACCCCCGGCATCGACCCCCTCGAGGCCGAGGTCAACAAGCTGTCCGAGGAGAAGGGCATCCTCTTCGCGATCGCCGCGGGCAACTCCGGCCCGGAGTCGGTCGGTTCGCCCGGCAGCGCCGAGGACGCCCTCACCGTCGGCGCGGTCGACGGCAAGGACAAGCTGGCCGACTTCTCCTCCACCGGCCCGACCGTCGACGGCGGCCTCAAGCCCGACGTCACCGCGCCCGGCGTGGACATCACGGCCGCAGCGGCCAAGGGCAGCGTCATCGACCAGGAGGTCGGCGAGAATCCGCCCGGCTACCTGACCATCTCCGGTACGTCGATGGCGACCCCGCACGTCGCGGGCGCGGCGGCGATCCTCAAGCAGGAGCACCCGGACTGGAAGTTCAGCGAGCTCAAGGGCGCGCTGACCGGCTCCGCGAAGGGCGGCAAGTACACGCCGTTCCAGCAGGGTTCGGGCCGTATCGCGGTCGACAAGGCCATCACCCAGTCCGTGATCGCCGACCCGGTGTCGGTCGCCTTCGGGGTGCAGCAGTGGCCGCACACCGACGACAAGCCCGTCACCAAGCAGCTCACCTACCGCAACCTCGGCACCAAGGACGTCACGCTGAGCCTCGCGGTCACCGCGACGAACCCCAAGGGCCAGGCGGCCCCCGCGGGCTTCTTCAAGCTCGGCGCGACCAAGGTCACCGTGCCGGCGGGCGGAAAAGCGGCGGTCGACGTCACCGTCGACACCAAGCTGGGCGGCACGCTCGACGGCGCGTACTCGGCGTACGTGACGGCGACCGGCGGCGGCCAGAGCGTCCGTACGGCCGCGGCCGTGCAGCGCGAGGTCGAGTCGTACAACGTCAAGATCAAGCACATCGGGCGGGACGGACAGCCGACCGGTGACTACAACACCATCATGTTCGGCTACTCGGGTCTCGCCGAGGGCCGCGGCTACCAGGTGAGCGTCGACGCCTCCGGCACCACGACGATGCGCGTGCCCAGGGGCAAGTACCTGCTGGACGCCTGGATCGCGAAGGACTTCGTGAACTTCCAGGGCGGCATCGACTGGCTGGTCCAGCCGAGCCTGAACGTCACCAAGGACACCTCGGTGACGATCGACGCCCGCAAGACCAAGGCGGCCGACATCACCGTGCCGGACGCGCAGGCCAAGCAGCAGCTCGGCACCATCGACTACTTCTACGACGCCGCGGGCATCGGGTTCGGCCTCGGTCTGCAGTCCTTCGCCGACGTGCGCATGGCGCCGCTCGGCGGCGAGGTCTCGGGCCTGCAGCAGACTTGGAGCGGCCAGTGGAGCAAGGGCGCGGGCACCGAGTACGACGCGGCCACCACCGCCAAGGTCAAGAAGATCACCGGCGACAAGGTCCGCCACTTCAAGGCCTCCGAGTTCGCCACGGTGAAGAACAACCTCGGCTCTGGCGCCCCCGGCAAGACCGGCGGCCTCATGCCGCTCGGTGAGCTCCCCGAGGACGTCGTCCTCGCCAACCCGATCGAGCAGAAGCTGCCGGGCACCCGCACGGTCCACCTCTCGACCGTCGACAAGATCAAGTGGTCGTTCGACTTCCAGCAGTACAAGGGCCACGACGCCGACGGGCTGCCGATCCCGGAGGCGTACTACACACTCGGCCCCTCGCAGCTGTTCAAGGCGGGCCAGAAGTACACGAAGACCTTCAACACCGCGGTCTTCGGCCCGCACCTGAGCGCCGACTTCGGGCTCTACCGCGACGGCAACAGCATCTACGGCTTCGTGCCGCTGTTCACCGACGGGGCGGGCCACGCAGGGTCCTCCGACTTCACCTCGGTGAAGACGACCCTGTACCGCAACGGCACCCAGATCGGCTCGAACGACGACCCGCTCTTCGGCAACAAGGAGTTCACGGTCCCGGCCGGCCAGGCCGACTACAAGCTGACCACCTCGGTCAGGCGCAGCGCCGACGTCGCGGGTGCCTCCACCCGCATCGACGCGAGCTGGACCTTCGGCTCCAAGAAGCCGGCCGCCGGAGACGTGGCCACGCTGGCCGCCTCCACCGCCCGCTTCAAGGCGGCCACCGGCCTGGACAACAAGGTCGAGGCCGGCAAGACCGTCAGCATCCCGGTGGCGGTCGAGGGCGCGGCCAAGGGCCGTAACCTCAAGTCGCTGACGGTGTACGTCTCCTACGACTCCGGCAAGACCTGGAAGAAGGTCTCCGTGGCCGGCGGAAAGATCAAGGTGAAGAACCCCGCGAAGGGCACGTCCATCTCCTTCAGGGCGAACATCACCGACAAGAAGAACAACAAGTCGTCGGTGACGATCTACGACGCCTACTACGGCAAGTGAGCCGACACCTCGGCGAGTGAGCCGATAGCGAACCGCCCGCCGGAGGTACCGCCTCCGGCGGGCGTTCGTGTTTCGGTTGGGGCATGACCACACAGACCGTCGAGTACATCCGCTACCGCATCCCGGAAGACCGCTCGGCGGAGTTCCTCGCCGCCTACACCCGGGCCGCGGCCGAACTGGCGGCGGCCCCGCAGTGCGTCGACTACGAACTCGCCCGCTGCGAGGACGACTTCGAGCACTACATCCTGCGCATCGTGTGGACCTCGACGCAGGACCACATGGAGGGCTTCCGCGAATCGGAGCTGTTCCCGGCCTTCCTCGCCGAGATCCGCCCGTACGTGGAGAACATCGAGGAGATGCGCCACTACAAGCCGACGGCGGTACGGGGCACGGGCTCGTCCCTGCCGACGCCGTACGAGTGGGCGGGCGGCGCCGCCGCGTTCTCCCGCCTGACCTCGGTCTTCTACGACAAGGTGCTCAAGGACGCCCTCCTCGCACCGCTCTTCGCCGACCTGCCCCCCGACCACGCCGAACACGTCGCCCTCTGGCTCGGCGAGGTCTTCGGCGGCCCGCCCGCCTACTCCCTCAACCTGGGCGGTCACGGCCACATGGTCGCCAAGCACGTCGGCAAGCACATCACCGAGCCGCAGCGGCGGCGCTGGGTGAACCTGATCCAGGACGCGGCGGACGACGCGGGCCTGCCCACGGACGCCGAGTTCCGCTCGGCGTTCCTGGCCTACGTCGAGTGGGGCACCCGCCTCGCCGTGCACTTCTCCGCCCCGGACGCGAAGCCGCCGGCGCCGCAGCCGGTGCCGAAGTGGGGGTGGGGGGCGATGCCGCCGTACCGGGGCGAATGACATGTCCACTAGGGTCACCGCATGACCGCCGCCGTGACCGCCATGATCACCGCCGTCGTCGGCGTCCTCGGCACGCTCTTCGCCCCCGTCCTGAGCCAGCGGCTCACCGCCCGGCAGCGGGCCGAGGAGGCCGAACGGGCCGAGCGCAGGCGGCTGTTCGAGGAGCGGCGGGCCGCCTACACGGCCATGAACCGTGCCTCGCGCCAGTTCCACACCCTTCTCAAGGACGCCCTGCACCGCATCCGCGACGGTGTCTACACGGAACAGGAACGGGACCAGCTGGAGGAGGCCCGCCGCGACTACCGCGACCGGTACGCGGAGGCGCAGATGGTGGTCCCCGAACGGATCCTGGAGGCCTCCCGGGCCGTCAACGTCGTCCTCGCCGGCATCGACGCCGAGGTCAAACGGCTCGACCGAGGGCTGGCCCGGGACGGCGAGAGCCCGGAGCAGGCGCTGGCGGACCTGAAGGAGGCCGAACCCCGGCTGTCGGCGATGCGGCGGCTGATGCGGGGGGATCTGGGGGTCGTCGACTGACGGCACCCGGGGGGACGGTCAGGGATTGGACGCCGTCGACCCCTTGCCCGCCCGGGTCGCGTCGGTGCCCCAGCTCGCCAGGAGGCGCAGTGCCTCCGCCGAGGGGGACCCCGGTTCGGCGTGGTACGTGGTCAGTGCCTGGCCGTCGTCGTCCGCCGGGCGGAACGCCTCGAAGTTGAGGGTCAGGTCGCCGACCAGCGGATGGTGCAGGTGCTTGACCCCGTGCCCCTTCTCCTTCACGTCGTGCGTCGCCCACAACCGCCTGAACTCCTCGCTCTTCACGGAGAGCTCGCCGACCAGCGCGGACAGCCGCGGGTCGTCCGGGAAGCAGCCCGCCTCCATGCGCAGGAAGCTGACGATGTCGGACGCCTTCTGCTCCCACTCCACGAACAGCTCCCGGTAGGCCGGGTTGAGGAACACCAGCCGCGCCCAGTTGCGCTCCGGCGCCGGCAGCTCGCCCCAGTCGCCGAACAGGGCCGCGGCCATCCGGTTCCAGGCGAGGATGTCCGAGTACCGCCCCGTGACGTACGCCGGCACCCCGTCCAGGGTGTCCAGCAGCTGCCGCAGCGACCCGCGAACCGCCTGCGTCCGCACGGCCGGCTTCTTCTTGTGCTGCTTCGGCTTCGCGAGATGGACGAGGTGGGAGTGCTCGGCGCCGGACAGCCGGAGCGCCCGCGCGATGGCGTCGAGGACCTCCGCCGACACGTTCCGTCCGTTGCCCTGTTCCAGCCGGGTGTAGTACGCCACCGAGACGCCCGCCAGCTGTGCCAGCTCCTCGCGCCTGAGCCCCGGAACCCGCCGGTGCCGTCCGAATTCCGGCAGCCCCACGTCCTCCGGCTTCAGCCGGGCCCGCCGGGTCCGCAGGAACTCACTGAGCTCGGCGCGCCGGTCGAGGGCCCCGCCGGTCATGCCCGTGGGCTCCTGTGCGGCATCGGGATAGTCGTCCATACGTCAAGGATGCACGGTCGTACGTCCACCAGCCTGACCCCGCCAGTGGTAGGCACAGCGGACGTACGCAGAGGCGTGGCCTGGGTGAACCCCGGACTTCGGGGCACGCTGGACTGCGTGCCCGGACGGACCGACAGCCGGACCGTCGGACAGAAGGCAGCCGGGCACGGACCCCCCGAGGAGATTCCGGCATGACCACCGTTGCCGCATACGCCGCACCCGCCGCCAAGGCTCCCCTGGAGCGCACCACCATCGAGCGCCGCGAGGTCCGCGAGTTCGACGTCCTGATCGACATCAAGTTCGCCGGTATCTGTCACTCCGACATCCACCAGGCCCGCGAGGGCTGGGGCGAGGCGATCTTCCCGATGGTCCCCGGCCACGAGATCGCGGGCATCGTCTCCGAGGTCGGCCCCGGTGTGACCAAGTTCGCCGTCGGCGACCGCGTGGGCGTCGGCTGCCTGGTCGACTCCTGCCGTGAGTGCGACAACTGCAAGGCGGGCCTGGAGCAGTACTGCACCGGCGGCGGCGTCGGCACGTACAACGCCGTCGGCAAGGACGGCGAGCCCACCTACGGCGGCTACTCCGAGAAGATCGTCGTCGACGAGAACTACGTCGTCCGCATCCCCGACGCCCTGTCCCTCGACGTGGCGGCTCCGCTGCTGTGCGCCGGCATCACCACGTACTCCCCGCTGCGCCACTGGAACGCCGGCCCCGGCAAGAAGGTCGCGATCCTCGGCATGGGCGGCCTCGGCCACATGGGCGTCAAGATCGCGCACGCGCTGGGCGCCGAGGTCACGGTCCTCTCGCAGTCCCTGCGCAAGAAGGAGGACGGCCTGAAGCTGGGCGCCGACCACTACTACGCGACCAGCGACGAGAACACGTTCAAGGAGCTCAAGGGCACCTTCGACCTGATCCTCTCCACGGTCTCGGCCCCGCTGGACCTGGACGCGTACCTGTCGCTGCTGCGCACGGACGGCGCCTTCGTGAACGTCGGCGCCCCCGAGGAGCCCGTCAAGCTCAACCTGTTCTCGGTGATCGGCGGCCGCAAGACCCTCGCCGGCTCCGGCATCGGCGGCATCCGTGAGACCCAGGAGATGCTGGACTTCTGCGCCGAGCACGGCTTCGGCGCCGAGATCGAGCTGATCGGCGCCGACCAGATCAACGAGGCGTACGAGCGGGTGCTCTCCAGCGACGTCCGCTACCGCTTCGTGATCGACGCGTCGACGATCTGACCGCGGTCGCCGTCCCCGCCCTCGCCACGGTGAGGGCGGGGACGGCGTGCGTCCGGGGCCCTAACCCCGTAGACCCGTGAGCCCGTCGTAGGCGGACATGACGATCTCCAGCCCCCGGTTGTCACCGGCCGGTTCGCGCATCTGGTTGGTCACGTACGCGACCACCATCCGCGCCTCGGGCTCGATCATGACGAGCGAGCCGCCCCAGCCGCCCCACCCGAACGTACTGCCGAACAGCCCGTAGCCCAGCCCCCAGCGCACGGGCATCCCCAGCCTGAGGTCGTCCCCGCTGAACTGCTCCTCCCAGGCCCGCGCGCAGCCGGCCGCCGAGAGCAGCCGTACTCCGCCCACGGTCCCTCCGCAGGCCGGCACCGACTGCACGAGGG
The DNA here is from genome assembly GCF_044540925.1 of Streptomyces sp. NPDC085900. Taxonomy (NCBI): domain Bacteria; kingdom Bacillati; phylum Actinomycetota; class Actinomycetes; order Kitasatosporales; family Streptomycetaceae; genus Streptomyces; species Streptomyces sp. NPDC085900. The sequence goes on along the minus strand of NZ_JBITSP010000003.1, from coordinate 546,480 downwards.
CGACCGAACGGGCGTTGCCGAAGCCGCCGGCCGCCGGGATCTGCGCGCGCCGCCAGGCGACGCTGTTGCCGTCGCGGACCCGCAGGGCGGTCCCGGGAGCGGCCTCGTTGCCCGGCGCACTCGCCGTGTAGTCCTCGTCCCGCCCCGGCGGAGGGACGGTGAGCGCCAGCCGCCGGTCGTGCTCGGCGCCCAGGCCCAGGTGGAAGTCGGCCCCCAGCGGCCCGGCCACCTCCTCGGCGAAGAACTCACCCACACTGCGCCCGCTGACCCGCCACACCACCTCGCCGACCAGGAACCCCTGGGTGAGCGAGTGGTACCCGGCCGCGGTGCCCGGCTCCCACTGCGGAGCCGACGCGGCGAGCCGCGCCGTGGCGGACGCCCAGTCGTACAGCTCCTCCACCGGACCGTCCCAGTCGGGCAGCCCCGCGGTGTGCGACAGCAGATGCCGCACCAGCACCTTCTCCTTGCCGAGCGCGGCGAACTCCGGCCAGTAGCGGGCCACGGGCGCGTCCAGGTCGAGCTCACCCCGGTCGGCCAGGATCAGCGCGCACAGCGCGGTCATCGTCTTGGTCACGGAATACACCCCGACGACCGTGTCCCGCTGCCAGGGCACCGTACGGCCGGCGTCGGCGAACCCGCCCCACACGTCCACGACGGGCTCCCCGTCCACGAACACCGCCACCGAGCCCCCGACGTCCCCACCGTCCAGCAACTCGGCCAGCGCACTGGGCACGGCGGTGAACAGATCGTCGTACGAGCCCTCGATGTCAGCCATGGGTGGCATTACCCCGCATCGGCCCACGGGGGGCAACCGAATTAGAGCCCCGGCTGCTCCGGCCGTTGGACCGGAGCCGCTTTCTTCGTCCACTTCGTCACGGCCTCACGACTCACTCAGGAGTACGCCCCGCGGTCTCCTGTTCGCGGTAGTACGAGCGCCAGATCAGGCGGTGTACGCGGGTCCAGCGTGGGATCGAGCGCACGCCCGGGATGAAGGGGACCAGCAACAGACCCAGGCTGAGCAGGGCCATCAGGCCCCAGATCAGGGCGTCGGCGTTGCCGGACGACTTGAACGGCTCGATCTGGTACCAGAACGTGTAGAGCCACAGCCAGGCCTGTCCCGGGTAGTCGCCCGTCTCGTTCATCATTCCCCACTGGTCCCCGCCCAGGTGCTCGGCGCGGGCCAGGGTCTCCAGGTAGGAGCCGTCGGAGAGGAACAGCAGCGGGAGGGTGTAGTCGGTCTGGTAGAACTTGCCCTCCGCCTGCAGCTGCCCGTCCAGCGCACCTGACCTGGCCAGACCGAGAAGACGCGCGATGAGGACCGGGACCGGGCCGAAGCCGCCGCCGGCGACCTTGGCGGGATCGCCGCCGGGCGCCTTGGCCAGCGCGTCGGAGTAGGCCTTGGTCCACGCCTGCCGCCGGGCGGCCGGAGCCGCGGCCCAGGCGGCGAGCGCGGCACGGACGACGGGCGGCTCGGGAGCCTTGGCCAGCGGACGCAGGACGAAGTCCGCGGCGGTGTCGACCGGGATGCGGACCCCGGCGGCGCTCTGCAGCCCGAGCGGACCGAGCTTCTGCGCCGCGCCGGGCGTGTGGTTGTACGGCGGCCCGTACTCGGCCGTCCCGCTAGTGCCGCCGAGCTCGGCGGCCGCCGTCGCCGTGAAGTCCGCGCCGTCCGCCCGCGACCATGAGGCCAGGGTCACCGGCCTGACGTCGGGCGAGGAGAAGACGGCGGCCAGGACGGCGGTGAGGGCCGCGATCACCACCAGGGCGATCGTGAACTCCTTGACCAGGTCGTACGACCGCCTGGGGAAACCGGCCGGGTCCGGCACCGCGGACCTCTCCCGCCGTCGGCCCGTCACGGCGCCTCACCCTCAGCGGCCAGGGGCGCGGACGCGGCCCGGGAGCCCTCCGCCGGAGCGGCCGCCCCGATCGGCGGCACGATGCCGCGCAGCCGCACCAGCAGCAGGTGCCAGGCCGTCAGCAGCGCGAGGACGAACGGGAGCAGCACGATGTGCCACATCAGCATCTGCCCGAAGTCCAGCACGTTGAAGAAGGCGCCGATACCGACCGAGTTGAGGCCGTCCTTCGCCTGCCCGGCGATCCACTGGGAGTCGAAGTTCTGCTGGACGAGGTAGCCGGTGAAGGCGGTCCCGATCGAGGTGAGGAAGCACACCACCCCCGTGATCCAGGTCAGGGCCCGCCGGCCGCGCCAGGCGGCCATGAAGAACTTGCCCCACAGATGGAGGACCATGAAGAACATGAACAGCTCGACGCTCCACAGGTGGAGGCTGTTCACGTACTTCCCGGTGTCCGAGACGTGCCACCAAGCGGGCCCCTTCAGCGCGAGCACGCCACCGCTGGCCAGCACCACGATCAGCGAGGTCAGGGTGAGTACGCCGAAGACGTAGAGCCACGAGGTCATGTAGGCGGGCTGCGTGTCCGGCAGCAGCTTGTCCGGGGGCAGGGCCGCGACCGCGCGCCGCCGTACGGCTCCCGTCCAGCCGCCCGAGGCCGACTCGGGCCCGCGCGCCCCGGTCATCTGCGGCTCCCGGGGAACGGCAGCAGCAGGGCGAGGACGAAGACGACCACCATCACCCCGATGACCACGAGGTTCGCGACCGACAGCTGGATCACGCCCCAGTGCACATAGTGCCCGATGCCGTTCAGGTCGACCGGCGCCGCGAGTGCGCGGCCTCTCGGCGTCGGCATTTCCGTGACCGTCATCATCCGATTCCCGTCCTTCTCGGTGCCGCCGTGCCCCGGTGACAAGCCAAGCGCGTCACGGGCATCCGGGCATCCGGGCCGGTCCTGCCGTGGGCCGAACGGGGCAACGGGGCAGCGGGAACAGGCTCCGGGGGCGCGCGGCCCGCCGTACCGGCCGGTCCGCGGACCGGCCGCCGGCACGTCAGGTGACCAGGCCGTGGCGGTAGGCGTAGACGACGGCCTGGACGCGGTCGCGGAGCCGGAGTTTGCTGAGGATGCGCGACACGAACGTCTTGACGGTCTCCTGGCTGATCACGAGGGCCGCGGCGATCTCGCTGTTGGACAGGCCGTCCGCGATCAGGCGCAGGACCTCCAGCTCGCGCGGGGTCAGGGGGATGTCCTCCGGCGCGCCGCCCGCGGCCGGCCGGATCCGGGCGGCGTACCTGCCCACGAGCTGGCGCGTCACCTCGGGATCCAGCAGCGCCGCGCCCGTGGCGACGGTCCGGATCCCGTGCAGCAGCCGGTCCGGCGGCGCGTCCTTGAGGAGGAACCCGCTCGCCCCGGCGCGCAGCGCCTCGTAGACGTACTCGTCCAGGTTGAACGTCGTCACCACGAGCACCTTCACGGGATGCGGCACCCCGGCGCCGGCCAGCAGACGGGTGGCCTCCAGGCCGTCGAGCACCGGCATGCGGATGTCCATCACGACGACGTCCGGGCGCAGCCGGCCGGCGAGTTCGACAGCGGCCCGCCCGTCCCCGCACTCGCCCGCGACCTCCAGGTCGGGCTGGGCGTCGATGATCGTCACCAGCCCGGTGCGGATCAGCATCTGGTCGTCGCAGACCAGCACCCGGATCGGTACGGTCACGGCGTGCTCCTCGCCGGTATCCGCGCCCGTACGACGAAGCCGCCGCCCGAATTCCGGTCCGCGCTGAAGTCTCCGCCCAGGATGCCGACCCGTTCGCGCAGGCCGGCCAGGCCCCGCCCGCTGCCGCCGGGGGCGGCGGTCCCCGAGCCGGAGCCGTCCGTGCTGACCTCCACGGTGATCTCCCGTTCCCCGTGGCGCACCTGGACCGAGGTCCGGCTGCCGTGGGCGTACTTGAGGGCGTTCGTCAGGGACTCCTGCACCACCCGGTAGGCCACCAGGTCGGCGCTGCCGGTCGACTCGGCCGGCGTGCCCTCCTCGGTGAACTCCACCGGCTGACCGGCCCGGCGCGTCTGCTCCACGAGGGTGAGCAGACGGCCGACCGGCGGCGTCCTGGGCTCGGGCGCGTCCGCCGCCGCCCCGGTGCCGTGATCGGGGTTGAGCAGATCGAGCAGATGCCGCAGGTCGGTGATGGCCCGCCGGCCGGTGTCCGTGACGGCGGTCAGCGCCTGGTCGAGCCGGTCGGGCGCGGCGGTCAGATAGCGTGCCGCCTCGGCCTGCACCACCATCGCCGTCACATGGTGGGTCACCACGTCGTGCAACTCGCGGGCGATACGCGTGCGTTCGGCGGTACGGGTGTCCTCGGCGACCCGGCGCCGGCGTTCCGCCTCGGCGGCCCGGGTGGAGCGCAGCCACGCCCCGGAGCCCCACGCGAGGACCAGCGCCAGGTAGAACGTCACGAACTCCTCCGGCGACTCGCCCGTGCCGAGCCGTGAGAGCGCCACCGCCAGCGGCACGTACGCCGCGGTGAGGACGAGTACGCAGGTCCGGCGGTGCCGTTCCAGATGGGACCCGGCGCTCAGCAGCGCGATGGGCAGCGCGGTCGCCGCGAACGTGTGGTAGCCGCGCAGCTGGTCGACGGCGAATCCGCACGTGACCAGGGCGAGGGTGAGGGCCGGCAAGCGTCGGCGAACGACGAGCGGGAGGGCTTCCAGGGCGATCGCCACGACGGCCAGTGCGTCGGTGGGGCGGGTCGGCACGCCGCCGAGCACCGTCCCGTTGCTGTGGAGCGCCGGCAGGAAGGAGCCGATGAGGAACAGCAGCCCGAGCGGGAGGTCCCGTACCGTGACGTCCAGCCGGCGCCACACCTGGCCGGCCTGCTGAGGGGTCATCACCGGCCGAGTGTAGCCAGGGCGGCCACGCGCTCGGCACGGCGTCGGGGCACCAGGTGGCCGCGCCGGCGGGCCAGCATCAGGAAGGCGATCGTCACCAGCGCGCCGAACAGCATCGAGTACAGACTGGCCTCCGGGCCGAACTCGCCGCCCGTGATCAGGGTCGAGCCCGACGTCGAGGCGTCCAGCAGCCCGTGCGTGGCGCCGTTGCCGGAGACCTCGGTGCCGAAGATGCCGGACTCCGCGAAGTTCCAGCCGAAGTGCAGGCCGATCGGCAGCCACAGGGTGCGGGTGGCGGCGTACGCGGCGCCCAGCATGCCCCCGGCCTCGATCGCGATGGCGACGGCGCCCAGCAGGGTGGCGTGCTCGTTGAACAGATGGGCCGCGCCGAACAGCACACTGGACAGCGCCAACGCCGCGTACGTGCCCAGCCGCCGCTCCACCAGCCGGAACAGCAGGCCGCGGAACATCAGCTCCTCCGTCACGGCGGCGCCGGCCATGAAGCCGACCAGTCCGATCGCGCCCGTCAGCGAACCGAAGCCGTGGACGTCGTAGTCCCCGAGGAAGGCGATGTTCGCGATGACGCACCCGAACATCACGACACCGATGACCGTCCCCCGGTACAGCGACCCCCGCGCGCCCTCCCGGGCCAGCTCCGTCACCGGGCGGCCCTCGGTGCGTCCCACGACCCACCGGTAGACGAACACCGACAGCACGGCCGTCAGACCGCCCAGGAGGAGCGACAGCCACGGGTTGTCCTGCACCGCGGTGACGGCCTGACCGCCCACCGCGCCCACCGCCACCACGGCCAGTATCTGCCACACGAGTTTCATGACGACTCCTCCTCCGGACCCGCGACCGAAGCGCCGCGGCTGCTCCGAACGCTATGGATCCGCCGCCCGCGAATCGTCACCTCACGGTGGACACCTGCGCGTAGCTCCCACGGGGGACAACTCGCCTGACACACCACTCTCTTCACGCCTCGACGCCTGGGCGTGCAACTGTTCGGGGCCGGCGGGAGTCTAGGGACCGAAGCGATGTTTCCCGGGAGAACACCCTCCGTTCGCCCGTACTCCTCACAGAGGTCCTCCATGCCGATGCCCCGATCCGACCGCCGCGCCTCCCGTGCCTCGCGCGCTTCCCGGGCGGCCGCTGCCGCCCTCGGTGCCGCCGGCCTGATCGCGCTGGCCGCGGCTCCCGCCGCGTTCGCCGACGACGCCGAGCCCGACGTGGTCGTCGGAGGTGTCAAGCCGGTCGACGGGCTGAAGCCGGGGGGCACCTTCGACGTGCCGGTCACCGTGGCGAACAAGGGCACCGCCACCGCCGCGAAGGTGTGGGTCACCTACGCCGTCACCCGGGGCCTCGACTTCGCGGAGGTCCCCTCCAACTGCTGGACCCAGCACGTCAGGTCGTACGACGAGATGCCCGAGCGGTGGACCGCGGTCTGCGAGTACGACCGGCAGGTGCAGCCGGGTGCCCTCTACACCCCCGAGACCCCGATCCGCGTCAAGGCACTGGACCGCGCGCTCGACGACGAGCTGCGCGTGGAGGTCGACTGGAACGCCCCGTGGCCGGACGAGAACGGCGAGGACCCGGTCGCGGGTACCGCACCGGCGGTGAACCTGGTCGAGACACAGACCGGGGTCGCGGGGTCCAAGCGCCTCGTCGACGTGCCGGTCACTTCCGTCAACACGGCCGACTTCCAGGTCACGGGCGCCGCGTTGAAGGGGAGCGTCGGCGAAACGGTGCCGATGAAGCTGGGGTTCACCAACGCCGGACCCGCCTGGGTCAAGAACACGACCGTGAAAGTCGTGGTCACACCGCCCGCCGGGACGACGGTCGTCAAGGTCGCCGCGTTCTGCAGACTCGATGGGCACGTCTACTACTGCGGCATGCGTCAGCCGGCCTACAACGAGGGCGGCCACGAGAGCTACACCTTCCAGTTGAGGATCGACAAGCGAGTACCGCACGCCAAGGGCTCGGTGGCGCTGAGTACCGAGGCGCGGCCCTTCGACCCCGACAAGACCAACGACAAGGCCGACATCACGCTGGACGTCACGGGCGGAGACCCGACCGGCACACCTAGCGGCTCGGCGAGCCCGACGGCCGGCCCGACGACGAGTCCGACGACGAGTCCGACGGCGAGCCCGACCCACGGCTCGAGCGCTGGCTCGACCGGTGGCTCGAGCGGCTCGGCCGACGGCGGTACGACGACGCCGCCTGACGGCAACCTGGCAGCGACCGGTTCCCCGGCGCTGCCGATCGCGGGCGCGGCGGCCGCGGCGATGGCCGCGGGCGCGGGCACGCTCGTTCTCGTGCGCCGCCGCCGGAACCAGAACCCGAGCTGACGACCGCCGGTTCGGCTCAGTTCCCAGAGCAGGCTCTCGTCGCGAACGCCAAAGCCCTTCCCCAACTCGCGACGCACCACGTCCAACGCGCCGAGCGCCTGCCGCGCGAACCGCCGGGACTCCTCGTCGGACCACGGCGACGGATTCAGCGGGTAGTCCCTGGGCCGAGGCCACGCCGATCGGACACGCCCCGGTTACCCGTGCAGGTGAGTCAGCAGTTCGCCCTGCGCCGGGTAGGGCGTCTCCTTGGGCAGCAGTCCGCTCGCTGTGTCCAGGTCGCCGCTGGTGACGAGTGCGTGTATCTCGCGGGCGAGCGGTGTCACATCGCTGATGGAGACCAGCCATTCGTCCGCGTAACGCTGTACGGCCTCGCCGGAGAGCCCGAGTTGCAGTGAGCGGTAGGGCAGGGGCTGCGAACGCAGATCGCGCTCGGGGTCCCACTGGACGCGGGCCGGCGAGCGCTTCAGCTCGCGTTGCCAGCTGCTGAGGTCGGGGTGCAGCCCGCGTACGTAACTCGACAGGCACGCGTTGCGCAGCGCCCACTCGAAGCCGTCGCGAGTGATCTCGACGGCAAGGACCGTCTCCTGCCCCGGCTTCATGGCCCAGCCGCAGCGATACATCATCCACAGGAACGAAGGCTTGATCCATGTCAAGCCGCGTTCACAGGCCTCTCGTGCCCTGTTGTACTGCGACGTCCGCAATGCAGGAAATCGGCGCCGGATCGTCGAGGAAGATGGACACATGGTTGATCACTCTCGCGGGATGTCCTCCATGCCCCTCGTGGGCGAAGAGTGGGCGTATGCCCTTTGTGGTGGCCTGACGATCCCCGAAGACTTCACCTTCGGAAGCACCACTGTCGTCATCGGCGATGCCGGGACACTGATCATCGTGGAAGCCGGGGACAGCCTCGATAGGAGTTGCGTGTGGAACGCCGGCGAGGTCCGCCTCCTTGGTCCTGCGCCAACACCGGTCAGGAAACGGCTCGTGGATGAACCCTGGGAGCGGGGCACAGACGACCCGAAGTTGCCTGTTCATCTGACGGTGCGGATCTCGGAAGGCCTCCTGTATCTAGGCACCGGATCCGTGACTCGGGCTGGAACGGTACTCCGTCCGGGCTGCGACGAACACGTTCTCACCGACTGCCTCCTTCGGCTCCACTCGCCCTTGACCAGGTCCAGCCTGGACTTGGTCCGTCCTCTCCTTCCTCCGGAGGATCTCCCGGACCTGGAGTGGCTGGGACACGTGAACGGCAATCGAGCCAGTGCGCTCGAACAGTTCATCACCGGTTGGTATCCCGCTGCTCCTGAGACCGCAGGACCACCGTCGGTGGAGGCCTCCGCCCTGGATCTGCCAGACGGACTGCGGCACTTCTACCGGCTGGCGCAGCACCGCCCACGCTGCCTGGGAGTGCAGAACCGAGTCCTTCCCCTCTCCAAGCTTCAGGCCGATCCCAAGGGGGAGATGCTCGTCTTCGGCGAAGAGAACCAGGGAGGGTTCTTCTGGTCGCTGCTGTGGACGCTCGGCGGCCCCGAATCCGATCCGACCGTCTGGTTCCGTGAGTACGACGAATCACCGATCGCCGAGCAGGAACCCCTCAGCGGCTTCCTCATCCAGTTCTCGCTCTACGAAGCCTCCATGGGAGCCGACTACCTGGCGCTGCCCCGCCAACTCACCGCACAGCAGGTCGACCGTCTCACCGAGAGACTGCTCCCGGTGCCCCTGCGGCCGTTCTGGCCTTGGGCCCCCACGCGCTTCTACGTGGCTCCCGGACTCGTCCTGCATGTCTCAGACGAAGGAGGCGACAACGGGTTCAGCGCCTGGGCCGGCGCCACACACCGGAGTGCTCTCGCCCCTCTGGCCGACGCTCCCGTCGAGTGGAGCCGATTCGACGGGTGACATCGGGTGGACGGCACCGTAGCCTCGCCGCCAGACAGGGCAGAGGTCTGTGAACGCGGCTTGATGACTCATGTCAAGGCGTGTTCACAGACCTTTCGCGTGTCGGCGCCGATCGAGCAACGGGTCGAAAATCGGTAGTCACCTGAGGTGACCGGACCCACGCTGTACTCCATGGAAGAACCGCACCGCAGGATCCGCGCGCTCCACACGGAGGCCACGATCACCGTCTACCAGGCGTACCGCCCGGAGATCGGCGGACCCGCCGCCCGCAAGGGCCGTTTCCCCGCCGCATGGAAGCCTGACCGCATGACGTGGATCAAGCCCAGCTTCATGTGGATGATGTACCGCTCCGGCTGGGGCGCGAAGGAGGGCCAGGAGACCGTCCTCGCCATCGAGATCACTCGCGACGGCTTCGACTGGGCGCTGCGCCATGCCTGCCTGTCGCACTACGACCGCGGACTGCATCCCGATCGTGGCACCTGGCAGCGTGACCTCAAGCGTGCACCGGCCCGTGTGCAGTGGGATCCCGAACGCGATCTGGACCTGCGTCCCCTGCCGTACCGCTCGCTGCAACTGGGGCTCTCGGGTGAGGCATCGTCGCGTTACGCGGAGGAGTGGATCGTGTCCATCCGCGACGTGACTCCGCTCGCCCACGAGATCCACGCCCTCGTCAAGGACGGCCAACTGGACTCAGCTGCCCGACTGCTCCCCCAGGAGCAGGGATACCCCGCCGGCGAAGAGCTACTGGCCCACCTGTGTCCCTGACCGGCAATCCGGGCACAACCGCCAGCACCACCCACAGGTCACATGGCGTGAAGTCTGTGAACGCTGCTTGATGATCCATGTCATCCTGTCCCGCTTCCACGCGGCGGGGAAGCGGCCGTCGCGGGCGGCCGGCAGGCCGATCTGCGGGGAGTACGCCTGGTAGACGGTGATCGTGGATTCCGAAGTGGGCCGCGCGGATCCTGCGTTGCGGTTCTTCCATGGCGTACAGCGTGAGGTCGGCCGGTTCAGGCGGCCACTGATTTTCGGCGGCCGTTCACTGAGACGAGAGCAGCTGCCGAAGCACCGTGCTGGTTGCCAGTGCCACAGCCGTTGACTGGGCAGGCACGGGCCGGTCTTCCACTCCGAAGCAGATCTTCAGCACAGCTTCGCGGGCTCTGTGGGAATTGTCGCCGGATGTGCACTCCAGGCTTGAGGTGCCGCAGCGGGCGGAGGGCAGGGCCGAGTACCTGGACCTCCTGTGCATCGGCCCCTCGAACCGCACCGCGATCGAGTTCAAGTACTTCACCCGGAGATGGACGGGCACGGTCGGTACTCCTGCCGAGGACTACGCCTTGAAAGGGCACGCCGCCGCGGACCTCGCTCGTCTGGGACGGCTCGTCGTGCCCGGTCGGCAGCGCATCGGCCTGCTGTGGACGATCGGGATCGGAACCGTGGCGGCGTTCATCGGCACCGGCATCGCCGGCGGACTCGGCGTCGCGGACACCAAGGGCGTCGACTGGGTCGAATGGCTCATTCAGATCGCCCTGGCGGCCTTCGGCGTCGCCGCACTCAGCAAGGTGAAGGTCCGCCACTGAGGCGGGCTCTGGCAGGGAGACAACTAACAGGCACAGCAGAGGCGTTGCCCCCGGATCGTGGGTCCGGGGGCAACGCCGCTTCGTGGGCACGGCGGGCCGCGGCCCAGCACCGACTCGGCCAGTTAACCGTAAAGAACCTTGACAGATTATTGGTCTAGTCCAAAGATGGCGGCCATCTCTCGCAGTTCCGTTCAGCCTTCCCGCTGTCCCCGCCTGCATGTTGTTCACCATGGGAGCGTCAATGAGACGACCTGGAACTTTCCGCACCTTGCTGTCCTGTATGACCGTCACCGCCCTTTCGGTCGGGCTCGCCGCCCTCACCGGGGGCTCCGCGCTCGCCGCGCCGGAGGCGTCCTCGCCCGCGGCCAAGCCGATGCCCGCCCATGTGGCGGCGCCGTACTTCGAGGCCTGGACCGGTGAGAGCCCGGCCGCGCTCGCCGCCGCGTCGGGCAACAAGTACCTGACCATGGCCTTCCTCCAGACCGAAGCGGCGGGCTCCTGCACCGCGTACTGGAACGGCGACACCACCCAGCCCATCGGCAAGGCCACCTTCGGCAGGGACATCGCCACGATCCAGGCCCGCGGCGGCAACGTCATCCCGTCCTTCGGCGGCTACACCGCCGACACCACCGGCACCGAGCTGGCCGACAGCTGCACCAGCGTCGACGCCATTGCCAAGGTGTACAAGAGCCTCGTCACGACGTACGGCGTCACCCGCATCGACCTCGACATCGAGGCCGACTCCATCAATAACACCGCCGGCGTCGACCGTCGCAACAAGGCCATCGCCAAGGTCCAGAGCTGGGCCAAACACACCGGCCACCGCGTGCAGTTCTCGTACACCCTGCCGACGTTCAACACCGGTCTCGCGGCCAGCGGTGTGGCACTGCTGCAGAACGCCGTCGACAACGGCGCGCGCGTGGACGTCGTCAACATCATGACGTTCGACTACTGGGACGGCCTCACCCACGACATGGCGGCCGACACCGAGACCGCCGCCGCCGGCCTGCACGACCAACTGGCGGCGCTCTACCCGAAGAAGAGCTCGGCGAAGCTGTGGCGCATGGTCGGTGTCACCGAGATGCCCGGCATCGACGATTTCGGCCCCGAGGAGACCTTCACCACGCAGGACGCGGTTACGGTGAAGAACTGGGCCGTCGCCAAGGGGATCAACACGCTCTCCTTCTGGGCGCTCCAGCGCGACAACGGCGGCTGTGTCGGCACCGCGGGCGCCAACTCCTGCTCCGGCATCGCCCAGGACACCTGGTACTTCAGCCACATCTTCGCACCGTTCACGCGCAGCGCCGGCTGACGGCTCCATCCCTCTCGCAAGCCCCAGGCCTCCTTCCCCGCCTGGGGCTTGTGCCTTGCCGGTCCGGAAAGCGATTCACACGAAGTGATGAGCAGCGCGCTCGGGGCTGTCGTGACTGCGCGTGACGTAATGGCCCCCGGAACTCGCCGGGGGACCGCCGCCCTCCCGGACCAAGTCCGTACGGGGCGGGAGGGCTTATGAAGGAACCCTGCAAATAGCCGAAACGGTTAAGCGCTTCATCGGCATATGGTCAGCCAATGGTGCAGTTGCTCTGGTGTGCCCTCATCCATGAGGAGGATCGAGCCGGAGCGGTACTGCCGAAGCTGTACTGGCGGAACGAGGCCGAGACGGTTGCAGCGGGGTTGCTGCACGGCGTTCCCGCGCCTGGCGAGGGTGAGTACGAAGACGGCCTCGTGCCGCGCCCCTGCACGGTCTGTCCCACTCCCGCGATCGAGTACCCGGGCTATGACCTCCCCGATGAGCTGCTGACGGCCCTACGCCCCCACCTCGAAGAGCTACAGGACCGGTACGGGTTCTGGTACACGGAGGCGGCAAGTGCTCTGCAGAACAAGGTGGGTGGGTATCCGGCCTGGACTCAGAGCCCCGACTGGCCGCACTGTGGTCGGGGCCACCGCATGGAGCACTTGTTCAGCATTACGGGCGAGCCGGCGTATGGACGTTGGCTCCCGCTGGATGAGCACGAACCCGGAACGACACAACCGGCGTGGGACGCTCCAGCGGCCCAGACCGTCTTTGACGCTATCGGGCCCGAACTGGAGATCGGGGACGCGGGGGCCTGTACGTCTTTCTCTGCCGTCAGTGCCCGGATCTCCCGTATGGGCACCGCTACGACTGCCACTGACCCGCGAAAGCTGCTCGGCGAGGATGCCGGTTCGGGCGTGGTCTGCCGCCCCGCCACGTCCTGAGCCGCCGAGCCGACTGCTCCGTATCCCGGAAGTCGCCATGTCTCCGCACCTGGGGACCTACTGTTCTGCGGCCTCCGGCGCGGGCGCGACCCCTGTGGGGCACGAGGCGCCCCAGTTGGTTTCGGACGGGGTACTTAGCTTGACCCCCGTCCCAGCGGGCCTGTGCTGCCGTGTGACCCGTGGGCCTGGTGTCGGTTCGTTCAGTCCGTCATCCGGGGAGCCGGGCAAGGGTCTCGTCCTCAACAGGGTAGGGATGGTCTTGGGGCAGCAGCCGGGCGGCGCTCCCCTTCTGCGGCTGCGGTCTGCGACCTACAGCAGTGCGTCAAGGCGGCTTGATGGTCCACGACAAGCCGCGTTCAGAGACCTTTTGGCGTTCACCCCGCGCGTCGGTCCGCAGCCAGGCCGACCTTGTTCGTGGCCCGGCGGTGCCGTGCGCGTCAGCTGCGTCGCTGCCACCAGCGCCGTTTCTGCTCGCCTGCCCGAGGACCGGTTCCGGGGGCTGGCGTGCTGTTCGACGGTATGGCTTTCAGGGCGGCGCGGATGCGGTCGAAGGCGGCAACGGTGTGGTGTGCGTCGGTGGTGAGTGCCACTCCGACGCACACCAGCTTGAAACTGTCCCCGCCGAGAGGCGCGCCAATGAACACCGGCGCGCCCACGCACCCTTGTGGCACGTCTCCGATCCACCGGATGCCGCCGTCGCCTGAGCGTGTGATCGCGCCGATCACGACGGCCTGCTCTCGGGAACCGTCCCCGTCATTGACGTGACCCAGCAGATAGGCCGGCACCGGCGACTCACCGAGGCTGGCGATGTCCTGTTCCGTGGCTGCGATGCCGTCGGTGATCTCGTCGGTTGTCCAGTGCCAGCCCTTGCGGGCGCCGTGCGCGTGCAGCCCGGTGGAGGACATGACCGCCACCCCCAGATCGCCGAGATGGGTCCACCCCTCTGCGAACTCGAGCATCATCAGCTTCTCAGCGCTCATCACGGGTGCGCACAGTGCAGGGCGCAGGGTGAACTCAGCCAACTCGACTCGCGCCGGCTCACTGGCGGTCATGAGGTACTGCCGGATGACCTCGCCTTCGGAGGTCGTCTCCACCAGTTCGTTGAACCAGAAGGCCGTCGCGTGCTGTTCCTCCCGGTGTGCCCGCTGGAAGGGAAGCGTCGAGCGACCGACGTGATCGACTATCGCGTCGATGATTGCGCTGGTGTGGTCGGGCAGGTCAGACATGGATCGAGAGGCTAACGCACGGTCGGAGCCGGCTACCGGGCAGCATGGCAGGGCCCGCCCGTGCGCCCTACGGTCCTCGCTCGATGTCCGTGACGGGCAAGGCTCTGTCAACGCGGATTGATGACACTCCAGGAAGGCTGAGACCTTACCGAGCCAGTCGGTCGGACAGGCTCCTGCGGTCGTGGCACCGTCATGAGTGATCGGCGGCGCGGCCGATCGCTGCGGTGCCTGGCTTAACCACGTCCCGGTGAGCTGGTCTTACCGTGGGTCCCGCTATGCAGCGGGCTGGACCTCGTATTGCTGTGGTGGCCTGCCCATTTCCCGGAGCCACCCGTGCCCGTCCGCGTCCTGGAACCTGAAGAGGACGACAAGACCTGTGCCTGTGGCTTGGCTGACAGGCTCCCCGGAGGCATCGATCAACTGCACCTTTGCCACGAGGGATTCCCCTGGCTGAAGGAGGCACGCGGTCCGGGCGTTCGGCCTGGAGGCGGGGTCGAGTCGCCAACTGTCACCAGGGGACCTAGGGCGGCGCCGAACCTCTATGACTTCGACGCCCGTGATGGCGGTGGAGCCTCCGTTGGTGATCCGCACTTCGATCGTGGTACTGCTTGTCCACGGAGCTGACGCGATCACCAGGGACGCCCGGCCTTGTGCCGCCCTGGCTTCATGGGCCATTGCTTCTCGGTCGCGTTTGAGCGTTCGCCGGTGTTGGGCCCACCACGTTGCAACGGTGACGGCCAAAGCGCCGGCCCCGCTCAGCGCGCCAATCGCACTCCACAGTTCGCCCATGCCGGTCCGCCCCCAACAGCCCTGCTCAGATGACTGGTTGAGTGTCTCGCCTACCCCTCAGCAGGAGCAATGCCCGTCGGGCAAGACGCTCCCCAGCTCGTCCCGGACGGGTCACTCAGCTTGACGCCCGTCCCGTCCAACCCGCAGTACCCGTCCGGGTTTTTGCTGCCTGAAAGGTACTGCTGGTGGTACCCCTCCGCCGGATAGAACGGGCGGCCCTCCGCCGGCAGGATCTCCGTCGTGATCGTGCCGTGGCCCGCGCCGGTCAGGACGCGTTGGTAGGCCGCGCGGGAGGCCTCGGCGGCCGTTGCCTGTTCGGGGGTGTGGGTGTGGATCGCCGAGCGGTACTGGGTGCCCACGTCGTTGCCCTGGCGGAAGCCCTGCGTGGGGTCGTGGGACTCCCAGAAGGTCTTCAGGAGGCGTTCGTACGAGATGAGGTCGGGGTCGAAGACCACGCGGACTACCTCCGTGTGGCCGGTCAAGCCGGAGCAGACCTCTTCGTAGGTGGGGTGCTCGGTGTAACCGCCCTGGTAGCCGACCAGCGTGGTCCACACCCCGGCCGGCAGCTGCCAGAACTTGCGCTCGGCGCCCCAGAAGCAGCCCAGGCCGAAGTCGGCCACCTCCAGGCCCTCGGGGTAGGGGCCCAGGAGCGGGGTGCCGAGGACGGTGTGCCGGTCGGGGACCGTGAAGATCGGCTCCGGGCGGCCCTGCAGCGCCTGCTCGGGGGTGGGGAGTTGGGGCGTACGGCTGTACAGGAACATGCGGTCTCCAAACACGGGGCCGAGGGTTCGGTGCCGTCAACAGGCCGCGGTGGTGCGGAATTCCGCCACGGCGCCCCCGCCGGTCAGTGCGGCAGCGTCGCCGGGCTGCCGCCGTTCGCCTCGTAGCCCGCCACGGCCAGCGCGCGGTAGACCGCGAACTCGGCGGCGGGGTCGGCGGACAGGGTCCAGGGAAGTGCCCCGACGTGTCCGTCGATGTGTATGAGCTGGTTCATCGCCTCGCCCCAGCGCTCAGCGCGCACGAGGAAGAAGACCAGCAGGTGCCGTACGTGCGCCAGCATCGGGTCGTCGGGGCGGGCCGAGTGGACCGCGTGCAGGGCACCGTGGATGGCCTTGGTCACGACCTCGCTCTGGTAGAAACCGCGGACCAGGTTCACCTCGGGCAGGTGCTCGAAGACCGCGAACAGCGGCATGGCGGCCAGAAGGGAACCCCGCGGGGCGCGGGCGGCCGCGGCCTCCGCGAAGGAGTACGCCTGCTCACGCGATCCGTGCCACTTCTCGCACCAGTAGTGCAGGGCCGCCAGGTGCGCGCCCATGTGGGACGGGGCGCGGTCCAGGATTTTCAGCCACAGCTGGTCGAACTCCGGCTCGGAGTAGCCGAGCCCGCGGGCCACCGAGAGCTCGACGATGTACGGGACCGGGTCGCCGGGGGCGAGCAGCGCCGCGTCCCCGCAGGCCGCCCGCGCCTCCTCCATGATGATCCGGAAGTCGTCGGTGCCCGGGGTCGACGTCCGCCACGCCTGCTGCACCAGGAACTCGGCGTGCACGGCCGCACCGCCGGCGTCCTTCGGCTGTTCGGCCCGCCACACCCGCAGCCACTGTCCGCCCGGCACCTCGCCGACCCCGCCAGGCCGTTCCTTCAGCTCCAGCGACGCGGCGCCCGCGAAGGCCTGCACGCGCTGCCAGCGCAGCTCGCCCTCCGCCTCGGTGCCCGCCAGCAGCTGGGAGCACGCCCGGTAGTCCTGTGTGCGCTGCACCAGGTCCAGCACGTCCAGCAGGTCGTGGTCGGGACCGGGCATGCGGACGTCCAGCTCCTCCTCGCGTACGAAGCCGTAGTCCGCGGGGTCCGCGGCGTCCGGGTGGCCGGCCGGGACCTGCTCGATCATGCCCCGCCTGCGCCGCATGACCGGAAGCAGCACGAAGCCCATCATGGCGACCGCGATCAGGACCCAGAGAAATTCCATGACTCAAGCGTTCCAGACGCCTCGGACAATTGGCCAACCGGTCCGCGGACCTGTGGAAAACCCGCCGCCACGGGAATCCGGCCGGTCGCGCCTCGGCTCCGGCGGAACCCCGTCCACCGCCTCCACCGCGCCCCCCTCCCCGGCGGGACCGCGTCCAACGCCTCCACGGGCCGCCACCCCGGCAGAACCACCTCCACCACCGAGGGAAAACCCCTCGGTCCCCCCTCCCGAGCCCCGCCGTCCGGCACCTGTCCCGCGAGCGCACTACGCTCGGTCCCCATGAGCGACAGGCATATCAGTCAGCACTTCGAGACTCTCGCGATCCACGCGGGCAACACCGCCGACCCCCTCACCGGCGCCGTCGTCCCGCCGATCTACCAGGTCTCGACCTACAAGCAGGACGGCGTCGGCGGTCTGCGCGGCGGCTACGAGTACAGCCGCAGCGCCAACCCCACCAGGACCGCTCTGGAGGAGAACCTCGCGGCCCTCGAGGGCGGCCGCCGCGGTCTCGCGTTCGCGTCCGGACTGGCGGCCGAGGACTGCCTGTTGCGTACGCTGCTCAGCCCCGGCGACCACGTGGTCATCCCGAACGACGCGTACGGCGGCACGTTCCGTCTGTTCGCGAAGGTCGTCGCCCGCTGGGGCGTGGAGTGGTCGGTCGCGGACACCAGCGACCCCTCCGCCGTACGGGCCGCGATCACCCCGAAGACCAAGGCCGTGTGGGTGGAGACCCCCTCCAACCCGCTGCTCGGCATCACCGACATCGCCGCCGTCGCCCAGGTCGCCCGGGACGCGGGCGCCAGGCTCGTCGTGGACAACACCTTCGCCACGCCGTACCTGCAGCAGCCGCTGGCGCTCGGCGCGGACATCGTCGTGCACTCCCTGACCAAGTACATGGGCGGGCACTCGGACGTGGTCGGCGGCGCCCTGATCGTCTCCGACGAGACGCTCGGCGAGGAGCTCGCCTACCACCAGAACGCGATGGGCGCGGTCGCCGGGCCCTTCGACTCCTGGCTGGTGCTGCGCGGTACCAAGACGCTGTCGGTGCGTATGGACCGGCACAGCGAGAACGCCACCAAGGTCGCCGAGATGCTCACCCGGCACGCGCGCGTGACGCGTGTGCTCTACCCCGGCCTGGAGGACCACCCCGGCCATGAGGTGGCGGCCAAGCAGATGCGGGCCTTCGGCGGCATGGTGTCGTTCCGCGTCGAGGGCGGGGAGGAGGCGGCCGTGGAGGTCTGCAACCGCGCCAAGATCTTCACGCTCGGCGAGTCCCTGGGCGGCGTCGAGTCGCTGATCGAGCACCCGGGACGGATGACGCACGCCTCGGCGGCCGGCTCGGCCCTGGAGGTGCCCGCCGATCTCGTGCGGCTCTCCGTGGGCATCGAGAACGTCGACGACCTCCTCGAGGACCTGCAGCAGGCGCTTGGCTGACCGTCCGCTCACCAGCCCGTGTACGGGGGAGTCGTCTGCGACGGCGGCTCCACCCACGGGCGGGCCGTCAGCGCCCACACCACGAACGCGACGGTCGCGGCACACAGCAGCAGCCACATCAGACGCCGCACGATCCTCCTGCGGCGCAGCATGCGGGCGCCGCGCCGCATGACGTCGTCGTACAGCTCCGGCGGCACGGGCGGGGGTTCCTGCTCCATGAGCCGTCGCGCGGTGGCCTCCCGCTCGGGCCGGTTCACCCCGCACCTCCCCGCAGCGGCGTCCGACGCCTCCTGCCGCCGGCCGCATGCCCCGTGCGTATCCGTCGACACTCGCGCCTCATGACGGCGCCACCTTCGCACCGATCACCGGCGAGGGCCTCTCGCGCGCGGGATGCAGCAGGGACGTCGTGGCGCGGTCGCAGATGGAGCGCACCCGGTCGACCGGGAGACCGAGCAGCGCCGCCGTCTGCTCCTCGGCGACCCCCTCGTACAGCCTGAGGACCAGGATCAGGCGCTCCTGCGGTGCCAGCCCGGCCAGGGCGCTGTCGGGGTGCGGGCGGCTCCGGCCCAGAGCGCCGTACTGGTGCCACGCGGCACGTGCGAAGCGGGTGGCCAGATACTGGCGGGCGCGGTCGTACGGGTCCTCGCCGCGCAGCCGGTCCCAGCACGCGTACGTGTGCGCGAGGGCGTGTGTCAGCAGCCGCCGCGCCCGCGGGTTGTCCTCCGGCAGCTCCGCCGTGAGCAGTGTGGCGGCATGCAGCAGCCGTCCCGCCGCGCCCGCGACGAACGCCTCGAACTCCCGGGCCCGGCGGGCACCTTGGGACACCTGCCGTTGTCGCACCGCGCCTCCCACCCTGACGCGTCCTTGTGAGACCCGGACCCGGCCGCGTACGGCATACGAAACCGTGTACGACGAGGGCCCGATCTCATATGAGGCCAGGGGTGGCCTTTCGGTCAAGAGCCGCGCGCCACGCATATGCGCGCGAGGGGCACTGCCTCAGCGGCGACGGCACCCGCACCGCCTACGACACCCGCACCGCACCCGCACGGCCCAAGGCACCCACGCCGCTACGACGGCTGCGACGCCTCCGGCCCCGGTACCCCCTGCGCGGTCATGCGGGCGGAGAGGGCGGTGTTGAAGCGCGTGAGGAGCGTGCAGAACGCCTCGCGCTCCTCCGGCGCCCAGTCGTGTGTCAGCTCGGCCATCAACTGACGCCTCGAGGAGCGCACTTCTTCGAGCCGCGACTGCCCGCGCGGGGACAGCTGGAGCACCACGGCGCGGCCGTCCTCGGGGTGCGAGGTGCGCTTGACGAGACCGGTGTCGACGAGCGGAGCCACCTGCCGGGTGACCGTCGAGGAGTCGATGCCCATGCTGGCCGCGAGGGCCTTGACCCCCATGGGGCCCTCGTTGTCGAGGCGGTTGAGCAGCAGGTACGCGGCGCGGTCCATGGAGTTGCGCACCTGCCCGACCCCACCGAGCCGGGTCTGTTCCGCACGGCGGGCGAAGACCGCCACCTCGTGCTGCAGCGTGTCGAGGAGACCGGTGTCACCGACGGTCGTCATGTCCATCGACATTTCAGGTGTTGTGGGCATGGCCGGAGGCTCGCTTCATGAAGGTGGTCTGTGAATGGGGGACAGAGTACGCGGCCGGGAGGCGGGCCGTACCGGCGCTGCGCAAACCAGTCTCGGACGTTGGTCACACCGGTCGCGCGCGCCTGTGAACTGCGATGCTTGGGTCATGAGCTACAGCACGGCTGACTCCTTTCGGTCCGTCACCCTCGACGACGTCCGGGGCGCCCAGAAGATGCTCTCGGGCGTGGCGCGGATGACGGCGATGGAGGGCAGCAGGCATCTGTCCCAGCTGGTGGGCGCGCCGGTGCACCTGAAGTGCGAGAACCTCCAGCGGACGGGGTCGTTCAAGCTGCGCGGCGCGTACGTCCGCATCGCCGGGCTGCTGCCCGAGGAGCGGGCCGCCGGGGTCGTCGCGGCGAGCGCCGGCAACCACGCGCAGGGCGTGGCCCTGGCGTCCTCGCTGCTCGGCGTGCGGGCGACGGTGTTCATGCCGAAGGGTGCACCGCTGCCGAAGATCAGCGCGACGCGCGAGTACGGCGCCGAGGTGCGCCTGCACGGGCAGGTGGTGGACGAGACGCTGGCCGCCGCCCAGGCGTACGCGGCCGAGACGGGCGCGGTGTTCATCCACCCCTTCGACCACCCCGACATCATCGCGGGGCAGGGCACGGTCGGCCTGGAGATCCTGGAGCAGTGCCCCGAGGTGCGGACGATCGTCATCGGCATCGGCGGTGGAGGGCTGATCGCCGGTGTCGCGGTGGCGGTGAAGGCCCTGCGGCCCGACGTGAGGATCGTCGGTGTCCAGGCGGAGGGCGCGGCGGCGTACCCGCCCTCGCTCGCGGCCGGGCATCCGGTGTCGATCGAGCATCCGGCGACGATGGCCGACGGCATCAAGGTCGGGCGGCCCGGTGACGTGCCGTTCGGGATCATCGCCGAGCTGGTGGACGAGGTCCGCACGGTCACCGAGGACGAGCTGGCCGCCGCGCTGCTGCTCTGCCTGGAGCGGGCCAAGATGGTCGTGGAGCCGGCCGGCGCGAGCCCGGTCGCGGCGCTGCTGAGCGATCCGCGCGCCTTCGAGGGACCGGTCGTGGCAGTGCTGTCCGGCGGCAACGTCGACCCGGTGCTGCTGCAGCGCGTGCTGCGGCACGGCATGGCCGCGCAGGGCCGCTACCTGGCCGTACGGCTGCGGCTGACGGACCGGCCGGGGGCGCTCGCGACGATTCTCGGGGTGTTGTCAGTGGTCGACGCTAACGTCCTCGATGTGAGCCACATCAGGACCGATCCACGGCTCGGGCTCACGGAGGCGGAGGTCGAGCTGCACCTGGAGACGAAGGGGCCGGAGCACTGCGCCGAGGTCGGCCGCGCCCTCCGCGAGGCGGGCTACACGGTCATCGACTGAGGCGCCGGAATTCGCACAGCCGCAAGGGAAAGACCAGCTCAGGGGCTCTTTGTCACTCGTTCGAGAAAATCCGTTGAGAGACGCGATACATCGCGTTATGGTGTGTCTCGTGACGCTCGCCGTCCCGGCCCGGCATCCGTCGGGCGGAGCAAAGCGCACAAAAAACCTAGGCTTTCCGAAGAATCCCCGACGACGTGGAGACTCATATGCCAGGCGCCATCTATGCCGAAGGTCTGGTGAAGACCTTCGGTGACGTAAAGGCTCTGGACGGCGTCGACCTCGATGTCCCCGAGGGCACCGTCCTTGGCCTGCTCGGGCCGAACGGCGCGGGCAAGACGACCACTGTCCGCTGTCTGACCACACTGCTGCAACCGGATAGCGGCAGGGCCGTCGTCGCGGGCCTCGACGTGCTCAAGCACCCGAACGAGGTGCGCCGCTCGATCGGCCTGTCCGGCCAGTTCGCCGCGGTCGACGAATACCTGACCGGCCGGGAAAACCTGCAGATGGTCGGGCAGCTCTACCAGATGAAGGCCAAGGCCGCGAAGGCCCGGGCCGAGGAGCTGCTGGCCCAGTTCGACCTCGCCGACGCCGCCGACCGCACCGCCAAGACCTATTCGGGAGGCATGCGCCGCCGGCTCGACCTCGCCGCGGCCCTGGTCGTCTCCCCGCCCGTGATGTTCATGGACGAGCCGACGACCGGCCTCGACCCGCGCAACCGCCAGATGCTGTGGGAGGTCATCAAGCAGCTCGTCTCCGGCGGTACGACCCTGCTGCTGACCACGCAGTACCTGGAGGAGGCCGACCACCTCGCCCACGACATCGCCGTCGTCGACCACGGCCGCGTCATCGCCCGCGGCACCTCCGACCAGCTCAAGGCCCGCACCGGCGGCGAGCGTGTCGAGGTCGTGGTGCACGAACGCGAGCTCATCCCCACCGCCCGCGAGGTCCTGGGCGGCTTCGGCAAGGGCGACGTCACCGTCGAGGAGCACACCCGCAAGCTCACCGTCTCCGTCACCGGCGGCGCCAAGCTGCTGGCCGAGATCATCCGTGAACTGGACGTCCGCGGCATCGAGATGGACGACATCGGCCTGCGCCGCCCGACCCTCGACGACGTGTTCCTCTCCCTGACCGGCCATGTGGCCGAGGCGAAGGCGGAGGAGAACGGCGCGACGGCGGACGCCCCCGCCAAGGACCGCAAGCAGAAGAAGGAGGCCGCCAAGTGAGCGCCGTGACCGACGCCGTGCGGGTCGCGCCGACCGGCAACCCCGTCAGCCAGTCCTTCCGGGATTCCATGGTCGTCGCCAAGCGGAACCTGATCCGCATGTCCCGGATCCCCGAGATGATCATCTACGGGCTCATCCAGCCCATCATGTTCGTGGTGCTGTTCACCTACGTCTTCGGCGGCTCCATGCAGATCGGCGGCAGCACCAGCGCCACCGACTACAAGAACTTCCTGATGGCCGGCATCTTCGCGCAGACCGTCACGTTCGCCACCGCCAGCTCCGGCGCCGGCATCGCCGACGACATGCACAAGGGGCTCATCGACCGCTTCCGCTCCCTGCCCATGGCGCGCGGCGCGGTACTGACCGGGCGCACGCTCGCCGACCTCGTCCAGACGGCGCTGACCCTGGTCGTCCTCGCCGTGGTCGCGGTCATGGTCGGCTGGCGGGTCGGGTCGAACGGCCCCACCAACGCCGTCAAGGTCCTCGGCGCCTTCGGCCTGCTGCTACTGCTCGGCTACGCGTTCACCTGGATCGGCGCCCTGATCGGCATGTCGGTGCGCACCCCCGAGGCCGCGACCTCCAGCGGACTGATCTGGCTGTTCCCGGTGACGTTCATCTCCAACGCCTTCGTGGACACCAGCCACATGACCCCGTGGCTGCGCCACATCGCCGAGTGGAACCCCTTCAGCGCCACCGTGCAGGCCTGCCGGGTGCTGTTCGCCAACCCCGGCCAGTCGCAGTCGGGCGCCTGGCCGATGCAGCACTCGGTGTGGGCCTCGCTGATCTACTCGGCGCTGATCATCGTCGTCTTCCGGACCCTGGCGGTACGGAAGTACCGCTCGGCAACGGCGTGAGCGGCCCGCGCGACGACTGATCCCGCGGGTGCGGGTACGACGACGCCCCCGGCGCCATGAGGACGCCGGGGGCGGGTCGAGGGCAGGGTGGCCGCGAGCGGCCCGAAGACCGCCGGGTCAGCCGTTGTAGGGCTCGGCCTTGAGGATCGTCACGGAGGCCTTCTTGCCGTTCGGCAGTTCGTACTCCGCGTCCTCGCCGACCTTGTGGCCGATCACGCCGGAGCCCAGCGGGGACTGCGGCGAGTAGGTCTCGATGTCGGCGCTCGCGTACTCGCGGGAGGCGAGCAGGAAGGTCAGCGTGTCGTCCTCGTCGCCGTCGAAGGCGATCGTCACGACCATGCCGGGCGCCACGGCGCCGTCCGCCGACTCCGGAGCCTCACCGACCTTGGCGTTCTCCAGGAGCTGGGTCAGCTGGCGCACACGGAGCTCCTGCTTGCCCTGCTCTTCCTTGGCCGCGTGGTACCCGCCGTTCTCACGCAGGTCGCCCTCCTCGCGCGCGGCCGCGATCTTGGCGGCGATCTCCGTGCGCGCGGGACCAGACAGGTACTCCAGCTCGGCCTTGAGCTGGTTGTACGCCTCCTGGGTCAGCCAGGTGACGTTCTCGCTGGTCTGGGTCACAGGTGCTCCTCGTAGGTACTGGGAATACAAAGCATCGCCCTACCCAGAAGAATGTTCCTTCACGGAAGGGCGAAACCACGAGCCTAACAATTCAGTGGCCGAAGGGGGAGGACATAAGCCATCAGAATTACGTCGGCGCAGGTCAGCCGCGACGCATCCGAGTGAGGTCAGTCGGCGTGACAGCCCAGCAGCTCGGCCGTGGTGCCCGGAGCCGTCGTACGGAGCGTGACGACCTTGTCGATCCGGGTGGCGCTGCCGTCGAAGCGGAAGTCGGCCCGGCCCACCTCGGAGCCGTCCGCCGCCTGGGAGCGGACCGTGCAGTAGCCGGAGGCGTCGGCGTCCTTGCGGACCTCGAGATGCACCGAGACGGAGCTCTGGTGCGGCTCGAACGTGATCACCTCGCCGCTGATCTTGTTCTGGGCGACGTAGTGGTAGGCGAAATAGCCGACCAGGACGAGCAGGAGGGTCCCGAGGACGGCCCCGGCGATCTTGAGCTTGTGGTCGGCACGCGCGTCCGAGGAGCGGCCGTAGCGGCCCTCGGGCAGCTGAGTGCTCGCCGTACCCATGATCGTCCTCTCCGTGCGGGGCCTGCGGAGCCGGACCCCGGAATTATTCGCCCCCGGATTCGGTCACTATAGAAGCCGCCGTTCGCACCCGAAGACACCGGGGCGCCGACTTTACGAGGATTGAGTCTTGACTGACCAGCTGCGACTGATGGCCGTGCACGCCCACCCCGACGACGAGTCGAGCAAGGGCGCGGCCACCATGGCGAAGTACGTGTCCGAGGGGGTGGACGTGCTGGTCGTGACCTGCACCGGTGGGGAGCGCGGTTCCATCCTCAATCCGAAGCTGCAGGGCGACAAGTACATCGAGGAGCACATCCACGAGGTACGCAAGAAGGAGATGGACGAGGCCCGCGAGATCCTCGGCATCAAGCAGGAGTGGCTCGGCTTCGTCGACTCCGGCCTGCCGGAGGGCGACCCGCTGCCGCCGCTGCCCGAGGGCTGCTTCGCCCTGGAGGACGTCGATAAGGCGGCGGGCGAGCTGGTGAAGCAGATCCGCGCCTTCCGTCCGCAGGTGATCACCACCTACGACGAGAACGGCGGCTACCCGCACCCCGACCACATCATGACCCACAAGATCTCGATGGTGGCGTTCGAGGGCGCGGCGGACACCGAGAAGTACCCGGAGGCCGAGTTCGGCCCGGCGTACCAGCCGCAGAAGCTGTACTACAACCAGGGCTTCAACCGCCCCCGCACCGAGGCGCTGCACAACGCGCTGCTGGAGCGCGGACTGGAGTCGCCGTACGGGGACTGGCTCAAGCGCTGGAACGAGTTCGAGCGCGTCGAGCGCACGCTGACCACGCACGTCCCGTGCGCCGACTTCTTCGAGATCCGTGACAAGGCCCTGATCGCGCACGCCACGCAGATCGACCCCGACGGCGGCTGGTTCAAGGTCCCCATGGAGATCCAGAAGGAGGTCTGGCCGACGGAGGAGTACGAGCTGGCGAAGTCGCTCGTGGACACCTCCCTCCCCGAGGACGACCTCTTCGCGGGCATCCGCGACAATGCCTGACATGAGCGCAAGCGTGAGCCTGGCAGTGACGCACCTCGTCCCCCTCGCCAAGGAGGTGGACGAGAACAAGGTCACCCCCGGCGTCCTCGGTTTCATCGTCTTCGCGGTGATGGCCCTGGCGGTGTGGGGGCTGATGAAGTCCATGAACAAGCACATGGGCAAGGTCAAGTTCGAGGACCCGGCGGACTCCGAGGAGAAGCCCTCCGCGGAGGCCTCCGGCAAGACCTCCTCGAGCTGACCGCCCGGCGGCGACGGGGCTGACGCCCCACGGCGGGGCTGACGGTCGTCAGTCCTGCCGCACGGCCACGGGCACCCCCATCACCTCCCGCGCATGCCGGCTCGGCACCATGCCCAGGCGCCAGGCCTGCCAGCCCGTGTCCAGGTCCACGCCGCGTTCCAGCAGGAGCTGGTAGGCATCGACGTACTCGTCCAGCTTCTCGTCCCGCAGGGGGTGTCTGGTGCGGGACAGCTGGGTGAGTTCCTCCTGGGCGACCGCGGTGCCGATCTCTACGCCGCCGGGAGCGGCGTAGGGCAAGAGGGTGCAGCGCAGGAAGCGGGCCCAGTCCTCGCCGCGCAGGTCGCCGTAGGACGTGAACAGGTCGATCGCCTCGTCGCACAGGGCCAGTGCCTGGGGGGTACGGGCGTTGCCCGCGTCCACGACCGCCAGTTCCAGGCAGGTCCAGGCCTCGCCGTGGGCGACGCCGATGCGCTGGAAGTCGGCGCGGGCGTCGACCAGGAGCTGTCTGGCGAAGCCGGAGTTGCGCAGCGAACCGGTCTGGGCGGCGCGCTGGTCGCGGGTGACCCGGGCCGAGTGGTGGCGGGCGCAGGCCAGGCCGTAGACGTCCCGCATCCGGGAGAACATCGTGCGGGAGCGTTCCAGTTCGCGGACGGCCAGGTCGAGGTTGCCCGTCTCCTCCAGCGCCTGGCCCAGGTAGTAGATCGTCCAGGCCTCGCCGCGGGCGTCCTCGTTCTCGCGGTGGCGGGAGGCCGCCTGGCGCAGGCCGTCCACGGCCGGTGACGGGTCGCCGGCGACGAGGCGGGCGCGGGCCAGCTGGGTCAGGGCCCAGGCCTCGCCGCGGGCGTCGCGGGTGCGGGCGTAGCGGTCGAGGGCCGCGCGCAGCTCGGACTCCGCGCGGGGGACGTCACCCATGCGCAGGGCGAGCTGGCCGAGCTGGAAGTGCGCCCAGGCCTCGCCGTGCACCGACTCGCCCTCGCGGTGCAGGACCAGGGAGCGGGTGAGCAGGTCCAGGGACTCGGCCACCCGGCCGCGGTCGCGCTCCACCGCCGCCAGGGCGTGCATCGTCCAGCCGCGGTCCGTGGCCAGTTCGGGGGCGGACTGGAGGTCCAGGGCCTCGCGGAGCTTGGCCGCCGCCTCGGTCAGGTTGCCCTGGTGGTGGAGGGTGATGCCGAGGGAGCACAGGGCGCGGGCGGCGCCCGCGTCGTGATGCGCCTCCAGGTAGAGGTCGACCACGGACGACAGGGTCGTGCGCGCCTTGTCCAGCTCGCCGAGCTGACGGGCCGCGATGCCGGTGCGCCACTGCACCGAGCGGACCAGCAGACCCTGGTCGACGGCCTGGGCCAGCTCGCTGATCTCGCCCAGGCGGTAGAGGTCGCCGCGCAGCAGGCAGTAGTCGCACAGGGCGCCGAGCAGGTTGAGGACCGCCGCCTGGTTCACGCCCTCCGCGTGCCGCAGGGTGGAGGTGATGAAGCTCGACTCGTCGTCCAGCCAGCGCAGCGCCTCCTCCAACGAGGTGAAGCCGTGCGGGCTGAAGCGGTCCGAGCGGGTCGACATGTTGCCGTCGACCAGGCGCAGCACGGAGTCCGCGAGTTCGGCGTAGTTCACGATGAGCCGTTCCTGCGCCGCCGTGCGCTCCGCCGGCTCCTCCTCGTCGAGCAGGCGGGCCTGGGCGAAGGCGCGCACCACGTCGTGCAGGCGGTAGCGGCTGCCGCGGACGTGGTCGATCAGGCCCGCGCGGGACAGGGCGGCCAGCTGGCGAGTCGCCTCGGTCTCGTCGGTGGCCAGGAGGGCGGCGGCGGCCGCGGCGCCGAGGGAGGCGCGGCCGGCCAGGGCGAGGCGGCGCAGCAGCCGGCGGCACGTGTCCGACTGGTCGGTGTAACGCAGCCACAGGGCGCGCTCGGTCGGATCGACCGGGCCGTAGGCCCCGAGGTCCGTGGCCAGCCGGCGCGGGGAGCGCGGGCCCAGCGAGGAGCCGGCGATGCGCAGGGCCAGCGGCAGCCCGCCGCACAACTCCCGGATGCGCTCGGCGGACTGGGCGTCGTAGGGCTCGGTCCTCTCCTGTGCCGCGGCGTCCAGGAGTTCCTCGGCGCCCGCCGCGTCCAGGGCCTCGACCGGTAGTTCGTGCACCCACGCCTGCATGTCGGAGGGGAGGGCGAGAGGCTCGCGGGTGGTGACCAGGACCAGGCTGTCGGAGCGTTCGGGGACCAGCGCGCGGACCTGTTCGGGGTCGGAGGCGTCGTCCAGGACGACCGTGACCGCAAGGCCCTTGAGGTGCTGGTGGTACAGCTCGCTCAGCCGCTTGACCTGCTGGTCGGGCGATGACCGCTCGCGGAACAGGAGTTGCTCGCGGGGTGCGCCGAGGCGGTTGAGGAGATGGAGCAGGGCATCCCGGGTGGACAGCGGGGTCTCCTCCGGGCTGCCGCCGCGCAGGTCGACGACGCAGGCGCCGCGGAAGTAGTCCTTGAGGTCGTGCGTGGCGCGCACGGCGAGGGTCGTGCGGCCGCTGCCGGGGGCACCGTGCAGCACGACGACTGTCGGCCGGGTCTCCGTGCTCGCGCGGGAGGCCTGCACCCACTGCCGGATCCGGGCCATCTCCTGCCGCCGGCCCGCGAACGAGCCCTCGGGGGAGGGGAGCTGGCCGAACGACTGCTGCAGCACCGTCCGCCCGCGGGCCGCCGCGCTCTTGTCGGCGCCCTTCAGCCGCGGGCCGCTCTGCTTCGGTCCCGTCGAGGCGGCCAGGACCCGCTGCTGGTCGAGGAAGGGGCGGATGCCGCGCACCTCCAGCGCCGTCAGCCACTGCAGGCGCAGCTGCTCGGGGCCGCCCGGCTGGTTGGCGGCGCCCGCGTGATGGTGTGCGTCGGGCAGATGGGAGCCGGCGACCTTGACGACCGTCGTCGCGGCGGCCACGACACCCACGGTCGCGCCCACCCCGACCGCCGTGCCGGTGTCGGTGCCGAAGGCCAGGTCGGCGGCAACGGCCGCGATCGCGGCGACGGCCGCCACCAGCAGGGGAGTTCCGGACCCCTCCTTCGCGTACCGCTGGGCGAAGGTGAGCCGTCCTGCGTCCGCCTCGTCCAGCGCCCGGGTGTACGCCGCGTACTCCTCGGCGGCCGTCTCCGCCATCGCGTCCAGGGCCCCGCGTGCCCGCGACAGCAGGACGGCCCCGTCGGTGCGTCCGCCGGAACGCCGCACCTCCTCCTCCACGGCTCGAGCCAACAGCCGCTCGGCCTCCGCCCGATGGCCGTCCCGCATGTCGCTTCCCCCTCCGGCGGCAACTCCTGTGCCTACGAGTGTCCTTCGCGAGGGACGCGAGCGACAGAGGGCCGCGATCACCGGGGCGATCGACGGGGCGATCACCGGCGCGATCAATGGTGCGATCGACGGAGCGTGAGGGCCGCTCAGGTCCGGGAGCGGCGGTCGGCGACGGCCAGGAACACGCAGACGCAGGCCAGCGTCGCCTCGCCCACCGCGCACGCCAGGGCCTGGGCGAGGCCCGAGCCCGCCGGCGCGGTGGTTATGTCGAACCAGGCGTCCAGGACGGCGACGGCCGCGGTCGCCGAGGCCGTGAGGCGGGCGGCGGGACGATCGCGCAGGCTCAGTACCACCGTCGCCGCGCAGCCCGCCGCCATCAGGACGTCCAGGCCGATCCAGGCCAGCGACCAGTGCCGTACCTCCGTGTCGGCCGGCAGGGTCAGGCCGAGCATCACCGTCCACGGCACCAGCAGCACGGTCGCCGCGCCCAGGAAGACCAGCTTCCACCTCTTCAGCGCCACGACCATCGCGCCGACCGCCATGCCCAGCAGGAGGAGTGTCCACCCCGCCAGTTGCTTCTCGTACGACTGCTTCCTCACGCGCTTCCCCCATTCCGATCCCACGCCCCCACGCTAGACCGCAGAGAAAATTCTGCAAAGAAAAATCGGCAGACATCAGGGTCGGATCAGGGTTGCTCAGGGTTACCGTGGCCGCATGAGCGACCAGGCTGACAGTGGCCGCATGAGCGACGGCAGGACCGGGACCACCGACTCCGGACACACCGGCATGACCGGCCTCGAACGCACCGCGCTGTACAAGTCCCTCGGCAACCCCCTGCGCCGCCGGATCCTCGACTACCTCGGCCGGCACGGCGAGGCGAACTCCACCGTGCTCGCCCGCGAACTGGGCGAGAGCTCCGGGACGACCAGCTACCACCTGCGCAAACTCGCCGAGCAGCGGCTCGTCGAGGAGATCCCGGAGAAGTCGGGCGGCCGGGAGCGCTGGTGGCGGCTGCTGCCGTTCAGCCACACCACGCCCGACCCGGCGACCATGACGCAGGAGGAGTTCGAGGCCGCCCGGCATCTCGCCCTGCTGAAGATCGACGTCGACACCCAGCTCTTCCGCCGCGCCCACGAGGAGTACCGCGGCCCCGACGGCTGGGCCCATGTGCAGCGCCACGGCACCTGGCTCACCAAGGACGAACTCCTCGCGTTCATGCGCGAGTACCGCGCCCTGCTGGACCGTTACGGCCACTCGCGCGAGACCGCCCCCGAGGGGGCGCGCCCGGTCAACATGCGTTTCTACGCCGTGGCCGAGCCCGTGGGAGAGTGGAGGAGTGAACCGACTGGCCCATGAGACGTCCCCGTACCTGCTCCAGCACGCCGACAACCCCGTCGACTGGTGGCCCTGGTCGGCCGAGGCCTTCGAGGAGGCCCGCAAGGCGAACAAGCCCGTTCTGCTGAGCGTCGGTTACTCCAGCTGCCACTGGTGCCACGTCATGGCCCACGAGTCCTTCGAGGACCGGGCCACCGCCGACTTCCTCAACGAGCACTTCGTCAGCGTCAAGGTCGACCGCGAGGAGCGCCCCGACGTCGACGCCGTCTACATGGAGGCCGTCCAGGCGGCCACCGGCCAGGGCGGCTGGCCCATGACCGTCTTCCTGACCCCGGACGCCGAACCGTTCTACTTCGGCACCTACTTCCCGCCCGCCCCCCGCCACGGCATGCCCTCCTTCCGCCAGGTCCTGGAGGGCGTGCGCAGCGCCTGGACCGACCGGCGGGATGAGGTCGCGGAGGTCGCCGGCAAGATCGTCCGGGACCTCGCGGGCCGGGAGATCTCCTACGGCGGCCCCGAGGCCCCCGGCGAGGAGGAGCTCGCGCAGGCCCTGCTCGGGCTCACCCGCGAGTACGACGCGCAGCGCGGCGGCTTCGGCGGCGCACCCAAGTTCCCGCCGTCCATGGCGGTCGAGTTCCTGCTGCGCCACCACGCCCGCACCGGCTCCGAGGGCGCCCTGCAGATGGCCGCCGACACCTGCGAGCGCATGGCCCGCGGCGGGATCTACGACCAGCTCGGCGGCGGCTTCGCCCGCTACTCCGTCGACCGCGACTGGATCGTGCCGCACTTCGAGAAGATGCTCTACGACAACGCCCTGCTGTGCCGCGTCTACGCGCACCTGTGGCGGGCCACGGGCTCCGAGCTCGCCCGGCGGGTGGCGCTGGAGACGGCCGACTTCATGGTGCGCGAACTGCGCACCGAGCAGGGCGGGTTCGCCTCCGCGCTGGACGCCGACAGCGACGACGGGACCGGTAGGCACGTCGAAGGCGCGTACTACGTGTGGACGCCCGGGCAACTGCGCGAAGTGCTGGGGGACGACGACGCCGAACTCGCCGCCCGGTACTTCGGTGTGACCGAGGAGGGCACCTTCGAGCACGGCCAGTCGGTGCTGCAACTCCCGCAGCAGGACGGTCTGTTCGACGCCGAGAGGATCGCCTCCGTCCGGGAGCGCCTGCTCGCCGCGCGCGCCGAGCGCCCCGCCCCCGGCCGGGACGACAAGGTCGTCGCCGCCTGGAACGGCCTCGCGATCGCCGCGCTCGCCGAGACCGGCGCCTACTTCGACCGCCCCGACCTCGTCGACGCGGCCGTCACGGCGGCCGACCTCCTCGTCCGGCTGCATCTCGACGAACACGCCCGCCTCTCCCGTACCAGCAAGGACGGCCAGGCCGGCGCCAACGCGGGCGTGCTGGAGGACTACGCCGACGTCGCCGAGGGCTTCCTGGCGCTCGCGTCCGTCACCGGCGAGGGCGTCTGGCTGGAGTTCGCCGGGTTCCTGCTGGACCACGTCCTGGCCCGGTTCGCCGACCCCGAGTCGGGTTCGCTCTACGACACCGCCGCCGACGCCGAGCGGCTGATCCGCCGGCCGCAGGACCCGACCGACAACGCCGTGCCGTCCGGCTGGACGGCCGCCGCGGGCGCCCTGCTGAGCTACGCCGCCCACACCGGTTCCGAGTCCCATCGCAGCGCGGCCGAGCGGGCGTTGGGGGTCGTGAAGGCGCTGGGTCCGCGGGTGCCGCGGTTCATCGGCTGGGGGCTCGCGGTCGCCGAGGCGCTGCTCGACGGGCCGCGGGAGGTCGCGATCGTCGGCCCGGGCCTCGACGACGACGGCACGAGGACCCTGCACCGTACGGCGCTCATGGGGGATGCCCCCGGCGCGGTCGTGGCCGTGGGGACCCCGGACAGCGACGAGTTCCCCCTGCTCGCCGACCGGCCCCTCACCGACGGTCGGCCGACCGCGTACGTGTGCCGCAACTTCACCTGCGACGCCCCGACCACCGACCCGGAGCGACTGCGCGCCGCGCTGAACGGCTGAGCGGTTCCCAGGCCGACAGGGCCTAGCTCGCGAACTCCGCCAGGGCGCGCTCCACGATGGCCACCAGCTGCTCGTGGTGCGCGCCCTTCCAGTACGCGCGTCCGCACTGCCGGCACTGCGCGAAGACGTCGTACGAGCGCTGCGTGCCGCCGTGCAACTGGTCCGCGACCTCCTCCTTGGTGGCCTCCTTCAGCAGCCCGTTGCACGCGGTGCAGCGGGTCCAGGGCCGCAGTTCGGGGCGGAACCGGTCCAGGATGTCGCGGAGTTGGTCCTCGGGGCGGGTGCTGTAGACGTAGGCGCCGGCCCACAGTTCGCGGCGGCGCAGCAGGCCCCGGTCGCGGCTGAGCATGACCCGTTTCTCGGCGGCCGAGCGGGCGGCGAGCGCCGGGTCGCCGATGTCCGTCGACTCGTAGGCGGTGTCCACGCCGAGCAGGCGCAGCCGGCGGGCGAGGGTGCCGAGGTGGACGTCGAGGAGGAAGCGCAGGGGAGCCCCGGGCACCCGCTGGGGGCGCTCGACGGTCCGGACCTCCACGCGGTCGCCGGCGGCGGGGACGTAGGAGACCGGGACCTCGCGGCCGTCGACCCGCAGCGTGCCGACCTCGGTGAGCGGGACGCCGGCCGACTCCACGGCGTGTCCCAGGGAGGAGACGCCGTCGGTGACGAGGGTCCGTCGCGGCCGGCGCTGGACGAACAGGGCCAGTTCGGGGGCGAACTCGACATGGATCTCGGGACCGTTCACCCGGTCAGGATGACACGGGCGGGATGGACGGGCTCAGGGGTTTTCGGTGGGGAGGCCGTGTTCCAGGACGTCCAGCGCGCGGTCCACGAGCTCGCGCAGGTCGTCCTGGAAGTCGTTCTCCGCCCAGCACATGTTGGCCTCCATCAGCCCGCCGACCAGGGACATCGCGGAGACGCGGACCTCCAGGGAGTCGGCGGCCAGTCCGGAGCGCTCCGCGATGGCCTCGCGGAGCAGGCGTCCGGTCTGCGACATGGACTCGACCATCCGGGAGCGGACCGCGGGGACCTGTGCCGACAGGTGTGCACGGGTGCGCACCACCTCGGGGTCCTCGGTCATCATCACGTCCATGGCCCGGTGCATCACGTACCGCACGGAGTCCATCCACGCCTCGTCGGCGGGCCGTGCGCGCAGCTCCTCCAGCATCAACGGGTCGTACTCGTCCGTGAGGACGATGTCCTCCTTGGTGGGGAAGTACCGGAAGACGGTGGACGGCGACACCTCGGCGCGCTCGGCGATCTGCTCGATCGTCGTGGCGTCGTACCCCTGCTCCCGGATCAGCCCGTAGGTCGCGGTGCGGATCGCCTCGCGGGTCTTGATCTTCTTGCGTTCGCGCAGGCCGAGCCGGGGGCGGTCGGCGGGGGAGAGGGGGGAGCGTGCGGCCGTCATGGAGGTCATTGTCCGGCATCCGTGACGGCGGCGGCCATCGGCGGGGCGTCCTGCGGCTCCTTCCCGGCGACGGGTGTGTTCGGCAGGAAGGCGGCGGCCAGCAGCGCCGAGACGAGGGCGGCGGCGCCGCACACCAGCAGGACCAGGCCCATGCCGTGCACGTAGGCGCCGTCCGCGGACGCGGCCAGCTGGGGCGAGTGCGCCCTGACGGCGACGATGTGGGCCGCGACGACGGAGTCACCGGCGGTGTCCGCGGCCCCGGCGGGCAGCCCCGTCACGTCCAGCCGGTCGCGGAAGGCGCTGGCGAGCAGGCTGCCGAGCAGGGCGATGCCGATGGCGCCGCCGACCTGACGCAGGGTCATCAGCAGGCCCGATCCGCTGCCCGCCCGGTCCCTGGGCAGCGTGGCGAGCGCCCCGGACATGGCCGGGACCAGCGCGAAGCCGAAGCCGACGCCGGTGACCGACAGCCACAGCGCGGTGAAGCCGTAGCCGGAGTGGACGGTCGTACGGCTGCCGAGGAACGCGGCGAACGCCAGCACCACCAGGCCCGCGCTGACCGTGGCCCGCGCGCCGAAGCGCTGGGCGGCGGCCGGCGCGCCCTTCGCGGCGACGGTGAGACCGCCGATCATCGGCAGCAGCCGGATGCCGGTGCCCAGGGCGTCGTTGCCGCGTACGGCCTGGAGGTACTGCGGCAGCACGAACAGCAGGCCGGACAGGACGAACATCACCAGGGTCGCGGCGACGGTGTTGAGCAGGAAGCCGCGGTGGCCGAGCAGCGTCATGTCGAGCATGGGGCGCGTGGAGCGGCGTTCGCGCAGCACCAGCGCGGTGAGCAGGGCGGCCGAGGCGGCGAACAGGGCGAGGACCAGGGGGTCGCCCCAGCCGCGGTCGGGGGCCTCGATGATCGCGTAGACGAGGGCGCCGAGGCCGAGCGCGGTGCACGCCGTGGAGGCCGCGTCGACCCTGGGGGAGGCCGGGTCGCTGGTCTCGGGGAGCAGGAAGACGCAGGCGGCGATGCCGATCGCGGCCATCGGGACGTTGATCAGGAAGACCGAGCCCCACCAGTAGTGGTTCAGCAGCCAGCCGCCGATGATCGGGCCGAGCGGCAGGCCCAGCGCGGACGCGGTCGAGATGATGCTGACGGCCTTGGTGCGCTCGTCCGTGCTGAACAGCGAGGGCAGGACGGACAGTGCGAGCGGGGTGACGAGTGCCGCGCCGACGCCCATGACCGCCCGGGCGGCGATGACCCAGTTCACGTCCCCGGCCAGCGCGCCCACGAGCGAACCGGCGAGGAAGATCCCCAGCCCGGTGATCAGCATGCGTCGGCGGCCGAAGCGGTCGCCGAGGAGGCCCGCCGGGAGCATCAGGGCGGCGAAGACCACGATGTAGGAGTCCGCCATCCACTGCTGCTGGCCGGTGGTGGCGCCGAGGTCGGCGGCCATGGTCGGCAGCGCGACGTTGAGGATCGTCATGTCGAAGCCGAGCGTGAGCATGCTCGCGACCAGGGCCGCGAGGGCCCACCAGCGCCGAGGATCCGGAGTGACAGTAGCCATGAAATGAGAGTAGCTTTCAAAATATGGTGTCTGTCAATCGAAATCGGCATGCAAAAAGGGCCACGGCTCGGAAGCCGTGGCCCTGGATGGGTGCCGGGAGGCGCTACGCGTGCTGGTAGGCCACCAGCGAGATGCCGACGTAGTGGACGGTGAACGCGGCGAGCGTCAAGGAGTGGAACACCTCGTGGAAGCCGAACCAGCGCGGTGAGGGGTTCGGCCGCTTGAGGCCGTAGATGATGCCGCCGGCGCTGTAGAGGAGGCCGCCCACGATCACGAGGACCAGCACCGCGATGCCGCCGGTGCGCATGAAGTCGGGCAGGAAGAAGACGGCGGCCCAGCCCATCGCGATGTAGCAGGGGGTGTAGAGCCAGCGCGGGGCGCCCACCCAGAACACCCGGAAGGCGATGCCCGCGAGGGCGGCGCCCCAGATGCCCCACAGCAGCCACTGCGCCTTCGCCCCGTCCAGGAGCAGCATCGTCAGGGGGGTGTAGGTGCCCGCGATGATCAGGAAGATGTTGGCGTGATCCAGTCTGCGCAGGATGCCGTCCATGCGCGGGCTCCAGTTGCCGCGGTGGTACAGCGCGCTCACGCCGAACAGCAGACAGGCCGTCAGGGCGTAGATGCCGCAGGCGATACGGCCGCGGGGGGAGTCGGCGAGGGCGGTGAGCACCAGGCCCGCGACCAGGGCGGCGGGGAACATGCCGAGGTGCAGCCAGCCGCGCAGCCTCGGCTTGAGCGGGTCGGTGAGCTGCTGGGCGTGCTGCTTGATCTGGTGCGGAATCGAGTTCGCCTCAGGACGGCGGCCGGCGGCCGGCGTGTTCTTGGCGGCGTCGGGGACGGGCGCAGTCATGCCCTTCATCGTACCTACGGAACCGTAAGTTACGGGTCAGCGCGGCCCGAGAAGTGACGAAGAGTGGCCATCATCTCATGGCCGGTGGGCGTTCGAGCGTCCGGCAAAAGAACCTTCAGGTGAACTCAACGTGCACGCAAAATCACGCGTGGAAACACGGTTGTGCGTGACGATCCCCACTCCGCTCACTTGTGAGGCCCTCTGGACATATGGGCACTCGCCTCGGATCATCAAATGAGTGCGGTCGGCACCGGATGAGCGCTGAAGATCCAGTCATGCAGCATCCGGGTCGCAGCCCCCACGGGGCCTCCAAAATCACAAAATCCCTCATTTAGGAGCAATCGTGGCGCGCGACATCGCGGCTCCCACCGTGATCCCCACCAACCACCAGGAACTGATCTCGTGGGTGAACGAGATCGCGGAACTGACCCAGCCGGACAACGTGGTCTGGTGCGACGGATCCGAGGCCGAGTACGAGCGCCTGTGCGAGGAGCTCGTCGCGAAGGGCACCTTCAAGAAGCTCGACCCGATCAAGCGCCCGAACTCCTACTACGCCGCCTCCGACCCGAGCGACGTCGCCCGCGT
Source organism: Streptomyces sp. NPDC085900 (assembly GCF_044540925.1). Taxonomy (NCBI): domain Bacteria; kingdom Bacillati; phylum Actinomycetota; class Actinomycetes; order Kitasatosporales; family Streptomycetaceae; genus Streptomyces; species Streptomyces sp. NPDC085900. Next base: position 509,785 of record NZ_JBITSP010000003.1, on the reverse strand, counting down.
CGAGGACCGGACCTTCATCTGCTCCGAGAAGGAGCAGGACGCGGGTCCGACCAACCACTGGAAGGCGCCCGCGGAGATGCGGGAGATCTTCCAGGGCGAGAAGGGCATCTTCCGCGGCTCGATGAAGGGCCGGACGATGTACGTCGTCCCGTTCTGCATGGGCCCGCTCGGCTCCGACCTCTCCGCGATCGGCGTCGAGATCACCGACTCCGCCTACGTCGCGGTCTCCATGCGCACGATGACCCGCATGGGACAGCCGGTCCTCGACGAGCTCGGCTCAGACGGGTTCTTCGTCAAGGCCGTGCACACGCTGGGCGCGCCGCTGGCCGAGGGCGAGGCCGACGTGCCGTGGCCGTGCAACTCCACCAAGTACATCTCGCACTTCCCGGAGAGCCGCGAGATCTGGTCCTACGGCTCCGGCTACGGCGGCAACGCCCTGCTCGGCAAGAAGTGCTACGCCCTGCGCATCGCCTCCGTCATGGCGCGCGACGAGGGCTGGCTGGCCGAGCACATGCTGATCCTCAAGCTCACCCCGCCGACCGGCGAGTCCAAGTACGTGGCCGCGGCCTTCCCGAGCGCCTGCGGCAAGACCAACCTCGCCATGCTGGAGCCCACGATCTCCGGCTGGACGGTCGAGACCATCGGCGACGACATCGCCTGGATGCGGTTCGGCGAGGACGGCCGCCTCTACGCGATCAACCCCGAGGCCGGCTTCTTCGGCGTCGCGCCCGGCACGGGTGAGCACACCAACGCCAACGCGATGAAGACGCTGTGGGGCAACTCGGTCTTCACCAACGTGGCCCTCACCGACGACAACGACATCTGGTGGGAGGGCATGACGGAGGAGACTCCGGCCCACCTCACGGACTGGAAGGGCAACGACTGGACGCCGGAGTCCGACACCCCGGCCGCCCACCCCAACGCCCGCTTCACCGTGCCCGCCTCGCAGTGCCCGATCATCGCGCCGGAGTGGGAGGACCCCAAGGGCGTGCCCATCTCGGCGATCCTCTTCGGCGGCCGCCGCGCCTCCGCGGTGCCGCTGGTGACGGAGTCCTTCGACTGGAACCACGGCGTCTTCCTCGGCGCCAACGTCGCCTCCGAGAAGACCGCGGCCGCCGAGGGCAAGGTCGGTGAGCTGCGCCGCGACCCGTTCGCCATGCTGCCGTTCTGCGGCTACAACATGGGCGACTACATGGGTCACTGGATCGACGTGGCCAAGGACAAGGACCAGTCCAAGCTGCCGAAGATCTACTACGTCAACTGGTTCCGCAAGAACGACGAGGGCAAGTTCGTCTGGCCGGGCTTCGGCGAGAACAGCCGCGTCCTGAAGTGGATCGTGGAGCGGCTGGACGGCAAGGCCGAGGGCGTGGAGACGCCGATCGGCGTCCTGCCCGCCAAGGGCGCCCTCGACACCAAGGGCCTCGAACTGTCCGAGTCCGACCTGGACTTCCTGCTCACCGTCGACAAGGACGTGTGGCGGGAGGAGGCCTCGCTGGTTCCCGAGCACCTCAACACGTTCGGTGACCACACGCCGAAGGAGCTGTGGGACGAGTACCGGGCGCTGGTGCAGCGCCTCGGATGAGGTCCGCTCCCTGAAAGACTCCGCGGCCGGCTGGGATGTGCCCTGACCAGTGATCGTCACGGCCGGCCGCGGTGCAGTACGGCGAGGCCGCGCACAATGGCGTGTGTGGCTCCGGCCCGTCCTTGCTCTCCCGTCCGCCCCGACGGGAGAAAGGGGGCGGGCCTTCGCCGTATTCGTCTCCAGGCCGTCCGTGGCTGGTCGCGCCCACGCGGCGGAGCCGCATATCGATACAGCCCCGCGCCCCTTCGGGGCGCGTTACTGCGCACGTTCCTCCAGATAGCGGGTGTGGGTCTCCTGGCGGCGGGCCTCCGTCTCCCTCAGAGCGGTGGCCAGCCGCTCCGCCTCCTCCTGGAGCAGCGTGAGCTGGCGTTCCAGGTGGCGTTCCGGGGGTTCGGAGCCCGGGGTCATGCGGGTCCACCAGCGGGTGCGTACGTAGCTGTCGACCGCCTCGGGGATGTCCCGCCGTACCGTCCGGGACAGGGTGTGCACGCCCTCGGGGTCCTGGGCGAGCAGTTCGGACGCCCGGCCCGGGTCCAGCAGGGCGGTCAGCAGGTCCGTCAGCTCGGTGACGCGGCCCGCGGCGGCCGGCGGGAGGTCGACCTCCGCCAGGTATGCGCCGAGCTTCCCGAAGTCGGCCCGCAGTTCCTCCAGTTGGGCCGAGGGCGACGGGAAGTCCGGCAGCGGCGGCCGTTCCGGTGGGGCGATCAGGGCGCCGGCGCCGTACAGACCGGCGACCACCACCGGCCAGTAGGGGCCCGCCAGGCCGCTGAAGGTGAGCGCGAGGCCGGCGAGGCCGCACACACTGCCCGCGATGTTCTTGCGTGACTCGAGGTACTCACTGATAGCCACGGATCTCCTCGAAGGCGCCGTCCAGCGAGCCCTGCCGGGCGTCGAACAGGCGGCCGCCGGTCAGGTCGGCGATGTGGGACAGCTCCCCGCGGTCGGAGTCGCCGAAGAGGATCGGGAAGACCGGGATCTCACGCCGGTCGGCGGGCAGCGAGCGGTAGAAGGCGTCGAACTCCGCGGCCTTCGCGCCCTTCGTGTTCTCGCCGTCCGTCATCAGCACGATCGACGTGAACGTGTCGCGATCGGCGCCGAGATGGTCGTACGCCTTCTCCAGCGAGGTGTAGATCGCGGTGTCGCCGTCGGCGGACAGGGCCTTGGTGTCCGCGCGGATCGCGTCCAGCCCGGCCTTGGGGTCCGCCGGATCGACCACGTGCGTCCGCACGCTCTTCACCCCGGAACCGAACGGCATCAGCGTCACCGCCTCACGGTCCCGGAAGTCGCCGGTGAGGTCGGTGAGGGCCCGCTTCAGACGGTTCAGCCGGTCGCCGTCCATCGAGCCGGAGGTGTCGAGGACGTACACGGTGCGGGAGGGGCGGCGCAGTTCGTTCTCGTACGAGCGCAGCAGGCCGTCGGCGACCGAACGGGAGCCGGGGAAGGGGAGTTCGCGGCGGCGGGCGGTGTCGAGGCCGGGCGCGGGCGGCACGGACGGGATCACCGGGCGGCGGTGGGTGGCGGTGGTGATCCGCCGCTGGATCGCCGGCGTGCGCAGGGCGTCGGTCAGGCGGCGCACCTCCTCGCGGGTCGCCGCGCCGGTGCCGGCGAGCGAGGACAGCGGGTAGTCGGCCGTCACCACGCCGTCCTTGGGACGGATCACGGTCAGGCCCGGGATGCCCGCGAGGACGGACTCGTAGTTGAGGAGTGCGTCGACGTTCGAGCGCCGCTTGTACGCCGTCGCCAGCCAGCCCGACGAACCCGACGTCAGCTTCTGGCCCTTGAAGAACTCCTTCAGGCGCGGGGTCGCCTCCGCCACGTCCGCGTCCGTGAGCGCCGACTGGGCGCCGGAGAGCGCGGAGGCGACCGAGACCAGCGTGGAGAAACCGGAGTTGGAGCGGGCCGGGTCCGTCATGCCGTACGTGAGTCTCCCGTCCTGCACGGCCTTCTCCACCTGGGACCAGGTGACGTTCTCCGGCGTCCAGCCGAGCGCCCGCACGGTGGCCGTCCTGACGCCGACGGCGACCGGGCTCGACATGACGGGCGTCTCGGAGACGATCTTCTTCGCCGCCTCGGGGCGCAGCCGCAGATAGTCGTCCGAGGACAGCCACACGGCGTCGTAGCGGCCGTCCGCCCTGCCCGACGCCAGCAGGTTCACCGCGTCGAGGGTGCCCATGTAGGTGGGGCGGACCCTGAGCCCGGTGTCCTTGCGGACCTGTTCCAGGACGGGAGCCATGTCGGCGAGTTCGCTGGAGGCGAGGACGCGCAGGGTGCCGGGTTCGGGGGCGGTGGGGTCGGTCCGGTGAGCCGTGCTGCACGCGGTCAGCAGGACGGCCGCCGACGCGACGGTGACGACGGTCCGTCTCATGCGAGACCCCCTTCCAGCGCGCCCCGCGACCGGCTGCGCTCCAAGTAGGCGGCGGCGGACTGGAGTTCGGCCGTCAGGTTCTCCACGGTCGTCGCCATCGCCTCGGTCGCCTGGACCTTGTACGTGTCGATCGCGTCCAGCGTGCGGTAGATCTGCTGGAACGCGGCGCGCAAGGTCTCCGCACCCACGGCCGGGTCCGCGGCGATGCGCTGGATCTCCCCGCTCTGCGTGGACAGCATCTCGGCATTGCCCCGGATGAGGTCCTCCGTGGTCCCGCGCAGGGCGTTGACCTGCTCGACGACCTTCTTCTGGTTGTCCAGCGCGGAGGCCAGCATCACGGAGATGCGCAGGGCGGACACGGTGGTCGTGGCGGCCCGGTCGACGCCCTTGATCAACTCGTCGTTGTTGCGGCGTACGACGTCCATGGCGAGGTAGCCCTGCGCGCACACCGCGAGTTGGGTGAGCAGGTCCTGGTGCTTCTGCCGGACCGGGAAGAGCACGTCGGCGCGCAGACCGTCGGCCTCCTGCGGGTCCGCGACCCCGGCGACGTGCTGCTCCACGGCCGCGTCCAGGGCCTCGGTGAGCACGACGTACTCCTGCAGCTTGCCCATGGTCTCCCACAGGCGGATCCGCTCGGTCTGCAACGCGGCGTTGTCCCGGCGCAGTTCGTCCTGGCCGCCGCGCAGCGAGCCCACGATCCTGTTCAAGGTGCCTTGCGCGGAGGCGTACTTGGCGACGTGGTCGCGCAGCTTGTTCCCGCCGGGCAGCCGGGACAGGAACTTCCGTCCCTTGCCCGCGGGCAGGTCCCGCGGGTCCAGGTCCTCGACGACGCGCCGGAGTTCCACCAGCGAGCCGGCGACCTGCGACTGGGCGTCCCCACCCTTGCCCGGCAGGCTCTTGACGGTCCGTTCCAGCATCCGGTTGGACTGCGCGGCCGCGGCCCGCATCTCGCCGGCGCCCAGGCCGGTGATCTCGCCGACCTTGCCGGCGAACTCGGGCGAGCGGGCGTCGAGGGCGGCGAGCCCGGCGACGTAGGCGGAGGCCTTCGCGGCCATGTCCGCACGGACGCCGTCGTCGACCGGCACGAGTCCGCCGGCCTTCTCCCGCGGCACGGGCGCGACGGCCTCGGGCGGGGTCAGCGTGAAGACGTCGTCCCCGCTGAGTGTGGGCTGATGACCTTGCTGAGCGGTGTCGTTGAAGCTGTTCACAGAAGTCCCCCCGTTCATCCGCGCGCCCGGCGCGCCATCTCGTGCAGCACCGCGGAGGTGGGCACGGGCGCCTGCCGGACACCGGTCAGTGCTTGCTCGAGGTAGGTGGTGTCCGTGGCGAACTCGGACGCGTCGCCCTGCGGCCGGAACCCGTGCCGCACCGCCAGCCGCCGCAACTCCCGGTCGGTGGAGAGGAGTTCGGCGAGCGCCTTGCCGTCGTTTGTCAGCGGTACGACGGTGTGGTCGCTGTCGACCGTGGTGTCCGGGTAGAGCACCACCAGGTCACCGGGCTTCTGCCCGCCCGCGAGCAGCGAGGCGACCTGCGACTCGTAGACCCAGACCAGCGGGTTGCCGGCCCCGCTGACGAAGTCCCGGAAGACCGCGTCCGAGCCGGTCTGCTGGGCACCCTGCACCGTGACGAGCTTCCTCAGCAGCGGCTCGGTGCGGTCGAGACCGCCCTTGTCGGCGACCACCCGGCCGCCGTTGGCCACGTAGGAGGCGGCGGCGAGGTAGAGGGCGCCGGAGTTGGACGACTCCGGATCGGTGCTGGAGATGAAGAGGGTCCCGCTCAACTCGCCGTATCGACCCGCCCCCTTGAGCTGCTGCCACGTCCGGTCGTGGCGGGCGGCGTCCAGCAGGGAGGCCATCCTCAGGGTGCCGCGGTGCCCGGTGTCGAGGGTCGCGAGGCCGTTCGCCGCGAGCACCTGGGCGGCGCTGCGGTGGGCCACGACGACGAGCGGCGAGTAGAAGGGCCGCGGGAGGGTGCCGTGCACCCGGTAGCGGGCGGCCAGTTCGACGGCGGGCGCCTGACTGGACGGAAAGGCCAGGTCGTAGCCCTTGAGGTCGAGTCCCTCCATGGCCCAGGACCCGGAGGTCTCGGCCTTCACGGTGTAGCCCCTGGCGGCGAGGGCCTTCACCACTGCGGGGTCGGCGAAGTACTCGGCCTTCTCCGACCCGATCACCATGCGCACGGTCTTCGTTGCCGTGCCCTTGTCGTCCGCTTCCCGGCCCGCGAGGACGGCAGCCACCACGCCACTCATCAACACGACCGCGAGGACGATCCCTACGATGCGTCTCACGCCGTGGAGAGTGCTCCCGGAACCCAACATTCCCCGGCGCCCACGATGAACACCCGGTGACAGCCCTGCCCCGTCCCTGCAACGCCCCAAAGGGGCGCGGGGAACTGCGCGACAAGCCACGACGAACCCGCAGCCGCCGACGCACAGAACGCCCTACGGCGACAAGGCACCCCGCCTCAAGCCACGCAAGGTGCCATATCAGCCTCCGGCCCGGCAACGCCGCAAAAGGGGCGCGGGGAACTGCGCGACAAGCCCCGACGAACCCGCAGCCGCCGACGCACAGAACGCCCCACGGCGACAACGCACCCCACCGCAAGCCAACGCAGTGCATGGCACCCGGTCCGCGCGTCGCTGCGGGTGCACGCGGACCGGGGCCGTCAGGGAGAGCCCCGAAGGGAGGGGCTCAGGTGGTGGACGCCAGCTCGCGCGGCTCCAGGGCGGCCGCGTGCACGTCCATCTGCTCGGCGGCGAGGATCGCCGCCGCCGTGTCGGCGCGGGAGGCCGCCACGACCAGGGCGCGGCCCGCGAGGGCGTGGGCCCGCTCGTGCAGGGCGGTGACGTCGGCGTCGGACGGCGCCGAGGTCATACGGACCGGCGTCACCCCGCCCCGCAGCCGGGCCACCTGCCGGGCGAGTCGCTCCGCGGCCTCGTCGAGGCCGGGGGAGGGGGCCACCGCCCGCAGCTCGTCCGTCGCGGTCAGCAGCGCCGCGAGATGACCGGCGAGCTGGATGTCCAGCTCCTCCTCGCGGGAGCGGTGGGGAAAGTCGGAGGTCGTGCCGGCCATCGTGCTGTGGACCGACTTGGTGCGGATCGGCTCGTACATGGATGGCCTCCTGTGCTGTCAGGAAACCATCCTAGCTTAGATTCCGTCTAAAGTTGAGTGAACTGAAAAGATCAGGAGGCGGGAGAGGTTTACGGCTGGCCGTAGCCGTCCAGGAAGCGCCCGATCCGGCCCATCGCGTCCCGCAGATCCGTGACCGTCGGCAGGGTCACTACCCGGAAGTGATCGTGCTCGGGCCAGTTGAACCCGGTCCCCTGCACGACCATGATCTTCTCGCTGCGCAGCAGGTCCAGCACCATCCGGCGGTCGTCCTTGATCTTGAACACCTTGGGATCGAGCCGCGGGAACAGGTACAGGGCGCCCTTCGGCCGCACACAGCTCACCCCCGGGATCTGCGTGAGCAGCTCGTACGCGGTGTCCATCTGCTCCTTCAGCCGGCCGCCCGGCAGCACCAGGTCGTTGATGGACTGGCGGCCGCTGAGCGCGGCGACCACGCCGTGCTGACCGGGCATGTTCGCGCACAGCCGCATGTTCGCGAGGATCGTCAGACCCTCGATGTAGGAGTCGGCGTGGGCGCGCGGCCCGGAGATCGACATCCAGCCGACCCGGTACCCGGCCACCCGGTAGGCCTTCGACATGCCGTTGAAGGTGAGGGTCAGCAGGTCCGGCGCGACCGCGGCGGTCGGGGTGTGCGTGGCGCCGTCGTAGAGGATCTTGTCGTAGATCTCGTCGGAGCAGACCAGCAGGTTGTGGCGGCGGGCGATGTCGGTGAGCCCCTTGATCACCGCCTCGTCGTAGACGGCCCCCGTCGGGTTGTTGGGGTTGATGATGACGATCGCCTTGGTGCGGTCGGTGACCTTGCGCTCGACGTCGGCGAGGTCGGGCATCCAGTCGGACTGCTCGTCGCAGCGGTAGTGCACGGCGGTGCCGCCCGACAGCGACACGGCGGCGGTCCACAGCGGATAGTCGGGGGCGGGGACGAGGACCTCGTCGCCGTCGTCCAGCAGCCCCTGCATCGCCATCACGATCAGCTCGGAGACGCCGTTGCCGATGAAGACGTGCTCGACGTCGGTCTCGATGCCGAGGGTCTGGTTGTGCATGACGACCGCCCGGCGGGCGGCCAGCAGCCCCTTCGCGTCGCCGTAGCCGTGCGCGGAGGAGACGTTCCTGAGGACGTCCTCCAGGATCTCCGGCGGGCACTCGAAGCCGAACGCCGCCGGATTGCCCGTGTTCAGCTTGAGGATGCGGTGTCCGGCCGCTTCCAGCCGCATCGCCTCCTCGAGCACCGGACCGCGGATCTCGTAACAGACGTTGGCGAGCTTCGTCGACTGGATCACCTGCATGTCAGGGAGCTTACGGCCCGGTATCGCCTTTCGGGCCGTGTTTTCCGACACGTGAGACGCGTGGTTTGGGCTGTTATCGCCGGTAGCTGTCTCGCCGGCCCCACCCGTCTCTACAATGCGCGGCCATGTCGAGGCCAGCCGAGTACGAGAACGGGGCGCAGGGGTCGAACATCGCCTGCCGGCCGGTGAGCGGTGGTGTGCAGGACCCGCCGAGCGTGTACCACCCGCAGGAGCCGCCCGCGCCCTCCTACGAGGAGTACGCCGACCCCGCCGCCGCGCACGGCTGGCAGAACGCCTACGACGAGACGGCCGAGCTGCCCGCCGTCATGCCGGACGCCGACCGTCCCCGGCGGCGCGCCGCACCCGGCCACCGTGCCCGGCGCAGGCCGAGCCGGTGGCGTTCGCCGCGGATCGCGGTCGCGGGAGCGGTGGGGGCCGTGTCGGTGGCGGCCGTGATCGCCGGGTTCTCCTTCTCGGGCGCGTCCGCGGGCGGTGCCGGGGGCAAGGAGGCGCACACGGGGCCGTCGGCGACCGACCTCCCCGCGCCCACCGGCCAGGAGGAGTCGGCCGCGAGCGGTGACGCACCGGAGTCCCCCGGGGGTGCGCCGGTGTCCACCGCGCCCGCGAAGGACGCCACGACATCCGGAGACGGAACCTCGACCCCGAGCCCGACGACCGCCGCCTCGACCTCGCCGCAGCCCTCCGCCACCGCCACCACGTCCGGCCCCGCCCCCGCGGAGACCACCTTCGCGCCCGGCAATTCCGGCAACAACCCCGGTCACGGCAAGCGGCCCCGCTAGGCCGCGCCGTCGGTGGCGCAAAGCCTGCGCCGACTCCGGGCCTGAAACGACTCCTTGCCCCACCACACCTCTCCCCTCACAATGCCCATGACAAATATGCGGGCGGCCGGAAGATCTCCGGTCGCCCAAGTCGCAAGAGGGGACCCCCACATGAAGAAACCTCTCGGCGCCGTCGTCACCGCCCTGGTACTCGCCGGGGCCGGCGCGGCTCCCGCGGTCGCGGCACCCGTCAGGGACACGGCGGCACCCGCCCTCCAGGCCGTCAACTTCGCCGGCACCGTCTCGCTCAGCAACTGCTCCGGCTCGGTCATCCGCTTCCCCAACTCCGCGGACACCGACCCGGCGCTGGTCATGACCAACGGCCACTGCCTGGAGACCGGTTTCCCGTCGCCCGGCGAGGTCATCACCGGCCAGTCCTCCAGCCGTAGCTTCGGGCTGCTGAACTCCTCCGGCACCAGGGTCGGCACGCTGCGGGCCAACCAGGTCGTCTACTCGACGATGACCGACACGGACGTCACCATCTACCGGCTGACGACCACGTACTCCGCGATCAGAAGCTCGTACGGCATCAGCCCGCTGACCGTGCAGGACACGCACCCCACGGCCGGCACCGCCATCACGGTCGTCTCCGGCTACTGGAAGCGGACCTACGCCTGCAACATCGACGGCTTCGTCTACCGCCTCAAGGAGGGCGACTGGACCTGGAAGGACTCGGTCCGCTACACCTCCGCCTGCCAGACCATCGGCGGCACCTCGGGCTCGCCCGTGATCGACAACGCCACCGGCAAGGTCGTCGCCGTCAACAACACCGGCAACGAGGACGGCGAGCGCTGCACGGAGAACAACCCGTGCGAGGTCGACGCGAGCGGCAACGTCACCGTCCGCCAGGGCATCAACTACGCCGAGGAGACCTACCAGATCCCGGCCTGCTTCACCACGGGCAACAAACTGAACCTGAGCGCGAGCGGCTGCACCCTGCCCAAGCCGTAGCTCAGCCGCGGGTGGCGTTCCGTCGCACGGGACTGCGACGGACCGCCCGCCCCGCCAGCACGTCCGTCCGCCGCCCGTCCTCGATCACGAAGCGGCCGTCGACGAGGACATGGGGAATGCCCGTCGGCAGCGTCCGCGGATTCTCGTACGTCGCTCCCGCCGCCACCGTCCGCGGGTCGAACAGGACGAGGTCGGCACGGTACCCCTCGCGGACCAGGCCCCGGTCCGGCAGCCGCAGCCGCGCCGCCGGGCGCGAGGTGAGGTGGGCGACGCACTCCTCCAGCGACAGCACGCCCAACTCCCGCACATAGTGGCCGAGATAGCGGGGGAAGGTGCCGTAGGCGCGCGGATGGGGCTTGGTGCCCTGCAGGATGCCGTCCGAGCCGCCGGTGTGGACCGGGTGCCGCATGATCATGCGCACGTTCTCCTCGTGGCCGACGTGCTGGAGGATCGTCGAGCCCAGCCGGTCCCGCAGCAGCAGGTGCCGGGCGGTCGCCCACGGGCTCTCGCCGCGCAGGTCCGCCGACTCCCGCACGCTGCGGCCGACGAAGCCGGCCAGCCCGGGTTCGCTCACCCCGGAGATCTCGATCGTGTCCCACTCGATGGGCACGCCGTGGCAGCCGTCCGAACCGACGGCCTCCATGTGGTGCCGGATGCGCTCGGCCGTGTCGTCGTCCGCCAGGCGTTTCAGGACCGCCTCCGGACCGCCCTCGTTCGCCCAGCTGGGCAGCATGGCGGCCAGGGTCGTGCAGCCGGGGGTGTAGGGGTAGGTGTCCAGCGTGATGTCCGCGCCGGACGCCAGCGCGTCGTCCAGCAGCCTCAGCAGCTCCGGCGCCCGGCCCTTGTTCACGCCGAAGTTCATGGTGGCGTGGGCGAGATGGAGGGAGCAGCCGGCCTCCCGGGTCAGGTCCACCATCTCCGCGTACGCCTCCAGGGCGCCCGCCCCGTAGGAGCGGTGGTGGGGGCAGTAGTAGCCGCCGTAGGACGCCACCACCCGGCACAGCTCGGTCAGTTCGGCGTCCTTGGCGTACATGCCGGGCGTGTAGGTCAGCCCCGAGGACATGCCGACCGCGCCCTGCTCCATGCCCTCGGCGACCAGCTGCCGCATCCGGTCCAGCTCCCGGGGCGTCGCCTCGCGGTCCTGCCAGCCGACGGCGAGCATCCGCACGGTGCCCTGGGGGATCAGATAGGCCGCGTTGACGGCGATGCCCCGGTCGAGGCGGTCCAGGTACTCGCCGACCGAACGCCAGTCGAAGTCGATGTCGTCGCCGTGGCCGTTCCAGCCGGTGATCGTCCGGCGCACCTCGGCGAGGGTGCGGTCGTCGACCGGCGCGTACGACAGCCCGTCCTGGCCCAGTACCTCGAGCGTGACCCCTTGCGCGGCCTTCGCGCTGTGGTCGGGGTCGCGCAGCAGGGCGAGGTCGCTGTGGGCGTGCATGTCGATGAAGCCGGGGGACAGCACGAGCCCTTCGGCGTCCAGCTCCCGTCGGGCCTCGGGCCGCTGGCAGCCGGCCGCCGCGGCCTCCTTCACGATCGAGACGATCCTGCCGCCGTCGATCACCACGTCGGCGCGGTACGACGGCTCACCGCTGCCGTCCACGACGTCCGCGTCCCGGATGACGAGCTCTTCCATGGCGGGCTCCCTCTAGAAGAACGTACGGATGTAGTCGACGACCGTGCCGTCCGCCTCGGCCAGCGGGATCAGCTGCCACTTGTCGAAGGACGTGCACGGATGGGACAGCCCCATCCCCACCCAGTCTCCGACCTCCAGGTCCGCCTCGTCGGTGGTCCGCAGCCACGCGTGCTGGTCGGAGAGGGCGGTCACCGAGACGCCGGTGGCCGGGCGCTCGGCGCCGTCCCGGCGTACGACCTGGGCGAACGGCAGATCGAGGTCGTGGGCCGCGTCCCGCTTTCCGGCGTTGACGAAGGCCTGCTCGGCGGATGGACGGGAGACGACCTGCGCCCACAGGCGGAACGCGGGCTCCAGGGCGCCCTCCTCCGGGACCCGGTTGAACGGCGTGAGCTTGCGGTAGTGGCCGTCGTCGTGCGAGACGTAGGCGCCGGAGCGCAGCAACTTCAGTACGGGCGCCGACAGTCCGGGGATCTCCTCGAAGACGTCGGCCACCGCGTCGAACCAGGCGCTGCCGCCCGCGCTGACGACGATCTCGTCGAGGCCCGCGAACCGCCCCGCCTCGTCGAAGCCGACGGCCAGCGCGACCAGCCGCCGCAGCCAGGCGTGCACCCGCTCCGGATCGGCCCGCGGCACCTCGCCCTCGTATCCGGCGACCCCGACGAGCCGGAGCGTGCGGGTGCCGGCGACCGCGTCCGCGACGGCCGCGCACTCGGCCTCCGTACGGACGCCGGTCCGGGCGCCCTCGCCGGCGGCGAGCTCGACGACGACGTCGAGGGGGCGGCGCGCTCCGGCGAGGGCCGCGTCCATCAGCTCGACGCCGCGCACGGAGTCGACGTAGCAGACGAGACGGAAGCCGGGGTCGGCGTCGAGCTCGGCGGAGATCCACCGCAGCGCGGCCGGGTCGACGAGCTCGTTGGCGAGGAAGACCCGCTGGATGCCGAACTCCCGGGCCACGCGCACCTGGTGGGGCACGGCGAGGGTGATGCCCCACGCCCCGCGGTCGATCTGCTGCCGGAACAGCCGGGGCGCCATGGAGGTCTTGCCGTGCGGGGCGAACGCCAGGCCGTGCCGGGCGGCGTACGTCTCCATGAGCGCCAGGTTGTGCTCCAGGCGCTCGGCGGACAGCGCGAGCACGGGGGTGGTGAAACCGCCGGTGAACAGGTTGCGGCGCTGGGCGGCGAGCTCACCGACCGTCAGGCCGTCGGCGTCCGGCGGGAGGCCCTTGAAACGGTGGTCGACGCGTTCCTCCGCGAGGCGGGCGAGCGCTTCGGAACCGGTGTCGCGGGCCATACAGCCTCCCTGATCAGGTGCGTTGCAGTAAATGCAATGCTCATTGCGTATGTCGCTTACTGCTGTCTAACATCTCGGCCAACGCGGGGTCAACGAAAAGCCGTCACCCGCATCTCACCTGGGAGCTACGACGATCGTGACCACCGACGGACCCCGCAACGCCCCCGACGTCGTGGACGTCGTCGCGCTCGGCGAGTCCATGGTCACCTTCCTGCCCAGCCGCCCGGGCCGCCTCGCCGACGTTCCGTCGTTCGAGCGGGGGATCGGCGGGGCGGAGTCGAACGTGGCCTGCGGACTGGCCGCCGCCGGCCATGCCGTGAGGTGGGTCAGCCGGGTCGGCGCGGACGGGTTCGGGGATCACCTCGTCGAGACCGTCGGGGGGTTCGGCGTCGACGTCTCCTCGGTGGGACGGGACTCCTCGCGCCCCACGGGCGTGTACTTCCGCACGGCCGGGGACCGGTCGACGGACGCGCACGAGGTCGCCTACTACCGGGCCGGGTCGGCCGCCTCGGCGATGTCCGCGGACACGGTGGACCTGGCGGCGGTGCGGGCGGGCCGCGTGCTGCACCTGTCGGGGATCACGGCCGCGCTGTCGCCCGGCTGCCTGGACCTGCTGCGCGATCTGACGGCTCCCGCGCCGGGCCGGCCCCTCGTCTCCTTCGACGTCAACCACCGGGCGGGGCTGTGGCCGGACGCCGACGGGCCCCGGGTGCTGCTGGAACTGGCCCGGGAAGCCGACATCGTGTTCGTCGGCGAGGACGAGGCGGAGGAGGTGTGGGGGGTCACCGGCGGACCGTCGGAGATCCGGGCGGTACTGCCCGAGCCCAAAGTGCTGGTGGTGAAGCAAGCGGCGAAGGGGGCCACCGCCTTCGTGTCGGCCGCGGGCACTCGTGCCGCTGGGGCGGCACGGGTGGGCGCGGCGGCACCCCGCCGGCGCGGGCAAGCGATCACGCCCCCCGCCCAGCCGCAGCCGGCCGACACCTTCGTCCCCGCTCTCGCCGTGGACGTCGTGGCCACCACCGGCGCCGGTGACGCCTTCGCCGCCGGGTTCCTCTCCGCCACCCTGCGCGGCCTGCCCGTGAAGACCCGCCTGCGCCACGGCCACCTGTGGGCCGCGGCCGCCCTCACCGTTCCCGGCGACCTGGCCACGCCCCCGACCCGCGCACACGCCGACCGCCTCGCGGCCCTCGACGACGACACCTGGGAGACACTTCGACTCGGCCCCGGCTGGACGCAAGCCGGCAAGGCCCCGGAGGAGGTACGCACCCCATGAGCCAGACCGTCGACCGCGCGCTCAGCATCCTGCCGCTGCTCGCCGAGGGCCCCGCCGACCTCGGGCAGGTCGCCGACCGCCTCGGCGTGCACAAGTCCACGGCGCTGCGGCTCCTGCGCACGCTCCACGAGCACGGCATGGTCTACCGCCAGTCCGACCAGCGCTACCGCCTCGGCGCCCGCCTCATCGCCCTCGCCCAGGAGGCCATGGAGAACCTCGACATCCGCGAGATCGCCCACCCCCACCTCGTACGCCTCAACGAACAGTGCGGGCACACCGTCCACCTCGCCGTGTACGAGGAGGACGAGGTGCTCTACATCGACAAGGTGGAGAGCCGGTACCCGGTGCGGATGTACTCGCGGATCGGCAAGCCCGTCGCCATCACCGTCGCGGCCGTCGCGAAGCTCCTTCTCGCCGACCTCCCCGAGGCCGAGCGCCGGGCCCTCGCCGACAAGCTCGACTACCCCATGTACACGTCCCGTTCCACCCCCAACCCCGCTGCCTTCCTCAGGGAGTTGGAGAAGGTGCGCGAACAGGGCTGGGCCACCGACCTCGGCGGCCACGAGGAATCCATCAACTGCGTCGCGGCCCCCGTCCGCGGCGCCGACGGCCGGGTCGTCGCCGCGATGTCGGTCTCCGCGCCGAACGTCGTCGTCACCGCCGACGAACTCCTCACCCTGCTCCCGCTGGTGCGCCGCACGGCCGACGCGATCAGCGGCGAGTACTCGGGCAGAACCACAGCAAAGGACCCCGCATGACGGACAAGATCGCCCTCACCCCCAAGACCCACACCACCCCGCCCGCCAAGTTCTCCCACGGCGTGCGCAAGGGCAACATCCTCCAGGTCGCCGGACAGGTCGGCTTCCTGCCCGCCGAGGAGGGCAAGCCGCCCACGCCCGCAGGCCCCACCCTGCGCGAGCAGACCCTCCAGACCCTCGCCAACGTCAAGGCGATCCTCGAGGAGGGCGGCGCGAGCTGGGACGACGTGATGATGATCCGCGTCTACCTCACCGACGTCGACCACTTCGCCGAGATGAACGGCATCTACAACACCTACTTCGAGGAGCAGGGGCTCACCCAGCCGCCCGCCGCGCGCACGACGGTCTACGTCGGCCTGCCCGCCGGCCTCCTCATCGAGATCGACGCGCTCGCCGTCCTCGGCTGACCCTCCCTCAACTCCCGCACGGCACACACGGCATGGCACCTCGCGGGGTGCCGTGCCGCGATCCCCCCTGCCCGAAAGCCGTATGTACTTACCCAGAGGACCCCCGAATGCCCCCTTCGCTCGCCGCGGCCACCCCCGCGACCCCGCCCCACACCGGCGGTCTGCTCCTCCTCGTCGACGGCACGGCCGGACTGCTCACGGTCGCCGCCATCGGTATCGCCCTGCTCCTCTTCCTCATCATCAAGGTCAGACTGCAGCCCTTCGTGGCGCTGCTCGCCGTCTCCATAGCCGTCGGCCTGCTCGCCGGCCTGTCGGTCACCGAACTCTTCGGCACGGTCCAGCGGTCGGACGCCGTGTCCACGATCGAGTCCGGCATGGGCGGCATCCTCGGGCACGTCGCGATCATCATCGGCCTCGGCACCATGCTCGGCGCGATCCTGGAGGTCAGCGGCGGAGCGGAGGTGCTCGCCTCCCGGCTGCTGAACCTGTTCGGCGAGAAGCGGGCCCCGCTCGCCATGGGCCTCACCGGCCTGATCTTCGGCATCCCCGTCTTCTTCGACGTCGGCATCTTCGTCCTCGCGCCGATCGTGTACGCGGCGGCCAAGCGCGGCGGCCGGTCGATCCTGCTCTACTGCCTGCCCCTGCTGGCCGGCCTGTCGATGACCCACGCCTTCCTGCCCCCGCACCCCGGCCCGGTGGCCGCGGCCGGCCTGCTCCACGTGGACCTCGGCCGGGTCATCCTCATGGGCGTCGTCTGCGGCATCCCGGCCGTGCTCGCCGCCTGGGCGTACTCGGCGTGGATCGGCAACCGCGTCTTCGTGGCCGTACCGCAGGACATGGTGGAGGCGGCCGCCGAGGCCCGGCAGGCCGTCGTCGACGAACAGCGCGCGTCCGGCGTCGAGCCCCTGGAGAAGCCGGTACCGCTGGGCACGGTGCTGGGCATCATCGGCACCCCGCTGATCCTCATCCTGGCCGCGACCTTCTCCTCGATCGCCCTCGACCCCTCCACCGGCCGCTCGGTCATCGAGTTCTTCGGCCACCCCTTCGTGGCCCTGACGATCGCCCTGCTCCTCGCCTACTACCTTCTCGGCATCCGGCGCGGCTGGTCCCGCAGGTCCCTGGAGACCGTCTCCACCGCCTCGCTCAAGCCGGTCGGCAACATCCTCCTGGTCGTCGGCGCGGGCGGCGTCTTCGGCGCGGTCCTCAAGGCCAGTGGGGTCGCCCAGGCCCTCTCCGACACCTTCAACGACGTCGGCCTGCCCGTGATCGTCCTGTCCTACCTGATCTCGGTGGTCCTGCGGGTGGCCCAGGGCTCGGCCACGGTCGCCATCGTCACGACGGCCGGCATCGTCGCCCCGCTCCTCGCCGAGGGCCATCACTCCCAGAGCTTCGTCGCCCTGGTCATCATGGCCATCTCGGCGGGCTCCATCTTCGCCTCGCACGTCAACGACGGCGGCTTCTGGATGGTCGCCAAGTACTTCGGCATCAGCGAACGGGACACGCTGAAGTCGTGGACGGTGCTGGAGTCGGTGCTGTCGGTGGCGGGGTTCGCCGTGGCCGCAGCGGTCAGTGTGTTCGTGTGAGTCGCATGTAGGCGTCTGATAACGAAGTTGGGGCCGACTGTGTCCGACACAGGATCGTCGACCATACTGCCCGCTGTGGAGCAGCGCATAGGTTCGAGCAGCCAGCCCCTGAAGGGCGAGCCCGTCACGGGTGCCGGATTCGACCCGGCCTTCATCCCCGGGCTCACCCCGCCCGCCACCGAGGAGCCGGAGGACACCGGGCCCGAGGACGCCGAGGCCGAGGCCGCGGAGACGGCGCAGGCGGAGGCCGTAGCCGCGGAGGACGCCGTCGAGGAGCCCGCGACGGACGACGACGAGGAAGAGGCCCCCGAGGGACCCGTCTTCGAGGCCTCCGACCGCCGCGCCAGAATCGTCGCCGACCACAGGGGCGTACGACTGTCCCTGGACGACCAGGAGTGCGAGTTCCGCTGGGACGAGATCGGCGCCGTCGAGACGGAGTCGCCCCGCTTCGGCAAGCGGTTCACCATCACGGTGCACACTCCTGAGCGCCGTTGGTACCCGATCGAGATCGAGGCGCCGGCCAGGTCCCGCTTCAGCGAGTGGGAGACGCAGCTCGACGCCGTCCTCGACGCCTACTTCGAGGACGAGGCCGAGGACGAAGCCGAGGCCAAGTCCGAGGCCAGGTCCGACGTCAAGACGGACGCCGAGGACACCGACTGACGGTCGCGGGGGACGGCACCCGGCCGCCGAACCCGTCGGTCTCCTCCGCCCCCCGGCGTGAACCGTTCCGCCGAGGGCCGCGCAGTGTACGCGCGGCCGTTCCTCCCGCCCTCTCCTCGGGCAAAGTTGCACCCGGCCGTGTGAGTGGCGCGTGCATATATGCCGGACCCGGAGGAGAGTGAGGTTCCGTTTCAACGGGAGGCTGATCATGGGCGGATCAGCGCCGCGACGGGACCGTCATCTGCCGGTCGAGACGACCAGTTTCGTCGACCGGCGCGGCGAACTGACCGAGGGCCGCGAGCTGCTCGCGAGAGCACGCCTGGTCACCCTGACCGGGCCGGGCGGCGTCGGCAAGACCCGGCTGGCCGCCCGCATCGCGGCCCGCGTCGAACGCGGCTTCGCCGACGGCGTCCGCCTGGTGCAGCTGGCCGGTCTGCAGGACCCCGCCCTCGTCCCGGTCGCCGCCGCCGCCGCCGACGCCCTCGGCCTGCACGACCACTCCTGCCGGCCCCCGCTGGACGCCCTGATCGAGCAGGTCCGCGACCGGCGTCTGCTCCTCGTCCTCGACAACTGCGAGCACCTGCTGGGCGCCTGCGCCGAACTCGCCGCCGCCCTGCTGCACGGCACCACCGGCATCCGCGTCCTCACCACCAGCCGCCACCGCCTCGGCCTGACCGAGGAACACCTGCTGGAGGTACGCCCGTTACCCGTCCCCGACCCGGACGGCGACCTCTCCGACGCCGAGGGCTACCCGGCGCTCGCCCTCTTCGCCGACCGGGCCGCCGCCGTCGTCCCCGGCTTCCGGCTCACCGCCGCCAACCGCCCCGCCGTGGCCCGCCTCTGCCGCCGCCTCGACGGACTCCCGCTCGCCATCGAACTGGCCGCCGTCCGGATGCGCGTCCTCGGCGTCGAGCAGCTCCTGGAACGCCTCGACGACCGCTACCGCCTGCTCACCGCCGGCTCTTCCGCCGCCCTGCCCCGCCACCAGACCCTGCGCGCCGCCGTCGACTGGAGCCACGAACTCTGCACCGAACAGGAGCAGTTGGTGTGGGCCAGGGCCTCCGTGCTGGCCGGCTCGTTCGACCCCCGCACGGCGGAGGCGGTGTGCGCGGACGGCGAGTGCGTCGCGTCCCACGAGGTGCTGGAGGCCGTCGCCGGTCTCGTCGACAAGTCCGTGCTCAGCCGGGAGGAGGGCCCGGACGGCGTGCGCTTCCGGCTCCTGGACACCCTGCGGCACTACGGACTGGACCGGCTCGGGAGACGGGACGGCGAGGAGACCGCGGCCCGGCGCCGGCAGCGGGACTGGATGCAGCGCCGGGCCGCCGAGTCCGAACGCGCCTGGTTCGGGCCCGGGCAGCGCGAGATCGTCAGCCGGCTCCGCGCCGACCAGGACAGCCTGCGCGCCGCCCTCGACTTCAGCCTCACCGAGCCCGGCGAGGAACTGGCAGGACTGCGCCTCGCGGGCACCCTTTGGTTCTACTGGCACGCCTGCGGCGCACCCCGCGAGGGCCGCTACTGGCTCGAACGGGCCCTGACCGCCTGCCCCGAACCCACCCGGGAGCGGGGCCGCGCCCTGTGGATCGCCGGACTCCTCGCCGGTTCCCAGGAGGACCTGACCTCGGGCCGCCGGCGCGCCGAGGAGGCCCGCGACCTGGCCCGCTCCCTCGGCGACGAGGCCGAGGCCGCGCACGCCGAGTACGTCATCGGCGTCCTGCGCCTGTTCAACGACGACCTCACCGGCGCCCTGGAGCACTTCCGCGCCACCGTCGCCCGCGGCCGCGTCCCCGGACAGCACCTGAGCATGGTCGGCCTGGACCGGGTCGAACTCGCCTGCGCCCTGGGCTTCCTGGGCCGGGCGGACGAGGCCGTCGCCGTCTGCGCGGAGACCCGTCGGCTGTGCGAGGAGCACGGCGAGGAATGGGTGCTGTCGTACGTGCAGCGGATGCTCGCCCTCGCCCACAGCGTCAAACGGGACTGGGAGCGGGCCGAACGGCACGCCCGGGACGCGCTGCGGCTCAAGCTCGCCGTGCGCGACGTCATCGGCATCGGCCTCACCCTCGACCTGCTCGCCCAGACCGCCGCCCGGCTCGGCGCCTTCGAGCGGGCGGCCGTCCTGCTGGGCGGCTCCGACCGCGTCTGGGCCGACGTCGACCGCTTCCGCTGGGGCTCCCAGGCCCTCGGCGCCACCCGTCTGGAGAGCGAGTCCCGCGCCCGCGAGGCCCTCGGCGCGGCCGCCTTCGAGCGCTCCTACCGGTGCGGCGGGGCGCTGGGCCTCGCGCGGGCCGTCGGATACGCGGTGGGGGAGGAGACCGCCGAACGCCCGCCGGCGCAGGGCGCGCCGCCCCGCGACGAGGGGCCGGCGGACGCCGTCCGCCTCACCCGCCGTGAGTCCGAGGTCGCCCAGCTCGTCGCCCTGGGACTGGCCAACCAGCAGATCGCCGACCGTCTCGTCATCGCCCGCCGCACCGCCGAGGGCCATGTGGAACGCATCCTCAGCAAGCTCGGCTTCAGCAACCGCAGCCAGATCGCCGCCTGGGTGACGGCCCAGCGCTGAACCGACCGTGCACCCTCCCCACCCCGAGGAGAACCATGACCGCCGAACCCACCACCCGCTTCGACCACCGCATGGCCGTCTTCGGCGCCGACGACGAGTTCGTGGCCGCCGCCCTGCCCTTCCTCGCCGAGGGCCTCGGCGCGCCCGGCGAACCCCCGCCCGTCGCCATCGCCGCCCCCGGCAAGCTGGGCCTGCTGCGCGACACGCTCGGCGCCGACGCCAAGGACGTCGCCTTCATCGAGCACACCGACTGGTACACCGGCTCGGCCGCCAACGCCGTCGCCCAGAGCGCCGGTTACCTCGCCGGGAACGCCGGCCCCGGCGGCCGTCTCCACCTGCTGATGGAACCGGTCTGGGACGGCCGCGCCGGACGCTCCGCCCGGGAGACCGGCGAGTGGCTGCGCTACGAGGCCCTGGCCAACCTCCTGTTCGCGCCCATGGCCACGACCGCCCTGTGCGTCTACGACACCCGGATCACCGGCGAGGCCCTCGCCGCGGCGGCCCGCCGCGCCCACCCCGGCACCGGCGTCTACGAGGAGCCGGTCCGGCTCGCCGCCGAGCTGGACGCCGTACCGCTGTCGGCGCCCCCGGCCGACGCGGAGCCGCTCGGCGAGCCCTGGGCCGACGCCGTGCGCTCCCGGGCGGTGGCCCGAGGGCTGAGCCGGGTGGACGCGGAGCTGCTCGCCGAGTCCGTGACCGCCGCGGCCGCCGCCCTCGGCCCGGTCACCGGCGTCACGCTGTGGGGCGAGGCTCCCGCCTGCGTCTGCGAACTGCGCACCGCCCGCCGCGTCGACGACCCGCTCGCCGGCTTCGTCCCGCCGCCCGCCACCGAACTGGAGCCGGAGCAGGGGCTGTGGTTCGCCCGCCAGGTGTGCGCGTACGTCGACATCCGCGACGACGCCCACGGGGCGACCGTACGGCTGCAGTACGGGTAGTGGCAGGTATGGATTCGGGTAGTCCTCCCCGTGCGGCGCGCCCGCGGGGAGGCCATCCTCGTCCCCATGCTGCACACCGCGTATCCCCAACCGCCCCTGGGAGCCGGTTGTTCGAGCACCGAGTACGCCCCTTGCCCCACCAGCGTCCGCGAGGCCCGCGCCGAGGTCCGCGGGCAGCTGGAGCGGTGGGGGCTCACGGACGGCGACGGCGACCTCGCGGACGTGGCCGAGCTGCTGGTCAGCGAGCTGGCCACGAACGCCCTGCGGCACTCCGCGGGCCGCTTCCGGCTCACCCTGTGGGCGGCGCACGGCGTGCTGCACTGCGAGGTGAGCGACGGCGGCCGCCGCGAGCCGCGGGTGTGCGAGGCGGGCGCCGCGGAGAGCGGGCGGGGGATGTTCCTGGTGGAGGCGTTGGCGCTGCGCTGGGGCTGCCACCCGGAAGGACCGGGCAAGACCGTGTGGTTCGAGCTCGGTACGTGCGGGGCGGACGGCTGCGGTCGGCGATAGCCGTTCCGCTCGGTCCGGCCGCCCGGGGTTCGCCCACCCCCCGGGCGGCCGTCACCTGCCCGGCCCGGCCGGCGGTCCCGCGGCCGCCGGGGCTACCGCCACCACTTCGGGCTCAGGGCGATCGTCCGCAGCCGCGCGACCGTCAGGGCGGGGTTGGTGCGCGTCGCCGCGTCGTGCGGGGCGCCGGAGTTGAGCTCGCTGATCACGACCCGCCTGCCGTCGCTCCGCATGGTGTCGACCGTCCACATCACCGCGCCCGAGCCGCCCTTCTCACTGGGCCCCTGGTGCACGGCGACCCTCGTGCCGTCGGGCAGTTTCTCGGAGCCGGAGCCGAACAGGTCACCGGCGACGTCCGACATGTCGTCCTGGACGTTGACCTGGACGAAGCACTTGCCCTTGCCGTCGTCGACGACGAGATAGCCGTAGCCGGTGTCGTCGCCGCTGTCCTCCGACACCGTGAACCTCCCCTTGGGCAGCAGGCTCCGGAGCGTCGGGGCGACCGCCACGGCGGGCCGGGTGGCCGTGGGCGTGGGATCGCCGGCCGGCCGGCCGGGGACCTCGGGCGTCGCGTCGACGGCGTCCCGCCAGACGCGGGCGGCCGCGAGCTGCCGCAACCGGGCCGGGGACAGGGGCGGTTCGGGCCGGGTGACCGGCGCGTCCTTCTCGGCCGCCGCGTTCCACTCGCTGACGCCGACGTGATGGCCCTCGGGTGTGACCAGCTCGGCGCTCCACAGCTTGGTGTCCACCCGGCGGTCCGGATACTCGTACCCCTGCATGACCATCACCACCGAGCCGTCCGGCAGCCGGGTCGTGCCGCAGGCGTCGTAGTGCATGAACACCTTCCCCGGGCACTCGGTGGTCTGCCGCGCCTCGTCGCTGCCCGGCTGGACCCGCCCGAGGCTCACGGCGATCGTCGCCGCGCCCTTGCCGTCGTCGTACACACCACTCACGTACGGCCCCGGCTCCTCGTCCGTGCCGCGCGCCTGCGCCTTGCCGAACTTCCCGTCGGGGAGCAGCTTTTCGAGGGCGCGGATCAGCGCGTCGCCGGAGACGGCGGCGGGGGCCGCGGAGGCGGTGTGGCGGGAGGCGCCCACGGAGGCCGCTCCGAGCGGCGCCGGACCACCACCGCCGCCGCCCGGCAGCAGCAGCGCCCCGCCCAGCCCCACGAGCGCGAGGGAGGCGGCCCCGCCCGCGACGGCGGCCCGCCGCCTGAGCAGCCGGCGCCGCCCGCGCACCGCCCCCGCGGCGACGAGCGCGGACCGGTCGGCGTCGAACCCGGCGCCGGCGCGGCGCAGGTCGTCCGAGAGCTGTTCCTCGAAGGGGTCGCTGTGCTGTTCGACGTCGGGCATGACGGACCACCGTTTCGCGAAGTGAGGTGTGAGGGAGCGGTCAGGGGCGGGCGTACTCGCCGAGCTCCTCGCCCAGCAGCCGGCGCAGCCGCCCCAGCGCACGCACACAGCGGGTGCGCACGGCGGCCGAACTGACGCGCATGGCGTCGGCGGTCTCCTCGATGGAGCGGTCCTCCCAGTAGCGCAGGACGACCACCGCCCGGTCCTTCGCGGGCAGTCGGGAGAGCGCCTCCAGCAGGGTCAGCCGCAGCGGTGTGTCCCCGGTGCCGTCGTACGCCCGGTCGGGCAGCACGTCGGTGGCACGCTCGGTACTGCTGCGCCGGCGCTGATGGGCGAGGAACGTACGCGCGAGAACGGTCTGCGCGTACCCGGCGGGGTTGCCGACCCGTGACACGCGTCCCCAGCTGACGTACAGCCTTCCGAGGGTCTCCTGCACGAGGTCCTCGGCGAGATGCGTGTCACCGGCGGTGAGCAGACAGGCGGAACGGTAGAGATGCCCGGCACGCGCCGCCGCGAACTCCGCGTACTCGTCCGCGCGTGCCTGTCTCATGCCCGTTCCCCCTGTCCGCGACGCCGTTCTCACTTCATTGATGCGGTGGCCCCGGGGAAATGTTTCACCTTTCTTCCGCTACGGCAGCGCGTGCACATGCGCTCCCACCGAGCCGGACCACGAACTGCCGGCCGACGCGTCCCAGTTCGTCGACCACGTCATCGCGCCCCGCAGGTCGGGGTACGTCTTCGACGGCTTGAAGGAACCGCAGTTGGTGCCCTTGGCCAGGCAGTCCAGGGCGTTGTTCACCACGGCCGGCGACACGTAACCGCTGCCCGCCGCGCTCGTGGAGGCCGGCAGCCCGAGGCCGACCTGGGACGGTGCGAGGCCGCCCTCCAGCTGGATGCAGGCCAGGGCGGTCAGGAAGTCCACCGACCCCTGCGAGTACACCTTGCCGTCGCAGCCCAGCATCGAACCGCTGTTGTAGTACTGCATGTTGACGACCGTCAGGATGTCCTTGATGTTCAGCGCGGTCTGGAAGTAGGAGCCGGACGTCGACTGCATGTCGATGGTCTGCGGGGCCATGGTGATGATCAGGGACGAGCCCGCCTTCGCCGACAGGGCCCGCAGCGCCTGGGACATGTAGGTGGCGTTGAGTCCGTTCTCCAGGTCGATGTCGACGCCGTCGAAGCCGTAGGTCTGCATCAGCGAGTAGACCGAGTTGGCGAAGTTCGTCGCGGACGTGGAGTCGCTCACCGACACCGTGCCGTTCTGGCCGCCGACCGAGACGATCACCTTCTTCCCGGCGGCCTGCTTGGCCTTGATGTCCGCCTTGAACTGGTCGACGGTGTAGCCGCCGAGCCCCGCCGAGTCGAGGTTGAAGGTGACCGCGCCCGGTGTCGTCGTCGCGTCCGCGAACGCCACCGCGATGATGTCGTACTGGGCGGAGACGTCGGAGAGCTTCTGCACCGTCGCCCCGTTGTTGAAGTTCTGCCAGTACCCGGTGACGGCGTGCTTGGGCAGCGTGCCGCCTCCGCCGCCCCCGCCGGAGGTGGCCGTCCTCCCGGTGACCGCCCCGGACTTCGCCGACTCACCGGCCGAGTTCGTCGCCGTGACCTGGAAGGAGTACGAGGTGGCGGCGGCGAGGCCGGTCACGGTCGCCGACGTCCCCGTCACCGCCGTGACCTTGGTGCCGTCCCGGTAGACGTTGTAGCCGGTTGCGCCGGACACGGTGTTCCAGGCCAGCGACACCGACGAGGACGTCGTACCGGAGACCGTGAGGCCGCCCGGCGCGGCCGGGACCGTCGGGCCGCCGCCGCTGCCCCCGCCGCCGCCGTCGGGGCCGTAGACCGAGACGTCGTCGGCGTAGTAGGCGGCCTGCCCGTACCAGCCGTGGGTGTAGACCGTCACGGACGTCGTAGACGCCCCGGTGGTGAAGCTCGTCGACAGCTGCTTCCAGGAGGACGAGTCCGGGGTCCAGGTGGAGACGTCGGTGGTGCCGGTGCCGGTGACGCCCAGGAAGGCGTACCCGCCCTGCACCCAGGCGCTCAGGGTGTACGTGGAGCCCGGTCGCACCGCCACCGTCTGGCTGCACTGGGCGTCGTCCTGCCCGGCCGGTGTCGCCTTCAGGGCGGCCGAGCCGCTGTGGACGGGGGAGGAGACCGTGGTCCCGCTGCTCGCGGAACAGGTCCAGTTGCCCAGACCCGACTCGAAGCCGGCGTTCTGGGCGTTGTTGACGTCCGCGGCGGACGCCTGGCCCGTGCCCAGGAAGGTGAGGGCGAGGGCGGCGGTGACGGCTCCTGACCAGAACCGTGCTGATCGTCTCTGTGGGGACATGACAATAAGTTGGTCCAGACCAATACGGCTGTCAAGAGGTCCAGACCAAATGCGGTGGCCGGGGGGTCGTGGGGGGCCGGGGGTCGGTTCGGGATCGGCAAGATGCACAAGCTGCCCCGTTTTGGCGCAACTTGTGAGGCGGCAGTTCCACATCAGCTGCACAAACGCTGTTCTCCGGTCACAGGCCCGTGGTTACAGTGCTGACGTAGTCACGCAGTGAAGTCATTTCGGTGCACCGGAGTAACCCCGGTGCGCCGACGGCGCAACACGGGGAGCTGCGCGTGCCAACAGCCGTTGCCGTGACCAGTGCCGACATGGCGCTGCCGCCGCAGGACGAACGGACCCTGCCCGCCGTCGTCCTGCGGGATCTGGACCGTCAGCCGCTCGACCAGGCGCTGGCGGCCGTACAGGCCCTGATCGACCAGTACGGGCATCTCGTCGTCGTCTGCTCGAGGGCGGCGCCCGCCGGAGTGGAGCAGCGGCTGCGGACGATCCGCTCCCTGCTGGAGAGCGACCGGATCGCCCTCTTCCGGCCCGATCTGCCCCCGCTCGGACTCGCGGTCCTGGCCCGCCAGTTGCGCCAGCTCGCCTCCTGCGACCTCAGCCCGGGCGTCCTGGCCTCCGCGGGCCGGCTGCTGACCCACTACATCCACGCGGGCGCGCTGCTCGGCTCCGTCGCCCGGCTGGACCGCGTACCCGTGGGCCTGAAGTCGCACGCCAAGTCCTGGGTGCCGGGCAGCCAGTTCGCCGTACTGGCCCATCCCGAGCCGCGGCTGGTCAAGCTCGGGCCCGGGGCCGCCCTTCCCGGACCGGAGTTCGGCACCCGGATGCTGGTCGGCAAGGGGCAGCTGCAGTCGGACTGGGTCACCGCCACGCTGGCCAAGCAGTGGAACGCCCAGGGACTGCGGGAGATCCCGGCGCCCGCCGAGTCCGCCGCCTGGTGGGGCACGAACAAGCTGGTCGAGTTCGCCGCCTACCTGCCCGACCTCTCGGTCCTCTACCAGCTGGTCACGTCCGTCCGGCAGGGCGTCTGCCACTGGTGCGGCATCGACGTGATCGGCGACCGCTGCGTGTTCTGCTCCGCCACCCCGCCGCCGCCCCCGGACGGCCCCAGGCAGCTCCCCGCCGGGAGAGGCTCCTGAACCCGCAGGCCACAGCTCCGCGTACCGCTCGCACACCCCCCATCCGCTCGACCGATATCCCCCAATGAGGTTGTACGGTTCATGAACTCCCGTCAGCGCCGCGGCGTGCTCCTGCTGGTCCTGTCGATCGTCTGCGCCCTCGGCGCGTTCGCCGGCGTCCTGTCCGTGATCGGCGACGTGCGGTCCAAGGTCGGGCCCGAGGTCACGGCGTACCAGGTCAAGGCCGAGATAAAGCCCTACACCCAGCTGAGTACGGACCAGTTCGAGAAGATCTCGATGCCCAGGCGCTGGCTGTCGGAGAACGCGGTCACCCATATCGGTGACGTCCGGGGCAAGATCGCCGTCACCACGCTGAAGCCGGGCTCCCTGCTGCAGACCGACATGATCGTGGATCAGCCGGCCCTGCAGCCCGGGCAGCAGGAGGTCGCCATCATGATCGACGCGGCGACCGGGGTGGCGGGTCAGATCACGCCCGGTTCGACGGTCAACGTCTACGCCACCTTCGCGGGGCAGCGGCAGGGCGACCCGGCCGAGTCCAAGATCATCGTAACGAACGCGAAGGTCCTGAACGTGGGCCAGATCAAGGCGCTCGACCCCTCGGAGGCCGGCAAGAACCAGCCGACCGACACGGTCCCCATCACCTTCGCCCTCTCCACCCTCGACGCGCAGCGCATCACCTACGCCGAGTCGTTCGCCCAGCGGGTCCGGCTCGCGCTGGTCGCACCGGGCGGCGGCACGACGGTCCCGGACAAGGACCGCACGTACGAACTCGCGAAGGACAAGTGAGCCCGCATGCCCACCAGGATCCTCCCGGCCGTCGGTGACGCGGACGCGGTCCGTTCCCTCACGACCCTGCTCAGCCAGCTCCCGGACGCCGAACCGGTCGCCCCGGTCGCCGACTCTACCCAGCTCGTCGACACCCTCGGCCGCCTGGCCGCCGAGTCGGTCGACGAGCTCCCCGAGGTCGTGGTGGTCCACGAGCGCATCGGCCCGGTCCCGGCCCTGGAACTCATCCGCGAGGTGGCGCTGCGCTTCCCGGCGGTCGGGGTCATCCTCGTCACCACGGACGCCAGCCCCGGCCTCTTCCAGGCCGCCATGGACTACGGCGCGCGCGGCCTGGTGGCCCTCCCGCTGAGCTACGAGGAGCTGGCGAGCCGCGTGCAGGCCGTCGCCCAGTGGTCGGTGGGCGTACGGCGTCATCTGGGCGCCGGAGGCGATGTGTTCACCGGCGTCGGCGGGACCGTCGTGACGGTGAGCGGGTCCAAGGGCGGGGTCGGGGCGACCCTCACCGCCATTCAGCTCGCCCTGGCCGCACAGGCCTCGGGGCCCGCCACGGCCCTGGTGGACATGGACCTGCAGACCGGTGACATCGCCTCCTACCTGGACGTCCAGTTCCGGCGGTCGGTGGTAGACCTGGCCGCGATCAACGACATCTCGCCGCGGGTCCTGGCGGACGCCGTCTTCCGGCACGACACGGGCCTGTCGCTGCTGCTCGCGCCGGGGGAGGGCGAGCGCGGCGAGGAGATGACGGACCGGGCGGCCCGGCAGATCATCAGCGCCCTCAGGTCCCGCTACGAGGTCGTGGTCGTCGACTGCGGCGCCCAGTTGAGCGGGGCCGGCGCCGCCGCCGTGGAGATGGCCGACCTGGCACTGCTGGTCACCACCCCGGACGTGGTCGCGGTGCGGGGCGCCAAGCGGACCGTGCGGATGTGGGACCGGCTGCAGATCCGCAAGGCGGAGGAGACGACGGTCGTCGTCAACCGGCACTCACGGGCCGCCGAGATCCAGCCGCCGCTCATCCAGAAGATCACCGGCACCGCGGTCGCCGCGACCGCGATCCCGGCCAACTTCAAGGAACTGCAGTCCGCGGTGGACGCCGGTCGCATCCACGAACTGGAAAACAAGGGAGCGGTCAAGCAGGCCCTTTGGGGTCTCGCCGCGGAGCTGGGCCTGATGAGGGCGGTGGAAGGGGCGCACCGCGGCGGGGGGCGGTTCCGGGGGGACCGGGGGTCGGTGAGTTTCCGGCGGCGCAGGGAGCTGGGGCCATGAGGAGGCCGCGCGGCGACCGGGGGCAGGTGACCATCGAGTTCCTGGGCATGACCCCGCTGATCATCCTGACGTTGGTGTTGGTGTGGCAGTTCGTGCTGGTGGGGTACGCCTACTCGCTCGCGGGGAATGCTGCCGACGAGGGCGTGCGGGCGGCCACGGCCGCGCCTCGGGGGGAGCGGTCCGGCGCCTGCGAACAGGCGGCGCTCAAGCACCTGTCGGGGGTCTGGAGGGGAGCGGCCAAGGTGGACTGCGGCGGCACCGGCTTCGTGACCGCGGACGTGGCGATCAAGGTCCCCGTCCTCTTCCCGGGGTCGGTCTCCTTCCCCTTCACCGTGCACGGACACGCGGGCGCGGTGGAGGAGGTGAAGGAGTGAGATGACGTACCACCGCGGACGTCGTGACGCCGGTCAAGTGGCCATCGAATACCTGGGGTTCCTTCCCGTCCTGCTTCTCGTCGCGCTCGCCGGAGTGCAGCTCGGGCTGATCGCGTACGCCGCCCAGCAGGCGGGCACGGCGGCCAGGGCGGGGGCCCGCGCGGCCTCCCTCCAGCAGGCGGCGGGCGCGGCCTGCGCGCAGGCCGCCAACCTGGACGCCACCTGCGAGTCGGCGAACCTGGGCACGGAGGTGCGGGTCACCTCGCACGTGACCATCCCCGTCCTCTTCCCCGGACTGGGCCACTACGAAGCCAGCAAGACCGCCGTCATGCCGCTCGACCACTGAGACACCCGGGCACAGCGAGGAGCACCGACCCATGAGCCTGCGGGCACGCATCAACTCCCCCGAGGAGAACGGCCACCGGGGCGAGGACGCGCACCTGGTCGCCTCCTACCGGGCCAAGCTCCTGGAGGAGATCGACCTCGCGGAGATGTCCTCGCTGGCCGCGGCCGAGCGCCGGGCCCGTCTGGAGCGCGTCCTCGGGCACATCATCAGCCGCGAGGGCCCGGTGCTGTCGACGGTCGAACGCTCCCAGCTGATACGCCGGGTGGTCGACGAGGCACTCGGCCTCGGCATCCTCGAACCCCTCCTCGAGGACGCGTCGATCACCGAGATCATGGTCAACGGCCCTGACGCGATCTTCGTGGAACGCGGCGGCCGCGTCGAGCAGCTGCCGCTCCGCTTCGCCTCCCACGACCAGCTGATGCAGACCATCGAGCGGATCGTGTCGACGGTCAACCGGCGCGTGGACGAGTCCAATCCGATGGTCGACGCCCGCCTCCCCTCCGGCGAGCGCGTCAACGTCATCATCCCGCCGCTTTCTCTCACCGGCGCCACTCTCACCATCCGCCGCTTCCCGCGCTCCTTCACGCTCCAGGAGATGGTGAGCTTCGGCTCCCTCGACGAGCACATCCTGTTCCTGCTCGCGGGCCTGGTCCGGGCCAAGTTCAACATCATCGTCTCCGGCGCCACCGGCACCGGCAAGACGACCCTGCTCAACGCCCTGTCCGGACTGATCCCGGAGGGCGAGCGCATCATCACCATCGAGGACTCCGCCGAACTCCAGCTCCAGCAGTCGCACGTGATCCGCCTGGAGTCCCGCCCGCCGAACGTCGAGGGCAAGGGCCAGATCACCATCCGCGACCTGGTCCGCAACTCCCTGCGCATGCGGCCCGACCGCATCGTCGTCGGCGAGGTCCGCGGCGGCGAGTCCCTCGACATGCTCCAGGCCATGTCCACCGGCCACGACGGCTCCCTCGCCACCGTCCACGCCAACAGCGCCGAGGACGCGCTGATGCGCCTGCAGACCCTGGCGTCCATGTCCGACGTCGAGGTCCCCTTCGTCGCCCTGCACGACCAGATCAACAGCGCCGTCGACGTCATCATCCAGCTCACCCGCTTCGCCGACGGCGCCCGCCGCGTCACCGAGGTCGCCCTGCTCGACAGCCACGGCGGGGAGCCGTACCGGCTGGCCACCGTGGCCCGCTTCAACGCCCGGCCCATGGCCCCGGACGGCCGGATCCACGGCGCCTTCGAGCACTACCCCCTCACCCGCCGCAGCGCGGACCGCCTCTACATGGCGAACCAGGCCGTCCCCCAGGCCTTCGGCGTCGCCCGGACCGCAGAACAGCTAGCCACCCGAGAAGCCAGGTAGGTGCCGCCCCCATGGATCTGCAAGACCTCGTCGCCCTCACCACCGGCATCACGCTGCTGACCTGCGTCCTGGCCGTCATGGGCCTGCACGCGTACGCCACGGGACGCGCCGAGCGCGCCGCGCTCGTCGAACGGCTCTCGCACACCGGCCGGATACCGGTCACCGGCCGCTCCCGCCGCTTCCGCAACCTCGACCGCCGGCTGCGCCGCACCGGGCTCGGCCGGAAACTGGAGCTGAAGCTCGCCGCGACCGGACTCGACATCACCCCGGGCGAGTTCTTCGTCTACATGCTCGCCGCGGTCGCCGCGCTGTGGCTCATCGGCCAGGCCTCCCTCGCCCCCTTCTTCGGTCCGCTCGCCGGTCTGCTCGGTGTCTGGGCGGCCTGGCAGTTCCTCAACTGGCAGCGGCAGAAACGCATCGAGAAGTTCATCAACCAACTCCCCGAACTGGCGCGGATCCTGGCCAACGCCACGCAGGCGGGGCTGGCGCTGCGCACCGCGATCAGCATGGCGGCGGAGGAGCTGGAGGCACCGGCCGGCGAGGAACTGGAGAAGGTCGCCAACCAGCTGGCGATCGGCCAGTCCCTCGACGAGGCGCTGGGGGACCTCGCCGACCGGCTGCCCTCCCGCGAACTGGTCGTCCTCGTCACGACCCTGGTGCTGTCCAACCGGGCGGGCGGACAGGTCGTCGGAGCGTTGCGCAACCTCACCGAGACGCTGGAGGAGCGCAAGGAGACCCGGCGCGAGATCCGCACCCAGCTCTCCCAGGTCAACATGACGGCGTACGCCGTACCCGTGATGGGCATCGGCTCCCTGTTCCTGATGAACGGCGTCAAGGACGGCGCCCTGGACCGCATGACCGGCTCGCCCGTCGGACAGGCGTGCGTGATCATCGCCTTCGCCATGTACGCCGTCGGGTTCGTACTCATCCGGCGCATGTCGCGGATCGACGTCTGAGGAAAGGGGGATATGTGACATGGCACTGCTGCTCGCGCTCGTGATGGGCCTCAGCGTCTGGGGCGTCTTCGCCGGCATCCGCATGTACCGGGCGGAGGCCAAGCTCCCCGGCGACCTGCTCCTGGCCCTGGAGGTCGGCGCCACCCGCACCGGCGCGGTCGACTCCCTCATCGACCGCCTCGGCATGCGCTACGCCCCCGCGGTCCTGCGCCTGATGGGCCCCGGACTGGTCGCCAAGTACCGCCGCAAGATCGACCTCGCGGGCAACCCGGGCGGCCTGACCATCGACCGGTACGCCGCCCGGCGCGCGGTCTACGGCTTCCTCGGCGCCGTCGGCTTCCTGGTGTTCCTGCTGCGCGGCCAGTACCTCGTCGCGCTGCTGCTGCTCGCGTTCGGCGCGTTCTGGACCGAGGTCGGCATCTGGGTGGCGATCCGCCATCGCAAGGACGTCATCGAGCGCACCCTCCCCGACTTCCTGGACGTGCTGGCCGTCGTGGTGAGCGCGGGCCTCGGCTTCCGGCAGGCCCTGGACCGGGTGGCGTCCCGCTACGAGGGCCCCTGGGCCGACGAACTGCGTATCACCCTGCGCCAGATGGACCTCGGCATGAGCCGCCGCCAGGCCTTCGCGGAACTGCGCCGCCGCAACGACTCCGAGCAGGTGGCCATGTTCGTGACGGCGTTGCAGCAGGGCGAGGAGCTGGGCGCCCCCATCGTGGAAACCCTCGTCTCACTGGCCAAGGACATGCGCCGCACGGACGCCCAGAACGCCCGCCGCAAGGCCGCGCGGGCCGTCCCGCGGGCCACGCTGATGATCACCACGTTCATGGTCCCGGCGACACTGCTCCTGCTCGGCGCGGGACTGTTGCTCGGCTCCGGCACCGACTTCGGCACGCTCACGGGCAAGTAGGCAGGGGAGGGCGAGGAGCATGGCGACGACCAAGGAACGCGGCGGACCGCCGAGGCGCCGCCCGAGGACGGCGCGGATCACCACGCCGCCGACCGGCACGGTCCTGCCGGACCACGCGCGCACCGGAGCGCCCGACGTCCCGGTGACCTCGGTGACGCCCGCGCTCCCGCCCGGCTGGGTCCTGGCGGAGACCCCGGCACCGCTGCCGGCCGTACCGCGGCAGGCGACGAAGACGGCGCCGCCGGCACCGGCCGCGCCCGCCGATGCCGCCCCCGAAGCCCCCGCCCTCTCCATCCAGGTCAACGCCCTGCAGGCCATGTGCCGTCAGGTCTTCGCCTTCCGCCTGGCGATGATCGCCCTGGCCGCCCCGGCGGCCCTCGTCAACGCCGCCCCCGGCATGCCCGTCCGCCTGGTCGGCGCCGCCGTCGTGGTCACCTTCATGGGGTCCTACGTCCTGTACCGGGACTGGGAGCGCTTCGGCCCCCTGCTCCTGCGCCACCCCACCCTGCTGGCGGTCGACACCCTCCTCGGCTCCCTGCTGCTGATCTCGGCGGGCCCGGACACCACACTCGCGTACGTCAGCGTCTGCACCCCGCTGCTGGCGGGGATCGTCTACAGCTGGCGGGGAGCGGCGTGCTTCGCGTCCCTGCAGTCCCTCATCCTCCTGCTGGTCTACGCGACCAGGCACGACCTGCACGCCGCCCTCGCCGAGTCCCTGCTCCTGCCCGGCCTGTGCGTCATCGCCGGCGCGGTCGGCTCGTCGCTGCGGGGCCTGATGCTCCGCTTCGGCACCGCGACCGAGGCCCTCACCCAGGTCCAGGCCCGCCTCGCCGTCACCGAGGCGGTCAGCGCCGAACGCGCCCGCCTGGCACGGGAGATGCACGACTCGGTGGCCAAGACCCTGCACGGCGTGGCCCTCGCCGCGGACGGCCTCGCGGCCTCGGCGGGCCGGGACGGCGCCGATCCGGCCCGGCTGAGGCAGCAGGCGGAACTGGTCGCCCGCTCCGCCCGCCGCGCCGCCGCCGAGACCCGCGAACTCCTCACCGACCTGCGGCGCGAGAACGACCCCGACCACGGCATCGACGTACTGGCCGAACTCGCCTCCCGCACCCGGGACTTCGCCACCCGCACCGGCCTGTCCGCCGCCTGCAGCCCGACCGGCGACGACACCGTGCCCCCGGTCCCGCCCGCCGTCGCCCGCCAGCTCCTCACCATCGCCGACGAGGCCATGGAGAACGCCCACCGCCACGCGGCCCCCACCCGGATCGACGTCAGCGGGGGCGTGCACGAGGGCCTGCTGTGCATCAGCGTGTACGACGACGGCGGCGGCCTGCCACCCGGCACCACCCTCGAACAGCTGCGCCGCGCGGGCCACTTCGGCCTGGTCGGCATGGTGGAGCGAGCGGCGTCGGTGGGCGCCCGGATCAGCGTCGGCCGCGGAGACCACGCGCGGGGCACCGAGGTCCGCCTGGAGCTGCCGCTCACGGCCCTGACCGCACAGACCGCATGAGCGTCACGCCGATCCCCCACGCCGACGAGAGGAGGCCGCCGATGCCGGACCTTCCCGACCTGCCCGCGGCCCAGCCGCCCCCGCCCCTGAGGGTGGTGGTCGCCGACGACAACCTGGTGGTCCGCGCGGGCCTGACCGCCCTGCTCTCCGGGCGCGAGGACATCACGGTCGCCGCCGAGGCGGCCGACGGCCGCGAGGCCTACGAGGCGGCCCGGCGCTGCCGCCCCGACGTCGTCCTCCTGGACGTCCGCATGCCCGGCATGGACGGTCTGTCGGTCCTGCCCTACCTGGTGCCGATCGCACCGGTGCTGATGCTCACGTACAGCAGTGAGTCGGAGATCGTCCAGGAGGCCCTGCGCCGCGGAGCGGCCGGCTACCTGGTCCACGGCGAGTTCACGGCCGACCGGCTGGTCGCGGCGATCCAGGACGTCAGGGAGGGCCGGGCGCACTTCACGGCGACGGCGGCCGACGTACTGAGAAGTGCGATTGCACATTCTCCTCCCCCCGCAACTGTCAAGTCTCCACTAGTTTCTTCACAAACCCTTTCGCAAGTGCAACCAGATGTGGGACAGTTCGGGTCACGGTCCCGGCTGAGTACGAGGGAGGCGGAGATCATGGACCTCATCGCGTCCGGCATGAACAACCAGCAGATCGCCGCCACTTGTTTCATCAGCGAGAAGACCGTCAAGAACCACATTAACCGCATCTTCGCCAAACTCCACAGCACCAACCGCTCCGAGGCCACGGCCACGTGGCTCGGCACGCGAGGGACGGGGTGAGGCGCCATGCGGGGTCGCAGGCGTGTTTGGGCCCGGGATTGGGTCCTGGGACCCTCGGGACGCCGAGGGACGGCATCGTACGGTTCCGGGATCGGAAGCGAACCCGGAGGGGAGCACCATGAGCAGCTGGATCAACACCACCGTCGCGTACCTGCAGGCTCGCACCGCCCGCAACGACAAGGGCCAGACGGCCGTGGAGTACCTGGGCATCATCGCGGTGGTCGTGGCGATCGTGCTGGCGATCACGGGTACGGACATCGGGCAGACGATCTTCAACGCAATCACCGACAAGATCACCGAGGTGACCGGTGGTTGATGCGCCTGCGTAGTCACGACGATGCAGGGCAGGCCTTCCCCATCTACATCACGGTGGTGGCGGGTCTGCTCTTTCTCGCGTTCGCCTACGTCGCGGTCGGCCAGGCCGCTGTGAATCGGAACGGTGCACAAACGGCGGCCGATGCGGCAGCGCTCGCGGCGGCTCAGCACACCAGGGACGAACTCGCGGGCCAGTGGGTGACGGACGTACTCGATCCGGCCAAGTGGCAGGACCTCTTCGACGGCAATCTGCCGGACGACCAGGCGTGTGCCCGCGCAGCGCAACTCGCCGAGCAGAACGACGCGGTGCTGAGCGGTGCGCTGTGTCAGCGGCCGGATCCCCTCACCTACACCGTCGAGGTCACGACCAACAAGCCCGTCGGGGACTCCATAGTCCCGGGTGTCGCGGACAAGCGCTCCAGGGCGTCCGCCACGGCCGTCATCGACCCGCTGTGCTCGTTCGTCCCTCCGGCCGGTGACGCCGGAGGCGACACGCTGCCGCAGCTCACCTGCAAGGACAGGGACTGGAAGCTGGATCCGAAGGATCTCACCGATCTGCCGGAACCCCAGGACCTGTTCGACGTCCACCTGGCCGAGTGACAAACGAACGACGAGACAAGGGAAACGCAGTCATGAGCATTCGGTTCACCACGAAGGCCCGCAGGGGGACGGTCGCGTTGACCGTCGCGGTCGGACTGGCCCTCGGAGTGGCCGGCTGCGGCAGTGGTGGCGACGGCAAGAAGCCGGAGGCAACGGCGTCTGCGTCCAAAACCGGGGGGACCGACCCGAGTGCTCAGGAAGGCCAGTCCGAAGAACCCCTGGCAGAGTTGAAAGGCCCCGACGGCCTCCTTATTCAGGTCACTTCCGCCAAGCGGGATTCCGGTGGCTTTGTCACAGTCAGTGGAAACCTGAAGAACGACAGCGGCAAGACACTCACGCTTCCGGCGCAGCTGAGCGGCAACGAAACCGAGATCATCAGGAACGGCCGATCGCTGGGCGGCGCCACACTGGTGGACTCCAAAGGCAAGAAGCGGTACTACGTCCTGCGCGACACGGACGGCCGCCCGCTGACCACGACGGGCATTACTTCCGTCAAGTCGGGCGAGAGCGTCCCGGTATTCATGCAGTTCCCCGCGCCGCCCGCCGACACGACCCAAGTGTCCTTCCAACTGCCTATGTTCGCGCCCGCTGACATCGAGATCTCCGGGTGAGGCCCCAAGTGACCGCCCCCCGCCTCCCCCTGCTCCTCACGGCCGCCACCCTCATGGTCGCGACCAACCTCGTCGGAGCCGTGACGGCGCATGCCGACGGCAGTCCCAGCGTGCCCCCGGGCACCGAGCCCTCCGCCTCCGCCCCGGTCGAGGTCGACCCGAACGACCCCGATCTCAAGCTCCCCGAGGGCGCCACCCTCGCCGCCCCCAAGGTCCTGGACATCAAGTCGGTCGTGGAGGACGAGAACGGCGACGAGCGCCGCTCGGACACCAACACGTCCGTGACGTTCGCCCTGCAGGCGGAGGTCCTGTTCAGCAAGGACAGCGCCAAGCTGAACGGCGAGGCCAAGTCCCGTATCGCGACGATCGCGGACGAGATCAAGAAGCAGCACGCGACGCACGTCCGTGTCTTCGGCTTCACCGACGACCTGGGCAGCTACGCCCACGGCCTCGTCCTGTCGAGGCAGCGCGCGAACGCCGTGCAGGACGTCCTCGCCCAGGAGCTGAACGACCCCGGCATCACCTTCGAGGTCCGCGGCTACTCCGAGGACTACCCGATCGCCTCGAACGCCACGGAGGAGGGGCGGCGCAAGAACCGCCGTGTGGAGGTGTCGTTCCCGCGCAGCGAGAGCTGACGGGCGTCCGTTGAACCGCTCGGCCGGCCACCACGTACCAGTCACCGACGGTCCGTGGCA
Organism: Streptomyces sp. NPDC085900; assembly: GCF_044540925.1. Lineage (NCBI taxonomy): Bacteria > Bacillati > Actinomycetota > Actinomycetes > Kitasatosporales > Streptomycetaceae > Streptomyces > Streptomyces sp. NPDC085900. Next base: position 472,709 of record NZ_JBITSP010000003.1, on the reverse strand, counting down.
GGCTGGATTCCCAGAGAAGGGTCCGAGCGATTTCAGTTGATTCGAGTCCGCCGGTCGGCAGCGTCGTGGACGTGGCCGGCCCCGCGGGGCGGACGGAACGGGCGAGCGAGGCACCCACCCGCCGGCAGGTGCGGGGCCTGGACGGCCTGCGCGGCCTGGCGGCGCTGTACGTCGTTCTGTTCCACTGCTGGCTGTACACATTCCCGGGCTACCCCGACAGTTCCGCGCCCGCCTGGCTGGACGTGCTGATGTTCGGGCGCGTCGCCGTCGTCTTCTTCCTGGTGCTGTCCGGCTTCTCGCTGGCGATCTCCCCGGCGCGTCACGGCTGGCGCTCCGGCGGCGCCGCCGAGTTCCTGCGCCGGCGCGCCTGGCGCATCCTGCCTCCGTACTGGGCGGCGCTGGTCCTGAGCCTGGCCATCTCCTGGTTCGTGGTGCCCGCGTCGCACTTCGGACCGCCCACCGCCGCGACGGTCCTGGTCTACGGCCTGGTCGCACAGGACGTGTTCACCGCCCCCACACCGAACGGCGCCTTCTGGTCGATCGGGGTGGAGGCCGAGCTGTATCTCCTCTTCCTTCTCTTCCTGTACGTCAGGCGGCGCACGAACGCGACGGTCCTGGTGGCGTGCGTGGCGCTTCCGGTGATCGTCGGCGGTCTGACGGCGCCCGGCGCGTCCCCCGTCGAGGGCGACAACTGGCTCGCTCCCCATCTCGCCCCCGTGTTCGTCGCCGGCATGGCCGGTGCGGGAGTCGTCGCCGCTTCCGAGAGGGTGCGGCGCCTGCCGTGGGGGCTGTTCGCCGGCCTGGCCGCCCTGCCCGTCCTGGTGCTGGGCGTCGTACAGGGATCCGTCTGGACGGTGAACCACTACTTCTGGGTGGACCTGGCCATCGCCCCCGCCATGACGATGCTGCTCGCCGGGGTGGCCACCGGCAGGCCCGCCGTCCTGGTACGGCTGCTGACCACGCGGCCCGTCGAGAGCCTGGGCGGCTTCTCCTACAGCCTCTACCTCATCCATCTGCCGATCGTCCTGGCGGTGATCCGCCGGGTGGCCCCGCACTTCGTGGCGCCCGGCCTGCCCACGTTCCTCTTCACGCTCGCCGTCGCGCTGCCCGTCTCGGTGACCGGCGCGTGGCTGTTCTCGAAGATCTTCGAGATCCCGTTCAAGCGGTACCGGTCGTGGGAGTCCCTGACCGCCGCGCTCAGGAAACGCAGCCGCGCCTAGACCAGCACCGCCACCCGCTCCCCGACGCGCAGCCCCCACTCCTCCATCGCGCCGGCCTCGGCCTCCAGGACATGCCGTGAACGCGGCCGGGGCAGTCCGAGCCGGCCCGGCCGCATGGTGCGCACGGCGACGACCCTGAGGCCGCGGTCGAGGTAGGCGACGTCGATGGGGAAGCGCATACGGAAGGTGTGCACACTGTTCGCGGGGGAGAGCAGGATCGCGCCGTCGACGCCGTCCCGCCCCAGCAGCCCTCTGGTGCGCGACCGGTAGGAGGCGGCGATCTCCAGGGGCACCGACACGGCGGCCTCACCGTCCTCCGGACGCACGACAAGTTCGCCCCGCCCGTCACGCCATCGCCGCGCCATACTCAGGACCTCCCGGCGGTGCCGCCCACCGCGCGAACCGAAGGTATCCGCCCTGCGCACGGGAAAGAAGGGGACCATGGGAAAGATCGTCCTGATGATGTCCGTCTCCCTCGACGGTTACATGGAGGGCCCGGACCACGACATCAGCTGGAACCGGGTCGACGAGGAACTCCACCAGCACTTCAACGACACGGTCAGGGAACTCGGCGCCCTGATCGAGGGCCGCCGCGTCTACGAGCTCATGGCTGCCTACTGGCCCACCGCCGACTCCGACCCGGACGCCTCCCCGACCATCGTCGAGTTCGCCGGGATCTGGCGGGACATCCCCAAGTTCGTGTACTCGCGGACCCTGGAGAAGGTCGACTGGAACGCCACCCTGGTCCGGGAGGTCGTACCCGAGGAGGTCCGGGCGCTCAAAGAACGCACGCAAGGCGATCTGTGGGTCGGCGGGGCCGAACTCGGCGCCGAGTTCCTGCGCCTCGGGCTCGTCGACGAGTACCGGGTGTACGTCCATCCCGCCCTCGTCGGCCGGGGCAGGCGGCTCTTCCCGGAGGGCGACATCGCCGCCTCGCTCAGGCTCGTCGAGAGCCACGTCTTCGGCAACGGTGTCGTACTCCTGCGGTACGCGCCGGACGACGACAACGGCCAGGAGTAAAGCAGTTGTCCGGTTCACGGCCGCCGGGTAGGAAGAGGGGCATGACTGGACTCGGCGCCGTGTTCCGACCGCAACTCCCGCCCGAGCGACTGCGTGCCGTCGCCGAACTCGCCGACGACAGCGGGCTCGAGGAGCTCTGGCTGTGGGAGGACTGCTTCCGGGAGGGCGGCATCTCGACGGCCGCCGCCGCCCTCGCCTGGACCGAGCGGCTGAAGGTCGGGGTGGGTCTCCTGCCGGTGCCGCTGCGCAACGTCGCCGTCACCGCCATGGAGACGGCGGCGCTGCACCGCATGTTCCCCGGCCGCCCGATCGTCGCCGTCGGACACGGAGTGCAGGACTGGATGGGGCAGGTCGGGGCGCGGGTCGAGTCGCCGGTCACCCTGCTGCGGGAGCACCTCCTCGCGCTGCGCGCCCTGCTGCGCGGGGAGCGGCTGACCACGGCCGGACGCTACGTCCGTCTCGACGACGTCGAGCTCGACTGGCCGCCCGCCACCCCCGCCCCCGTCCTGGCCGGTGCCACCGGTCCGCGCTCACTGCGGCTGGCCGGGGAGGCCGCCGACGGCACCGTCCTGACTGCGTCGACCAACGCCGACGGCCTACGGGCGGCACGCCGGCTCGTCGACGAGGGCCGGGAGTCGGCCGGACGCACCGCCGAACCCCACGAGATCGTCGTCTACCTCCTCACCGCCACCGGCCCCGACGCCGCCTCCCGGCTGCGCGCCGAACTCACCGCCGAGGGCCTGGAGTCCGTCCCCGACCTCGGTGTCGCCGGTGACGCCGACACCGTCGCGAAGGCCGTCCGGCGGCTCGCGGAGGCCGGCGCCGACCGGGTGATCCTCCAGCCGACGGGCGACGAACCCGACCCGGAGGGGTTCGTGCGGTTCGCGGCACAGGAGGTCGGGCCCCTCGTCCGGTGAACGGCCGCACCGGGCCCGGCGATCCGATACCCGCCGTGTGGCGCCTCCCCTTCGAGCTCGCGTGGGAGGCCTTTCGGGCCGGCAGCAGGCCCGTCGGCGCCGTTCTGTACGACGCCGGCGGACGGGTCGTCGCCGCCGGCCGCAACCGCGCCCAGGAACCCCAGGCCCCGCCGGGACAGCTCGCGGGGACCGCCATCGCCCACGCCGAGATCAACGCCCTCGCACAGCTCCCGGCCGGCCGGCGCCGGGACGGCCACCGGCTGCACACCACGCTCGAACCCTGCCTGCTGTGCAGCGGCGCCCTCGTGCACAGCCACGTCCGGCACGTCGTGTACGCCGCCCCCGACCCGCTGTGGCACGGCATCGAGGACGTCCCGGCCGTCGGCGGGCTGATCGCCGAACGGTGGGCACGCAGGGAAGGCCCGGTCGCCGGTCCGCTCGCCGCGTTCGGCACCCTGCTGATGCGGCTGTGGGCCGTCCTTCACACCCCGGACGACCTCGACGAGACCGCAGCCCGCACGGCCCGAGACTGCCTCGCCACCGCCGACGGCCTCCTCGACGCCGAGACCGCGCAGCAGGCGTACGAGCTCCTGCGACCGCACCTCGGCCCGCGGGACGGCACAGCGTGAATCAATCGTGACCCGCCCGGACACGGGCGCGGCGCCCCGAAAAATCGCGCGCGCCCGTCGTCGTACCCCTGTCAGGATCACCTCATGGCCCCCCACGACGCCCCCCGTTCCTTCGAAGCCCTCGTCGCCGAGGGTGCCGCCGTCCCCACCGACGGCTGGGACTTCTCCTGGTTCGACGGACGGGCCACGGAGGAACGGCCCTCGTGGGGATACGCCGTGTCGCTGGCCGGCCGCCTCGCCCGCGCCACCGCCGCGCTGGACATCCAGACCGGGGGAGGAGAGGTGCTCGACTTCGCGCTGGGCCGGGCCGCCGCGAGCGCGCCGGTCCTCAGCGCCGCCACCGAGGGCTGGCCGCCGAACGTCGCCAAGGCCACCGAACTGCTCCGGCCGCGCGGCACGGTGGTCGTCGCCGCGCACGAGGACGCGCCGCTCCCCTTCGCGGACGGTGCCTTCGACCTGGTCAGCAGCCGGCACCCGGTGACCCCGCACTGGACGGAGATCGCCCGCGTCCTGCGGCCGGGCGGCACGTACTTCGCCCAGCACGTCGGCCCGCGCAGCGTCTTCGAACTCGTCGAGTACTTCCTCGGTCCGCTGCCGGTGGAGCAGAGCTCCGGCCGCGACCCGGACCGCGAACGGGCGGGCGCCGAGGCGGCCGGCCTGGAGGTCGTCGACCTGCGTGCCGAGCGCCTGCGGATCGAGTTCCACGACATCGCGGCCGTCGTGCACTTCCTCCGCAAGGTGGTGTGGATGGTCCCCGGCTTCACGGTCGAGGCGTACGAGGACCGCCTGCGGTCCCTGCACGAGGAGATCCAGAGCAAGGGCCCCTTCGTCGCCCACAGCTCCCGCCACCTCTTCGACATCCGCAAGCCGCGCCGCTAGAGGCCCCCCGGACGCCCGCTTCGGCGGGATTGGCCAGGAAACGCCGCTGCGGACGGCGACCCGCGGGACGGGATGAGGACAGCTCCTGTCCGCCGTCGTCGGCGATTCACGCGGCCATGCCGTCCGGCCCACACGCCTCGGTTTCCACATTGTTATGCCCGCGAGTCGCATCCCGCCCCAAGCGTCACGTAAGTTCAGACCAAGGTAATTCGCGTGAGCAAAGCTGCGCGGGCGGCACCGCGCAGTGGAGGGGGCTGCGCGGTGCCTTTTTGCATGTCCATGGCCCGCACCGCCGTCAAGCCGGGGTTCGCGGCCCGCGTCACCCGCCCGGGCGACCCCCGTCGACATTCCGCCGAACGGCCGCACATGCCCGCCGAACCTCCCGAATCTCGCCGCGTCCTTCGCGAAACCCCTGTAAATCAGCTGTCTTTCGGCCATGGGGCAGCCCTGAAAAGGGCCCTCGGCGACCACCCGGGCGTCGCCGTTCGATTCCGGAGAGTAGTTGTGGCACGCCGATGCACGCAGCATCACTTACGAAGGGTTATGGTGGAAACCCCCCCTCGGGCCGGTCCGTCTCCCCCCCACGGACCGGCCCGTTTTTTTGTGTTCCCCGGCCTCCTCTTGGGAGAGTGGCGGTGCGGCGGGGGTAGGCTTTCGCCGCCGGGGACCGCCATACGGACAGGGAGCGCCCGCCGCACGCCTGGGCCGCGGGCCGCCCCGTCCGATCGCATCTGAGGGGCTGACAATCACGTGAACCTGCGCGACAAGTTGCGCGGCCTGCTGGTCAGGCTGTACGCGCGCCGGGTGGAAGGCCACCTGGACCACGCTCAGGTGCCCAAGCACATCGGCGTCATCATGGACGGCAACCGGCGCTGGGCGAAGGCCTCGGGCTCCACCACCGTGCACGGCCACCGCGCCGGCGCCGAGAAGATCGAGGAGTTCCTCGGCTGGTGCAGCGAGACGGACGTCGAGGTCGTCACCCTGTGGCTGCTGTCGACGGACAACTTCGACCGCCCGCAGGAGGAACTCGGTCCGCTCCTCGGCATCATCGAGGACGTCGTCCGCACCCTCGCCGCCGACGGCCGCTGGCGGGTGCACCACGTGGGCACCCCCGACCTGCTGCCGTCGAACATGCAGACGACGCTCAAGGAGGCCGAGGAGACCACCGCCCACGTCGACGGGATACTCGTCAACGTGGCCATCGGCTACGGCGGCCGCCAGGAGATCGCGGACGCCGTGCGCTCGATGCTCCTCGACGCCCGCGACAAGGGCACCTCCATGGAGGACCTCGCGGAGGCCGTCGACATCGACATGATCGGCCGCCACCTCTACACCGGCGCCCAGCCCGACCCCGACCTCGTCATCCGTACCAGCGGCGAGCAGCGGCTGTCCGGCTTCATGCTGTGGCAGACCGCGCACTCCGAGTACTACTTCTGCGAGGTCTTCTGGCCGGCCTTCCGCAAGGTCGACTTCCTGCGGGCCCTGCGCGACTACGCCGCGCGACACCGCCGCTACGGAGGCTGACCCCCTTACCCATATTGGGGCGCAAGTAACTAGGAGTTCACCGGGGCGCCGTCGTGAGTGTCGGCATGGTGACGCGTGTTCGAGGGCATAAGCCAGTCAGGTCGATGCCCGAACCACGGGTGTCGTATCTCAGCGGACGGCACGGGGCCGTCCGCCCGGGAGGCCCTTTGCACCAGCCCGACCGTGCGGTTCCAGCACGGAAGACAAGGCGGAGGGCCGGTTCTCGGCCCGTGCATCGCGGCCGTCGACCGGTCCAGCTCCACTCCGTCGCTCCCCGACCTCATCCGAGGGGGTACGTCCTTCCGTGGTGACCAGCACAAAGCGCCACAAGCCAGACCGGCGCACCTATGTTCTCGACACCAGCGTCCTGCTGGCCGACCCGAACGCCCTGACCCGCTTCGAGGAGCACGAGGTCGTGCTCCCCATCGTGGTGGTCACGGAGCTGGAGGCGAAGCGGCACCATCCCGAACTCGGCTACTTCGCCCGGCAGGCCCTGCGCCTGCTCGACGACTACCGGGTGAAGCACGGTCGCCTCGACGCCCCCATCCCGATCGGGGAATTCGGCGGGACCGTTCGTGTCGAGCTCAACCACTCGGACCCCAGCGTTCTGCCGACCGGCTACCGCCTGGGGGACAACGACTCCCGCATCCTCGCGGTCGCCCGCAATCTGCAGGCCGAGGGGTTCGACGTCACCGTCGTGTCGAAGGACCTGCCGCTCAGGATCAAGGCCTCCTCCGTCGGTCTCCTCGCCGAGGAGTACCGCGCCGAGCTCGCCATCACGGACTCCTCCGGCTGGACCGGAATGTCCGAACTGACCCTGCCGGCCGAGCAGGTGGACATCCTCTTCGAGGAGGGGCACGTCTTCGTGCCCGAAGTGTCCGACCTGCCCGTGCACACCGGTCTGACCATCCACTCCGAGCGCGGCAAGGCGCTCGGCAGGGTCACGGCCGAGGGCAACGTCCGGCTGGTGCGCGGCGACCGGGAGGCGTTCGGCATCAAGGGCCGCAGCGCCGAGCAGCGGATCGCGCTCGACCTGCTCCTCGACCCGGACGTCGGGATCGTGTCCATGGGCGGCCGGGCCGGCACCGGCAAGTCGGCGCTCGCGCTGTGCGCCGGCCTCGAAGCGGTCCTGGAGCGCCGCCAGCACCAGAAGGTGATGGTCTTCCGTCCGCTGTACGCGGTGGGCGGGCAGGAACTCGGCTATCTGCCGGGCTCCGAGGCCGAGAAGATGAGCCCCTGGGCGCAGGCGGTCTTCGACACCCTCTCCGCGGTCACCAGCCGCGAGGTCATCGAGGAGGTCACCTCCCGCGGGATGCTGGAGGTCCTGCCGCTCACCCACATCCGCGGACGCTCGCTGCACGACGCGTTCGTGATCGTGGACGAGGCGCAGTCGCTGGAACGGAACGTCCTGTTGACCGTTCTGTCCCGAATCGGCGCCAATTCACGGGTGGTTCTCACCCATGACGTGGCACAGCGGGACAATCTGCGCGTCGGGCGCTACGACGGTGTCGTCGCCGTCGTGGAGAAGCTGAAGGGGCATCCGCTCTTCGCGCACGTGACCCTGACGAGGTCCGAGCGATCCCAGATCGCGGCGCTTGTGACCGAAATGCTGGAAGACGGCCAAATCTGACAGTTTCCGCACCAGTTGGCGCCGTTCCGTAAAGGCCGAGAGCCTAGCGGGGCGGCGCCTTCGTGTGGTGCCGTTCACCGAAATCCCCTGGGGTAAACGGCATGTGAGCTTTCACACGCAACTCAGAATTGCCACCCGGCGTCGCCGTACGGCAGAGTCTCACTCCTGTCAGGCCCCGCATACGACACACCTGTACCCCCAGCGGTACGGCACCACAGAAGCACCACAGCCAACTCCATAGCGTCGTCGTATGCCGCCCGAGCACCACGCGGCGCTCCCCGAGCGGGAGTTGCCCACCGGGCCCGTGTCTCCCGTGACCCCGTAGTTGGGAGGCCAGCGCCAGGGGCACGATTGCGTCCGCCAGGGTCACCGAAGCGGGCGATGCTGGAAGGAAACCGTGTGAGCCGGATTTCGGTCCGGGGATTCGCAGTGGCCTCGGCCACCGCGGTCACCGCCGTCGGAAGCGTCGTCGGAGTTGCCTCGGGCAGCGTCGCGCAGAACAACGACGCCGAGCCGACGGCCGCCGACACCACGCTGCTCGCGGACATACCCACGGGCCAGCAGGCCCAGGTGCAGACCGCGTCCCTGACGCAGCAGGCCGACGCCCAGGCCATCCAGGCCGACGCGAGCGCCAAGAAGGATGCCGAAGCGGCCGCCCGCAAGGCCGCCGCCGACACCGCCATCGCCAAGAAGGCGGCGGCGGAGAAGGCCGCAAAGGAAGCCAAGCAGCGCGCCGAGGTCAAGCAGGCCGCCAGCCGCAGCAGCGCCGACTTCCCGGTCCAGAGCTCGTACACGGTCGCCGAGATCCAGGCGATGGCCCGGCAGATGGTGCCGGGCAACCAGTTCCAGTGCTTCAGCTACATCGTGGACCACGAGTCCAGCTGGAACTACCACGCGGTCAACGCCTCCTCCGGCGCCTACGGTCTCTTCCAGGCACTGCCCGCCTCGAAGTACTCCACGGCCGGCTCCGACTGGCAGACCAACCCGGCCACCCAGATCAAGTGGGGCCTGAACTACATGAACAGCCGCTACGGCAGCCCGTGCGAGGCGCAGTCGTTCTGGGTCGCCAACCACTGGTACTGAGCCGGCGAGGTTCACCACCTCACCTCTCAACCCCGCGTAGCCCCTCCCCGTCCTAGGGGGAGGGGCTTTCGCCATGTACGGTCGGACGCGAACGACTCCAGGGGGGAGTGGTGGCCAGCACCCGGGGACGCGGGGGAAGAGGACGGATCATGTCGCGAGTGCCAGGGTGGCTCGGCCGGCTCGGTGCCGGGCTGACGGAGGTCGGCGAGCTGTTGGACGAACGCCGCGCCGAGGTGGAGCGGGAGGAGTCCGAGATCGGGCCGCCGTCCCGCCGGCGTCCGGCGCGCGCGGCACGGGAGACCGGGGCGGACGAGATGCCCCAGGCCGTCGTCGTCCCGGTACGCCCCGACCCCGCCCAGGCCGTGCCCTGGGGCGTGCGCGTCGCCGCCGAGGCCGGCTGGCGGCTGCTGGTGCTCGCGGGCACCGTCTGGGTGCTGATGCGGGTCATCAGCGCCGTACAGCTCGTCGTCTTCGCGTTCGTCGTGGCCCTGCTCATCACCGCGCTGCTGCAGCCCACGGTGGCCCGCCTGAAGGGCTACGGCGTCCCGCGCGGCCCCGCCACCGCCCTCACCGCGATCCTCGGCTTCATCGTGATAGGGCTCCTGGGCTGGTTCGTGACCTGGCAGGTCATGGAGAACATCGACACGCTCTCCGACCAGATCCAGAACGGCATCGACGATCTGCGCAACTGGCTGCTGAAGAGCCCCTTCCACGTCACCGAGAAGCAGATCAACCAGATCGCCAAGAACCTCCGGGACGCGGTCGGCGCCAACACCGACCAGATCACCTCGGCGGGCCTGGAGGGCGTCCAGGTCGTCGTCGAGGCTCTCACCGGCATCCTCCTGACGTTCTTCTCCACCCTCTTCCTGCTCTACGACGGCCGGCGCATCTGGGAGTGGTTCCTGAAGCTGGTCCCCGCGGCTGCCCGCCCGGGCGTCGCCGGCGCGGGCCCGCGGGCCTGGCGCACCCTGACCGCCTACGTCCGCGGCACGGTCCTCGTCGCCCTCATCGACGCCGTCTTCATCGGCCTCGGCATCTACTTCCTCGACGTCCCCATGGCCGTCCCGCTGGCCGTCTTCATCTTCCTGTTCTCCTTCATCCCCCTGGTCGGCGCGGTCGCCTCCGGCGCGCTGGCAGTGGTCGTCGCACTGGTCACCCAGGGCGTCTTCACCGCGGTGATGACCCTCATCGTGGTCCTCGCCGTGCAGCAGATCGAGGGCCACATCCTGCAGCCCTTCATCCTCGGCCGCGCGGTACGCGTCCACCCCCTCGCGGTGGTCCTCACGGTCGCCGCGGGCGGCATGGTGGCGGGCATCGGCGGCGCCGTGGTGGCCGTACCGCTGGTGGCGGTGACGAACACGGTGGTGGGCTACCTGCGGGCCTACTCGTCGGGGCAGGCGGACGGGACGGACGAGACGGACGGGACCGAAAGGGCGGAACCGGAGGACGCCGTCGAGCCCGAAGCCCGTCCGGCGATCGAGGACGAGGCCGTCACGGCCGAAGCGGAGTCCGCGGGCGCGGCCCCCGGCGACGCCCACGACAAGGCCGGAGCCTGACGCCGACCTGCTCGAAATCCCCTCCCCGTTCGGTCAAATGAGCGCCGAACAAAACCAATTGCGCGGACCCTCGGCCCAACTTCCGCCAACGAGCGACAGGTCGGAAATCTCCGTCCGGAATATGCGCTCCGGCTGATAAATCTTCCCCCCTCAGCGCTACGCGTCAGGCGTATGTGCGAGACGGCTGCGGCGGGCGAGGAGCGTGATGTCGGGCTACGACCTGCTGGCGCGGTCCCTGGCCGCCTGTGGGCGCGAGGGACTGACCGGCGCACTGAGGGTGTCCGGGGTGCCCGGCGGAACCTTCCATCTGCGCCACGGACTCGTCGTCGCCGTGGAGACACCCGGTGCGCCGGGACCCGAGGCCCTGCTGCTGCGCTCCGGACGGGTGACCGGTGAGCAGTGGGCGGCGCTGGTCCGCGAGGCCGGCGGCGCGCGCTGGCCGGTCACCGGGCTGATCGCGCACGGCTACACGGGCGCCGCCCAGCTGCGGGTGGTGTGCGCGATGGCGCTGCAGGACGCGGTGTTCGCGGTCATCGCCGGACGGATCGACGGCTGCGAGAGCGGCCCCGCCGGACTGGAACCGCCCGCCCCGGTACCGGTCGGCGAGTCCTCCGTGAGGCTGCTGGAGGAGGCGGGCCGCAAGCTCGCCGCCCTGGCCACCCTGCCGTACCCCGTCCACCCGGACCGGGAACGGCCGCTGCCCGTGGCCGGGTACGAGGGCCCGCTCACCGAACTGCGGCGGGACGTCCTCGCCCACGCCGACGGCCGCCGCACCGCCCGCGACCTCGCCTTCCGCACCGGACGCGGTGTCTACACCGTCACCGTCGAACTGGCCCGCATGCTCGCCGAGGGACTGCTGACCTGCCCCCCGACGCCCGCTCCCATCCCGGTCCGCACCCCGCCGGAGGGCGTACGGCACCGCACACCCCCGCCCCCCGCTCCGCCCCCACCCGAACCGCCCGGCCCGGCGGACCTGCCGCGCCGCAGGCCGGGCGGCTTCTTCCGGCTTCGCAACGGCACCACGAGATGAACACACCAAGGAAATCACGGGAGTTGAGTACATGGATCACGAAGCCCTGGCGCTCGAGATGCGCGGTCTACGGGAGCAGGTGACCGGCATCACCGACACCGCGGTCGCGGCGGCCGACGGTCTGCTCATCGCGGCCGACACCGCCGACTCGATCGACCCGGAAGGCCTCGCCGCGCTCGCGGCGGCAGGCCTGGGCCTGGCCCGCCGTACCGCCCAGGCGACCGCCCGCGGCGCCCTGCGCCAGACCGTGACGTACGGAAGCCACGGCTGCGCGGCCTTCTACGCGGTGGGCGACACGGCTCTCATGATCGTCCTCGGCGACGAGGGCATGGACGTCGACCGGCTGCACCTGGCGACCCAGCCCGCCCTGGACCGGATCGGCTCGATCCTCATGAGCAAGACAGCAGAAGGAGTCTGAAAGGATGGCGACGAAGCGTATGAACGCCGGTTTCTCGGACCAGGTGATGAGCCTGGTCAAATCCCTGCGTACCGAGGCCCCCGACTGTGTCGCGTCGGGTGTCGTCGACATGGCCACCGGCATGCTGCTGGCGTACGAGACGGTCGACAGTCACCCTCCGGAGGTCCTGGACCTGCTGGCGGGCGCGACGCTCGACCTGTTCCAGGGCCGAACCGTGCTGATGATCGAGGACCTGTGGAAGGAACGCCGGGGGCAGAGCGGCGACGAGACCCACTTCTTCCAGGAGATCCTCGTCAACAGTGACAACGTCACCCACCTGTTCGTGAGGATGAGTCAGCAGCAGGACGTGGTCGCGGTCGTCGTGTGCCGCAAGTCCGTCAACGTCGGCATGCTCTTCGCGCAGGTACGACGGGTGGTGCAGCAGCACAGCCTGTGAACGGGCCGGGCCCCTCCCCGGCGCGGGGGAGGGGCCTACGGGGCGCGCCGCGCTACTCGGTGCGCAGACCGTCCGGGCGCATCAGCCGCAGCAGCGGCGGCAGGCTGAGCACGGTCACGGCGATGACCACCGCGGCGCCGATGCCCGTCATGGACAGCACGCTCGCCCAGTCCACCGTCACCGCCTCGCCGGTCATCCGCAGCAGCACCGCGCCCAGTGTCAGACCGACGACGGACGCCAGCAGCAGGCCCAGCGCGATCGGGATCGCCGTCTGCCACAGCACCGACAGGCTCAGCGTGCGGCGCCGGGTGCCGAAGGCGACCAGCGACGACAGCAGCTTCTTGCGCTCCCGAAGCTGCTCCAGCTGGGAGACCAGCAGACTCGCCCCGATCAGCACCAGGACGCAGGTGGCCCCTACGAACAGGCCGGTGCGGATGGAGCGGAACTGCACGTTGACCTTGCCCGACGTCAGCGCGTACACGTCCGCCAGCGGGTCCAGGGCCGCGGCGGCGTTGCGCGCGTACTCACGGGCGTCGGGGACCGACGGGTCCAGCGAGACGTACACCTTCCGCACGAAGCCGGCCGTGGAGGCCGCGGGCAGTGCCTTGGGCGTGATGAGCAGACCGCCGCGCTCGTAGCCGGTCGGGTCCTTCCGGGGCCCCGCGGTCTTCAGACCGGCGGGCACCTTCCAGGGGACCGTGTGGCTCCGCGACCCGCTGTAGGCCGGGTCGAAGTACAGGGTCCTACCCGCCTTGAGCAGCTTCGGCGACGCGGAGTCGTAGTGGGCGCCGACGATCCGGAAGATGTCGCCGTCCCGGCACGAGGCCAGCCGAGCCACCTGGCCGAGTTGCGCGCAGGAGCCGACGGCCACCTCCACCGAGTCGTCCGGATCCTTCGGACCGTTCCCGGCCGAGCCCAGCGACAGGGCCGTCGCGTGGCGGACCCCCTCGGTGTTCGCCAGCCGCCGGCCGGCCTCGGACAGCGGGACGTCACCCTGCAGGGACATCTCCATCTGGGCCCGGTTCAGGTCGGCCTGGGTGGACTTGACGTAGTCGTGCTGGACGCCGGCGAACAGCATCTGCAGCGCGATCGCGCCGGCCACCGCGACGGCGATGCCGTTGACCATGCGGGCCGCCGAGCCGCTGCTCAACTGCAGGCGGCGGACAGCCAGTTGCCAGGAGACGGCGCCCGGGTCCAGCCGGGCCACCACGGCCTCGACCAGCCACGGCAGCAGCGCGGTGACGCCGACCAGCAGCAGCACGGTGCCGCTGATCACCATCCACTCGTTGAAGTTCCCGCTGTCGTTGCCCTTGCCCATCATCGGGTACAGCAGCGCCAGGCCGCCCAGCGGCAGCAGCAGCCGCCACCACAGCCGGCGGCGCGGCGGCTTCGCCGTACGGACCACGCCGAGCGGTTCGATGACCACCCCGCGCAGCGCGAACAGCGTCACCAGGACGGCGGCGGCCGGTACGGCGACGGCGACCAGCGCGACGAGCGCGGGCGAGGGGTTGAGGTCGCCGGGGAAGACACTGATGTCCCGCACCACCAGCAGGGCCGCGAGCTGCCGCCCCACCAGGAAGAAGGCCGTGCCCAGGACGAGCCCCAGCAGGGCCCCGGCGAGGGCCTCGCCGCCCGCGATCCGGCGGGCCATCCGGCCGTCCGCGCCGACCAGCCGCAGGGCCGCGAGCCGCCGGTCCCGGCGCTCGCCGCCGAAGCGCACGGCCGCCGCAGTGAACACGCCCACCGGCAGCAGCAGCACCACGAAGATGATCATGATGAGCAGGAGCAGGATCGGGTCCAGCGCGTCCTGCTGGTGTCCGGGCGACGGCCCGAAGTAGTCGATCCGCTCGACATATCCGCCGACCAGGTGGTCCTCCAGGCCGGTGGCGCCCGCGTAGTAGGCGAGTTCGGCGGGCCCGATCAGCCCGGCGTGCCCGATCGTGCCGGTGATCCGGTACGGCAGGCGCTCGCGCAGCAGCTTGCCCGAGCCGGACTCCAGCAGCTTCCGCAGCGCGGGCGAGACGACCATCTCGCCCTTCGCGGGGAACGTCCCCACGCCGGGCGGCAGCGGTGCCTTCGCGCCCTCGGGCTGCAGCAGCCGGCCGCGGACGTCGTCGCTGCGGAAGGTGGTGTCCGTCTTGGCGACGATCACCGTGTCGTCGGCCTTCGGCAGCACCTTGCCGCTGTACGTGAAGTCGTCCCGGTCGCTGCTGCGCCGGTCACGCGCGGACAACGCACTGGGAAGCGCGGTCGTCAGCAGCAGCAGGGCCACACCGAGCCCCACGCCGACGGCCGTCAGCAGGGCCCGTACCCAGCCCTCGCGGCCGCCGGCGAAGGCGAACCGCACCCCCATGGCCAAGTCCTTGGCCCACCCCCGCAAGGTCATACGACGCGCTCCATGTCCCGGGACTTGCCGTCCCGTACGACGATCTCGCGGTCCGAGTACGCGGCCACCCGCGCCTCGTGCGTGACCAGCACCACGGCCGCGTTGGTGGACCGCGCGGCGTCCGTGAGCAGTTCCATCACGCGCTCGCCGTTGAGCGAGTCGAGCGCGCCCGTGGGCTCGTCGGCGAACAGCACCCGCGGGTCGGTCACCAGCGCCCGCGCCACCGCGACGCGCTGGCCCTGACCGCCCGAGACCTCGCCGGGCCGCTTCTTGCGGAGGTCGTCGACCTCCAGCCGCTCCATCCAGGTGAGCGCGGCCCGCTCGGCCTCCTTGCGGGAGGCGCCGTTGAGCCTCAGCGGCAGCGCGACGTTCTCGACGCAGGTCAGCTCCGGCACGAGCTGGCCGAACTGGAAGACGAAGCCGAACTCCGAGCGCCGCAGGGCGCTGCGCTCGGCGTCGCTCATGGTCGCCATCTCGCGCCCGTTGTAGAGGATCGACCCCGAGTCGGGCGTCACGATCCCGGCGAGGCAGTGCAGCAGCGTCGACTTGCCGGACCCGGAGGGGCCCATGACGGCGACGACCTCGCCCGGGTGGATGGAGAACTCGGCGCCGTCGAGGGCGACGGTCGGGCCGTACGCCTTGTGCAGGTCGTCGGCGACCAGCAGGGAACCGTCGGGAGTCATTTGGTCACCGCCTCGGCGAGCTTGTCGAGGCGCGCGGCGGTGAGCTCCAGCCAGCGCAGGTCGGCCTCGAGGTGGAACAGGGCGTGGTCGCAGATGAGCTGGTCGGCGAGGTCGCCCCTGCGCTTGCGGTCGGTGAGGATCCGCATCATGCGCAGGTGCTCGGCGCGCTGGGTGTCGAGGATGTCGGCCGCGTTGCGGTGCGTCAGCAGCGCGAGGACGACCTTGGTGTAGAGCGTCGACTGCAGGTACGGCTCCGGCGCCTCCGGCGTCGCGAGCCACCGCTCGACGTCGGTGATCCCGGCGTCGGTGATGGCGTACCGCTTGCGCTCGGGACCGCCGCCCGGCTCGATGCCGTCGACCTCCACGAGGCCGTTCTTCAGCAGCCTGGACATCGTCGAGTAGACCTGGCCGTAGTGCAGCGGCCGGTCGTGACCGAACTTCTCGTCGAAGGCCCGCTTGAGGTCGTAACCGTGGCGTGGCCCGGACTCAAGGAGTCCCAGAAGGGTGTGACCGATGGACATGCCAAGGACTGTACACGTGGTGTATACCCCTCGTGTATACGCGCCGTGTGTAGATCATGGCGCGCTGTGCGGCGGCCCAGGTGACGGCCGATTGTCATGGTTCTGCAACAGCGCCCCCAGGTGTCGAGGTGGTATCGCTTCGCCTGGTCGGGCAACCCCTGACCGCTCCCATCCGTCGGTTCCGTTGGGGTGGGTGCTGATTGTCACGTCCGCAAAAGGCGGGAACGACGGACCTTTGGCACATCTCCCGGTGTTAGCTTTCTGAGCTGACCTGTGCGGCGAACCTGTGTGACACATGAGCACACATGAACGAAGCGGAGCGGAACGGACTCATGGGACGAGCGGAAGAGAGAAGAGCGCGACAGCGCGGTGGCCGCCGCGCGGCGCCCCCCACGCGCTCGTCCGGTACGGCGGCGCCCACCCGCCCGGCCGGCACGGCGTCGGTCGGCACGGCCGAGGGCGGCCCGGTCGAGGGCGGCCGCGCCGCAGCTCGGCGCGCCGCCAAGGGCAAGGCGGCCCGCGGCGGTGCGGGCAAGGGCAAGGACGGCAAGAGCTTCATACGCCGGCTCTTCACCTGGAAGAAGATCGTCGGCGGCTTCCTCGGCGTGTGCCTGCTCGGCATGGCCGCCTTCGTCGTGCTGTACATGATGATCGACATTCCCAAGGGCAATGCCGACGCGACGCTGCAAAGCAACGTCTACAAGTACAGCGACGGCTCGCTCCTCACCCGCGACGGCAAGCGCAACCGCGAGATCGTGCCGCTGTCCAAGGTGCCCAAGGACGTCCAGCGGACCTTCGTCGCCGCCGAGAACAAGACGTTCTACAAGGACAACGGCATCGACCTCAAGGGCACCGCCCGCGGTCTGCTCAATACCCTGTCCGGCAAGGGCGCGCAGGGCGGTTCGACGATCACCCAGCAGTACGTCAAGAACTACTACCTCACCCAGAACCAGACCGTCTCACGCAAGCTGAAGGAACTGGTCATCTCGCTGAAGCTGGACCGGGAGAAGTCCAAGGACTACATCCTCGCCGGCTACATCAACACCAGCTACTACGGCCGCGGCGCCTACGGCATCCAGGCCGCCGCGCAGGCCTACTACCGCGTCGACGCCGAGAAGCTCTCGGTCGAGCAGGGCGCCTACCTCGCCGCACTGCTGCAGGCGCCGAACCAGTACGACTGGGCGATCGCCTCCGACACCGGCCGGCGCCTGGTGAAGGCCCGCTGGAACTACGTCCTCGACAACATGGTCGGACAGGGCTGGCTGGACAAGGCCGAGCGCGACAAGATGACGTTCCCGACGCCGAAGGAGCCCAAGGCCGCACCCGGCATGGACGGCCAGACCGGCTACCTGGTGGACGCGGCCAACAACCAGCTCGCCAAGCAGCTCGTCGCACAGGGCAGCGCCGACAACGTCAACGACGCCCTGACCCTGGTCAACCAGGGCGGCTGGACGATCACGCTCAACATCCAGAAGAAGAAGCAGGCCGCGCTGGAGAAAGCCGCCAAGTCCCAGCTGACCAGCAAGCTCGACCCGAAGAAGCGCTCGGTGGACGCCGACGTCCAGGCCGGAGCCGTGTCGGTCAACCCCAAGACGGGCGCGGTCGTCGCGATGTACGGCGGCAAGGGCTACTACCAGCACTACCGCAACAACGCGACCCGCGTGGACTACCAGCCGGCGTCGACGTTCAAGCCGGTCATCCTCGCCGCCGCCTTCGACGAGGCCGCCCAGACCCAGACCGGCAAACCGATCACCGCCAACACCATGTACGACGGCACCAGCAAGCGCCCGGTCGTGGACAACGGCGTCAAGGTCGGCTTCGCCCCACAGAACGAGGACGACCACGACTACGGGCCCATCACCGTCCAGACGGCGATGAACTACTCCGTCAACTCCGTCTTCGCGCAGATGGGCGTCGACGTGGGCATGGCCAAGGTGCTGAAGGTGGCGAGCCAGCTCGGCATGGACACCGCCGACCTCAGGGCCGTACCCGCCCAGACCCTCGGCACGATGGGCGCCAGCCCCCTGCAGATGGCCGGCGTCTACGCGACGCTCGACAACCACGGGAAGAAGGTCACCCCGTCCATCATCAAGTCGGTCGAGAGCAGCAGGCGCACGGTCGACCTGCCGAACCCGATCGGCGGGCAGGTCATCAAACGCGAGGCCGCCGACTCGGTCACCTCCGTGCTGACCGGCGTGGTCGACGACGGTACGGCCAAGACCTCGGTCCGTGACAACGCCAACCGCGACGGCCGCAAGGTCGCCGGCAAGACCGGCACCTCCGACGAGAACCGCTCGGCCTGGTTCAGCGGGTACACGCCCGACCTGGTCACCACGGTGGGCCTGTTCGGCGAGTCCAAGAAGAACGGCGCCCAGGTCTCGATGTACAAGGCCGGCGGCTACCCGCGCGTCAACGGCGGTGGCTTCCCGGCGCAGATCTGGGCGGCCTACATGTTCGGTGTCTCCCAGACGGGCCTGAAGTTCGACCTGGAGACCGACCAGGGCGCGGCGGTCCAGCCGACGTACACGCCGACGGTCTCGCAGACGCCGACCCAGACGCCGTCGCAGACCCCGTCGAGCCAGGCGCCGACGTCCCAGTCGCCGTCGCAGACACCCACGCAGACGCCGACACAGTCGCCGTCGCAGACGCCCACCCAGTCGCCGTCGCAGACACCGACGGGGACGCCGACCAACGGGAACATCGACAATCCGCTGAATCCCAACGGTCAGCAG
This sequence comes from Streptomyces sp. NPDC085900, assembly GCF_044540925.1. Classification (NCBI taxonomy): domain Bacteria; kingdom Bacillati; phylum Actinomycetota; class Actinomycetes; order Kitasatosporales; family Streptomycetaceae; genus Streptomyces; species Streptomyces sp. NPDC085900. The sequence goes on along the minus strand of NZ_JBITSP010000003.1, from coordinate 454,045 downwards.
TAGCAACGCAAAGGGAAGGGCACCCGGTGAACACCGGGCGCCCTTCCCTTCGGTCTCTCTACGGCGCGGTCTTGCTCAGTTCGAACCACACGACCTTGCCCGTGCTCAGCCGGGTCGCCCCCCACCGCCGGGCCAGCCGGTTGACGAGATACAGGCCGCGTCCGCCCTCGTCGGTCGCGCGGGCCTGCCGCAGCCGGGGCAGCTGGGGCACGTCGTCGCCCACCTCGCACCGCAGGACGTCGGTGCGCAGCAGCCGCAGCGTCACCGGCCGTGAGGCGTAGCGCACCGCGTTGGTGACGACCTCGCTGACCAGCAGCTCGACGGAGTCGCTGAGCTCCTCCAGGCCCCACCGGGACAGCGCCCGGCGCGCGAGCCGCCGCGCCCGCCCGGGCGCCGCGTCCTCCGGTTCCAGGAACCAGTACGCCACGTCACTGGGCGCGATCCCGTCGAAGCGGGCCGCGAGCAGCGCGATGTCGTCGTCCCGGTCGCCCGGCCCGAGCATGTCCAGGACCTCGTCGCACAGCGCCTCCAGCGGCGGCGGATGGTCCGGCCCCGTCAGCTGCGCCGTGGCCGCCAGCTTCTCCCGCAGCTGCTCTATCCCGGTCCACACGTCCCGCAGCCGGGACTCCACCAGACCGTCGGTGTAGAGCAGCAGGGTCGCGCCGGCGGGCGCGTCCAGTTCCACGGCCTCGAAGTCGACCCCGCCGACGCCGATCGGCGCGCCCGGGGGCACCCGCAGCACCTCGGCCCGGCCGCCCAGGTGCAGCAGCACCGGTGGCGGATGGCCCGCGTTGGCGATGGTGATGCGGTGCGAGACCGGGTCGTAGACGGCGTAGAGGCAGGTCGCCATGCGGTCGGTGCCCAGCCGCTGCGCCTGTTCGTCGAGGTGGTGCAGCACCTCCTGCGGCGGCAGGTCCAGGCCGGCGAGCGTCTGTGCCGTCGTGCGCAGCTGGCCCATGATGGCCGCCGAGGTCATGGAGTGGCCCATGACGTCGCCCACCACCAGCGCCACCCTGCTGCCCGGCAGCGGGATCGCGTCGTACCAGTCGCCGCCGACCCGTGCCGTCTCGGCGGCCGGGAGGTAGCGGGAGGCCAGCCGCACGCCCGTCGGCCGCGGCAGGTGCTCCGGGAGCATGGTGCGCTGCAGCTCGTCGGCGATGTACGCCTCACGGCCGTACAGCACCGCTTTGTCGATGCCCAGCGCGCTGTGCGTGGCCAGCTGGGCGGCGACCAGCAGGTCGTCGGCCTCGAAGGCCAGGCGCTCCGGCCGCCGCAGGAACAGCGCGGCGCCGATCACCCGGCGCCGGCCGCGCAGCGGGGCGAGGATCGAGCGCTGGCCGCCGGGCACCAGCGACTCGCCGCCCGCCCCGAGCAGTTCGGGCAGAGCGGCGTGGGCCGCGGGCGCGTCCGTGAAGACCGGGCGGACCCCGCGCAGCACCTCGGCGAGCGCGCTGCCCGGCCGCACCTCGCACAGTTCGGCGCCGAGCGAGTCGAGTTCGGTGAGCTCCGCGGGCTCGGGCTGGAGCGCGGGGGAGAAGCCGGCGCTCTCGGTGTCCCGCTCGGCCGGGATGCGGTCGGTGCGGCGCAGCCGCAGCAGCAGCGGGCCGGTGGGCCGCTCGTCGCCGACGGGCAGCGGGTCGCGCAGATAGACCAGGATCGCGTCCGAGAACGTCGGTACGGTCGCCCGGCACAACCCCATGACGATCTCGTCGAGGTCGATGCCGCGGGCGATCCGCCGTGTCGCCGCCCCGACGAACCGCAGCCGGTCGCCGTCCCGGCGCATGGGCGTGGGCTGGCCCGGCGTGAGCCCCTGGCCCTTGCGGCGCTCGGAGCCGCCGCTCTGCGGCCGGTCCTGCTCGGTGTCCGGCCGGTCCGGGACGGATTCGGGCACGGGCCGCGGTCGGTGCGTGTCGGACTCCACGGCGGAAGGCTGGGAGTGCTCGGGGCCCGGGCCCGTGGTGTCGGCAGACGAGGCCGGCTCCTTTCCCTTGCCGCACGGTGTGGCCGTACTCGGTGTCGAGGGTGTCTCTCCGGCGCGCGCCTGCGCGGGTAAGGCGGCCATGGGCGCGTCCGGCACCTGCGTCGGGGTGTGCAGAACCGCCCCGCGGGGGTCCGCAGGGTCGGCGCCGGGGCGCTCGAAGGAGATGGGGTACTCCGTCACGCGTGTCGAATCCGTCCGTCCGGGGCTGCACGTCGTGCGTGCAGTTGGTCCCGCAGGAATCCCGATACCCGGAATACGTGTCCCCGGAACGGAATTCCCGCGTGGTCAGAGGCTGTTCCTGTGCCACCGGCGAACCGTCGGCGGTCCGTTCCGGCGTTGCCCTCGTACCCCTCGCTCACGTCCTGCCGCCCCTCGGTGACGTTCGGTCAAGCCCGGCGCATGCTCCGGGAGTTGCTGCTGCACGCCCATCCGTCACCCGGCCACCACCCCTCAACGACGGCTCTGCGCACCGGTCCTTGATATCAAGTTGCGGAGGACGATCCTACGGTTGTGGACCGGGGGCGCATCAAGGGTCTCATGAGGACACGTGCGCGGGCGTACGGTCCCAGTCCTCCGGCAAAGAAGGTACAGCCCAGGACGGATCCGGGCGCCAGTGCTGCCAGCCCTCGCTGAACGGCGGCCCCCAGGCGCGGATCACCTCCACCGCGGACTCGCCCGCCTGCCGCACCCGCTCGGCCACCGACTCGTCCATCAGCCCGTCCCGCCGGGCCTGCGCGAACTCGTCCTCGTCGCGCCAGTGCCAACTGCGGTCCGGATGGACCGAGATGTCGAGGAAGTGGTCCTCGGAGTCCACGCCGCCGTGCCAACGGGCGAGCGGCGTCTCGAGGTTCACGTACCAGTTCTTGAACCGCCAGCCCGGCTCCCAGAACAGCCACACCGACCAGGGCTCGCCCGGCCGGGCCAGCTTCAGCACGCCGGTGCCGAACCAGCGGTCGTACTGCACGGTCCGCGGCTTGGTGTAGCGCGTCTGCAGCGGCTCGACGTGCACGGGCGTGCCGTCGGCGAGGACCGGCTTGACGCACTCCGTGCCGGGCGCCAGCCACACGGCGAGCAGGTCGGCGTCGTCGCGGACGACGGTGACGGGGCGGGCGATGTGGAAACGCTCGCCCGCGTTCTCCCGGTACCGCCACAGGATCTGGCTCCCGGGCGCCCAGAAACCCGCCGACGTGCCCGCTGCCGCTTCCGCTCTCACCGCTCCGCCCTCTGCCATGCACAGATATTAGGTGCCCCAGGCATACGACGCTGCGGTCCGCCTCACGGTTCTCGCCGGGTCGGCGATTGGTTACGGGCGCGTCATCCGCAGGACATCCAGGGCCTCGTCGAGCTGCTGTTCGGTCAGGTCCCCCCGTTCCACGTAGCCGCCCTCCACGACGACCTGCCGGATCGTCTTGCGCTGGGCCAGCGCCTTCTTGGCGACCTTGGCGGCCTCCTCGTACCCGATGTACTTGTTGAGCGGGGTGACGACCGACGGCGAGGACTCGGCGTACTCGCGTGCCCGTTCACGGTCGGCGGTGATGCCGTCCACGGTCCGGTCGGCGAGCAGCCGTGAGACGTTGGCGAGCAGCCGGATCGACTCCAGGACGTTCTTGGCGATCACCGGCAGCATGACGTTGAGCTCGAAGTTCCCGGCCGCTCCGGCGGTGGCGACGGTGGCGTCGTTGCCGATGACCTGGGCGGCGACCATGAGGACGGCTTCGGGGATGACCGGGTTGACCTTGCCCGGCATGATCGACGAGCCGGGCTGGAGGTCGGGCAGGGCGATCTCGGCGAGCCCGGTGCGCGGACCGGAGGACATCCAGCGCAGGTCGTTGGCGATCTTCGTCAGCCCGACCGCGACGGTCCGCAGCTGCCCGCTGGTCTCCACGATCCCGTCCCGCGCGCCCTGCGCCTCGAAGTGGTTCCGTGCCTCGGTCAGCGGCAGCCCGGTGACGCGGGCGACCTCCTCGATCACGGCCGCCGAGAAGCCGGGCGGGGTGTTGATGCCGGTGCCGACGGCCGTGCCGCCCAGGGGCAGCTCGGCGAGCCGGGGGAGGGAGGCGTACAGCCGCTCCACGCCGTAGCGGATCTGGGCCGCGTACCCGCCGAACTCCTGGCCGAGGGTGACGGGCGTGGCGTCCATCAGGTGCGTGCGCCCCGACTTCACCACGTCCGCGAACTCCTCGGACTTGCGCTCCAGCGAGCCGGCGAGATGCTCCAGGGCCGGGATCAGGTCCCGGGTGACGGCGGCGGTGGCGGCGATGTGGATGGAGGACGGGAAGACGTCGTTGGACGACTGCGAGGCGTTGACGTGGTCGTTGGGGTGGACGTCCCGGCCGAGCCGCTCGGTCGCGAGCGTGGCGATGACCTCGTTGGTGTTCATGTTCGAGGAGGTGCCGGAACCGGTCTGGAAGACGTCGATCGGGAAGTGCTCGTCCCACTCGCCCCGCGCGACCTCCTCGGACGCCTCCTGGATCGCCTCCGCGACGTCCTTGTCGAGCACCCCGAGCCGCCCGTTCACCTTCGCCGCCGCGCCCTTGATGCGGGCGAGCGCCTCGATGTGGGCGCGCTCGATGCGCTGGCCGGAGATGGGGAAGTTCTCCACGGCACGCTGCGTCTGCGCCCGCCACTTGGCGTCCGCCGGGACGCGCACCTCGCCCATGGAGTCGTGCTCGATCCGGAATCCGGTCCCGCTCTGTTCCTGCTCGTCGGTCATCGACGATCACCTCCACGTCTCACAGCGTCCACGACGGGACCACTGTTCCCCGCGGAGGCGAACCGTCACCGCCTTCCGCCGTACGGACCTCGGCAGGGCCTAGCCCAGGCCCGGCCCCCGCACCGGGATCGACGTGAACGTCGGCTGCGGGGCGGGGTCCTGGAAGAAGTCGTTGCCCTTGTCGTCGACGACGATGAACGCCGGGAAGTCCTCGACCTCGATCTTCCAGACCGCCTCCATGCCGAGCTCCTCGTACTCGACGACCTCGACCTTCTTGATGCAGTCCTGGGCGAGACGGGCGGCCGGGCCGCCGATGGAGCCGAGGTAGAAGCCGCCGTGCGCGTCGCAGGCGTCGGTGACCTGCTTGCTGCGGTTGCCCTTGGCGAGCATGACCTTGGAGCCGCCGGCGGCCTGGAACTGCTCGACGTAGGAGTCCATGCGGCCGGCCGTGGTCGGGCCGAAGGAACCGGAGGCGTACCCCTCGGGGGTCTTGGCCGGACCCGCGTAGTACACCGGGTGGTCCTTCAGGTACTGGGGCATCTCCTCGCCCGCGTCCAGCCGCTCCTTGATCTTGGCGTGCGCGATGTCACGGGCCACGACCAGCGGGCCGGTGAGGGAGAGGCGGGTCTTCACCGGGTACTTGGTGAGCTCGGCGAGGATGTCGTCCATCGGCTGGTTCAGGTCGATCCGCACGACGTCGGACTCGTCCAGGTGCTCGTCGGTCGTCTCCGGCAGGAAGCGCGCCGGGTCCGTCTCCAGCTGCTCCAGGAAGACGCCCTCGGGGGTGATCTTCGCGAGCGCCTGGCGGTCGGCCGAGCAGGAGACGGCGATGGCGACCGGGCAGGACGCGCCGTGCCGCGGCAGGCGCACCACCCGCACGTCGTGGCAGAAGTACTTGCCGCCGAACTGGGCGCCGATGCCGATCCGCTGCGTCAGCTCGAAGACCTTCTGCTCCAGCTCCTTGTCCCGGAAGCCGTGCCCGAGCTCGGAGCCCTCGGCCGGGATCTCGTCCAGGTAGTGCGCGGAGGCGTACTTGGCGGTCTTCAGCGCGTACTCGGCGCTCGTGCCGCCGACGACGATCGCCAGGTGGTACGGCGGGCAGGCGGCCGTACCGAGCGAACGGATCTTCTCCTCCAGGAACTTCATCATGGAGGACTCGTTCAGGACGGCCTTCGTCTCCTGGTACAGGAAGGACTTGTTGGCGGAGCCGCCGCCCTTCGCCATGAACAGGAACTTGTAGGCGCCGCCGTCGGTGGCGTACAGCTCGATCTGGGCCGGGAGGTTGGAGCCGGTGTTCTTCTCCTCCCACATGGTCAGCGGGGCCATCTGCGAGTAGCGCAGGTTGAGGTTCTTGTACGCGTCGTAGACGCCGCGCGAGAGGGCCGCCTCGTCGCCGCCCTCCGTGAGCACGTTCTGGCCGCGCTTGCCCATGACGATCGCCGTGCCGGTGTCCTGGCACATGGGGAGCACGCCGGCGGCGGCGATGTTGGCGTTCTTCAGCAGGTCCAGGGCGACGAACTTGTCGTTGCCGGACGCCTCGGGGTCGTCGACGATGCGGCGTAGCTGGGCGAGGTGCGCGGGCCGCAGGTAGTGCTGGATGTCGTGGATGGCCTCCTCTGCGAGCTTGCGCAGCGCCTCCGGCTCCACCTTGAGGAATGTCCGCCCGTCGGCCTCGAAGGTGGAGACACCCTCGGAGGTCACCAGCCGGTAGGGGGTGGTGTCCTCTCCCATGGGGAGCAGATCGGTGTACGCGAACTCAGGCATCGCAGCCCATTCCTCACTCGACAGACGGCCGCCCGCCGACACTGGCGGGCGCTCACCAGCGTAGAACCTGCCTCCGACAGCGGGCTTGTGAGGTTGTCCTCAGTTGGGGGGTAGTCGCGATCTATCGCGTTTCGCTACGCTGCTGCCGTGGACCTTCAGAAGCACACCGAACCGACGTCCGCGGCGGCCGGCCTGCGCGCCTCGGACGCCGACCGCGACCGTGTCGCCGACCTCCTGCGCGAGGCCCTCGCCGAAGGCCGTCTGACCGCCGACGAGCACGCCGAGCGGGTGGAGGGCGTGCTCGCCGCCAAGACGGTCGGGGAGCTGGAGGTCTTCATACGGGACCTGCCCGCCGCCCACCGCCGGAGCGCCGCCCCTTCGTTCGCCGCCGCCCCCGACCGGCCCCCGCTGGGCAGCGTCCCGGTCGACCCGGACGACCATGTGGTGGCGGTGCTCAGCAGCGCCGTGCGCAGGGGCCGGCGGCGCGCCGGACGCCGTATCCACGCGTACGCGGTCTTCGGCAGCGTCGAGATAGACCTCAGCGAGGCGCTGTTCGAGTACCAGCAGGTCGTGATCAAGGCGGTCGCGGTCTTCGGCAGCGTCGAGGTCCGCGTCCCGGAGAACGTCTCGCTGCGCGGCACCGGCGGCGGGGTGCTCGGCAGCTTCGAGGTGGCATCGCTGGACGCGGACGACGCGAACGCCCCCGTGGTGTACGTCGACGGCTGGGCGGTGCTGGGCAGTGTCGAGGCGAAACCGAAGCGCGGCAGGTTCGTCGCGGACATTCTCGATCGCGTGCAGCACAAGGTCGACAAGAGTTTGCGCAAATATCTGGACCGTTGACGGATGTGAATCCGGCCCTTCCGCAGGGGAACGGGTTCACCGGCGGCCGTGGCGGCGCACCCCTGGCGAGCACGGGCGATCCGGCGGTTCGGAACTCAGTGCATAGGCGTGCGCACAGCGGGTAGGGCTTGCTGCATCGTCGCTCGCTCGCGAAGCCGTCGTCAGGAGTAGACCGTGCTGCAACCGCCGCATTCGTCCCTGCAGGTAGCTGCCGTTCCGGCCCAGCGGGTGCCAGTGCCAGTCAGGGACCAGGACGCCCCTTGGCACACCGAGGCGGTGTGCCGGCGGGACGAGGCCGGCCTGTTCTTCGCCCCGTCCAAGGAGCCCACCGCGGCGCGCCTGTCCCGCGAGGAGGCGGCCAAGCGCGTCTGCGCCCGCTGTCCCGTGATGGTCGAGTGCCGTGAGCACGCCCTGCTGCAACCCGAGCCCTACGGCGTCTGGGGCGGCCTCACGGCCGCCGAGCGCCGCGTGGTGCTCGCCCGGCGGCGGCGCCGCGAGATGGAGCTGAAGAAGACGGCGCGGGCGCAGGGCCGTATAGCGGCGGCGGGATAGCACCCGCACGTACGAGAAGTGGGCGCCCCCTACCGCACCAGGGGGCGCCCACTTCTCGGGCTCGGCGGCCGGTTCCCGGCCCACCGCGCTACTTGGCGCGGTCGAAGTCGATCGCGCTGTAGGCCCGCAGCTTGCTCAGCCGGTGGTCGGAGGCGATCCGCCGGACCGTCCCCGACTTCGAGCGCATCACGATCGAGTCGGTCGTCGCGGTCTCCGACCGGTAGCGCACACCCCGCAGCAGCTCACCGTCGGTGATTCCGGTGGCGACGAAGAACACGTTCTCCCCGGCCACCAGGTCGTCGGTCATCAGCACGCGGTCCAGGTCGTGCCCGGCGTCGATCGCCCGCGCCCGCTCCTCGTCGTCCTTGGGCCACAGCTTGCCCTGGATCGTGCCGCCGAGACACTTCACGGCGCAGGCCGAGATGATCCCCTCGGGCGTGCCGCCGATACCCAGCAGCATGTCGACGCCGGTGCCCTCGCGCAGCGCGTAGATCGACCCGGCGACATCGCCGTCGGAGATCAGCTTGATCCGTGCCCCGGCCTCCCGGATCTCCTTGATGATCCCCTCGTGCCGCGGCCGGTCCAGGATCACCACGGTCACGTCCTCCGGGGTGGACCGCTTGGCCTTGGCCACCCGGCGGATGTTCACCGACACCGGCGCGTCGATGTCGACGAAGTCCGCCGCCTCGGGCCCGGTGACCAGCTTGTCCATGTAGAAGACGGCGGACGGGTCGAACATCGACCCGCGGTCCGCGGCCGCCAGTACGGCGATCGCGTTCGGCATGCCCTTGGCCGTCAGCGTGGTTCCGTCGATGGGGTCCACGGCGATGTCGCACTCGGGACCGGTTCCGTCGCCGACGCGCTCCCCGTTGAAGAGCATCGGCGCCTCGTCCTTCTCGCCCTCGCCGATGACGACGACGCCGTTCATCGACACGGTGGAGACGAGGGTCCGCATGGCGCGCACGGCGGCGCCGTCGGCGCCGTTCTTGTCGCCCCGTCCGACCCAGCGGCCCGCGGCCATCGCGGCGGCTTCGGTCACCCGGACGAGCTCAAGGGCGAGGTTGCGGTCGGGGGCTTCGCTGGGAACTTCGAGCTCGGACGGCAAGTGATGATGCTCGGTCATCGGAGCGCACCTTTCTGATACGACGACGGCCGGATGAGGGTTCGACCCTCGACTCTATCGTCAGTCCGACAAAATGAGCAGGGGACCCCACGGATGAGCGGGCCGGGCACCTGCGACGATAGAGGGCGTGGCAGGTTCGAACGGCAGGCAGAAGACGGTCCGGGACATGATTCTCTCCCTGGGCCTCATCGGGATCGCGGCGGCGCTCATCTACGTCTTCATCCCCCACGACGACTCGGCTCCCGACATCAAGCGGGTCGACTACCGCGTCGAGCTGCTCACGGCACGCCGCGCGGCGGCCTACCCGGTGGCCGCGCCCGAGGGCCTGCCCAGGACCTGGAAGGCGACGTCCGTGCGCTTCGACGGCGCGAAATTCGACGCCTGGCACCTGGGCTTCCACGCCCCCGACGGTCAGTACGTGCAGATCGAGCAGTCGACTCAGAAGCCGTCGGAGTTCATCGACCAGGCCACCCAGGGCGGCAGTGCGACCAAGGCCACCCAGGACATCGACGGCAGGACCTGGACGCACTACACCGGCGGCCGCTACGACGCCCTCGTGCTGCCCGGCAAGGGCGCGACGACCGTGGTCGCGGGCACCGGCTCCCTGCGGCAGCTGACCGAGATGGCGCAGGCGCTGAAGATGTCGTGACCGGAACGCGCGCATGTGAAGAGGCCCCCGGCATGACGCCGGGGGCCTCTTCACATGCGGGGCTCGCTCAGACCGTGGTGACGACCTGCTCGTAGTCCAGACGCGGGGAGCGCGGGAACCAGGCGTCCTCGCCCGGCTTGCCGATGTTGACGACCATCAGCGGGGTGTGGTCGTCGTCCAGGAACTCCTTGCGGACGCCCTCGAAGTCCAGACCGGTCATCGGGCCGGCGGCCAGACCGGCGGCACGGACGCCGATGATGAAGTAGGCGGCCTGGAGGGCGGCGTTCAGCGTGGCGTTCTTCTCGCGGGCCTCGCGGCTGCCGGCGAAGAGGTCCTTGGCCTGCGGGAAGTGCGGGAAGAGGTGCGGCAGCTCCTCGTGGAACTCGTTGTCCGCGGAGAGGATCGCGACCAGCGGGGCGGCGGCCGTCTTCTTCTGGTTGCCCTCGGCCAGGTGCTGCACCAGGCGTTCACGGGCCTCGGCGGAGCGGACCAGTGTCACGCGCAGCGGCGACTGGTTCATGGAGGTCGGGCCGTACTTGACCAGGTCGTAGATCGCCTGCACCTGCTCGTCCGTCACCGGCTCGTCGGTGAAGGTGTTCGCGGTGCGGGCCTCACGGAACAGCAGGTCCTGGGCGGCGGGGTCGAGCACGAGAGACATGCGGGATCTTCCTCGGGGTGACGTGCGATCCGTACCGGACCGCGGTCCGGATCGGCTGACGACACCGAAGGTACGCCAGGGAGGTACAAGTTTCAACTAATGTGAAGGTGTGGTGATCCGCTTCACAGCGGAACGGCTCGCGCCCCTACTCGTCGTCCTCCCGCTCGGCGTCCCCGTCCGCCGCCTCCTCCTCGGCCAGAGCGGCGTCCAGGCGGGCCCGTGCCCCGTCCAGCCAGCGCCGGCACACCTTGGCCAGCTCCTCGCCGCGCTCCCAGAGGGCCAGCGACTCCTCCAGCGTCGTGCCGCCCGCCTCCAGCCGCCGTACGACCTCGATCAGTTCGTCCCGCGCCTGCTCGTACCCGAGCGCCTCTTCCGCCACCTTGCTGGTCATCCACTCACCCTATGTCTCGACCCGTACAACGAACTCGCCCTCACTGACCCGTGCCCGCAGCGTCTCCTCCGCCGCGACCTCGCCCGGATCCCGCACCACGTGCCCGTCGGCCTTCTGCAGGACCGCGTACCCGCGCTTGAGGGTGGCGGCGGGGGAGAGGGCCACCACGCGCGCGTGCGTGTGCGTGAGCTCGGAGTCGGCGCGGTCGAGCAGGTGGCCCAGCGTCCGGCGCGAGCGCTCCGCCAGCGAGGCCACGTGGTCGGCCCGCTCGTCGACCATCCGGTGCGGATCCTGTATCGCGGGCCGGGCGAGGGCGTGCGCGAGCCCGCGCTCCTCCCGCTCCACCAGGGCCCGCGCACAGCGCCGGGCCCGGTCCCGCAGCATCCGTACCCGCTCGTACTCCTCGCCCACGTCCGGGACGACCTTCTTGGCGGCGTCGGTCGGCGTGGAGGCGCGCAGGTCGGCCACGTGATCGAGAAGGGGATTGTCGGGCTCGTGCCCGATGGCCGACACCACGGGCGTACGGCACTCCGCCACGGCGCGCACCAGCTGCTCGTCGGAGAACGGCAGCAGGTCCTCCACGCTGCCGCCCCCTCGGGCGACGATGATCACGTCCACGTCCGCCAGCGCGTCGAGCTCCTTCACGGCCTGCACGACCTGCGGGACGGCGTGCACACCCTGCACGGCGACGTTGCGCACCTCGAAGCGGACGGCGGGCCAGCGGTGCCGGGCGTTCTCCAGCACGTCCCGCTCCGCCGCGGAGGCCCGCCCGCACACCAGGCCGATCAGCTGCGGCAGAAAGGGCAACGGCTTCTTGCGCTCCGCCGAGAACAGCCCCTCGGCGGCCAGCGCCTTCTTCAACCGCTCCAGCCGCGCGAGCAGTTCACCGACCCCGACGGGCCTTATCTCGGTGGCGCGCAGGGAGAGCTGGCCGCGCGGGGCGTACCACTCGGGCTTGGCCTGCACGACGACCCGCGCGCCCTCGCTGACCACGTCGGCGACGGCGTCGAACACCTGCCGGTAACAGGTCACGCTGATCGAGATGTCGTACGACGGATCACGCAGCGTCAGGAACACCACGCCGGCCCCGGGCCGCCGCGACAGCTGCGTGATCTGCCCCTCGACCCAGACCGCCCCCAACCGGTCGATCCACCCCCCGATGAGCCGCGAGACCTCACCGACGGGCACGGGCGCTTCCGCGGACGTGTTGAGAGCCATGCCGCGAGGGTAACGGCCCGCTCCGACAACGCGGGTCAGCGTCGTTCAGCGGGCTCTACGCGACCCGGCGCCCTCGCTGTGCCACCAGCACCGCACACCCGATCGCCAGCCACACCGCCCCCACCGTCAGCGCCGTCCCCGACGCCTCCACGATCACCGTGACCGTGATCGCCGCCCCCAGGACCGGAACCAGCACGTGCCGCCACCAGCTCACCGGCCCGCCGGCCCGGCGCACCGCGAACCAGCCCACCACGCTCGCGTGCAGCAGCGTGAACGCCGTGAGCGCCCCGATGTCGACCACCGACACCAGGCGGTCCATCCCGTCGCCGCGCCGGGCCGCCCACACCGCCGCCACCAGCGTGATCACGGCCGCGCACAGCAGCGCCCCCCGCGGCAGCCCGGCGTCCGTCCGGGCCAGCGCCCGCGGCAGCCGCCGGTCCCGGCCCATGGCGAACAGCAGCCGCCCGGCCGCCGCCTGCCCGGCCAGCGCGGCGAACGCCGCGCCGATCGCCTTGCTGACCGCGACCAGATCGTGCAGCCAGGTACCGACCGACGCGTCCACGGCGTCGTAGAACGCCGACCCCTGCAACCCGGGGTCGGCGGCCAGCCGCGCGGACGTCGTCGGCTCCAGCAGTGCCACCAGGTACGTCTGCGCGATGAACAGCACACCCGCGAGCGCGAGGCAGAACAGCAGGGCCCGCGCCACCTTCGCCGAGCCCCCGGTGACCTCCTCGGCGAAGCCGGCGATCGCGTCGAAGCCCAGATAGGACAGGACCGCCACGGACACCGCGCCGAGCACCGCCGACAGCGCGAACGCCCCCTGCGTGCCGTCCCCGGACAGCGGCGACCACCAGCCCCGCTCCGCGCCGTCCCGGCCCAGCACCACCAGGGCCGACACGACGAACACCAGCAGCACGACCACCTCCATGGCCAGCACCAGGAAGCCGGCGCGGGCCGCGGCCCGGACGCCCCACAGGTTCAGCGCCGTCGTGACGACGACGGCGAGCGCCGTCCACACCCAGCGCGAGACCTCCGGCACCAGGGAATTCATCGCGATGCCGGAGAAGAGATAGGCGACCGCCGGGATCAGCAGATAGTCCAGCATCGCCATCCAGCCCGCGACGAAACCCGCCCCCTCGCCCAGCGCGGCACGCGCGTAGGCGAACACCGAACCCGCCTGGGGGACCACGCGCACCATCTGCGCGTAGCTGAACGCGGTGAACGCCATCGCCACCGTGGCGACGGCATACACGAGCGCGACGGCCCCGTGCGACTTCGCGTCCAGGGTGCCGAACACGCCGACGGGCGCCATCGGGGCGATGAAGAGCAGGCCGTAGACCACCAGGTCCCGCGGACCGAGGCTGCGCCGCAGGCCGTGCCCCTCGCCGGTGGTCCGCTCCGCCGTGCCGGTCCTGGACATGCTGCCTCCGTGGGTGCCTCGTCCGTCGTCGTCCGCGCCCTCCCTCCCACCCCACGGCCAGTCTCCCCGAGGACGCGATCTTCGACCCCCCGGGCGTGGCCCTACGATGGACGCATGACTGCTTCGCCTGGCCGCCGTGTCCTGCTCGCCGCCCCCCGTGGCTACTGCGCGGGTGTGGACCGCGCCGTGATCGCCGTCGAGAAAGCCCTCGAGCAGTACGGGGCTCCGATCTACGTCCGCCACGAGATCGTCCACAACAAGTACGTCGTGCAGACCCTGGAGAAGAAGGGCGCGATCTTCGTCGAGCGGACCGAGGAGGTCCCGGAGGGGAACATCGTGATGTTCTCCGCGCACGGCGTCGCCCCCGTCGTCCACGAGGAGGCCGAGCGCGGCAAGCTCGCCACCATCGACGCGACCTGCCCGCTGGTCACCAAGGTCCACAAGGAAGCCGTCCGCTTCGCCAACGAGGACTACGACATCCTCCTGATCGGGCACGAGGGCCACGAGGAGGTCATCGGCACCTCCGGCGAGGCCCCCGACCACATCACCCTGGTCGACGGCCCCGGCGACGTCGCCAAGGTCGAGGTCCGCGACCCCTCCAAGGTCGTGTGGCTGTCCCAGACCACGCTCTCCGTCGACGAGACCATGGAGACCGTCGACGCGCTGAAGGAGAAGTTCCCGCAGCTGATCTCCCCGCCCAGCGACGACATCTGCTACGCCACCCAGAACCGCCAGCTCGCGGTCAAGCAGATGGGCGCCGAGGCCGAGCTCGTCATCGTGGTCGGCTCCCGCAACTCCTCCAACTCCAAGCGCCTGGTCGAGGTCGCCAAGCTGGCCGGCGCCCGCGCGGCCTACCTGGTGGACTTCGCCGACGAGATCGACGAGGCCTGGCTGGAGGGCGTGTCCACGGTCGGCGTCACCTCCGGCGCCTCCGTCCCCGAGGTCCTCGTCGAGCAGGTCCTGGAGTGGCTGTCGCGGCGCGGCTTCGAGGATGTGGAGATCGTCAAGGCGGCCGAGGAGTCCATCACCTTCTCGCTGCCCAAGGAACTGCGCCGTGACCTGCGCGAGGAGGCCGCGACGCTGATCGCGGAGCGTACGGGTACCTCGGCCGAGTGACTGTCAGTCGTTCGACGTAACGTAGAGCCATGCAGATCTTCGGTGTGGACATCGGCGGTTCCGGGATCAAGGGCGCCCCTGTGGATCTCGACAGGGGCGACCTGGCCGAGGAGCGCCACAAGGTGCTCACCCCCGTCCCGGCGACGCCCGACGGCGTGGCCGACGGGGTCAAGCAGGTCGTCGAGCACTTCGGCTGGACCGGCCCGGTCGGTCTGACCTTCCCGGGCGTGGTCACGGACGGCTCCACGATCCGCACGGCGGCCAACGTCGACAAGAGCTGGATCGACACGGACGCGCGCGCGTTGTTCAGCGAACGCCTCGGCGGCCTGCCGGTGACGGTGGTCAACGACGCGGACGCGGCGGGCGTCGCCGAGGCGCACTTCGGCGCCGGCAAGGACCGCAGGGGCACCGTCATCCTGCTGACCTTCGGCACGGGCATCGGCAGCGCGCTCTTCGTCGACGGCGTCCTCGTCCCCAACACCGAGCTGGGCCACCTTGAGCTGCACGGCCACGACGCGGAGAAGCGCGCCTCCAGCAAGGCCAAGGACGACGGCGACCTGACCTGGGAGCACTGGGCGCACCGGGTCCAGAAGTACCTCGCCCACGTCGAGATGCTCTTCTCGCCGGACCTGTTCATCATCGGCGGCGGCGTCAGCCGCAAGTCCGCCAAGTTCCTGCACTTCATCGAGGGCATCAAGGCGGAGGTCGTCCCGGCGCAGCTGCAGAACAACGCGGGGATCGTGGGGGCGGCGATGCGGGCGGTCACGGAGCACTAGAGCGACACACGCGCTGACCGGCCCCGGCGGGACCTGTGCCGGTCAGCGGGGCGGGTCGCTCCGGCGGCGGACGGTCTGACGGCGCATCAGGGCGATCCGCCGCACGGTCACGATCAGTCCGGCGATCAGCGTTCCCCCGTACAGCCATCCCGCCTGGGTGGCGAGCGCCGTCACCAGGCCCATGAGCCGGCCCGGCACCCCGCCGCTGCTGTCGGCGACGGGGAGCAGGCCCACCGCGAAGGCGATGGGCACGACGACGGGGGCGGTCACCAGGTCGCCCTTGCGCACCCAGGCCGCGGTCAGCACGCACACCGGCAGGAACAGCACGCCGTACACCGTCAGCGAGCCGCCCAGGAGCAGGTCGTCGAGGCAGCCGAGGACGAACATCACGGCCCCGCAGAAGAGGCCGCCGCCCAGCCCGGTCAGCCGCGGGTTGGGCAACCGCCGCACCCCCTCCGCCAGGGGAGCGCCGGGCTGCCGTACCCCCGCGGGGCGGCCGGCCGGGCTTTTCTGCGCGGGATGCGGCGCAGGTCGCGCACCGCCGCCGCGGGCCGCCTGCGGGGGCAGCGGGGGCGTGCCTCGTCGCGTTCCGTCGTGCGGGGGTCGCGTCCTGTGTTGCTCCACCCGACCAACTTAGGTCTGTTTATGTGTCGAATCGCCCCTGGGACACGCCGTAGGAAAGACCTTGGCCATGCGTTCGATCGGTAACCGGGGCGCGGTCCGGCACGCCGTAGACTGGTGGATCGGCCCAGCCCCTCCAGTCCTCTCCTCTCACGTACGGGAAGTCGCAACGTGTCGCTCACGATCGGAATCGTCGGTCTGCCGAATGTCGGCAAGTCGACCCTGTTCAACGCCCTGACCAAGAACGACGTGCTCGCGGCCAACTACCCGTTCGCCACGATCGAGCCGAACGTGGGCGTGGTCGGCGTCCCCGACGCCCGGCTGACGAAACTGGCCGAAATCTTCTCCTCGCAGCGCATCCTCCCGGCGACCGTCGACTTCGTCGACATCGCGGGCATCGTGCGCGGCGCCAGCGAGGGCGAGGGCCTGGGCAACAAGTTCCTGGCGAACATCCGCGAGTCCGACGCGATCTGCCAGGTCATCCGTGCCTTCAAGGACGAGAACGTCGTGCACGTCGACGGCAAGGTCTCGCCGAAGGACGACATCGAGACGATCAACACCGAGCTGATCCTCGCCGACCTGCAGACCATCGAGAAGGTCCTGCCGCGCCTGCAGAAGGAATCGCGGATCAAGAAGGACATCGCGCCGAAGGTCAAGGCGGTCGAGGAGGCCAAGGAGATCCTGGAGAAGGGCGACACGCTCTTCGCGCACGGGATCGTCCAGGGCAGCGAGCGTGCCGAGCCGCTGCACGACCTCCACCTCCTGACCACGAAGCCCTTCCTGTACGTCTTCAACGTCGACGAGGACGAGCTGGTCGACGACGACTTCAAGAACGAGCAGCGCGCCCTGGTCGCCCCCGCCGAGGCGATCTTCCTCAACGCCAAGCTGGAGGCGGACCTCGCCGAGCTCGACGAGGCCGACGCCCTGGAACTGCTGGAGTCCGTCGGCGCCGAGGAGCCCGGCCTCGCCACCCTCGCGCGCGTGGGCTTCAACACCCTGGGCCTGCAGACCTACCTCACCGCCGGCCCCAAGGAATCCCGCGCCTGGACCATCAAGAAGGGCGCCACCGCCCCCGAGGCCGCCGGTGTCATCCACACCGACTTCCAGAAGGGCTTCATCAAGGCGGAGGTCATCTCCTTCGCCGACCTGGTGGAGACCGGCTCGGTCGCCGAGGCCCGCGCCAAGGGCAAGGCCCGCATGGAGGGCAAGGACTACGTCATGCAGGACGGTGACGTGGTGGAGTTCCGCTTCAACGTGTGACATTTGCTTTTCGTGTCAGGAGTTGAACGTCTTCTCCACTACGCCCTTTACAGGGCCTAGTCTACTAAGGCTGTCAACAACGGCTCCCTAGCCCGAAATTGCCAGCCACATAGAGCGCACATACAGAGAGACCCCTAGCTGATTTAGGCCGGGGGTCTCTCTGCTTTACAGGAAAGGGTTACTAGCTACCGCCTGATTCGTCATCTTCATGGTTTCCCAATGTGTTGTCGAACAGAGCCACCCAAGCGCCAAGGATGAACGCTGCGAAGAGGATTGCTGCATAGGCAACGTCTCTCTGGTCCTTGCCCGCTGTGCTGGCAAAGATGAGAAGTCCTCCAACGGCAGTCAGAGCCAACGGCGTTTTGGTCATCTTGAACAACCGGCCTCCTTTCCATCCCTGTGAGGATTAGCCCGAGGGCTCAGGGAAGTCTCAGGACGCCTGTACCTCTGTACGTGCCAGAAGGATTCGGAAGTCAACGGCACTGCCCCTGAGGTCATTCTCAGGGAAGCAGCCGAACACATCGAAGAGGGTCGGGTTGCCGTTGTCCTCTCGCCACAGCAGTTCACCAGCCTTGTTCCTGATTCGACCTACGCGAGCATCTAGGGGAATCTCGGTAGGGCAGAACAACTGTAGATAGTCCTTGTACTGGTACTCCTGTCCAAAGTCCTGGATAGAACCCCATGGACGAACAGAGCCGCCGGTTACCTTGATTACCTCAGGGTTGGCATAGTCGTACGTGCTGATGATGGCTCCCGAATCAGGGTCCTGATAGGAAACCGCCCGGTAGACCTCTGCCCGTAGCTCATAGCGCTTCATTGCAAGGAGTCTCACCAGGACCACAGCCTTTCAGCGATACGCCGTGACTCGCGGCTCTGCCTGTGCAGCTCTCGCCGGTAGCCGAACGGCTGTAGCTGAATCCTGCGAGACTTGCGCCAAGACAGATTGGCAATGGCCTTCTGTGCAAGAGGTGACAGCCATACGTCCTTGTCGCCAAACACCATCTTCGATTCGCCCTGTGTCACGGACTCCATGTTGGGCTGTTCAAAGACAGACGTTGGGTCATCTTCCATGTATGCGCACTGGTAAGCCGTAGCCTTCTTGAGCCATAGAAAGTCTGTCGTATCCGAGACTAGTTCCTCAGGCTTCCCTGAGGCTGTCTCGATGATTGCCTGTGCCTTCTTGATGGTTGCGTCATCGACGGATACCCCGGCGATATCGGCAACCTCTGTAATCGTTGCGTACATTCTTAGACCTCCAATCCGGGCCGAACAATAATCTTCTGTTCGGCTGTGTAATCAGCAGCCGCACCCTTTGTCAGCTTGAGCCTTAGGCGATAGTCGCCCGGCACATCAAAGACAACAGTGTTCGGCCACGTATAAGTAACCTGTCCTTCTGCGGCATTCGAGATTGCCGCCGTGCCGCCTGTACGCGTCACACCATCAGGACCGATGATGAGGACAGCGGCACCGGTATACGCGGAGAGACTTCTAGGGTTCCCTACCTCATCCCTGACCGTAATCGCCAAAGGTTCTACCGGCACACTGCCCGCAATGTATTCGAGCATTACGCTTCTACCTCCATCGTTAGTTTCTTCCTTGCTAGTTCTATGCCGATAGAACGAGAGGCAAGCGTGAGAGTCATACGCTTACGTTCCAGTTCCGTATCCGCATACTTGTATGTCGGAGCGTTCGTAATCGCCAATGTGTATCCGAGTGTTCCAGTCGCATGGACTACCGCCGGATATCCGGCCTGGAGCACAAGGGGAGGCGATACAGGTTCCGACAGGACAACTGTGTATCCCTGTGTTCCACTGGCATACGCATTCGCTGGATATCCCGCCTCTAGTGCAACCGGTGGATTCGACACAGGTTCCGTCAGAACGATTGTGTATCCGAGTGTTCCACCGAACTGCGCGACGGACGGATATCCGTATTCGAGATTCATTCGACCTCCTTACAGGGATACCCGGAGGATTCCAGAATCGCTATAGAACGTTCCTGACTCAGGGTCTTGCTCGAAGATTTCCCACTGAATCGTCAAGTCCTGATTCGAGACTGTCTGTGCCGTACCGAAATCGACATACCCAAGGAGAGGCTTACCCGTTGCTGTGTCGTCATAGATAACGGCATATCGGAATAGAACGTTCGTATTCGTCCAAGTCGAATCCGCAGCATCGAACGTCCAATACTTGTTCGTCGTGTTGTACGTGATTGTCTTGGATGCCAATGCGATTCCACCGGCCGCATATCCCGTTCCTGTCACCTCGTTTGCCGATACGTCTGCCCATTCGTCATGCGTGTTCTGATTCGGCGTATACGTTGACTTGACCAGAGCAACCTTGATGGTGTCGCTAATCAAGTCCATCTGCTTTGTCATCAACTTCTGTAGAGCCGGGCCGTACCACTTAGCTGTTGCCATTCGTCATCATTCCTTTCATTGAAAAGAGGGCAGGGCCGAAACCCTGCCCTCTAGAGCCGTATCCCATTAGGGATTAGGCACCGGCAGTGACCTCAAGGAGTCCGAATGCCTCTGGACGCGCTACAGCGAATCCACGACGGGCACGCATCTTGAGTACAGGCTCATCGGTGCGGAAACCTGGCTCGTAAGAAAGCAGGCTCTCAGGACCAGAGCGAACACCTAGAACAAGGTGCTGACGGTTACCCACGACTAGAAGAGGGTTGCCGTTAGGGGCACTGGTAGCCGTGGTGGAAGTCTTCGCACCGTAGGAGAAGTTCACAGCAACACCGAACAGAGTTGAAGGAGTACCAGCGATACCCTCAACAAAGATTGGGCGACCGTTGCTGTCAACGATTCCACGGAAAGCAGCCTTGAAGGAAGGGTGCGCGATAACAACGGTGTCCGCGTCATTCGCGTAATCGCTGCCCTCGTAAAGCGCCATGGTGTCCGACAGCTTGGCGTAAGTCACAGCACCGGCAGTCGCAATCTTCTGACCAGAGGCAGCAGCCTTGTAAACCGACGTGAACGGAACAGTGCCGCCGTTCTGAGTACCGGTAACGCCAAGGCAAGCGTTGTCGAGCATACGGGCGTAATCAACAGCCCATTCGGCCTGGAAAGCCGCTACAGCGTTAGCAATAGCGTCCTCTAGGTCTTCCTCGGCAATGGTGACAGTCTTACCGAACTTCACCGCGTCAAGGATGACGTTATCCAGAGCAGCGTTAGAGTCGTTGTAGGCAGTTCCCTTTGCAACAACATCAACGCCAACGGCACCAACACGGGGCACCTTTGTAATGTCGCTAGCCATAGCGACGCGACGGGCAACAGCCTCAATCGCAGAGTTCTGATTGACGCGAGTGATTACCTCAGAGCCGTACTCCTCTGGTACCCAAGCATCAGCATTAACACGAGCCATTTTCTTTTAATCTCCAGTTATTATTTAGTTGTCCGGGGGTCATGCCCCCGGATTCAGTTGTTGTTCTGTTGTGTATTCAGTTGTGCCTCAAGGGGATTAGCCCTTGAGAAGATTAGCGGCGAGGATATCTGCGGAACTCTTCTGTGGACGTGCTTCCCGCTTATCTGCGGCGTCTGCTCCACCGGAAACCCTCTGCTGAGTGTTGAACAGCTCGGGAAGGTCCTCCTTCAAAGCGTCCAACTGTTCCGATAGGCCCTCTAGCTCTCCGGATTCCGTGACGGAAACCTTTGAGTAGTCGATGAACTTTGAAGCCTTGGCATTCGTCAATCCCGCGTCTCTTAGTGCATCCTGAGCCTTTGTCTGTAGGTAGTTCGTCTTGAGGGTCTGAGCCTCTGCCCGGACAGCCTCTAGCTGTTCCTGTAGAGCCTTTGCCTCAAGTCGATTGTTCTTGGCTTCCTCGTTGGCCTTCTTCAAAGCCGCCCGGATAGCCTCAATCTCGTTCTCATCCATTACTTGTCTTGCCTCCATCTCGGATAGTTAGGGGTCATCTCGACCCGTTGGGTAATGGTGTGGTGCTGGGTTATGCAGCCCTAGCCTTGGAGCCGTCCGGAACGGCTGTTGTGGCCTTGGCATCAGGATTTAGGTCCTGAGATTCAGAATTTCCCGGTAGGTCCGAGCCGGCCTGGACCTCCTGGATATTTTTCTCGGCAATCCAATTAGCCACCACGGCCGCGTCGTAACCCATCTCTGCGGCTACCTGAGCAAGAGGAATGCCAATCTGAATCTTCTTGTAAGCAATCTCCATTGCTTCCTTGGTGTCGAAGGTCTCTACAGGCTTCCAATGGACCTGTACGTCTTCCGAGAATCCGGCCGATTCAAGGACGAACGTGAACACCTCTCGCCACGTAGCACCGAAGGACAGTTGCCGAGTCCGTACCTTCTTGACTAGTGGTGCCTCTGCGGTCCTCAGGGCCTCTCCGGACGGGATATTCCCCGTAGGCTCGAAGTAGTGCAAAGGAGTCTCTGTGATGGTTGCCAACGAACGGATATAGACGCGCATTGGCTCAAGGAACGACTCAGGCTTAGCTGGGTCTAGCTGCCCAATCGCCTTGACGTTGTTGAAGATGGTTAGCTCGCCAGGGGTTGAACCGGTAAGCGTGCTCTCTGAGCCCTCATCAAAGTCAGCGGCCTCTGAGGAACCATCCTCCGTAAGCGCATAGCGCCATGGGAAGCCCTGGTAATCATTGGCAGCCATCTGCGTAACGCAGAGCTTGTTAATCAAGTCCTGAGGCTCGTAAGCGTTCCGGTGCTCAGGCTTGCCCTTAGGACGCTCTGTGCGGAAGTGGAAGACAGGGATACGGCCAAGAGGATTAGCCATGATGCCGTTGGAGTCGGTGAACTCATCAACGAACGGCACAAAGTCTGAATCCTTGGGGGTCTGAGGAAGCCTCTCCGCACGGCTGACGTACTTCTCAATGCGGTCCTGGTAGTACAGGTTCACGCGAGTACGGTTCTTGCCATCAATCGTGGTTTCCCACATCTTGGCAGCAACACGCTTTAGGCGGGGGTTCTCCTCCTCATAGAGGACAACCGTTGTCTTGGGGCTGTTGTAGTAAATCTCAAGAGAATCGCCCTCAGGCCACACCATCAGATAGGCGTCACCGTAAATCAGGGCCTTCTTGTGAATCTGGCCTACCTCTAGCTCTAGCTCATTGGAGGCCCAAACCCTGTCGAGATACTGCCCGGCACCCTCAGAGATAGCGGACACAGAAGTAATCTCAAGGCGGTTGTTTACCGCGTTGACCGGAGTAGCCGCAAAGTTAAGGCGGAAACGGTCGCTGGTGTGCCTTAGGGCACGCTTTAGAGCCATCGAGGTAAATACCTCTTCGGCTAGTCCTTCGTAATAGTCTTCTGCGGTTTGGTAATCGTCTCTCCTATCGAGGATTTCGAGAACCGCTGTGGTTAGGTCTGACATGTTTGGTTGTAGTTATCTCCTTAGTTTTTATTATATAGGAATACCCTTCGAATTCAAAATTGATAGGGGGCGCCGGCCCCCGGTTAGTAATTTGTTTTCCGGGGGCACGGCTAAAGGGTTTTAGACGTAGCTCTGACGCTTAACCGTCGTCTTAGCCTGAGGCTTTCCGAGGAAGTACAGGACTCCCGAGACAACGGCGTCCAGGACGTCATCATGGGCAACCTTGGGAAAGGCGAACATCTGCGTCTGCAAGGTGTCGAAGTGGCCCGTATGGAAGACCCTGCCCTTGCGGTAGAAGTCCAGAGCCCTAGCGGCCCGAATCTCCTTCTTCTCGGTGCTTCTCATGCTGCGGTACTTGGCTGGCACCCCATCAAAGACTGACTGCCAGAGGTCACCACCCTGGTTCGTCTCGATGTAGAGAACCTGAGCACCGAACCGTTCGCAGAGTTCCAGGGCCTTCTCCTTGAGTCCAGGACCGGGCAACTTGAACTGTTCGGCATAGCGCACGTACAGGTTTCCGTCAGAGCCTCTGGAGACAACCGCAAAGCCTGTGTAGTCACTGGTCTTCTTGGTGGTGACGGCAGGGTCCACACAAAGCAGCGTGTTGCCGTACTCCTCAGGCTGGCCAATGCGGATATCCGCGTCTGTCCAGTAGTCGGCATTCAGGGACACCGGGCGATTCATGTAGTTCTTGTGGAAGTCCCTGGTGTGCCTAATCGAGTTGAGGAAGTCCATGGACCAGAACTCAGGCCAGAGAGATTCCTCTGAGCCATCAGGGTTCGTCACAACGGCAGGGAAGTAGTGAACCCTGATGTTGGAATCAATGACCCATCGGAGTTCCGGAGCAAGGGACTCATAGAAGTCTCTGGCGTCCTGGTCCTGGTCCCCGTTGTCGGCAACCAGCTCGGTTCCGGCCTCTGAGGCTGTGTCGGCAAGGGTCAGAACTGAGCCGCTAGAAGGGGTCTCAGAGGGCCCAGGAGAGGTCTCCTCAACTGAGGGCCTAGGGAGGGGGGTTGAGGCTGTCTCGGAACCTTCTAGGGCCTCTCCTGAGGCATGGTCCAAGTTTTCCGGGTATGACGCATTTTTAAAGGGTGTAGATATGGCCTCAAGTGAAAAAATATCTTTAGTACCGTTTTTCTCATCGGTACCAGTATGTCCGAATGAGGCTGCTACCTCCTTCCTGTCTTGTACCTCCTCCTTTGAATCAAGATGGGATGAAAGCACCCCCTTGTGACTCTGGCTATCCCATTCCCTCTTGGCTTCTCCGACTGTTCTCAATTGGTCAATGATTGAGGCGGGCATTGTTGTTGTTCCAACAATGGCAACCCGCGCATAAATGTTCAAAGGCAATGCAGCATCAAGGAGAGTCGTAAGCCTTCTCGATGCCTCAACCTCTGAGTACGTAGCCTCTGGCGGTTCAATGTCATCAAAGAGGAGAAGGTCTGGCCTCTGTCGTCCAACCTTCATGCCGAGTGTCTTTGCGTCAATGCCCTTGGCCATAAAGACAAAGCCGTTAGCCTGCATGATTTGGTCTGAGGACTGTGCAATATGGCGCTTGACCTTCTGACCCATCAGAGGGGTGCACAGCTCGGGGAAGTCGCTGGTCAGACGCTCGTTGCTGTCTAGCTCTGTCTTGAACGTCTGTAGGTGGTCCTCAGCCTGAGAGGCTGAATCAGAGAAGGCAGCGACGAACCTGATGTGACCATGAGCCGCCGCCCACATAGGCAGCAGCAGGAATAGCCATGTGCTCTTGCCCGCGTTCCTCGGGGCAATGAAACAGTCTCGGTATTCCCTTGGCTTGGTGACAGGGTTGGTCCAAGACTTCGCATACTCGATTAGGTCAAGATGAAAGGCACTGAGGCTCTGACTGCCTGAGTCGCTAGTCAGATGGTGCGGGAGATAGAGCCAAGCAAAGAGGAGAGGGTCATTGCGGGTTAGCGCTACTCGACCTTCTGTCCTGGTTAGCAACTCCTTTGGGTATCGGTTGATGTATGTCTGAATATCCATGTTCTGTCTGTTAGGTCCAATCCTTTCGTCTGCGCTGGTCAGAGGGGGTGCAGAGAGGCCGGTGTCAGAAGTTGGCAGGCAACCTGTGACACCTTGCTACAAACATTGCTACAAATGTGCCGGCCTCTGGGTGTTGCTACAAAAGTTGGTACATTGTCGGCAAGGGTAGAGCCTCTGTGCGGCTGCCTCAGGCCCTCTCAGGGGAGTCCTGGTGTGATGGGGCATCCTGGCTTTGTTCGGCCGCTAGAAAGGCGTCTAGAGCCTCTGCGAACGGGTCTGCCTGGTCCTGGTCCTTCTCGGTGCCGTTCCGGCTTGTCGCCTTGCCCTGTAGGAGCTGCATTGTCTCAATTGCCCGCTTCATACCTTCAACGGTCTTCTTGAACCCATCTGCGTTCAAATCACGGTCTTCGAGGATGAATTCCCTACCTCGGGCAATGGCCTCTTGCATGGTGATTAGTAGGTCTTCTGTCTGGTACCAGTCATTAAAGGCTGCTGCCTTCTGCTTTAGCTCATCAAGGGCGATAGTTACTCCATGTTCCTTTGCCCATGTGTTAGCCGTATTCCAATGCTTTGGATAACCTAGTTCACGCATTGCCCTGCTATGTCCAATTTCGGAGGCAAGCTCTAGATAATCCTGCTTTTCCTTTTCGGTGTATTTACGTCCTGGCATTTTTTTTGATTTACGAACACGTGCGAGTGGGGTACTACCTTCTAGACCTCTCTTTGTCTCAGACCTGTTTGTCTCAGACCTTCTCCTAGACCTCTTGGCTCTAGTCCTGGTCCTTGGCCTTACGGGTACGTACTTCGTACTGCGCTAGTTCGTCTTCCTTCCTCTCGATTAGATATAGGTACTCAAGGGCTGTCATGACTCTTGGTATCTCGTATGTCTTGCCCTTGTGCTGGAACCTCAGTGGTCCCTCTTTCTTGCGCACTGCCATCGTTCTATCTCCTTCTCTAGACGCTTGAGTCTTGTTCTCAAGTCCTCTGAGAGTTGCTTGGCTGCTTCTTGTAGTTTCATGGTTCCTCCTCTCAACCCGCCGTTTTTCATTGATTCCAACTAGTTGTTGAGTCACATCAATAGCTTGATAAAGGAATGGGGAACCCCACTAGACTTTGAGGAGAAGAAGGCCCTAGCCATGAGTTCTTCTAGTGGGATTCCCCGAGGTGTAATCACAACAGAATGAGTAGAACTGTTTGATTACCTCTATTCTATCAAGAATGGTTCCAAATGCATAATTCAAAGGCTCAGCCGGCTCGGGGTTATCGGGCTACTTCCTTGCGCAGTTCTATAAGGAAGTCATCTGCCTTCTTCTTCTCCAAAGACTTGCCTACTGTCCAACCCAAGTAGAAGGCGAGTAGGACAAGGATGAGCATTGCCGTTAGTTCCATGGTTCTCCTTTCTGTGGTTACTTCTTCCGTACCTCAATGACGTACTGAGGCTCCTTCTCCTTCTGTGCCTTGGTGCCTCTGGTCCTGCCGTACAGGTAGGCAGCAAGGATGAGAAGGATGATGGTGAGGGTCATTGGTTCTCCTTGCGTCTGAGGCTCTGTGAGCCTGTCTGAGCTTCCGGGCATCTCAGATACCCGGCCGGATTTGTGGGGCCTGAGAAAGGCGTACAGGGCCTCTCTCAGGCGTCCTAGCGTCCGCTCTCGACCTTCTCGACTACCGCCGCAAAGTCGATGCTGAGCATCAGGGCCTTGAAGGTCTTGTTAATACAGGTGCCGCAAACCTTGGGCTTCTTCGAGCCCCACGGGAAAGCCGTTCGGTTCTTGGGTAGCCACTGGTGGCAGCTCTCACAGACAACGCCATGAGGGCAACCGCGTTCGTGGGCACAGTCGGCGTACATGCTTCTAACTCCTTAGGCGGTAACGGTTACAGGTGTGGCCGTGAATGCGGCCCATCGAGCCCTCACGTCCTGGTCATCGTTCGGGCGGTACTGAGGGTCAAGGAACAGAGCGCGTGCCTCTGCCGGGTACTGAGACTCGGACAGAATCTCTTCGACCTCGGTAGGTAGTTCACTCTGACCTACCCCGGCATTAGCCGTTTCCTCCTTCAAAGGCTGTCCATCCCACCCAAAGGACTCAAACTCATCATCATCGAAACCCGCCGCCGTTCCGGCGGCATCTTCCTTCAAAGAAGACAAAGGAGAAGCAGCAACTTCCTCTTCATCCTTTGACCTAGGAGATTCCTTGCCTTCATCGGACGCCGGTACGGCGTCCTCATAAGTGTTCTCATGAGTCTTTGAATGAGTGTTATTTAGTGTTTGTAGGTCACCATGACCTACCCCTAGGTCAGACTGAACTACCCCTAGGTCAATGTGACCTACCTCTAGGTCAGAATGACCTACCGGCAAGGTGCAGTCCCAAAGGTTCGTCTTACCGAGGTCCTTACCGGCCTTGACTAGGTTGATGAATCCGGCTTCCTGTAGGTCCTTTAGAGCCCTCTTGCATGAGGATTCGCTGAAACCACTATCGGCCGCGAGAGTTGCAAGGCTTAGCCATACTCCCTTGCCGCTGTTGTAATCGGCGTAGTCGGCAAACCATCGAGCAACACCCTTTGTTCTTCCGGATAGGTCAGACGCCTTGAGGGCGTGAACCCATCGCTTCATGTAATTAGCCATAACTTTCTACATCTCCGTATCTGTGTTGTGTGTTTGGGTAAGAAACCAAAAAGGCCCCCGGCTAGGGACTAGCTAGCCGAGGGCCTTAAACACACTACAGATATCCAAATGTAGTAGCTTCTGCATCCTCCTTGGTGTCTAGTCCTCACCGTTGGAAAGTATTTGTTCTTACGTATTCCATAATAACATGGCTGGCCGACAAAGCCGGGGGTTTGTAGCAGTCTTTGTGTCTCAATTCAGTAACGGTTATCAGGGCTTATTGAATAAGCCGGAATATCCGTGCCGGCCTCGACCCCCCGGATTAATTACTGAGACGCCAGACAAAAACCTAGGGACCTTCTCGGGCGGTTCTGTCCTAGGGCTCTGGTAACCTCATGCCGCCCAAGCACACAAGGGGAGAGGCAACGTGGCTAAGCGCGTAATCGTAGAGAGTGACCTGTCTGGTGAGCCGGACGCTGAGACTGTCTCCTTTGCCTTTGATGGCAAGCGATACACCGTTGACCTGACAGAGGGGGAGAAGGCGGAGTTCGGAGAACTCCTCTCCAAGTACATCGACGTAGCCGAGGAAGTAACGGCTACGGCTCAGGCGTCCATTCCGACTCAGGCTCAGAGCACCGGCCCTGACCCTGCCAAGGTTCGTGCTTGGGCACAGGAGAACGGGATTGAGGTCAACGCCAAGGGCCGCGTACCTCACAGCGTCATTGCTCAGTATGAGAGGGCACAGGAAGCCGCAGACATTTAGTGGTGCTGGAATGGCAGAGGCCCGGAGAGTGACTCTCCGGGCCTCTTGCGTTTCTCGGTGTCTCAGTCTTTCGGCTCGACCACAAAGGTTCCCTTGTTGGGGAGCGTCACAACCAATCCACGGTCTCTCAGTTCTTGAACAGCTCTCCGAGCCGTTCCATGCGCTACCCCGTATTGAGCGCCAAGGTCACGTTCGTTGGGCAGCCTTGCGCCGACGGGGAGCCGTCCGGCCCTGATGTCGGCCTCCACCGCGTCTGCCACCCGTACGTACACGTAGCCGATGCTGTCGCTCATGCTCGCGAACCTAGGGCGGTGACCAGCACCAAGCATCCCCGGAGGGTCCCATGGGGTCGTATGGGGTGCCCTGGGGCGGTATGGAGCGGTAGCCTCTGAGCTGCACAGAAACAAGGTGGGCCCGCAACCGCGCGAACGGTCCGGGCCCTGGTCCACGCTGATAAGGAGCGCAGACAGGTGCAGCATAACCAGACTTCTCGGGGGTGCCTGTGACTGTGGCACCAGCACGGAACAATGAGGCTCCAGAGGAAAAGGGTTGGGGCTGGACTCAACAACCGGCCGTAGTTCCTTTGGCGCGAAAGGTCTTCCGTAAGTGGCTGGCAAGGGTCAATGCCTCTCACTTTGAAGAGGACGCAACTCTGTGCTTCATGGAGTTGCTGACCAACGCCATTCGGATTCCTTCTCCGGACGGACTCACCAACACGACCTGGACGCTCTATCCGGACAGGCTGAGGGTTGAAGTTAGGGACTACTCTCCCGACGCTCCCTATCTCGCATCCTCTGACCCTGAGTCAGAGTCGGGCAGAGGCTTAATCCTGGTCCACCTGCTTGCCGACAAGTGGGGCTATGACCACTGCTCCTTCCTTGACGGGAACGGCGGCTACCTCCCCGGTAAGACTGTGTGGTTCGAACTGCACAAGTAGCCATACAACAAGAGGCCCGGTTACCTGAGTTGGTAACCGGGCCTCTTGCTTGCCCCCCTGAGGCTCTGCGCGTCCGACTGAGAGCCTGTAAGCCTGTCTAGGTCTCTGGATGCCCCGGAAACCTCCTAGGGGCTCTCAGGGCCTCTCAGGCCGGTTGTTGGCCGAAAGCCTTCATGACTCCCTCGTTGATGTCGCTCTCGTGAGTCTGGACGTAGTACCGCAGAGACACGGCAACGTCGTGGTGCCGCATCTGCCGTTGAAGCACGTTGGGGCTAACTCCTGCCTTCACAAGCTCAGTTGCGAACTTGTGCCTGAGCTGATGGGGGTTGATGTTCAACCCAATCTTCTTTGCCGCACGCCTCATCCCGACATAGACCGTGTTGTGAGACTTGGTTGCCTCAAAGGCCCGGTACTCCTCTGCGAACCACTCAGGCACATAGACAGGCCCGGCAGTCTTGGGAGTGGCGATAGAGCCATCAGGAAGCCTCTGCCGGTCAACCGTGATGACGTTGCCCTTGATGGGCTGAGAGACACAAGCCTCTCCGATACGCAGTCCCGCATAGAGCATCGAGAGGGCGTACATGCGGTACCGGCTCTCTCCGAATGCTGCGTGAATCTCTTCGATGCTCGGGAGGTCATAGACCTTCTGTGCCGGACGGGGGCAAGGAACCTTCACCCCAAGGCAGGCTCGGAGATTAATTGCGTGCTTCCGACGGGTGCCCGGAGAGAGGACACCACTGAGAACGTTGGAGAGGTACCGAACGGTTGCCTTCTCGGCAGGAACGTCCTCAAGCTCAAGGTTACGGAGAGTCCCGAGGTATTCCCGGTAAGTGCTCTCCTTGATTGCCCTGTCTGCCAGCCTTTCGAGCGCAAGTTCAAGGCAAGTCTTCTGCATGTCCACCGTGTCTCCGATGACCAGGCATCAGAGGCAGTGTCAGAAGTTCCAGGGGAACTCCATCAAAGCCCTGATGCACGACGGCGACGTGGTCGAGTTCCGCTTCAACGTGTGATCAAGCACGGGGGCCGGGCCCGGGCGGCCCGGCCCCCGCGCCCGTTCCTGTGGCGGTCATGGCCCGACCGCGGCGATGCGGCGAGGACCGCGCCGCGAGATCATCGGCGGTGCGCCCGATCCGGTTACCCCAGGGCCGCCTCGGCCGCCGCCAGCACCGTGCGGGTCTGGTGGGCGACCTGCTGGTGGACGGGGACCCAGCGCAGGCGCAGGGACTTCTCGAAGTCCGCGCACCAGGTGGTGAACAGTTCGTCCAGGTCGCGGTACAGGCCGGGGGCGGCGGGGTCGTCCGCCGTCTCCAGCAGGCGCAGGAGGAGGCCCGCGGCCCGCAGGGGCTGCCGGCGGGCCACGATGTCGAGGGCCGACACCTGGGCCCTGGTCGGCGCGGGCCGCGTGTCCTCGGCCGCCTGCCGGGCGAGCGGCTGCCAGGACTCGGCGACCAGGTCGTAGAGGCCGTCGGCCATCCACTCCAGCACCCGTCGCGGCGCGCTCTCCTCGGGCGGGGGGAGGAACGCGCGCGCCTTGTCGAGGACGGCGGTCACCTGCCGGCCGCCGTCCCGGACCAGGCCGGCCAGATCGCGCAGCGCGGCGGCGGCCTCCGGATGCGGCGCGGAGTCGTCGGCCAGGTCGCTCGCCCACATGGGTACTTCGACGATCGCGGTGAGACCGCCGTGGCGCTGGGGCGCGCACCAGGTGGACAGCCCTATGTTCTCGGAGCCGGCCGCCAGCCGGGCGGTGCTGTCCGGCGGGGGCAGGACGTGGATTCCGGGGCTCGGGTTCTCCCAGTACAGGGCGTCGAACGTGCCGAGCTGGACGGGGATGCCGAGGTCCGCGGCCGACGCCTGGAAGGGCGCGGCGAGTTCGGGCAGGTCCCGGGTCAACTGCACCCAGCTGCCGCCCGCTTCGACGCTGTGCAGGGAGCACTGCAGCACGGGACGCAGTTCGTCGATCACCGCGAACAGCGCCTGGCTCTCCGGGAGTTGGCGGGCCACGATCGGCGCCCACTCCGGCTGTTCCGCCGCGACCGGGCGGAAGGCGGCACGGTAGTAGCCGGCCAGGGTGTGGTCCGGGCCGGCCGTCGCCTCTTCGACTCCCCGGCTCAGTGCCGCACCGTCCGGGTCCAGGCACAGGACGATGTCCCAGGTGACGAGGGAGAGGTCGGTCGCCGCGCCGGGCCGGTCGCCGCGTGCCAGCTGCTCCGCCAGGGCGAGCGCGGTGGCGGGGCCCACCGGTTCGTCGGGGTGCGGCCCGGCGACGACCAGGACGTGGCGCGGCCCGCGGCCCAGGGACAGCATCGTCATCGGGCGGCCCGCACGGGACGTGCCGATCCGGCGCAGCCGGCCGGCGGCACCGGGGAACCGGGACACCAACCGCCGCGCCGAGTCGGTGACTTGCTCGACCGTCGGATAACGGTCCGCGACCGTCGGGGAACGGTCCATCGTCCGCGACCGGTCAGGCGCCGCCGTTGCCACCGGACTCGCCGGTGGTCTCCTTCTTGTCCAGCGGACGGATCTCGATCTTGTTCGGCATGCCGTGTCCTCCTGGTGATGGCTGTGGCCTGCGGTGGTCCGACGTGCTCTTGCCAGAGTTGGTCAGTCGGACGATTGTTGTCAATGTCCGCTGCTCGACGGTGAGTTGGGGCTGACGAGATTGGCGTGAAGATGACTGTGCACGCGATGCGGCGGCCCCGGATCAAGCCGGAGCACCGGGCCTATCGGACGGTCGACGGCGACGTGCGGATCGGGAGCGTGGTCCACGGCGTCGGCGCCGAGGTCAAGGACCCCGACGGCTGGGTGTGGACCCTGGTCGAGGCCATGGACGGCACGCGCGGCGCCGCGGACGTCGTCGCCGAGGTCGCCCGCCGCCATCCGGAACTGCGGCTGCCGGAGGAGGACATCACCCAGGCGATGACGGACCTCACCGCGGCCGGGTACGTGGAGGACGCCGGCGCCCCACCGCCCGCGGAGCTGTCGGAGCGGGAACGGGAGCGCTACGGCAGGGGCATGACCCTGTTGCGCTGGATGGACCTCCGGCCCAGGGAGAGCGCCTGGGAGCCGCAGCTCCGGCTGCGCCGCGCCCGGGTCCTGCTGGTCGGCCTCGGCGGCACCGGCTCGGCCGCCGCCCGGGACCTGGTGGCCTCCGGGGTGGGGCGGCTGCACTGCGTCGAACCGGACGTCGTCGAACTGTCCAATCTCAACCGTCAGACCCTCTTCCGCGAGGTCGACCTGGGCACGCCCAAGATCGACGCGGCACTGACGGCACTGCACGCCCTGAACTCGGACACGACGGTCACGGGCGAGCGCCGGGAGGTGCGCGGCCCGTCGGACCTGGAGGACCTCCTGGCCGGCGGCGATCCCCGATACGACCTGCTGCTCCTGGCCGCCGACCGGCCGCCCGTGATCCGCCGATGGGCCAATCGGGTATGTCTGGCCTCCGGTGTTCCGTGGGCCGAGGCCGGCTATCGCGGGCCCCTGGTGAGTGTCGGGGTATTCACGCCCGGCCGGGGCGCGTGCTGGGAGTGTCTGCGCAGTGCCGAGATCGAGCGCCGCGACCTGCGTCTCGCACCCGGCCAGGACGAGGAGGCCGCCTCGCCCCGGATGCCGTGGAACCCGGTCAACGCCGTGACCGCGGGCCTGTCCGGCGGTCTGCTGGCCCATGCGGCGATCACGCTGCTGTGCGGGATACCGCCGGTCGAGCCCGGCTGCCGGTTCGGCCTCAACCTCATGGTGCCCGGCGAGGCGATCATGCAGCGCGCGGAGCGACGCCCCGACTGTCCGGCCTGCGGGGCGTGAACCCCGGCGGACCACGGACTTCGGTGACGGGCGGTCAGCCGCCGCGCGTGACACGCCTCCGGATGGCCCATCGCACCGGCCGGGGAGCCTTCCGGTCATAACGTGTGGAATATGACTAAATGTCGCATCGCGTATCTGGCGTGCACCGCAGCGATCCTCGGGGCGGGCCTCGGTGCCGCCCCGCCGGACTCCGTGCCCACTACCCACCTGGTGTTCCCCGGCCAGTCCATCCAGAAGGCGGTGGACGCCGCCGTCCCCGGGGACACCGTGCTGGTGACCCCCGGCACCTACCACGAGAGCGTCAAGGTGACGACGCCTCACCTGACCCTGAGGGGCACGGGCCGCGAGACGGTCGTCGAACCGGGCACCGACAAGACGGGCGCCTGCGCGGCGCGCGGCAACGGCATCTGCGTGGTCGGCGCCAAGGACCACGACCTCCGCGGAGTCACCGTCGCCGACCTGACGGTGACCGGCTTCAGCCACACCGGAGTGTTCGCCATGGCCACCGACCGCCTGACCGTGCGGAACGTGACCGCCGTGAAGAACGGCGTGTGGGGCATCGCCCAGGAACGCTCGGTGCACAGCGTGATCCGCGGCAACACCGCCCGGAACAACGGCGACGCGGGTGTCTTCCTCGCCAACACCATCACGCGGGAGGAGGGCGCCGCGGACACCCACGGCACCCTCGTGGAGCACAACCGGCTGGAGGGCAACCGGATCGGCATCACCGTCCGCCGCCTGCGCGACCTCACCGTCGCCGGCAACCACCTCACCGGCAACTGCGCCGGCGTGTTCGTCGTCGGCGACGAGAACAAGCCCAAGACCGGCGACCTGACCGTCCGCGACAACCACCTCGTGCGCAACAACAAGTCGTGCCCCAAGACCGACCGGCTGCCCGCGCTCCAGGGCTCCGGCATCGTCCTGACCGGCACCGAGAACACCCTCGTCACCCACAACACGATCCGGGACAACGCCGGTGCCTCGCCGCTGTCGGGCGGCATCGTGCTGTTCAAGAGCTTCGTGGGCGCCACCAGCGACCACAACCGCGTCGAGGACAACGTCCTGCGGAACAACACCCCGGCCGACCTCGTCAACGGCGACTCCGGCCAGGGCAACACCTTCGACCGCAACAACTGCCGGGCCTCCAGGCCCGCGGGCCTGTGCTGACCGCCGTACCGTCCGACTCCAGGAAGGAGGGCGGCACATGACGACCGCCCAGACCGCCCCACCGCCCTCGATGCGGCTGCGGGAACTCGCCTTCGGGGCGGCCTGCGCCGCCGCCCTGCGCGCCGCGGCACGCCTCGGCGTCGCCGACGCCCTCGGCGACGACCCCATGGCCGCCGAGGACCTCGCCGCCGCGGTGAAGTCCGAAGCCGGCCCGCTGCGACGGCTGTTGCGGGCCCTGTCCTGCTACGGCGTCTTCGCCGAGCGGCCGGACGGGACGTTCGCGCACACCGACGTGTCCCGGCTGCTGCGCGAGGACGACCCGCACAGCCTGCGCGCCATCGCCCTGTGGTGCACCGAGCCGTGGACCTGGGACGCCTGGCCGAAGCTCGACGAGGCCGTGCGCAGCGGCCGCAACGTCGTACAGGAGCTGTACGGCAAGGAGTTCTTCCAGTACCTCAACGAGGACGCGCCGGAGTCCGCGCACGTCTTCAACCGCGCCATGACCACCTCCAGCAAGCAGTCCGCCAAGGAGGTCGCCGAACTCCTCGACCTGTCCGGGAGTTCGTCGGTCGCCGACATCGGGGGCGGCCAGGGGCACGTCGTGGCGAGCCTGCTGGAGAAGTACCCGTCGATGCACGGCACCCTGCTCGACCTGCCGCAGGTGGTGGAGAACGCCGACCCCCGGCTGCGGGAGGGCGGCGCGCTCGCCGACCGGGTGCGGATCCTGGGCGGCGACTGCCGGGTGTCCGTGCCGGTCCGGGCGGACACGTACATCATCAAGAACATCCTGGAGTGGGACGACGAGAGCACGGCCCGGCTGCTGCACAACGTCCGCGAGACCGGCGGCCCCGGGACCAGGGTCGTGGTCATCGAGAACCTGGTCGACGACACGCCCTCCATGCGGTTCAGCACCGGCATGGACCTGTTGCTGCTGCTCAACGTCGGCGGGGCGAAGCACACGACCGAGAGCATGGTGAGCCGGATCACCGCGGCCGGGCTGGTCATCGACGACATCAGCCCCGTCAACCCCTACCTGCACGCCTTCGACTGCCACGTCCCGGGCTGAGCGGGGCGCCACACACCGGTCGCCGGACCCGCAGCGTCGCGGGTCCGGCGACCGGTGAGATGCGTCGTCAGCCGGCGGGGTCGCGCTCCCAGAGATAGAAGCGCTGCGCCATGGCGTCCTTCGGGGAACGCCAGGTCTCGGGGTCGTACGCGCTGACGTACGAGGCGAGACGCTCGCTGACGCCCCGGAACTCCGGGTGGTCGACGACCTTGGCGATGGCGGGTCCGGGATCGCGCTCGGACTCCACGAGATGCATGTACACATCGCCGAACTGGAACAGGCTGCGCCGGACGACTCCGACGAGGTGCGGCAGCTCGCCCCGGTCGGACTCCGCGAAGATCTTCGCGATGTCCGGGGCCGAGCCCGGGGCCATCCGGGCGACGATCAGCGCCTGGTGCATGGGCGGTTCTCCGTCCGGCTCAGTCGGTCAGGCCGGGCGTGAGGCCCTGCTCGGCGGCGGTCTTCTCGATGCGGTCGCGGATCAGCGCCAGCTGCACCTTGGAGTTGCGGTTGATGTTGTCGGTCATCCAGTCGTCGTCGACCGGCGCCTCGGGCTTCATCGCGAAGTCCTGTGTCCAGACCATCCGCACGCCCTGGGGGACCTCCTCGTACCGCCACAGGATGTTCATGTGGTCGAACGGCCCTGTCTCGACCCGGCGGGCCCGGACGGTGAGGGTGTCGCGGTCCGCCTCGCGCTCCGAGACCCAGCTCCACACCTTGCCGTTGTCGTCGGGGTGCATGGTCAGCCGGAAGGTGACCTTGTTCCCCTCCCGGGAGAGGATCTCGGCGGAGGCGTACTCGCTGAACAGCCGCGGCCAGCCGGCCACGTCGTTCGTCATGTCCCACACCAGGTCCAGCGGTGCGGCGATGGTGATCTCGTTCTCGGTGTGTCCGGTCATGTCACGCCCCCGCCAGCAGGGCGCCGTTGACCTGGTCCAGGAACTGCCGGGGCGTCTTGCTGCGCTCGGCGTCCGGCGGCATCGGCGTGCCGTAGCGGTTCTCCAGCTCGCCGACGATGCCCAGCAGGCCCAGCGAGTCGACGCCGAAGGTGTCGAAGCCGGAGTCGTAGCCCCGCTGCAGCTCCTCGGGTGCGACGGTGACGCCGGCTGCCTTCTTCATCAGCTCGGACAGCTCTTCCACGG
Organism: Streptomyces sp. NPDC085900; assembly: GCF_044540925.1. Taxonomy (NCBI): domain Bacteria; kingdom Bacillati; phylum Actinomycetota; class Actinomycetes; order Kitasatosporales; family Streptomycetaceae; genus Streptomyces; species Streptomyces sp. NPDC085900. The sequence goes on along the minus strand of NZ_JBITSP010000003.1, from coordinate 418,135 downwards.
TGATGCGGTCACTCATGCGGTGGTTCTCCTTCGCTCTGTGACGGTTCGTCATGTGGCGCCGTGCCGCAGCACGAGCGCCGAGTTCGACCCCATGAGCCCTCGGCTGAGGACCAGGGCCGTGCGCGGCTCGACGGCGCGGGCCGCGCCGGTCACGAGGTCGAGGTCGTGGCAGACGTCGAAGACGTTCGGGGTGGGCGGGATCACGCCGTACCGCATCGCCAGCACCGCCGCCGCGACGTCCAGCACGGGCGCGGCCCCGTAACCGCGGCCGATCCCGGTCTTCGGCGCGGTGACCGGCACCCGCCGCCCGTGCGCGGCGAACACGTCGGCGATCGCCAGGGCCTCGGCCCGGTCGGCCTCCGGCACGCCCAGGGCGTCGGCGAAGACCACGTCGATCTCCTCGGGCGCGCAGCGGGCCTCGGCCAGGGCACCGCGGATGGCGTGCGCGAGCCCTTCCCGGGACCGCTCCCAGCGGCCGGCCCCGGTGAACGTCGCCGCGTGCCCGGCGATCCGGGCCCGCACCTCGGCACCGCGCTCGCGGGCCGACCCCTCGTCCTCCACCACCAGCATCGCGCCGCCCTCGGCGGGCACGAACCCGCAGGCCGCGGAGGTGAAGGGGCGGTAGGCGCGGGTCGGGTCCTCCTCGGTGCTCAGCTCCGGGTAACCGAGCTGGCAGACCACCGAGTACGGGGCGAGCGGCGCCTCAGTGGACCCCGCCACCACCACGTCGGTGCCACGGCGCACCGCGCGTGCCGCGTGCGCCAGGGCGTCCAGGCCGCCCGCCTCGTCGGAGGCGACCACACCGCAGGGGCCCTTGAAGCCGCGGCGGATGGAGATCTGGCCGGTGCTGGCGGCGTAGAACCAGGCGATCGACTGGTACGGGCCGACGAACCGGCTGCCCTTGCCCCACAGTTGCTGCAGTTCCCGCTGGCCGAACTCGCCGCCGCCGGAACCGGCCGCGGTGACCACGCCGACCGAGAACGGAGCGTCGTCGGTGTCGGCCCGGCCGAGCCCGGCGTCGTCCAGCGCGCGGTCGGCGGCGGCCAGCGCGAAGTGCGTGAAGCGGTCGGTCTGCACGAGATACCGCTCCTCGACCGCCGTGGCGGCGTCGAAGTCCCGGATCTCGCCGGCCACCCGCAGCGGCAGGTGCTCACAGCCCTCGCGGGTGACCCGGTCGAGGACGCTGAGGCCCGCCTCGGTGGACTTCCAGAAGGCTTCCGTGCCGTTCCCGTTGGGCGCGACCACGCCGATTCCGGTGACGGCGGCACGCCGTGGATACGGTTCGCTCATCGTCTTGGCTCCCTCGACCGGGACAGGACCACCGCGGACTGGAAGCCCCCGAACCCGCTGCCCACGGACAGCACGCTGTCCAGCCGGCGTTCGCGGGCCGTGCGCGGGACGTAGTCCAGGTCGCACTCGGGGTCCGGGGTCTCGTAGTTCGCGGTGGGCGGTACGACCTGGTGGGCCAGGGCCAGCACGCAGGCGACGACCTCTATCGCGCCGATCGCGCCCAGGGAGTGGCCCACCATGGACTTGATGGAGCTCATCGGGGTCTCGTAGGCGTGCGGGCCCAGCGCCCGCTTGACCGCCGCGGTCTCGTGCCGGTCGTTCTGCTGGGTGCCCGACCCGTGGGCGTTGACGTAGTCGATCGCCGTGGGGTCGAGTCGGGCGTGGTCGAGGGCGTCCTTGATGGCGCGGGCCATCTCCAGTCCCTCGGTGGTCAGACCGGTCATGTGGTAGGCGTTGCCGAAGGTGGCGTAGCCGCTCAGCTCGCAGTACACGTGCGCGCCTCGGGCTCTCGCGTGCTCCAGCTCCTCCAGGACGAGTACGGCGCCGCCCTCGCCCATGACGAAGCCGTTGCGTTCGGCGTCGAAGGGGCGGGAGGCGTGGGCCGGGTCGTCGTTGTTGGGGGAGGTGGCCTTGATCGCGTCGAAGCAGGCCATGGTGATCGGGGAGATCGGCGAGTCCGAGGCGCCGGCTATGCAGACGTCGGCCCGGCCCTCCTCGATGGTGTGGAACGCGTAGCCCACCGCGTCCAGGCCGGAGGTGCAGCCCGTGGAGACCGTCTGCACCGGCCCGCCCGCGCCGAACCGTTCCGCCACCGTGGCGGCGAGCGTGCTCGGCGCGAACGCGCGCTGCAGGTGCGGGCCGGCCTGCCGGTCGTCCACGTCCCAGCGCTGCCCACGATGGCTGACCAGGACGTAGTCGTTCTCCAGCCGGGTGGTCCCGCCGACCGCGGTGCCCAGCGAGACCCCGACCCGCCAGGGATCCTCCCGGCCCAGGTCGAGACCGGCGTCCCGGACCGCCTCCTCGCCCGCCACCAGGGCGAACTGGATGTAGCGGTCGCACCGCGCGGCCTGCTCCGCGTCCAGCCCGTGCGCGCCGGGCTCGAAGTCGCACTCGGCGGCGATCCGCGACCGCAGCCCGGACGGGTCGAAGAACGTGATGCCCCGGGTCGCGGTGCGCCCCTCGGCCAGCAGGTTCCAGAACGCCGGTACGCCGATGCCGCCCGGTGCGACGATGCCTATGCCGGTGACGGCGACGCGCCTGCTCATGACGCCACCCGGTCTCGGCCGGCCACCGGGGTGGAGTCCGTCTCCTCGGTGTCCACGTGCCCGAGCGGCGGGGTCGGGGCCAGCGGGCCGAGATGGAAGACGAGACGGGCCTCGACGTTGCCCACGTTGCGGAAGCGGTGGCGCATGTGGGCGGGGATCATCAGCCCCTGCTCGGGCTGCAGCGGGTGGGCCTCGCCGTCGAGGTCCACCTCCAGCTGCCCGCACAGGACGTACACGAACTCCTCGGAGTACGGGTGGTAGTGCTCACCGATGCGGTCGCCGGGCTGCACGATGGCCACACCCATGAAACCGCTGGTCGAGCCGACCGTGGCGGGGGTGAGCAGGGCGCGCAGATCGCCGCCGCGGCGGGTGTTGGGCTCGATCTCGTTCAGAGCCACGATTCTGGGACGGGAAGTGGTCACGACAGTGCTCCGATTCATGCGCTGCACGGGCGGGTGGGGGAGTGGCCGTCGCGGTCGACCGGTCAGGCGTCGGGCGATCGGCGGTCGGTGACGAGGTCCATGCGCGCGGCCTCGAGCACGCGCGTCGGGTCGGCGTCCGGGAACGTGGTCAGCTCGGCCACCTGCCCGGGCTCGGCGAGACCGAGGAACGGCGTGGGGACGGCGGTGTCGAGCGCGCCGCGCACGTCGATCAGTCGGACAACGATGTCGTCCCGCTGGAAGATCGTGCTGCGCAGGACCGGACCGTGCGGGTCGTCCGCCGCCGCCGCGTCCTGCCGGGCGAGCACCTCGGCCAGCCGCATTCCCTGTCCCGGACGGGCCGGGTAGTACAGGGCGTGCCGCTCCACCTGCGCGTCCCCCTGCTCCGCGGTCACGTGGTGCACGGCGGGCAGGGCCGCACGGGTGAAGAACATCCGGGCCGACTCGGGGTCGTCGAGGTCCCGGTCCTGCTCCAGATAGGGGTTGATGGCCTCCTCGACGGCGCGGACCTCGGGCTGGCGGGCGACGTGGCGCAGCGCGGCGAGCAGGTCGCCCTTGACCTCGACGGCCCGCACCACCCGGTTGCCGTGCATGAAGAGGGACGTACGGCACAGCCGGGTGTTGTCGTCGACGCGGGGCTCGGGGGAGGCGTAGTCGGCGAGGATCTTCTTGACCTGCTCCTCGCTGCCCGGCTTGACGGTGAAGGTGAGCGCGTGCCGGATCACGCCGTCGCCGATGCGGGGCATGCTCTGCAGCCGGCGCTCGTCGCCCACGGCGGGACCGCCGGTCTCGCGGACGACGTGGAAGCGCAGCGACCGCGTGTCCCGCACGCAGCTGTGCAGCGGCTCCACCATCCGCACGTGCTCCTCGCTGTTGACCCAGGCGAGGAACGGCGGGGCGCTCTCCCACTCGCTGGTGATCAGCCACTGGGAGGGGTTCTCGATGGACTGGCACAGCTGGTCGCTGACGTGTCCGGGGACGGACGCGACCTGGTGGCACAGCTGCTCGTAGGCCTCCAGGAACTGCTGCTGGGCGCCGTCGTAGACGTCCACGAGCAGCACGACCCGCAGCCGGGAGCCGTCGAACACGGACTGGGACACACGGGGCGAGGCCTGGGGGGCCGGCCGGCCCTGGGCACGTTCGGACGTGGTGGTCATACTGCGCACATCTCCTTCTCGGGGGATTGCTTCTCGGCGTTCTCGATCCTGTGCCCGTCCTGTGCGGCGCGCGACTCGCGTGAACTACGCGGGTGACCGTGGCTCACACCAGGTGCGCGAAGACGACCAGGTTGTCGGTGTAGTCGCGCACCGTTCGGTCGTAGTCGCCCGCACAGGTGATGAGGCGCGCCTCGGCGCGCGGGGTGTCGCCGTAGACGCGGTCGCTGGGGAAGTCCGCCTTCGAGAAGGTCTCCGCGCTGTCGACCTGGAAGGTGGCGGTACGGCCGTCGGCGCGCTCCACGGAGAACACGTCGTCCTTGCGCAGTTCGCCCAGGCCGGCGAAGACGGCGGCCGACGTCTTGGTGTCGACGTGCCCCGCGATGACCGCCGTGCCCGTCTGCCCGGGCGCGGCGCCGCCGGCGTACCAGCCGACGAGGTTGGTGTCGGCCGCCGGCGGTGGCTGGAGCTGTCCGGTCGCGCCGATGGAGAGGTCGGTGAAGGGTGCGTCGACGCCGATCTTCGGGATGAGCAGACGCACCGGCCTCGACCAGGGCAGATGTGGTCCCGCCGAACTTCCCGAGGGAGCCGCCCGGGCGGGTGGGGCCGACACGGCGGCCTGCTCGGCGCGCGGGGCCCGGGAGGTGCCGGGCGCCGGGTCGTGACCCGCGATCAGGGCGATGGCCAGGAGCAGCCCGGCCGCGGCCCAGATCATCACCGGGCTCGTACGCGAACTCGCGGTGGAGGCCGGGTCGTCACCGGAGGGGGGAGAGGAAGGGGCTGCCATCGGGAAGAACACCTCACTCGGACACGGCAGTCGAGCGGACGGGACGGGGGCGGGAGCGGCCGGGCCGCCACGGGGGCGCGTGTGGCGGCCCGGGCCGCTATCGCGTCCGGCATGGCTCAGGCCAGGCTTCCGGCGGTCTTCCTCCGCCGTGCCGCGTACAGGCCGGTCCCGGCGAGGCCCAGGACGGCCAGGCCGCCCGCGGTCACCGTCGGCGTGGCGAGCGCGCCCCCGCCGGTGTGCATGCCCCCGTGCGGCTTGTCGTGCTCACCACGCCAGCCGTTCGAGTCGCCGGAGCCCCTCGACGAGTCGTCGCCGTGGTTGCGGTAGGTCTCCGGGTCGAACCGGGGGTCGGAGGAGCCGCCCGAGGCGTCGCCCTTCACGGCGGTCAGCGCCCCGCCACCCGTGTGCATGCCACCGCGCGGTCCGTCGTGGCTGCCGTCCTTGTCGTGCTCCTTGGACCACGAGGAGGAGGAGTCGTTCTCCTTGCTCCAGGAGGAGGAAGAGTCGTGCTCCTTGCCGGAGGAGGAAGAGCCGTGCTCCTTGCCGGAGGAGGAGGAAGAAGAGGAGTCGTCCGGACTCCAGCCGCCGTCGGCCGCGTAGGCGCCGGGAGCGGTGATCGCCAGGACGGCCGAGGCCGCCGCGGTGGCCAGGAGCATGCGAGCAGAGCGCATAGGTGGATTTCCTTCCGTCGTGGCCTGGGCAGCTGTCGTCGTGTCAGCTGAGGTGACCCGGCCCCGACGTGAACCACCGTCAGCGCGATGGCGCTCCGCCACCACTCAAGACGATCACGCGGGTGAACGGCATGGGCCGGCCGGGCGGTGTCGCGCCGCCCGGCCGGCCCTTCCGCCCCGAGTTCAGGTCAGTGCGTCACCGCCGTCAGAACCTGACGCAGCGTCGACTGGGGGTCCGGCACCGGGCCCGGCGAGCGCCAGGCCACGAACCCGTCGGGGCGGACCAGTACGGCGCCCCCGGCCTCCGTGCCGTGGCACTGCGCCCAGTCCGCGCCCTCCTCGGGCACCAGCTCGGCATCGGGCCCGCTGCCCACGCGGTACGACTCGACGGGCACGGGCGTCTGCGCGGCGAGCCGTACGGCCGCCTCGTGCCAGCCACCCGGCTCACCCGCCCCGCTCAGCAGGACCAGGGACTTCTCGTACAGGTCGAGGGTGGAGATCCGCTCGTCGTGGTGACGCACCCACATGTGCGGGGCGCGGCTGCCGGGTTCACCCGTCAGGGCGAGGCCGTCCGGGACGACCGGGGCGGTGGGCTCGGTGCCGACGACGGCGCCCTGCGGATAGCGGTAGCCGAGGGCCACGTCGAGGATGCCCCGCTGGGGGCCGCCGGCGCCCGCCCCGGGCGGCGGCGCGAAACCGGGGTGGCTGTGCTCCGCCGACCGGGCGGCGGCCCGGGCGCTGGTCGCCTCCGCCACCGGCCGCCGCTCGGCGTCGTACGTCTCCAGCAGACCCTCGCCGGCCCAGCCGCCGAGCACCGCGGCCAGCTTCCACGCGAGGTTGTGCGCGTCCTGGATGCCGGTGTTGGAGCCGAACGCGCCGGTGGGGGACATCTCGTGGGCCGAGTCGCCGGCCAGGAAGACGCGGCCCGAGCGGTAGCTGCGGGCGACGCGCTGGGCGGCGTGCCAGGGGGCCCGCCCGGTGATCTCCACGTCCAGGTCCGCCACGCCGACGGCGCGCCGGATGTGCTCGACGCACCGCTCGTCGGTGAACTCCTCCAGGGTTTCCCCGTGTTCGGGGTGCCAGGGGGCGTGGAAGACCCACTTCTCGACGTTGTCCACCGGCAGCAGCGCGCCGTCGGCGTCCGGGCTGGTCAGGTAGCAGACGATGAAGCGGCGCTCGCCCACCACCTCGGCCAGCCGACGGGAGCGGAAGGTGACGCTGACGTTGTGGAACAGGTCGCCGGGGCCGCTCTGGCCGATGCCGAGCTGTTCGCGGACCGGGCTGCGCGGGCCGTCGGCGGCGACGAGGTAGTCCGCGCGGATGGTCGTGTGCTCGCCGGTCTCACGGCTCTTGACCACGGCGGTCACGCCGGTCGGACCGGCGTCGAAGGACATCATCTCGGTGGCGAACCGCAGATCGCCGCCCAGCCGCCGGGCGTGCTCCAGCAGCACCGGCTCCAGGTCGTTCTGGCTGCACAGGCACCAGCCGCTGGGGCTGAACCGGGCCAGTCCGCCGTCCGGGTCGATCTGCCGGAACAGCCACTCGCCGGCGTCGCCGACCAGTGTGGGCGTCTGCAGGATGCCGTGGTTGCCGGCCAGGGTGGCCGCCGCCCGGTGGATCGCCGGCTCGACGCCGGCCACCCGGAACAGCTCCATCGTGCGGACGTTGTTGCCGCGGCCGCGCGGGTGGATGGAGGTGCCGGCGTGCCGCTCGACCAGCGTGTGCTCCACCCCCAGCCGTCCGAGGAACAGGGACGTCGACAGACCGACCAGGGAACCGCCGACGATCAGGACCGGCGTCCTGTGGACGCGGGCGCCCGTCTGGTCCGCTTCTTCGTTCATCACTCGCCTCCGGCGCGTCGTTTGCCACCGACTCGGCCGTGTTGGGGTCGGCCCTTCATCCATGCCCCGCGGAACTGACAACGGGTCAGATTTCACCCGTCCGCAGGCGCGCACGCCCCCGGCGGTGGTGGTGGGCGCCCGGGCGGCGCTCCCTCGGGGCGGGTGCTTCCCGCACCACCGGCCGGCGCTCCCGTGATCTCCGTACGGACTCCAGGTGGGGCTTGCCCAAGTGGGTAGGCTGGTAACGGAGTTGGGGCGGGAAGGGTGTGACCGGCCCCGGCGCGCGCGGCAGATCGGACCTCGACGCGGGGGCGTTGGCATGGCTGTGAAGATCTCGGTGTCCGTCAAGGGACAGCTCGGGCTGGACGATCCGGACCGCATGCTCGGCGAACTCGCGGCGGAGACCGGCCTGACCTGGCACCGCCGGGAGGTCGAGGAGGACGGCGTCCTCACCGGCGGCATCGTCGAGATCATCCTGGTCGCCGTGGTCGGCAAGGCCACCGAGATGACCGTCTCGGCGGCGGTGGACGCGGCCAAGCACGTCGTCGAGCGGTGGCGCGGCGAGCGCCTCGACCCGCTGGACACCTCCGTCGACACCGAGCCGGACCCCGGCACGACCGGCCAGGACGGCTGACATGGCATCCAGGGCGGTGGTCATCGGACCGGCGACGTACGCCCCGAACTCGGGCATCGACTCCCACCCGTCGATCGGCGAGAGCGCGCGCATGTACGGCGAGGTGCTGTCCGGCGACGCGATGTGGGGCCCCGACAGCTGCCGCGTCCTCGGCCCCGACGAGGTCGGCACCGCGGACGGCGTGATGCGCGCCCTGCAGGAGGCGGCGGACGAGACGGAACCCGAGGACATCTTCCTCGTGGTCTACGTCGGCCACGGCCAGTACTGGAGCGACCTGCCCGGCGCCCAGGTGCACTTCTCCGTCGGCTCCTCCCACAAGAACGAGCCGTGGACCTGGCTGTCGAGCTGGTACGTCTACCGCGTGATGCGCAGGGCCAGGGCGAAGCTGAAGGTCCTGATCGCCGACTGCTGCTACTCCAACCTGCTGCCGCAGCTCGGGGAGGAGCCGGTGCTGCCCGGCGTCCTGGGCGAACTCGACGAGGGCACCTGCGTCTTCACCGCCGTCAAGAACGCCAACTTCGCCTCCGCCGAGGGCTGTTCCTCGCTGCCCGGAGACCTCGCGCGGTGCACCCCGTTCAGCGGGCACCTGCTGCGGATACTGCAGGACGGCACCAAGGACCACGCGTCCCGGCTCACCATCGGCCTGCTGCGGGAGGCCGTCAAGCGGGAGATGGACAGCTGCGCGGCCGCCCGCCACCAGGTGCCGCGGATGTCGCTGAACGACGCCCGCGACGGCACACCGCTGTTCACCAACCGGATGGAACCCACGCGGCGCGACCGGGCCCCGTACCTCCCCGTCGATCCGCAGGACTGGGTCAGGACCCTGATGCTGGACCGCGACTCCCGCCTCGACGAACTGCTGCGCGACGAGCGCAAGACCGGTGACGTGGTCGCCATCCTCCGCTCCCGCCGCGACGAGGCCAGCAGGCATCTCGCCCGGCACATCGACGCCCGGGCCAACACCTCCTTCAGCGATCCGCACGCCTTCGCCCGGTACTGGAACAGGGCGGAGAAGGCACTGCGCGTATGAGCGACGGCCGTACGGCCGCGGGCTCCGAACCGGCCCTCGCCGCCGAGAGCGAGGACGGCGAGGCGTGGAGCTCCGGCTACGAATGGGTGACCAACTGCACGGTCGACGGCTTCGTGGGCCGTGTGCAGGCCATGCGGGAGGGCGACGAGCCGGGCACCGAGGGCGGGGTCGGGCCCCGGCCGGCCGCCGCGGTCCGCGCCCTGCACGCCTTCGCCGTCCGCCGGTCCGTGGACGAACTCATCAGCTCCGCGGCCCGGTTCCACGACCGCGACGCCGTCACCGTGCTCGCCACCGCTGCCCTGTACCGCAACATCCTGCAGGCCGCGGAACTCGCCATCAAACAGTGGGACGTCGAGCACGAGCCGGGCGGGGCCGCCGACGGAGGCCCCCGGCTCATCGACGGCGTCATCCACGACATCGCCTGCCAGCGCACGGTCCTCGACGTCGCCGTGTTCGTCCGCCGGTGCCGCGACGCCGGCCGGCACGAGATGGTCGACCGCACGGTCCGCGTCTTCACCACCCCCAGCTCGGGCCGCACCAACCTCGACAAGGCGCTGCTCTACGTCGCCCTGCGCGACGAGAAGTGCGTGGAGGAGGCGGCCGAGCTCCTGCGCCTGTCCCTCGTCGCGATCACCGAGAACGGCGCGCAGACGCCGGACACCGTGCCGAGGCAGTTCCACGACCTCGCCGGAGCGCTGCACCACGTCAGCCCCTCCGAACGCATCCTGGAGGAGTGGGCCGACGCCCAGCTCCAGCTCGACGACGACTTCGTGCACGAGACCCGCCAGATCATCGCCCAGCTGATCGCCACCCGCACCGACGGCCGCGACACCCTCGTGGAGCACGTCGGCAAGCGGCGCACCCGGCACGACATCGCCGAGATCTGCGGTCGGCTCAGCAGGCCACCGCACGCCGCGAAGTGCGCCGAGATCCGCCGGCACGCCGCCGCGCGCGACAAGACGGAGGACCTCGCCGAGATCGTCCGTACCTGGTACGAGTCCGACGCGCTGAAGGGGACGACCGAGGACCTGCTCGCCGACATCGTCGCCCGGGGGGCGGCCCGGGACGCCGGGCCCCGCTCGCTGCGCGAACTCGACCGGCTGGACACGGCGCTGAGCAACGTCAACGCCCCGCCGGAGTGCCGGCGGATGCTGCGCGTCGCCGCCGCCGTGCACACCGACGGCCGTACCGGCGCCGAACTGGTGGCGCTGCTGGGCAAGGTCGAGCGGCCGCGGGACCGCAACCGCGCCGCCCGGACCGTCGCCCGCCGTCTCGCCGCCCGCGTCCTGGCGAACTCCGCGGAGGCCGACCTGTTCGTCGAGTACGTCCACGGACTGCGCGGCGCCGGCCGCACCGAGGCCGTCTACCTCGCCTGCAAGGAGCTCGCGGACCCGTCCGACCCCGTGCCGGCGCCCGAGGGCTCGGGCGCGGTGGTCGCCAGGATCGCGGCCCGGCTGTACGACGCCGACCTGCGCCGCGACGGCCGGGACCCGCGCCGGGACGGCTGGGACCTGCTGGAGCGCTGCCTGGAGAACGAGCAGCGGATCACCCCGCAGGAAGTGGCCGTCGTCGTCGCGCAGTTGCGCCTCAGCGCCATGAACGAGGAGGACCGGCACTTCCTGCTGCGGGCCACCGTGGGCCGCTGGTCCGACGCCCGGCGCCGGGAGGAGGCGGTCGCCGAGCTGAGCGAGAAGGGGTTCGACGCGGAGGCCAGGGAGGTCATTCGCTCACTGCGATAGGCGTCGGCGCCACGACGGTCGGGCCGGCCCCCGGCGTCGGCAGCATGGGCGGCACCTGCCGGATGTGCCGCCGGGACGCCCTGACCAGACCCTCGAAGGACACCAGTGCCGTGACGACGGCCAGGAAGCCGCCCAGGACCTTGTGGTGCAGGCCGATCGGGGAGTCGCCCAGGAACAGCGTCAGCAGCATCAGCACCGTGAGATGGCCGAGCAGCCACACCGCCGCCTGGGCGGAGGGCCTGGTACGCCACTCCCGGAACTGCGTCACATGCACCTTGGCGTCGTATATCCGCCCGAACGCCGGCAGCCACTGGGCCAGGCTCGGCAGCCACAGCAGCAGCACGCAGCCCACCGCGAGCGCCGCCAGGCCCTGCCAGAGGAACGCCCAGCCGGCCCCGTAGAGGATCAGCGCGACCAGGGCGAAGCTCGCCCGGGCCAGCACCTCGTGGGCGTCGCGCCGCCGGCCGGAGTAGCCGGGCAGATGCTCGCGCAGGGACACCAGGGCCACGCCGGGGACGGCGTAGACGACCAGGGTCAGCACGCCGGTGGCGGCGACCAGGGCGCTCCAGCTGCCGCCGAGCGCGCGCAGGGCGACGGCGGCGATGAAGAAGTCGACGACCAGGACCAGCCAGTACACGTCGTGACGCCGGTTCAGGGACGCCTTGCGGGCCGTCTGCAGCCCCCGGTGCGTCAGATGCGCCCGGCTGAGCGCCGCGACCTCGCGGGTGAGGGCGTGGGCGAAGACGAGCCCGGCGCCCATCGGCGAGACCACGCCGTTGACGCGGAGCAGCACGCCGAGCCAGAACAGCCCGGTGGCGGCCGCGAAGTGGGCGTAGGGCGAGGACCCCATGTCGGCGGCGCTCCACCGCGCGTCGTGGTACTGGGTGAAGACGGCCTGCAGCGCTATGTACAGCACCATCGAGCCGACGATGGTGCCGAAGACCGCCCGCCGCAGCCGGGCAGCCTCGCCCGGCGGCCGCCGTTTGACGTTCCCGGCGAAGTCCAGCGGCCCCTGGAAGCCGACGTAGGCGTAGATGACACCGCTGCCGACCACCGCGCTCAGCGCCGCGGCCGCGCCCTTGCCGTCGCCGTGCGCGACCGCCGTGCCACCCCGGTCGTCGAAGCCGGCGGCGATCAGCAGGACCACGGTCAGTACGGGGACGAGGACCTTCAGCACGGTCAGCCAGGAGTTGATCCGGAAGAAGATGCGCGGGGCGACCAGGTTCACCGCGGAGATCACCGCCATGAACACCAGCGCGTAGCACCAGCCCCGGTCGGTGAGCGTGTCCGAGCCGTCCAGGAGTCCGTGGACGCGCCACCCGGACAGCGCCTTCGTCATCGCGACGGCCTCGCTGGCCAGGTTGATCGCGTACACCAGCCACAGCCCGGCCGCGACGATCGTGGCCACCACCTCGCCGCTGCTCTGCAGCGGCAGGAAGATCAGCCCGCCGGTCTTGGGCGCCGCGGTGCCCAGTTCGACCATGACCCCCGCGATCAGCAGCATGAGCAGACCGCCGAACAGCCAGGCGAGCCAGGCGTCCGAACCGGCCTTGCGGAACGCCTGGCCGGCCCCCAGCATCCAGCCCGAACCGATCACCCCGCCCGCGGCGAGACCGACGAGGTGGAACACCGACAAGCGCCGCTGTTCGTCCTCGTCCTCGAACGGCAATGCCCGAAGACTCATCCGCCCCGTCCCCCGCGTAGCGTCGGCAGCTCCTCACGCACAGTGGCGACAAGGGTACAGCCGGGGGCATTGTGGCGCCCCGGAGTTGATCGCACGTCAGGGTTCCCCGGCCTCCAGGCCTCCTTCCGTCGTCCGTGTCCGGTTGTCAGTGCCCGGTGCGAGGATGTGGGCAGTGGGACCGGTGACGCGGGAGGGGCGGCGGGGTGGGCGTGGGGGAGGTGCAGGCGGCGCCCGTGGGGCGGCGGGCCCGGGAGGTCTGCGAGCAGGGCACACGGCTGTACGAGGCCGCGCGTGCCGTACTCGACGATCACGCCCGCGCCCTGAAGGCGGTGCGTTCCGCCCTGGCGCCGCTCAGGGACGAACTGGTCGCCCGGGAGCTGGAGTCCATCCCGGTCGCCCGGCTGAAGGACGCCACCGAGGGCAGACTGCGGCTGGCGGCCGTGGAGGCGGCCGGCTTCACCACCGTGCGGTCGGTGCACGAGGCGAGCCGCTTCGAGCTGCGCCGGCTCCCCGGTGTCGGCGCCCAGACCGCCGACCAGGCCCTCGCCGCCGCCCACCAGATCGCGGCGGCCGTCGCGGAGACGGTCTCGGTCCGTATCGACGTCGACCGTCCCGAACCCCGGACCACGGCCCTCGTCGTCGCCCTGCACCGGCTCGTCGAGGCCGGACCGGAGCTGCGCAAGGCCGTCGACACCGCCGGGCGGCTGGACGGCGAGCTGGCCGGACTGCTGCCCGCAGCCCGCCCCGCCACCGGCCGGCTCCGCCTGGCACTCGCCGGCCACCGCCGCAGGGAGGCCGCCTTTGTCGCGACGGCCCGGCTGCGCGCGCTGGCGGCCGAGGCGGAGGCACAGGGCACCCGGCTGAAGCTGGTGCAGGCCTCGACCGACCTGCTGCGCGGGCCGGCCGACGAGATCGAGGCCTGGGTCGACTTCGAACTGCGCTCCGCCGAGTACTACAGCCAACTCGCCGAGGTCTCCGCCCACCGCACGGACGAGGCGGCCGCCGAGGGCTTCCTGCCGTCGGAGGTGGCCGAGCGGGTCCGCGCACAGCCCCTCGACGACACCCACCGCCGGGTCTCCCTGCGCGGCTACCAGTCCTTCGGCGCCCGCTTCGCCCTCGCCCAGCGCCGCGTCGTCCTCGGCGACGAGATGGGCCTGGGCAAGACGGTCCAGGCCATCGCCGCGCTCGCCCACCTCGCGGCCGAGGGACAGACCCACTTCCTGGTGGTGTGCCCGGCGAGCGTGCTGATCAACTGGACCCGGGAGATCCGCTCCCGCAGCACGCTGCGGGCGGTGCCGGTGCACGGCCCGGACCGGCAGGACGCGTACGCCGAGTGGCGCGAGCGCGGCGGCGTCGCCCTGACCACCTTCGACCTGCTGCACACCCTGCCCGTTCCGGACGACGGCACCGGACCCGGGATGCTCGTCGTGGACGAGGCGCACTACGTCAAGAACCCCGACACCCGCCGCACCAGGTCGATCGCCGCCTGGACGAAGACCTGCGACCGCGTGCTGTTCCTCACCGGAACCCCGATGGAGAACCGCGTCGAGGAGTTCCGCACGCTCGTCCGCCACCTGCGGCCGGAACTGCTCCCCGGGATCCGCGACAGCGACGCGGTCGCCGGCCCGCACGCCTTCCGCAGAGCCGTCGCCCCCGCCTACCTGCGCCGCAACCAGCAGGACGTGCTCACCGAACTCCCCGCCGTGCTCCAGGTGGACGAGTGGGAGGAGTTCAGCGCGGCCGACGAGGACGCCTACCGCACGGCGGTCGCCGCGGGGAACTTCATGGCGATGCGCCGGGCCGCCTACGCCGACGCGGAGAAGTCCGCGAAGCTGCAGCGGCTGCGCGAACTGGTCGCGGACGCGGCGGCGAACGACCTGAAGGTGGTGGTGTTCTCGTACTTCCGCGACGTGCTCGCCGCGGTCGGGTCGGCCCTGGACGGCACGCCCGTGGGCCCGATCGCGGGCAACGTGCCCGCCGCCCGCCGTCAGCGCCTGGTCGACGACTACACGGCGGCCGACGGCCACGCGGTCCTGCTCGCGCAGATCGAGGCGGGCGGCACCGGCCTCAACCTCCAGGCGGCGTCCGTGGTGATCCTGTGCGAACCGCAGGTCAAACCCACCCTGGAACACCAGGCCGTGGCCCGCGCGCACCGCATGGGCCAGGTCCGCCCGGTGCAGGTGCACCGCCTGCTGTCCCCCGACAGCGTCGACGAACGCCTCCTGCGCATCCTGAACGACAAGAGCCGCCTCTTCGACGCCTACGCCCGCCGCAGCGACACCGCAGACGCCACCCCGGACGCGATCGACGTCTCGGACACCGGCATCGCCCGCCGGATCGTGGAGGAGGAGCAGCGCAGACTGGCGGCCGAAGCGGCCGGGTGACCGTCAGATGCCGTCCACCCACGCCACGGTGAACGGCTCCTCGGGCACCCCCGGACCCATGGGCCCGCCCTTGTCGAACTGCGACCGTACGACCAGCAGCCGGCCGTGGACCCGGGCGAGCGTGGTCGGGACCTGGAGCGCGGAGTCGGTGAACCGGCGCTCCAGGCGGGCCGAGGCGCCGTCCCGGGCCAGCCGCCACCGGCTGAGGGTGTTGACGGCGTTCTGCGCCGCCCACAGCGTGCCGTGCGCCAGCTCCAGCCCGTCACCGTGGGTCAGGTCGCCGCCGTGCAGGGCGACT
The DNA here is from genome assembly GCF_044540925.1 of Streptomyces sp. NPDC085900. Taxonomy (NCBI): domain Bacteria; kingdom Bacillati; phylum Actinomycetota; class Actinomycetes; order Kitasatosporales; family Streptomycetaceae; genus Streptomyces; species Streptomyces sp. NPDC085900. Next base: position 402,918 of record NZ_JBITSP010000003.1, on the reverse strand, counting down.
TGGCGCACGGAGCCGGTCGCGGTGTCCACCCGGTACAGGCCGCCGCCGGTCATGCCGACGACGAACAGGTGCCGACCCGACGGGTCGACGACGATCCCGTTGAGGAACAGGCCGTCGGGATCCGCCACGGCGCTCAGGTCGTACGCGGCGTCCAGCGTCGCACCGCCGCCGCGGCGGGCACGGGCGAGGTCGGCCGGGGTGACGCGGTAGACCACGGGCCGGGAGCTGTCGGTCAGATAGGCGGTGCCGTCCGGCCCGAGCGCCAGGTCGTTGACGAAGGACGGGCCGCCGCCGGGGACGGTGAGCCGGGCGAGCGGCGTGCGGCCGGGCAGCTCGTAGACGTCCACCCCGGCCGTGGAGTCGATGACCCACAGCCGCCCGGCCCGGTCGACCTTGAGGCCGTTGGCTGTGGTGCGGCCGTCCGCGCCGGCCGCCAGGAAGACCTCGGCGGCGCGGCCGCCGCGCGCGGCACGGTACACCGCGCCGGTCGTGTACGAGCCGACGTAGGCGTCGCCGGTCCGCGGGTCGAGAGCGATGCCCTCGGGATAGGCGCGGTCGTCGGGGAGCGTGAACGCCGTGGAGATCCGCGGCGCGGTGGCCGCCCGGGCCGGGCCCGCCACGGTGACGGCCAGCGCGGCGGCGGCTGTGGTGGTCAGAAAGGTACGGCGATGGATCGAACGGGACACGTCGGTGCCTCTCACTTCGGATTCTCACTACCTTCAGTGCACGAACCTAAGTTAGAGCTCTAATATCCGTCAATGCATTAATCACTCAGCTCGGTCTCATCACAGAAAGGGGCCGTTACCATGCGCAGATGACGTCCATGCCCGTGTCCGAGCGCCTCGGCTCCCACATCAAGCGGGCCGAACAGGCTCTCAACGCGACCAAGACCGCGGTCCTGAAACCCGCGGGCGTGACCGTCGCCCAGTACTCGGCGCTGCTCCACCTCTCCGAGAACCCCGGCATCTCGGCGGCGGCCCTGGCCCGCCTGTGCGGCGTCACCCCGCCGACGATGAACACGGTCCTGAACAACCTCCAGGACCGCGCCCTCATCGAGCGCACCCAGCACGAGTGGCACAGGAACGTGCTGGAGACCCGCCTCACCGACGAGGGCCGCGCGGTCATGGCCGACGCCGACGCCCGTGCCGTACGCGTGGAGCGGGCCCTCGCGGCCGAGTTCACGGACGAGGAACGAACCGCCCTGGCGGGCCTGTTGGGGCGGTGCGTGGAGATCCTGGAGAGGGAGCGGCCCTAGACCTAGGGGTACTCCTCGTCGTACTGAGGGTCCTCCGGATACGGCTCCGGGTCCGTCACCCACCCGGCCGCCAGCACGAGCCGGGAGTGGCGGTGCAGGGCGAGGAAGCCGAAGGGGCGGTCGTAGACGGCCTCGACGACGGTGGTCGTCCAGCGGAGCCGGGACATCGCGCCCCCCGGCATGCCGAAGGCCGTCACCGCCGCCGCCTCGAAGCCGCGGGCGAAGAACCGGGCCATCGCCGACTGCCGGGCCGACCCGACGAACAGCGGGTCGGCGCTGATCCCGGGGAAGTGGCCGGACGGGTGTTCCTGCATCGCCGTACCCAGCCCGAACACCTCGGGCCACGCCAGCAGATCGTGCTCGGCCGTCACCCCGAACGCCACGGTCTCCACGTCCAGCGACGGCGGTACGGGCCTGGAGGACCGCTCCCTCACCACGCGCAGCCCCGGCCCGGCCTCCCCGTACGGCAGCGCCGGCCCCGGCAGGACCGGACACCTGCGCGCCAGGACGTCCACCCCCGCCGCCAGGACCTGCCCGGCCGTCATCCGCTCCTCCCCGAGCAGCAGATGGACGTCCACGGCGTTGTCGCCCAGCACCTTCAGCTCGGTGACGTGCCCCCACCGCGTGTCGGCCACACCGATCCGGTCCAGCACCTCGGTGCGCCGGCGCAGCCCCAGCAGGGTCCGGCCGTACCACGGACCCGCCTCCGGCTCCGTCACGCTCTCGGTGAAGGGGCGCAGCCAGTGGGTCCGCAGTGCCAGCGCGCTCGCCAGCACCATCTCGGTGTCCTCGTACAGCGCCACCGGCATCCGCTTGATCAACCCGCCCGTCCGCTCGGCCGCCCACGCGTCCAGTGCCGCCTTGTCGGCGACCGGGTCCGCCGTGAGCACGCCGTGCGCCCCGGCCGGCAGCCCCGCCTCCCAGGTCTTCCGCAGCTCCAGCGTCCGCCGGGTCCACAGCCCGAGCGCACGGTCGACGCCGCGCATCGCGCCCATCGCCCCGAGCAACTCGCGTGCCGCCGCGCCCGCTTGCCCGTCGGGCACACCCAGTGCCTCCACGAGCTCCGCCCGGACCGCGCCCCCGGCCCCGTCGGCCAGGAGGCCGAGCAGCGGCCACACCCCGGCCGCGGAGAACACCGTGCCGCCGGGCGCCACCGCCGCCCACCGCGCGGTCAGGTCGTTGACCGCCCGGATCGTCTGATTCGTGATCCGCATTCCGCCCCCACCAGCCCCGCGCTTACCATGCGCCCAGCCGTACACCGCTCCCGCAAGGCCGGTCGGTACGTACATCTCCGCACCCCTCCGCGCAGCTCCCGCAGCGCCGCCCGAACCAGGAGCACGGTACCCGTGTCCATACCGCCGCCCCCAGGGCCCCACCAGCCTCAGGAGCCCCAGCCCTCCGCGCAGCCGCCGTATCCGCACCCGTACCAGTACCAGCCCTGGGGCCAGGGCTACAGCCCGTACAACCGCCCCGCCCCGGTCAACGCCCTCGCCATCGCCTCCCTGGTCCTGGGCATCCTCTGCTGCGTCCCCGCCCTCGGGCTGCTGTTCGGGCTGATCGCGCTGGGGCAGATCCGCAGGAAGGGCGAGCGGGGCAAGGGCATGGCGATCGCCGGGTCGGTCCTGTCGTCGGTCGGACTCGCCCTGTGGGTACTGGTACTGGCCACGAACGGCATCTCCGAGTTCTGGTCCGGCTTCAAGGAGGCCGCGCAGGACAACGGCAGCGCCTACACGCTCACCAAGGGCGAGTGCTTCGACGCGCCGGACGGGTCCCTGGAGGGCGTGGCCTACGACGTCGACAAGGTGCCCTGCGCCGGACGGCACGACGGCGAGGTCTTCGCCGCCTTCAAGATGTCCGGCTCCGCCGCCTATCCCGGCGACGAGAAGGTCACCCGCATCGCCGACACCCGCTGCTACGCGCTCCGTTACGTCTACGCCATGGACGTCTGGGCCGTGCCGGCGGACGTCGACGTGTACTACCTCACGCCGACGCGGCAGAGCTGGCGCTACGGCGACCGTGAGGTCACCTGCGTGTTCGGCAGCACGGAGGACGGGGGGAGCCTGACCGGCTCGCTGCGCAACGACGGACGCTCGCTGGACGCCGACCAGATCGCCTACCTCGACGCCGTCAACATCGAGAACAAGGCCCTGGACACCCAGCCCGTCCACGGCCCCGACGACGATCTGCCGGGGAGCACCGACTGGGCCGCCCGGATGTCGGCGGCGCTCGACGAGGAGGCCCGGACGCTGCGCGGCCACACCTGGCCGGCCGCTGCCAGGGGCCCGGTCGCGGCCGTCGCCAAGGAGGTGGAGACCATCCGCAAGCAGTGGGCCCGGGCCGCCGCGGCGACCGACGCGGACGGCTTCTACGCCGCTTACGACCGGATCATGGTGCTGTCCACCCCCGGCAGGTCCGTCACCGCCCGCAAGGCTCTGGGTCTCGCCACCACCCCGCCTTCGGGCGACGCGAGGGACGGGGGAGGGAGCGGCGGAGGAGACACTTCCGAACTGGAGGTGTGACGGCGGCTATAGCGGGGAGAAAGTGCCTGCGTAAAGCCCTCACCCGGCACATGTCATCACATCGAGTGATTCCCTGGCCTTTGCTTGCATGGCGGAACCCACGGTTGCCAGGCTGTTGCTGTCTGTACAACCTGATGGGAGTGGCCAGTGACTTTCGGTGAGCAGCCGGCGTACTTGCGTGTCGCGGGTGATCTCCGCCAGAAGATCGTCAACGGTTCACTGCCACCCCACACCCGACTGCCCTCCCAGGCGAGAATCCGCGAGGAGTACGGCGTCTCGGACACCGTGGCCCTGGAGGCGCGCAAGGTCCTCATGGCCGAGGGCCTGGTCGAGGGCCGCTCGGGCTCGGGCACGTACGTCCGCGAGCGGCCCGTGCCCCGCAGCATCGCCCGCTCCGGCTTCCGTCCGTCGGGCGGGGCGACGCCCTTCCGGCAGGAACAGGCCGACGGCGACTCGCGCGGCACCTGGGAGTCCCGCAGCGAGCAGACCGAGGCCGGCGGCGCGATCGCCGAGCGGCTGTCCATCAAGCCCGGAGACCGGGTGATGTGCACCCGGTACGTCTTCCGGGACGCCGGCGAGGCGATGATGCTCTCCACCTCCTGGGAGCCCCTCGCGGTCACCGGCCGCACCCCCGTGATGCTGCCCGAGGAGGGCCCGCTCGGCGGCATGGGCGTCGTCGAGCGCATGGCGGCGATCGACGTGATCGTCGACAACGTCACCGAGGAGGTGGGCGCCCGCCCCGGCCTCGCCGAGGAACTCCTCGCCCTCGGTGGCGTCCCCGGTCATGTCGTCCTCGTCGTCCAGCGGACCTTCTACGCCTCGGGCCGCCCCGTGGAGACCGCCGACGTGGTCGTCCCGGCCGACCGCTACCGGGTCGCGTACCACCTCCCGGTGAAGTAGCGCACACCTTTACGGCTGTTACCCCCGGAAGCGCCCCTTCGGGGGCCTGCTCCGGCGGCGCTCACGGCCGCCCGCGCGCCGGTGGAATCTGGCCGTTTTCGCAGGTGGTCCCCATACATGTCCGGAGTGCCCCTGACCGGATGCGTCGCCACGCACGGACGGCGCATCCGGCGTCGTGCGCCCCCTTCGGTCTGGCCGGTTGCGTACCTCTTTGTGAAAAGCCGTGTTCGCTGCGTGAAGCGAAGGCGTAGGCTCGGGCATATGCGGATTGCGGTTTCCTTAGCGGGCGGGGGCGGTGGAGCGCGGTGAACGACGGCACGATCACTCTTCCCTGGCTCGTCATACGACAGGACGACAACGGCAATCGCTACCGAGTGGGCCGGTACGCGACCCGCGCCGAGGCCCAGAAGATCGCGGACAGCCTCGACGACCGCGGTCACAAACAGCTCTACTGGGTCGAGCGGATCGCCCAGAACGGCCAGCACGGAGCGAGCACGGTCAACTGATCCCGGTGCCGTAGGCTCCCGCGCATGACGGATCGGATCGTGGTGGTGGGCGCGGCCCTGTTCGACGGCCCCCGCCTCCTGGCCGCCCGCCGCAGCGCTCCCGCCTCCCTCGCCGGACGCTGGGAACTCCCCGGCGGCAAGGTGGAGCACGGCGAGGCGCCCGACGTGGCCCTGGTGCGGGAACTGCGCGAGGAACTGGGCGTCGAGGCGCAGGTACTGGCGCGCGCGACGGGCGAGTGGCCGCTGAAGCCGCCGTACGTCCTCCAGGTCTGGACGGCCCGTCTGCTCCCCGGATCCCCGGCACCCGAGCCGCTTCAGGACCACGACGAACTGCGCTGGCTCGGCCCGGACGAGATCTGGGACGTCGACTGGCTCGACCAGGACGTGGAAGCCGTCCGCGAGGTGACCGGCGGCTGAGCCCCGCACCCCCGCTACGCCGTTCGTGCCACAGTGCGCCCCACTCGACGGTACTCGCACCTCGATATCGGGTATGTGCCCATTAACCCCAAAAAACATGACATGGGGTGAGCATCTGGCCCGGGAAGTGATCGGCGTGATCGACACCGACGGCGACTGTGCCGAGTGGAGCTTTCCCGCCGACCCCGGCGCGGTCAGAACCGCCCGCACCGCCGTCCGCGGCCAACTGCACAGCTGGGACCTGGACACCCTGGGAGACCTCACGGCCCTGCTGGTCAGCGAACTCGTGACCAACTCCCTGCGGCACGCCACCGGACCCATCGGCGTCCGCCTCGTCCGGCCCGCCGGCCTCCCCGGCGTGCTCCTCGTCGAGGTCTCCGACCCGCTCCCGGACCCGCCCCGCGAGCGCGCCGCCCACCCCGAGGACGAGAGCGGCCGCGGCCTGCAACTGGTCGCTCATTCGTCCCGCCGCTGGGGTACCCGGCCCGGACAGGCGGGCAAGACCGTGTGGTTCGAACTGGCGGTGCCCGGATAGGGCCTTTGGACGCTGTACGCGGGCGCCCCTCGTGTCGATCGCGGGGACGGCCCCGTCGACGGTTGTCGGAGAGTGTGGTTCGACGCCGTGTCCGCTGGTTAGAAGACTGGAAGTGTTGTCACGGCCGGGACCGAAAACCGCCGGGAACGTGCTGTGATCGTGAACACCGTGTTGTGCGGCGCCGTAGTGCTGGATACTGCGGGCAGCCGCCCCCGGTGACCGGTACCGGGCGCGGTGAGCTGGAGGGGACGGTTCGCGTGAGCGAGATACCAGCGAAGGCCACGGAGTCCGAGGACCCGTCGGACGGCGCGAGGAGGAGTGCCGCGGGCGATGCCGCGGCGGACACGACCCGCGCGACGACGGGCGGGCCCGGGCCGTCCTCGTCCGGCGGGTTGTCCTCCCGCGACCGGGCGACCCGCGACACCGGCCTCGGGGACGAGCCCACCGCCGACGCCATGTGGCAGAGCAGCCCGCCCGGCTCGATCTACGACTACATCAAGGTCGCGTCCTTCTCCATCGGCCCCGACGGCCTCGTCGACCAGTGGAGCCTGCGCGCCGAACAGCTCTTCGGCATCCCCGCCCGGCGCGCCCTCGGCATGGACCCCATCAAGGCGTTCGTCGACCCCGACCTGCGCGAGCACGGCCAGCGCAAGATGGCCGAGATCCTCGACGGCCGGGAGTGGACCGGCGTGGTGCCGTTCCGGACGCCCGGGACCCCCGGGGAAGGGGACGAGAAGGAGGGCCTGGCCGAGGTCTACGTCATGCCGACGCGGACCGAGGAGGGCGAGAAGGCCGCCGTCTGCATCGTCGTCGACGTGCGCACCCTGCGCAGCATCGAGACCGACCTCGCCGCCTCGCAGTCGATTTTCGGTCAATCCCCTTTCGGCTTCCTGCTGATCGACCCCGATCTGCGGATCCGCCGCGCGAACCAGCAGTTCGCCCAGACCTTCGGCGGCGCCTACGGCAGCTCGCCAGAGGACCACCGCGGCCGCGGCGTCCACGACTACCTGCGCAGCCCGGAGGCCGAACGCGTCGCCGCGACCCTGCGCCGGGTCCTGGAGACCGGCGACTCCATCACGGACATGCACGTCACGGGCTTCCTGCCGGGCTCGGAGGAACGCCGGCACTGGTCGGTCAACCTCTACCGGGTGCACAGCGGCTCCGGACGCCCCATCGGTATCGCCTGGCTCGGAATCGACATCACCTCCCGTCGCGCCGCCGCCCGGGAGGCGGCCGCCGCACGGCGCAATCTCGCCCTTCTGAACGAGGCCGGCGCCCGCATCGGCAACTCCCTCGACCTCGAGACCACGGCCCGCGAACTCCTCGACGTCGTCGTCCCCGGCTTCTGCGACCTCGCCACGGTCGACCTCTACCAGGGGCTGCTGGCCGGCGACGAGACCCCGCCGGGCCTCGTCGACGGCAGCGCGGAGCTGCGCCGGGTCGCCTTCGCCAGCGCGGTCTCCGACGCCCCCTTCATCGGCTCCGGGCCGCCCGTCGCGGTCGGCGCCGTCCACCACTACCCCTTCAACTCGCCCTGCGCGGACGCCATGCGCACCGCCCGCCCCCAGCTGGTGCCCGCCGAGGAGGGCGGCCTCGTCCAGTCCACCCTGGCCGTCCCGATGGTCGCCCACGACACCGTCGTAGGACTCGCGCAGTTCGCCCGGACCAAGGGCAGCGAGCCGTTCGGCGACCGGGACCGTGATCTGGCGGTGGAGCTGGCGGCCCGGGCCGCGGTCTGCATCGACAACGCGCGCCTGTACCGCCGCGAGCACGAACGGGCGCTGATACTGCAGCGTTCGCTGCTCCCGCCGGGCGACCCGGTCGCCGCCGGCCTCGACATCGCCTGCCGCTACCTGCCCGGCAACTCCTCCTCCGACCGCCCCAGCGAGGTCGGCGGCGACTGGTTCGACGTCATCGAACTGCCCGGTCACCGCACGGCCTTGGTCGTCGGCGACGTCATGGGCCGCGGGCTGCGCGCCGCGGTGGCCATGGGCGAACTCCGGTCCGCGGTCAGAACGCTCGCCCTGCTCGACCTCGAACCGGCCGAGGTGCTCAGCGCGTTGGACGAGATCGCGCGGGGCCTCGGCGCGCCGGGCGGTGTCCAGCAGGCGACCCGCGCGGCCCGCCGCCCGCGCGAGGCGGACCTCTCCGAGGTGTACCTCGCGACCTGCGTGTACGCGGTCTACGACTCGGTGACCCGCCGCTGCACGTTCGCCAACGCGGGGCATCTGCCGCCGGTGCTGGTCGAGCCGGGCGAGGACGCGTTGATGCTGGACGTGCCGCCCGGGATGCCGCTCGGCGTCGGCGGTGAGCCCTTCGAGGAGGTGGAGGTCGAGCTGCCCGAAGGCGCCCTGCTCGCGCTCTACACGGATGGACTGGTCGAAAGCCGCGATCACCCCCTGGACGAGGGCCTCCAGGCCTTCGTCGGCGCCTTGACCGACCCCGCCCACCCGTCACCCGACCAGCCCTCGGCGACGGCGCCGCGCGCCGGCACCCACCGAAACCTGGAGGACGTCTGCGACCACGTCCTCGCCACCCTCGACACCCACCACGGCGAGGACGACATCGCCCTGCTGATGGCCCGTGTCCAGGGGCTGCCGGCCGACTCCGTCGGCGACTGGACGCTGCCGCGTGAGCCGCGCAGTGTCGGGCGGGCGCGGGAGTACGCGCGCGGTCAGCTGCTGTCGTGGGACCTGGAGCCGCTCGTCGACACCACGGAGCTGCTGGTCAGCGAGCTGGTGACGAACGCCCTGCGGTACGGCGAGGGTGAGATCCGTCTGCGGCTGCTGCTCGACCGGACGTTGGTGTGCGAGGTGTGGGACTCGGGGCTGGTGCAGCCGCGCCGGCGGCGGGCCCGGGACACGGACGAGGGCGGCCGAGGGCTTCAGCTGGTGGGGCTGCTGAGCGCGGCCTGGGGGTCGCGGCGGACCCCGCGGGGCAAGACGGTCTGGTTCGAACTGCCGCTGCCCGACGGGGAGACGGGGCTCACGGACCCGGCGGAGGCACTGCTGAGCCTGTTCTGAGTCGCGTCCGGCAGGGCGGGAGACAGCGCGGGCCCGTTGTGGCTGGTCGCGCGGTTCCTCGCGCCCCTGAGGGGGCGCTTGGGCTGGGGCCGGTGGTGTTGCGTGCCGGTAGTGGCTGGTCGCGCAGTTCCCCGCGCCGCTATGGGGGCGCTTGGTGGGCGAGTTGCAGTGCCTGTGTGGCCATGGTGTCCGCCGCCGGTGGTTGGGTGAGGAGCAGTCTGCGGGCTTCCGCCAGGCGGGTGCGGGCCTCGGCGCCGACCAGCCCCCGGTGCGTGGTGACGAAGTCGTCCGCGGTGGTGACGGAGGCGCGCGCGACCAGCCACGCGGCGGCCGACAGCACACCGTCCGGTGGAGCGCCGACCGCCCGCACGATGCGCCGCAGGGCGTCGAGCGGATCGTACGGCCCGCCGGTCAGGTCCTCCCGCACCGCGGCCAGCACCCGGTCGGCCGCGGGGTCCCGCCTCCCGGCGAGTGCCGCCTCGGCGCCCGTGAGCGCGGCCGGAACCAGGGACGCGGCCGAGGTCAGGGCCGAGTCGAGGCGGTCGATGCCGGTGACGAGCGACGCGGCCAGGGCGATGTCCTCCTCGGCGGTACGAAGATGCTGCGCGGCCTGCTCCGCCTCTCCCAGGTCGGAGCTCTGACGGGCCTGGTTGAGGCGGGTCGTGGCGGACACCAGCCGGTCCTTGGCCTGTTCGACGTGGCCGGTGACGGAGGCGGTCGCGGTGCGGCCGTGGCGGCCGGTGAGGTCGGCGACGGTCGCCTCCGCGGCCGCGGTACGGCCGGTGAGGTCGCGGAAGCGGGCCTCCGCGATCTCCAGCGCCGGCCCCAGCCCGTCGCCCTCCAGAGCGCGCAGCCGGTCGAACGCCTCCCTCTCCGCGTCCAGGCGCCGGACCGCCTCGGTGCACCGGCCGACGATCCCGGCGAGCGTGTGCCGGCGGGCCGTGCCGTCGTCCGGGACCCCGTCGTCGTACCGCTGCCGCATCCGGAAGGCGGCGGAGAGTTCGGCCTCGGCGCTCTCCAGGGCGCGCGCGAAGGGCGCTACGGCCTCGGCGCCCGCCCGTTCCCCGGCGAACCCGAGTTCCTCCCTGGCCGCCCGCACCCGGTCGTCCGCCTCGGCGAGCAACGCGCGCGTGCGTCCGTCGAGTTCGGAGGTGTCGGGCAGGGCGGCGGGCACGAGGTCGCCCCCGGCGGGTGTCGTACGGGTCCGGCTCCGGCGGGCGCGCCGTACGTACCCGTAGCCGGCGAGTATCCCCACGGCCCCCACGACGGCCAGCGGCAGGACCAGATCGGTTGTCGACGTCTCGTCCCGCGCGGCGAGGCTCGCGCTCGCGGCCGGCGGATGCCTACGTGTGTCCGGAACCGGGACGGCGGCATTGATCGTCATCCCCGGCAGCACCAGCCACACCACCCCGGCCAGTCCGCCCACCAGGGTGTGCACGACCCGCACGGATATGTGGGACGGCGAGGCCCGCCGCGGCCGTCCCCGGATCAAGGATGACGTCACATTCCGGAGCGTATGGGCAGGAATGCGGGCCCGCGACCGGTATGCGTCCGGGGTGGGGGAGGGGCGGCGTACGGGGCGGGCGAGGGGGCCAAGGGGATGGACACCGCGGAGCGCACGGAGGACACCGGCGAGGAGACCACCGGACGCCGCCGCTGGGCCCGGCTGCCCCGGTGGCCTCGCTGGGCCCGGCGGGTCCGTCGGATCACGGTCGGTGTCCTCCTCGCCGTGCTCCTCCCGCTGCTGGCCGCCGAGGTCACCCTGCGCGTGAACTACACGGGCGATCCGGCCGAGGGCACCCGCACCCGCGACCGCGACGCGCTCTGGCTCGGCCACGCCTGGGTCGACGGGCGCAGGACCGACGCGGACGTCACCGCCCTCGCCCGCCGGCTGCGGGACACCGGCGTCCGCGACCTGTACGTCCACGCCGGCCCCCTGGAGCACGACGGCACACTGCCGAAGTCGGCCTACTCGAAGGCGCGTTGGCTCGTCGACAGCCTGCGGCAGAAGGCCCCGCGGCTGCGGGTGCAGGCCTGGCTGGGCGACGAGGTCGCCCCCGAGAAGCCGTACGCGATGCATCTGGAGCGCCCGGCGACCCGCGCGGCCGTCGTCGCCTCCACCCGGCAGATCCTGGCCGCCGGATTCGACGGCGCGCACTTCGACCTGGAACCCCTGCACTCCGGCGACCGGAACTACCTCGCCCTCCTGGACGCGCTGCACCGCGTCACCCGCGCCCACGGCGCCGTGCTCTCCGTCGCCGCCCACCAGATCGACCCGCTGCCGGGCTTCCACTCCTTCTGGGGCACGGTCACCGGCCACCCCAAGTGGTGGTCGCAGGCGTACTTCGGGCAGGTCGCGCGCCGGGTGGGCCAGATCGCCGTGATGTCGTACGACACCATGCAGCCGCTGCGGAGTCTGTACGGCGGCTATGTGGCGCAGCAGACCTCGCTGGCCCTGGAGGTCACCCCGGACTCCACCGACCTGCTGATGGGCCTGCCGTTCTACCACGAGAACCGGTTCGGCCACTGGGCGCGTGCCGAGACCGTGCCCGCCGCCGTCCGCGGTGTCCGCCTCGGCCTGTCCCGCACGGACGCGCACCGCCCCGGCTTCGGTGTCGCCCTGTACGTCGACTTCGCGGCGACAGAGGCGGACTGGACGGCGTACGAGGAGGACTGGGTCCGGTGAGCCGTACCCGGCAGCACCCGACCCGCGCCCTCAGTCCGCTGCGGACCGCCTCCTGATCTTCGAGCCCAGCCACACCAGCGGGTCGTACTTGCGGTCCACGGCCCGTTCCTTCAGGGGGATCAGCGCGTTGTCCGTGATCCTGATGCCCTCGGGGCAGACCTCCGTGCAGCACTTGGTGATGTTGCAGTAGCCGAGGCCGTGCTCGTCCTGGGCCGTCTTCTTGCGGTCCAGGCCGGTGTCGGCGGCCGCGTCCAGCGGGTGCATGTCCAGCTCAGCGACCCGCATCAGGAAACGCGGCCCGGCGAACGCCGGCTTGTTCTCCTCGTGGTCCCGCACGACATGGCAGGTGTCCTGGCACAGGAAGCACTCGATGCACTTGCGGAACTCCTGCGAGCGGTCCACGTCCTCCTGCATCATCCGGTACTCGCCGGGACCGAGACCGGCGGGCGGCACGAAGGCCGGGACCTCCCTGGCCTTCTGGTAGTTGAAGCCGACGTCCGTGACGAGATCGCGGACGACCGGGAAGGCGCGCAGCGGGGTGACGGTGATCGTCTCCTCCTGCGTGAACACCGACATGCGGGTCATGCACATCAGCCGCGGCCGTCCGTTGATCTCCGCCGAGCAGGAACCGCACTTGCCCGCCTTGCAGTTCCAGCGGACCGCCAGGTCGGGCGCCTGGGTGGCCTGGATGCGGTGGATGATGTCGAGGACCACCTCACCGTCGTTGACCTCGATCTCGAAGTCCTCCAGGCCGCCGCCCTTGACATCGCCCCGCCACACCTTGAAGCGGGCCTTGTAGCTGCTCACTCGTACAGCTCCTCTTCGGCGAGGTACTTGACCAGCTCTTCCTTGTCGAAGAGGGCGAGCAGGTCGGCGCGGATGGGTTCGGTGGTCTCACGGGTGAGCTCGATCTGGCCGCGGACGGGATCCGTCGCGGCCAGCCCTCCCGTGGGGTCGGTCAGCCGGCACAGCAGGTTGATGTTGCGCCACTTGCGGTCCATCGCCCCGAAGTCCTCGCGGGTGTGGCCGCCGCGCGACTCGGTGCGCTCCAGCGCCGCCCGGGCCACGCACTCGCTGACCAGCAGCATGTTGCGCAGGTCCAGGGCGAGGTGCCAGCCGGGGTTGAACTGGCGGTGGCCCTCGACGCCGGCCCTGCGGGCCCGTACGCGAAGCTCCGCGAGCTTCTCCAGGGCCTGCTCCATCTCGCCCTCGCGGCGGATGATGCCGACCAGGTCGTTCATGGTCTGTTGGAGTTCCTGGTGGAGGGTGTACGGGTTCTCCGGCGGCCTGCCGTCGTCCTCACCCGGCGCCGGGCCCTCCGCGGAGAACGGCCGCAGCGCCTCCGCCGCCGCCGTGTCCACCTGTACGTCGTCCACCGGGGGGCGCGCCCCGGTCAGCCCCGTCGCGTACTCGGCCGCGTGCCAGCCGGCCCGGCGTCCGAAGACCAGCAGGTCGGAGAGGGAGTTGCCGCCCAGGCGGTTGGAGCCGTGCATGCCGCCCGCGACCTCGCCGGCCGCGAACAGCCCGGGCACCCCGCGCGCCGCCGCCGAGTCGGAGTCGACGGCGATGCCGCCCATCACGTAGTGGCAGGTCGGGCCGACCTCCATCGGCTCCGCCGTGATGTCGACGTCCGCCAGCTCCTTGAACTGGTGGTACATCGACGGCAGCCGGCGCCGGATGACCTCGGCCGGCATACGCGTCGACACGTCCAGGAAGACACCGCCGTGCGGCGAGCCGCGGCCGGCCTTCACCTCGGAGTTGATCGCGCGCGCCACCTCGTCACGCGGCAGCAGTTCCGGGGGCCGCCGGTTGTTGTCCGGGTCCTCGTACCAGCGGTCGCCCTCCTCCTCCGACTCCGCGTACTTCTCCTTGAAGACGTCGGGGATGTAGTCGAACATGAACCGCTTGCCCTCGGAGTTCCGGAGCACCCCGCCGTCACCGCGGACCGACTCGGTGACGAGGATGCCCTTCACCGAGGGCGGCCAGACCATGCCCGTCGGGTGGAACTGCACGAACTCCATGTTCAGCAGGGGCGCGCCCGCCAGCAGCGCCAGCGCGTGGCCGTCGCCCGTGTACTCCCACGAGTTCGACGTCACCTTGAAGGACTTGCCGATGCCACCGGTGGCGATCACGACGGCGGGCGCTTCGAGGACGAAGAAACGGCCGGTCTCGCGCTCGTACGCGAAGACCCCGGAGACCCGCGAGCCGTCCTTCAGGATCCTGGTGACCGTGCACTCCTGGAAGACCTTCAGCCGCGACTCGTAGTCGCCGGTCTCCTTCTTGTCCTCCTGCTGCAGGGAGACGATCTTCTGCTGGAGCGTGCGGATGAGCTCCAGGCCCGTCCGGTCGCCGACATGCGCCAGGCGCGGGTACTCGTGACCGCCGAAGTTGCGCTGGGAGATCTTTCCTTCCTTCGTACGGTCGAAGAGGGCGCCCCAGGTCTCCAGCTCCCAGACCCGCTGCGGGGCCTCCTGGGCGTGCAGCTCGGCCATCCGCCACTGGTTGAGGAACTTGCCGCCGCGCATGGTGTCGCGGAAGTGGACCTGCCAGTTGTCGTGCGGATTGGCGTTGGCCATCGCGGCCGCGATGCCGCCCTCGGCCATCACCGTGTGCGCCTTGCCGAACAGCGACTTGCAGATCACGGCCGTACGGGCGCCTCGCTCGCGCGCCTCGATGGCGGCTCGGAGGCCCGCGCCCCCGGCGCCGACCACGACGACGTCCCACTCCTGGCGGTCGACCACGGACATCAGTTAGGCCCCACTCATCTCAGTCAGAAGAAGCGCGGATCGTCGAAGGCACCGGACGCGAGCAGATAGACGTAGAAGTCGGCGAGTGCCACGCTCACCAACGACGCCCAGGCGAGCAGCATGTGCCGGGCGTTGAGCTTCCCGACGAACTGCCACGCCTTGTAGCGCACGGGGTGTTTGGAGAAGTGCTTGAGCTTGCCGCCGACGATGTGCCGGCAGGAGTGGCAGGAGATCGTGTACGTCCAGATCAGCGCGATGTTGATCAGGAAGATGACCGTCCCGAGGCCCATGTGGCCCCAGTTCTCGTCCGTGTCGCGGAAGGACAGCACGGTGTCGTAGGTCAGCACGCCGGCGACCAGGATCGCCGCGTAGAAGAAGTACCGGTGGATGTTCTGCAGGATCAGCGGGAAGCGGGTCTCGCCGGTGTACTTCTTGTGCGGTTCGGCGACCGCGCAGGCCGGGGGCGAGGCCCAGAAGCCCCGGTAGTAGGCCTTGCGGTAGTAGTAGCAGGTCAGGCGGAAGCCCAGCGGGAAGATCAGGATGATGATCGCCGGGGAGATCGCCCACCAGCTGCCGAAGAGGTCGGCGTTGGGGCCCGAGGGCATGTTCTTGCAGTTCTCCGCCAGGCACGGCGAGTAGAACGGCGAGACGTACGGCGCCGAGTAGTAGTCCGCGTTCGCGAAGGCCCGCCACGTCGAGTAGACGATGAAGGCGAGCAGACCGGCCGCGGTGGCGGCGGGGGCCAGCCACCAGCGGTCGGTGCGCAGATGCGGGGCGCCGATCGCGGCGCGCGTACCGGTGCGTACGCCGCCGCTGTTCAGATGTGGTTCCGTACCAGTGGCCAATTCTTGACTCCGGTCGGTTTCGGGGGTGCTGCTCAGCGGCGGTGTTCGGGCCCGTGGTGCGCGCCGAGACCCTCGTCGTCGCAGTCCGTCCACTGAGTGTCGTCGTACGGCTGGTCGGGGATCGTGACGAGCTCGGGCTTGCGCGAGGAGGCCTGGAGCGTGGCCGAGGCGCGCAGAAGCGCGACGCTCTCGCGCAGGTGGTCCGCGTCGGCGCGGACACGACGTATGTCCAGGCCACCGCTGCCGAGCTGCTGCTCCAGGCGGCCCACCGACCGGCTCAGGTCGTCGAGGCAGCGCTGGACTGACGTCAGGTCGTCTTGCACGGACATGACGTGACCTCACTTCCTTGGGCCCTGCGGGCCTCAGGTGGCAACGTTCATGCGCCTGCGAGTGTTGCGCGTCACACCTGTCGGTGGGAAGGGATGTGCAGCGATTGGCGGATTGCACGCCTCCAGTGCACGCCCGCATGCGCTTCTTGTGCGCCGGGATGCGCGTTGCGCCCATCGGGTGGCCTTGGCCGCCCCGCCGCCGTGTCGCCCCCGGCAGGCGAACCCTTTCCTCTTCAGTGGTGCCGTAGATCTGATCAACTCCAAAATACCGCCAAATGTGATCAGAAGCCTTATTCACGGCTTGGGCGGGAGCGGCTCCCCGGAGGTAACCAGAGATGTCCCACGACGGCGTCGGACCGCGCGCAGTGACGCGATCGGTAGCCTTCCTCACCGCGGGCGCCCTGGCGGTGCCCCTGCTCGCCGGATGCGGTTCCGACGACGAGTCGGGCAAGCCGCTGGCCGGGCCGGAGATCGCCCCCGCCGCCCGCGCCCAGGTCGCCGACGGCGGCACTCTGCGCTGGGCCGTCGACGACGTGCCGGAGACCCTCAACACCTTCCAGTCGGACGCCGACGCCGTCACCGGCCGGATCGCCCAGGCCGTCCTGCCGTCCATGTACCGGCAGGACGCGGCCGGCCGCCCGGTGCGCAACGCCGACTACCTGGAGTCCGCCAAGGTCGTCGACACCGAGCCCAAGCAGGTCGTGCTGTACAAGCTGAACCAGCAGGCGGTGTGGAGCGACGGCCGCGAGATCGGCGCCGCCGACTTCGCCGCCCAGTGGCGCGCCCTGTCCGGCAAGGACGGCGCCTACTGGACCGCCCGCAACGCCGGCTACGACCGCATCGAGAAGATCGAGCGCGGGGCCAACGACCTCCAGGTCAAGGTCACCTTCGCCCGGCCGTACGCCGACTGGCAGTCGCTGTTCTCGCCGCTGTACCCGAAGGACGTCATGGGCACCCCCGACTCCTTCAACGACGGGGCCCGCCGCGCGCTCAAGGTCACCGCGGGGCCGTTCGCCGTCCAGAAGGTCGACCGCAAGGACGACCGGGTCACCCTCGTCCGCAACCCGCGCTGGTGGGGGCACCCCGCCAAGCTCTCCGAGATCGACCTGGAGGCCGTGGCGCGCGACAAGCGCGCCGAAGTGCTGGCCGCCGGGAAGATCGACCTGGCCGAGATCGACCCCGCCGACGCCGAACGCATCGACCTCGCGGCCCGGGCCAAGGGCACGAGCACCCCGCTGCAGGGCGCCTCCCCACTGCTCGGCCCCGGCGGCGGCCGCCTCGCCGCCAAGTCGCTGCGCTCCTGGGTGCGGGCCCACGACGGCGAACTGTCCGACAGCCGGCTGCGCGCCCTGAAGAAGCGGCTCAGGCAGCTCGAGCGGAAGGAGAAGCAGCAGGCGAACCTGCGCGGCTTCGAGGTCCGCAAGTCGCTGGAGCCCGCCTACACCCAGCTCGCCCTCAACGGCTCCGCGGGCCCCCTCGCCGACGAACGCGTCCGCCGTGCCGTCGCCCGCGCCCTGGACCGCAAGGCCCTCGCCGAGACCGTCCTCAAGCCGCTCGGGCTGCCCGCCCAGCCGGTCGGCAGCCACCTCGCGCTGGCCGGACAGGCCGCCTACGCCGACAACAGCGGCGCCATCGGAGGCCAGGACACCGCGGAGGCGCAGGCGCTGCTCGCCGACGCCGGATGGGTGCGCGGCGGTCCCGTCAAGCCGCAGAAGAAGAAGGGCGACAAGGCCGCGGGCAGCCAGGGGAAGAAGGCGCGGGAGACGTCCGAGGACAGCGACGGCACCTACATCGTGGGCGAGGACAACAAGGCGGACGACCGCAAGGACCGCGGCGGCGAGGACGGGGCCAAGCACCTCGCGGACGGCAAGCAGTACGGCGACGGGCACCTGCGGCAGGGCGGGGCGGCCGGCGCCTACGCCCCCAAGGGCACGGCCGCCCCGGCCGGCGCCTCCTCCGGTCTGCTCGCCAAGGACGGCAAGCCGCTCGTCCTGCGCTTCGTGATCCCCTCCGGCCCCGGCTCCGAGACCCTGCGCACCGTCGCCGAGCGGATCGGCACCATGCTGGCGCGGGTCGGCATCCGTACCGACATCACCAAGGTCTCCGACGACAGCTACTTCAAGGACCACATCGCCAGCGGCGAGTACGACCTCGCCCTGTACTCCTGGCCCGCGTCCGCCTTCCCCGCGACCGACGCCCGGCCCATCTACGCCAAGCCGGTCCCGGCCGCCGACGGCTCCCTGAACGTCGAGCAGAACTACACCCGCGTCGGCACCGACCAGGTCGACCAGCTCTTCGACCAGGCGGCGTCCACGCTGGACAGCGGCGAGAACCACGCCCTGATCCGCAAGGCCGACTCCCGCATCTGGGCCGCGGCCGGCTCCATCCCCCTCTACCAGCGCCCCCAGCTGACGGCGGCCCGCAAAACCCTCGTCAACACCGGCGCCTTCGGCTTCCAGACGCCGGTGTACGAGGACATGGGCTTCCTGAGGAAGGGAGCGAAGCCGTCGGCGAGCGCGTCGGCGAAGGGGTGAGGGCGCGGTAGCTCAGGGGTCGCTCAAGTCGATTGCGGTCACCGCCCGGTGTCCGGACCATGAAACCGGTATGGATCATGGTGCGGGCGCCGGGCGTCCGTGCGCGGGGGAACGGGGACGGGCATGCGTGGTACGAGCCGGGGAAGCTGGGCGGTGGGGCTCGCGGCGGTGACGCTGGCGGCGGGGCTGACGGGGTGCACCGGGGGCGGAAAGAGCCACGGCGCGGAGGCCAGGGCCGTGGTGAAGGCCTGCGCCGACGGCACCTTCACCTGGTCCGGGATCAGGAGGACGGACGAGCTGACCGGCGTGTCCGAGATGGAGGTGCTGGGCGCCGGCGGCGGCCCACTCACCGACACGGTGCGGCGCGTGCATACGCCCCGCCCCTCGGTGCGCGCGACGGGGCCGGACCTGTCCGCCGCCGAGGTCCTCTTCTCGCTGGGCAAGAGGATCGGCGAGATCGACTCCGACGCGCGCACCCTTGCCGAGGACGACGAGGGCACGACGTACACCTTCACGGACGTGCACGCCAAGGCCCCGACGCTGGGCAACCGCATCACCCGGACCCATGGAGCCGGGCACATCGTGCAGTACGCCGGAGTGCGAATGGTGGAGGGTGACTTCCGCTACTCCTGTCCCGGGGACGGGATCACCACGGGCCACGCGCGCAACTGGACGGTCGACATGGCCGGAATCCTCGACTGCCAGACGGATGTCGGGCACTCCGTCCTCGCCCGTCAGGCGGCCGGGCGCTCCTGCGAACCGGGCTCTCCGGCCACCCGGAAGCGCTGACGCCGGCCGCCCGCGCGAGCCGCCGCGGCCGACGCCCCGTACCATGGGGTGAGGCCGTGGCGTGTCCAGCCCGGCAGGGTCCGCGTATCACCGACGTACGTGCTGGCCTTCCTCACACTCCAGGAGTACGCCTTCATGGCCACGCGCCACGACATCCGTAACGTCGCCATCGTCGCCCACGTCGACCACGGCAAGACGACCATCGTCGACGGAATGCTGAAGCAGGCCGGCGCCTTCGCCGCCCACCAGCTCGACTCGGTCGACGACCGCATGATGGACTCGAACGACCTGGAGCGTGAGAAGGGCATCACGATCCTCGCCAAGAACACGGCGGTGAAGTACCACCCCAAGGACGGCGGGGACGTCATCACCATCAACATCATCGACACCCCCGGCCACGCCGACTTCGGCGGCGAGGTCGAGCGTGGTCTGTCGATGGTCGACGGCGTCGTGCTGCTCGTCGACGCCTCCGAGGGCCCGCTTCCGCAGACCCGCTTCGTCCTGCGCAAGGCCCTGCAGCAGCGCCTGCCCGTCATCCTGTGCATCAACAAGACGGACCGCCCGGACTCCCGAATCGACGAGGTCGTCAACGAGACCTACGACCTCTTCCTCGACCTGGACGCGGACGAGGAGCAGATCGAGTTCCCGATCGTCTACGCCTGCGGCCGTGACGGCATCGCCTCGCTGACCAAGCCGGAGAACGGCACCGTGCCGGCGGACTCCAACAGCCTGGAGCCGTTCTTCTCCACGATCCTGGAGCACATCCCGGCCCCCACCTACGACGAGGCCGCCCCGCTCCAGGCCCACGTCACCAACCTGGACGCCGACAACTTCCTCGGCCGTATCGCGCTGCTCCGCGTCGAGCAGGGCGAGCTGCGCAAGGGCCAGACCGTCGCGTGGATCAAGCGGGACGGCTCCATCGCCAACGTCCGCATCTCCGAGCTGATGATGACCGAGGCGCTGACCCGCAAGCCGGCCGAGATGGCCGGCCCCGGTGACATCTGCGCCGTCGCCGGTATCCCGGACATCATGATCGGCGAGACGCTGGCCGACCCGGAGAACCCGATCCCGCTGCCGCTGATCACGGTCGACGAGCCCGCGATCTCCATGACCATCGGCACCAACACCTCGCCGTTGGTCGGCCGTGGCGGCACCGGCAAGGGCGCCGACAACAAGGCGGCCGTCAAGGACCGCAAGGTGACCGCCCGTCAGGTCAAGGACCGGCTGGACCGCGAGCTGATCGGTAACGTCAGCCTGCGCGTGCTGGAGACCGAGCGCCCGGACGCCTGGGAGGTCCAGGGCCGTGGTGAGCTGGCGCTGGCCATCCTCGTGGAGACCATGCGCCGGGAGGGCTACGAGCTGACGGTCGGCAAGCCGCAGGTCGTGACGAAGGACGTGGACGGCAAGGTCTACGAGCCCGTCGAGCGCATGACCGTCGACGTCCCCGAGGAGCACATGGGCGCGGTCACGCAGCTCATGGGCGTCCGCAAGGGCCGGATGGACAACATGTCCAACCACGGCTCGGGCTGGGTGCGCATGGAGTTCGTCGTGCCCTCGCGCGGACTCATCGGCTTCCGGACCGAGTTCCTGACCCAGACCCGCGGCACCGGTATCGGCCACTCCATCCATGAGGGCTTCGAGCCCTGGTTCGGCACCCTGCAGACCCGTAACAACGGTTCCCTGGTCGCCGACCGCGCGGGTGCCGTCACGGCGTTCGCCATGACGAACCTTCAGGAGCGCGGCGTGCTGTTCGTCGAGCCCGGCACCGAGGTGTACGAGGGCATGATCGTCGGCGAGAACTCCCGCGCCGACGACATGGACGTCAACATCACCAAGGAGAAGAAGCTCACCAACATGCGGTCCTCGACGGCCGACGTGGCCGAGTCGATCGTGCCGCCGCGCAAGCTGTCGCTGGAGCAGTCGCTGGAGTTCTGCCGCGACGACGAGTGCGTCGAGGTGACCCCGGAGGCCGTCCGCATCCGCAAGGTGAACCTGGACGCCCGCGAGCGCGCCCGCGCGGCCAGCAGGGCCAAGCACGGCTGATTCAGGCCGTCGTACGACGTTGCCGGGCGCTCCGCGAAGGCGGGGCGCCCGGTTTCGCGTTGTGACGCAGGCGACCCGGCAGGGGTGACGGCGTGGCAGGGGGGCGGCGCCGCAGGGATAGGGAAAACCCTACTTCTGGTTCCGGATCGGCAAAACGCGGAAGGGGCCGCATTACCCTGCTGGCAGTGTGGTCCTTTGCTCCCCCTGTGAGTGCCGTTCAACGGCATTGCGGCGCAGGTCTGTTGGCCGAAAGCCGTGCGGGCGGAGGAGCTGTCGGCGTCGATGCACAGCCGCTGGGGAACCGCAAGCGAATTTTCATGCCCTCCGCGTCCGGTATACGGACATGCGGGTCCGATAGGTGTGTAACAAGTCCGTTTCGCAGGGATCTTTCGGCAAACCCTTTGTCCGGATTTTGGAAGATGTACGCGTCAGGTGTGATCGAACCGAGACCTTGTGGGTGTGGTTCGGCCAGGGCGCATGGCAGATAGTTAGGCGCGTAGAGCTCGGATCAACGGGTCACGCGCTGCAGGCGGCGCCGACTCACGAGCGCGGGGGACACCTGACCGTTTCAGGCACCGGTGACGGTGACGTGTCATGTGTCCCTCCATGCGGTGAACCAATGGACTCATGAGGAGGAGCCCCATGCGTGGTGCCAAGAGCGCCAAGTGGGTTGCGATAGCTGCGGTTGTGGCGCTGGGGGCCACTGCGTGTGGCGGTGGCGGGGACAGCAAGGGCGACAGCAAGGCCGCGGTCGACCCGAACGGGATTTTCTCGGTCGAGTCCGGTGAGCCGCAGAACCCGCTGCAGCCGGCCAACACCATGGAGTCCTACGGCAGCCTTGTCGTCAAGTCGCTGTTCTCGCAGCTGGTCAGCTACGACTCCGCGGGCAAGATCGTCATGGTCAACGCCCAGTCGGTGGACAGCAAGGACAACAAGACCTTCACGGTCAAGCTGAAGTCGGGCTGGAAGTTCCACGACGGCACCCCGGTCACCGCCACGTCGTACGTCAAGGCGTGGAACTGGGCGGCGAACCCGGCCAACAAGCAGACCAACAGCTTCTGGTTCTCCGACATCCAGGGCTACGACCAGGTCGCGCCGGCCAAGGGCAAGCCCAAGGCCACCGAGATGTCCGGTCTGAAGGTCGTCGACGACAACACCTTCACCATCACGCTCTCCAAGGCCATGCCGTACTTCGTGTACAAGCTCGGCTACGAGGTCTTCTCGCCGCTGCCGGAGTCCTTCTACAAGGACCCGAAGGCCGCCGGCGAGCACCCGATCGGCAACGGCCCGTACAAGTTCGTCAGCTGGCAGCACAAGAAGCAGATCCAGGTCGCGAAGTACGCCGACTACAAGGGTCCGGACGCGGCCAAGAACGGCGGCGTGATCTTCAAGAACTACGCCAGCCCCGAGACGGCGTACGAGGACCTCAAGTCCGGCAACGTCGACGTCCTCACCCAGATCGCCCCCAAGGACCTGCCCGTCTACAAGCAGGACCTCGGCAGCCGCGCGATCGACCAGTCGTTCTCCGCGATCCAGACGATCGCCGTGGCGTACTACACCAAGCAGTGGAAGAACATCGACCCCAAGGTCATCCAGGGCCTGTCGATGGCGATCGACCGCAACACCATCACCAAGACCGTCCTGAACAACACCCGTGAGCCCGCCACCGGCTGGGTCGCCAAGGGTGTTCTGGGCTACAAGCCGAACGTCGCGGGTGACGTCACCACGTACAACCCGACGAAGGCCAAGCAGCTCATCAAGGAAGGCGGCGGCGTTCCGGGCAACAAGATCTCCATCCAGTTCAACGCCGACGGCGGTCACAAGGACTGGGTCGACGCGGTCTGCAACTCCATCACCAACGCGACCGGCGTGAAGTGCGTCGGCGACTCCAAGGCCGACTTCCAGGCCGACCTGAACGCGCGTGACGCGCACCAGGTCAAGTCGCTGTACCGCTCCGGCTGGGTGCTGGACTACCCGTTCATCGCCAACTTCATCCGTGACCTCTACGGCACGAAGTCGGACGGCAACCAGGGCGGCTTCTCCAACAAGAAGATCGACGAGGAGATCGCCGCCGCCGACAGCGCCGGCACGCTGGAGGAGTCGGAGCAGAAGTACCAGGAGATCGAGGCCCAGCTCAAGGACTCGATGCCGAGCATTCCGCTCTGGTACTACAAGGTCAACGCGGGCTACTCCGAGAAGGTCAGCGGCGTCAAGTTCAACCAGGCCGGCGACCCGATCCTGGAAAGCGTTCAGGTCGCGAAGAAGTAACCACAAGCCCGTATCCGGGGCGCGGAGGAGTCGCGCCCCGGCAACGGCCGTGGCTGGGGGGCCCTTTCCGCGCGCATCATTCAACGATGCGCGGGGAAAGGGCCCGTCGGCTGCCGCTGTGACTGACATGGAGGCACGATGGGGCGCTACGTCGCACGACGACTGCTCCAGATGATCCCGGTGTTCCTCGGGACAACCCTGCTGATCTTTCTCATGGTCTACGCCCTGCCCGGTGACCCCGTGCGCGGGCTGTTCGGCGACAAGGGCGGCAGCCCACAGGTGATTGCCCAGCTCAGGCACCAATACGGCCTGGACCAGCCGATCTGGATGCAGTACTGGCACTACATGAAGAACATGATCGTGCATGCCGACTTCGGCACGCAGATCGCGAGCGGCCGTCCGGTCACCGACGTCCTCGGCGACGCCTTCCCCGTGACCCTTCGCCTGGCCGCTCTCGCGTTCCTCATCGAGATGGTGTTCGGCATCGCGCTCGGCATCGTCGCGGGCCTGCGCGCAGGACGCATCACGGACAACGCCATCCTGCTGTTCACGCTGCTGCTGATCTCGGTGCCGGTGTTCGTCCTCGGTTACATCCTCAAGGTCATCTTCGCCTTCGACCTGAACTGGCTGCCGCCGAACGTCAACGACTCCACGAACGTCAACGAGTTGCTGATGCCGGCGATCGTGCTGGCGACCGCGTCACTGGCGTACGTGACCCGCCTCACCCGTACGTCGATCGCCGAGAACCTGCGGGCCGACTACATCCGCACGGCCGTCGCCAAGGGCCTGCCGAGGCGGCGTGTGGTGGGCGTGCACCTCATGCGCAACTCGCTGATCCCCGTGGTCACTTACCTCGGTACGGACATCGGCGCGCTGATGGGCGGCGCCGTCGTCACCGAAGGCCTGTTCAACATCCAGGGCATCGGCGGCACGATCGCCCAGTCGATCGTGCGCCGCGAGGGCACCACCCTGGTGGGTCTCGTGACCATCCTGGTCCTCGTGTACCTCCTCGCCAACCTGCTCGTAGACCTGCTTTACGCGGTCCTTGACCCGAGGATTCGCTATGCCTGACGTGACCAAGACCGTGCCCGAGGCCGCCGCCGAGGACGCCGCAGTCGCGGCCGCCGGCGGACCGCTGCCCGAGCCGAAGCCGGAGAAGACCCGCAGCCTGTGGGGCGACGCCTGGCAGGATCTGCGGCGCAGCTGGATCTTCATCGTCTCGGCGGGGCTCATCCTCCTGCTGCTGACGATCACCTTCTTCCCCGGCTGGTTCACCGGTGCCGACCCCACCCACGGCGACCTGGCCAAGCACTTCCTGCAGAAGCCGAAGATGGGCAACTTCTTCGACCCGGACTGGCTGGGCTACGACCAGCAGGGCCGCAGTGTCTACGCCCGTGTCATCTACGGTGCCCGGGCCTCCATCGCGGTGGGCTTCGGCACCACCATCGCGGTGACGCTCGTGGGCGGCCTGGTCGGCATGATCGCCGGCTACTTCGGCGGGATCGTCGACTCGATCCTGTCCCGGCTGACCGACGTGTTCTTCGGCATCCCGTTCCTGCTCGGCACCATGGTCGTGCTCAACTCCTTCCAGGACCGCACGACCTGGGTCGTCATCGGCGCGCTGAGCTTCTTCGGCTGGACCCAGATAGCCCGCGTGATGCGCGGCGCGGTGATCACCACCAAGCAGGCCGACTACGTGCACGCCGCCCAGGCCCTGGGCGCGAGCACGCCGCGCATCCTGTTCCGGCACATCCTGCCGAACACCCTGGCCCCGGTGATCGTCGTGGCCACCATCTCGCTCGGCGTCTACATCTCCGCCGAGGCGACCCTGTCGTACCTGGGCCTCGGCCTGAACGGCGTGTCCTGGGGCAACGACATCTCCGACGGCGGCAACCAGATCCGAGTGGCGCAGTGGATCATGCTGTACCCGTCGATCATGCTCATCATCACCGTGTTGGCGTTCATCATGCTCGGTGAGGCCGTCCGCAACGCCCTTGACCCGAAGATGCGCTGAGGGAGGCGTACGTGACCATCATCGAAGAAGTTTCCGTGCCCTCGCCGCGCGAAGGCGACGGCGGTCCGCTGCTCGAAGTGCGTGACCTGCACGTCGAGTTCCACACCCGCGAGGGCGTGGTCAAGGCCGTCAACGGCGTCAACTACAGCGTCGGCGCGGGCGAGACGCTCGCCGTCCTCGGCGAGTCGGGCTCCGGCAAGTCGGTGACCGCGCAGGCCATCATGGGCATCCTCGACATGCCTCCGGCGAAGATCCCGCACGGCGAGATCCGCTTCCGGGGCGAGGACATGCTCCAGATGTCCGGTGAGGACCGCCGCAAGATCCGCGGCCGGCGCATCGCCATGATCTTCCAGGACGCGCTCAGCTCGCTGAACCCGGTGCTGTCGGTCGGCTACCAGCTCGGCGAGATGTTCCGTGTCCACCACGGCATGTCCAAGAAGGACGCCAAGGCCAAGGCCATCGAGCTGATGGACCGGGTGAAGATCCCGGCCGCCGCGGCCCGGGTGAACGACTACCCGCACCAGTTCTCCGGCGGTATGCGCCAGCGCATCATGATCGCCATGGCGCTGGCCCTGGAGCCCGAGCTGATCATCGCCGACGAGCCGACCACGGCCCTCGACGTGACGGTCCAGGCCCAGGTGATGGACCTGCTCGCGGACCTGCAGCGCGAGTACAACATGGGCCTGATCCTGATCACCCACGACCTCGGCGTGGTCGCCGACGTCGCGGACAAGATCGCCGTGATGTACGCGGGCCGGATCGTCGAGACGGCCCCCGTCCACGAGCTGTACAAGCGGCCCGCGCACCCCTACACGCGCGGTCTGCTGGACTCGATCCCGCGCCTGGACCAGAAGGGCCAGGAGCTGTACGCGATCAAGGGTCTGCCGCCCAACCTGCTGCGCATCCCCACCGGTTGTGCCTTCAACCCGCGCTGCCCGAAGGCCCAGGACATCTGCCGCACGGACATCCCGCCCCTGCTGCCGGTGACCGAGCAGGACGGTGGCGAGCTGCCGGGCCGCGCCTCGGCCTGCCACTTCTGGAAGGAGACGCTCCATGGCTGAGCTCAGCAAGAACGACGAGCCGCAGGACGCCACGCCGAACGTCTCCGAGGTGGACGTCGTGGACGCCCACTCCGAGGAGGAGGCGGTCGCCGCCATCGAGGCGCCCGTCGAGCGGGGCGAGCCGATCCTTCAGGTGCGCGGCCTGGTCAAGCACTTCCCGCTGACCCAGGGCATCCTGTTCAAGAAGCAGGTCGGCGCGGTCAAGGCCGTCGACGGCGTCTCCTTCGACCTGCACCAGGGCGAGACCCTGGGCATCGTGGGCGAGTCCGGCTGCGGCAAGTCGACGGTGGCCAAGCTCCTGATGAACCTGGAGCGGGCGACGGCCGGCGAGATCTTCTACAAGGGCCAGGACATCACCAAGCTGTCCGGGCGCGCGCTGAAGGCGGTCCGCCGCAACATCCAGATGGTGTTCCAGGACCCGTACACCTCGCTCAACCCCCGTATGACGGTGGGCGACATCATCGGCGAGCCCTTCGACATCCACCCCGAGGTGGCCCCGAAGGGCGACCGGCGCCGCAAGGTGCAGGAGCTGCTGGACGTCGTCGGCCTCAACCCCGAGTACATCAACCGCTACCCGCACCAGTTCTCGGGCGGTCAGCGCCAGCGCATCGGCATCGCCCGCGGCCTGGCCCTCAACCCCGAGATCATCATCTGCGACGAGCCGGTCTCGGCCCTGGACGTGTCCGTCCAGGCCCAGGTCATCAACCTGATGGAGCGACTGCAGGACGAGTTCAACCTCTCCTACATCTTCATCGCGCACGACCTGTCGATCGTCCGGCACATCTCGGACCGTGTGGGTGTGATGTACCTCGGCAAGATGGCCGAGATCGGCACCGACGAGCAGATCTACGACCACCCGACGCACCCCTACACCCAGGCGCTGCTGTCGGCGGTCCCCGTGCCGGACCCGGAGGCCCGCGACCACCGCGAGCGGATCATCCTGACCGGTGACGTGCCCTCCCCGGCCAACCCGCCCTCCGGCTGCCGCTTCCGCACCCGGTGCTGGAAGGCCCAGGACAAGTGCGCCGAGGAGGTCCCGCTGCTCGCGATCCCGGAGCGCTTCAAGGACACCGACTCCCCGGCGGCCCACGAGTCGGCCTGCCACTTCGCGGAGGAGAAGGACGTCGTCCACGCGTAGCCTGCGGCGGCTGAGCGGTTCGTTCCCGGTACCCCGAGTTGCAGGGGGTGCCGGGAACTTGCGTTTCGGGGGGCGGGGCGATGTGCGGCTGCGGCGCCGTCGTGGTCGGTCGCGCAGTTCCCCGCGCCCCTTGGGTGTTTCCGGTGCCCCCTCACTTGGGGTGCTGGGAACTTTCGTTTCGGGGGTGGGGCGTTGTGCGGCTGCGGGGTCGTTGTGGCTGGTCTCGCAGTTCCCCGCGCCCCTTGGGTGTTTTCGGTACCCCCTCACTTGGGGTGCCGGGGACTTGCGTTTCGGGGGTGGGGCGTTGTGCGATTGCGGGGTCGTTGTGGCTGGTCGCGCAGTTTCCCGCGCCCCTTGGGTGTTTTCGGTACCCCGCTCTCCGGGGGTGCGGCGTTGTCGTGGAAAGAAGGCCGAGTTGCTGCATCACGTCGAGTTGTGGGTGCCGGATCTGGGCCGGGCGGTGGGGGAGTGGGGCTGGCTGCTGGAGCGGCTCGGATGGACGCCGTACCAGGAGTGGGAGCGGGGCAGGAGCTGGCGGGCGGCCGGGACCTACCTGGTCGTCGAGGAGTCCGCGGCGATGAACGGCACCGCCCACGACCGGATGCGGCCCGGCCTCAACCACCTGGCCTTCCACGTCGGTTCGCGGTCCGGCGTCGACGCGCTGGCCGAGGCCGGTCCGGCGCACGGCTGGCAGCCGCTCTTCGCCGAGCGCTACCCGTATGCCGGCGGGCCCGGCCACTACGCCGCCTACCTCGCCAACTCCGACGGGTTCGAGGTCGAGTTGGTGGCGCGCGAGGCTACGTAGTCACCCGTGCCCGTGCCCAGTGGCAGGCCACCTGGGCCTCGCCGCTGCCGGCCAGGATCTCCAGGTCCCGGGTCCGGCAGGCGTCCGCCACCCCGGCGCGTTCCGCCTCGCCGCCCGCCAGGATCTGGCAGCGGGCGTGGAAGCGGCAGCCGGAGGGGATGCGGGAGGGGTCGGGGGGTTCGCCGGTCAGGACGACCGGGGCGCCGGGCGCCTCCGGGAGGACCGACAGCAGGGCCTGGGTGTACGGGTGCCGGGGTGCCGTCAGGACCTGCTCCACCGTGCCCGTCTCCACGATCCGCCCCAGGTACATCACCGCCACCCGGTCGGCGACGTTCCACGCCAGCCCCAGGTCGTGCGTCACCACCAGCGCGGACAGGCTCAGTTCGGTGCGCAGACGCAGCAGCAGGGAGAGGATCTCACCGCGCACGGAGGCGTCCAGCGAGGCCACCGGCTCGTCGGCGACGATGAGTTCGGGCTGCAGGACCAACGCGCCCGCGATGACGACCCGTTGGCGCTGGCCCCCGGACAACTCGTGCGGGTAGCGCAGGAAGAACCGCTCGGGGGGCCGCAGTCCGGCACGGGAGAGGGCCTCGGCGACCGCCGCCCGCTCGTCGCCCGGATGCCCGTGGATGCGCAGCCCCTCGGCCACCGCCTCGTACACCGTGTGCCGCGGGTTCAGCGAGCCGCTGGGGTCCTGCAGGACCAGCTGGACGCGTCGGCGGTAGGCCTTCAGCGCCCGGGAGGAGTACTCCAGCGGCTTCCCGTCGAAGCGGACGCTCCCCGAGGACGGTTCGACCAGCCCCAGCAGCGAGCGCGCCAGTGTCGTCTTGCCGCAGCCCGACTCGCCGACCAGCGCCACGATCTCCCCGGCGCCGATGTCGAGCTCCACGCCGTCCACCGCCCGGGCGGGCGCGGCGCCGTGGCGGCCGGGGAAGGTCACGTGCAGGTCCCGCGCGCTCAGCAGGGGCGCCGGAGTCGTCATGTCGTGCTCCTCACGTCCTCCGCCGGGCCGGCCGGCGGCGGAACCGTCGCCCCGACGTGCACACAGGCCGCCCGGCGTCCCGCACCGGCCTCCCGGAGCCACTGGTCCTCGACCGCGCACGCGCCGAGGGCGACCGGGCAGCGCGGGTGGAAGGTGCAGCCGGAGGGCAGGTCCGCCGGGTCGGGCGGGTCACCGGCCAGGCCGCGCGGGGCGAACCGGGACGCCGGATCGCCGATGCGCGGGAACGCCGACGACAGGGCCTTGCCGTAGGGGTGCAGGGCGTCTTCGTACACGGCCCGCGCGGGGCCCTCCTCCACCACCCGGCCCGCGTACATCACGGCCAGCCGGTCGCAGGTGTCGGCGAGGACCGCCAGATCATGGCTGATCATGATCAGGCCCAGCTCCTGCTCGGACACCAGCTGTTCGATGAGCCGGAGGATCTGCGCCTGGATCATCACGTCCAGGGCGGTGGTCGGCTCGTCGGCGATGACGAGCCGCGGGTCGCAGGCCAGCGCCATGGCGATCATGACGCGCTGCCGCTGGCCGCCGGAGAGCTCGTGCGGATACGCCCGCGCCCGCGCGCCCGGCAGGCCCACCTGCTCCAGCAGCTCACCGGCCCGCCGCTTCGCCGCCGCCGGCGTCGCGTCGCCGTGCAGCAGGATCGGCTCGGCGATCTGGTCGCCGACCCGGTGCACGGGGTTGAGCGAGTGCATGGCCCCCTGGAAGACGATCGAGGCGCCCGCCCAGCGCACCGCGCGCACCCGCCCCCACCGCATCGTCAGGACGTCCTCGCCGTCGAGCAGGACCTGCCCGCCCACCTTCGTGCCGGCCGGCAGCAGCCGCAGCAGGGCCAGCGCCAGCGTGGACTTGCCGCAGCCCGACTCACCGGCGACCCCGAGCTTGCGGCCCGCCTCAAGCGACAGGTCCACACCCCGTACGGCCTCGGCCCCGCCCGGATACGTCACGGTCAGATCCCGGACCTCCAGCAGCGTCAACGGGCCACCCCCAGCCTGGGATTGAGCACGGACTCCACGGCCCGGCCGCACAGCGTGAACGCCAGCGCCACCAGGGCGATCGCGATGCCCGGCGGCACCAGGTACCACCAGTCGCCGGCGCTGACCGCGCCCGCCTCGCGCGCGTCCTGCAGCAGCCCGCCCCACGAGATCACCGTGGGATCGCCGAGCCCGAGGAACGCGAGCGTCGCCTCGGCGAGGACGGACGAGGAGATCATCAGCGTGGTCTGCGCCAGCACCAGCGGCATCACGTTGGGCAGCACGTGCCGGCTCATGATGTGCCAGTGCCCGCCGCCGAGCGCCTTCGCCCGTTCGATGTACGGCCGTGACTCCACCGCCAGTGTCTGGGCGCGCACCAGCCGGGCCGTCGTCGGCCAGGAGGTGACGCCGATGGCGAGGATCACCGTGCCCAGGGAGCGGGTCATCACGGTGGCCAGCGCGATGGCGAGGACCAGCGCCGGCATCACCAGGAACCAGTCGGTGATCCGCATCAGCACGGTCGCGTACGCGCCCTTGAAGTGCCCGGCGGTGACCCCGACGACCGTGCCGATCACCACCGACAGCACGGCCGCGAGCAGCCCGACCAGCAGCGAGACGCGCGAGCCCCACACCACCAGCCCCAGCACACTGCGCCCGAACCGGTCGGTGCCCAGCGGGAAGTCGAGGCTCGGCGCCTGCAGCGGATCGCCGGGTGCGTCGGTCACGCCGGCCACGCCGGAGCCGACGGTCAGCGGCGCGGTCAGCGCCATCAGGGCGAACAGGACGAGCGCGGCCAGGCCGATCACTCCTGCGCGGTGGGTGCGGTAGCTGCGCCAGAACCGGGCGGCGGACAGGCGGCGGCGCTGCCAGGCGAGCCGGCCGGGCGTCGTTGGCGCCACGTCGGTCGTCATCGGCCCACCCGGGGGTCGAGCAGCGGATAGAGCAGGTCGGCCAGCGTGTTCATGACGATCACCGCCGAGGCGAAGAAGAGGAACAGGCCCTGCACGAGCGGCAGGTCGGGCACGCTCAGCGCCTGGTAGAACAGTCCGCCCAGGCCCGGCCAGGAGAAGACGGTCTCGACCAGGATGACGCCGGCGACGGTCCGGCCGAGGTTGACGAAGACGAGGGTGACCGTGGGCAGCAGGGCGTTCGGTACGGCGTGCCGGCGGCGCACCAGGTCGTCCCTGAGCCCCTTGGCGCGGGCCGTCGTGAGGTAGTCGCTGCCCATCTCGTCCAGCAGCGCCGAGCGGGTGACGAGCAGCGTCTGGCCGTACTCGACCGCGACCAGGGTGATCACCGGCAGGACCAGGTGGTGGCCGACG
The DNA here is from genome assembly GCF_044540925.1 of Streptomyces sp. NPDC085900. Taxonomy (NCBI): domain Bacteria; kingdom Bacillati; phylum Actinomycetota; class Actinomycetes; order Kitasatosporales; family Streptomycetaceae; genus Streptomyces; species Streptomyces sp. NPDC085900. Next base: position 371,208 of record NZ_JBITSP010000003.1, on the reverse strand, counting down.
TCGAGGACGTAGGCGAAGCCCTCCTTGCCGCCCGACTCCATGCCGCCGGTCGGGAACAGCCCGGGGATCGGGCCGAGGCCCACGGCGAACACGATGATCATCAGCAGGCCGAGCCAGAAAGACGGGACGGAGTAGAGGGTGAGCGCCAGGCCGGTGTTGAGCTTGTCGCCGAGCCTTCCGTGCCGCCAGGCCGAGCGGGTGCCGAGGAACATGCCGAGCGCGGTGTAGAGCACGAAGGCGGTGCCGGTCAGCAGCAGGGTGTTCGGCAGCGCCTCCGTGATCTTGTCGATGACCGGGGCGCGGAACTGGTACGAGGTGCCCAGGTCACCGGTGAGCGCCTTGCGGCAGTAGTCGGTGAACTGCTCCCACATCGGCAGGTCGAGCCCGAACTCACGGCGGTACTCGGCAAGTTGGGCGGCCGAGACCGGCCGGCCGCCCGTCATGGTCTTGACCGGGTCGCCCGGGATCAGCCGGAACAGGAAGAACCCGGTGACCAGGACGGCCAGCAGCGAGACGGCGGCACCGCCCGCCTTGCCGGCCACGTACCGGGGATAGGCGGTGCCGGTACGGGGCCGTCTCGCCCGGGCGACGGGCGCGGTGACTGCGTCGGAGACCATGAACCACCTATTCGCGGTCGTCGGCGGTCGTACGGCGGCGCATCGCGAAGAACACCCCGGCCGCGGCGAGGACCACGACCCCCGCTACTACGCCGACGATCACCCCGGTCGAGGAACCCCCGGAGGAGGAGCCGGAGTCCGCCGGCACGGCCGACCACCAGCTCCAGTAGCCGTCCTGGCCGTAGATGTTGCCGGCGGACTTCGGCATCGTCTCGATCGACTTGATCTGGTCGGTGCGGTAGGCCTCGACGGCGTTCGGGTACGCCATGACGTTCATGTACCCCAGGTCGTACAGCCGCGACTCCATCTGCTTGACGATGTCGGCCCGTTTGGCGGAGTCGTACTCGGCGAGCTGCTTGGAGTACAGCTCGTCGTAGGGCTTGTCGCAGATGAAGTTGTCGGTCGCGCCGGTGTCCTTCGGGGTGGCCGGCAGGGCGCCGCAGGTGTGGATCGACAGCACGAAGTCGGGGTCGGGGTTGACCGACCAGCCGTCGAAGGCGAGGTCGTACTTCCCGGCGAGCCAGGGGTCGGTGACGTTGTCCAGGCAGTCCAGGGTCATGCCGATGCCGAGCTTGCCCCACCACTCCTTGAGGTACTGGCCGACCGCCTTGTCGTTGGGGTCGGTGGCGTGGCACAGGACGCGGTAGTTCAGCGGCTTGCCGTTCTTGCCCGCTCGCTTGCCGTCGGCGTTCTTCTTGTAGCCCGCCTGGTCCAGGAGTCGAGCGGCCTTCGCGGGATCGTAGGAGAGGTCCTGGCTCGTGGAGGGCTTCCAGAAGTACGTCGAGAAGCGGGGCGGGATGTAGCCCTGGCCCTCGACCGCGTGGCCCTGGAACACCTTGTCGATGACGGCCTTGCGGTCGACCGCCATGAACAGCGCGTTGCGCACCCGCTGGTCCAGCAGGGAGGGGTCGCCGTCGCCGAACTTCTGGCCGTTCCGCGCCTTCGCGCCCGGGTTGGTGGCCAGGGCGTAGAAGCGGCGGCCGGGGCCCTCGTTGACGTGGATGTCCTTCTGGCCCTTGAGGGAGGCCGCCTGAGCGGGCGTCAGGGCGGGCTGGCCCGCCACGAAGGAGACCTCGCCCTTGCGCAGGGCGGCCACCGCGGCGTCCTGGTCCTTGTAGTACTTGAAGACCAGCTCGTCGAACTTGGGCGCCCCGCGCCAGAAGTCCTTGTTGGCCTTCAGCCGGACGTAGCTGTCCGCCTTGTAGTCGGTGAGCACGAACGGGCCGTCACCGACGATGGGGAAGGACTTGTCGTTGTTGAACTTCGAGAAGTCCTTGACGTCCTTCCAGATGTGCTCGGGCACGATCGGCACGTCCAGCGCCGTCATCGTCGCCTGCGGCTTCTTCAGCCGGATGACCAGCTGGGAGGGGCTCGGGGCGGACACCGTGCGGAAGTTGGCGACGAAACTGCCGTTCGCCGTGGCCGCCGCCTCGTCGGTCATCATCTTGTTGAACGTCCAGGCCGCGTCCTGGGCGGTGACCTTCTGTCCGTCCGACCACTTGGCGCCGGAGCGGATGGTGTACGTCCAGGTGAGCTTGTCGGCGGACGGCTTCCAGCTGGTGGCGAGGCCCGGCACGGGGTGCGCGTCCCCGGGGTCGTAGTCGGTGAGGTACTCGTACGTCAGCCGCAGGATGCTGGTGCTGAGCAGCCGTACCGCGAGGAAGGGGCTGAGCGAGTCGACGCTCTGGGCGACCGCGACGGTGAGCGTCTTCTTGCCCTCGGCCGCCTGGGCCCGCTGGGGCGCCGGGTTGAGCGGGGTCGCGAGGCCTGCCGAGACGGTCAGGGCGACGGCGCCGGCGGCCGCGACGAGCCGGGCCGTGCGGTGGCGTGGGCTTCTCGGCTGTGAACGCCTGGTGCCGTGCTGGTCTTGTGGACTCATGAATCGTGACCTCGCGTCATCGCTCGCACAGGGAGGGCTTGTTCGGACTTCAGGACCGGGTTCCGCCTGGTGACGCCAGCTGGGTGATGAGTGTGTCTATCAGCGGGTGTCTTCGCCCGTCAACGGCCCACCAAACCTGATGTGGCCTGCGGAAACGGTGATTTGATGTTCGATCCGGCCAATATTGGTAGAGACCGGTGAAGGGGCCCTGGTGGAGGGCTGGCGCCGTCAGAGGACGGATTCGGCCACCGTGATGATCTCGTGACTGTCGGCCTTCAGCGGGCCGCGTTCCCAGTCGCCGTACTGTTCCGTCACGCGAAGGCCCGCGCCGTCGAGCGACCTTGACAGAGCGTCGGCCGAGAGGAAGCGCCGGGTGGAGCGGCAGCTCTGCGGGCGGGGCCAGGGGGCGCCCTCGAACGTCGTCGTGAAGGTCACCCGTTCGCCGCCGCCGGTCCCCTCCACCTCGCGCCACACCCGTACGGCACGGCCGTCCGGGCCGGCGACGCGGCGCGCGTGCTCCGGCGTCCACTCCGACCAGGCGCCCGCCGCCGGATTCCGGGTGCCGAACACGAACCGCCCACCGGGGGCCAGCGCGGCGCGCACACCGCTCAGCGCGAGCCGCAGCTCCTCGTCGCCCACGAGCACCTGGAAGGTGTGCCCGGTCATCAGGACCAGCTCGAACTCGCCACCCCAGGCCCGCGATCCCAGATCCCCGAGCACCCATTCGACGCCGGGTTCGCGACGCCGTGCCTGGACGAGCATCGCGGCGGCCGGATCCAGCCCGGTCAGCCGCCCCCGGTGCCCCGCCCGACGGGCCCGCGCGAGCAGCCGGCCGGTGCCGCAGCCCGCGTCGAGCACCGACCCGGCGGACATCGCCAGACCCAGACAGAAGTCGTCGCCCGGCCCCCACGGGTGGAGGGCGTCGTAGAGGGAGGCGAGGGAAAGATCGGCGAACGATCGGTCGACCACGCGCGGAAGTGTGTCACAAGCCACCGAACGCAAGGACGTGAACAACCGTCTTCTTGCCTCACTCGACGCCGCTTCTTGCTTTCGCCGTTTCCCGGCCCCTCAGCGCACCACCATCCCGCGCAGCACGATGCGCCGCGGATGCCGCAGCACCCCGGGCTCGCGGCGCGGATCGGTGTCGTAGACGGTGATGTCGGCCAGGGCGCCCTCGGTGAGACCGGTCAGTCCCAGGAAGGCGCGGGCGGTCCAACTGGCCGCGCCGACCGCACGCTCGGCGGGCAGACCGGCCGCGATCAGGTGCTCCACCTCCGCGGCGACGTTGCCGAAGGGCGCGGAGTCGGTGCCGGCCAGCACGGTGACTCCGGCGTCGTGGGCCTCGCGCACCCTGCGGATCATGGTCGCGTGGCCCGCGTGCCACAGGCGTCCGCGCGCGGTGTCCCTGGGGCGGTGCGGGGCGCTGCGGGCGAAGGCGGTGAGCGTGGGCACGTACACCGTGCCCTGCCCGGCCATGAGTCCGACGCACTCCGCGGGCATCGCCATCCCGTGCTCCACGGAGTCCACCCCCGCCCGGACGGCGTTCAGCACACCCGCGGCCGACTGACAGTGCGCCGCCACCCGTCCGCCTGCCGCGTGCACCGCGTCGGTGACGGCGCGCAGCACCTCGTACGGCACCGGGTCCGCCTCGAAGTCCCAGTCGCCCATGAGCTTGCACCAGCCGTCGTGCGCCGCCGCCTCGGCGACCGCCGCCGCGACCAGGTCGTCGGTGACGGTGTGGAACGGCGCGCTCCGTGACAGGCCGGCCCAGGCCGGCCAGCGCCCCGCGGTCACCATCCGGGGCGCGTCCGGCGCCTCGCGCAGCCCGGCCGGTATCTCGCCGAGCAGCCCGGGAAAGCGCAGCGCCGTCGTGCCCGCGTCCCGGTGCCGGGCGACCTGCGCGGCGAACACCTCGGGATCGAACGTCGTTTCGTCATCCGGCCGGCTGCCCGGATGTGTGTGCACGTCGACCAGACCGGGGAGCAGGAACCCTCCGTCGGCCACGGTGTCGGCCGGCTGCGACGGGCGGTCGAAGGTGATCCGGTCGCCGAGCGTCCACAGGTCCCGGACCGACCCGTCGGGCAGCACGGTTCCGCGCAGGTGAAGGGGCATGTGGGCGGAGCCTATCGGGCGCCGTCCTGCGAATGGGTGCGTCGGAGTGCGGGGTGTTCGTATTGATCACATATTGGCCCGTAACGGACCGGTATTCCTGAGGAGGCACTCCATGCGCGGAGCCACGCACGCCAAGTGGGCCGCATGCGCGGCGGCGGTCGCGCTCGCCGCGACGGCCTGTGGTGGCGGTGGGAGCGACAGTGGAAGCGGCAGCGGGTCCGGCGGCGGGGTGCTCAGCTCGTCCTGGGGTGATCCGCAGAACCCGTTGGAACCGGCCAACACCAACGAGGTGCAGGGCGGCAAGGTCCTGGACATGATCTTCCGCGGGCTGAAGCGGTACGACCCCAAGACGGGCGCCGCCCAGGACATGCTCGCCGAGAAGATCGACACCACGGACTCGCAGAACTTCACCATCACCGTCAAGAGCGGCTGGAAGTTCAGCAACGGCGAGGCGGTCACCGCCAAGTCCTTCGTCGACGCGTGGAACTACGGCGCCAGCCTGAAGAACAACCAGAAGAACGCGTACTTCTTCGGCTACATCGAGGGCTACGACAAGACGCACCCGGACACCGGCAAGCAGACCGCGGACACCCTCTCGGGCCTCAAGGTCACCGGCGACCTCACCTTCACCGTCAAGCTCACCCAGAAGTTCTCGACCTTCCCCGACACCCTCGGCTACGCGGCCTACTCCCCGCTGCCGCAGGCGTTCTTCAACGACCACGCCAACTGGATCAAGAAGCCGGTCGGCAACGGCCCGTACACCGTGCAGTCGTACACCAAGGGCTCGAAGATGTCGCTGCGCAAGTGGGACGCCTACCCCGGCACCGACAAGGCGCAGAACGGCGGCGTCGACCTCAAGGTCTACACCGACAACAACACCGCCTACACCGACCTGATGGCGGGCAACCTCGACCTCGTCGACGACATCCCCGCCGCCCAGCTCAAGAACGTCAAGAACGACCTCGGCGACCGCTACCTCAACACCCCCGCCGGCATCATCCAGACGCTCGCGTTCCCGTACTACGACAAGGCCTGGAACACGAGCGGCTCGGTGAAGGTCCGCAAGGGCCTGTCCATGGCGATCAACCGCCAGCAGATCACCCAGACGATCTTCCAGAAGACCCGCACCCCCGCCACCGACTGGACCTCGCCCGTGCTCGGCACCAAGGGCGGCTTCCAGGACGGGCTGTGCGGGGACGGCTGCACCTACAACCCGAGCCAGGCCAAGAAGCTCGTCCAGGAGGGCGGCGGCCTGCCCGGCGGACAGGTCAAGATCACGTACAACGCGGACACCGGCTCGCACAAGGAGTGGGTGGACGCCGTCTGCAACTCCATCAACAACGCCCTCGGCAACGACAAGGCCTGCGTCGGCAACCCGGTCGGCACCTTCGCGGACTTCCGCAACCAGATCGGGCAGCACAAGATGACCGGGCCGTTCCGGGCCGGCTGGCAGATGGACTACCCGCTCATCCAGAACTTCCTGCAGCCGCTCTACTACACCAACGCCTCCTCCAACGACGGCCAGTGGTCCGACAAGGACTTCGACAACCTCGTCAACCAGGCCAACGCCGAGACCGACACCGCCAAGGCGATCGGCATCTTCCAGAACGCCGAGAAGGTCGTCCGCGACAACATGGCCGCCATCCCGCTGTGGTACCAGAACGGCAGCGCCGGCTGGTCCGACCGCCTGTCGAACGTGGCCCTCAACCCGTTCAGCGTCCCGGTGTACAACGAGATCAAGGTCGGCTGAGCCCCCATGGGCAGGTACGTGCTCCGGCGTCTGCTCCAGATGATCCCGGTGTTCATCGGGGCCACGCTGCTGATCTTCCTGATGGTGAACGTGATGGGCGACCCCATCGCGGGCCTGTGCGGCGAGCGGCAGTGCGACCCGGCCACGGCCGCCCAGCTGAAGAAGGAGTTCGGGCTCGACAAGCCCGTGTGGCAGCAATACCTGACCTACATGGGGAACGTCTTCACCGGCGACTTCGGCACCGCCTTCAACGGGCAGAAGGTGACCGAGCTGATGGCGACGGCGTTCCCCGTCACCATCCGCCTGACGATCGTCGCGATCTTCTTCGAGATCGTCATCGGCATCACGCTGGGCGTCATCACGGGCCTGAAGCGGGGCCGCCCCGTCGACACCTCCGTCCTCCTCCTCACCCTCGTCGTCATCTCCGTCCCCACCTTCGTCACCGGCCTGCTGCTGCAACTGCTGCTCGGCGTCGAGTGGGGCTGGATCAAACCCTCGGTCTCCCCGGAGGCCACCTTCGGCGAGCTGATCGTGCCGGGCCTGGTCCTCGCCTCGGTCTCCCTCGCCTACGTCACCCGGCTGACCCGCACCTCCATCGCCGAGAACCGCCGCTCCGACTACGTCCGCACCGCCGTCGCCAAGGGCCTGCCCCGGCAGCGGGTGATCGTCCGGCACCTGCTGCGCAACTCCCTGATCCCCGTGGTCACCTTCATCGGCACCGACATCGGCGCCCTGATGGGCGGCGCCATCGTCACCGAGCGGATCTTCAACATCCACGGCGTCGGCTACCAGCTCTACCAGGGCATCCTCCGGCAGAACACCCAGACCGTCGTCGGCTTCGTGACCGTCCTCGTCCTCGTCTTCCTGGTCGCCAACCTGCTCGTCGACCTCCTGTACGCCGTACTCGACCCGAGGATCCGCTATGCCTGAGCAGCCGTACGAACCGGAGGGCGCCATCGCCGGCACCGGCATGGGCGGCGCGATGGACCTCGCGACGAGCGAGGCGACGACCCTCGAGAAGACGCCGGGCGGACCGGAGGGCACCGGCCCGGCCGGCAAGCCCCGCTCACTGTGGTCGGACGCCTGGCGCGACCTGCGCCGCAACCCCGTCTTCATCATCGCGGGCGTCGTCATCCTCTTCCTGGTCTTCATCTCCCTGTGGCCCTCGTCCATCACCTGGATGAGCCCCCTCAAGTGCGACCTGGCCAAGGCCCAGCAGGGCTCCCAGCCCGGTCACCCCTTCGGCTTCGACGGCCAGGGCTGCGACGTCTACACGCGCACCGTCTACGGCACCCGTACGTCCGTCACGGTCGGCGTCTGCGCCACGCTCGGCGTCGCGCTCCTCGGCTCGGTGCTGGGCGGCCTCGCGGGCTTCTTCGGCGGCGCGTGGGACTCGTTCCTCTCCCGAATCACCGACATCTTCTTCGCCATCCCGGTCGTGCTGGGCGGTCTGGTCCTGCTGTCGGTGGTGACCAGCAACACCGTGTGGCCGGTCGTCGGTTTCATCGTGCTGCTGGGCTGGCCGCAGATCGCCCGCATCGGCCGCGGCTCCGTCATCACCGCCAAGCAGAACGACTACGTCCAGGCCGCCCGCTCCCTCGGCGCCTCCAACTCCCGCATCCTGCTGCGGCACATCGCGCCCAACGCGGTCGCCCCGGTGATCGTCGTCGCCACCATCGCGCTCGGCACCTACATCGCCCTGGAAGCCACCCTGTCCTTCCTCGGCGTCGGCCTGAAACCCCCGAACGTCAGCTGGGGCATCGACATCTCCGCCGCCTCCCCCTACATCCGCAACGCCCCGCACATGCTCCTGTGGCCGGCCGGCGCCCTCGCCATCACCGTCCTCGCCTTCATCATGCTCGGCGACGCCGTCCGCGACGCCCTCGACCCGAAGCTGAGGTGAGCCGTCGTCATGCTGCTCGAAGTGCGTGACCTGCACGTGGAGTTCCGGACCCGGGACGGGGTCGCCAAGGCCGTCAACGGGGTCGACTACAGCGTGGACGCGGGCGAGACGCTCGCCGTGCTCGGCGAGTCCGGGTCCGGCAAGTCGGTCACCGCGCAGGCCGTGATGGGGATCCTCGACATCCCGCCCGGGCGGATCACCAGCGGCGAGATCCTCTTCCAGGGCAGGGACCTGCTCAAGCTCAAGGAGGAGGAGCGCAGGAAGGTCCGCGGCGCCGAGATGGCGATGATCTTCCAGGACGCCCTCTCCTCCCTGAACCCCGTCCTGACCGTGGGCGACCAGCTCGGCGAGATGTTCATCGTGCACCGCGGGATGTCCAGGAAGGACGCGCGGGCCAAGGCCGTCGAGCTGATGGACCGGGTCCGCATCCCGGCCGCGGCGGCACGCGTCGGGGACTATCCGCACCAGTTCTCCGGCGGTATGCGCCAGCGCATCATGATCGCCATGGCGCTGGCCCTGGAGCCGGCCCTCATCATCGCCGACGAGCCCACCACCGCCCTCGACGTCACCGTCCAGGCCCAGGTCATGGACCTGCTCGCGGACCTGCAGCGCGAGTACAACATGGGGCTGATCCTCATCACCCACGACCTCGGCGTGGTCGCCGACGTCGCGGACAAGATCGCCGTGATGTACGCGGGCCGGATCGTGGAGTCGGCGCCGGTGCACGACATCTACAAGGCTCCCGCCCATCCCTACACGCGCGGCCTCCTCGACTCCATCCCGCGCCTCGACCAGAAGGGCCAGGAGCTGTACGCGATCAAGGGTCTGCCGCCCAACCTGATGCACATCCCGCCGGGTTGCGCCTTCAACCCGCGCTGCCCGATGGCCCAGGACGTGTGCCGGACCGACGAGCCGCCGCTGTACGAGGTCGACGAGGACCGGGGCAGTGCCTGCCACTTCTGGAGGGAGTGCCTCCATGGCTGACCGGTCCGAGCCGATCCTCGAAGTGAGCGGGCTGGTCAAGCACTATCCGCTGACCCAGGGCATCGTGATCAAGAAACAGGTCGGCGCCGTCAAGGCGGTCGACGGTGTGGACTTCACGCTCCACAAGGGCGAGACCCTCGGCATCGTCGGGGAGTCCGGCTGCGGCAAGTCGACCGTCGCCAAGATGCTCGTCAACCTCGAGCGGCCGACCCAGGGGCTGATCAAGTACAAGGGCGAGGACATCGGCAAGCTGTCCGCCAGGGCCCTGAAGGCCGTCCGCCGCAACATCCAGATGGTCTTCCAGGACCCCTACACCTCCCTCAACCCCCGTATGACGGTGGGCGACATCATCGGGGAGCCGTACGAGATCCACCCCGAGGTGGCACCCAAGGGCGACCGGCGCAAGAAGGTCCAGGAACTGCTGGACGTCGTCGGCCTCAACCCCGAGTACATCAACCGCTATCCGCACCAGTTCTCCGGCGGCCAGCGCCAGCGCATCGGCATCGCGCGCGGGCTGGCGCTGCGCCCGGAGATCATCGTCGCCGACGAGCCGGTCTCCGCGCTCGACGTCTCCGTGCAGGCCCAGGTGGTCAACCTCCTCGACCGGCTGCAGAGCGAGTTCGAGCTGAGCTACGTCTTCATCGCCCACGACCTGTCGATCGTCCGGCACATCTCCGACCGGGTGGGCGTGATGTACCTGGGGCGGATCGTGGAGATCGGTCGGGACGAGGAGATCTACGACCACCCCACGCACCCGTACACCCAGGCGCTGCTGTCCGCCGTCCCCGTGCCCGACCCGGAGGCCCGCGAACACCGGGAGCGCATCATCCTCACCGGCGACGTCCCCTCCCCGACGAACATCCCCTCCGGCTGCCGTTTCCGCACCCGTTGCTGGAAGGCGAAGGAGCGGTGCGCGCAGGAGGTGCCGGCGCTGGCGGTACCGGCGGAGTTCCGGCACACCAGCGGCCCGGCCGCGCACGCCTCCGCCTGCCACTTCGCGGAGGAGAAGCAGGTGGTCCCGCCCGAGGAGGCGCAAAGCAACGGACCGGGGTGACATGGCGCACCCCGGTCCGTTCACGGCACCCGCACGGCCGTACGTTCTTCAGAGTGGCGCGTCCGTATATCGGGACCGGGTCGGCCAAGTTGCCTGCGTGTTAACGCGGTTCATGCGTTTTTGTGCGGTTGTGCGAGCCCCAGCGACCGCTTGAGGAAGTCGACCTGGAGCAGCAGCAGGTTCTCCGCGACCTGTTCCTGCGGGGTCATGTGCGTCACCCCGGACAGCGGCAGCACCTCGTGCGGACGGCCCGCGGCCAGCAGGGCGGAGGACAGGCGCAGGGCGTGCGCGACGACCACGTTGTCGTCCGCCAGGCCGTGGACGATCATCAGCGGGCGGTGCGGTTCGGCGGGCGCCGACAGGCCGTCGTCGGTGACGAGCGAGCTGTTCGCGTACGCCTCCGGGCTCGCCTCCGGGTCGCCCAGATACCGCTCCGTGTAGTGCGTGTCGTACAGCCGCCAGTCGGTGACCGGGGCGCCGGCGATGCCCGCGTGGAAGACGTCCGGCCGGCGCAGCACCGCCAGGCCCGCCAGCCAGCCGCCGAAGGACCAGCCGCGGACGGCCACCCGGGAGAGGTCCAGCGGGAAGCTCTTCGCGAGGTCCTGCAGCGCCTCCACCTGGTCGTCCAGGGAGACGGTGAAGTCGCCGTGGACGGCCTTCTCCCAGGCGGGGGAGCGGCCCGGGCTGCCCCGCCCGTCGGCGACGACCACCGCGAAGCCCTGGTCGGCGAACCACTGCGAGGTGAGATGGGCGTTGTGCGCGGCGACCACGCGGGGTCCGTGCGGACCGCCGTACGGATCCATGAGCACCGGCAGGGGGGTCTCACCGTCGTGATCACGGGGGAGCAGGACGGCGCACGGGATGCGCCGTGCGCCCCCCTCGGTGAGCCGCACGCGCGGGGACATACCGGGATCTTCCGCGTACGAGGCGATCGTCGCCGTGTGCTTGTCGCCGCGCAGCACCCGCACGCGGGCGCCCGGCCGGTCCAGTGCGGCCGACGCCAGCACGGTCACGCCCCCGGCGCGCACCGCGGAGTGCACGCCGGGTTCCTGCGAAAGGCGCTCCACTCCGAGTTCGTTGACGCGATAGACGTGCACCTCGCCGACCTCGGCGGCGCCCTCGGGGGCCTCCTCGCCGGCCGAGGCCGAGACCAGCACGTCCTCGGCCGTCACGTCCAGGACCGCGCGGACGTGCAACTGCGGTCCAGTCAGCGGGCGTTCACCCACCGCGAGCACTCGCGCGCCGCCCTCGTCGGCGATCCGCACGAGCTGCCCCGAGGGGCTCCAGCAGGGGACCCCGGGGAAAAGATCCAGCCAAACTGGATCTTCGTCCGCGTGCACCAGCCGGGTCGCCCCGGTGCCCGGGTCCACGGCCAGGTAGAGCTGACTGCGCTGGTCGCGCGCCTGTACGAGCAGCAGTGGCGCTCCCGCCTCTGACCAGTGAACATGCGCCAGATACGGATAGCGCGCCCAGTCCCAGACCACCTCCGTGCGCGACCCGTCCAGGCCGATCACGAACAGCCGTACGTCCGCGTTGTCGGTGCCCGCCGCCGGATACGGGACGTGCTGTGGATCACGTTCCGGATGGGCAGGGTCGGAGATCCACCAGCGCCGCACCGGCGTGTCGTCCACGCGCGCGACCAGCAGCCGGTCCGACTCCGGCGACCACCAGAAGCCCCGCGAACGGCCCATCTCCTCGGCCGCGACGAACTCGGCGAGCCCGTAGGTGACGTTCTCCGACTCCGGCTCCGCGAGCGCCCGTCCGCCCTCCCCCTCGGCGCCCACGACCCGCAGGGCGCCCCGGGCGACGTACGCGACGAACCGGCCGTCGGGGGAGGGGCGCGGGTCGATCACCGGTCCCGGAGCGGGCAGTTCACGTGCCGTGCCGGCCCTCAGCTCGGCCGTGAAAAGCCGCCCTGACAACGCGAAAGAGGCCAACTCCACGTCCGCGTCGGTGGCATAGCCGACGATGCCCGCACCGCTCTCGCGGCTGCGTTCGCGGCGCGCCCGCTCCTCGGCGGACAACTTCTCGTGATCCCCTCCGAGCAGGGCGCGCGGATCGGCCGCGACGCGCTCCCGGCCCCCCGACACATCCAGCACCCACAGGGAACTCGCCCTGTCGGTACCGGAGGTGGAGCGCAGGAACACGACACGGGCGCCGTCGGGCGCCACCGTGAAAGCCCGCGGCGCGCCGAGGGTGAAACGCTGGGTGCGCGCGTGCCGGCGGGGGAAGGAGTCGGACCTCGTCGTCATGGACCGACCATATTGGCCATGCGCCCCCTTGTGCGGCCGTGCGCCGATCGATGCGCAGGCCCGGATAGTTATGATCACTAGCGCATAGTGGGTATGAACCTGCTGGTCCTTGTGGATTTATCTGCGAGGAATGCGTTGCCCCTTGGTCCGACCCCCGCGTACTTGGGATCTTTGGAGGTGAGCCGCCGTGGCACTCTCGATTTCGGCGGTGGTGCTGCTGGCGATCGTCGTCTTCCTGTTGGTCAAGAAGTCCGGACTGAAGGGCGGGCATGCGCTCGTCTGCATCCTGCTGGGGTTCTACCTCGCCTCATCGACCGTCGCACCCACGATCAACGACCTGACGACGAACATCGCCAGCATGATCGGCAGCATCAAGTTCTGACATGCGTAGGGTGGGGGCCATGACGGAATCCCCCGCCCGGCGCCTCCTCCTGGTGCACGCGCACCCGGACGACGAGTCGATCAACAACGGCGCGACCATGGCCAGGTACGCGGCCGAGGGTGCCCGGGTGACCCTGGTCACCTGCACGCTCGGCGAGCGCGGCGAGGTCATCCCGCCCGAGCTGCGCCACCTCACCGGCGCGGCCCTGGGCGAGCACCGGCTGGCCGAGCTCACCGCGGCCATGGGCGAGCTGGGCGTCGAGGACTTCCGTCTGCTCGGCGGCCCGGGCCGCTACGGCGACTCGGGAATGATGGGCATCGCCGACAACGACGACCCCGCCTGCTTCTGGCAGGCGGACGTCGACGAGGCCGCCGCCCTGCTCGCCGAGGTGATCCTGGAGGTGCGCCCCCAGGTCCTCGTCACCTACGACGAGAACGGCGGCTACGGCCACCCCGACCACATCCAGGCCCACCGTGTCGCCATGCGCGCCGCCGAACTGGCCGCCGCACAGGGCTGGGAGATCCCCAAGGTGTACTGGAACCGGGTGCCCCGGTCGGTCGCCGAGGAAGGCTTCGCCCGGCTCGGGGGCGAGTTGTCCGGTACGCCCTTCTCCAAGGCCGCCGCCGTCGACGACGTACCGGGCGTGGTGGCCGACGACCGTGTCACCGCCGAGATCGACGGCACCGCGTACGCGGTCGCGAAGGCCGCCGCGATGCGCGCGCACGCCACGCAGATCGACGTCGCCCCGCCGTACTTCGCCCTCTCCAACGAACTCGCGCAACCCCTCTTCACCACCGAGTACTACGAGCTGGTGCGCGGGAAGGCCGCGGCGGAGAGGGAGAACGACCTGTTCGCCGGGCTGGTTTCCGGCAAGGAGGAGTCATGAACGACCGCGGCTCCGCGCTCGCCCAGCCCCTGCGGCCCCCGTCCGCGGGGCGGGTCCTGCTCTACCTCGGCCTCTTCCTGCTCGGCGCGGTCGTCGGGGCGGCCGGTTCGCTCGTGCAGGCCGGCTGGTTCCCCGGCGGGCTGCTGCTCGCGCTCGCCGGCGAGGCCGGGCTCTGCCTCGGCGGCGGATGGGCCGTCCGCGGCCGGGGCGGGGCCGTCGCGCCGGCCGCCGGCTGGATCGTCGCCGTCATCCTGCTCACGGCCACCCGGCCCGAGGGCGACTTCCTTTTCGGCGCGGGAGGCGGCTCGTACCTCTTCCTCCTCGGTGGCATGGCCGTTGCTGTGATCTGCGCCACCATCGGGCAGGGGCGGCAACCGGGTGGCGGTGACGCCCGACTTGGCAAGTGACGTACCACTTCGCCATTAACCGTGCGTGGGAGTCCCGTGTGGGTTTCCCCGGCGGTCGTGGGATACGGGCCAGAAGTGGCCAGTATGGTGGTGCGCGCCGCCGAGCTGCCCGTGAGGTCGTGTCGGGCGGTGGAGCCAACCGGGAGAACCTGCCTTGAGTCGTGAAACTGACACTCCGTCCTCCGGGCCCAACGGGCGCGGCGGAGCCGCATACCCGTCGGGGACGCCCCCGTACGGGACCCCCACGGCTTCCGATGCCGGTGCGGACGCGGCCCGTTCGGCCGAGCGGCCGGAGGAGCGCAAGACCGAGACCACGCTGACGACCCGGATCCGGATCAACATCCCCGGGTCGCGGCCCATCCCGCCGGTCGTCGTGCGCACGCCCGTGGCAGAGGCCGAGGGCGGCTCCGAGGAGACCGGCCAGACCGAGCTCCCCACGTCGGGGACGACCCAGACCATGGGCGTCGTCGAGGCCCCCGCCGAGCCGGCCGGGCCCGCCGACGAGAAGACGAGCGACTGGTTCGCGCCACGCAAGTCCGGTCCGGCCAAGGGCGGTCAGGGCGGCGGCGCCACCAACGGCGCCGGATTGCCGGGCGGTTCGGCCCCCGCCGCGGGCGCCCCGGCGGCCGGCGCGCGTCCGTCCGGTCCCGGCGCGGCCCTGCCCGGCGGTTCCCGGCAGGGCGCGGGCCGCCCCGGTGGTGTGGTCGGCTCCATGAGCGTGCCCGGCGGCGCACGGCCCGGCGGGACGAACGGCGCCGGACTCCCCGGTGCGACCGGCGGACCGGTGGCTCCCGGACACGGCGGCGGCACCGGCTCCTTCGACGTGACCGAGGCGCTGGCCGCGGGACCGCTCGGCGGCAACGGCACCCGCAACGGCGGTGAGCCGCGCCGCGACGAGCTGCCGTACTTCGCCGAGGGCGACCGCGGCGGACAGAACGGGCACAACGGCCAGAACGGTCAGGGTGGTTACGGCGGCCAGGGCGGCGCCAACGGCTTCGACGCCCCGGGCGGCCAGGGCGGTCCCCAGGGCCCCGCGGGCCCGACCGGCGGCCCGGTGACCGGCGACGGCCCGAAGGTGCCGCCCATCGGCACCGGTCCCTCCGGCTTCGCGGGCCCGTCCGGCCCCGGCACGGGCACCGGCCCGCTGGGCCCCGGCGCCGGCCACGGCCCCCTCGGTCCGGGCGCCGACACCGGCGCGGGCCCCTACGGCCCGGGCTCCGGCAACGGCCCCCTCGGTCCCGGCTCCGGCATCGGCGTCGGCCCCCAGGGCGCCGGCCTCGGCCCCGGCGGCGGCCTCAGCGACGACACCGCGATCCTCACCCCGCAGAAGCCGGCCCCCGAGCCCGGCCCGCAGGGCTACCCGGCCCCCGACAACATCTCCGGGCAGACCGTCACCAGCGGCATCCCGGTCGTGCCGCCGGGCGCGGGCTCGCCGTTCGGCCAGAGCGAGCGCCCCGAGGGCGCGGGGCCGCACACGCCCCCGAAGCTGCCCGAGCCGAACTCGCAGAAGCAGAAGTCGTCCGCGTCCTCCGCCCCGAAGAAAAAGAAGGGGCGCAACAAGCTGGTCCTTCTCGCCGGCGTGGTGATCGTCGTCGGCGTCGGCGCGTACGGCGCCGGGCTGCTGATGAACCACTCCGACGTCCCCAAGGGCACCACCGTGCTGGGCGTCGACATCGGCGGCGGCACCCGCGACGACGCCGTCAAGAAGCTCGACGCCGCCTTCGGCGACCGGGTCGACAAGCCGCTGAAGCTGTCCGTCGGCGGCAAGACCGTCGCCCTCAAGCCGGACCAGGCGGGCCTGCAGTTCGACGAGCAGTCCACGGTCGCGAAGGCCGCGCAGGCCGACTACAACCCGGTCTCCGTCATCGGCTCCCTCTTCGGCAACCACCGGGTCGTCGACCCGGTCATGCCGGTCGACGAGGAGAAGCTGAACGCCGCCCTGCAGTCCGTGGCCGGCGGCTCCGGCTCGATGACCGAGGGCACGATCAAGTTCGAGTCCGGCAAGGCCGTCGCCGTCTACGGCAAGGCGGGCAAGGGCATCGACCCCGCCAAGTCCGCCCAGGCCGTCGTGGAGGCGTACCGCAACCAGGTCGGGACCGGCTCCACCGACCCCGTCGCGGTCGTGACCACGACCAAGCAGCCGACGATCTCCAACGCCGAGGTCGACCGCGAGATGAAGGCCTTCGCGAAGCCCGCGATGTCGGGGCTCGTCACGGTCAAGACGGACACGGGCGTCACCCTGCCGCTGAGCCCGCAGAACTCCCTGTGGAAGTTCCTCAGGGTCGAGGCGGTCAACGGCAAGCTCGTCGACAAGCCGGACCTCAACGCGCTCAAGCAGCTGTACGGCGGTCAGTTCGACGGCGTCCTGATCACCCGCGGCACCGGCAAGAAGACGGCCGTCACCCCGCAGGACGTCTACGTCGCACTGCGCCAGGCCCTGCTGAGCAAGACCAACCGGGTCGGGGTCATCCAGACCAACCCCTGACGTCAGGCCCGCGAAGGGGGCACCCGGCACTCGCCGGGTGCCCCCTTGCGTCGTATGACATCTGTCATCCGGCAGTCAGGACCGCCGACACTGCCGGGGCCCGGGCCCTCGCGGCCACGATGGATCACATGACGACGACAGCGAAAGCGGCCACCGGCACCCCGGTGGTCGGCTTCGACCAGGTGAGCAAGACCTACGGGACCGTACGGGCCGTCGACGGGCTGACCCTCGCCCTGCACCCGGGGGAGACGGTCGCCCTGCTCGGCCCGAACGGGGCCGGCAAGTCGACCACCCTGGACCTGCTGCTCGGCCTGAAGAACGCCGACAGCGGCTCGGTACGGGTCTTCGGCACCAGCCCGCGCGAGGCCATCGTCGCCGGGCGCGTGGGCGCCATGCTGCAGAGCGGCGGGCTGATGGACGAGGTGACGGTCGCCGAACTGGTCCGGCTCGGCTGCGACCTGCACCCCAGGCCGTACAAGGTGGCCGACGTCCTCGCCCGCGCAGGCATCACCCAGATCGCCGACCGCAAGGTCAACAAGCTCTCCGGCGGCCAGGCCCAGCGCGTCCGCTTCGCCCTCGCCACCGCCGGCGACAGCGACCTGATCGTCCTGGACGAGCCGACCACCGGCATGGACGTCTCCGCCCGCCAGGCCTTCTGGGCCACCATGCGCGAGCAGGCCGACCAGGGCCGGACCGTGCTGTTCGCGACCCACTACCTGGAGGAGGCGGACGCGATCGCCGACCGCGTGCTCGTCCTGCACCGGGGACGGCTCCTCGCGGACGGCACCGCGGCCGAGATCAAGGCGAAGGCCGGGGCGCGGCGGGTCTCGTTCGACCTGGAGGGCCCCATCGACGAGGCGGCCCTGCGCGACCTGCCCTTCCTCACCTCCCTCGACGTTTCAGGCCAGACCGTCCGCATCCAGTCCGCCGACGCCGACGCGACCGTGCACGCCGTCTACGGCCTCGGCCTCTACCCCCGCAACCTCGAAGTGGCCGGGCTCGGCCTGGAGCAGGCCTTCGTCGCCATCACCGCAGCCGAGGAGGCCAAGCAGTCGTGAACAGTCTCATCAAACTGGAACTCACCCGTGCCCTGCGCAACCGCAGGTTCCTGTTCTTCTCGGTGATCTACCCCTCGGTGATCTTCCTGCTCGTCTCCAACCAGAGCGGGAACGTCGACGGCTCCGGCCTGAGCGTCGCGAAGTACGTCATGGTCTCCATGGCCTCCTTCGGCGCCCTGACCGCCGTCCTGATGGGCAACAGCGAACGCATCGCCAAGGAACGGGAGGGCGGCTGGGTACGGCAGCTGCGGCTGACCACGCTGCCCGGGCGCGGATACGTCCTCGCCAAGACCGCCGGCGCCGCCGTGATCAGCCTGCCGTCGATCGTGGTCGTCTTCCTGGTCGCCGCCGCCGTGAAGGACGTACGGCTCGACGCCTGGCAGTGGTTCGCCCTCACCGGCGCCATCTGGGCCGGCAGCCTGGTCTTCGCCGCCCTCGGCGTCGCCATCGGCTACCTCGCCTCCGGGGACGCGGTCCGCCCGATCACGATGATCGTCTACTTCGGCCTGTCGATCCTCGGCGGCCTGTGGATGCCCTCGTCCACGTTCCCGGGCTGGCTGCAGGACATCGCCAAATGGCTGCCCACGCACGCGTACGCTGCCCTCGGAAGGGCCATCGAGCAGAGCCAGGCCCCGCACGCCCAGGACATCGCCATCCTCGTCGCCTTCTTCTTCCTCTTCGCGGGCGGCGCGGCCTGGCTGTACCGGAAGGACACGCTGAAGGCGTGAGCACGATGACGGACGACGGGCTGCCCGAGGAACTCCGGGCCGAGAACGCGATCCGGGTGGGGCAGCCGCCCCGCAGCCGGGCCGAGGCGATGCGCAAGATCGTCTGGATACTGCCCTGGCTGATCTTCCTCGGTTCGCCGGTGCAGGACCTGAACTCCGGCCACCACACCCCCGCCGCGACCGCGGCGGGCTGGGTGGCCCTGGCCTGCTTCACCGGCGTCTATCTGACCCTGGTCTTCCGGAACATGGGCCGGCCGTTCTCCGGCGGGGCCGTAGGGGCGTTCGTCGCCCTGCTCGGCGCGCTCGCCGTGGCCCTGACCCTCACCCTCGGCGGCAACTGGATCGGCCTGTTCGTGTACGTCTCCGTCGCCTGCGGCGCCACCCTGCCGCAGCGCATCGCGTACTGGGCGGTCGGGGCGAACACCCTGGCGATGATCCTGGTCGGACTGCGCGTCGGCGAGGACGACTGGAGCCTGGTCCTGGTCGTGCTGCTGCTCGGCTTCGCGATGATGGGCGTCAAGCAACTGGTGCGCACGACGGTCGAGTTGCGCAAGGCGCGCGCGACGGTGGCCCAGCTGGCCGCCAACGAGGAGCGGCTGCGGCTCGCCCGCGACCTGCACGACCTCCTCGGCCACTCCCTCTCCCTGATCACGCTGAAGAGCGAGCTCGCCGGCCGGATGCTCCCCGACCACCCCGACAAGGCGGCCCAGCAGGTCGCCGACATCGAACAGGTCAGCCGGCAGGCCCTCGTCGACGTCCGGGCGGCCGTCTCCGGCTACCGGCGCACCCGCCTGACCGACGAACTCGCCGGCGCGCAGGTCGCCTTGAAGGCGGCCGGTGTCATCGCCGAGGTGCCCACCGAGCCGGACCTCACGGACGTCCCGGAGGAGAGCGAGTCCGCCCTCGCCTGGGCGCTGCGCGAGGCGGTCACCAACGTCGTACGGCACAGCGGCGCCACGCGCTGCACGGTGGAGCTGCTGCGCCGCCAGACCTTGGACGGCGCGGTGCTCGAACTCTCCGTGGAGGACAACGGCTCGGGCGGCTCCGGCAAGGGCCCCGGCAACGGGCTGACGGGCCTGACCGAGCGGCTGGAGAAGGCCGGCGGCACCCTGGAGGCGGCCCGTGTCAGGAAGGGCTTCCGGCTGGTCGCCCGCGTCCCCCTGGGCGCCGCACCGGCCGTAGGATCCGGTGCATGAGCCCTACGATCAAGGTGCTGCTCGCCGAGGACCAGTCGATGGTCCGCGAGGCCCTGGCCGCCCTGCTCGGCCTGGAGGACGACATCGAGGTCGTCGCCCAAGTGGCGCGTGGCGATGAGGTGCTGGCCGCGGTGCGCGAGCACGAGGTGGACGTGGCCCTCCTCGACATCGAGATGCCGGGCTGCACGGGCATCGAGGCGGCGGCCCAGGTCCACAAGGCCCTGCCGGCGGTGAAGCTGGTGGTCCTCACCACCTTCGGCCGCCCCGGCTATCTGCGCACCGCGATGGAGGCGGGCGCCGACGCCTTCCTGGTGAAGGACGCTCCCGCCGCCCAACTGGCGCAGGCGGTACGGAAGGTGCTGGCGGGGGAGCGGGTCATCGACCCGACCCTGGCGGCGGCGGCCCTGGCGGAGGGCGCCAACCCGCTGACCGACCGCGAGCGCGAGGTGCTGCGCGCGGCGGCCGACGGCTCGACGAACGCGGAACTGGCCGCGGCCCTGCACCTCTCGCAGGGCACGGTCCGCAACTACCTCTCCACGGCGATCCAGAAGCTGGCGGTCCGCAACAGGGCGGAGGCGGTGCGGACAGCGCGGGAGAAGGGCTGGCTGTAACCCCCAAGGGGCGCGGGGAACTGCGCGACAAGCCACGACGAACCCGCACCCGCGCTGCCACCGAAGCCCCTCCGGCGAACCGGCGAACGACGAGCCTCAGTTGAGCATCGCCCGCGCCGAACGGGCCTGCCCCCGCACCCGCTCCGCCGCACCCTCGTCGACCGCACTGATCAACTCCGCGTACTCCTCCAGCTCCACGGCCCCGTCGACGAAGTCACCCCGCTGGACGAGCAGTTGCGCCCGCTCGTACCGCAGCCGCGCCGGATGCGAGGGCAGCAGCAGCGACAGCTCCACCGCCCACAGCGCCACGTCCGACCGCTCGGGCCGGGCGGCGGCCCACGCGCGGATGTTGTTCAGAATCCGCAGGATCACCTCCAGCGGGTCCGCGGGCGTGAGCATCGACGGATGCAGCGGCGCCCCCGTGGCCCCGGCGACCAGCAGCTCGGCATCGCTGCCGCTCAGCACCCGGCCGCCGTCGAACGGGTCGGCGAGCACCTGCTGCTCCTGCGGACCGAAACCGACCACGAAGTGCCCCGGCAGCGCCACCCCGTACACCGGCGCCCCGGCCCGCCGCGCGACCTCCAGCCAGACCACCGACAGCAGGATCGGCAGCCCGCGCCGCCGCCGCAGCACCTCGTGCAGCAGCGACGACTCCAGCCGCTGGTAGTCGGCCGGGGAGCCGCGG
Organism: Streptomyces sp. NPDC085900; assembly: GCF_044540925.1. Classification (NCBI taxonomy): domain Bacteria; kingdom Bacillati; phylum Actinomycetota; class Actinomycetes; order Kitasatosporales; family Streptomycetaceae; genus Streptomyces; species Streptomyces sp. NPDC085900. Next base: position 350,219 of record NZ_JBITSP010000003.1, on the reverse strand, counting down.
AAACCCTCTCTCTCGCCCAGCAGGTGCTGCAGCGCCGTCGCCCACGACAGGGGGCCGCCGGGCCGGAACGGCAGCTGCCCGGCCAGCCGGTCCAGCTCCATCTGTGCCGTGTCCATGCCCGCCTCGTCGAGCGCCCCGTCGGCCTCGGCGCCCAGCAGCAGACAGAGCGTGGACAGGTCGGGCCGCTCGGACCGGGCCTCTTCGGCGAACCGCCGCCGCAGTTCCGCGGACCGCTCGGGGGGCGGGGGATAGGGGGGACGCATAGCAGGCTCGTGCCCTCTCGCGGCGATCCGTTACCGGCCACCGCCGCCGGCGGCCGGTTCCCGGTAGTGGTGGTACGCGTGGTGCGCGGCGAACCCCATTCCGGCGTACAGCGCCCGCGCCCCCGCGTTGTCCTCCTCGACCTGCAGCCAGGCGGCCGAGGCGCCCTCGTCGAGCGCCCGCCGGGCCAGCGCGGCCATCACGGTCGTCGCAAGGCCCCGGCGCCGCATCGCGGGATCCACCTCGACGGCGGCGAAGGAGGCCCACCGCCCGTCCACGACACACCGCCCGATCGCGGCGGGAACCTCGGCCCCCGGCACCGTGGCGAACCACACCGAGGGGCCGCTCCCCAGCACCTTCAGCGCCACCTCGCTCACTCCCTTGCGCTGGTACCGCCCGAGCCACGCCTCGTCGGCCTCCCGGGACAGCACGACACCGGTGCCCTCCGCCCGGTCGGCGAGCGGCGCGAGCGCCCCGGTCCACAGCTCGGCCGTCACCTCGCGCAACCAGCCGCGCCGCTCCAGCTCGGCGCAGAGCAGCTCCTGAGTGCCCTCGCCGCCGGTCGCGGTCTGGACGTACGCGGGCAGCCCGCGGTCGCCGTACCAGCGTCGTACGACGGTCAGGGCCTCGTCGAGGGGCAGGCCGGGGTCGCCGAGCGGCAGCACGGAGTTGGCCCGGCGCGTGAAGCCGGCGGCCGCCCGCAGCTCCCACTCACCGAGCCGCTCGCTCTCCACCGGCCGCCACGCGCGCGCGGCGACGAGCGCCAGCTCCCGGTAGGAGGCGGCGGGCCCCCGGCGACGGGCCGGCGCCGCCGGCACGACCTTTCCCGCGACCAGCGAGGATTCCGGGATGCGGACGCTCTCGCCGCCCTTTCTTGTGATGAGCAGCACACCGTCGTCCCATGATGTGAGAACACCCACCGTGTCGGTGAACTTCTCGATGGAGTCCCCAGGATCGCTCAAGCGTCGTACGGAGACACGTTTTCCCACGTCAGCAGCGGTGATACGGACCTCGAGACGTCCGCCGGCCGAGATTTCCACAGGTCAGTTCACCCCTCCTGTTCGGATCATGCCCCGGAACGGAGATACTAGGGGCGGGCATCGACGACGCCGCGCTCCCGCGCGCCAGGCGGCGGAGCCTGAGGAGGCCCGCCAGCGCCCTATCGAGGAGGAACGACAGCGTGACCTACGTCATCGCGCAGCCTTGTGTCGACGTCAAGGACAAGGCGTGCATCGAGGAGTGCCCGGTCGACTGCATCTACGAGGGCCAGCGGTCCTTGTACATCCACCCGGACGAATGCGTCGACTGTGGTGCCTGTGAGCCGGTATGCCCGGTCGAGGCGATCTTCTACGAGGACGACACTCCGGAGGAGTGGAAGGACTACTACAAGGCGAACGTCGAGTTCTTCGACGAGCTCGGCTCCCCGGGCGGCGCAAGCAAGCTGGGCCTGATCGAGCGCGACCACCCCTTCATCGCCGCGCTGCCGCCGCAGGCCTGATCACGCGAGCGGCCCGCACATCGTGCCGCCTCGGTCCCGTACGGCCTGATCGCCCTTGATCGCCGTGCGGGACCGAGGCGTTTGCCGTACGACCCGAAAGCGAGGGTTAGTCCCGTGTCCGCAGTCTCCGACCGCCTCCCCACCTTCCCCTGGGACAAGCTGGAGCCGTACAAGAAGACGGCCGCCGCGCACCCGGGCGGCATCGTCGACCTCTCCGTCGGCACCCCTGTGGACCCGGTCCCCGACCTGATCCAGAAGGCGCTGATCGACGCGGCGGACTCCCCGGGCTATCCGACGGTGTGGGGCACCCCGGCGCTGCGCGACGCCATCACCGGCTGGGTCGAGCGCCGGCTGGGCGCCCGCGAGGTCACCCACCGGCACGTGCTGCCGATCGTCGGTTCCAAGGAACTGGTCGCCTGGCTCCCCACCCAGCTGGGCCTGGGCCCCGGCGACAAGGTGGCCTACCCGCGGCTGGCCTACCCCACCTACGAGGTCGGCGCCCGCCTGGCCCGCGCCGGTCACGAGGTCTACGACGACCCGACCGAGCTGGACCCGCGGGGACTGAAGCTGCTGTGGCTCAACTCGCCGTCCAACCCCACGGGCAGGGTGCTGCCGAAGCAGGAGCTGACGCGCATCGTGGCCTGGGCGCGAGAGCACGGCATCCTCGTGTTCTCCGACGAGTGCTACCTCGAACTGGGCTGGGAGGCCGACCCGGTCTCGGTCCTGCACCCGGACGTCAACGGCGGCTCCTACGAGGGCATCGTCTCCGTCCACTCGCTCTCCAAGCGCTCGAACCTCGCGGGCTACCGCGCCGCCTTCCTGGCCGGCGACCCGGAGGTCCTCGCCCCGCTCCTGGAGATCCGCAAGCACGGCGGCATGATGACGTCGGCTCCCACGCAGGCGGCCGTGGTCGCGGCCCTCGGCGACGACGCGCACGTGCGTGAGCAGCGGGAGCGGTACGCGGCCCGCCGCACGGCCCTGCGCGAGGCGCTCCTCGCCCACGGCTTCCGCATCGAGCACAGCGAGGCCAGCCTCTACCTGTGGGCGACCCGGGACGAGTCCTGCTGGCAGACCGTGGCCCACCTGGCCGAGCTGGGCATCCTGGTGGCCCCCGGCGACTTCTACGGCACGGCGGGCGAGAAGTTCGTCCGCGTGGCGCTGACGGCGACGGACGAGCGCGTTCGCGCGGCGACCGAACGTCTGGCGTGAGGTGACGTCCCCGGGGGCGCGGGGCCGCGCTGCATCCGCGGCTGCCGCCGCGTGGGCGCGCCCGGCCCCCACGGATCCGCACCCGGCACACGACGAGAAGGGGCCCAGGGAATCACCCTGAGCCCCTCCGGCGCGCGGCGGCGTCAGCCGACCGGCAGTCCCTTCAGCGGCAGCGTCTGGGCCGACGGCAGGCCGCCGCCCTTGGCCACCGAGTCGGTCGGCAGCCCGCCCTTGGTCGCCGTCTTGGCCGTGTCGCCGAGCAGGCCCCCGGCCGACCCCGCGGCCTGGCCCGCGGTCTTCTGCGCGGCGGGCGTCGCCTTCTTCACGGCCTGTGCGCCGGTCTTGCCGGCGGCGGGCACCGCCTGCTTGACCGCCTTGCTGCCGGCGTCGCCCGCGAGCCCGGTGACGTGCTGCGTCGCCCCGTCGGCAGTGTTGCCGACGTTCGCGCCGTCCAGGGCGGTCAGCCCGCCGAGGCTCGGGGTGGAGGGCAGTTCGGTGGCCGCGCTCGCGGAGCCGGCCGCACCTACCCCGGCAGCCGCTCCCGCTGCGACGAGCAGCGCGGCACGGGCGATCCGACGGGTCAGGGGGAGGGACATGATGCTCCTGTTGATCGACTGAATGTTGATCGTCCGGGCTCGGACGCAGTGACTACCGCTCGAAGCCCGCGAAGGTTGCGGAGCACAAACGTAAAGAGTTGGCAATGCGTCGCATTATCGGCTGCGGATAAACCCGGGCAAAGGTCCCCCGGTCCGAAAGTGTGCGGAATCCTTCCCGCCCTTTGTTCCCAACGGTTTTTGCAGTTGCGAGGGTGACGGCGCGAAAACCTGCCCACAGCACCGTGCCGACGGCCTTCGGCTAACTCGCCCGGGTGAATCCCCGTACTACTGCCCAGTGACGATTCGGACGGCTCCCGCGCCCTTTTCCGACCCGTCGGGGCCGGCCGCACCGGTCGTGCGCCATTGGCTGTCGGTGTTCCCGGCGACCCACTCACGCCCGCCGAACGAGACGCGCTCGATGTGCAGGGCGGTGGCGTTGGCCACGGCCCAGTGCGCCAGCTGCCAGCCGCGCCGCTGCGCCGTGCGCCCCTTGGCGGGGCCGGCGCCGGCGTCCACGGGCAGCGTGACCGTCCGCGCGCTCGCGCTCGGAGCCGGCGAGGACGCCGGCGTACCGCCGCCCACCTCGGCGCCGGCCGGCTGCAGCACGTCGCGGCCGAAGTCCCGTACGAGAGCGGCCCGTACCGCGTCCGGCCCGGCCACCCGCACCGTGTCGGCGTCCACCCGGCCCTGGCAGGTCAGCGTGGCCGGCGAGTACCCGGTGAGGGCTGCCGCGAGCAGCGTGGCGTCCGGCTCGTGCTTGGCGTACGCCTCCGGGAAGCCGCTGCGCTGCACGCGCTGGGCGGCCACGGTCAGCGGCAGCTTCGTGTAGTCCGGCACCTTGGCGAGGTGCTCGTAGAAGATGTTCGCCGCGTACGACGGGTCCAGGATCTGCTTCTTCGTGCCCCAGCCCTGCGAGGGACGCTGCTGGAAGAGACCGATCGAGTCCCGGTCGCCGTGCTCGATGTTGCGCAGCCCCGACTCCTGGATCGAGGTCGCCAGTGCGATGGCCACCGCCCGCTCGGGCATGCCGCGTCCGGTGCCCACGGCGGCGATCGTCGCTGCGTTCACCGCCTGCTCCGGAGTGAACTCGTACTCCTCGCCGTCCTGTCTGCCCGAGACCACCTTGCAGCCCGGCCCGTGGCCTCCGGTGACGTACTGCACGACGAGGTAGCCCGCGAGGGCGAGCAGGACCACGAGCGCCGCCCCGATTCGCACGAGGCGGCCACGGCGCTTGAGGGTGGATGACGGCTCCGGCACGCCGTACAAGGTAGCCGAGGCGCCTTCGGGCCACGGCGCCCGGTACGGGCCGGTGGCCGGCGCCCGGCGGGTTAGGGTCGAGGCCATGGCCGACAGCCCACTTGACCTCACTCTGAACGCCGCCGAGCTCACCGCGCAGCTCGTCGACTTCCCCTCCGAGAGCGGCACCGAGAAGCCTCTCGCCGACGCGATCGAGAGCGCCCTGCGCGCCCTGCCCCACCTCACGGTCGACCGCCACGGCAACAACGTTGTGGCCAGGACGGACCTGGGGCGCCCGGAGCGGGTGATCCTCGCCGGCCACATCGACACGGTCCCCATCGCGGACAACCTGCCCTCGCGGCTGGACGAGGACGGCGTCCTGTGGGGCTGCGGCACCTGTGACATGAAGTCCGGGGTGGCGGTCCAGCTGCGCATCGCGGCCACGGTCCCGGCCCCCAACCGCGACCTGACCTTCGTCTTCTACGACAACGAGGAGGTCCAGGCCGAGCTCAACGGCCTCCGGCACGTCGCCGAGACCCACCCGGAGTGGCTGGCGGGCGACTTCGCGGTGCTGCTGGAGCCGTCGGACGGCCAGGTCGAGGGCGGGTGCCAGGGCACGCTGCGGGTGCTGCTGAAGACGAAGGGCGAGCGCGCCCACTCCGCGCGCGCCTGGATGGGCTCCAACGCGATCCACGCGGCGGCGCCGATCCTCGCGAAGCTCGCCGCGTACGAGCCGCGCAACCCGGTGATCGACGGCCTGGAGTACCGCGAGGGCCTGAACGCGGTGGGCGTCTCGGGCGGGGTGGCCGGCAACGTCATCCCCGACGAGTGCGTCGTGACCGTGAACTTCCGCTACGCGCCCGACCGCACGGAGCAGGAGGCGATCGCGCACGTCCGCGAGGTCTTCGCGGACTGCGGCGTCGAGGAGTTCGTGATCGACGACCACAGCCCCGGCGCCCTGCCCGGCCTCTCCCACCCGGCGGCGGCGGCCTTCATCGAGGCCGTCGGCGGCACCCCGATGCCGAAGTACGGCTGGACGGACGTGAGCCGCTTCTCGGCCCTCGGCGTCCCGGCGGTCAACTACGGCCCCGGAAACCCGCATTTGGCGCACAAGCGGGACGAACGGGTGGAAACCGCCAAGATCCTCGCCGGTGAGGAACGCCTGCGCAACTGGCTGACACGCTGAGGTCCCTCCTCCGTAACCCGCGTAGACCTACGCTGAGGTGGAAACACCCGCAAGTGGAGGGAGCGCATATGGCTACCGGGAACCCCGAGGGCAAGAAGGTGCCACCGGACGAGCAGCGCCTGGGCCCCGTCCTCCGGAGGCGGGGCCAGGTGACGTCCAGCACCACCGACCAGCGGCTGCTGGACGCGGGCGGCCCCTCGGACTGGGTGCACACCGACCCCTGGCGTGTGCTGCGCATCCAGTCGGAGTTCATCGAGGGCTTCGGCACCCTGGCCGAACTCCCGCCCGCGATCAGCGTCTTCGGCTCGGCCCGCACACCCGTCGACTCGCCCGAGTACGAAGCGGGCGTGCGGCTGGGCAGCGCGCTCGTCGAGGCCGGCTGGGCGGTCATCACCGGCGGCGGCCCGGGCGCCATGGAGGCCGCCAACAAGGGCGCGTGCGAGGCGGGCGGCACCTCGGTGGGCCTCGGGATCGAGCTCCCCTTCGAGCAGGGCCTCAACCCCTACGTCGACATCGGCCTGAACTTCCGCTACTTCTTCGTCCGGAAGATGATGTTCGTCAAGTACGCGCAGGGCTTCGTCGTACTGCCCGGCGGCCTCGGCACCCTCGACGAGCTCTTCGAGGCCCTCACCCTCGTCCAGACCCAGAAGGTCACCCGCTTCCCCATCGTCCTGTTCGGCACCGAGTACTGGGGCGGCCTCGTCGACTGGCTGAAGAACACGCTGATCGCCCAGGGCAAGGCGTCCGACTCGGACCTGCTCCTCTTCCACGTGACGGACGAGGTGGAGGAGGCCGTGGCCCTGGTCTCCAAGGAGGCGGGCCGCTAGGTCGCGCCGGGCCGGAGATCGAGTGCGGGGGCTACGCCAGCCCCCGCCGGGCCACCGCGGGCGGGCGGTGCCCCGCGATCGACGCCACCATGTCCAGCACCTGACGGGTCTCCGCGACCTCGTGCACCCGGTACACCTGTGCCCCCAGCCACGCGGAGACGGCGGTGGTGGCCAGCGTGCCCACCACCCGCTCCTTCACCGGCTTGTCCAGCGTCTCGCCCACGAAGTCCTTGTTGGACAGCGAGACGAGCACGGGCCAGCCGGTGTCGACCATCTCGCCCAGCCGCCGTGTCGCCTCCAGGCTGTGCCGCGTGTTCTTCCCGAAGTCGTGCCCGGGATCGATCAGCACGGACTCCCGCGGCACCCCCAGCGCCACCGCCCGCTCCGCAAGCCCGAGCGTCACCCGCAGGATGTCCGCCATGACGTCGTCGTACGTCACCCGGTGCGGCCGCGTCCGGGGCTGCGCGCCCCCCGCGTGCGTGCACACCAGCCCCGCCCCGTGCCGGGCCGCCACCTCCGCGAGCCCCGGGTCCACACCGCCCCACGCGTCGTTCAGCAGGTCCGCCCCCGCCTCGCACACGGCCTCGCCGACCTCGGCCCGCCAGGTGTCGACGCTGATCACGACGTCGGGGAACCGCCGCCGCACCTCCGCCACGAACCCGACGGTCCGCCGCGCCTCCTCCTCGGCGGTCACCTCCTCGCCCGGCCCGGCCTTCACACCCCCGATGTCGACGATGGCGGCCCCCTCGGCCACCGCGTGCTCCACGCGCGCGAGGGCGGGCTCGTCGAGGAACGTCGCGCCCTGGTCGTAGAAGGAGTCCGGAGTCCGGTTCACGATCGCCATGATCACCGGCTCGTGCGCCTCGAACTCACGCCCGCCCAGCCTGAGCATCCGCTGTGACCTCTCGTAGTACGACCTGGGTGTCCTGGCCTTTCGGCCGTCTGCGACCCTAACTGTCAGACTCGCATGGCACGATCGGACCCTGACACACGAGGCTCGTCGAGCTTCCTGACACCGAGCGTGGGGACCACCGCGATGGTTATGTTCTTGTTCCTGGTCGTCGCTCTCGCCGTCGTGGTCGCCGCGGTCACCCTGGCCGTGGTGGGCGGCGGCGAGGGCGAGGGCCCGTTGCCCGAGGCGGCCCCGGACCGGCTGCGGGACCCGTTGCCGCTGGACCGCCCGGTGGGCCGGGCGGACATCGACGCCCTCCGCTTCCCCCTCGCCGCCCGCGGCTACCGCATGGCGGACGTCGACGACGCCCTCAACCGGCTCGCGGCCGAACTCTCCGAGCGCGACGCCCGCATCGCCGACCTGGAGTCGGCCCTTGCGGGCGCCCGGGCGGCGGCCCACGCCCCGCACATCTCCATGGAGAAGCCGTCGCACGAGCAGGGGGAGCAGCGGTGACCGACGGCGCCGCCATCGCCGGCCCGGACGGCGCGCTGCGCTGCCCCTGGGCCCTGTCCACCGAGGACTACGTGGCCTACCACGACGAGGAGTGGGGCCGCCCGGTCCACGGCGACGACGCCCTCTTCGAACGCCTCAGCCTGGAGGCCTTCCAGTCCGGCCTGTCCTGGATCACCATCCTCCGCCGCCGTCCCGGCTTCCGCGCCGCCTTCGCCGACTTCAGGATCGGGAAGGTCGCCGCCTTCACCGAGTCCGACCGCGCCCGGCTGCTCCTCGACGCCGGCATCATCCGCAACGCCGCCAAGATCGACGCGACCCTGTCGAACGCGCGCGTACTGGCCGAGTGGGCGCCGGGCGAGCTGGACGAACTGATCTGGTCCCACGCCCCGGAGCCGGGGCCGGCCCCGAGGACGCTCGCGGACGTCCAGGCCGTCACACCGGAATCGACGGTCCTGTCCAAGGCCCTGAAGAAGAGGGGCCTGCGCTTCGTGGGCCCGACCACGGCATACGCCCTCATGCAGGCGTGCGGCCTGGTCGACGACCACCTGGAGGCGTGCGTCGCACGCCTCGCGTGAGGGCGCGGGCGGGGATCAGCGGCCCAGGTACTTCGGCTTCTCCTTGTTGACGAACGCCTGCACCGCGATGACGTGGTCCTCGGACTTCCCCGCCCGGGTCTGCAGCTCGTCCTCCTTCTCCAGGCTCTCCTGGAGGGAGTGGGACAGTGCGTAGGCAAGGGACTCCTTGATCGCCCCGTACGCCACCGTCGGCCCCTCCGCCAGGGCCCGCGCCACCTTCTCGACCTCGGCACGGAACTCACCGGCCGGCACCAGACGGTTCACGATGCCGAGCTCCTGGGCCTCCTGCGCGGTGATGCTCCGCGGGAAGAGCAGCAGATCGGCGGCGCGGCCGGGCCCGACGACCCGCGGCAACGTCCACGAGATCCCGGAGTCGGCGGTCAGCGCCACCCCGGCGAAGGACGTGTTGAAAGCGGCGTTGTCGGCGACGACCCGGTAGTCCGCGGCGAGCGCCAGCCCGAAGCCCGCGCCCGCGGCCACCCCGTTCACCCCGGCCACCACCGGCTTCGGCATCTTCACCAGGGCCCGCACGATCGGGTTGTAGTGCTCCTTCACCGTGCTCATCGTGTGCGACGACCCCGTCTCCCGGTCCGACGCCAGCAGCCCGATGTGCTCCTTGAGGTCCTGGCCCACGCAGAACGCCCGCTCACCGGCGGCGGTCAGCAGCACCGCCCGTACGGCGTCGTCACCGGCCGCCTCCTGGACCGCCTCCCGCAGCGCGACCTTCGTCGCGATGTTCAGCGCGTTCATCGCCTCGGGGCGGTTCAGCGTGATCGTCGCGAGTCCGGCGCTCACCTCGTAGAGCACGGTGTCGGCCATGGTGTGTCCCCTCCGCTGTCGCGGCTGCGGGCGTACCGGCCGGTACGCCCCTGTCCACAGGACAGCATGGCGGAGATCACCGCCGTACGACCTGAACGGACGTGTGACCTGCGTCAAAGAATTCTGCGGGGTTTTTCGCCGCCGGAAACCCACGCGGTCGCGCAGTATCGCAGTCACATCGCCGAATTGGGTGGTTTTGCTCGCGCGCGTTGCCCAAGCGATGCCGACTGATGTTGGTCATCGGGTCCTGAGATGCGGGATAATGGCTTGGAAGCAATGTGTTCGATGCCGGTGTCGCGTGTCCAAGTCCCACGCCTGGACCGCGCGTGCCCTCCAGGGCCGTCGGCTTTGACGATGAGCTGGTTTCAGGAAGGGGAACGAGCATGGCGGCCATGAAGCCGCGAACGGGTGATGGCCCGCTCGAGGTGACCAAGGAGGGGCGGGGCATCGTCATGCGCGTTCCGCTCGAAGGCGGCGGTCGGCTCGTCGTCGAGCTGACCCCTGACGAGGCCGACGCGCTCGGCGACGCCCTCAAGAAGGTCGTCGGCTGACGCGGAAGCGACCATACCCCTACAGCCGCCCCGGCATCCAAACGATGCCGGGGTCGCTGTTTTCCCGGCGCGCGTACGTCCCTCACCTGCCGTTCGCGGCAGGGTCAGCGCTTGACCGCGCACAGCAGGCCGTCGCCCACGGGTAGTAGCGACGGCACCAGTTCCTGGCTCTCGCGCACCGCGCGCAGCAGCTCCCGCAGCCGCAGCACCTCGGTCGGCTGCGGGCTCGAGTCGACCGTGCGGCCGTTGGCGAAGACGCCCTCGAAGACCACCAGACCGCCCGGACGGAGCAGGCGCAACGATTCAGCGAGGTAGTCCATGACCTCCTGCCGGTCGCCGTCGCAGAAGACGAGGTCGTAGCCGGCGTCCGCGAGGCGGGGCAGGACGTCCAGGGCGCGGCCGGGGATGAAGCGCGCCCGGTTGCTGGCGAAGCCCGAGGCGCGGAAGGCCTGACGGGCGAACTGCTGGTGCTCGGGCTCCGGATCGACCGTGGTCAGGACACCGTCCGGGCGCATGCCGTGCAGGAGATGGATACCGGAGACGCCGGTGCCGGTGCCGATCTCGGCCACCGCCTTGGCGTCCACCGAGGCCGCCAGCAACCGCAGCGCCGCGCCCGTGCCGGGCGACACCGAGCGCAGCCCCGCCTCACGGGCCCGGTCACGGGCCCAGCGCAGGACTTCGTCCTCGGCGACGTAGGCGTCGGCGAACGCCCAGCTCGTCTGCCGGTTGCCGGTAATGACCCTCTCCTGTCCCCGTGGTTGCCTGGGCGTGACTGTATCCGTTGGGCCCGGGAACCCGCAGATGGGACCGGGCGTTTAGAGGGGTGTGGACGACGGCGGGGGGACACAGTTGGATCACGACGACGGGCGGAGCGTCGAGCAACAGCAGACGCAGCGGGCCGAGCCGTATCAGCCCAGATCAAATTCTCGTAAAACCGCTTATCCGGTCCTAACGGGCGAGGTGGCTATGGTAGGGGCTCCACTGGACACCACCAGAGATGACAGGGGAGGTGCGGCCGCGCCCAACGGGGATCGGGGTGGAGTGCTGCGGCGCTTCCTCGGGTCGGCGGGCAGGCCGAAATCCGTGAACGACACCGCTGCTGACCCCAGCCACGCCGCTGACCACGCCCAGACCGCGACTTTCTCCACCGACGCGGACGGGCAGGCGTGGACTCCGCCCACCTGGGAGGAGATCGTCAGCATGCACAGCGGCCGGGTCTACCGGCTCGCCTACCGCCTGACCGGCAACCAGCACGACGCCGAGGACCTCACGCAGGAGGTCTTCGTCCGCGTCTTCCGCTCCCTGTCGACGTACACGCCGGGCACCTTCGAGGGCTGGCTGCACCGCATCACCACCAACCTCTTCCTGGACATGGTCCGCCGCAAGCAGCGCATCCGCTTCGACGCGCTCGGCGAGGACGCGGCCGAGCGGCTGCCCAGCCGCGAGCCCAACCCCCAGCAGATCTTCAACGACGCCCACTTCGACGCGGACGTCCAGCAGGCCCTGGACACCCTCGCGCCCGAGTTCCGCGCCGCGGTCGTCCTGTGCGACATCGAAGGACTGTCGTACGAGGAGATCGCCGCGACCCTGGGCGTCAAGCTCGGCACGGTCCGTTCCCGGATCCACCGCGGCCGTTCGCAGCTGCGCAAGGCCCTCGCGCACCGTTCCCCCGAGGCCAGGGCGGCCGAGCGCCGCTCCTTCGTGCCCCGGGTGGCCGCTCTGGGGGGAGGGGGCGCGACCGCGTGAGTGGATCACGACCCAACCCGGCGGAACGCCGCCTGGCCGAACAGCATCTGGGAGACCGACTCTCCGCCCTGGTGGACGGAGAGCTCGGGCATGAGACGCGCGAGCGGGTCCTCGCCCACCTGGCCACCTGCGCCAAGTGCAAGGCGGAGGCGGACGCGCAGCGCCGACTGAAGAACGTCTTCGCGGAGGCGGCCCCGCCGCCCCCGTCCGAGAGCTTCCTGGCCCGACTCCAGGGGCTTCCCGGAGGAGGTGACCCGGACGGCGGTGGCTCGCCGTTCGACGGGGGTGGATTCGCGGGACTGTCCGGACGCCTCCAGGGCCCGGCGGCGACGGGGGTCTTCGGCCTGAAGCGCGGTGACCGCTTCGCCTTCGACTACGTCCCCTCGGGGCCGGGGTCGCACGCGCCCGCCCTGCCCGCCTCCGCCCCGCGTGACGCCGGCCGGGGATTCCGTATCCACGACGTCAGCCGTCACGAGAACGACCGTCCGTCCTCGCGCGGCATGCGGTTCGCGTTCGTCGCCGCCGGCGCGGTGTCGCTCGCCGCGATCGCGCTGGGCGGTGTCACGACCGGCACGCCGACCGACGCCGCCGCGGACGCGCGCGGCGGCACGGGCGCCGGCAGCAACGTGACACCGGCGCGCACGCCGGGCTCGGGAGCCACGACGGCCCCCGAGAGCCAGCGGCGCCGGGGCGTGGGCCCCCTCCTCGCCCAGCAGGGCCAGACCTCGCTCGGTGACACCCCGGTGGCCCCGACCGAGGTGTCCGCCCCGCTGCTGCCGGGAGTACCGCGTCCGGCGGCCGCCGCGGAGGCCATGCACACGCTGACCGCCCCGGTGGTGGCCGGCGCGGCCGTGATGTCCCCGCTGATACGTCCCCTCACCGCGTCCGCGCCGCTCACGCTGACCACATGGTCGGCCGTCCCCGAGGTGACCCGCCCCGGGGTGCTCGCCGCGCCCGTCCCCGACCCCGACTCCGCTCCCTCCCCCTCCGCGTCCTCCCGCTGACCCGGCTCCGTGAACCTGGTTGAATCCGGGGTGGACCGTGCCCACGGCAGGCAGCCGGGCGCGGAGTCGACGAACCGCGGCCACCGAGACGGGCCGTGCCGCGGTGAGCTGTGGGGAGAGCATGGACGAGGGGAAGCCGGCGAAGCCGAAGTGGTGGAACCGCACGGGCCGCCAGGCCTCTGCCGACACCGACGGCGACTTCGAACTCCAGCGGCCGGCGGTGCCGGGGGCCGACGGCGACTTCGAGTTGCAGCGCCCCCGGGAGCCGGTCGCCGCGGAGGCGACTTCCGGTCCGGAAGGGCATGACGGCGACCTCGAGGGCGAGCGGCCCGCCGAGACACCGCCGAACGTCGGGTCCCCGGCCGTGACGCCTCCCGTTGAGCTGCGCAAGCCCCTGCACGACCCCGACCCCTACAGCACCCCGCCGTACGGCGAGCCCGGCCCCTGGGCCCCGGCTCCCCCCGTCCAGCACCCGGCGGCCACCCCGGCCCACGGCACGACGACCCCCACGCCGCACGGGGCCCCGCCTCCACCGGACGCCGGCACCCGGCCCACCCTGGCGTCTCCGCTCCCGGCGGAAGCCGCCCACCAGGCCCAGCCCACCTCGGCGCCTCCGCCGGGCACCGTCCTCCCGGGACCGCCCATGCCCACCCCGGCGTCCCCTCTCGCGGTGGACACCGCCCACCAAGGCCTCCCGGCCCCGGCGTCTCCCGCGGACGCCGTCCACCCGGGCTCGCCCGTCCCGGCCCCGGCGTCTCCCGCGGACGCGGTCCACCCGGGCTCGCCCGTCCCGGCCCCGGCGTCTCCCGCGGACGCCGTCCACCAAGGCCCGCCCGTCCCGGCGACCGGGGCGTCGCCGTCGGCTACCGACCCCTGGCGGAACTACGATCCCTGGGCTCAGCCCCCCACCCCCGCCCCGCTCCAGCAGACCGGCGCGCCGCTGGTCGGGGCCGGGCCGCGGCGGGGGCGGAGGGTGCTGGTGCTGGGGGCACTGGTGCTCGCGCTCGTGGCCGGAGGCGTCGGTGGGGTCATCGGGGCGTATCTGGAGCGGAACGGCGGCGTGGGTGCCGTAGAGCTGCCGCAGGCCGGGAAGGAGCCCGCCGGGCGGGCGCCGGACAGCGTGGCCGGGATCGCCGCGCGGGCGCTGCCCAGCGTGGTGACCCTGCATGTGACCGGCGCCGAGGAGTCCGGTACCGGAACCGGCTTCGTGCTGGACGGGCTCGGGCACATCCTCACCAACAACCACGTCGTCGAGCCCGCCAAGTCCGGCGGCCGGATAACCGTCACCTTCAACAGCGGCGACACCGCCAAGGCCACGGTCGTGGGCCGGGACAGCGGATACGACCTCGCCGTGGTCAAGGTGAGCGGGGTGAGCGGGCTCAAGCCGATGCCCCTCGGCAACTCCGACAACGTCCAGGTCGGCGACCCCGTCGTGGCCATCGGCGCCCCCTTCGACCTGGCGGGCACGGTCACGTCCGGGATCATCAGCGCCAAGGAACGGCCCATCACGGCCGGCGGCGACAGCGCCGACGGGACCGACGTGTCGTACGTCGACGCCCTGCAGACCGACGCGCCGATCAACCCCGGCAACTCCGGCGGCCCGCTGCTCGACTCGCGGGCCCGGGTCATCGGCATCAACTCCGCCATCCGGTCCGCCGACGACGGCTCGGATTCCGGCAGCGGGCAGGCCGGCTCGATCGGCCTCGGGTTCGCCATCCCCGTCAACCAGGCCAAGCGCGTCGCCGAGGAGCTCATCAACACCGGCCACGCGACCCACCCCGTCATCGGCGTGACCCTCGACATGAGCTACAGCGGGGACGGCGCCCGCGTCGGCACGAAGGCCTCCGGCGGCGGCCCCGCCGTCACCAAGGGCGGCCCCGGCGACAAGGCGGGCATCGAGCCCGGGGACGTCATCACCGCGGTCGACGGCCAGCGCGTCCACTCCGGCGAGGAACTGATCGTCAAGACCCGCGCCCACCGTCCCGGCGACCGCCTGGAAGTGACCCTGCTGCGGGACGGCAAGGAGAAGCGGATCTCCCTGGTGCTCGGTTCCTCCGGCAGCGGCTGATTGACACCAAGCTCACAGGTGCGCCCCGCAACCCCCGCCCACAAGGCAAACAACCCCCAAAACCGCACACGCGGCCCCATTCCGAGGCCCCGGGACGGTACCGGTCGTACAGGATGGCCGGGTACCGTGGACCCGGCCCGGACCACGGAAGACCGCACAGACCGCGAGGGCCGAGGACCGAGGACATCGCTAGGAGCTTCAGGTGTTCAATGACGTAGGACCGCTCGAGCTGGTCACGCTCGTTGTCCTTGCCGTGCTCGTCTTCGGTCCGGACAAGCTCCCGAAGGTCATCCAGGACGTCATGCGGACCATCCGCAAGATCCGGGAGTTCTCGGAGAGCGCCAAGCAGGACATCCGGTCCGAACTCGGCCCCGAGTTCAAGGACTTCGAGTTCGAGGACCTCAACCCCAAGACGTTCATCCGCAAGCAGCTGGACAACGACGACCTGGGGCTCAAGGAGATCCGCAACGGCTTCGACCTGAAGAAGGAGATGGCCGAGGTCACGGAGGCGGTGCAGACGTACGACACCGACTCCGCCCCGGCGGCCGCGAACGGTTCCCCCGGGGCCCCGGGCGGGCGCGTCGACATGACGAAGAAGCCCGAGGAGGACGACCGTCCGCCCTTCGACGCGGACGCCACCTGAGCCGTACCGCGGGGGTCTCCGAAGCCG
Source organism: Streptomyces sp. NPDC085900 (assembly GCF_044540925.1). Lineage (NCBI taxonomy): Bacteria > Bacillati > Actinomycetota > Actinomycetes > Kitasatosporales > Streptomycetaceae > Streptomyces > Streptomyces sp. NPDC085900. Next base: position 334,568 of record NZ_JBITSP010000003.1, on the reverse strand, counting down.
TCGTACGTGACGCGTTTCATACTCCTTCCTGCCCTCCCAGGGCCTGAACCGGCCCCCCTCGGCGCCCCGCGCGGCGGGCGGTTTCCCGGCTGCCCGGAGCGGGGTGGCTATGCTGCCGAGTTGTTGTGCGGACCGGACGAGTCAGCCCGAAGGGGGGCGGGCCGCTTCGGTCCGACGAGAGCGAGGAGGCGTCCGGGCACATGGAGACGACGAGTCGGGCAGTCGCGCAGGCGCCGGCCGCGGAGGGTGGACAACACGTCCCCTCCGCCCGGCGCACGGTCGACGGCTACCTGCAGGCGCCCTTCCCGTGGTACGGCCTCGACGAGGCCTTCACGGGGCCGCGCTGGCTGATGCAGGTCGGAACGGCGGCCGACGGTGCCGTCGAACACGGATCGATCGGGCACGGCGACGAGCCCTCGGTCAAGAACGAGGTGGGCAACACCGGTGAGCCGCGGGAGAAGTTCGCGGTCGTGGTGACGGTCGCCGCGAACCCCTCCCGCAGGAGCGCGGACGGCACCGGCCTGCTGGAGGCCACGTCGGTCTCCTCCGCGGCGTGGCTGGCGGGCGTGGGGCTGCTGTCGTTCACGTGGCCCGGCCAGATGGACCACACGCTGCGGGACGACTGGCTGGAGCAGCAGACGGAGACGGCCTGGGCACTGGCCGACGACCTGGAGGGCCCGGAGTGGTCGACGCTCTCCCTGCCCGTGGACGGCGTGCCCACGCCCTTCCACTACCGCGAGTCCGAGTTCGGCTGGGTGCTCGCCGGGTCCACGCAGGAAGGCGTGCACGTGGGCGCGTACGGCAGGGGCATGAGCGCGTACGGCCTCGGCTTCGCCATGATCAAGGACATCGGGGCGTACGAGTAGCGCCGAGTGGGGAACTGCGGGCCGGGTGTGGCCGGTCGCGCAGTTCCCCGTGCCTTCGGGCGGGTCTAGAACTTGTTCTTCGGGGTGATCCCCAGGGACAGTCCCGAGAGTCCGCGCTGCCGCCCGCCCAGCTTGCCCGCGATGCCTCGCAGGGCGGTGCCCGCCGGGCTGTCGGGGTCGGTCAGGACGACCGGCTTGCCCTCGTCGCCGCCCTCGCGCAGACGGACGTCGATCGGGATGCTGCCCAGCACCGGGACCGTCGCACCCGTCGTGCGGGTCAGGCCGTCGGCGACCGACTGGCCGCCGCCCGTGCCGAAGACGTCGACCATCTCGCCGCAGTGCGGGCAGGGCAGCCCGGACATGTTCTCGACCACGCCGACGATCTTCTGGTGGGTCTGCACGGCGATCGAGCCCGCCCGCTCGGCCACCTCGGCGGCCGCCTGCTGCGGGGTCGTCACGACGAGGATCTCGGCGTTCGGGACCAGCTGGGCGACCGAGATCGCGATGTCGCCGGTGCCCGGGGGCAGGTCCAGGAGCAGGACGTCCAGGTCGCCCCAGTAGACGTCGGCGAGGAACTGCTGCAGCGCGCGGTGCAGCATCGGGCCGCGCCACACCACCGGCGCGTTGCCCGGCGTGAACATGCCGATGGAGATGACCTTCACGCCGTTCGCCGACGGCGGCATGATCATGTTCTCGACCTGGGTGGGACGGCCGTCCGCGCCGAGCATGCGCGGCACGCTGTGGCCGTAGATGTCGGCGTCGACGACACCGACCTTGAGGCCGTCCGCCGCCATCGCCGCCGCCAGGTTCACCGTCACCGACGACTTGCCGACGCCGCCCTTGCCGGACGCGACCGCGTACACGCGGGTCAGCGAGCCCGGCTTGGCGAAGGGGACCTCGCGCTCGGCCTGGCCGCCGCGCAGCGCGTTCGCCAGCTCCTTGCGCTGCTCGTCGCTCATCACGTCCAGCGTGACGTCGACGCGGGTGACGCCCTCGACCCGGGAGACCGCCTCGGTCACGCGCTGCGTGATGGTCTCCCGCATGGGGCAGCCGGAGACCGTCAGGTACACGGTGACCGCGACCGCGCCGTCTGCCCCGATCTCCACCGATTTGACCATCCCGAGCTCGGTGATGGGGCGGTTGATCTCGGGGTCGTTCACCGTCGCCAGTGCCTCGCGCACCGCGTCTTCGCTAGCCATAGGAACGATGGTACGGCTCGGCGGCCCGGCCCAGGTAAGCCCGTCACCGGTCGTCTACGTCACGTGCCCGCGACCGTTCTGCCGGGAATACGGCGTGTTCGTGGTGCCCGTCCTTGCGGTACTCCAGCTCCTTCATCAGGTCCTGCAGCTCCGAGCGGATCCAGTCGCGGGTCGCGACCTCGCCGAGGCCGATGCGCAGGGCGGCGATCTCGCGGGTCAGGTACTCGGTGTCGGCGATGGAGCGCTCGTTCTGCTTGCGGTCCTGTTCCAGGTTGACCCGGTCGCGGTCGTCCTGCCGGTTCTGCGCGAGCAGGATCAGCGGGGCCGCGTAGGAGGCCTGCAGGGACAGCATCAGGGTCAGGAAGATGAACGGGTAGTTGTCGAAGCGCAGGTCCTTCGGCGCGAAGATGTTCCACAGCACCCAGACGATGATGACGACCGTCATCCAGACGATGAACCGTCCGGTGCCGAGGAAGCGCGCGATGCGCTCCGAGAGCCGGCCGAAGGCCTCCGGGTCCCACTCGGGGATCAGCCGCCGGCGCGGCGGACGCGGCTGGTCCAGCCTCGGCCGCGGGCCGGTGCTCGCCGTCGCGCCCGCCGGGGTCCGCTCACGCGTGCTCTCGCGCTCAGGAGCCATGCGCGGCCACCCCCTCCGGGTCCTCGTCGTCCAGGTGGAACTCCGTCTCCCGCCAGTCCTCGGGCAGCATGTGGTCGAGGACGTCGTCCACGGTCACCGCGCCCAGCAGCGAGCCGGACTCGTCCACGACGGGCGCCGCGACCATGTCGTACGTCGCGAAGAAACCGGCGACGACCGGCAGCGCGTCGTCGGGGCCCAGCGGCTGCAGGTCGTCGTCGATGATCGAGCCGACCAGGGTGTACGGCGGGTCGCGCAGCAGGCGCTGGAAGTGGACCGTGCCCAGGTACTTGCCGGTGGGGGTCTCGTCCGGCGGCCGGCAGACGTAGACCTGGGCGGCGAGGGCGGGGGAGAGGTCGGCGTTGCGCACCCGGGCGAGGGCGTCGGCGACGGTGGCGTCCGGCCGCAGCACGATCGGCTCGGTGGTCATCAGACCGCCCGCCGTGTGCTCCTCGTACGCCATCAGACGCCGCATGTCGGCCGCGTCGGCGGGCTCCATCAGGCTCAGCAGCCGCTCCTTGTCCTCCTCGGGCAGTTCGGAGAGCAGGTCGGCCGCGTCGTCCGGGTCCATGGCCTCCAGGACGTCCGCCGCCCGCTCCTCCTTCAGCTTGCCGAGGATCTCGATCTGGTCGTCCTCCGGGAGTTCCTCGAGCACGTCGGCCAGTCGGTCGTCGTCGAGAGCGGCGGCGACCTCCGCGCGTCGCTTGGCGGACAGGTGGTGCAGAACGTTGGCGAGGTCGGCCGGGCGCAGCTGCTCGAAGGTGGCCAGGAGGCTCTCGGCGCCCTGTCCGTGCTCCTCCAGGGAGAAGCCGGTCACCGCGGACCACTCGACCGTCAGCGTCTCGCCCTTGGCCCGCCGGAAGGCGCTGCCCTTCCTGCCCTTGCGGACGAAGACGCGGTCGACCTCCCAGTCCCGGCGGGCCGCCAGGTGATGCACCGACAGATCGAGGACGGTGACCTCCTCGCCGGTCTCCACGAGCGTCACGCGCCGGTCGAGGAGCTCGCCGAACGCGAGGCGCTCGGTGGGCCGTTGCTCGAAGCGGCGGACGTTGAGCACACCGGTGGTGATGACCTGTCCGGACTCGATGCCGGTCACCCGGGTCATCGGCAGGAAGATGCGGCGCCGGGTGGACAGTTCCACGACGAGCCCGAGCACGCGCGGGGGTCGCCGCCCGACGCGGAGCATGACGACCAGATCGCGCACGCGACCCACCTGGTCGCCGTTGGGATCGAACACGGCGACACCGGAGAGGTGCGAGACGAAGATCCGGGGGGCGCCCGCTGCCATGGCCGCGCCTCCTTTTCTGACGGGTATTTCTACGGGTGTTTCGGCTTGCGTTTCTTTTCCGCTTTGCCCACTCCGGTGGGCTTCAGGCTAGCCCGTCACGATCGTGGTCGCCCTGGTGGGAGGTCCGGACGGACTGCCTCCGCCCGGGCCCGCGGCCCCCCGGTACGCTGCCGTACGCCGCTCACGTCCCACGACCGGAAGGCAGCCCCACCTGTGTCTGTGATCCCCCAGGACCGTATCCGCCGGACCACGCTGCTGAGTGCGATGTGCGCCCTGGTCGTGACGGGCACGGGGTTCCTCACGGGATGCAGCGAGGACCCCGACGCCGGCACCAACGGCGTCGGCAAGCTGTCGGCCGCGCAGATCCAGTCGAGAACCCGGGCGGCCGCCGAGTCGGCGCAGACCGTACGGCTCTCCGGAACCGTGGTCACCAACGGGCGCACGTACACAATCGACATGCGCCTCAAGCCCGACGGCGGCACCGGCTCGGTCACCTCCAAGGGCGTCGCCTTCGGGCTGCTGCGGATCGGCGGGAAGCTGTATCTGAAGGCCGACGCGGGCTTCTGGAACCACGCCGACGGCGACACGGGCGCCGCGAGCGCCGGCAAGCTGGACGGCAAGTACGTGAAAGTGCCGCAGGGCGACCCCTCGTACAAGAGGTTCAGTGGCTTCACGGACAAGGACGTCCTCCTCGAAGGGCTGTTGACCCTGCACGGGTCCCTCGCGACCGACGGTCATCACGAGCAGTCGGGTACCCGCACCATCCGCATCACCGGCGACAAAGGCTCCGGCGGCACCCTCGACGTCTCCCTGGAGGGCAAGCCGTACCCCCTGCGCCTGCAACGCGCGGGCGGCGCGGGCACGCTGACCTTCTCCTCCTGGAACAAGGACTTCGCGCTCACCGAGCCCGACAAGAGCGAAACGGTCGACTACGGCAAGCAGCTGCCGACGTCCTGAACGGCTAGCCGCGCCCGCGTTTCCTCTTGAAGAGCAGTCGGGGAAGTCCCGCGGGGACCGGCCGGCGCGTGGTGGCGGGGGACGGCAGCGGTGCTTCCGCCAGCGAACCGTCCGGCAGAGGCGCGGGCGTCCCCGCCGGTTCCAGGCGCAGCACCCGGCACTCGCGTGCCCAGCGCTCGGGCATCGCCTCTCCGTCGGGTGCGTTGAGACGCTTGCCCTTCAGTTCGGCGACCGCGGCCTGCCAGGCCTCGGATCCGGACGCGAGTTCCACGACCTTCGCCGGCCAGGTCACCAGCCGGCCGCCCTTGTCCTTGCTGCGCACGGTCACCTCGGCCGGACCGCCGTCGGCCAGCCCGGACAACGGCTGCTCACCGGGACCGTCGCCGACCACGCACGCGGCACCCTCGTGCCACACGTGCCACAGCGCGCGGGCCGGCACCCCGGCACCCCGGACCCAGATGAGGCCGGACTTCTTCGTGGCCTCCTCGACGAGGGCCTGGTCGAGCAGCTCGCTTGTCATGGGCTCAGCCTATCCAGGCCGTCTCACAGCCAGCCGTTCCGCTTCAGGCTGCGGTGGATGCCGACGCACAGGGCCACCGTGACGCACAGGACCGTCGGGTAGCCGTAGTGCCAGTGGAGTTCCGGCATGGAGTCGAAGTTCATGCCGTACACGCCGGTCACCATCGTCGGGACGGCGATGATGGCCGCCCACGCGGTGATCTTCCGCATGTCCTCGTTCTGCGCGACCGACGCCTGGGCGAGGTTGGCCTGGAGGATGGAGTTCAGCAGCTCGTCGAAGCTGAAGACCTGCTCCTGGACGCGGGCCAGGTGGTCGGCGACGTCCCGGAAGTACTTCTGGATGTCCGGGTCGATCAGCCGCATCGGCCGCTCGCTCAGCAGCTGCATCGGCCGCAGCAGCGGCGACACCGCCCGCTTGAACTCCAGCACCTCACGCTTGAGCTGGTAGATCCGCGCCGAGTCGACACCGCGCGCGACACCGCCGCGGCCGGGCGAGAAGACCTCGGTCTCCACCTCGTCGATGTCGTCCTGCATGGCGTCGGCGACCGCGAGGTAGCCGTCGACGACGTGGTCGGCGATCGCGTGCAGTACCGCCGAGGGGCCCTTGGCGAGCAGCTCGGGGTCGTCCTGGAGGCGGTGGCGCAGCGCGCGCAGCGAACCCTGGCCGCCGTGCCGGACGGTGATGAAGAAGTCCCGCCCGGTGAAGCACATGACCTCGCCGGTCTCGACGATCTCGCTGGTGGCGGTGAGCTCGTCGTGCTCGACGTAGTGGATGGTCTTGAAGACGGTGAACAGGGAGTCGTCGTACCGCTCCAGCTTGGGCCGCTGGTGGGCCTGGACGGCGTCCTCCACGGCCAGCGGGTGCAGCCCGAACTCGCTTGCGACGCCGGAGAATTCGGACTCGGTCGGCTCGTGCAGCCCGATCCACACGAAGCCGCCGTCGCGCCGCACCGAACGCATCGCCTCGTGCGGGGTCAGCGGCTGCGGGGTCTGCACCCGGGCGCCGTCGCGGTAGACGGCGCAGTCGACGACGGCCGAGGGGGTAGCCGGGTCACGCGTGGTGTCGTAACCGCCGTTGTCCAGGTGCAGCGCGCCCTTGCGCAGCGCGGGGCGGGACGGGCGGACCGCGTCGCGGAGGTCACGGATCATCGACATGGCTGGCTCCTTCGTGGCAGGCAACGAAAGGGCGCCGACGACGGATGGAACTACCCGGAATGGGGACGTCCTGGGCCGTGGGTGTTTGGCACGTCCACAAAGCGGGGAGCACCGCACCGTCGCGGTGGCGGGTTTCGCTGCTGATTCAGATCGGACAGATCAGGCAGGGCGAGACGAAGTGCTCTTCCGCGTGAGGACGCAGACCTGAAAGGAGGCGGTCAGCCAGAGCCGGACCAGCTACATCAGCGGCGGGAAGAGCGAGTGGTACTGCACGGGTGACTTCGATCCATGACAGCCCCACCTCCTCCGGCCGGTCCCTCGTAAGGGACGATCCACTCCCGCAAGGGAGTTCCACAGTGTCGGGACTCGATCGCGACGCTTCTGCGTGCTGCCCCGACGACCGGGCCAGAGTATCAGCCGCCCAAAGTGTCAAGGCGCTGCTTTGCCCGGTACTGACGAGTTCTATGCTCGCCGCATGGTTGATGTTCTTCCTCTGGTCGAGGCAAGGTTGCGCACCGCCCTGGGCGAACCGGACGCCCGCGCGGCGGTCACGTTCCTCGGCACGGACCGCATCGAGGTGCTCCGTTTCCACGAGGACGACATCGTCCGCTACGCCACCCTCGGCATGTCCGCGCAGCCGATGAGCGACCCCACCGCGGTGCTCGCCGACCCGGTCAAGGGACCGCGCGCCGAACTGGTCCTCTCGGTGCGCGCGGGTCTCGCCGACACCGACAAGGCGCTGCGCCCGCTCGCCGTCCTCGCCGCGTCCCCGCAGGTCGAGGGCGTGATCGTGGCTCCGGGGGCCTCCCTCGACGTGGGTGAACCCCTCTGGCCCGGCGCGCCGTTCAGCTCCGTCCTGGTCGCCGAGCCCGGCGGCCTGGTCGAGGACCTCGCGCTCGACGAGCCCCTCGACCCCGTCCGCTTCCTGCCCCTGCTGCCCATGACGGCGAACGAGGCGGCCTGGAAGCGCGTGCACGGCGCGCAGGCCCTCCAGGAGCGCTGGCTGACGCATGGGACGGACCTCAGGGACCCGTCCCGGAAGTCCGTCCCGCTGGACTGACCCGCGAGTGAGCAAGCTCACCAACCGGCGTCCGGCTCGCGTCAGTTGGCGAAGACGGTGACACCGTCCTCGGTCGCGTGCGCGGTCTCCAGCTCCTCCGCCTCGTGCGTGAGGGCATTGCGCCGTACGGCGACGACGAGCGCGCCCAGCAGCGCGGTGACCGCGGCGACCACGAACGGGACGTGGATGTCGGTCCACTCCTCGATCTTCGGCGCGAAGTACGGCGCCGCGGCGGCCGCGAACCAGCGCACGAAGTTGTAGCCCGCGCTCGCCACCGGGCGCGGCGCGTCCGACACGCCGAGGGCCAGCTCGGTGTAGACGGTGTTGTTCACGCCGATGAACGCGCCGGACAGGATCGTGCAGACGACGGCGGTGGTGTGGTCGCCGTAGCCGAGGACGAGTACGTCCACGGCCAGCAGCACCAGGGAGCCGCCGAGCACCTTCAGGGAGCCGAACCGCTCCTGCAGGCGCGGCGCGACGACCACCGAGAACACGGCCAGCAGCAGGCCCCAGGCGAAGAACACCGCTCCCGACTTGTACGGGGTCATGTTCAGCACGAACGGCGTGAAGGCCAGCACGGTGAAGAACGTGTAGTTGTAGAAGAACGCGGAGGCGGCGGCGGAGGCGAGCCCTCCGTGGCCGAGCGCCCTGATCGGGTCGAGGAGCGAGGTCTTGCGGGCCGGCTTCGGCTGCTCCTTCAGGAACGCCGTGATGCACAGGAAGCCGATCGCCATCAGTGTGGCCGTACCGAAGAACGGGTAACGCCAGCTGACGTTCCCCAGCACCGCGCCCAGCAGCGGGCCGCAGGCCATGCCGAGGCCCAGGGCGGACTCGTAGAGCAGGATCGCCGCCGCGCTGCCGCCCGCCGCAGCGCCCACGATGACCGCGAGGGCCGTCGAGACGAACAGGGCGTTGCCGAGGCCCCACCCGGCGCGGAAGCCGACCAGTTCGCCGACCGAGCCGGAGGTGCCGGCCAGGCCGGCGAAGACGACGACGAAGGCCAGGCCGAGCAGCAGCGTCCTGCGGCCGCCGATGCGGCTGGAGACGAAGCCGGTCAGCAGCATCGCCACGGCGGTGATCAGGAAGTACGAGGTGAACAGCAGCGACACCTGACTCGCGGTCGCGTCGAGGCCCTTGGCGATGGACGGCAGGATCGGGTCCACGAGTCCGATGCCCATGAAGGCGACGACGGACGCGCCGGCCGTCGCCCACACGGCCTTCGGCTGCCGCAGGATGCCGCCGGCTCCCGCGTCGAATGGGTCAGCCATGCTTCCTCCACTTCCGGTCGAGATAGTTGGTGTATACACATAGTAAGTTAGAGCAGCTAATTAATGCAAGCTGCATCTAATTTTGGGCGGGGATTGTCGTGAACGGTTCCGTCCGGACGGGTGATCGTCCTTGACGTGACGGAGCAGGGGTAGGACCGTGGGGCCCTATGAGGGGCGAACCCAGTTGCCCGAAGTGTGGTGGCCGGGTCAGGGCTCCCGGACTCTTCGCCGATTCCTGGCAGTGTGATGTGCACGGCACCGTGCACCCGGTGCAGCCCGTGGTCCCGCCCAGCGTCGAGGCCCTCAGCGTCGTGGTGCATCGCACGCAGGTGCCGGTGTGGATGCCGTGGCCCCTGCCGGTCGGCTGGCTGTTCACGGGCGTGGCATGCGCGGGCGACGACCGGCACGGCGGCCGGGCCACCGCGGTGGCCTGCTCGGGACCGGGCCCGCTCGGCGGCATAGGGGAGCTGATCCTCGTCGCCGAGGAACTGGGCGTCGGCCTCGGCGCGCGGTACGCGGGCGTCGACGGGCCGGACCCGGGGCCGTACATGAACGTCGAGAAGCCACCCCAGGCCAAGGTGCTCGCCGGCGGCCGGCCGACCCCGCTGTGGCTCGTCTCCGGCACCCCCGACGACCGCGCGGTCTTCGCCGGGGAGGCGCGCGGGCTGTGGCTGTGGGCCGTGGTGTGGCCCGAGCAGTCGGGGCTGCTGATGTACGACGAGCTGGTGCTGACGGATCTGCGGGACGCGGGAGCCGAGGTCGAGCTCGTTCCCTGCGGGGCGCTCTCACCCAGACTGCTGAAACCCTGAGAGTGGGTTGCAGGGGCGCACGGCCGATTCGGGTGCGAGGGGGCTGTAGGGGGCGCACGGCCGATTCGGGTGCGAGGGGGCTGTAGGGGGCGCACGGGCCATTCGGGTGTGACAGAGGGGTCCGTAAATCCGGTTATCCTTGAGCGTCCCGTTCCGTCCCGTCACCGCCTGGAGCCCGCCGCGTGCGCATCGACCTGCACACCCACTCCACGGCCTCCGACGGTACGGACACCCCCGCCGAACTGGTGCGCCACGCCGCCGCGGCCGGGCTGGACGTCGTCGCGCTGACCGACCACGACACCACCCGTGGGCACGCCGAGGCCACCGCCGCACTGCCCGCGGGCCTCATGCTCGTGACCGGGGCGGAGCTGTCCTGCCGTGTCGACGGCGTCTCCATGCACATGCTCGCCTACCTCTTCGACCCCGAGGAGCCGGCCCTGCTCGCCGAGCGCGAGCTCGTGCGGGACGACCGGGTGCCCCGCGCCCAGGGCATGGTCGCCAGGCTCAACGAGCTGGGCGTGCCGGTCACCTGGGAGCAGGTGCGGCGGATCGCCGGGGACGGGTCGGTCGGACGGCCGCACGTCGCCACCGCCCTCGTCGAACTGGGCGTGGTGGCGACGGTGAGCGACGCGTTCACCCAGGAGTGGCTGGCCGACGGCGGCCGGGCCTTCGTCGAGAAGCACGAGACCGACCCCTTCGAGGCGATCCGGCTGGTGAAGGCCGCGGGCGGGGTCACCGTCTTCGCGCACCCGGGCGCCAGCAAGCGCGGCCGTACCGTGCCCGAGGCGACGATCGCCGAGATGGCCGCCGCCGGACTCGACGGCATCGAGGTCGACCACATGGACCACGACCCCGACACCCGGGCGCGGCTGCGCGGTCTCGCGCGGGAACTGGGGCTGCTCGTCACCGGGTCCAGCGACTACCACGGCAGCCGCAAGACGTGTGTCCTCGGGGAGTACACGACCGACCCCGAGGTGTACGGCGAGATCACGCGGCGGGCGACCGGGGCGTTCCCCGTGCCCGGGACCGGCGGGGCCTGAGCACCACCCCCGCCTCCCCGCTCACCCTCGTCACCCAGCAAGGCCCTCATGTTCGACCTCGCCGTCTTCGGCTCCCTGTTCCTGACCCTTTTCGTCATCATGGATCCCCCCGGGATCACCCCGATCTTCCTCGCCCTGACCGCCGGACGCCCCGGCAAGGTGCAGAAGCGCATGGCCTTCCAGGCCGTCTGTGTGGCGTGCGGGGTCATCACCGTCTTCGGGCTCCTCGGCCACCAGATCCTCGACTACCTGCACGTCTCCGTGCCCGCGCTGATGATCGCGGGCGGGCTGCTGCTCCTGCTGATCGCCCTCGACCTGCTCACCGGCAAGACCGACGAGCCGAAGCAGACCAAGGACGTCAACGTCGCCCTCGTACCGCTCGGCATGCCGCTGCTGGCCGGCCCCGGCGCGATCGTGTCCGTCATCCTCGCCGTGCAGAAGGCCGACAGCGTGGCCACGCAGGTGTCGGTGTGGGGCGCGATCCTCGCGATCCACGTCGTACTGTGGCTCGTCATGCGCTACTCGCTGCTGATCATCCGGATCATCAAGGACGGCGGCGTCGTCCTGGTGACCCGGCTCGCGGGCATGATGCTGTCCGCCATCGCCGTGCAGCAGATCATCAACGGGGTCACGCAGGTGATCAAGGGCGCCTGAGCGCCGTACGCGCAAAGCCCCGGTACGCGCAAAGCCCCTGTACGGCGTCCATGCCGTACAGGGGCTTCGAAGCTTCGGCGGTGATCCGCGTCTGGTGTCTCTTACAAGACCGTGGTCTCGGCCGGCCGGATCCAGAGTCGCTGCCCGATGGCGGCGGCCTGCTGGACGATTCGGTTGACGGAGGCGGCGTCCACGACGGTGCTGTCCACGGGCGTTCCGTCGACCTCGTCGAGTCGCATGATTTCGAAGCGCATGGCCTCTCCCTTCGTCTCGTGGTTCTGATGTAGTCAACGGGCTGCGTGTTACAAACATTCCCTACGCTAAGGAAATTTTTCGAACGACTAACTACTAGCCGGTAAGGGATCGTCGAGATGACCGCACGAGACTGACCGGGACCGGTTGTGTTCGCAGCGTGACCGCCGGGACAATGGAGCTGATGAACGACGACCTCGCGGCCCTCACCGCCCGCATCGACCGCACCAACGAGCTGCTGCAGCGCATGCTCGCCGAGGTGGCGAAGACGCCCTCGACGCATGCGATCTTCGTCGACGCGGGATACCTGTACGCGGCCGCGGGGCGCCTGGTCGCCGGGACCGAGGACCGCCGTGCCTTCGACCTCGACGCCGAGGGCCTCATCGAGGCACTCATCGACCGGGCCCGCACGATCTTCGCGGACAGCCGGCTGCTGCGCGTCTACTGGTACGACGGCGCCAGACGCCGCATCCACACCGCCGAGCAGCAGTCGATCGCCGAACTCCCCGACGTCAAGGTCCGGCTGGGCAACCTCAACGCCAACAACCAGCAGAAGGGCGTCGACTCACTGATCCGCAGCGACCTGGAGTCCCTGGCCCGGCACCGTGCGATCAGCGACGCGGCACTGCTGGGCGGCGACGAGGACCTGGTGTCGGCGGTCGAGGCGGCACAGGGGTACGGCGCCCGGGTCCACCTGTGGGGCATCGAGGCACCCGAGGGCCGCAACCAGGCCGAGCCCCTGCTCTGGGAGGTCGACAGCCAGCGCACCCTGGACCTCGACTTCTTCAAGCCCTACGTCGCCCGGCGCACCGCCCCCGCCTACGAGGCCGGCACCACCCGGCCGACCCGCGAGAACGTCCGCTTCGTCGGGGCGCAGATCGCCGCGAAGTGGCTGGCGGCCCGCGGGCGGGAATCGCTGGTCGAGCTGCTCCCCGGGCATCCGTATCTGCCGGGCTCGGTGGACCAGGACCTGCTGGTCGAGGCGGAGGGCCTGCTCCAGTACTCGCTGCGCGGGCAGGCGGATCTGCGGCGGGCGCTGCGGGACGGGTTCTGGGATCACTTGCAGACGCAGTACTAGCACTGGCCGACGGTCGTACGCGGACGTCCTGAGGGGCGCCCGGAGCGGAGGCGTCCGGCCCGTCCGGGCTGTCCGGCCGGGCCGTCCTAGGCGGCGTCCCGGCCCGCCCTAGGCGGCGTCCGGCCCGTCCTAGGCGGTGTCCGTCCTGTCCCGGACGGCGTCCCAGAAGTCGGCGAACGCGCGGGCCGTTTCGAGGGGCCTGTCGGTGTTCGGGGAGTGCTCGGCGCCCGCGATGACCGTGCGGTGGGCGCGCAGCCGCCGGGCCATGTCGTCCAGGAGCGGCACCGGCCAGGTGTCGTCGTACTCGCCCGACAGGACGTGGAAGGTCAGCGGCACGGCGGCGAGTTCCGCCACGCGGTCCGGCTCGACACACAACTGGCGTCCCGTGGCGAGGAGTTGGGCGGGCTTGTTGCCGAGCCAGCGGCGCCGCAGGTCCTCCTGGTCGTCCAGACCGGCGTCGAGCTCGCCGGTGTCGGTCTCCTCGGGCGTCTCCATGGCCTGGATCGCCTCCCACACCTCGGCCATCGACATCACGGCGAGGGCGTCGCGCAGCAGCTTGACCCGCTGCTGCTGGGAGGCGGAGATGTGGGCGGGGCCGGAGGCCATGAGGGTGAGCGAGCGGAAGGGGGAGTGGTCCAGCAGTACGGCCGCCCGCGCGATCTGCCCTCCGAGGGAGTGGCCCACGAGGTGGAGCGGGGTGCCCAGGGCGGCGGCCTGCGCGAGGACGTCCTGCGCCAACTCGCTCTGCGCGTAGGCCGACTCGTCGTGTTCCGGGCCGCCGGACTCGTACTGCCCCCGCCCGTCGACGGCGACGGTCCGGTAGCCGCGGGCCGCGAGGGGCGCGTGCAGGGGGTTGAAGTCCTCCTTGCTTCCCGTGAAGCCCGGGAGCAGAAGAGCGGTGCCCTTCTCGGGAACGCCGGCCGCAGCGGGCGCATCCACGACGGCGAACTCCCCACGCCCGGTACGCAGGGCATACGCGCGGGCACCGGGCGGCGGGGTGAAGGTCGGAGGCCTGCTCATAAGGGTGAGGTTATCCGGCCGGGGTGACGGGGAGGGGAGGCGGGCGGGGTGGGGTGTGGCGGGGGCGCGGGAGTGCGGGGTGCCGGGGTGGGGGCGGCTGGATGCCCGGGTGGGTGGGCGTGGGCTTGCCCGCCGGGGCGCGGCTGGAGGCTGCCGCGCGCGGCGGAGACGCCGACGGCCCGGACCACGTGATGTGGTCCGGGCCGTCGGGTGGGTGAGCGGTCAGCTCTCCGTGGGCTCCGCGGTGGCCGCCACCTTGCGGGTGCGGCGCGTCCTGGGCTTGGCCTCGGCCGCGTCGGCGGGAGCCTCGGCGGACGCCGCGGCCTTCCGCGTGCGGGTCCGGGGCTTGGGCTCCGGTTCCTCGGAGGCCTGGGCCGGGATCTCGGCCGCGACGGCCTTCTTGCGGGTCCGGCGCGGCTTGGCCTCGACGGCCTCCGCCGTGTCGACGGCGGTCTCCGCGGCGGCCGCCGCCTTGCGGGTGCGCGTGCGCGGCTTGGCCTCGGTGGCCTCGGGCGCCGTGACGGCCTCGACCGACTCGGCGGCCTTGCGCGTACGACGACGGGGCGCGGCCTCGGCGGTCTCGGCGGAAGCCTCGGCCGCCACGGCCTTCTTGCGGGCGCGCGGCTTGGTCTCCACGCCCTCCGCAGTGTCGACGGCGGCCACCGCAGCCTTGCGGGTGCGCGTGCGCGGCTTGGCCTCGGCGCCTTCCGCCGTCTCGACGGCCGCCACCGCGGCCTTGCGAGTGCGGGTGCGCGGCTTGGCGTCCGGCTCGTCGGCGGCCTGCGCCGGGATCTCGGCCGAGACCTCGGCAGCGGCGGCCTTCTTGCGCGTACGGGTACGCGGCTCGGCCTCCACGGCCTCCGCCGTGTCGACGGCGGCCACCGCAGCCTTGCGGGTGCGCGTGCGCGGCTTGGCCTCAGCGGCCTCCGCCGTGTCGACCGGGGCCTCAACCGCAGCCGCAGCCTTGCGCGTGCGGGTGCGGGGCTTGGCCTCGACGGCCTCCGCCGTGTCGACCACGGCCTCGGCCGAGGTGGCCGCCGCCTTGCGCGTACGGGTGCGCGGCTTGGTCTCCGCGGCCTCCGCCGTCTCGGTGACCGGCTCCGTGGTCGCCGTGGCCTTGCGGGTACGGCGGCGCGGAGTGGTCTCCGCCGCCTCCGGGGCCGACTCGGTCGCCGACGCCCCTTCGGCCGTGTCCAGCGCGGTCTCCGCGGCTGCCGTCGCCCTGCGCGTACGACGACGCGGCTTGGCCTCCGACACCTCGGGCTCCGCGACCGTCGGGGCCTCGGTGACCGCCGGGGTCTCGACGACGGCCGTCTCGGCCGAAACCACCGTCGGCTCCGCGGACTTGCGGGTGCGGCGGCGGCGCGGCTTCGCCGCGGTCTCGGTGGCGCTGTCCAGGGCGGGGCCCTCGGCGGCGTCCACGGCGGACTCGGCGGCCTCCGTGGTCTCGGGAGCCGTCGCCGTGGCCGTCAGCGGCTCCTGGGACGCCCCGCCGCGGGTGCGGCGACGCCGGCGCGGGGTACGGGTGCCCGTGGCCTCCTCGGGCGCGGTGATCTCCGTCGCGGCCGTCGTCTCCGACGTGGCCGCGCCGTCCGCCAGCGCACCGCCGCGCGTACGACGGCGCCGTCGCGGCGTACGCTCCGGACGCTCGCGGTCGGCGGAGCGGGACTCGCCCCGGCCTCCGCGATCGCCGCCGCGGTCGCCACTTCGGCCACCGCGACCGCGGGCACCGCGCCCGCCGGTCTCGCCCAGGTCCTCGAGCTCCTCCGCGTCGAGGCCCGCGCGCGTGCGCTCGGCACGCGGCAGGACACCCTTGGTGCCCGCGGGGATGCTCAGCTCCTCGTAGAGGTGCGGGGAGGTGGAGTACGTCTCCGGCGGGTCGTTGAAGTTCAGCTCCAGCGCCTTGTTGATCAGCTGCCAGCGCGGGATGTCGTCCCAGTCGACCAGCGTGATCGCGATGCCCTTCTTGCCCGCGCGGCCGGTGCGGCCGATGCGGTGCAGGTAGGTCTTCTCCTCTTCCGGCGACTGGTAGTTGATGACGTGCGTCACGCCCTCGACGTCGATGCCGCGTGCGGCGACGTCGGTGCAGACGAGGACGTCCACCTTGCCGTTGCGGAAGGCGCGCAGCGCCTGCTCACGGGCGCCCTGGCCGAGGTCGCCGTGGACCGCTCCGGCGGCGAAACCGCGCTGCTTGAGCTGGTCGGCGAGGTCGGCCGCGGTGCGCTTCGTACGGCAGAAGACCATGGCCAGCCCGCGGCCGTCGGCCTGCAGTATCCGCGCGACCATCTCGGGCTTGTCCATGTTGTGCGCGCGGTAGACGAACTGCGCGGTGTTCGCGACCGTCTTGCCCTCGTCGTCCGGCGCGGTGGCGCGGATGTGCGTGGGCTGCGACATGTAGCGGCGCGCGAGACCGATGACCGCGCCCGGCATGGTCGCCGAGAACAGCATGGTCTGGCGGCGGGCCGGCAGCAGGTTGATGATCTTCTCGACGTCGGGCAGGAAGCCCAGGTCGAGCATCTCGTCGGCCTCGTCGAGGACGAGCGCCTTGATGTGGCTGAGGTTGAGCTTCTTCTGGCCCGCGAGGTCCAGGAGCCGGCCCGGGGTGCCGACGACGACGTCGACGCCCTGCTTCAGCGCCTCGACCTGGGGCTCGTAGGCCCGGCCGCCGTAGATGGCGAGGACGCGCACGTTGCGCACCTTGCCCGCGGTCAGCAGGTCGTTGGTGACCTGCGTGCACAGCTCGCGCGTGGGGACGACGACGAGGGCCTGCGGGGTGTCGGTGAGGTCCTCGGGCTTCGCGCGGCCCGCCTCCACGTCCGCGGGGACGGTGACGCGCTCGAGGAGCGGGAGGCCGAAGCCCAGCGTCTTGCCGGTGCCGGTCTTGGCCTGGCCGATGACGTCCGTGCCGGAGAGGGCGACGGGGAGGGTCATCTCCTGGATGGGGAAGGGGTTGATGATGCCGACGGCCTCGAGGGCCTCGGCGGTCTCGGGAAGGATTCCGAGATCTCTGAACGTCGTAGTCAGGGTGCTGCCTCTTCTGTGTGCGCGGTGCGAGGCGAGCGCGGGGGTCTTTGACGGACCGTGCCGGGGACGTCGGCTGCCTTACGGGCTTGCCGTAGGGCACGGGACCACTGCCGACGCTCTAGCGCTCGTACCGCTGAGGGTGTCCCTCCGAGGGCCGTACGCGATGTGCCGTACGGTTTGGAGGTCTGTCGGGTCGGAGCCGATCGGGCCACCGACCGGGCATCCTCATACGTGCGGCCTGTCGAGACCTCGGCAGGCGCATTACCACTGTACCCCGGAATCGCGCACATGCGATGGCCGATTTGGTCACGTAGCCGTCATCACACTGATTGACCAGGGCCTTCCGCAGCCCGGCGAGCGGACTATTGTGCGCTTCATGACGACGCCTGACAACACCTCTGACGCACCCGCCGAGCAGACCGGAGTCGCGGCCCAGGACTGGGCCACGGCATCCGCGGACCCCCAGTACCGGGCCGCCCTCGTGGACCTGCTCGGCGCGCTCGCCTACGGCGAACTCGCGGCGTTCGAGCGGCTCGCGGAGGACGCGAAACTCGCGCCGACGCTGGCGGACAAGGCGGAGCTGGCGAAGATGGCGTCGGCCGAGTTCCACCACTTCGAGCGGCTGCGGAACCGGCTGACCGAGATCGGCGAGGAGCCGACCCAGGCGATGGAGCCGTTCGTCGCCGCCCTGGACGGCTTCCACAAGCAGACGGCCCCGTCGGACTGGCTGGAGGGGCTGGTCAAGGCGTACGTCGGCGACTCGATCGCCAGCGACTTCTACCGGGAGGTCGCGGCCCGGCTCGACTCGGACACCCGGGAGCTGGTCCTGGCCGTCCTGGACGACACGGGGCACGCGGGGTTCGCGGTGGAGAAGGTGCGCGCCGCCATCGACGCCGATCCGCGGGTCGGCGGCCGACTCGCCCTGTGGGCACGGCGGTTGATGGGTGAGGCGCTGTCGCAGTCGCAGCGGGTCGTCGCCGACCGGGACGCGCTGTCCACGATGCTCGTGGGCGGGGTCGCCGACGGGTTCGATCTGGCCGAGGTGGGACGCATGTTCTCCCGGATCACCGAGGCGCACACCAAGCGGATGGCCGCGCTGGGACTGGCCGCCTAGCGCACATCTCTCGCGGGGGCCCGCCTAGCGCACATCCCTCGCGGGGCCCGCCCGGCGCACAGCCCTCGCGGGGGGAGCCGTCCCGTTACGGGGAGCGGTCCCTGCCGCGGTCGGGAGGATCTATGCCGGTGCCTGGCGCCGGCGGAGTCTTCCCGCGGGGCGCAGGAGCAGGGACAGGGACGCCGCCGAGACGATCGCCGCGCCGATGAGGACGAGCAGGGAGTTGCCGGGGTCGAAGGCGCTGTGCGTGAGGAAGGCGCCGAAGAGGGCCCCGGCGACACCGGTCGCCAGGACCAGGGAACGGGCCGGCAGCCGGTGGGCGAGGCGGCGGTTCGCCGTCCACGCCAGCACGAGACCGAGCAGAGCGGAGCCGAGTGCTTCGATCAACATCATGGGGTCCCTCCCACACGGCCACACAGCGCGCACGGCGCGTAACACGGTCGTAGCCCGTCATACCCGTGACCTGCGGAATGCAATCCTCCTCTGTGCACGACCTGTGCTCCATCCGTGGAGGAAAAATCCGATCGCCGCGGAGGAGGGGATCCGCGCGCGGCGCAGGAGGGCATCCGCTCGCGGCGGCCTCGCGGGACGCGAACGCGAAAGGGCCCGGCGACTCGACGTCGCCGGGCCCTTCGTCGCGTGTGACTACAGCGCGCCGAAGCCCACCTTGCGCGGGGCCGGCTCGCCGAGCTCGACGTAGGCGAGGCGCTCGGCCGGGACGAGGACCTTGCGGCCGTGCTCGTCCACGAGGGTCAGCAGCTGCGACTTCCCGGCCAGTGCCTCGGCCACGATCCGCTCGACCTCCTCGGCACTCTGACCGCTCTCCAGAACGATCTCGCGGGGCGCGTGCTGCACGCCGATCTTGACCTCCACGGCTATGTCCCTCCGACGGTCAGTGAAGTGCGCGACCAATCCGCGCCGTACCCAGCACACATTAGCCCGGTGAGGGGACGTACACGTTCCGCACGAGAACGCCAGGAGCGAACAGCCGACGGGAACAAACGACCTTCACGCGCGCGTGCGTGCCCTCGGTGACGTGGTGTCCTGTACGACGCCCACGCGCGCGTGCCGGTCAGTGATTCTGGTCCGTGCCGTGCAGCGGGAAGCCCGCGATGCCGCGCCACGCCAGCGAGGTCAGCAGCTGCACCGCCTGGTCGCGCGGGACGCTGCGGTCGCTGTGCAACCAGGAGCGGGCCACGACCTGGGCGAGCCCGCCGAGGCCGGAGGCCAGCAGCATCGACTCCGCGCGCGAGAGACCGGTGTCCTCGGCGATGACCTCGCAGATCGCCTCCGCGCACTCGTTCGTGACCTTGTCGACGCGCTCGCGCACCGCCGGCTCGTTCGTCAGGTCCGACTCGAAGACCAGGCGGAACGCGCCGCCGTCGTCCTCGACGTACGCGAAGTAGGCGTCCATGGTCGCCCGTACGCGCTGCTTGTTGTCGGTCGTCGACGCCAGCGCGCTGCGCACGGCCTGGATCAGCGACTCGCAGTGCTGGTCCAGCAGGGCCAGGTAGAGGTCGAGCTTGCCCGGGAAGTGCTGGTAGAGCACCGGCTTGCTGACGCCGGCGCGCTCGGCGATGTCGTCCATCGCGGCCGCGTGGTAGCCCTGGGCCACGAAGACTTCCTGGGCGGCGCCCAGCAGCTGGTTCCGTCGGGCTCGGCGCGGCAGGCGCGTGCCCCTCGGGCGCGCCGCCTCTGTCTGCTCGATGGCTGTCACGCCGCCTCCCAAAATCGTCCACATGCGGTGTGCGCCGCGCGGCCATCGTACTTTTGGGTAACCCCTGTGTGCGCGGTGCGAGCGCAGAATTTCACGGACCGGACGGCGACGAAAGCCGGACGGGTGGTTTCGGACCGGGGCGGAGTGGGCAGAAGAGCGCTCCTTTCCTGCTCGGGGGCGCCCGGGGGCGCACTCGTGGCCCGGGTCAGCGGTAGTCGTCCTCGTCGATGGAGACGACGCGTCGCTGCTCGACGACGTCGGCCTCGTTCGCGCGGGCCGGGTCGACGTCGTCCAGCGGGTCGTCCTGGTCCGGCACGATGTCCGCCTGCTGCTCGGCGGCGTCGTTCTCCGGCGCCTCGACGTCGAACTCAGATGCCTTGCGGGCCTCTTCGTCGGCGAACGTCTCCGGGTCGGTGGGGTCTACGGTCATGGTGGGCTCCCTTCCTACGAATGTCCCTGGGAGAAGCAGGGGCTACAGCGGGTGCCCTCTGTACGAGCCTAGGCAACACCCGATGCGGACGCCATGCGATCCGCACGTCACCTGTTGTCATCTGTGACGGCGAACACATGAACCACTACGTGATCGTCTCGTAACATTGCCGCATGTCCTCGACCGAGCTGCCGTCCGTACCGGCGATCAACGCGCTCCCGACGGTGACGCCCGTCAGGGTCGCCGAGGGCGAGCGGCTCAGGTCCGTCGGGTTGCCCGGAATCACGCTGACCATTCGTTCGAGACCGCCCGCGCGCGAGGGGCTGCCGCCCGCGCTCTACGTCCACGGACTCGGCGGTTCCTCGCAGAACTGGTCGGCGCTCATGCAGGAGCTGGAGGGCGTCGTCGACGGCGAGGCCCTGGACCTGCCGGGCTTCGGCGACTCACCGCCGCCGGACGACGGCGACTACTCGGTCACGGGGCACGCGCGCGCGGTGATCCGTCATCTCGACGCGGCCGGTCGCGGCCCCGTGCACCTCTTCGGCAACTCGCTCGGCGGTGCCGTGACGACGCGCGTGGCGGCCCTGCGGCCCGATCTGGTGCGGACCCTGACCCTGGTGTCCCCGGCCCTGCCGGAGATCCGCGTCCAGCGCAGCGCGGTGCCCACCGGACTGCTGGCGCTGCCCGGAGTGGCCGCGCTGTTCTACCGGCTCACCCGGGAGTGGTCCGCGGAGCAGCGCGTCACCGGGGTCATGGCGCTCTGTTACGGCGACCCCGGGCGGGTGACGCCGGAGGGCTTCCGGCACGCCGTCGAGGAGATGGAGCGCCGGCTCCGACTGCCGTACTTCTGGGACGCGATGACGCGCTCCGCGCGCGGCATCGTCAACGCCTACACCCTGGGCGGCCAGCACAGCCTGTGGCGCCAGGCCGAGCGCGTCCTCGCCCCCACCCTGCTCATCTACGGCGGCCGGGACCAGCTCGTCGGCTTCCGCATGGCCAGTAGGGCGGCCCGCGCCTTCCGTGACTCCCGCCTGCTGACCATGCCGGACGCGGGGCACGTGGCGATGATGGAGTACCCGGACACCGTGGCCCGGGCCTTCCTCGAACTCCTCGAAGAGACCGGGCAGTTGCCGGACGGCGTGCCCTCCGGGAGCCGCCGGGCCCGGGCGGGCGAGGCGGATCACGGGTCCGCTTCCGCCGACGGGGCGGGGCCCGGTGGGGGTGCGGCCGCCGGGGGAGCGGCTTCCATTGGCTACGGTGCTGTCGTCGGTGAGAACGAGGCCGCTGCCGAGAGCGCGGGGAGCTGAGGGGCGACGTGGGACGCCACAGCCGCCGCGGGAGTGCTCCCGCGGCGAAGGGCGAGGCCGAGGGCGAGCGTGCCGGCCGAGGGAACCGGGCCGCTCAGGAGCCGCCGGGTGCACGGGAGCGCGGGCCGGCGCGGCGAGCTGACGGCGCGCCCGCGCGCGGAGGTTCCCGCCCCGCCGACGGCACACCCGCCGGGGGCGTGCCAAGGTTCGCCGACGGCACACCGGCTCGCGGGGTTCCCCGCTTCCCCGACGGCACGCCGGCCCGGGGCGTGCCCCAGGTCCGAGGTGGACACCCCGAGCAGCGTGAACCCGGCGGCGCGTGGGGCGAGTTGAGGACGCAGGGCGGGAACGGGCGCGCTCCCTCCGCCGGACGCGGCCCCTCGACCGGCCCCGGTGCAGCCATACCGCGGCAGCGGCAGGAGCCCCGGTTCGGGCCCCGCCAGGACTACCTCGACGCCTTCGACGAGGCCGAGGACGACGACGTCTTCGCGCGCCGCTCCGTCGTCTCCGCGCACGCCGCCGACCCGTACCCCTCCGTCGCCGAGCGAGCCCCCCGTACCGGCGTCGGTGTCCCCTCCGACACCGAGACCGACGAGGACGACGCGCCGCCCACCGGCGTCCCCGCGCAGAACACCGGCTCCAAGGGGCGGACGTTCACCGGGATCGCGGCCGCCGCGGTCACCACCGTGCTGGCCGTCGTGGTCGCCGGTCAGGTCACGCACGGACGCGACGACACCGCCGTGGGCACGCAGTCGGCCACCGAGAAGGCACGGGACGTGCGGTCGACGCCGTCGGCGTCGCCGAGCGTCGCCACGCTGACGTACGAGCAGGCGATGGGTCAGAAGTACGCGCTCGGCGCCACGTTCCGAGGCCCGGGGAAGTTCGACGCGGTCCCCGGCACCGACCGGGCGCCCGGCAAGGGCCGGAAGTACACCTACCGCGTGGACGTGGAACGGGGACTTGGGCTGGACGGGGCCCTCTTCGCCGAGGCCGTCCAGAAGACGCTCAACGACGACCGCAGCTGGGCCCACGACGGCGCCCGGACCTTCGAGCGCGTCGACAGCGGCAAACCCGACTTCGTCATCACGCTGGCCAGCCCCGGAACCACGGCCACGTGGTGCGCCAAGTCCGGCCTCGACACCACCGAGGACAACGTCTCGTGCGACTCGGCGTCCACCGAGCGCGTGATGATCAACGCGTACAGATGGGCCCAGGGGTCGAAGACGTACGGCGACCGGATCCACGCCTACCGGCAGATGCTGATCAACCACGAGGTCGGCCACCGGCTCGGCTACGGCCACGTCACCTGCAGCAAGAACGGCCAGCCGGCACCCGTGATGCAGCAGCAGACCAAGTTCCTCGACCACGACGGGATCCACTGTCTGCCCAACCCCTGGCCGTACCCCGGGAGTTGACCCGCTCCTCAGAAGTCACGTTGACATGCGCAGAAAGTTCATACATATTTCTGGGCATGTCGACCCCCCACGCCTCCGCACGCGCAGCCTTCGAGCTGGCGCTCATCGGCGTGACCCCGCTCTGCGTGGCCGACATCCACTGTCGCTGACGTCCGCCTTCAGGCGTTCGCGTCGCGACCCTTCACCTTTCCCGTGAGCTGACCTCTTGCGTCACGGTTCTCGACGACCGACGCCCGGGCAGACGTGCATGCATTTTCGTCTCACCCTTCGTCACTCTGTCTCATCATTCGAGAGGTCGTCCATCCGATGCGTCATCCGTCCGACATAGCGCGCCGTGCGGCCGCGGCATCCGTAGGCCTGGTTCTGGCAGCGGGCGCCGCCGCCTGCGGGCCGAAGGACAACGATGCCAAGGGCTCCGCCGGCGACTCCGCGCCGCACAAGGGCGGCACCCTCACGGTCCTGAACTCCGAGCCCCAGACGGACTTCGACCCCGCGCGGCTGTACACCTCCGGCGGCGGAAACGTCCCCTCCCTGGTCTTCCGCACCCTGACCACCCGCAACCGCGAGGACGGCGCGGCCGGTGCCAAGGTCGTCCCCGACCTCGCCACCGACACCGGACGCCCCAGCAAGGGCGCCACCGTGTGGACGTACACCCTGAAGAAGGGCCTGAAGTACGAGGACGGGACGGCGATCACCTCCGCCGACATCAAGTACGGCATCGAGCGCTCCTTCGCGCCCGAACTGTCCGGCGGCGCGCCCTACTTGCGTGACTGGCTGGTCGGTGCCGCCGACTACCAGGGGCCGTACAAGGACAAGAAGGGCCTGTCGGCGATCGAGACGCCGGACAGCCGGACCATCGTCTTCCATCTGAACAAGCCCGAGGGCGAGTTCCCGTACCTGGCCACGCAGACGCAGTTCACCCCCGTACCGAAGGCCAAGGACACGGGCACGAAGTACGAGGAGCACCCGGTCTCGTCCGGCCCCTACAAGGTCGTCCGGAACGAGAACGACGGCGAGCACCTGGTGCTCGAGCGCAACACCTACTGGTCCGCGGCGACCGACGCCGAACGCAAGGCCTACCTCGACAAGGTCGACGTACGGTCCGGACTGGACTCCTCCGTGATCAACCAGCGGCTGTCCGCGTCCCAGGGGGCGGACGCGACCGCCGTCACCACGGACACCAATCTCGGTCCGGCCGAACTCGCCAAGGTGACCGGCGACAAGGAACTCGCCGCCCGCGTCGGCACCGGCCACTTCGGCTACACGAACTACATAGCGTTCAATCCGACGGTCAAGCCGTTCGACAACGCCAAGGTGCGACAGGCGATCTCGTACGCCATCGACCGCTCGTCGGTGATCAACGCGGCCGGCGGCAGCGCCCTCGCCGAGGCCGCCACCACCTTCCTGCCGAACCAGAAGTCGTTCGGCTACACGCCCTACGACCTGTTCCCGGCGGGCCGGACGGGCGACGCGGCCAAGGCCAAGGAGCTGCTGGCTCAGGCGGGTTACAAGAACGGCCTCACCGTGACGCTCACCCACTCCAACAGCAAGGACTTCGAGACCAGCCCGGAGATCGCGACCGCCGTCCAGGACGCGCTCAAGAAGGCCGGCATCACCGTCAAGCTGCAGGGGCTTGAGGACAACGACTACCGGGACAAGATCCACAGCATGAAGACCGAGCCCGGGTTCTTCCTCGCCCACTGGGGTGCCGACTGGCCCTCCGGCGGCCCCTTCCTCGCCCCGATCTTCGACGGCCGGCAGATCGTCAAGGATGGAGCGAACTTCAACACGGGCCTGCTCAATGACAAGTCGGTCAATGCCGAGATTGACGCGATCAACAAGTTGACCGATCTTGACGCGGCCGCCAAGCGGTGGGGTGCACTGGACAAGAAGATCGGTGAGCAGGCCCTGACCGTCCCGCTGTTCCACCCCGTCTACAAGCGGCTGGTAGGCAAGGACATCAGGAACGTCGTGATCAGCGACTGGACCGGTGTGCTGGACATCTCGCAGGTCGCGGTGAAGTAGCGCCGTGAGCGAGGCACTTGTCGCCGTCGAGGTCCCCGGGGCGTCCGCTTCGGGGGCCTCGGGGGCCCGTCAGTTCTGGCGGCGGCTGCGAGCGCAGCGTGCCGCCCTCGTCGCGGCGGCCGTCGTTGCGCTGCTGGTCCTGATCGCCGTCGCCGCACCGCTGTTCGCGGCGATAGAGGGCCAGGACCCGACGACGTACCACCCGTCGCTCGTCGACTCCGCGCGCGGAGGCGTCCCGATCGGCTCCTTCGGCGGCGTGAGCGGAGAGCACTGGCTGGGCGTCGAGCCGCAGACCGGGCGCGACCTGTTCGCGCGTCTGGTGTACGGCGCCCGGGTCTCACTCGGCGTCGCGCTGGCGGCGACCGTCATCCAGGTCCTCCTGGGGCTCGTGATGGGCGTCGCCGCCGCGCTCGGCGGTGGATGGATTGATCAACTGTTGAGCCGGATCACGGACATCTTCGTCGCCATGCCCTTGATGATCATGTCGTTGGCGCTGCTCGCGATCGTCCCGTCGGGCTTCCCGCGGCCCGTACTGGTCACCCTGGTCATCGGGTTCATCGCCTGGGGCACCATCGCGAAGATCGTGCGCGCCCAGACCCTCACCCTGAAAGGGCTCGACTACGTCTCCGCCGCCCGGCTCAGCGGCTGGGGCAGCCTGCGGATCGCCCGGCGGGAGCTGCTGCCCGGCCTCGCCGCGCCGCTCATCACGTACGCCGCGATCCTCGTCCCGGTCAACATCAGCATCGAGGCCGCCCTGTCCTTCCTGGGCGTCGGGGTGAAGCCGCCGACGCCGTCCTGGGGGCAGATGCTCACCGCCGCCGACGTCTGGTACCAGGCGGCCCCGCAGTACCTGATGCTGCCCGCGGGCGCGCTGTTCGTGACCGTCCTGGCCCTGACCGTCCTCGGCGACGGCGTCCGCACCGCCCTGGACCCGCGCGCGGCCTCCCGACTGGGCGTCGGCACGGGCCGCGGACGCGAGGACCAGCCGGACGCCGAGAAGGGAGCGGCCGTATGAGCGGCTTCGGAGGGTTCCTCCTGCGCCGTGGTGTCGGCGTCGTCGTCACCCTGCTGGCCATCTCGGTGATCGTCTACGTCGTCTTCTACGCCACCCCCGGCAACGTCGCCCAGATCACCTGCGGCCCGCGCTGCTCCCCGGAGCAGGTGCACCAGGTGGCGCGGCAACTGCGCCTCGACGACCCGCTGTACGTGCGCTACTGGCACTTCCTGCAGGGCCTGGTCGCCGGCCGGGACTACTCCACGGGCACCTCGGTGGAGCACTGCCCGGCGCCCTGCCTCGGGCTGTCGTACCGGACCGACCAGCAGGTCCTGGACATCATCCTGACCAAGCTCCCGGTGAGCCTGTCGCTGGTGCTCGGCGCGATGGTCCTCTGGCTGGTGCTCGGCGTCGGCACCGGCGTGCTCTCGGTGTGGCGGCGCGGCCGGTTCACCGAGCGGGTGCTGACCGCCCTCACCCTGGCGGGCTGGGCCACCCCGGTCTTCGTGATCGGCCTGGTCCTGATGATCGTCGTCTGCGGCGAGCTGCAACTGCTGCCCTTCCCGCAGTACGTGAGCCTCACCGACGACCCCGAGCAGTGGGCGTGGAACCTGCTGCTGCCCTGGCTCTCGCTCGCCCTGGTCGAGGCCGCCGCGTTCGCCCGCCTGACCAGGTCCGCGATGCTGGAGACGCTCGCCGAGGACCACATCCGCACCTTCCGCGCCTACGGAGTCGCCGAACGCGCCGTCGTGGGACGGCACGCGCTGCGCGGCGCGCTGGCCCCCGTGATCGCGCTGAACGCCAACAACGTCGGCTCGGCGATCGGCGGAGCCGTCCTCACCGAGACCCTCTTCGGCCTTCCCGGCGTCGGCCAGGAACTCGTCCACGCCGTCAACGTGGTCGACCTGCCGGTCGTCGTCGGCATGGTCCTGGTCATCGGCTTCTTCGTGGTCCTCGCCAACGCCGTCGCGGACGTCCTGTACGCGGTGGCCGACCGACGGGTGGTACTGACGTGAGTCTCGTCCGAGTCACGGACCTGACCGTGGAGTTCGGCGCTCTGAAGGCCGTCGACGGCCTCTCCTTCGAGCTGGCGCGGGGCGCCGCGCTGGCCCTGGTCGGCGAGTCCGGCTCCGGCAAGTCCACCGTCGCCTCGGCCCTGTTGGGCCTGCACCGCGGCACGGGCGCACGGGTCGGCGGTTCCATCGAGGTGGCCGGCACCGACGTACAGCGGGCGCCCGACGACGAACTGAGGCGGCTGCGCGGAGGCAAGGCCGCGATGGTCTTCCAGGACCCGCTGTCCTCCCTCGACCCGTACTACGCCATCGGCGAGCAGATCGCCGAGGTGTACCGCGTGCACACGCGCGTGTCACGGCGAGCGGCACGCGCGCGTGCCGCAGAGGTGCTCGACCGGGTCGGCATTCCGGACGCACAACGACGGGCGCGCTCGCGCCCCCACGAGTTCAGCGGCGGCATGCGGCAGCGCGCGCTCATCGCCATGGCGCTCGCCTGTGAGCCCGACCTGCTGATCGCCGACGAGCCGACCACCGCCCTCGACGTGACCGTCCAGGCCCAGATCCTCGACCTGCTGCACACCCTGCGCGAAGAGACGGGCCTGGGGCTGCTGCTCGTCACGCACGACGTCGGCGTGGCGGCCGAGAGCGCCGACGAGGTGCTGGTGATGCGGCACGGGCGCGTGGTGGAACACGGCCCGGTCGGCACCGTACTGACGTCGCCCACCCAGGCGTACACACGCGGCCTGCTGGACGCAGTACCGCGCGTGGACGCGCCGCGGGCTCCCTCCGAGGCCTCCGACGAGATCGTCCTGGAGGCGACCGGGCTACGGCGCGAATTCGGGCGCGGCAAGCAGGCGTTCGCGGCCGTCGACGACGTGTCCCTGCGCGTCCACCGGGGCGAGACCCTCGGGATCGTCGGCGAGAGCGGCAGCGGCAAGACCACGCTCGGCCGGATGCTGGTGGGGCTGCTGGAGCCGACGGCCGGACAGGTCCGCTACGAGGGCCACGCGCGCGTGGGCGTGAATCCGGCCGTCCAGATGGTCTTCCAGGATCCCGTCTCCTCCCTCAACCCGCGCCGCAGTGTGGGCGAGTCGATCGCCGACCCGCTGCGCGCGCGGGGCGAGCGCGACGAGAAGCGGATCAGGGGGCGCGTGACGGAACTGCTGGAGCGCGTGGGGCTCGAAGCGGCGCACTACGACCGCTATCCGCACGAGTTCAGCGGCGGTCAGCGCCAGCGCGTGGGCATCGCGCGGGCGCTCGCG
The DNA here is from genome assembly GCF_044540925.1 of Streptomyces sp. NPDC085900. Taxonomy (NCBI): domain Bacteria; kingdom Bacillati; phylum Actinomycetota; class Actinomycetes; order Kitasatosporales; family Streptomycetaceae; genus Streptomyces; species Streptomyces sp. NPDC085900. The sequence goes on along the minus strand of NZ_JBITSP010000003.1, from coordinate 306,468 downwards.
GCCGACCCGCGCGTCATCGTCTGCGACGAGCCGGTCTCGGCCCTCGACGTGACGACCCAGGCTCAGGTCGTGGATCTGCTCGGCGAACTCCAGCGCGAACTCGGCCTCGCGCTCGTCTTCGTCGCCCACGACCTCGCCGTCGTGCGCCGGGTCAGCGACCGGGTCGCGGTGATGCGCCAGGGCCGTGTCGTGGAGTCCGGGCCCGCCGACGAGGTGTACGACAACCCCCGGGACCCCTACACCAGGCAGCTTCTGGCCGCCGTACCGGCACTCGACCCCGAGGTGGCGGCCCGGCGCAGGACGGCCCGGCGCGAACCGGCCGCAGCCTGACAGAACGTGACCGCATGATCTCGTAGCGCGATCGAACGCAACTCGCACGGGAAAGTTACGGCCGTTCACCCCTTTTGGTGGCGCGATGGACAACCGTCCATCGCGCCACCGCCTTGTCCGCATACGTTCTTCCCGCTGCGAGCCGCCGGGTCAACGGCGGCTCCCCAAACGGGAGATCGGGGGTGCGCACGTGCGCATCGGACTGCTTACGGAGGGTGGCTATCCGTATGTGAGCGGTGACGCCACGCTCTGGTGCGACCGGCTCGTGCGCGGGCTCGGGCAGCACGAGTTCGACGTCTACGCCCTCGGCAGCAGCCGGAGCCAGGAGGACGAGGGCTGGGTCGCACTGCCGCCGCAGGTCGGCCGGGTGCGCACCGCCCCGCTGTGGGCGGCCGAGGACGACGGGGTCCTGTACGGGCGGCGCGCACGCCGGCGATTCACCGAGCACTACGGCGAACTGGCCGCCGTCCTGTGCGCGTCCGGTTCCCCGGAGGCCGCGTCGACCCTTGAGGCGGACCGTTTCGGCAGCGCGCTGTACGGGCTCGCCGAACTGGCCCGCGACGAGGGGGGCGGCCTGGGGGGCGCACTGCGCTCCGAGAGTGCCGTGCGCGCCCTGGAGCGCGCCTGTCGTGCGCCCGGCGCTCAACAGACGGCACGCGAGGCGCGCGTACCCGATCTGCTCTCCGTAGCCGCACACCTCGAACGCGCCCTGCGCCCCCTCTCCCTCGACTGGTACCAGGACGACGACCTCGGCGCGGTCGACCTGTGCCACGCCACGTCCGGCGGCCCGGCGGCCCTGCCCGGACTGCTCGCCCACCACTTCTTCGGCGTACCCCTTCTGCTGACCGAGTACGGCGTGCGACTGCGCACGCACTACCTCGCAGCCACCGACGCCCCGCCCGCCGTACGCTCCCTGCTCGCCGCCTTCCACGGCAGGCTCGCCGCCGAGGCCTACGCCCGGGCCACGATCGTGACGCCCGGCAACGCGCACGCCCGCCGCTGGCAGGAGCGCTGCGGCGCCGACCGCGCCAAACTCCGCACGGTCCACCCGGGCATGGACGCCTCCCCCTTCGCCGAGGTAGGGGAGTCCACGGACTGCGCCGATCCCGACACGCTGGTCTGGGTCGGCCGCGTCGAACCGACGAAGGACCTGGTGTCGCTGCTCCACGCCTTCGCCGAGATCCGCAAGGAGGAGCCCAAGACCCGGCTGCGGATCACCGGCGCTCCGGCCGGCCCCGAGGGCGAGGCCTACCTCGGCCACTGCCGCGCCCTCGCCGCGCAGCTCTTCCCCGACGAGGCCGAGGGCCCGCACACCGTCGGCGACAACCCCGTCTCCTTCGCCGAGATCGGCGGCCCCGAACTGCCGACCCTCGCCGACGCGTACGCCGCCGGTGGCGTGACGGTTCTCTCCAGCGTCGTGGAGGGATTCCCGATCAGCCTCGTCGAGGCCATGTTCTGCGGCCGCGCGACCGTCTCCACGGACGTCGGCGCGGTCGTGGAGGTCATCGGCGGAACGGGACTCGTCGTACCGCCCCGCAATCCGCGGGCGCTCGCCGAGGCCTGCGTGGCGCTGCTGCGCGACCCCGCGCGCCGCGAGCGCCTGGGCGCGGCAGCACGCGCGCGTGCACTCGAACTGTTCACCGTCGAGCAGAACACCACGGCATTTCACGGCATTTACCTGGAGATCGTCGCGCGCACCCCGGTGCGCCGGGTCGTCGTCGACGAGACCGGAGAGCCCCTGCCCTTCGCCGTCCCCGCCGAGGCCCACGTACCGGGCCGCTGGACAGGCGCCCACGTCCGCAGCACCCCCACCTGGGCGACGGCCCAGGCCCACGCCACGACTCCGACCCCGGAGGGTGCCCGATGAGCGACCTGGGAGAACTGGACCGCCCGGGCACACCCCACAGCCCCGGCGCATGGGACGAACGATCACAGGAGTGGCTGACGGACGAAACAACCACACACACGGACGGCGAAGCACCCCCCCGCACCCGTGCCGACGCAAAACCCCCCACCCCCCGCCGCACCGCGGCCGACCCCGTGAAGGCGCTGATGCACCGTCACAGGGAACTGTGCGCAAGGGCGGTGGACCCCCTGGAGATCGCAGCGGGCCTGGAGGCCCACGGCATCACAGACCGCACCGCGACGCGCTTCCGCCACCGTGACGTGTTCGCACTCGCGGAGGAGATGTTCGCGCGAGCCGCCCGAGACGAGGACCGGTCCGCCCCTCCGGAAACCACAGACGCCTTCCGCGTACGAGCCGGCTGGGCACTGCTCACCCTCCTCCCAGGCCTCCTGGCCACGGCAACCGTCTCAACTCTCCAGCTCACCGACGGACAGACACACACGGCGATCGCGGCCGCCGGAGCCCTAGCCATCACCGTGGCCCTGCGCGCGGCGCTCTCCCGAGGCCCCCTGGCCCCAACCCACCCCACCCCACCGGGCTCCACGTCACGCGCCCCCGGCACCACCCTCTGGACGGTCTGGCTCCTCACCTACGCCCTACTGGGCGACGGCCTCCTGCAAGCGGTCCTCACCGGCGGCCCCGACGGCCTGCCCACAGGCACCGCCAACGGCCCCTGGCCCGTCACCACGGCCCCCCTCCTGGCCCTCGCGTGGTCCTGCGCCCCCGCGGCCTGGACCGCCCACCTCCTGGCAGCACGCGCCCACCGCAAACTGACCACCAGCCGCAGCTTGGAGGACTTCTCCACAGCCGTACGCCCCCTGCTCCTCACCGCACTCACGCTCTACCTGACCGCCCTGACGACCCTCCTCGCCCTGACCGGAGCAGCCCTGGGCGAACCCGCACCCTACGCAACCACGCTCCCCCTGGGCGCCCTCCTGTTCCTCGCCCGCCTCCTCACAACCCACGGCTTCACCCACGCCCCAGCCACCGTCCTCATGGCGACGGCCACCACCCAAGCCACGGCCCTGGCCACGGTCTTCGCGGGCCGCCTCCCCGCCTGCACCTACCTGGCCACACCCGTACAAACCCTGGCCGACACCTGGGGCCCATCAAGCATCCCGACACTCACCTGCGCCACAGCGGCGCTGACCCTCCTGGCCCACGCCGCTCGCACCCTCACCAGAGCCTCGGCCCACACCCCACCGGAGCCCACATGCTGAGCCGGCCATCACGCCCCGGCGACAGCCGCGTACGGCGAGGAGGGGCCGCGCCGGGGGGTGCCCGCCCGCAGTGTCGGGCGTCAAGAAACAGCACATCCCGCCCCACAGCACCGCCCGACCGAGGACGGACACCCCCCGGCGCGGCCCCGACCCACCCACCATCCCCAGGCACCACAAGCACCACCACGAAAACCGCACAGGCGCCGCAGGCATCCCGGCGCAACCGCCCGGAGGCCCCCGCCTTGAAGGAGCACCACAGATGACCACCGCCCACCCCACCCCCGACGGCGCCCAAGGAGCCGCCCGATGAGAGTCCTGCTGATCGGAGCCAACGGCTACCTCGGCCGCTTCGTGGCCGACCGCCTCCTCGCCGACCCGGCCGTCCAGCTCACCGCCCTCGGCCGAGGCGACGACGCCGACGTCCGCTTCGACCTGGCGTCCGGCAGCCCCGGCGCCCTCACCCGCTTCCTCGACGCGGTACACCCGGGCGTAGTCGTCAACTGCGCCGGCGCCACCCGGGGCGGCGCACGCGAACTCACCCGGCACAACACCGTCGCCGTCGCCACCGTCTGCGAGGCCCTGCGCCGCAGCGGCTGCGGCGCCCGCCTGGTGCAGATCGGCTGCGGCGCCGAGTACGGCCCCAGCCAGCCCGGCTCCTCCACGGCCGAGGACGCCGTCCCGCGCCCCGGCGGCCCGTACGGCGTGAGCAAGCTCGCCGCCACCGAACTCGTCCTCGGCTCCGGCCTGGACGCGGTCGTCCTGCGCGTCTTCTCACCCGCCGGCCCCGGCACCCCGGCCGGCTCGCCCCTGGGCCGCCTGGCGGAGGCCATGCGCCGAGCCATGCAGTCCGGCGACGGCGAGCTCAAACTCGCGGGCCTGGGCGCCCAGCGCGACTTCGTCGACGTACGCGACGTGGCCCGAGCCGTCCACGCCGCGAGCCTGTCCGCCGCCCAGGGCGTCATCAACATCGGGTCCGGCCGCGCCGTCCGCCTGCGCGACGCCGCCACCACCCTCGCCCGCGTGGCGGGGTACGGCGGCGCCCTCCACGAACTCGACGGCCCGCCCGGCCCGCTGCGCGCCCCGATCGGCCACCCGCGCGGTGATTCCGACCACGCGGCCCCCGTCGCGTACCCGTACCCGGACGGCTGCGGCAGCTGGCAGCAGGCCGATGTGCGCACCGCACGCGACCGGCTCGGCTGGCGGCCCCGGATCAACCTCGAAGAGTCCCTCGCCGACATCTGGATGGAGGCGGCATGCCGCATCTGACCAGCACCAAGACGTACTCCCCGAGCACGGCGTTCCGCACCGGCTTCGGCATCCCCGGCTACGCGCACCCCCTCGTCGCCCCCACTGAATGGAGCGAACTGACCCGCCCGGGCACCCCCCTGCACTGGGTGGTCCTCAACGTCGCCGACGGCCCCGGCAGTCGCCCCGACCCGCACTGCCTGGAGGCGGCCGGCCGCCTGCGCAACGCGGGTGTCCGCGTCCTGGGCCACCTCGACGCCACCTTCGGCGCCCGCACCTTCGGCGAGATGATCTCCGACGCGCACCGCTACATCGACTGGTACCGGGTCGACGGCTTCCTCCTCGACCGCTGCCCGACCGAACGCACGTCGCTTCCCGGGATCCGCCGCGCCGTCACCACGCTCCGCGCGGTCCGTGACGACGCCCACATCGTGCTCGGCCACGGCACCCACCCGCACCCCGGGTACGCGGAGACCTGCGACCAGTTGGTCACGTTCTCGGGGCCGTGGAGCGACTACCGCTGGTCGCAGGTGGCCGAGTGGACGGCCGACTACCCGCCCGACCGCTTCTGCCACTTCGTCCACGGAGTCCCGGGCCCCCACCTCGACGAAGCGCTCCGCATCGCCCGCTGGCAGGGGGCCTCGACCATCTACTTCACGGACCGCACCGACCGCGGCGGACGCACCGATCCGTGGGAGACCATGCCCGGCTACTGGGACGAAATCGTCTCGCGGATCGGAACGGGTGTCTCGGAATGAAAAAGGCCGTGGCACTGTTACACGGAGAACAACCGTACTGATTGACCGACCAACGGAGTCCCCGTGTCGCTGCCACCCCTGGTCGAGCCAGCCTCTGAGCTCACCGTAGACGAGGTCCGCAGGTACTCCCGCCACCTGATCATCCCCGACGTCGGGATGGACGGGCAGAAGCGGCTGAAGAACGCCAAGGTGCTCTGTGTGGGCGCCGGCGGCCTGGGCTCGCCGGCGCTGATGTACCTGGCCGCCGCGGGCGTCGGCACCCTCGGCATCGTGGAGTTCGACGAGGTAGACGAGTCGAACCTGCAGCGTCAGATCATCCACAGCCAGGCCGACATCGGCCGCTCCAAGGCGGAGTCCGCCCGTGACACCGTCAAGGGCATCAACCCGTACGTGAACGTGATCCTTCACGAGGAGCGGCTCGAGGCCGACAACGTGATGGACATCTTCAGCCAGTACGACCTGATCGTCGACGGCACGGACAACTTCGCGACCCGCTACCTGGTCAACGACGCGTGCGTGCTGCTGAACAAGCCGTACGTGTGGGGTTCGATCTACCGCTTCGACGGCCAGGCCTCCGTCTTCTGGGCCGAGCACGGCCCCTGCTACCGCTGCCTCTACCCGGAGCCCCCGCCGCCGGGCATGGTCCCCTCCTGCGCCGAGGGCGGCGTGCTGGGCGTGCTGTGCGCGTCCATCGGCTCCATCCAGGTCAACGAGGCCATCAAGCTCCTCGCGGGCATCGGCGAGCCGCTGGTCGGCCGGCTGATGATCTACGACGCCCTGGAGATGCAGTACCGCCAGGTCAAGGTCCGCAAGGACCCGAACTGCGCGGTCTGCGGCGAGAACCCGACCGTCACCGAGCTCATCGACTACGAGGCCTTCTGCGGCGTCGTCTCCGAGGAGGCCCAGGAGGCGGCGGCCGGCTCGACGATCACTCCGAAGCAGCTCAAGGAGTGGATCGACGACGGCGAGAACATCGAGATCATCGACGTCCGCGAGATCAACGAGTACGAGATCGTGTCGATCCCCGGCGCCAAGCTGATCCCCAAGAACGAGTTCCTCATGGGCACCGCCCTGGAGACCCTCCCGCAGGACAAGAAGATCGTCCTGCATTGCAAGACGGGTGTCCGCAGTGCGGAAGTCCTCGCGGTGCTGAAGTCGGCGGGCTTCTCCGACGCCGTGCACGTCGGTGGCGGAGTGATCGGCTGGGTCCACCAGATCGAGCCGCACAAGCCGGTCTACTAGGCAGATTTCCCGGAAGGGGCTCGGCACCACGGGTGCCGAGCCCCTTCCCGTCGCACGGCCTCGCGACCTCCGCGAACCGAACCGCCGACGACCGTCCCGTTCTACCGGGCGCAGACCTTGCCGTCCTTCGGCACCCTCCCGTCGAGCAGGTACGCGTTCACCGTCGAGTCGACGCAGTCGCTCCCGTTGCCGTACGCCCCGTGTCCCTCGCCCTTCCAGGTGAGCTCCACACCGACGCCCTTGCCGAGCTCGTCGGCCATCTTCCTGGCGCCCTCGTACGGCGTCGCCGGGTCGCCGGTGTTGCCGACCACCAGGACCGGTGCCGCGCGGGGCGCGCTGACCTCCGGGGTGTCGTACTGTCCGGCCACCGGCCAGTCGTGGCACCAGCCGGCGGTGTCCCAGCCGAGGAAGTCCCCGAACACGGGCGAGATCCTCTCGAACGTCGGCAGCAGCTTCTTCGTCTGCCCGGCGGTCGGCCGCTGCTTGTCGTCCAGGCACGATATGACCCGTTGGGAGTGGGTCGTCGTGCCGTAGTGACCCGAGGAGTCCCGCTCGTTGTAGCCGTCGGCCAGCGTGAGCAGTTCCGTGCCGTCGCCCCGCTCCGCCGAGTCCAGGGCGCTGGTCAGGGCCGGCCAGCCCGACTTGCTGTAGAGGGGCAGGACGATGCCGGTGAGAGCGAGCGTCTGCGTCAGCTTGCGCCCCGAGGAGGTCGGCAGCGGGTGCGCGTCGAGCCGCTTCACCAGGCTCGCGATCTTCCGGGTGCCCTGCGCGGGGTCCTGGCCGGTCGACTTCAGGTATTCGTCCAGCGCCCGTTGGAACCCCCGGGCCTGGTTCTCCGCGTGTCCCACCGAGTCCGCGCTGGGGTCGACGACCGCGTCGAGGACGAGCCGTCCGACGTGCTTCGGGAAGAGATGGGCGTAGACGCCGCCCAGTTCCGTGCCGTAGGAGATGCCGAAGTAGTGCATCTTCGAGTCGCCCAGCACCTGGCGCATCAGGTCCATGTCGCGGGCGGTGTCGGTCGTCGACACGTGGGCCAGGATCTTTCCGGCGGCCTTCTGGCAGCCCTTGCCGAAGTCGACGGCGTCCTGGAAGTACGCCTTCTCCTCGGCCGGGGTGTCGGGTGTGGCGTCGACGTCCTCGGCGGCCTGGATCGCCTTGTCTCCGCGGCAGCGCACCCCCTCGCTGGCGGCGACTCCGCGCGGATCCCAGCTGACCAGGTCGTAGCGCTCGCGCAGCACGGACGCCGTGGCGGCGTACTGCGGCATGGTCGACACACCCGAGCCGCCGGGGCCACCGAAGTTGAACAGCAGCGATCCGAGGCGCTTGCCCCCGCGGGCCTTCTCGCGGATCAGTGCCAGACCGATCGTCCCGCCGTCTGGCTTCGACCAGTCCAGCGGCACCTTGAGCGTCGCGCACTGCCAGTCGCTGCCCGGCGCGGTGGCGTCCGCGGTCGCCTTGCAACGCCCCCAGACGAGTTTCTGCGCGGTCAGGGAGGAGGGCAGGGCGGCGGTCGTACCGGAAGAGCCGGTCGCGGGCGAGGCGGCCGGACTCGTCTTCGACCCGTTCTTGCCCTCGCCGCCGTCGGACGACGAGCCGCTGCTGCAACCCGCCACCAGCAGTGCGGCGGCGGCTCCGAAAGCCGTCCACCGTGCGAATCGCGCCATGTGCGTCCCCCCTGACAGGCCGTCCGCATCGAGCAGCGGACCGCGGTCAGGCCATAGTAGGCAGATCAAGCCGAGCTCGCGCAGGCCTGTGGATAACCTTCTGACCTGCATCTTTACTGGGATCTGCTGGGGATTCCCGGGCTGCCGTCAGGAGCAGACGGTTCCGGCCGCCGGCACTTTCCCGTCCAGGAGATAGCCGTTCACCGCGCTCTGCACGCACTTGTTCTTGCTGTCGTACGCGCCGTGCCCCTGCCCCTTGTACGTCAGCTCCACGCCGACGCCCTTGCCCAGCGCGTTCACCATCTTCTTCGCACCCTCGTACGGTGTGGCCGGGTCGCCGGTGTTGCCCACGACGAGGATCGGCGCCGAGCCGGCGGCGCTCACGTCGGGGTGGTCGGCGGCGCCCGCCACGGCCCAGTCGGTGCAACCGGCCATGGACCAGGCCAGGAAGTCACCGAAGAGCGGTGAGACGGCCCGGAACTCGGGGAGCTTGTGCTGCACGTAGGCGGCGTCGTAGCGGGCCTTGTCGTCCGCGCAGTTGATGGCGATGTTCGCGGCCGTGATGTTGCTGTACTCGCCGTTCTCGCTGCGGCCGTTCATCGAGTCGGACAGCGCCATCAGGATCTTGCCGTCGCCGTCGTACGCCTCCTGCAGGCCCTCGGTGAGGTACTGCCAGAAGTCCTTGGAGTACAGGGACTGTGCGATGCCGTTGGTCGCGGCGGTCTGGGTGAGCTGACGCGGGAAGATCCCGGAGATCGGCTTCTTGTCGAGGTCCCTCAGGAACTTGGCGATGCGGTCCTTGACGTCCTGCGCGTTGTCGCCGATCGGGCAGGGCTGTGCCTTGGAGGTGCAGTCCCGGGCGAAGTTGTCGAGGGCGAGCTGGAAGCCGCCGGCCTGCCCGAGCGAGCTCTGTTCGGCGTTCTGCGTCGGGTCGACGACCGCGTCGAAGACGGCCCGGCCCACGTGCCGGGGGAACAAGTGGGCGTAGACGCCGCCGAGTTCGGTGCCGTAGGAGATGCCGAAGTAGTAGAGCTTGTCGTCGCCGAGGACCTGCCGCATCAGGTCCATGTCCCGGGCCGCGTCGGTGGTGCGCACGTGCGGCAGCACCTTCTTGGAGTTCTTCTCGCAGGCCGAGTTGAAGTTCTTGGTGTTGTCCAGGAACTCGGTGCGCTCGGCGGCGTCGTCGGGGGTGGCGTCCTGCTGGAAGTAGTTGTCGAGCTGCTGGTCGTTCTCGCATTCCACGGGCGCGCTGCGGCCGACCCCGCGCGGGTCGAAGCTGACCAGGTCGTAGCGGGTGCGCAGCTTCGCGTAGTCCTGGCCGAAGGAGGGCAGCGTGGTGACACCGGAGCCGCCGGGGCCGCCGAAGTTGAAGACGAGAGACCCGATGCGTTTGCCCGCGGCTCCGCTCGTCCTCGCCCGGATCAGCGCGATGCCGATCGTGTCACCCTTGGGCTTGCCCCAGTCCAGCGGCGCCTTCATGGTGGCGCACTGCCAGGTGCCGCCGTTCGGCAGGGGCGACGGCGCGGAGCCCCCGCCCTCCGCCGCGGAGGGGGCCGGGCAGTCCTTCCAGTGCAGCTTCTGGGCCGACAGGTCCTCGTCGTTCTTGGCGTTGCCGCTGCAGGCCGCCAGTACGGAGGACAGCAGTACGGCGGTCAGGGCAGCGGCCCGCAGGCGCGGAGGCTTCGGCATACCTCCATCCTGTGGCCGCGCCGGGCGGCCCGCTCGGGACACGGGCCGTATGAGGTACGCGCGCGTACGGACGTCGTACGACGAGCCGTCGTATCAGAGTGCCTGCTTGCGGGAGAGCTGGTTGAAGGCCAGCCAGCCCGGCAGCACCGGCAACCACAGCGTCAGCAGCCGGAACAGCAGTACGGCCGGGGCCGCGACCTCCTTGGGCAGACCCACGGCGATCAGACCGACCGTCAGCGTCGCCTCGACCGCACCCACGCCGCCCGGGGTCGGGGCCGCGGAGCCGAGGGCGTTGCCGGCGAGGAAGACGACGGCGACGCTGGCGATGCTGAGCGAGGCGCCCTGCTGGCCGAAGGCGCGGATCGAGGCGTCCAGGCACATCACGAAGCAGGCGGTCAGCAGCAGCATGCCGCCGATGCCGGTGACCAGCTTCTGCGGCCGCTGCAGCACGTCCAGCATGCGCGGCACGACACCGGCGAAAAGCGACCGCACGCGCGTGGCGACGAATTTCCGCATGAACGGCACCGAGGTGACCACCAGGACGAGCACCGCCACCGTCAGCAGGCCCGCGATGACCGTCCGGGACGGCGACAGCGACGGCGTCTTCTCGGTGCCGGTCAGGTAGCCGAAGGACAGCAGCATCAGGATGTGGCAGCCGAGCCCGAACAACTGGGAGGCACCCACGCTCGCGACCGCCAGGCCGGGCCGGACGCCCGCGCGCTGCAGGAAGCGCGTGTTGAGCGCGACACCGCCCACCGCAGCGGGCGCGACGATCTTCACGAACGACCCGGCGACCTGGGCCGCGACGGTCCGCAGGAACGGCACCCGCTCGGGCACGAACCCCAGCAGGGCCATCGCCGCGGCGAAGTAGCTGGCCGCCGAGAACGCGAGGGCCGCGACGACCCAGCCCCACTGCGCGTTCTCCATCAGTGGCCCGAACTCGATGTGGGTGAGCTGCGTCAGCAGGAAGTACGCGCCGATGGCACCCGCGATGAAACTGATCAGCGTCCGCGGCCGCACCCGCTCCAGCCGGGCCGGCTCGACCGGCGCCTGCGGCCTGATGAGCAGCACCTGGTGGCGGATCTGCGTGAGCAGATCCTCTTCCCGCGCTTCGTCGATGGCCTCGTCGATGGCCCGCTTCTCGGCCCTGGCCTCCGCCCGTACGGCCTTCTTGTCGGGCTTCTCCAGTGCGGGCCCCGTGTCGTCGTCCGCCGCCTCCAGGCGGGCCTGCTTGGCCTGCCGCGACGCCTCCAGAACCGCCTCGCGCTCCCGCTGGGCCCGTTCCCGGGCCAGCTTGCGCAGGGTCGCCCGGGAGGTGCGGCTGAGGGCGATGGGCTGCAGCATCGGCAGGCAGTCGGCCACCGCGTCCGGGCCGAGCACGGCCACCGCAGACGCGACCGCGCGCTCGGCGCCGACCCGCAGACCGAGCGTCACCAGGAGCTGGGAGACGTCCATGCGCAGCAGCAGATCGCCGGCCGCGATCTCGCCGACGCGCAGGTCGGTGAGGATGACGGTGCCGGAACGATCCACCAGAATCGCGTCGCCCACGAGCCGGCGGTGCGCGATGCGCCGGGACTGCAGGGCCCGCACCTGGTGCCAGGTGTCGTGCAGCAGTCCGTCGGTGATCTCGTCGTCCGCCAGGGAGTCGAGTGTGCGCCCGCCGGTGTGCTCGTAGACGAGCATCACCGCGTCGGGGCCGAGTTCGGAGGTCGCGATCAGCTTGGGCGCGTTGGCGCCGGCCGCGATGGCCGCGTAGGCGAGCAGGGCCTCCTGCTCCAGGGCCTGGCGCAGCGACTGGAGGCTGCTGCGGGTGGCGAAGCCGCGCAGGGTCAGGTTGCGCCACGCGCGATAGAAGAACCCCTGGGCCTGCTGCTCCCGGTCGACGACGGTGACGTCCAGGGGCGGGCCGTCCTCCAGGGTGACGAAGTAACGCCGGCCGCGGTCGCCGGTCTCGTGGTGCTCCGGCACCTCCTCGCGGGCCGCGGTCACCGGGCGGAACCCCACGTGCCGGAGGCCCGCCATCAGCGTCCTGCCGGTGGGGCGGACGTTGGGCGAGCCGACCGCGTAGAGCGTGCCGTAGGCCACCGTCCAGCCGATCAGCACCGTCAGGATGATCGAGAACGGTGTCGTGTAGCCGGTGACCAGCATCGAGAACGCGTCGAGGAGCAGCACGATCCACAGCACGGCCCGCCAGCGGGGCCGCCGTGACATGCCGACCGCGGTCATGTAGGCGATGACCGGGGCGAGATAGCCGTGCACCGGGTCCGTGAGGGCGTGGATGTCGCCGGGGGAGGGCTGGGTGAGCGCCTCCTGGATGGAGCCGGGGGCGCCCTTGGCCACCCACAGGTCGGTGGCGAGTGTCACACCGTGCGCGAGGACCGCGGCGAGGACGCCGTCGGCGATGCGCAGCCCGTCGCGCTTGATCAGCCGCTCGATCGCGAACGCGACCGGAACCAGCAGGATGGCGATGCTGGAGGCCAGCCCCGCGATCTTGATGAGCAGGTCGGGCGCCTGCCCGGTGCCCTTGTTGATGTCCTGTTCGAGGCCCGACGTGGTGCCGTGCGCGAACGCGGCGATCGCGAGCAGCAGCACGATCCCCAGCACGCCCACCATCAGGCGCATCAGGTCGGAGGGGCGGTGCACGCGCGCGGGGAGGAGCGGTTCGTCGCCCTCCACCTCGTCGATGTGCGCCTCCTCGACGAGGTCGACGTCGTCCCTGTCAGAGGCCTTCGCGGACGTCCCCGTGCCGCCGGAAACGGGTTCCGGGCGCGACGAAGCGTCAGAGGTGCTCTCCGCGTCCTCTGGGTGCACACCCTGCTGCTTCATCGTCTCTTCTTGATCTCGTATCACCGGTCACCGCCCGCATGATGGTGGCATGCCCCACCGACACACGGGGGCATCAGGGTGCAAATGCGGGGGCGCACAGTCTGCCGGAAGCGCCGCGCGGGGGCGAGGGATACGCACGGTCACGAGCGCGTCGCACTGTCGGTGGCGTGGGGCAGGATGGGCCGGATGAGCGAGGAGAGCCTGCCGCACGAGGACCGACCGGAACACCCGGACGCGCTGCCGGAGTACGCCGAGCGGGTCCTTGAGGTCGCCGAACTGGTACCGCCCGGGCGTGTCATGACGTACGGGGACGTCGCCGAGTGGCTGGGGAAGGGCGGACCCCGGCAGGTCGGCCGGGTGATGGCCCTCTACGGAGGCGCCGTGCCCTGGTGGCGCGTCGTCCGCTCGGACGGCGTCCTGCTGCCCGGGCACGAGCTGCGGGCGCTCGACCACTACCGCGCCGAGAGCACGCCCCTGAAGGAGGCGAGCAGGGCTGCCGAGGGCCACCTGCCGCGCCTCGACATGAAGCGGGCGCGCTGGGACGGCGGCGGACGCGCTGAGGGTCACACCTGACAGCTTCCGCCATCCGGCAACCCCGTGTGTGACCCGTGATCCGTATGGGGGAACAGGGGCACGTCTGTCGCATGCCGTACGTTCGAGGGGCGAGGGACGTGCGAGGCGTGAGCGTCGGGAGGGAAGAAGCGGAAGCTCTGCTTCCGTCCGGCCCGTCGGCGTAGCGTCGGCTGCACACGTCCCCCTCACCCCGCGATCACCGCCCCGCACGCACGGTGGTCCGACAACCAGCACACCCACCAGGACCGGCGAACCACGTGAGCTCCTCTTCCTCCACCAGGCGCCTGTCGCACCCCGCGGTGCGACAGGGGAACCGTGGCGCTTACCGGCTGGTGCGTACCCCTCCGGCCCGACCGGATCCCCCTCGTCTGGACGCCGCTCAGCGCTCCGTGGTTGACCACAGGTCCGGCCCGCTGCTCGTTCTCGCAGGTCCCGGCACCGGCAAGACGACCACACTCGTCGAGTCCGTGGCGGCGCGGATCGCCCGTGGCGGTGACCCCGCGCGCGTGCTCGTGCTGACGTTCAGCCGCAAGGCGGCCGTCGAGCTGCGCGACCGCATGGCGCTGCGCGTGGGGGCGGCCCGCGCTCCCCAGGCGACCACCTTCCACTCGTTCTGCTACGCCCTCGTGCGCGCCCACCAGGACAGCGAGCTGTTCGTGGAGCCGCTGCGGCTGCTGTCCGGCCCGGAGCAGGACGTCGCCGTCCGCGAGCTGCTCGCCGGCCAGCCCGACCTGGAGCGACTCGGCCTCGCGCACGTGCGCTGGCCGGACGAGCTGCGCGCCTGCCTGACGACCCGGGGCTTCGCCGACGAGGTCCGCGCGGTCCTCGCCCGCAGCCGGGAACTCGGCCTGGATCCGGTCGCGCTGGACGACTTCGCCCGCCGTATCGGCCGCCCCGACTGGCGCGCCGCGGCCGCCTTCCTCGCCGAGTACCTCGACGTCCTCGACATGCAGGGCGTGCTCGACTACGCCGAACTGGTCCACCGCGCGGTCCTCCTCGCCCGCCGGCCCGAGGTCGCCGAACGGCTCGCCGCGCAGTACGACGCCGTCCTCGTCGACGAGTACCAGGACACGGACGCGGCTCAGGTACGGCTGCTGCACGCGCTCGCGGGCGGCGGCCGCACCCTCGTCGCCTACGGCGACCCGGACCAGTCGATCTACGCCTTCCGGGGCTCCGACGTGAACGGCATCCTGGAGTTCCCCCACGCCTTCCCGCGCGCGGACGGCCGCCCGGCGCCAGTTCAGGTCCTGCGCACCTCCCGCCGCTCCGGCGCCGCCCTGCTCGCCGCGACCCGCCTGCTCACCCAGCGCATGCCGCTGACCCGGCTGCCGGCGGAGAAGGTCCGCGCACACCGCGGGCTCGCCCCCGTCCGGGAGGGCGGCCGCGTCGAGGTGTACACGTATCCGACGTCCGGTACGGAGCTGGACAACATCGCCGACATCCTGCGCCGGGCCCACCTGGAGGACGGTGTCCCTTGGCGCGACATGGCCGTCCTGGTGCGTGCCGGGTCCCGGACGATCCCCACGGTCCGCCGCGCGCTGACGGCCGCCGGCGTGCCCCTGGACATCGACGGCGACGACCTGCCCCTGCGCCACGAACCGGCGGTCGCACCCCTGCTGACGGCCCTGCGAGCGGTGGCCACGGCGGAGGCGGGGACGGCTCAGCCCGAGGAGAGCCCGTCCGAGGCGGTCCCGCCGGGAGAGGCTTCGCCCGAGGCGGGTCTGCCTGAGGAGACTCCGTCCGGGGAGAGCCTTCCTGACGAGACTCCGACCGGAGAGAGCCTGTCTGCCGGAGAGAGCCTGTCCGAGGGGACTCCGTCCGAGGAGAGCCTGCCCGAGGCGTCCACGCCCGTGGAGCTCCTGCCCGAGGAGGCTCCGTCCGGAGAGGCCCTGCCCGACGCCTCCACACCCGTGGAACCCCCGCCCGACCCGGCAGCCCCCTGTTGGCTGGACACCGAAACCGCCCTCAGCCTCCTCGCCTCACCCCTCGGCGGTATGGACGCCGCCGACCTGCGCCGTCTCGGCCGGGCGCTGCGCGACGAGGAGCGGGCAGCGGGCAACGCCCTGCCGCCGCCGTCGGACGAACTGCTCGCGCGGGCCCTGGCCGAGCCGGAGCGCCTGGCCGTGCACGACCCCGCGTACGCGCGTGGCGCGCAGCGGCTGGGCGCCCTGCTCCGCAAGGCCAGGGAACGCCTCGCGGGCGGCGGCACGGCCGAGGAGGCGCTGTGGGACCTGTGGGAGGGCACGCCGTGGCCCACCCGCCTGGAGCGTTCCGCGCGGCGCGGCGGGGCCGCCGGGCGCAACGCCGACCGTGACCTGGACGCGGTGTGCGCGCTGTTCGCGACCGCCGCGCGCGCGGAGGAGCGCACCGGCGGCCGGGGCGCCCTGAACTTCCTGGAGGAGATCGAGGCCGAGGACATCGCCGCCGACACCCTCACGCGGCGGGCGGTACGCCCGGACGCCGTACGCCTGATGACCGCGCACCGCTCCAAGGGCCTGGAGTGGCGTCTCGTCGTCGTCGCCGGCGTCCAGGAAGGGCTGTGGCCCGACCTGCGCCGCCGCGGCTCGCTCCTGGAGGCCGACCGCATCGGCCGCGACGGACTCGCCGAACCGCTCACCCCGGGCGCGCTGCTCGCCGAGGAGCGCCGCCTGTTCTACGTCGCCGCCACGCGTGCGCGTGAACGCCTCGTCGTCACCGCCGTGAAGGCACCGGCCGACGACGGCGACCAGCCGTCCCGCTTCCTCACCGAACTCGGCGTCGAGCCCAAGGACGTCACGGGCCGCCCGCGCCGCCCCCTGTCCGTCGCCGCGTTGGTCGCCGAACTGCGCGCCACGACGGTCGACCCGCGCGTCTCGGACACCCTCAGGCAGGCGGCCGCCCACCGGCTCGCCCGCCTCGCCGCGCTCGCCGACGAGGACGGCCGCCCGCTCGTCCCCTCCGCCCACCCCTACCGCTGGTGGGGGATGTTCGAGCCGACCGAGAGCAAGGTGCCGCTGCGCAACCGCGACCAGCCCGTCGTGCTCTCCGGAAGCGCTCTCGACCAGCTCGCCAACACCTGCTCCTTGCAGTGGTTCCTGGGCCGCGAGGTGAAGGCCGACGCGCCCGCGACGACCGCCCAGGGCTTCGGCAACGTCGTCCACGTCCTCGCCGACGAGGTCGCCTCCGGGCACACGCCCGCCGACCTCGCCGTCCTCATGGAACGCCTCGACTCGGTGTGGAACGCGCTCGCCTTCGACGCGCCGTGGAAGTCGGCGCAGGAGAAGGAGACCGCGCGCGTGGCGCTCGAACGCTTCCTGAAGTGGCACGTCATGGACCGCACCAGCCGCACCCCGGTGGCCAGCGAGCACGACTTCGACGTGACCCTGGCGGCCGGCGACTACGAGGTCCGCATCCGCGGCCAGATGGACCGCGTCGAGGCCGACGGTGAGGGCCGCGCCTACGTCGTCGACTTCAAGACCGGCAAACAGGCGCCCACCGCGCGCGAGGTGGAACGCCACCCCCAGCTCGCCGTCTACCAGCTCGCCGTCCGCGAGGGCGCCGTCGACGAGGCCTTCGACGGCCGGCGCCCCGAACCCGGCGGCGCCGAACTGGTGCACCTGCGGCAGGGTGCCGCGCAGCGCGACGGCGGCGAGACGCTGCCCAAGGTGCAGGCCCAGGACCCCATCGAGGGCTCGGCGAGGGAGTGGGTCGGCGAACTGCTCGCCACGGCCGCCGGAAAGGTGCTCGACGAGAGGTTCACGCCGACCGCCGGACAGCACTGCGCGCACTGCGCGTTCCGGGCGTCCTGCAGCGCCCGCCCCGAGGGCCGGCACATCGTCGAGTAGCCCGGGTGATGCATCACACCACCTGCGCCGACCTGCGCTTCCGTTGACCCGGAGGGCGATTTTGTCCTCCGCTGTCAGTGGTCGCCGATAGCCTCTCTGACGTGCCGCCCCGTATCACCGATCCCGATCAGCTCAAGGAGCTCCTCGGGATTCCGTTCACCCCGGAGCAGACGGCCTGCATCATCGCGCCGCCCGCCCCGCAGGTGATCGTGGCCGGCGCCGGATCGGGCAAGACGACGGTGATGGCGGCCCGCGTGGTCTGGCTGGTCGGCACCGGGCAGGTCGCCCCCGAGCAGGTACTCGGCCTGACCTTCACCAACAAGGCCGCCGGAGAGCTCGCCGAACGCGTCCGCAAGGCGCTGATCAAGGCGGGCGTCACCGACCCGGACGTCATCGACCCGGACAACCCGCCGGGCGAACCGGTCATCTCGACCTACCACGCGTTCGCCGGCCGCCTCCTGACCGACCACGGACTGCGCCTCGGCCTGGAGCCGACCTCGCGGCTGCTCGCCGACGCCACCCGCTATCAGCTCGCCGCGCGCGTGCTGCGGGAGGCCCCGGGCCCCTATCCGGCGCTCACCCGCTCCTTCGCGGACCTCGTCAGCGACCTCCTGACCCTCGACGCCGAACTCGCCGAGCACCTCGTGCGCCCCGAGGAGGTGCGCGCGTACGACGCCGAACTGCTGCGCACCCTGCAGGGCGCCAAGCTCACCAACGCCGATCTGCGCAAGGTCCCCGAGGCGGCCGCCGCCCGCCGTGAACTGGCCGACCTGGTGGTCCGCTACCGCGCCGCCAAACGCGAACGCGACCTGCTCGACTTCGGCGACCAGATCGCCCTGTCCGCACAGCTCGCGCGCATCCCCGAAGTCGGCCGCGTCCTGCGCGACGAGTTCCGCGTGGTCCTCCTGGACGAGTACCAGGACACCTCGGTGGCCCAACGCATCCTCCTCGCGGGCCTGTTCGGTGGCGGCACCGGCCACCCGGTGACCGCCGTCGGCGACCCCTGCCAGGCGATCTACGGCTGGCGCGGCGCGTCCGTCGCCAACCTGGACGACTTCCCCGAGCACTTCGCCCGCCCCGACGGCCGCCCCGCCACCCGTCAGGCGCTCAGCGAGAACCGCCGCAGCGGCGGCCGCCTCCTGGACCTCGCCAACGGTCTCGCGGAACCGCTGCGCGCCATGCACGCCGGCGTGGAGGCCCTCCGCCCGGCTCCCGGTGCCGAACGGGACGGCGTCCTACGCTGCGCGCTGCTGCCCACCCACGCCGAGGAGATCGACTGGATCGCCGACTCGATCGCCCACCTGGTGAACACCGGCAAGGCGCCCGGCGAGATCGCCGTGCTGTGCCGTACGGCGACCGACTTCGCGGAGATCCAGGGCGCGCTCGTCGCCCGGGACGTCCCCGTCGAGGTGGTCGGCCTGTCCGGGCTGCTGCACCTGCCGGAGATCGCCGACCTGGTCGCCGTCTGCGAGGTGCTCCAGGACCCCGGCGCCAACGCCTCCCTGGTCCGGCTGCTGACCGGCCCCCGCTGGCGCATCGGCCCGCGCGACCTCGCCCTCCTGGGACGCAGGGCGCGGCTGCTCGTGTCCCACGCGCGCGTGGCGGACGACGACGACCGCGACCGGCGGCTCGCCGAGGCCGTCGAGGGGGTCGATCCGTCGGAGGTGATATCGCTCGCGGACGCCCTCGACACCTTCCTGGAGATGCCGCTCGACGCGGAGCTGGAGGAGGACGGGCTGCCGTTCTCGCCGGACGCGCGCGTGCGCTTCGCGCGGCTGGCCGCGGAACTGCGCGATCTGCGCCGGTCGTTGTCCGACCCGTTGATGGACGTCCTGCACCGCGTCCTCGCCGTCACCGGCCTGGAGGTGGAGCTGTCGGCGTCCCCGCGCGCCCTGGTCGCCCGCCGCCGCGAAACGCTCTCCAACTTCCTGGACGTGGCCGCCTCCTTCGCTGCCGGGGACGGCGAGGCCAGCCTGCTCGCCTTCCTGGGCTTCCTGCGCACCGCGGCGCAGTACGAGAAGGGCCTCGACAACGCCCTCCCCGGCGGCGAGAACACCGTGAAGGTGCTCACCGCCCACAAGTCGAAGGGCCTGGAGTGGGACGTCGTCGCCGTCCCGGGACTGGTCAAGGACACCTTCCCCAGCACCAAGGGCCGGGAGAAGTGGACCGCCCAGGGCAAGGTGCTGCCGCACGCACTGCGCGGCGACGCCGACACCCTGCCCGACGTCGCGTCCTGGGACTCCCGCGGCCTGAAAGCCTTCCAGGAGGCCATGAAGGAGCACCAGCACACCGAGGAACTCCGCCTCGGCTACGTCACCTTCACCCGCCCCCGCTCCCTCCTCCTCGGCTCCGGCCACTGGTGGGGGCCGACACAGAAGAAGCGGCGCGGCCCCTCCGACTTCCTGCTGGACCTGTACGAGCACTGCGAGGCCGGGTACGGCGAGATCGAGGCGTGGGCGCAGGAGCCCCCCGAGGACGCGGAGAACCCCGCCCTGCACGCGGCGAGCGCCGACCAGGTCTGGCCCCTACCGCTGGACGAGGCGTCCCTCGCCCGCCGCCGGACGGCCGCCGAAACCGTCCTGGCCCACCTGGAGAACCTCGCCTCCCACGAGTCCGGCCACCCCGCGGCCGTACACGACCCGGACAGCCACGAGGATCCGGAGTGGCCCGCGCCGCCGGACGACGAGGAGCCCTACGGGGAGGAAGACCTGTACCCGGACGGGGAACCGGGCGACTGGGACAGCTGGTCCGCGGACCGCCCGACGGTCCCGCACCAGGCGACGGGACCGGAGCGCGCCGAGCACGTCGGCACGCGCGCGCCGGAGCACACCCGTGCGCGCGAGCACACCCGCCCCACCCCCGAGGAAGCCCGCACCATCGCCTCCTGGGACCGCGACCTCGACGCCCTCACCGGTGAGCTCCTGCGCGCGCGGGACGCCGTCACCGACGTTCCCCTGCCCGTGACCCTCACCGCGTCGCAGGTGCTGCGGCTGGCCGCCGACCCGGACGGCTTCGCGCAGGAACTCGCGCGCCCCATGCCCCGCCCGCCGCAGCCCGCCGCGCGCCGGGGCACCCGCTTCCACGCCTGGGTCGAGGCCCGCTTCGAAGAACTCACCCTCCCCGTACTGGAACCGGACGAACTGCCCGGCAGTGACGCCGAGATCGCCGACGAGCGCGATCTGGAGGCCCTCAAGGACGCCTTCGAACGCACCGAGTACGCCCACCGCACGCCCCACCGCGTCGAGGCCCCCTTCCAGCTCGCCATCGCAGGCCGGGTGATCAGAGGGCGCATCGACGCCGTATACAAGGAGGGCGACGGCGAGGCGGCGACGTACGAGATCGTCGACTGGAAGACCAGCCGCGAGCGCACCGCCGATCCGCTCCAGCTCGCCCTGTACCGCCTCGCCTGGGCCGAGCAGCGGGGCGTGCCCCTCGAGTCCGTCAACGCGGCGTTCCTGTACGTCCGCACCGGTGAGGTCGTACGACCGCAGGGCCTGCCGGACCGGGCCGCACTGGAGCGGCTGCTCCTGGGAGAGCCGGCCGCGCAAGCAAACTGTGAGGAACCGCCCACCGAGGATGTCGGTGCGGGCCGATAGGCTCGTGACCATGAGCCAGACCCCGGACAGCGCCGTCCGTACGTACATCGAGCAGCACAGCTCCGCCTTCCTGGAGGACCTCGCGGAGTGGCTGCGCATCCCGTCCGTGTCCGCCCAGCCGGACCACGCGCCCGATGTACGCCGCAGCGCCGACTGGCTCGCCGCCGAACTCCGGAAGACCGGCTTCCCGACCGCCGAGGTCTGGGAGACGGCGGGAGCCCCCGCCGTCTACGCCGAGTGGCCCTCCGACGACCCCGAGGCGCCCACGGTCCTCGTCTACGGCCACCACGACGTGCAGCCCGCCGCCCGCGAGGACGGCTGGGACAGCGAGCCCTTCGAGCCGGTCGTCCGCGACAACCGCCTCTACGCGCGCGGGGCGGCCGACGACAAGGGCCAGGTCTTCTTCCACACCCTCGGCGTCCGCGCCCACCTCGCCGCCACCGGCCGCACCACCCCGGCCGTCGGCCTGAAGCTGCTGATCGAGGGTGAGGAGGAGTCCGGATCGCCGCACTTCCGCGCCCTCGTGGAGGAGCACGCCGGGCGGCTGGCCGCCGACGCCGTGATCGTCTCCGACACCGGCATGTGGTCCGAGGACACCCCCACCGTCTGCACCGGCATGCGCGGCCTCGCCGAGTGCGAGATCCACTTCTTCGGCCCCGACCAGGACATCCACTCCGGGTCCTTCGGCGGCGCCGTCCCCAACCCGGCCACCGCCGCCGCCCGTCTGGTCGCCGCCCTGCACGACGAGCACGCACGCGTGGCCGTCCCCGGCTTCTACGACGGCGTCGTCGAACTCACCGACCGCGAGCGTGAGCTCTTCGCCGAACTGCCCTTCGACGAGCAGGAGTGGCTGCGCACCGCCAAGTCGTACGCCGCCCAGGGCGAGGCCGGCCACACCACCCTGGAACGCATCTGGGCCCGCCCCACCGCCGAGGTCAACGGCATCGGCGGCGGCTACCAGGGCCCCGGCAGCAAGACGATCATCCCGTCCTCGGCGATGGTGAAGCTGTCCTTCCGTATGGTCGCGGGACAGGATCCCGCGCACATCGAGAAGGTCGTCCGCGACTGGGTCGCCACACAGGTGCCCACGGGGATCCGGCACGAGATCACGTTCGGCGCCGCCACGCGCCCCTGCCTGACGCCGCTGGACCACCCCGCCCTGCAGTCCGTGGTCCGCGCGATGGGCCGAGCCTTCGGCAAGCCGATCCGCTTCACCCGCGAGGGCGGCTCCGGACCCGCCGCCGACCTCCAGGAGGTCCTGGACGCACCGGTGCTCTTCCTGGGCATCTCCGTCCCGTCCGACGGCTGGCACGCGCCGAACGAGAAGGTCGAGCTCGACCTGCTCCTCAAAGGCGTCGAGACCACCGCGTACCTGTGGGGCGACCTCGCCCGGACGTGGCGTCATGCGCCCTGAGCGTCACGCGCCGCCCGGACGGGCACGGTGCGAGGGGCACACTGGAGAGAACGCCCCGCATCGCCCAGCCCCACCGGAACCGGTCACCTCCCGCCCCGCGTCCCGCCGCACCGCCCGCCGAAACAGCCCGTTCCACAGGGGGAGTTGGAAGCACCCGTGACCACCTGGACCGACCACACCGCCGACCGCCCCATCTCGCTCACCGCCCCGAGCGGCATCGACCGCGCCGCCCACCACCGGCTCGACGAGGCCTGGCTCGCGGCGGCGTGGAGCCACCCCACGACCCGCTGCTTCGTGGTCTCCGGCGGCCAGGTCCTCATCGACGAGACGCCCGACGGCCGTACCGAACTCGTCATGACCCCGTCCTTCGAGGCCCCCCTGACGGAGGCGCACCGCTACTTCCTGGGCACCGACGAGGACGGCGTCAGCTACTTCGCCCTGCAGAAGGACGCGTTGCCCGGCCGTATCGACCAGTCCGCGCGACCGGCCGGCCTGCGCGAGGCCGGCCTGCTGCTGTCGCCGCGGGACGCGGGCCTGATGGTGCACGCCGTCGGCCTGGAGAACTGGCAGCGCACCCACCGCTTCTGCTCCCGCTGCGGCGAGCGCACCGTCATCGCCGCGGCCGGCCACATCCGCCGCTGCCCGGCCTGCGGGGCCGAGCACTACCCGCGCACCGACCCCGCCGTGATCATGGCCGTCACGGACACCGAGGACCGCATCCTCCTCGGCCGCCAGGTCCACTGGCCCGAGGGCCGCTTCTCCACGCTCGCCGGGTTCGTCGAGCCCGGCGAGTCCATCGAGCAGGCGGTGCGCCGCGAGGTCTTCGAGGAGGCCGGCATCAGCATCGGACAGGTCGAGTACGTCGCCAGCCAGCCCTGGCCGTTCCCGTCCAGCCTGATGCTCGGTTTCATGGCCCACGCCACCTCCACCGAGATCAACGTCGACGGCGACGAGATCCACGAGGCCCGCTGGTTCTCCCGCGACGAACTCGGCGCCGCCTTCGACTCGGGCGACGTGCTTCCGCCCTACGGCATCTCGATCGCGGCCCGCCTGATCGAGCTCTGGTACGGCAAGCCGCTGCCGACCAGGAGCGTGTGACGGGCAGGCCGACACCTGGCAGAACGACAAAAGGCGGTACCCGAGCCGACCTCGGGTACCGCCTTTTCGCACGCCAGGGCGCGGCGTCACACGCCGATCTTCTGCTTCACCTGGGCCAGCGACGGGTTCGTCAGCGTCGAACCGTCCGGGAACAGCACGGTCGGAACCGTCTGGTTTCCGCCATTCGCCTTCTCGACGAAAGCCGCGGACTCCGGGTCCTGCTCGATGTTGATCTCGTCGTACGTGATGCCCTCGCGGTCCATCTGGCTCTTCAACCGGCGGCAGTAGCCACACCACGTGGTGCTGTACATCGTCACAGTGCCCGGCATGTCTCTCGCACTCCTCAGCTGCTGGGGGATCGGTCGTCGCAGAGAGGGAACGTACTTGAAAGGGCCACCATTCCCGCACGCGGTACCGGACCCCACGTGACGCCTGCCGCATTAGTACGACAAGAGGTGCCTGCCTGTGGACAACCGGAGCACCCGTCTCCGGCGACCTGGCAGCATGGCTGTGTGACAGCAGCAACGCACTCCACGCTCTTCCCGCGGGTACCGGACTCGGCCGACGCGGTGCTCGAAGGGCTCGACCCCGAGCAGCGCGAGGTGGCCACCGCCCTGCGCGGTCCGGTGTGTGTGCTGGCGGGCGCCGGCACGGGCAAGACCCGGGCGATCACCCACCGCATCGCCTACGGGGTGCGGGCCGGGATCCTCCAGCCGTCCAGCGTGCTGGCCGTCACCTTCACCAACCGTGCCGCGGGGGAGATGCGAGGCCGGCTGCGCCAGCTCGGCGCCGTCGGCGTCCAGGCCCGCACCTTCCACTCGGCGGCCCTGCGCCAGCTGCAGTACTTCTGGCCGAAAGCGGTCGGTGGCTCCATGCCCCGGCTCGTCGACCGCAAGATCCAGCTCGTCGCGGACGCGGCCGCCGCCTGCCGCATCCGTCTCGACCGGGGCGAGCTGCGGGACGTCACGGGCGAGATCGAGTGGTCCAAGGTCACCCAGACCGTCCCCGCCGACTACGCGGCGGCCGCCGCCAAGGCCGGCCGTGAGTCCCCCCGCGACCCGGCCGAGATCGCCCAGCTCTACTCCGTCTACGAGGACCTCAAGCGGGACCGCTCCGTCATCGACTTCGAGGACGTCCTGTTGCTGACCGTGGCCGTCCTGCAGGACCGGCACGACATCGCCGAACAGGTCCGCGCCCAGTACCAGCACTTCGTCGTGGACGAGTACCAGGACGTCAGCCCCCTCCAGCAGCGGCTGCTGGAACTGTGGCTGGGGGAGCGCGACGATCTGTGCGTCGTCGGCGACGCCAGCCAGACGATCTACTCGTTCACCGGAGCAACCCCCGACCACCTTCTCGACTTCCGCACCCGCCACCCCGGAGCCACCGTCGTGAAGCTGGTCCGCGACTACCGCTCCACCCCCCAGGTGGTCCATCTCGCCAACGGCCTCCTCGCCCAGGCCCGCGGCCGCGCCGCCGACCACCGCCTGGAGCTGGTCTCCCAGCGGGCCGCGGGCCCCGAGCCCCGCTACACCGAGTACACGGACGAGCCCGCCGAGGCCGAGGGCGCCGCCCGCCGCATCCGCGAACTCATCGACGCGGGGGTCCCCGCGAGCGAGATCGCGATCCTGTTCCGCACCAACTCCCAGTCGGAGACCTACGAGCAGGCCCTCGCCGACGCCGGAGTCCCCTACCAGCTCCGCGGCGCCGAGCGGTTCTTCGACCGGCCCGAGGTGCGCAGAGCCATCGTCAACCTGAGGGGCGCCGCCCGCTTCGGCGGCAACGACTCCCGGCTGGACGACGCCGTCGACCTGCCCTCCCAGGTGCGTGCCGTGCTCTCCGGCGAGGGCTGGAGCACCGAGCCCCCGGCCGGTTCCGGCGCCGTCAGAGAGCGCTGGGAGTCCCTGGCCGCCCTGGTGAACCTGGCGCACGACTTCACCGCCGCCAAGCAGGGCGCCACCCTGGCCGACCTGGTCGCCGAGCTGGACGAGAGGGCGAACGCGCAGCACGCACCGACCGTCCAGGGCGTCACCCTCGCCTCCCTGCACTCGGCCAAGGGGCTCGAGTGGGACGTCGTCTTCCTGGTCGGTGTCGCCGAGGGCATGATGCCGATCACCTATGCGAAGACCGACGAGCAGATCGAGGAGGAGCGCCGCCTCCTCTACGTCGGCGTCACCCGCGCCCGCGAGCGCCTGCACGTCTCCTGGGCGCTGTCCCGCTCGCCCGGCGGCCGCCCCAGCCGCCGCCCCAGCCGCTTCCTGGACGGCCTGCGCCCCGGCTCCACCGGGGCCGCCGGCCGCGGTGCGACGGGCGGCGCGGGCGGCGTCGAGCGGGGTTACACCAGCAGACCGGAGTCCGTCGCCCCGCGACGCACCCAGCGCACCCCGGCCCGCTGCCGCGTCTGCGGGCGCACGCTCACCGACGCCGGCGAGATGAAGCTGATGCGCTGCGAGGACTGCCCCTCCGACATGGACGAGGGTCTGTACGAGCGGCTGCGCGAGTGGCGCGCGGACCAGGCGCGGCGCAGCGGACAGCCGGCCTTCTGCGTCTTCACCGACAAGACGCTGATGGCCATCGCCGAGGCCGTCCCGGACGACGCGCACGAACTGGCACGCATCCCCGGGGTCGGACAGCGCAAGCTCAACCGCTACGGGTCGGACGTACTGGCTCTCTGCGCAGGCCAGGACCTCGCGGCGGACGGCGAGAAAGAGTGATGCGAACTCGTCGGAAAAATAGTTTGCGCATGCCCCAGCAATCCCCATAGGTTCTTAGCCACGGGGACAGAGGCCTTCTCGAAGGCCCTGATTCCGTGCTCTACTTGCATATCCGTCGGACTGGCTCACCCCCAGTCCCCGAAGCGCCGAGAGGAGGCGAGTCCAGTGATCAGCATCAACACCAGCTCCACCAGCAGCGTCAAAATGACCGATCACTCGGTCGTCGTCTCCCTGTGCATGCTCGGCGCCTCGATCCCGGGCACCGGTCTGTCCGGCATCCGTGCCGTGCGTCCGGCGTCCTCTGTGTCTCCCGCGGGTCTTCCCGTCCGTGAGCGCAATGAGCGACCGACGAAGGCACTGGAAGCAGTAGAGGCACAGGCGCAGGCCTATGCCTTTACGGCGGCCGGTGCCGGAAGCCGGAAGCAGACGCAGCACCACCTGATGTGGGCCTTCCGTGGGCCAGAACCCTGGAGTGATCCAGCCTGACAGCCGATCAGGCCGGCGCCTTCAGGGCCGCGGAACCCCATCCGGGATCCGCGGCCCTTCTGTTTGTCCCCACACAGGGGACGACGGAGCGAAGGGGCCTCGGGACAACAGCAGAACCCGGTACCAGCCGCCTCCCGGCCCAACAGGGCCGGAAACGAACAGACGAGGAAGACGACCCGTGCAACTCGAAGCGCACGCCCCGTCCGTACCGCCTTCCGAAACGATCCCCCCGCCCGGCCTCACGGAGGACTCCACCTTGACCCCGCTCACCGCGCTCACCGCGCTCGACGACGCCATCGAGAACCTCGGCGTACCCGTCCCCTGCCGTTCCTACGACCCGGAGGTCTTCTTCGCCGAGTCGCCGGCCGACGTCGAGTACGCCAAGTCCCTCTGCCGCACCTGCCCGCTGATCGAGGCCTGCCTCGCCGGCGCCAAGGAGCGGCGTGAGCCCTGGGGCGTCTGGGGTGGCGAGCTGTTCGTCCAGGGTGTCGTCGTCGCCCGGAAGCGGCCGCGTGGCCGCCCGCGCAAGAACCCGGTCACAGCATGAACACCGCAGGCACGATCGACCGTCCCCTCACGCACGACCCCAAGAAGCAGGCCCCGATGAAGCCGTCCACCTTTGAGCCCACCGGCTCCGCGATCGAAGACTCCACCTCCACCGACGTGACCGGTTCGCGTCAGAACAGGACCCGAGAGATGCAACTCATTCCAGAAGCCCTGGCACGTGCGCATATGCACGAGCGGCTGCGCGAGGCCGAGCGGGAACGCCCGGCCGCGCGCCTGGTGGCCGCCCGGCGGATGCAGCGCCGGGCCGAGCGCGCCTCGCGCCTCGCCCGCCGTGCGCTCGCCATGGCGGTCATGCAGTAGCCGCCCCATTCGAAGAACGGCGCCTCCCGAGTCCGGGAGGCGCCGGCTCCCCGCGGGGGCCGGTCCGTCCGAACGGACCGGCCCCCGCGGTGCGTTGTAACCGCCCGAGCTCCGGCCCCGGAGGTATCGTCACCGGATGACGAGTCTTCCAGGAAGCCGCGACGACTCGGGCTCCGCGGCGGAGCCCCGGCCGCTGGTGTGCGCCCGCTGCGGCGCCCGGGCCGAGGAACCGCAGCCCACCTGGACCTTCTCGGTGGAGGACGGCGCCCGCCGGCACTACTGCGACGCCTGCTCCCGGGAGAATCTCCGGGCGATCGAGGGCCGGCTGGACTCGGCCTGGTGGTAGGTCAGGCCTCCGCGGCCGGCTCGTCCTCCTCCGCGTCCTCCAGCACGAACCCCGGCAGCCACTCCTCCAACTCCTCACGCAGCCGCACCGTGGCCCCCAGCTGACACAGCACGCCGATCGTGCTCAGCGTCACCCGGTGGATCAGAAGGTAGGCGGGGGGCAGGTTCAGCTGCTTGCCCAGTTGGTAGGCGGGAGAGCGGGGGTCGGCGATGCGGGCCGCCTGGCTGCGCATCCAGCCGCGGGTGAAGGTGAACTCGTCCGCCCGGGCCGGTTCGATGATCGGCAGCAGGTAGTCGAGGACGGCCGCCGGGTCCAGCTCTATGGACTCCTTGACGAAACCCTCCTCGCAGAGGAGCTCGTAGACGGCCTCCGCGTCTCCGTCGAGGGTCCTGCGCAGGGAGTCGCCGATCGGAGTGGGCAGACCGCCCGGGAGGCGGTCGACCGTGCCGAAGTCCAGCACGCCCAGCCGCCAGTCGCCCTCGTCCTCCGGGTCGCCGGGCAGCAGACGGAAGTTGCCCGGGTGCGGGTCGGCGTGCAGCAGGCCGGTGCGGGCCGGGCCGGAGAAGAGGAAGCGGGCCAGGAGCTGGCCGGCGCGGTCGCGCTGCTCCGGGGTGCCGTCCGCGATGATCTCCGAGAGCGGGATGCCGTCCATCCACTCCGTGATCAGGATCTGGTCGCATTGGTGGACCACCGTCGGCACCACCACGTCCGGGTCGCCCGTGAACTCCTCGGCGTGGGCTTGCTGGGCCTGGGCCTCCAGAGCGTAGTCCAGCTCCTCCGAGACACGGTCCCGGAGTTCCGTGATCAGCGGCTTGATGTCCATACCGGGAATGAGCGGACCCAGCAGACGGCCGAAACGGCTGAGTTGGTTCAGATCGGACAGGAGGGCGTCGCCGGCTCCCGGGTACTGCACCTTGACCGCCACCTCGCGGCCGTCGTGCCACACTCCCCGGTGCACCTGGCCGATCGAGGCAGCCGCGGCCGGCTTGTCCTCGAACTCCAGGAACAGCTCCTGCCAGTCCGGGCCGAGCCGCTCGCCGAGCACCGTGTGCACGGTGCGCGTCGGCATCGGCGGAGCCGCTTCCTGCAGCTTCGTCAGCGCCGCACGATAGGGGCCGGCGACCTCCTCGGGGAGCGCGGACTCGAAGACGGACAGGGCCTGCCCGAACTTCATCGCACCGCCCTTGAGCTCGCCCAACACTTTGAAGAGCTGCTCCGCCGTGCGCTGCTGCAGCTCGCGGCCGACGATCTCCGCCGACTCGCCGACGATCCTCTTGCCCAGTCCCCAGGTGGCCCGCCCGGCGAAGCCGAGCGGGAGCGCGGCGAGCTTGGCGGTCCGGGTGACCGCCTTGCGGGGAAGATCAGACATGCGCCCTCCAAGTCCCTGCCGGCCGCGCCGCCTCTGCCTCACGGCACAACTTCATCGGCGACCGTTGCTCCCCCATTGTCTCGTGCCCGTCCGCGTCCTCAGCGGTGTGTTCCCCCTTACTTACCTTCTCCCCGGCTCCGCACGCGCATGCCGGGTGTGGCCACAACGGCCGGGAATGCCAGTTCAGAGCAGGTAGGGATACCTCCCAGCGGGCCCCGGCGCTCGCCGGGAGGCGGCCGTCGAGAAAGGCCAACGCGTGGGCCGCCGCCAGTCCGGCGACCGTGGTGGCCAGTGTCACATCGCACGGCCGCACCGGCCGTGACCTGCCCGAACCCGAACGCCACTGGGCGACCAGGCGGGGCCAGGCCGGGTCCCGGTCGGTGCGCCCCTCGTGCAGACAGCCCGCGCAGCCCGTCTCGCCGGGCAGCACCAGGGGGCCGACGACACCGGTCGCCTCGACCACTCCGGCGTACAGATGGGGCGTACCCGAAGTGATGAGGGGTTCGGCGGTGGCCGGTGCGGGGGCGTGGACGGCGACGTCGTCGCGCGGGGCCAGGATCACCAGCGAGAATCCGGGGTCGCCGTCCGACGGCGGTGCCGTGGGGCCGCGGCGCGGCGGGCGGTCCGGTGCGCAACGGCGTACCGCCTGCCGGGCGGCCTCGTCCCTGCGGGCGCCGACCGACTCCGGGGGCAGACCGCCCGGCGAGACGTCCCAGCGCTCGACCCGGCCGATGTCCCGGACGTCGACCTCGCCGACGCCCGCGGCCGCCAGCAGCGAGGCCAGCAGCGCTCCCACCCGGCCCGCTCCCCGGACCTGCACGCGCAGGGATCGCCGGGCGGCCAGACGCGCGATCGCGTCGCCCGGTTCGGCGGTGAACACGGACAGTGAGGCCAGGTCCGGGCGCAGCCGGTCCAGGACCGCCTTCTTTCCGCGCAGGGTGTCGGCCGCCGGCCCGCCTCCCTTGGCGTCGTCCAGCAGACCGGCCCCGGCCAGCCGCGACACCAGCGTGTCGACGTGGCCGTCGGGCAGGTCCATACGGCGTCCCTCCTCACGCAGGAGCGGCAGGCCGCGCGTGCCGTCGAGCAGGTCGAGGAAGCTGCCCGTCGCCGAGTCCATCGGGCCCAGCGTCAGGGCGTGCGCCGGAGCCATACCGAACTGCACCGTGTTGAGATCACGCCAGCCGCGTCTGAGCGCGGGTTTCACCACCGGGACGATCGAAACCGTCCCGTCCGTCGCATCCACGGCATGCGTGGCATGCGGGGCATCCATGGCATTCACGGCATTCATGGCATTCATCGGCAGGCCCCCGTCGCCCTGAGAGAACATCCCCGTCCGCCGACGGAGGCAGGTCGGCCTCCGCGGTGAGACCCAGCATGCACGGACCCGGAGGAACGTGCCGAAAGTTGTCCACAGGCAGTGGATATTCGTCGTACAAATCAAACGCTCGGTGGGGGATCGGGACGGAACCGTCCGGGAGTCGGGACTTCCCCATGTGCAGCGGGTAACGTCGGGGCGTGCCCGCCGACCCACTGCACCGCGCCGGAACGCCACAGCGCAGCACGACGAGCCAGCCGCCGAGCGGCTCGGGGGCGAGCGCGATCGAGGTCCGCAGGAGCGCCCGGCGACGCCGGACGGTCTCCGCGTACCGCGAGGGCGATCGCACCGTCGTGCTCATCCCTGCCCGGATGTCCGAGGCCGAGGAAAAGCGCTGGGTCACCGTCATGCTCGACAAACTGGCCGCCCAGGAGAGCAAACGGATGCTCGGCGACGACGCGCTGGCGGAGCGTGCGGGACGGCTGTCCGCCCAGTACTTCGAAGGCCGGGCGCGGCCCGCCTCGGTGCGCTGGGTCACCAACCAGAACACCCGCTGGGGCTCGTGCACCCCGTCGGAGGGCAGCATCCGCCTGTCGCACCGGTTGCAGGGCATGCCCGAATACGTCATCGACTACGTCCTCCTCCACGAGCTGGCGCATCTGCTCGTACCCGGGCACGGGCCCCGTTTCTGGCGGCTGCTGGAGGCCTATCCGCGCACCGAGCGCGCCCGCGGCTACCTCGAAGGAGTGGTCGCCGCCGAACGGTTGCCGCATCTGCCGGTCGCCCACGAGGAGTGACGGCCATCCCGGGTGCCGGGACGCGGTTGTGTACCGGGTCTGTACCGGCTTCTTCCGATGTCGGAGTTAGCCGTTAGCCTGGCGCGACGCACTCACATTCGGGATGGGGGACGGTCGTTACGCATGGCCAGGGAATTCCAACGCGGCCACAAGGCCAAGATCAGTGACCTCACCGCGGGCACCGATCTGTACGTAGGCGTGCAGATCGGCGGACCCGGGCTGACGTTCGACATCAGCTGCTTCGGTCTCGACGCCGACGAACGGCTCTCGGACGACCGCTATTTCATCTTCTTCAACCAGCCCAAGTCCCCCGAGGAGTCCATCCAGCTCCTGGGTGCGCAGGCCGGCGACACGGAGTCCTTCCGCATCACGCTGGACAGGATCCCGCCGCAGATCCAGAAGCTGTCCTTCACGGCGACCATCGACGGCTCCGGCCAGATGTCGCAGGTCGGCCCCGGATACCTGCGGATCGTCGCGGGCGGTGAGGAGGTGGCCCGGTACGCCTTCAACGGCTCGGAGTTCACCACCGAGCGGGCCGTGATGCTGGGCGACTTCTATCTGAAGGACGTGTGGCGCTTCGCGGCCGTCGGCCAGGGCTTCGACGGCGGGCTGGAGGCGCTGCTGAAGAACTTCGGCGGCGAGGTCGCCGAGGAGGAGGCACCCGCCGCTCCCCAGCAGCCGCAGGCCTCCGGCGCCACTCCCGGTTTCGCGCCGCCCGCGTTCGCCGCCCCGGCCGCTCCTCCCGCACCTGCCCCCGCTCCGGCGCCGCAGCCCGCCCAGGGCTTCGCTCCGCCCCCCGGCGCGACCCCGCCGCCCCCGCCGGCGGCACCCGCGCCCGCGCCGAACGTGCACGCCGCGCCCACCATCGTCGCGCCGCTGAGCCCGCCCGGCGGCGCCTCGGTGCCGCCCCCGGGGCCCGTACCGGCCCCGTACGGCCAGCCGCCCCAGCAGCAGCCGTACGGCCAGCCCCCCGGCCACGGCGCCCCGCCGCCCGGATACCCGCAGCCGCAGGCGCCGCAGGCCCCCGCCCCGCCGCCCGGCTACGGCCAGCCGACCCAGCCGCCCGGCTACGGCCAGCAGCCGCCCTTCGGCCAGGTCCCGGCCCAGCAGACCGGCGGCTACGGCTTCCCGCAGGGAGCTCCGCAGGGGGGCGCCGGCGTGACCGCCGCGCTGTCGGTGTTCAAGGAGACGCCCACCGGTCAGCGCTGGACGCAGCAGAACAAGAAGCTCATCCGGGTCGACCTCGGCATGGGAGGCCAGCCCGTGCTCGCCCGGCAGGGCAGCATGGTGCTCTACCAGGGCAAGGTCGACTTCAGCTACAAGGGCGCCGGCTTCGCGGGCCGCATCGTGGGCAACGCGACCGGCCAGGAGATGCAGCTGATGCGCTGCACCGGCCAGGGCCAGGTGTTCCTCGCCGAGAACGCCACGCATCTGCACCCGATCGAGCTCCAGGGCGACGCGATCTGCGTATCCGCCGAGAACGTCCTCGCTTTCGACGAGACCCTGCAGTACGAGGTCCGGCGCATCGAGGGACACGGCATCCCCGGGGGCGCGCTGTTCACGATGCAGTTCCAGGGCACCGGCACCATCGTCGTGAAGACGCACGGCACACCGGTGGTGCTGCCCGTCACGCCCACGACGTTCGCCGACGCCAACGCCGTGGTCGCCTGGTCGGCCGCCTCCCAGGTGATCGTCTCCAGCCAGGTCCGGATGCGCCGCAACGCCTACCCGGGCGACACCGGGGAGAGCGTGAACCTGCAGTTCCGGGGCGCCCCCGGCAACTTCATCGTCGTCCAGCCGTACGAGGTCTGAGGGAGCCCGTCATGAACCAGCCGCTCGCGGGCTACGCCCCCGCACCCGTCACCGCCCGCATGGAGAACCACGGCGAGCACATGCTCAAGGTCGCCATGCAGAGCGGGCAGGACCTTTTCGCGCGCGTGGGCTCGATGATCGCATACGAGGGTTTCATCCAGTACGAGCCCAACCCGCCGGCCGTGCGCCAGATCGCGCGCGACTGGATCACCGGCGAGGGCGCGCCCCTGATGAAGTGCTCCGGCGACGGCCTGCTCTACCTCGCCGACTACGGCGCGAACGTCGTCGTCATCAACCTCAACGGCGACGGCATCTCCGTCAACGCCACCAACCTGCTCGCCTTCGACGCCCATCTCACCTGGGGCGTCGAGCGGGTCAAGGGGCTCGCGAAGTTCGCCGGACAGGGCCTGTGGAACACGAAGATCTCCGGGCAGGGCTGGGTCGCGCTGACCTCCCGGGGAACCCCGATCGTCGTCGACTGCGGCGGTGGCGAGGACGAGACGTACGTCGACCCGGACGCCCTCGTCGCCTGGTCCCCGAACCTCAAGGTGAAGGGCAAGCGCAGCTTCAAGGCGCAGTCGCTGATCGGCCGTGGCAGCGGCGAGGCCTACCAGATGGGCTTCTCCGGCCAGGGCATCGTCGTCGTCCAGCCCAGCGAGGACAGCACCGACCGCCTCCGGTTCCGGGGCTGAGGGGGAGCCAGAAACGCCATGCAGAGTTCGCTTTTCGCCCACAACGACTCCCAGTCCCAGGAGCGCTACAGCCTGCAGAACAAGCAGCTGCTGCGCGTCAAACTGGAGGGTCACGACGACATCCTGGCCCGCAAGGGCACCATGGTCGCCTACCAGGGGCTCGTCGAGTTCGACGCCGAGTACCAGAGCAACAACCAGGCACGCGCGCGTGCCTACACCGGCGAGGGCCTGAGCCTCATGCGCTGCCACGGGCAGGGCACGGTGTACTTCGCCAACCTCGCCCAGCACATCCATGTGGTGGACGTGGAGCAGGACGGCCTGACCGTCGACAGCGGCTACGTGCTCGCGATGGACTCCTCGTTGCACCATGAGGTCATCGCCGTCGACAGCCTCTACGGCATCTCCGGCTCCGGGAAGTACCAGCT
This sequence comes from Streptomyces sp. NPDC085900, assembly GCF_044540925.1. NCBI lineage: Bacteria > Bacillati > Actinomycetota > Actinomycetes > Kitasatosporales > Streptomycetaceae > Streptomyces > Streptomyces sp. NPDC085900. The sequence continues at coordinate 272,263 of NZ_JBITSP010000003.1, read as the reverse complement.
GAACATCACCGGCCGCGGCAAGGTCGCGCTGATGACCTCCGGTGCGCCCCTGATGCTGCAGGTCACGCCCGACAAGTACGTCAACTGCGACGCCGACGCGATCGTCGCCTGGTCCACCGGCCTGCGCGTGCAGATGCAGGCCCAGACGCACTCCTCCGGGGTGTGGCGGCGCCGCGGCAACACCGGTGAGGGCTGGGAGCTCAGCTTCATGGGCAGCGGCTTCGCGCTGGTCCAGCCGAGTGAGCTGCTGCCGCCGCAGAACGCCCAGATCGGTCAGGGCCTCGCCGCCCAGTACGGCATGGGCCAGCACGGGGCGCGGGCCCAGAACCAGGGCAACGTCTGGAGCTAGTACCGGTAAGGGGTGACCGCCGGGGTGGTCACCCCTTACCCGTTCAGAGTCGGGCGCGGGCCGCTTCGAGCAGTCGTACGACCGATTCGTCCGCCACGTCCGCCACCTCGTCGTAGCCGAACCAGCGCAGGTCGAGGGACTCGTCGCTGATCTCCTGGACCGCGCCCGGTGGCGCCACGACCGCGTACTGCACGTCGAGGTGCCAGTTGCAGGGGGCCGGGATCGGGTGCCGGTCGAGACGGACGGGGCCGCCCGCCAGCAGCGTGAGTCCGGTGATGCCCGACTCCTCGGTGGCCTCGCGCAGCGCCGCCGCCTCCAGCGAGGTGTCCTCGGGCTCGCAGTGGCCGCCCATCTGCAGCCACATCCGCAGCTTCCGGTGCAGGGTGAGCAGCACACGCCCCCGCGACGGGTCGATCACCACAGCGCTCGCCGTGATGTGGCCGGCCTCGCAGGCCTTCCACATGCCGTCCGGGTGGGCCGCCAGATGGTCGAGGTAGGCCTGGCGCAGCTCTTCCTGGCCCTCGTACCCCTTCAGGACGAGGACCGCGTCGTCGTACAGGCTCACTCGGCGTCGTCGCCCTTGTCGTCGCTTTCCTTCTTGCGCAGGTCGGGCTTGTCCGCCGCCTCGCCCAGCATCTTGTCCAGCTCGGAGAAGTCCAGCTGCTCGCGGTGCACGAAGCCGTCCGGGTCGTCCAGGTCGGAGGCCGTGGGCAGCATGTCCGGGTGGGACCACAGGGCGTCGCGGCCGTCGATCCCGCGCGCGTCGGTGAGCGAGGCCCACAGGCGGGAGGCGTCGCGCAGGCGGCGCGGGCGCAGTTCCAGGCCGATCAGCGTGGCGAACGTCTGCTCCGCAGGACCGCCCGAGGCGCGGCGGCGGCGCAGGGTCTCGCGCAGCGCGTCGGCGGACCCCAGACGCGGCTTCGCGGCCGCGTGCACCACCGCGTCCACCCAGCCCTCGACGAGCGCCAGAGCCGTCTCCAGACGGGCCAGGGCCGCCTTCTGCTCGGGCGTGTCCTCCGGCTGGAACATGCCCTGCTGCAGGGCGTCCTGCAGCTGCTCGGGGTTCTGCGGGTCGAACTGGCCGACGACGTCCTCCAGCTTGGCGGTGTCGACCTTGATCCCGCGCGCGTAGCCGTCGACCGCGCCGTACAGGTGCGAGCGCAGCCACGGCACGTGCGCGAAGAGGCGCTGGTGGGCGGCCTCGCGCAGCGCCAGGTACAGCCGCACCTCCTCCTTCGGCACGCCCAGGTCCTTGCCGAAGGTCTCGATGTTCACCGGCAGCAGCGCCGCCTTGCCGGCCGGGCTGAGCGGCAGACCGATGTCGGTGGAGCCGACGACCTCGCCCGCGAGCACGCCCACGGCCTGCCCGATCTGCGTGCCGAACATGGCGCCGCCCATCGAGCGCATCATGCCGATCAGCGGGCCCGCCATCGCCTGCATCTCCTCCGGCAGGACGTCGCCCATCGCGGTGCCGACGCGCTCGGCGACCGGGTCGACCAGCTCCTGCCACGCGGGCAGGGTCGCCTCCACCCACTCCGCGCGCGACCACGCCACCGCGGTGCCGGCGCCGGAGGGCAGGGACGTAACGTCGTCCAGCCACAGGTCGGCCAGGCGGACGGCCTCCTGGACGGCGTTGCGCTCGGCGGGGCCGACGCTCGCGTCCTTCACGCCGTCCGCGGTGCCCTGCGAGACCGTCTGGCGGGCGATCTGCTTCGCCATGTCCCAGTTCACCGGGCCGCCCTCGTAGGAGAGCATCTGGCCCAGTTGCTGGAAGGCGGCGCCCAGGTCGGTGGGGTTCAGCGAACCGAACATGGCAGCGAGCGGGTTGTCACCGCCGGGGCCGCCGAAGCCGCCGGCGCCGGGCAGCCCGAATCCGAACGGGTTGGACGGGTCCTGACCACCACCGCTCTCCTGGTCCTTCTTCTTGCCCTCGTCGCCGTCTTCCGGCTCCTCCGGCGGAAGGCCGAATCCGAATGGGGTGTCGCTCACGGGATTCCTCGGCTGGTAAGGCCGCCGGTTGTCCCCGACGGCGCGGCTGCCCGATGACACCACCCAGCGTAGACACCATGGGCGGTTCGGGCCTCGGTGCTTCGCCGACTCATCGGCTGCGGCAGGATGGATGTCACCTGGTACGGACGCGTCACTCGCGTTCTTACTGAAGACAACCGCTGGAGACGCCCGGTGAGTTCCCCAGATCCGCAGGTTCGCGCAGCGCGAAACGAGTCAACCCCGCCGACTGTACGCGGGCCGGTCGTCGCGGTCACCGGTGCCGCGACCGGCGTCGGTGCGCTGCTCACCGAGCGGCTGGCCGCGTCCGACGAGATCAAGCAGGTCATCGCCATCGACGAGCGGCGCGGAGAGTGCGCGGCGGCCCAGTGGCACATCCTCGACGTGCGGGACCCGGCCATCGCCGACAAGCTGCGCGGGGCCGACGTGGTGGTCCATCTCGCGCTCGACCTCGACCTCGAGACCGACGCCGCCGCGCGGACGGCTTACAACGTCCGGGGGACGCAGACCGTGCTCACGGCGGCCGCCGCGGCCGGGGTCCACCGGGTCGTGCTCTGCACGTCCTCGATGGTCTACGGGGCGCTTCCCGACAACGAGCTGCCCCTGTCGGAGGACGCCGAGCTGCGGGCGACGGCCGAGGCCACGGGTGTGGGCGACCTGCTGGAGGTCGAGCGGCTCGCACGGCGCGCGCCCCGGGCGCACCCGGGGCTGAACGTCACCGTCGTTCGCCCGGCCGTCCTGGTGGGAGGCACCGACACCGCGCTGACCAGGTACTTCGAGTCGCCCCGGCTGCTGGTCGTGGCCGGGTCGCGGCCCGCCTGGCAGTTCTGCCACGTCGAGGACCTGTGCAGCGCCCTGGAGTACGCCGTCCTGGAGAAGGTCGAGGGCGAGCTCGCCGTGGGGTGCGAGGGGTGGCTGGAGCAGGAGGAGGTCGAGGAGCTCAGCGGGATCCGGCGGATGGAGCTGCCGTCGGCCGTGGCGCTCGGGGCGGCGGCCCGGCTGCACCGGATCGGGCTGACGCCGTCGCCGGCCGGGGACCTGGCCTACACGATGTACCCCTGGGTGGTGAGCGGCAGCCGGCTGCACGACGCCGGATGGCGGCCGCAGTGGACCAACGAGGAAGTGCTCGCGGAGCTGCTGGAAGAGGTCTCCGGGCGGCACACCGTCGCCGGGCGGCGGCTGGGACGCAAGGACGCGACCGCGGCGGGTGCCGCGGGGGCGACGGTGGCCCTGCTGGGCGCGGCGGCCGTGGTGCGGCGGGCCCGCAAGGCCCGGCGCCGGATCTGAGCGTTCCGGACCGGAACGGCCGCCACGGCGGACCTGCGGGACACGGCGGTCCTGTAGGAGTCGCCGAAAACGTACGCGTGTGTGCCTGGTGAAAGTCGTATTCCGTGTTGTCACGGGCGTGAGGCACGATGGACGCATGGCAGACACCCACGACCACCCCGGCGAGCAGGCCGCGGACGACCCCGTCAAGCTCATCGGCGTCCGCGAGACGCCCCTGTCCGTCGACGAGGTCTTCCGGGCCGTCGGGGACGACGCCGCCGGGGGGACCGCGCTGTTCGTGGGCACCGTGCGCAACCACGACGGCGGCGCGGACGTCGACCGGCTCGGCTACTCGTGCCACCCCAGTGCCGAGGCGGAGATGCGACGGATCGCCGAGAAGGTCGTCGCGGAGTACCCCGTACGGGCGCTGGCGGCGGTGCACCGCGTCGGGGACCTCGCGGTCGGCGATCTGGCCGTCGTCGTCGCCGTGTCGTGCCCGCACCGGGGCGAGGCCTTCGACGCCTGCCGGAAGCTGATCGACGACCTCAAGCACGAGGTACCGATCTGGAAACACCAGACCTTCTCCGACGGTACGGAGGAATGGGTCGGCGCCTGCTGAGCACCCGAAAGGTGTCACTGACTCCCTCCGTCGGTCCCGGGTTGCGTAACCGCACCCCTGGCGTGAGCGTTGTCAGTGGCGGCGGTTAATCTGCTGATCAGTCAGTTCGCGATCGCTCACCGGGGTTGGGAGGTCGGCATGGGTGCGCTCGTGTGGTTGTTGATTCCACTGGTGGCCGCGATCGGCGCCGGTCTGTGGGGCAGTTGGGCCAACCGCACCCGCAAGGTGCGCGGCGACGGTCCGGAGCTCGACGGGTACGCGCGCTTCCGTGAGGCCATGGAGAAGTCCCACTCCGGTACATGACAGGGGTGGGGCTGACGGCCCTCTGACAGACGCGTCCCGTACTGTCGTGCCATGCCACGCCGCACCGCGACGATGCTCGCCTCCACCCTGATGCTGATCGCGCTCCTGTGCGCGGGAGTCTTCATCCCCGTGCCGTACTCGGAGATGTCCCCGGGCCCGACGGTGAACACGTTGGGGAACCACGACGGCGAGCCGGTGCTGCAGGTCTCCGGGCGCAAGACCTACGCCACCAGCGGGAACCTGAACATGACCACGGTGCGGGTCACCAGCGCCGACTACCGAATGAACCTCGTCGAGGCCGTGTACGGGTGGCTCGCGCACGACAACAAGGTCGTGCCGCACGACACGCTCTACCCGGACGGCAAGACCGAGGAGCAGTCGACCCAGGAGAACGCCGAGGAGTTCAGCCAGTCGCAGGAGAGCGCCAAGGTGGCGGCGCTGAAGCAGCTCGGCATTCCGGTGACGTCCTGGGTGATCGTCTCCACGGTCGTGAAGGACTCGCCCGCCGAGGGCAGGCTGCACGCCGGGGACGTCATCAAGGCCGTCGACGACACCGCGGTCAAGGAGCCGGCCGACGTCGCCAAGCTCGTGACCAAGCACAAGCCGGGCCAGAACGTGGTCTTCACGATCGTGCCGGCCAAGGAGCAGGCCGCCGCCGAGAAGGCGCACAAGACGCCGACGAAGACCGAGAAGATCACGATCACGACCGCCACGTCCGACGACAGCGGGGCGAAGCGGGCCATCGTCGGGATCTCCGCGGGAACCGACCACACCTTCCCGTTCACCATCGACATCAAGCTCGCCGACGTCGGCGGCCCCAGCGCCGGTCTGATGTTCGCGCTCGGCATCTACGACAAGCTCACCCCGGGCAGCCTCACCGGCGGCAACTTCGTGGCCGGCACGGGCACCATCGACGACGCCGGCAAGGTCGGCCCGATCGGCGGCATCGAGATGAAGACGGTCGGCGCGCGCAACAAGGGCGCCCGGTACTTCCTGACCCCGGCCGAGAACTGCTCGGCCGCCGCCAAGGACACCCCCGGCGGACTCAGGCTGGTCAAGGTCCACACCATCAAGGACGCACTGTCCGCGCTCAAGGACATCCGCAACGGCGACACCGCCGACCTGCCGAAGTGCACGACCAAGGGCTGACGCACGGGCTCGGGCACGGCCGGGGGCGCTCTCGCGGACGCGGGGCGCCCCCTTCGCCGTAGCGGAGGAGCTCAGTCCTCGAAGGTCGCCGACAGGGCCTCGGCCAGGCCCGGTACCAGGTCGCGGCCGGTGAGGACCTCGGTGGGCGTGTCCTTCTCGCGCAGCCGCAGGGCCGACTCCCGGGTGCCGTCGCGCAGCACCGCGACCGTCATACGGACCTCCTGGCGGTCCGGGTGCTCGGCGACCCACTTCGCGAGCTTCTGCTCGTTCAGCCCCTCCGGCACGGCCGCCTCGGCGGACGGCGGCAGCATCAGCCGCTCCACCGTCAGCGCGCAGCCGGCCACCGCGTCGGGCCAGGCGATCGTGGCGAGGAACTCGTCCAGCGGCTTGCCCGCCGGGATCTCGTCCTGCTCGATCGGGGTGAGACCGGCGGACTCCTGCTCCTCCTCCAGGCCGAGCTGCGCCGCGAGGGCGGGTTCCTGGGCACGCAGCCGAGCGGTGTCTACGAGGGCGAAGAGGCGGGCGGGCTGGTCCCAGCCGAGGCCGGAGGCGTACTCGTCGATCTCGAGCACGGCCCGGGTGAGCGGGTTCGCCGCCATGGGGGTGTTGGACATGGTCACAATCCTGCCTCGTTCATGGCCGGAATCGGGAACCGAGTAAACGGTGAGTAAGTTGCATAGGTGTGGGCCCACGATCACGGGGGGCCACGGCAGGTCCGTGAAACCGCGGGCCTGACGGACCGACAGCGACTTCGAGGTGCGCACCTTGGCTTTCCAGATGCCGGACCGCGGCGGAGGCCCGACGGGGCCACGGATCAGAGTGGGCCGCCCGTCCCGGCGTGTCCGGACCCTGCTCATGACACTGGGCGTCCTTGCCGTGCTCGGCATGGCGTTCACCATGTTCGCGGGCTTCTGGACGGACTGGCTCTGGTACCGGTCGGTGCACTACTCGTCCGTGTTCACCACCACCCTGTGGACGAAGATCGGCCTGTTCTTCGTCTTCGGTCTGCTGATGGCCCTCGCGGTCGGCCTCAACATCTGGCTCGCGCACCGGCTGCGGCCGCCGCTGAGCGCCATGTCGATGGAGCAGCAGAGCCTCGACCGCTACCGGATGGGCATCGCGCCCTACAAGAGGTGGCTGCTGCTCGGGATCACCGCCCTGGTGGGCCTGATCGCCGGCGCCTCGGCGGCCGGCCAGTGGCGGACCTGGCTGATGTGGGTCAACGGCGTGCCCTTCCACCAGAAGGACCCGCAGTTCCACCTCGACGTCTCCTTCTACGCCTTCGACCTGCCCTGGTACCGCTTCCTGCTGGGCTTCGGCTTCGCCGCCACGATCCTCGCGCTGATCGCCGCCGCGCTGACCCACTACCTGTACGGCGGCCTCAGGATCACCTCCCCGGGCGCGCGTGCCACCGCCGCCGCCACCGGCCACCTGTCGGTGCTGCTCGGGGTCTTCGTCGCGCTGAAGGCGGTCGCGTACTGGCTCGACCGGTACGGCCTGGCGGTGAAGTCCAGTGACTTCAAGGCCACGGACAACTGGACCGGCCTGAGGTACGTCGACGCGAACGCCTATCTGCCGGCGAAGACCATCCTGTTCTGCATCGCCGTCATCTGCGCCCTGCTGTTCTTCGCCACCCTGTGGCGGCGCACCTGGCAGCTGCCGGTGATCGGCTTCGGCCTGATGGTGCTCTCGGCGATCCTGATCGGCGGCCTCTACCCGGCGATCGTCCAGAAGTTCCAGGTCCAGCCGAACGAGCAGGCCAAGGAAGCGCCGTACGTCGAGAAGAACCTCAAGGCGACGCGCGAGGCGTACGGCATCGACGGCACCAAGGTCAGCGACTACTCGGGCACCAGCAAGACCAGCGACAAGACCAAGCTGCGCGACGACGTCGACTCCACGGCGAGCATCCGCATCCTGGACCCGAACATCGTCTCGCCGACGTTCCAGCAGCTGCAGCAGATCAGGAACTACTACGCGTTCCCGACCAACCTCGACGTCGACCGCTACACCAAGGACGGCAAGGTCCAGGACACGGTCATCGGTCTGCGTGAGCTGAACCTCAACGGCATCCCGAAGAACAACTGGATCAACGACCACTTCCGCTACACCCACGGCTACGGCGTGGTGGCGGCGAAGGGCACCGCGGCCGACGCCAACGGCCAGCCGGTCTTCACCGAGTCCGACCTGCCGTCCCGGGGTGACCTCGGGACGTACGAGCAGCAGGTCTACTACGGCGAGAAGACCACCACGTACTCGATCGTCGGCGGTCCCCAGAAGGAGATCGACTACTCCGACGACAGCGGTGAGAAGACCACCAGCTACAAGGGCAAGAGCGGCGTCAATCTCGCCAACCCGATCAACCGGGCGGCGTACGCGGTGGCGTTCAGCGAGCCGCAGATCCTCTACTCCGGCGCCATCGGCGAGGGTTCGCGGATCCTGTACAACCGCACGCCCAAGGAGCGCGTCGAGGCGGTGGCGCCCTGGCTGACCATCGACGGCGACGCCTATCCGGCGGTGGTGAACGGCCGTATCCAGTGGATCGTCGACGCGTACACGACGACGAACGGCTACCCGTACGCCTCCCGTACGACCCTGGGTGACACGACGGCCGACTCGCTGACCGCGACCAACAACTCGCGCGCGGTGGTGGCCCAGCAGAACCAGGTCAACTACATCCGCAACTCGGTGAAGGCGACGGTCGACGCGTACACCGGGCAGGTCAAGCTCTACCAGTGGGACACCCAGGACCCGGTCCTGAAGACGTGGATGAAGGCCTTCCCGGGCACGGTCGAGCCCAAGAGCGCCATCTCCAAGTCGCTGCTGTCCCATCTGCGCTACCCGCAGGACCTGTTCAAGGTCCAGCGCGAGCTGCTGACCCGCTACCACGTCACCAACCCGACCACCTTCCTCACCGGCAGCGAGGTGTGGCAGGTGCCGGACGACCCGACCAACAAGTCGGGCAACGCGGTGCCGCCGTACTACCTGAGCATGAAGATGCCCGACCAGTCGTCGCAGGCCTTCTCGCTGACGACGACGTTCACGCCCAACGGCCGTGACAACCTGAGCGCGTTCATGTCGGTCGACGCGCAGGCGGACTCCAGCGACTACGGCAGGATCAGAATCCTGAAACTGCCGACCAGCACGACGGTCGACGGGCCCAAACAGGTGCAGAGCCAGTTCAACTCCGAACAGGACATCGCCGAGTCGATCAAGCTGCTCAAGGGCGGCGACTCCGACATCGAGTACGGCAACCTGCTGACGGTGCCGCTCGACGGAGGACTGCTCTACGTGGAGCCGGTCTACGTACGCGGTGGTGGACTGAAGTACCCACTGCTGCGGAAGGTGTTGGTCAGCTACGGAGACAAGACCGCCTTCGAGGACACGCTCGACCAGGCGCTCAACAAGGTCTTCGGCGCGGAGAGTTCGACCACCCCGCCGCCCGACCAGGGGACCACGCCACCACCTACGTCCAGCAACCCGACGGTCCAACAGGCTCTCGACGACGCCCAGAAGGCCTTCGACGCCGGCCAGACGGCCCTGAAGAAGGGCGACTGGAAGGCGTACGGCGAGGCGCAGAAGGACCTCCAGGACGCGCTGAAGAGGGCCGAGGAGGCGCAGGCCAAGGCCGACAAGACCGCCGGTGGCAGCGGCAGCGGCAAGAGCAGCAGCAGCCCGAGTCCCAGCGGCAGTCCCAGCCCGAGCGGTGGTTCGGGCAGCGGTTGATCAAAGGCCGCCCCGCGTCGTGATACGGTTGCACAACAACGACGCGGGGTGGAGCAGCTCGGTAGCTCGCTGGGCTCATAACCCAGAGGTCGCAGGTTCAAATCCTGTCCCCGCTACTGCGGTCGAAGGCCCGGATCCGACATGGATCCGGGCCTTCGACGTGTGCGAACGCATGTGCCGAGCACAGGGGATACGTGGCGCGGTGGGGAGTTGGGTGATCTGTGTTTGACTTGTCTCTCTGTGGGCATGTCGACAAAACGCTGAAGTGACCTCAATGGCTGCGGTATACCAGGTGTACCCAGGTTGCAGGTGGTGCGACGATGGACGTTATGGGGGACAAGGCAACTCTGTTCGAGACAGGGCGATTTGTGCAGCCTTCCGAACCGGGCGCGACCGACGCCGGGGAGGCTGCTGAAGAGGCTGCCGAGGAACTGCGTCAGCGGCTCGCCGCCGAAGCCGGCGATGTCGAGGCGATGAGTGTTCTCGGGGCCATGCTGCTGCGCCGCGGGGATCTCGACGGAGCCGAACCCCATCTGCGTGCCGCCACCGCGGCCGGCGACCGCGCCGCCGCCAACAACCTCGGCGTCCTGCTGCATCAGCGCGGCTACGCCGACGAGGCCGCCGGATGGTGGCGGATCGCCGCCGTCGCCGGGTCGGCCGCGGCCGCTCACGCCCTGGGCCGGCACCACCGTGAGCGCGGGGACGAGCCGGCCGCCGAGTACTGGCTGCGCCAGTCCGCCGAGCAGGGGCACGCCCTGGGGGCGTACGCGCTCGCCGACCTGCTGGAGCACCGAGGGGACGTCGCGGCCGGCAAGTGGATGCGGGCCGCGGCCGAACGCGGCCACCGTGAGGCGGCGTACCGGCTGGCGCGCGCGCTCGACCGCAAGGCGGCCTGCCCGGACGAGGGCGAGGCCGACAACGGTGTCGAACTGCTGGCCGAGGCCGAGCAGTTCTATCGGCAGGCCGCAGCGCGCGGGCACCAGCGGGCCGCGCTGCACCTCGGGGCGATCCTGGAGAAGCGCGGAGAGCTGAAGGAGGCCGGGCGCTGGTACCTGACCTCCGCCAAGGACGGTGAGGCACGGGCCGCCTGTGCGCTCGGCTTCCTGCTGCGCGACGCCGGTGACACCGAGAGCGCCGCCGTGTGGTGGCTCAGAGCCGCACAGGACGGGGACGGCAACGCGGCCAACGCGCTCGGCGCGCTGCACGCCGAGCGCGGCGAGACGCAGACCGCCGAGCGCTGGTACCGCGCGGCCATGGACGCCGGTGACGACAACGGCGCGTACAACCTCGGGCTGCTCTGCGCCGAGCAGGGACGCACCACGCAGGCCGAGCAGTGGTACCGGCGCGCGGCGTACGCCGGGCACCGGGAGGCGGCGAACGCGCTGGCCATCCTGCTGCTGCAGGGCGGCGACACGACCGGCGCCGAGCCGTGGTTCTCCAAGGCCGCGGAAGCCGGAAGCGTGGACGCCGCGTTCAACCTGGGCATCCTGCACGCCGGACGGGACGAGGACGAGGCCGCCCTGCGGTGGTACGAGCGTGCAGCGGCCGCCGGGCACACCGAGGCGGCGCTGCAGGTGGGGATCGCCCGGCTGCGGGACGGCGACGAGCTCGAGGCGGAGCGGCATCTGCGCTGCGCGGCCGGGGGCGGGAGCGCCGAGGCGGCGTACCGGCTGGCGACCGTGCTCGACGCGCGGCGGCCGCCGGAGCCGGCGCACGAGCTGGGCGAGGTGCTGCACGAGAAGACCGAGTGCGAGGAGTGGTACGAGCGGGCGGCCTCCCAGGGGCACCGGCGGGCGCAGGTGCGGGTCGGCATGATGGCCGCGGCTCGCGGGGACGTGGTGGAGGCGGCCCGGTGGTACCGCGAGGCGGCGGAGGCAGGGTCCCGCAACGGCGCCTTCAACCTGGGGCTGCTGCTGGCCCGGGAGGGGAGTGAGCCGGAGGCGGCGGTGTGGTGGACGCGGGCGGCCGACGCCGGGCACGGTCGGGCGGCGCTGCGGCTGGCCCTGGTCTACGCGCGTCGTGGGGAGCTGGCGGAGGGACAGCGCTGGGCCGACCGGGCCGTGTCCCTCGGGCCGGCGGAGGTCACGGAGCGGGCGGCACGGCTGCGGGACGCGCTGCGGGAGGAACTCTCGGCGTGACGTTCCGGGGGTCGCGGCCCCCGGGCTCCCGCCCCCGAAGAAGCGATTTGCTTCTGTCCTCGCTCCTCACGTACTGTTGCGTTCATCGACGCGGGGTGGAGCAGCTCGGTAGCTCGCTGGGCTCATAACCCAGAGGTCGCAGGTTCAAATCCTGTCCCCGCTACTGAAGACAGAGGGCCGGAATCCAGAAACGGATTCCGGCCCTCTGTGTTTGCGCCTAAAAAGTGTTCGGACTGAAGGGTGTTCGGCCTGCGGGCCCACACGGGCCCGCAGATGCTTACGCCGCGCAGTTCGGGCAGACGCCGCGGTAGGTGACCTCCACGTCCGAGACCGTGAAGCCGAAGCGTTCCGAGTCCGGGAGGTCGGCCAGGGGGTTGCCCGTCGGGTGGACGTCCTTGATCGCGCCGCACCGGGCGCAGACCAAGTGGTGGTGCGGGCGGTGCGCGTTCGGGTCGTAGCGCTTGGCGCGTCTGTCCGTGGCGACCTCGAGCACCTCGCCGAGCGAGACCAGCTCGCCCAGCGTGTTGTAGACGGTCGCCCGGGAGATCTCCGGCAGCTTCGCGACGGCCCGTGTGTGGACCTCGTCGGCCGTCAGGTGGACGTGCTCGCCGTCGAGAACCTCGGCCACGACGCGCCGCTGCGCGGTCATCCGCCATCCGCGTCCGCGCAGCCGTTCCAGAAGGTCACTCATACGGCCAGTCTAACAGAAGGGGACCAGGACGCGAATGAATATGACTTTAGACTTGGTCCAATCTGACTGTCAGTGCAGCAGGGCGACCTGCTGTCGGGCGGGTGCCCAGCAGCGGATGATGTCGCGGACCGAGACGATCCCGACGGTCTCGCCGCGGTCGAGGACGATCAGGTGGCGGAACCCGCCGTGCGCCATGGCGCGGGCGGCCTCCTCCAGGGTCCAGGACGGGGCGGCGAAGACCACGTCGGTGGTGGTGTGGGCGGAGGCGTGCTCCGCGTCCGGGTTCTGGCCGAGCCCCACCGAGTTGAGGATGTCGCGTTCGGTGAGGATGCCGATCCCGCCCGCGTCCGGGTCGAGGACCACGGCCGCGCCGACGCGGCGTGCGGCCATCAGGGCGGCTGCCTGACGGAGGGTGTGTGCGGGGCCGATGGTGAGGACGACTGTGCTCATGGCGTCACGGACGAGCATGGACTTGAGCCACCTCCTAGGGAATCCGGGACGCTAGTTCACGGATTCACAAGTTCACAAGTGGGGAGACTCTCAGAGTGGCAGGTAAAGCACGGGTCAACAAGGGGGCGCGGGCAGCCGATTGAGGGCGTGCGTGCTCATCTGTGTGTTCCGGTGTGCCTCAGTGGCGCCGGGTCGTCGCACCGGTCAGTAGCGCTGGTTCAGATACCCCAGCAACTCGTCGTGCAGCGGGCCGTTCGACGCGGCCGCGTTGCCGCTGTGCGGGCCCGGGCGGCCGTCGAGGCCCGTGAAGGTGCCGCCGGCCTCGGTGACGATGATCGCGTTGGCGGCCATGTCCCACAGGGAGAGCTCGGGCTCGGCGCAGATGTCGACGGCGCCCTCGGCGACCAGCATGTAGGGCCAGAAGTCGCCGTACGCACGCGTGCGCCACACCTCGCGGGTCAGGTCCAGGAAGCCGTCGAGGCGGCCCTGCTCCTCCCAGCCGGACAGCGAGGAGTAGGCGAAGGAGGCGTCCGACAGCTTCGAGACGCGGGAGACGTGCAGGCGGGAGGCCGAGGAGAGGCTGCGGCCGGTGAACGCGCCGTGCCCCTGCGCGGCCCACCAGCGCCGGCCCAGCGCGGGCGCGGAGACGACGCCGACCACCGGCTCGAAGCCGGTCTCGCCGGCCTCCATCAGGGAGATCAGCGTGGCCCACACCGGGACGCCGCGCACGTAGTTCTTGGTGCCGTCGATCGGGTCGATCACCCAGCGCCGGGGGCCGGTGCCCTCCACGCCGTACTCCTCGCCGAGGATCGCGTCGCGCGGCCGGGCGCGCTGCAGCTGGCCGCGGATGAGCTCCTCGGCGGCCTTGTCCGCCTCGCTCACCGGAGTCATGTCCGGTTTGGTCTCGACCTTGAGGTCGAGGGCCTTGAAGCGGCCCATGGTCGCCGCGTCCGCGGCGTCCGCGAGGACATGGGCGAAACGGAGGTCGTCGAGGTAGTCCGGCATGGGACGAACGCTATCCGGCGAGGTGTGCGAGGGGCCACACGGCCCGGATCACGGTCTGGCGGCACATGGCGGCCGAAGGGCGCCCCCGCGTGCTTCCGCGAACCCTTGACAGTGCCTGTGCACGCGTCAAATCTGGGCGCAGAGTCGCTCCGCCCCAGGGAGGCGATGATGCCTGCAGCGCGGGAATCCCTACTGGACGCCGCCTACTCGGCGCTGGCGCGCCGGCCGTGGTCCGCCGTACGGATGGTGGACGTGGCCGCGGCGGCCGGAGTGTCCCGGCAGACCCTCTACAACGAGTTCGGCAGCAAGGAGGGGCTCGCCCGGGCACTGGTCAGGAGGGAGGCGGACGGCTTCCTCGCGGGAGTGGAGCGGGCGCTGGCCACGCACTCCGACGCCCGCGAGCGGCTGACCGCCACCGCCGAGTGGACCGCGTCGACCGCCCGGGAGAACGCGCTCGTACGGGCCATGCTGACCGGCTGCTGGAGCGAGCGGCTGCCCTCGCCGACGCTGTCCGCCGTGCCGTCCTCCTCCGCCGTGCCGGCCCAGCGCCGGGCCGACGGCCCGCTGCCCTCGCCCGGCGACTTCGTGGCGATCGTCCGCGACCGGGCCGTGGCGGTGCTCGCGGGGCCCGGCGCGCACCGCACGGACACGGTGGAGCTGGCCCGCTCCTGCGAACTGGTGGTCAGGCTGGCGCTGTCCTGCGTGGCCGCGCCACCGGTCGAGGGCGGCGTGGGGGAGCTGGTGCGCACGGCTCTGCCCCGGCAGCTGGTGTGAGCCGCCCCGGGGGGCCAGCGCGGTCTAGTGCGCCGAGCCCGACAGCTGCAGGCCGATGACCCCCACGATCACGAAGCTGATCGACACGATCTTCAGCGTGGAGACCAGGTCGCCGAGGAAGATCATGCCGTAGATCGCGGTGCCCGCCGCGCCGATGCCGGTCCACACGGCGTAGGCGGGGCCGACGTCGAGCTTGCGCAGGGAGAGGGTCAGCAGGCCGAAACTGCCCAGGGCGAAAATGCAGAACGCGATCGTGGGCCACAGGCGGGTGAAGCCGTGCGAGAGCTTGAGGCACACGGCGAAACCCGTCTCGAGCAAACCGGCCACCACTACCAGCAGCCACGCCATGTGCTGTCCTCCCCGTATGTCCGCTCGGTGCGATTATGCACTTACCGGGCCGGCGTACAGGCAAACAACGCGGTGGTCAGTCGACCTCCTTGTGCTCCCGGCTGGCCAGCAGCCGGCGCAGTGAGTACAGCCGCGCCGGATCCGCGTGGCCCTCGGCCACCCACTGGTCCAGCGCGCAGTCCGGCTCGTCGTGGCTGCAGGCGCGCGGGCAGCCCTCCGTGCCGGGTTCGAGGTCCGGGAAGGCCTTGATGACCCGGGAGGGGTCGACGTGCGCGAGGCCGAAGGAACGCAGGCCCGGGGTGTCGATCACCCAGCCGTCGTCGTCGCCGAGAGGGAGGGCGAGGGCGGAGGTCGTGGTGTGGCGGCCGCGGCCCGTGACCGCGTTGACATGACCGGTCAGACGGCGGCGGTCCCGGGGGACCAGCGCGTTCACCAGCGTCGTCTTCCCCACGCCGGAGTGGCCGACGAACGCCGTGACCTTGCCGTCGAGCTGCTCGCGCACCCGGGCCACCGCCTCGCCGCTCTCCAGCTCCTCACGGCTGGTGACCACGTACGGGATGTCCAGGTCGCCGTAGAGCTCCAGGAGCTTGTCGGGCGGGGACAGGTCCGACTTGGTCAGGACGAGGAGGGGTGTCAGGCCGCCGTCGAACGCGGCGACCAGGCAGCGGTCGATCAGGCGGGGGCGGGGCTCGGGGTCGGCCAGGGCGGTGACGACGGCGAGCTGGTCGGCGTTGGCCACGACCACCCGTTCGTAGGGGTCGTCGTCGTCCGCCGTGCGGCGCAGCACGGACGTCCGCTTCTCGATGCGGACGATCCGCGCGAGGGTGTCCTTCTTGCCGGAGAGGTCCCCGACGATGGCCACCCGGTCGCCGACCACCGCGGCCTTGCGGCCCAGTTCGCGGGCCTTCATCGCCAGCACCGTCCGGCCGTCGACCAGACAGGTCAGCCGGCCCCGGTCGACGGTGAGGACCATGCCCTCGGCCGCGTCCTCGTGGGCGGGACGGATGTTCGTACGGGGCCGGGTGCCCTTGCGGCCCGGACGGACCCGGATGTCGTCCTCGTCGGTGTGCTTGCCGTAGCGGCGCATCTCCTCTACGTCCCTACGCCCCGAGCATCCCGGTCCACAGCTCGGGGAAGTCCGGCAGGGTCTTCGCCGTCGTCGCCACGTTCTCGATCTGCACGCCCTCCACCGCGAGGCCGATGATCGCGCCGGCCGTCGCCATGCGGTGGTCCTCGTAGGTGTGGAAGATCCCGCCGTGCAGGCGGCGCGGGCGGATGTGCAGGCCGTCGGCGGTCTCCGTCACGTCGCCGCCGAGCTCGTTGATCTCCTTGGTGAGCGCGGCCAGCCGGTCCGTCTCGTGCAGGCGCAGATGGGCCACCCCGCGCAGGGTCGAAGGGGAATCCGCGAGGGCCGCGACCGCGGCGATGCCCGGGGTCAGCTCGCCGACCTCGCCGAGGTCCACATCGATTCCGTGAACGGCACCCGATCCGGTGAACTCCAGTCCGTACTCGGTGAGTTCGCAGGAACCGCCCATTTCGGTGAAGATCTCCCGCAGCCGGTCGCCGGGCTGGGTGGTGTGCGCGGGCCAGGCGGGCACGACGACCTTGCCGCCGGTGACCAGGGCGGCGGCGAGGAACGGCTGGGCGTTGGACAGGTCGGGCTCGATGGTCAGGTCCCGGCCGAGCAGCGCGCCCGGCGTCACCCGCCACACGTTGGGCTCGCCGCCCGACTCCGGCGTGTCCACCTGGGCGCCGACGGTGCGCAGCATGTCCACGGTCATGCGGATGTGGGGCAGGGAGGGCAGCGAGGAGCCGACGTGCCGGACCTCGACGCCCTGGTTGAACCGCGGGCCGGACAGCAGCAGGGCGCTGACGAACTGCGAGGACGACGAGGCGTCGATCTCGACCGGGCCGCCGTCCAGCGCCCCTCCGCCGTGCACCGTCAACGGCAGCGCGCCGCGGCCGTCGTCGTCGATCCGGGCGCCCAGGACGCGCAGGGCGTCGATCACACCGTGCAGGGGACGCTCGTACGACCGCGGGTCGCCGTCGAAACGGACGGGGCCGTCGGCGAGGGTGGCCACCGGGGGCAGGAAGCGCATCACCGTGCCGGCGTTGCCCACGTCGACCGTGGCCGGGCCGCGCAGGCCCGTGGGCAGCACCCGCCAGACCTCGCCCGTGCCGTCCGGGCCGACCCCCTCCTCGATGCCGACGCCCATGGCGCGCAGGGCGCCGGCCATCAGCAGCGTGTCGCGGGAGCGCAGCGGGCGGCGCAGCCAGCCGGGCTCGGAGGCGAGGGCGGCCAGCACCAGGGCGCGGTTGGTGACCGACTTGGACCCGGGCACGTGGACCGTCGCGTCGACGGCTCCGCTCGCGTGCGGGGCGGGCCAGAGGGCGGTGTGTGCGGGGTTAACGGTCATGGCCCCACTTTAGTGGCTGGGCGTGACCGGAGATCTTGATCAAATGCGGCGAAACCATGGTGAAAGAACGGCATGGGAATTGCCGTGCATATATGCGCGCACACGGGGCGCAGGGGTGCCCGGTCACATCTCCAGCAGCCAGCGGCCTCCGCCGATCAGCGAGCACAGCGACACCGCGTGGAACAGGAACAGCCACAGCCCCGCCGGTACGTGCGTCAGCCGGGAGAGCTGGTCCGCGTCCGAGTCGCCCGCGCCGCCCCGCATCCGCTTGGCCTGCAGCTCGAACGCCGGCCGGACACCGCCCACCAGCAGGAACCACACCACCGCGTACGCGAACGCCGCCTGCACCTGCGGCCCGGCCAGCCACGACACCAGCAGGAACATCCCGCCCGTGAGCACCACCGTCAGCGCGCCGTAGGCGTTGCGGATCATGATCAGCATGGCGATGAGCAGGGCCGTCGCGGCCCACAGCAGCAGCGTGATGTGACCCGCGGCCAGCAGGGCCGCGCCGCCCAGGCCGAGCAGTGAGGGGGCGGTGTAGCCGGCGGCCGCGGTCAGGATCATGCCGATGCCGTGCGGCTTGCCGCGGGAGAGGGTCAGGCCGCTGGTGTCCGAGTGCAGGCGTATCCCTGTCAGCTGACGCCCGGTGAGCAGCGCGACCAGGCCGTGGCCGCCCTCGTGGGCGATGGTGATGGCGTTGCGTGCGATGCGCCACACGCTGTGCGGGACGGTGACGGCGAGCGCCGCGACGAGGGTCGCGAGGACCACCCACAGGTCGGGGTCGGGCTGGGTGCCGAAGACGCGGTCCCACAAAGAGGCGAGCGAGGATGCGGTGCTGTCCATTGGCGGGCGTGGCTCCCATGGGTCTCGGCGGTTCGGCGGTGTGGCGCGTAGGTGCGGACGGTACCTGAGACGCCGGCCTGGCAGGGATCGTTCCTGACAGCAAACCCGCAGGTCACGGTGTCGATGTGACGGAGTCGTCCAGCACCCTGCTTTACCCCTGCCGGCTGTGCGCCCCCTTGGGGATACCTGTGCCGTGGCCGACTCCGCCAGTGCCACCTGCGCCTTTTTCCTCACCGCCGCAACCAATCCGGTGTCCCCGCAGGAACGGATTACGCCCGGACACGTCCCGACCACGGAGGCCCTCGGTGAAGGAAGCGGTACATATCGGCAGAAATCCTGCACATGAGCCTGATCTGCAGGAACTGGTCCGCCGTGTGGCCCTGGGCGACGAGGACGCGTTCGCAGCCGTCTACGACGCCGTCGCGAGCGGAGTGCTGGGAGTCGTCCGGGCCGTTGTACGGGACCGGGCGCAGTCGGAGGAAGTGGCTCAGGAGGTGCTGGTGGAGGTGTGGCGGACCGCGCCGCGCTACCGGTCCGACCGGGGCACGGCCATGAACTGGATCCTCACGCTGGCGCATCGCCGGGCCGTGGACCGGGTGCGCTCGGTGGAGGCCGCGGCCGCCCGGGACCACAAGGCGTCCTTGCTGGAGCGGGTGCCCGAGTACGACGAGGTGGTCGAGCACGTCGAGGCCCGGCTGGAGCGGGAACAGGTGCGGCGCTGTCTGCGCACGCTGACCGAGATCCAGCACCAGGCCGTCACCCTCGCCTACTACCGGGGGCTGACCTACCGGGAGGTGTCGGAGGCGCTGGCACTTCCGCTGGGCACCGTCAAGACGCGCCTGCGCGACGGACTGATCCGGCTGCGCGACTGCCTGGGGGTGACCGCATGACGACCACCGACCTGCACCGGCTGACGGGCGCCTACGCCCTGCACGCCCTCTCCGACGAGGAGAGCGCCGCGTTCGAACGGCATCTCACGGGCTGCGAGGCGTGCGCGCAGGAGACGGCCGAACTGCGCGCCACCGCCGCCCGCTTGGGACTCGCCGCCGCCGCGACGCCCGCTCCCGGGATGCGCGAGCAGGTCCTGCGGCGCATCGGTACCGTCCGCCAGGACAGCCCGGGCGAACCCGCCCGGTCCGCCGCCACCCGGACCGGGCCGCGGGCGCGCACGGTGTCGCGCTGGGCGCTGGCGGCCTGCCTCGCGGCCGCCACGGCACTGGGCGGCAGCACCGTCTGGCAGCACCAGCGCGCCGAGGACGCCCAGGACCGGGCGCGCCGCGCCACGCAGGCGACGGACGACATCGCCGCCGTACTGACCGCACCGGACGCCAGGACCAAGGCGGCCGAACTGAGCGGCGGCGCCACCGGGACCGTCGTGGTCTCCCGCAGCCGGGACCGGGCCGTCTTCGCCGTCTCCGGGATGGCCGCGCCGCCCAGCGGCAAGGTCTACCAACTGTGGTTCGACGACGGCGGCACGATGCGGTCGGCCGGCCTCATGGACTCTCACCGCGCCGAGCAGACCCTGCTGCTGCGGGGCGCCGTCGACGGGGCGTCGGGCATCGGCATCACCGTCGAACCCGACGGCGGCTCGCAACACCCCACCTCCACCCCGCTCGCGCTGCTGTCCTTCCCGAGCTGAGCGGTTGCCGTCCGGCGGGGTGGTGGCTGGGGGCGCCGAATTTCGGGGGGGGGCGGGTGGCTGTGCGGCCGGCGTCGGGACGTGCCGGTGAACGAAGTGCCCGGTGGCGGCTCGATGCGCGGCGCCTCCGCACCACCGTTGCGCTGCTGTCCGTTCCGAGCCGAGCGGTTGCCGTCCGGCCCGGTGGTGGCTGGGGGCGCCGAATTTCGGCGGAGGCTCGACGCACGGTGCCGCTGTCGTCAGACGCGGCCCGTGACCGTCACCGTGACGGTCGGGGCGGGGTGCGTCGGTGTCAGGGCGCTCAGGCGGTCGCAAACCCGGGTGCGGACGGCCCGGGCCACGTCCACCGCCCTGGCCTGCCGGACCACGACGACCTGGATCTCCACGTGCCAGGAGCCGTCGTCCCCGTTCGCGGTCATCCGTACTCCCGTGGGCCGGGCCCGGCCGGGGTGCGGCGCCGGACGGGACAGCGTGGAGCGCAGCCGCTCGGCCAGCCCCGGCTTGAGGAAGGCCACCCCGACCACGCCCTCCGCAGCCGCGGCGGCCTCCTCGACGAGCGTCGTCTGCGCGATGTGCGCGGTCATGGCGTAGAGCCTTCCTGGTCGTCGTCTGCCGGTGCGGCGACGAGATCGATGACACGGATGTCCACGGCCGCCAGGGTCATGCCCAGCTCGCGGTCCGCCGCCTCCCGCACGCACCGGCGCACGCGGTCGGCGACGTCGGGCAGGACGGCGTCGGCCGGGGCGTGGATGTCGAGACGGGCCCCGACGGTGCCGTCCCGCGTGCCGTCCTCGCGGCCGTCGAGGAGGCGGCAGGAGCCGGCCCGGACGCCCGGGACGGTCTCGGCGGCCGCGCGCAGCACCCGCGCCGCGACCGCCTCCATGACCCACAGGTCCTCCGCGGGCTCCCCGAGGGGCAGCGGCCGGCCGGGACGCAGTTCGAGGCGTACGACGTCCATGACGCGCCGGGTCAGCGGTTCGGCGTCCCAGGCGGAGGCCTCCGCCGCGTCGTCGCGCAGGCCGCGCACCGCGGTCTCCAGCTGGTCGAGTTCCCCCACGGCCTCCCGGCACCACGGGCAGGACCGCACGTGGGCGTCGTCGATCCCCTCCTCCCAGGCGCGCCAGGTGTGCGACAACAGCCGTCCGCACGGCAGGAGTTCGTCGTCGTCCCCGGGGGTGACGGCGCTGTTCGGCGGGTCGGTGTGAGAGGTCATCGCCAGGCCCCCAGTGCTTGTGTCAGACAACGGCGTGCGCGGAAGACCCGGGCCCGGACGGCATCCTGGCTGATTCCGACCGCGTCCGCGATGAACTCGTAGGAGCGGCCGTCCAGTTCCCGCAGCACCCAGCACGCCCGCTGTTCGGGCGACAGCCGGCCGAGGGCCTCGCGCAGCTCCCGGACCGCGTCGCGGGCCTCCGTGATGCGGGCCGGGGACACCGTGTGCTCGGCGGCGGGCGGGTCGCCCGCCGCGTCCAGCGGGGTCACCGGCCTGCGGGCGCGCAGCACGTTCAGGCAGCGGTTGGTGACGATCCGGTACATCCAGGTGCCGAACGCGGAGCGGCCCTGGAACTCGGGCAGCCTCCGCCAGGCGCTGAGGAAGGCGTCCTGCACGGCGTCCTCCGCCTCGGCCCGGCTGCCGAGCAGGCTCGTGGCCAGCCGCAGCAGCGCCGGGGCATGCCGCCGTACCAGCAGGGCGAAGGCGTCCTCGTCCCCTTCGGCGGCGCGGACCGCCAGCAGGTCGTCGTCCGTGCCCGCCCGGCCGACCGCTGGTGTGCTCTGGGTGCGGGACCCCGCCACGGGGCGGCTCCTCTCGTCCGTTCTTCCGAAGGTTGGACAGCGCCGGGCCCTCGTTGTTACGGAGCACTTCCGCGAGCGGGCCCCGCGCGGATGCCCCCGCTGGGTGGAAGCGGAACGGGCGATCTCCCGGAGCGGAAGTCGATTTTTTTTCGTACATCCGTAGCCGGGCCGGGCTCGGATTGGTCGGAAAAAAGAATTCATTCAATCGTGCGTACGGCCAATCCGGTAGGGCTCGGGGGCCGGATTCCCCACGTGACCGAGAACGAGAAGGAACGCCGAATCCGGCCCGGCGCGGTGCCGCCGGCCGCCCTCAGCGGTGTGCTGGCGGGCTTCGCGGCGCTCGCGTTCGCCGAGCTGGTGGCCGGGTTGGTCCGGCCGCAGGCCGGTCCCGTGGTGGCGGTGGGCGGCGCGGCGATCGACCGCACGCCCACCGCCGTGAAGGACTGGGCGATCCGCCATTTCGGCACCGACGACAAACTCGTTCTGCAGCTCGGAATTCTCGCGGCGCTGACGCTCTTCGCACTGCTGCTGGGAATTGCCGCACTGCGGTTCCGGCGCACCGCCGCTCTCGGTGTGCTGCTGTTCGGCGTGGTCGGCGCGGCCGCGGCGACGAGCCGCCCCGACTCCCGCGGCATGGCGGACGCGCTGCCCTCGATCGTCGGCGCCGTCGTCGGCGCGGTCGTGCTCCACGTCCTCGCGGGCCGGCTCGCGCCCCGGCGGCCGGCCACGACCGAGCGGGAAGCGGCACCCGGCGACGCCGGGTGGGACCGGCGCGGGTTCGTGATCACCGCGACGGCCGCCGCGCTCGCCTCGGCCGGAGCCGGTGCGCTGGGCCGGTCGCTCGGCGGCGCGGCCGGCCGGGACGCGGTGGCCTCCCGCCGGGCCGTGATGCTGCCCGCCCCCGCCTCCCCGGCGGCCGCCGTCCCCCGGGGCGCAGGGCTGCGCATCCCCGGGATCAGCCCCTTCACCACGCCGAACGGCTCCTTCTACCGGGTCGACACCGCCCTGGTGGTGCCGAAGGTCGACGCCACCGCCTGGCGGCTGCGCATCCACGGCAAGGGCGTCACCCGGCCTCGTACGATCACCTACGACGACCTGCTGCGACGCGAGCTGATCGAACGGGACATCACACTCACCTGCGTCTCGAACGAGGTCGGCGGCCCCTACGTCGGCAACGCCCGCTGGATCGGCGTACGCCTGGCCGACCTGCTGGCCGAGTGCGGGGTGCGCCCGCCCTCCCGGGGCGGCCCGGCCGACCAGCTCGTGGCCCGCTCGGTCGACGGCATGACCATCGGCAGCCCCGTCGAGGACGTCATGGACGGCCGCGACGCCCTCCTGGCCGTCGGCATGAACGGCGAACCCCTGCCCTTCGCCCACGGCTTCCCCGTCCGCATGGTGGTGCCCGGCCTCTACGGCTTCGTCTCGGCCTGCAAGTGGATCGAGGACATCGAACTCACCACGTTCGACGCCTACGACCCCTACTGGGTGAAGCGCGGCTGGGCCCGCCGGGCGCCCGTCAAGACGCAGTCCCGGATCGACACCCCCAAGCCCTTCGCCCGCCCCTCCTCCGGCACGGTCATGGTCGCCGGGGTCGCCTGGGCCCAGCACCGCGGCATCGACAAGGTCGAGGTCCGTGTCGACGACGGGCCCTGGCGGGAGGTCCGGCTGGCCGCCGAGGACAGCCGCGACACCTGGCGCCAGTGGTCCCTCCCCTGGGAGGCGACCAAGGGGAGCCACACCCTCACCGTGCGCGCCACCGACCGCACCGGCCGGCTCCAGACCGACAGACGCACGCGGACCGTCCCCGACGGCGCCAGCGGATGGCACTCCGTCGTCGTGACCGTCGACTGACCCGCCCCCTCAGACCACTTTTCCCGACCCCGTACGCCCGCGGCTCCCGCCGCGGAACCCGACAGGAGAACCAAGAGATGAACACCCGTATCCGCCGTACCGCCGTCACCCTGGCCGCCGCGGCCGTCCTGCCGCTCGCCCTGAGCGCCTGCTCCGACAGCGGCAGCGACTCCGCCAAGTCCGACTCCTCGTCGAAGGCGTCCGCCTCGGCCTCCGCGTCGGACGACGGCATGACCGGCGCCGGCAGCACCACCTCGGCGGACAAGCCCTTCGGAGCGGCCTGCTCGGCCGTGCCGAAGGACGGCGCCGGTTCCTTCGACGGCATGGCCCAGGACCCGGTGGCCACCGCCGCCTCCAACAACCCCGCCCTGTCCACCCTCGTGACCGCGGTGAAGAAGGCCGGCCTGGTCGACACCCTCAACAACGCCCAGAACATCACGGTGTTCGCCCCGACCAACGACGCCTTCGCGAAGATCCCCAAGGCCACCCTCGACAAGGTCCTCAACGACAAGGCCCAGCTGACGAAGATCCTCACCTACCACGTCGTCGGCAAGCAGCTCGCCCCCGCGGACCTGGAGAAGGGCTCCTACGAGACGCTGGAGAAGTCCAAGCTCACCACCTCCGGCTCCGGTGAGTCCTACACCGTCAACGGTTCCGCCAAGGTCGTCTGCGGCAACGTCAAGACCGCCAACGCCACCGTCTACATCATCGACTCCGTCCTGATGCCCACCAGCTGACGCCTCCTCAAGGGCCGGGCGCCACCCCCGCGGTGGTGCCCGGCCCCTTTTCCGCGGTCGTCCGCGTCACAGCGCCGGCTGCGGCGGGTCCAAGGAAGCGAAGACAGAGACGGCCAGGAAAGGAACGAGCCATGACCACGCAGACCCCCCAGACCGCACTCACCGCCAAGGACGTGTCCACGCCGCGCACGGGCGGGGCGCCGGCGAGGACGACGGCCGTGTCCGGCGGCGCGACCGGTGCCGACCAGCCGGCCGCCGACCGCGGCCGGACGTCGATCGCCGACGTCGTCGTCGTGAAGGTGGCGGGCATCGCGGCCCGTGAGATCCCCGGCGTCCACGACATGGGCGGCGGTCTCTCCCGCACGATCGGCGCGGTGCGCGACCGCGTTCCCGGCGGACGCCCCAACATCGGCCGCGGCGTCAAGGTCGAGGTGGGCGAGCGGCAGACCGCCATCGACCTCGACATCGTCGTCGAGTACGGCGTCGCCATCACGGACGTCTCCAGGGACGTGCGGGAGAACGTCATCTCCGCGGTCGAGCGGATCACCGGCCTGGAGGTCGTCGAGGTGAACATCACCGTCAACGATGTCCGGCTGCCCGAGGAGGAGGAGCCCGAGACCACGGCCGCGGCCCGAGTGGAGTGACGGCCGTCGATCCGGGTGAGAGGGGACCAGAGATGAGCACAGCGTTCATGGGGATGATCGCGGGCATGGCCCTCGCGTTCGCCGGCTACTTCGGCGGGTTCGGCGCCTTCCTGCTCGTGGCCGCGCTCGGCGGTCTCGGCTGGGCGCTGGGCCGGTGGGCGGAGAGCGGCGGCAGCGTCCGGGACGTCCGGGACGCCTTCGAGCGGAGCCGCCGATGACCGCGGCCGCGGAACGGGGGAGCACCACCGTCTCGCAGCGGGCGGTGCGCAGAATCGCCGAGCGGGCGGCCACCGAGGCGCGGGCCGGCCGGGTGGTGGGCTCGGCGGCGTCCGTGCGGGGCAGGAGCGCCGAGGTGTCCCTTAAGCTGACGCTGCCCTATCCGGCCCCGCTGGCCGACACCGTGCGGGACGTCCAGTCCCACGTCACGGAGCGGACCCGGCACCTGACGGGACTGGACGTGTCCCCGCCCCGCATCGGCGTCACGGCACTCACGCCGACAGCCTCTCCCGCGTCTGCGGAGTGGGACGCCCTGCCGGTGGCCGACGGGCTGCGTACGCCCCGGCGGTCGTGGTCGCGGCGCGGGGTGCCGGTCGCCCTGCTGGCCTGGGCGGCCGCCGTGAGCTGCGGTGTGCTCGCCTTCGACCTGTTCCGCGTGCACCTCGCGGACCGGCCGGCGGCGGCCTGGCGCACCGATGCCGTGCACTGGCTGTCGGCCCACGGTCCCGGTGACCCGGCCGTCGTCGCCGGAGGCGCGCTGATCGCCCTCGCGGGCGCGTGGATGATCCTGCTCGCCCTGGCGCCCGGCCGCCGTCACCAGTGGACCGTCGGCACCCCGGTGGCCCGCGTGGCCGTGGCCGTGGACCGCTCGGCGACGGTGAGCCTGGTCCGCGACGTGGTGGCGGCCGTCGACGGCGTCGCCGCGGTGCGTGTACGGGCCCGACGCCGACGCGTGACGGTCCGCGCGGCCCTCGCCTTCGGCGACCGCGAGACGGCACGCGCCGCGGTCACGACCGCGGCCCGAAGCGCCCTGACCTCCTGCCGGCTGCGCCACACCCCCCGCCTGCGCGTCAAGGTCGCCCCGGACCCGGTCTGGCGCCCCCCACATCCGGAACCGGACACTCCGCGGCGCGACTCCGCATCCACCGTGGCCGGCGACCGATCGGCGCTCGTCCCGGCCCCGGGCGGCGCGACTGCGGCGGGAACCGCGTCCGGCGTCGAAAAGGACGAAGCCGGCTCTGACGGCCGAACGACGAACTGGGCCGCCCAGGGCCCGTCCGCGTCGCAGCCCGGAGGTGATCGGTGATGGCGTGGTCCCGTGGCGTCGTCAACAGGGCGGTGCTGGGGGTTCTTGGACTCGTCCTGCTCGGTGCGGGGCTCTGGCTCGTCGGCGGTGATCTCGGCGTCGCGTCCCGGTTGCCGTCCTGGTGGCCCGCCGACGGGACGGGCTCCGTCCTGATGGACCGGGCCGGGTTGGCGCGGCTGCGCGGTGCGGGGTGGTGGACGCCGGTCGTCATGACCGCGGCGTCCCTGCTGACCGTGCTGTTCGTGTACTGGGCACTCGCGCAGATCCACTCCGGCCGCACCCGTCCGCTCGCCCTGCCGTCCCCGGGTGCCACGGTGCATCCCCACACGCTGGCCGGCGCCCTGTCGGCCCGCGTCGCCCAGCTGCCCGGCGTCGCCCGCTGCCGTGCCCGGGTGCTGCCCCGCGGCGGGACCCACCTCGACGTCGGCCTGCGGGTCTGGCTGGAACCCGGCACGCCCCCCGACGCCGTCCTGCCCGGCCTGACCGCGCTGGCGGCGGAGGCCGAGAACGCCGCCGCCCCCTGCACCACCCGAACCCGGATCCGCCTCAGCGGCACGAGCCACCGCACGCCTCACGTGCGCTGAGACGCTCACTGCACGGGGAGGCCGGTGGTGCCGTAGGACTCCTCGGGGAGTGGGTCCGGCGTGCGGCCCGGGTCGCGCTGGCGGCGTAGGCCGGGGGTGCCGCGGCGCCCTGCACGACCCGGCCCGGGGTCGACGTCGCCGACCGAGGGCGCCCGTCACCCCCACGGAACAGACACCCGGCCCCGGCACGGACGCCCATGCCGTCCCCGGACCCGGACCCGCCTCAACGGCACGCCCCACGTGCGCTGACCCGCTCACAGCACAGGGAAGCCCCCGGTGCCGTAGGACTCCTCAGGGAGCGGGTCCGGTGTGTCGTCCGGGTCGAGGAGGTGGGCGACCATCGCCGAGGCCGTGCGGTGCCACAGGCGGGGGCGGCTCAGCATCGCGTGGTCGCTGCCCCCGACCACGGCCGGCCCCGCCCGTGCGGCCGTACTCCGTGCCCGGCGGACGCAGTCGGCCGTCTCGGTGAGCGAGGTGACGCGGTCCCGGTCGCCGTGCAGGGCGACGACGTACCGGCCCGCCAGCTGTGCCACCGGCTCACCGGCCGGCCACCACGGCGCGAGGCCGACCACGCCCCGCACCGACGGGTGCCCGGCGGCGCGCAGGGCCGCCCGGCCGCCCATGGAGTGACCGAGCAGGACCACGGGGAGGGGACCGGCCGGCCCGGACAGCTCGCTCAGCGCCCGGCGGACGTCCCGCACCGGGTCGGCGCGCTCGCCGTTCCAGCCGCGCAGCCGGTAGCGCACCCGGGCGACCAGGACGTCCCGGTCCGCCGACGCGGCGGACACCGCCCGTACGAAGGGCTCCATCCGCAGCGCGGCGAGCTGCCACGGCCGAGCGGGGTCCTCGCTCGACGCACGGCCGCCGTGCAGGACCAGGACGGCCGCCCGCGGCCGGGCCGGCCGGCGCAGGGGCACCAACGCGGCCGTCATGTCAGGCACGTGCCCTCCGCCGGGGCGGGAGCGGGAAGAAGCCGCTGGTACGGGCCTTGTACTCGGCGAAGCCGGGCCGGTCGGCCATGTGCCGTTCCAGCAGCCGCTTCCCGCTGCCCCTGGTCAGCAGCAGGCTCATCACCACGGGGGAGACCACGGACACGGCGGCCGCCGCCGGAGAGCGGCACGCGATGAGGAACAGGCCCCACCAGACGCAGAAGTCACCGAAGTAGTTGGGGTGCCGGGTCCACGCCCACAACCCGCGGTCCATGAGCGCGCCGCGGTTGGCGGGATCGGCCTTGAACCGGGCCAGCTGCGCGTCCCCGACCGCCTCGAAGCCGAGGCCGACCGCCCACAGCGCGGTGCCGGCCCAGGCGAGGACCGACGGCGGGCCGGGGACGTACTGGGCGGCCTGCACGGGCAGTGACACCAGCCAGACCAGGGCGCCCTGCAGCAGGTAGATCATCCGCAGGGCGTAGGCGTTCCGGCTGCCGGGCGCCCTGGCCAGCATGGCCTCGTACCGCGGGTCCTCGCCGTGGCCCCGGCCGCGGCGGGCGATGTGCGCTGCCAGGCGCAGCCCCCACACCGCTGTCAGGGACGTCACCAGCAGCCGTCGTACCGGATCGCCGTGCCCGGCGGACGCGGCCAGGGTCGCGACGGCGACCGCGGTGAAGCCGATCCCCCAGGCCACGTCCACGATCCGGTGCACGCCCGCGCGCACCGCCAGGGCGAAGGTGACCAGCATGACCGCGAGCGCCGCGGCGGCGGCCCAGGCGAGGTTGACCGCGAACGCGCCCCAGGGGAAGTCGCTCACGGCTTCTCCAGCCCCTCGTACCAGCCGTGCGAGGTCGCCGGCATGCCGCCGTCGCCGCCGGGCCCGGGCCGCACGCCGAGGATCTGGTCGACGCCCATGCGGGCCTCCTCGAAGGCCAGCGCCCCGCCGACGAGGTACAGCCGCCACACCCGCGCCGTCTCCTCGCCCACCAGCCCCACGAACGCCTCCCAGCGCTCCTCCAGGGTGCGGTGCCAGGCGCCGACCGAGCGGACGTAGTGCTCGCGCAGCGACTCGGTGTGCCGGACCTCCAGGCCCGCCTCCTCCAGCAGCGCCACCGTCGCGCCCAGCGGCCGCATGTGCATGTCCGGGGCGATGTACGCCTCGATGAACGGCCCGCCGCCGGGAGCGCCCGGACCGCGCGACATCTGCTGCACCAGAACCCGCCCGCACGGCCGCACCAGCCGGTGCAGGGCGGCGGCGAACGCCGGGTACTCGGCGTCGCCGACGTGCTCGCCCATCTCGACCGTGGAGACGGCGTCGTACGCGCCGCCCTCGATGTCCCGGTAGTCCTGGCACACCACCTGCACCCGTTCGGTCAGGCCGCGCTCGCGCACCCGCTCGCGGACGTAGGCCGCCTGCTCCCGGGCCAGCGTGACGGCGGTGACCTGCACCCCGTGCCGTTCGGCGGCGTGCAGGGTGAGCGAGCCCCAGCCACAGCCGATGTCCAGCAGCCGGGCGCCGGGTACGAGTCCCAGCTTGCGGCAGATCAGCTCCAGCTTGGCCCGCTGGGCGTCGGCGGGGGTGAAGCCGGGCTTCTCGCTCGCCCAGTAGCCGCAGGAGTAGGCCATGGTCTCGTCGAGGAGCAGGGCGTAGAAGTCGTTGGACAGGTCGTAGTGGTGGCTGATGGCGGCCCGGTCACGGGCCCGGCTGTGCAGGCCGCCGCGCAGCCGCGCCTGGGAGGCGGGAGCGGGCGGCGGCGGACCGACGACCCCGAGGCGTACGGCCGTGGCGAGCGCGCGGGCCCGGCCGGCGGGCGTGAGCCGGGGCGGGCGCGGGCCCCGCTCGCGGGCGGTCGCCCACATCGTCCGCAGTCCCTCGGCGAGGTCGCCCTCGACGTCGAGTTCGCCGGTGACGTACGCCTGCGCGAGGCCCAGCTCGCCGGGCTGCCACAGCAGGCGGCGCAGGGCGCGGCGGGAGCGCAGGACGACCACGGGGGCGCCGGCCGGGCCGGTCTCGCTGCCGTCCCAGGCGCGCAGCCGCACGGGCAGCGGGCCGCCGAGGACGTCCCCCACGAGGGCGGCGAGCCGGTGGGCCGCGCCGGGCCGGGCGGCGGTGCTGCTGCTGGTGGTGGTCATCGGGCGGGGGTCTCCTTGGTGAACAGGTACTGCTGGACGTCGAGGTAGCCGGAGCGGAACCCGGCCTCGGAGTAGGCCAGGTAGAAGGTCCACAGGCGGCGGAAGGTCTCGTCGAAGCCGAGCGCCCCGGCCTCCTCCGCGCGCTCGGCGAACCGCTCCCGCCACAGCCGCAGCGTCTCCGCGTAGTGGGCGCCGAAGGCGTCGCGGCGGGCGAGGCGCAGCCGGGTGTGGTCACGGACGGTCTCCTCGATCGCCCGCGTGGAGGGGATGAAGCCGCCGGGGAAGACGTACTTGTGGATCCACGTGAACGTGGAGCGGGTGGCGAGCATCCGCTCGTGCGGCATGGTGATGGCCTGCAGCGCCACCCTGCCACCGGGTGCCAGCCGCTCGTCCAGGGTTCCGAAGTACACCGGCCAGAACTCCGCGCCGACCGCCTCGATCATCTCCACGCTGACGACCGCGTCGAACTCCCCGCGCGCCTCCCGGTAGTCGCACAGCTCGATGGAGACGCGGTCCTGGAGGCCGGCCGCCCGCACCCGCTCCAGGGCGAGGGCGCGCTGTTCCCGGGAGAGGGTGAGCGAGGTGACCCGGGCGCCGCGGGCGGCGGCCCGCAGGGCCAGCTCGCCCCAGCCGGTGCCGATCTCCAGCAGCCGGGTGCCCGCCCGTACGTCGGCCAGGTCGAGCAGCCGGTCGATCTTGCGCTGCTGGGCCGTCGCGAGCCGGTCCCAGCTCGCGGGGAAGCCCCGGAAGACGGCGGCGGAGTAGCTGAGGGTGTCGTCGAGGAAGAGCGCGAACAGCTCGTTGGACAGGTCGTAGTGGCGGCTGATGTTGGCGCGGGAGCCGTCGGGGGTGTTGCGCTCCTCGTCCGGGTGCCGGGGCGCCCACAGGCGGCGCAGCCGCTGCAACGGGGCCGGCACCAGGTCGGCGGTGTGCGCGGCGAGGACGGTGAGGGCGGCGACCAGGTCGGGGGCGTCCCACTCGCCCGCCATGTACGACTCACCGAACCCGACCAGGCCGCCGGTGCCGATGCGGGCGTGGAAGGCGGCCGGGTCGCGGACCTCCAGCAGCGGCCCGCCCTGTCCGAGGGTCTCCCCGCCCGCGAGACGGACCCGCAGCGGCAGCTCGCGCAGGGCGTGCCGGACGACGGCGGCGGTGACGGCGGTACGGACCCGGGACGCGGCGGGTACGGCGGCCACGTCGGGCCGGCGGGCCGGGTCCACGGCGGTGGGTCCGTGGGGGACGGTAAGGGGTTCTGCTGTCCTCATGTCGCTTTCTCCGGCTCGCGGTGGTGGTGGGGGCGGGGCTGGACGGGCAGTCCCCGCAGGTACAGGCGTATGCCGTGGGCCCGGATCGCGGCCGTCACGGCGAGGGTGGAGCAGGGGTGGCGCAGGGCCAGCCGCAGCAGGGTGCGGGCGTTCGCCGCGCGCCGGCCGCCGCGCACGGTCGCGGTGAAGGCCCGGCCGCCGTCGCGGTCGAGGTGCACGGTCAGGTCCAGCCGGGGTCCCGGTCGGGGCAGCCGCATGCGGTAGGCGCCGTCGACCGGGAAGAACGGCGAGACGTAGAACTCCTTCGCCGTGCGGGCGCTCCCCTTCGCGTCCGGGCGCAGCAGGTAGCAGTGGCGGCCGCCGTAGGTGTTGTGCACCTCGGCGACAACGCAGCGCAGGTCGCCCGCGGGGCCGTGGCACCAGTACAGGGTCAGCGGGTTGAAGACGTGGCCGAGCACGCGCGCGTGAGTGAGCATCAGCACGCGCCCGCCGTCCAGTCGGATGCCGTGCCCGTTGAGGAAGGCGTCCAGACCGGCCCGGATCGACGGGGCGTCGCCGGTGAAGTGGTCGCGCGGGTCGAACCGGGCGAGCGGCCGCAGCGGGCGCGGGAGCCGGGGCGGGTGGTCGGGGTCGAGAAGCCAGAGGTAGGTGCGGTGCCGCAACGCGTACCGGCGCGGAGCGGTCCGCACATGGGCGATCGTGCAGGAGTACAGGGCCGGTACGGCGCCGTCCGGCGTGCTCGACTCGCCGTTCACCAGCGTGCTCCCAGCGCGGCCGCCGCCTCCACGCCGGAGCGGCAGCCGTCCTCGTGGAATCCCCAGCCGTGGTAGGCGCCCGCGAACACGCAGACATCGGCGGCGAGTTCGGGCAGCCGTCGCTGCGCGGCCACCGACTCGGGGGTGTAGACGGGGTGTTCGTAGACCATGCGGGCCAGCACCCGCTCCGGGGCGACGCGGTCCTCGCCGCCCAGGGTGACCACGAACGTCTCGGCGGCGTCCAGGCGTTGCAGCCGGTTCATGTCGTAGCTGACCCGCACCCTGTCGGCGCCGGCCGAGCACGACGGCATCAGGTAGTTCCAGCAGGCGCGGGCACCCCGGGCACGAGGCAGCAGCCGGGTGTCGGTGTGCAGCAGCGTGGTGTTGCGGGAGTAGCGGAAGGCGCCCAGCACCTCCCGCTCCCGCTTCGTCGCGTCGGCCAGCAGGCGCAGCGCCTGGTCCGGGTGGACCGCGATCACCACGGCGTCGTACGACTCCGTCGTGCCGTCCTCCGCCGTGACGTCGGCCCCGTCGGCGTGCCGGCGCACCGCGCGCACGGGGGTGCCGGTGCGCACCTCGGCGATCTGCTTGGCGATCCGGTCGACGTACTCGCGCGAACCGCCGCTGACCGTGCGCCAGGTGGGGGAGCCGCTCACCGAGAGCATCCCGTGGTGGGCCATGAAGCGGAACAGGTAGGCGGCCGGGTAGCGCAGGGCGGTACCGGCGTCGCACGACCACACCGCGGACACCAGCGGCGTCATGAAGTGGCTGCGGAAGTAGGCGGAGAAGCGCTCCCGGTCCAGGAACCGGCCCAGCGTGAGCGATGCGTCGCCGCCGGCGTCCAGCAGCCGCCGGGCCGCCCGGTGGAAGACCGGCACCTCGGCCAGCAGCCGCAGGTACGGGCCCCGCAGCAGGTTGCCCGGACGGGCGAACAGGCCGGCCGGACCGCGGGCGCCGGCGTACTCGAGCCCGCACCCCTCGCACCGCACCGACATGCTCATCTCCGACTCCTGGGTGGCGACGCCGAGTTCGTCGAAGAGCCGCAGCAGATACGGATAGGTACGCCGGTTGTGCACGATGAACCCGGAGTCCACGCGGTGCAGCCGGCCGTCGTGCGGTGAGACCAGCTCATGGGTGTGCGCGTGCCCGCCGAGTCGGTCGTCGGCCTCGTACAGGGTGACGTGACGGCTGTGCCCCAGGATGTGGGCCGCGGTCAGTCCCGCCACGCCGGAGCCCACCACGGCCGTCCGCCCCCGACGCCCTGACCTGCCCTGCGAGCCGTGCCGGGCGTCCGTCGACGTCCGCTCCATCTCGTTCCTCCCGCTCCGCGTGATCGGCGATCCGGGTGTAATCCGGAGCGGGCGGTGCGATGGATTGGCCGATGTCGGGGCAGCCGGAGACGGGCCGTACGGGCCGCGCTTTTCCGTAAGGTGGCAGGGCGAGACGCCGGTGAGGCAGGTCGAAGGGGTGGTTTCGAGGTGTGCGGACGGTATGCGGCGAGTCGGCGGCCGGAGGATCTCGCCGGGATCTTCGAGATAGAGAAGTCGGAGGAGCCCGAGGAGACGTTCGCGCCGGACTACAACGTGGCCCCCACCAAGGAGGTCTTCGCCGTCCTGGACCGCCCGCTCAAGGACGTCGAGGATCCGCGCCCGGTGCGCCAGCTGCGCAGGCTCAGGTGGGGTCTGGTGCCGTCCTGGTCCAAGTCGCCCGAGGGCGCCGCGCGGATGATCAACGCCCGCGCGGAGACCGTCCACGAGAAGCCGTCGTACCGGCGGGCC
Source organism: Streptomyces sp. NPDC085900 (assembly GCF_044540925.1). Classification (NCBI taxonomy): domain Bacteria; kingdom Bacillati; phylum Actinomycetota; class Actinomycetes; order Kitasatosporales; family Streptomycetaceae; genus Streptomyces; species Streptomyces sp. NPDC085900. Next base: position 238,769 of record NZ_JBITSP010000003.1, on the reverse strand, counting down.
TTCTCCTCGCGGCGCTGCATCATCCCCGCCGACGGCTACTACGAGTGGGTCACCGGCAGTCAGGAGCGGGACCTGGAGGTCGAGGGCCGCAAGAAGCGGCCGCGCAAGCAGCCGTACTTCGTGCTGCCCGCCGACGGCTCGGTCTTCGCGATGGCCGGCCTGTACGAGTTCTGGCGTGACAAGACCCTGCCCGACGACCACCCGCAGGCCTGGTGGGTCACCTGCTCGGTGATCACCACGGAGGCCGAGACCACGCCCCTGGCCGTCTCCCCGGCCGAGGGCCCGCACACCCTGGCCGAGATCCACCCCCGTATGCCCCTGATGCTCACCCCGGACCGCTGGGACGGCTGGCTCGACCCCTCCCGCACCGACCCGGAGGACCTGCGCGGTCTCCTGGCCCCGCCTCCGCCGGGCCTGATGCGCGCCTACCCGGTCTCCACGGCCGTCAGCAACGTCCGCAACAACGGCCCGGAGCTGCTGAAGGAGCTGGAGGGCCCCGAAGAGGGCACACTCTTCTGACGTGACGACCGAGATCATCGCTACGGAGGCGGGCGACGCCCGCATCACCTGGCATCCCGCGGACCGTGCCCGGCTCGTGCTGGCCGTCGGCCACGGAGCGGGCGGCGGCATCGAGGCCCGGGACCTGCGGGCGCTGGCCGCGGCCCTCCCGGCCCACGGCGTGAGCGTCGCCCTCGTGGAGCAGCCCTGGCGGGTGGCCGGCAAGAAGGTGGCGCCGGCGCCGAAGACGCTCGACATCGGATGGCGGGGCGTGTGGCCCGCGCTGGTGAAGGCCGGGCCGCCGGTGATCTCCGGCGGACGCAGCGCCGGAGCCCGGGTGGCCTGCCGTACGGCCGTCGAGCTCGGCGCCCGTGCCGTTCTGGCGCTGAGCTTCCCGCTCCACCCGCCCGGGCGGCCGGAGAAGTCCCGGGCGGCGGAACTGCTCGGCGCCGGGGTGCCCACCCTCGTCGTCCAGGGCGGGAACGACGCCTTCGGCAGGCCGGAGGAGTTCCCCGACGGCGACTACCGACTGGTCGAGGTCCCGCACGGCGATCATGGCTTCGCCGTGCCGAAGAGGGCGGACATCACGCAGGAGCAGGCCGTGGCGCTCGTCACGGACGCGGTGGTGGAGTGGGCCGGGTCACTCGGGTAGGAGGCCGGGAATGTTGCGGCCCCGGCCTCTGTTGTGGCGGACAGAAGTGCTGAACCACCAGCACCGATCGTCGTCGGAGAGGAAGTCCGCCGCATGGGTTCGACCATCTGCCCGAGCCGTGAGCGCAGCGCTGACCTGGACTGGACGGTGCTGCACGCGGCCAAGACGACCCCTGTTCGGGGGGCGGCGGGGACGGGTAGTCGTCTATCCTCCAATTCCGGTGGTACCGGTCTCGGTGCTGCCCGGAACTTTGAGGAGGTGGGTCCGGTCACTGGGATCGACGCAGGGACCGACAACGGCCAGGCGGAGCAGCCCGAGGGCCAGGGCGTCAGCGCGGAGTCGACCTCGGAGCGCAGCGCGCGCTTCGAGCGGGACGCGCTCGAATTCCTCGACCAGATGTACTCGGCCGCCCTGCGCATGACGCGCAACCCGGCCGACGCGGAGGACCTGGTGCAGGAGACGTACGCCAAGGCGTACGCGTCCTTCCACCAGTTCCGTGAGGGCACCAACCTCAAGGCGTGGCTGTACCGGATTCTCACGAACACCTTCATCAACTCCTACCGCAAGAAGCAGCGCGAGCCCCAGCGCAGCGCGGCGGAGGAGATCGAGGACTGGCAGCTCGCCCGCGCCGAGTCGCACATGTCGACGGGCTTGCGCTCCGCGGAGTCGCAGGCGCTCGACCACCTGCCGGACTCGGACGTGAAGGAAGCACTGCAGGCGATCCCCGAGGAGTTCCGCATCGCCGTCTACCTCGCCGACGTAGAGGGCTTTGCGTACAAGGAGATCGCGGACATCATGGGGACACCCATCGGTACGGTGATGTCCCGGCTGCACCGGGGCCGCCGTCAACTGCGCGGCATGCTCGAGGACTACGCCCGTGAGCGCGGGCTGGTCCCGGCCGGCGCCGGAGAGTCGAACGAAGCGAAAGGCTCGGGCTCATGAGCTGCGGAGAGCCGCACGAGACTGACTGCAGTGAGGTCCTCGACCACCTGTACGAGTTTCTCGACAGCGAGATGCCGGAAGTCGATCGCGACAAGTTCAAGCGGCACTTCAAGGAGTGCTCGCCGTGCCTGGAGAAGTACGGCCTGGAGCAGGCCGTGAAGAAGCTCGTCAAGCGCTGCTGCGGGCATGACGACGTGCCGACCGACCTGCGCGCCAAGGTGATGGGGCGGATCGACCTGATCCGCTCCGGCCAGGCGGTCCCGGAGCACGACGTCACGGCGGCCCCGGCGACTCCCCAGGAGTCGTGACGGCCGTCGGCGTGGGCCGGTGCCCGGCCGTGTCCGTCTCGAACTGACGCGCTGCACAAGAGTGTTCGGTCACTCGAACGTGCTAATCACCCTTTCATAAGCCCACGCGTTGCCCTGCCCCGCCCTAGGCTCGTCGCCCAGAGCAGGCTCTGCCGGGGAGGGGTGCGATGGAGGCGGTTCCGGCGCGGGCCCGCGCGTATGTCGCCTGCGTCGTCCTGGGCGCCCTGCTCTGTGCGGCTCCGCTGACGCGGACGCCCGCGCCCTGGTGGGCGGTCGTACTGCTCGCCGTCGTGTACGCCGGGTGCGAGCGGGCCGCCGCCCGCTGGCGCTTCGCCGGCACCTTCTACCCCGTCCTCCTCGCCGGTGCCTTCCTGCTGCCGCCGGCCGCCGCCGCGCTGGTCCCGCTGCCCGGGGCGCTGCTGTCCCGGGTCGAGCAACGGCCGTACGCGCTGCGGCGGATCTGGCGCGCGGCGCACCTGATGCTCGGCGTCTGGGCCGCGGGCTCGGTGCACGGGGCCCTGGGCGGCCGGGACTCGGTCGCCGGCTCCGACTTCCCCTACGCCCTCGTGCCTGCCGGAGCCGCGGTCCTCGCCTTCTGCCTGACGCTGACGGCGCTGGAGGGCGGCATCCTCGCGCTCGGCGAACGCGTTCCGGCGCGCCGGGCCTGGCGCGGGCTGTTCGTCCGCTCCCTCGCCCCCGTCGCCGTGCACGGGCTGGCCGGACTGATGATGGCCGTGCTGTGGCGCAGCCCGTACGGCCCGGTCGCCGCGCTGCTCGTGCTGCTGCCGATGTGCGTGTCCTGGTGGGTGTTCGCGCAGTACCACCGGGAGCGGGCCGCGCACCAGGCGACCATCCGGGCGCTGGTCCAGGCCGTCGACATCAAGGACGGCTACACCCGCGGGCACAGCGAGCGGGTCGGCCAGGCGTCGATGATGATCGCGCGGGAACTGGGCCTGGACGACGAGCGCGTCGAGGTGCTCCGGTTCGCCGGGATCCTGCACGACGTGGGCAAACTCGGCGTCCCCACCCGGCTGTTGCGCAAGGACGGCCCGCTCACCCCCGAGGAACGCCGGGTCATCGAGCTGCACCCCGAGTACGGGCACGAGATGGTGCGCGGGATCGGGTTCCTGGGGGAGGCCCGGGCGGCCGTGCTCCATCACCACGAGCGGCTGGACGGCAGCGGCTACCCCTACGGCCTCATGGGCGCCCAGATCCCCGAGTCCGCCCGGGTCGTCGCGGTCGCGGACGCCTTCGACGCCATGACCTCCACCCGTTCCTACCGGCGGGCCCGGCCGGTGCCGGCCGCGCTGGAGGAGCTCCGGCGGTGCGCGGGGGCGCAGTTCGACCCGCGGATGGTGACGGCACTGGTACGGGCACTGGGGCGGGAGGGATGGCATCCGGTGGTCACCGCCGGCGAGGAACCGGACCCGTTCGTCCCGGCGCAGCAGGCCGCCGACCGCTCCGGAGCCCGCCCGTGAGGACGGCCATCCACAGTGCCGCCGCCCTCCTCGCCGGCGTCTCCCTCGCCGTCACCCTCTGGACCGGCCTCGAGGAACGCTCCACCGCCCTCGCCTTCGGCCTGCTCGTCTGCGTCGGCGAGCTGTGCCGCTGGACCGGCGCCCGGGTGCGGGAGGCCGCGCCGCTCGGGGCCGCCGGCGCGCTGTCGTACGCGCTGCTCGGCGCGGACGCCGGGCAGCCCTCCCACCACGGCGTGACCCAGGTCGTGACCGTCGTCCTCGCCGCCTCCCTGCTCGGCAGCGTGCCGCACACCGCGCGCGGCCGGGGGCCGACGACGGACCATCTCGCCCGCCGCGTGCTGACCGTCGGCTTCACCGCCGTCTGCTTCCAGCCCCTGTACGACCAGGGTTCGTTCGAGGAGTGGGGCGGCCCCGCCTACGCCCTCGTGCTGCTCGCGCTCCTCACCCTCACCGCGCTGTGCGACTGCGTGCTCGCCGCCGCCCTCGCGCGCTCCCGCACCGGCTGGCCCTTCGGCCCCCTGCTCAGGGACGAGCTGCGCGGACTGCTCGGCATCGGCTCCGCCGTGTGCGCGACCGGGGCGGTGATGGCGCTCGCGGTGGCCGTCGTCGGACTGTGGGCGCTGCCGGTCTTCTCACTGCCCCTGCTGCTCACCCAACTGTCCTTCAAGCGGTACGCGGCGGTCCGCACCACCTACCGCCAGACCATCGCCTCCCTGGCCCGCGCCACCGAGATCGCCGGCTACACCCCCGCCGGGCACGCCAGACGCGTGGCCGAGCTCAGCCGGGCCGTCGGCCGCGAGCTGGGACTGACCCGGCCCGAGCTGGCCGTGCTGGAGTCCGCGGCCCTCATGCACGACATCGGCCAGCTCAGCCTGGTCGACCCGGTCCCGGCGGGCGCCACCGCGGACCTGCCCGGAGCCGAACAGCGCCGGATCGCCCTGCTCGGCGGGGCCGTCGTACGGCAGACCGGGGTGGACTCGGCGGTCGCCGTGGTGGTGGAGCGGCAGGCCGACCCCTACCGGGAGCAGCCGGTCGCCGCGCGGATCGTGCGGGCCGTGAACGCCTACGACGAGAAGGTGCGCGACACCGGCCCCGGCGGACCGCTGCGGGCACTGGAGGAACTGCGGCTGGCCACGGCCGGGGACTACGCTCCCGAGGTGGTCGAATCCCTGGCCCGGGTCCTGGCAAGGGACTGTCTGACGCTCCCCTCGGCTGGGTAACCCATGGGTAATGAGCGCCCTTCCAGCCCCACATGGTTGGATGCGAATGAGAGGGTGTCCGGGGGCAGACTCCGGGCCGGCCCACTCCACGGAACTGGCAGGCGGGAATCGTGAGGATCTTCGGCAAGGGACGACACCGGCCCTCCGCCTCCTGGCGGCAGGCCACCGATCGCGCGTTCACGCTCATCGGCGACGGCCGGTACGAGGACGCGGGCGCGCTGCTGACGCGCGCCGCCGATCTGGAACCCTGGCTGTCGGAGTCCTGGTTCAACCTCGCCCTGCTGCACAAGTTCCGGCACGACTGGGAGCAGGCCCGCGCCGCCGGGCTGCGCGCCGTCGCCCTGCTCGACCGGGAGACCGGCGCGCCCGACTGGTGGAACGTCGGCATCGCGGCCACCGCCCTGCAGGACTGGCCGCTGGCCCGGCGGGCCTGGCAGGCCTACGGGCTGCGGGTGCCGGGCGCGGCGGCGGCCAACGGCGAGCCCGTCGGGATGGAGCTGGGCAGCGCGGCCGTACGGCTGTCGCCGGAGGGCGAGGCCGAGGTGGTGTGGGGGCGGCGGCTGGACCCCGCCCGCATCGAGGTGCTGTCGATTCCGCTGCCGTCGTCCGGCCGGCGCTGGGGCGAGGTCGTCCTGCACGACGGCGTGCCGCACGGCGAGCGCACCACGGCGGCCGGACACGCCTACCCGGTCTTCGACGAGATCGAGTTGTGGGCCCCCTCGCCGGTGCCGACCTGGGTGGTGCTGCTGGAGGCGGCGACCGAGGCCGACCGGGACGCGCTGGAGCAGCTCGCGGCCGACGCCGGGTTCGCGGCCGAGGACTGGTCCTCGTCGGTGCGGTTGCTCTGCCGGATGTGTTCCGAGTCGCGGATGCCGTCCGACGAGGGCGACGGTGAGCACCTCGACCCGCACGACCACAGTGAGCCGGGGCATCCCGGGCCGCTGGGGCATCGGACCGACGGGCAGCTGTGGGTGCCCGAGCGGGAGTGCGGGGTGGCCGCGCCGGCTTCGCTGGTACGGGGGCTGCTGGACGGGTGGGTCGCCGACAGTCCGGAGTCGAGGGATTGGCGGGATCTGGAAGAGGTCTGCTAGGACCGTCGCCGGGTGCGGGTTCGTGGGGGCCGGTCGCGCCCACGCGGCGGGCCGCGCAGCGACACTGTCCCGCGCCCCGGCAGGGGCGCGTCCACGTACCCTGTATCAGCAGTGAACCCCCTGATTGTTGAGGAAGGCATCGTCGGCATGGCGCAGCAGGACACCGATCAGCAGCACGCGGGCGTGCTCCCCGTGGACGACGAGGGTTTCGTCATCGACACCCAGGACTGCGAGGAGCGGGAGACGGCCTGGCGTGAGGCCGGGACCTCGCGGCCCATCACGGTCGTCGGCAACCCGGTGCTGCACAAGGAGTGCAAGGACGTCACCGACTTCGGCGAGGAGCTGCAGCAGCTGGTCGCGGACATGTTCGCCTCGCAGCGCACCGCCGAGGGCGTGGGCCTGGCCGCCAACCAGATCGGTGTCGACCTGAAGGTCTTCGTCTACGACTGCGGGGACGACGAGGGCACGCGGCACGTCGGTGTCGTGTGCAACCCCAAGCTGGTCGACCTGCCGGCGGACCAGCGCCGGCTGGACGACAGCAACGAGGGCTGCCTGTCCGTGCCGACCGCCTACGCGCCGCTCGCCCGGCCGGACTACGCCGAGGTGACCGGGCAGGACGAGAAGGGCAACCCGATCAAGGTGCGCGGCACCGGCTACTTCGCTCGCTGTTTGCAGCACGAGACCGACCACCTGTACGGCTACCTCTACATCGACCGCCTCTCCAAGCGCGAACGCAAGGACGCGCTGCGCCAGATGGCCGAGAACGAACCCCGCTACCCGGTGGTCGCGAACGACTGACGACCCACAACCCCCTTGCGCACGGCGCCTGTTCAGCGACCACACCGTCAACAGGCGCCGTTCGTGTGTCCGTCGCAGGTCCGGCCGGGACGGTACGCCTGTATCGGTCGGAAACAAGTCGCGCAAGGGGAGATTCCCGGCACGGTGGGGTAGTGAATGAAGCAAATGCGTTCCCAGATCGGTCAGTTGTGGTGCTGAATAGTCAGTGCGGGGATACGCAACGGCGCACGCCCGGCACAGCGAGAGGGGCGTGCGAAACTGGCGGCTGAGAGGGGCTTGTTCGTGCCTGCTTTCCCACACAGCACCACGTCGACCGCGATGCCGACCGCGGTCCCACCGTCACTCTCCCTTCCGGTGATCGAGGCAGCGTTTCCCCGACAACTGCACCCGTATTGGCCTCGGCTCCAGGAGACAACGCGCACCTGGTTGCTGCGAAAACGGCTCATGCCGGCGGACAAGGTGGAGGAATATGCCGACCGACTTTGCTACACCGACCTCATGGCGGGGTACTACCTCGGCGCCCCGGACGAGGTCCTGCAGGCGATAGCCGACTACAGCGCGTGGTTCTTCGTCTGGGACGACCGCCACGACCGGGACATCGTCCACCGGCGGCCGGACGCCTGGCGCCGGCTGCGGCTCGGCCTGCACGCGGCGCTGAACTCCCCGCAGGAGTACCTGCGCCACGAGGACCCGCTGGTCGCGGCGTTCGCGGACAGCATGGTGCGCCTGTACTCGTTCCTGCCGGGCACCTGGAACGCGCGCTTCGCGCGGCACTTCCACGCGGTCATCGAGGCCTACGACCGCGAGTTCCGCAACCGCACCGAGGGAGTCGTCCCGACGGTCGAGGAGTATCTCGAACTCCGCCGGCTCACCTTCGCGCACTGGATCTGGACCGACCTGCTGGAGGCGGCCGCCGGATGTGAACTCCCGGACGCCGTGAGGAAACACCCGGCATATCGACGGGCGGCCCTGCTGAGCCAGGAATTCGCCGCCTGGTACAACGACCTGTGCTCGCTGCCCAAGGAAATAGCGGGCGACGAGGTCCACAATCTCGGTATCAGCCTCATCAAACACGAGGGGCTGACGCTGGAAGAGGCGATAGCCGAAGTGCGGCGGCGCGTGGAGAAATGCATCAACGAATTCGTGTTCGTCGAACGCCACGCCCTGCGATTCGCCGACGACCTCGCCGACGGCACCGTACGCGGAAAAGAACTCGGCCTCGCCGTACGGGCCTGCGTCGGCAATATGCGGAACTGGTTCTCCACCGTCTACTGGTTCCACCACGAGTCCGGCCGTTACATGGTCGACAGCTGGGACGACCGGTCCACGCCCCCGTACGTCAACAACGAAGCGGCAGGTGAGAAATGACCGTCGAGTCCGTCCCGCCCGAACCGCGGATACTCGCGGAAACCGAATCGGCTGAACCCCCGCTCGCCGACGGCGCGATGCCGCTGCTCGGCCACGGCTGGAAGCTGGTCCGCGACCCGCTGGCCTTCCTGGCCGGGCTGCGCGACCACGGTGACGTCGTACGCCTGCGGCTCGGCCCCAAGACGGTGTACGCCGTCACCGCCCCCGAACTCACCGGAGCCATCGCCCTCAGCCCCGACTACATCATCGCCGGACCGCTGTGGGAGTCCCTGGAGAGCCTGCTCGGCAAGGAGGGCGTGGCCACCGCCAACGGGCCGCTGCACCGGCGTCAGCGGCGCACCATCCAGCCGGCGTTCCGGCTCGACGCCATCCCCCGCTACGGCCCCGTCATGGAGGAGGAGGTCCGCGCGCTGGTGGACCGCTGGCGCTCCCGCGAGAGTGTCGACGCCACCGCCGAGGCGTTCCGGCTGGCCGTGCGGATCTCGGTGCGCTGTCTGATGCACGACACATGCAACGAAGTCCGCGCGGAACGCATCTCCAGTGCGCTCGCCACCCTGTTCCGAGGTATGTACCAGCGCATGGTCGTACCTCTCGGACCGCTTTATCGGGTGCCGCTTCCGGCCAACCGCGAATTCAACCGGGCGCTGGCCGATCTGCACCTCCTGGTGGACGAGATCGTCGCCGAGCGCAGGGCATCCGGTCAAAAGCCGAACGATTTGCTCACGGCTTTGCTGGAGGCCCGCGACGGGAATGGCGATCCGATCGGGGAGCAGGAGATCCACGACCAGGTCGTCGCCATGCTCACCGCCGGCGACGAATCCATCGGCTCGATGGTCATGTCACTGCTCCTGGTGCTCACCGAGCACCCCGATCTGGCCGACAAGATCCGGAACGAGGCCAATAGCGTCGCCGGCGAGGGGCCGATCGCATTCGGAGACGTACGGAAGCTGACGTACACCGCGAATGTGGTGGTCGAGACAATGCGGCTGCATCCGTCGGTATGGATATTGACCCGGCGCGCGGTGACCGACACGGAGCTGGGCGGATACCGAATTCCGGCCGGTGCCGACATCGTGTACAGCCCGTACGCGATCCAGCGCGACGCGCGGTCGTTCGAGCGGCACGAGGAGTTCGACCCCGACCGCTGGCTGCCCGAGCGGTCCGCCGAGGTGCCGAAGTACGCGATGACCCCGTTCAGCGTGGGCAACCGCAAGTGCCCGGCCGACCACTTCTCGATGGCCGAGCTGACGCTCGTCACCGCCGAGGTGGCCCGGGCCTTCCGGCTGGAGCAGGCGCCGGACTCCGACGCCCGGACCCGCATCGGCATCACGCTGCGTCCACGCGGGCTGAGGCTGCGGCCGGTGGCGCGCTGAGCGGGGTCAGGCGGCCGCCTCGGGTCCCCTGAAGGTGCGCCGATAGGCGTTGGGGGTGGTGCCGATCGCCTGGACGAACTGGTGACGCAGCGCGGCCGCGTTGCCGAACCCCGTCCGTCCGGCGATCGCGTCCACCGTCTCGTCCGTCGCTTCCAGCAGCCGCTGGGCCAGCAGCACGCGCTGGCGCAGGATCCAGCGGTAGGGGGTCGTCCCCGTCTCCTGCTGGAAGCGGCGGGCGAAGGTGCGCGGCGACATGTGGGCGCGCTCGGCGAGCTGCTCCACCGTGACCTCCTCGTCGAGGTGCCGCTCCATCCACGCCAGCACCTCGCCGACGGTGTCGCACGAGTTCTTCGGCAGCGGACGCTCGATGTACTGGGCCTGTCCGCCGTCCCGGTGCGGCGGCACGACCATCCGCCGGGCGATCTTGTTGGCGACGTCCGGGCCCTGCTCCTTGCGCACCAGGTGCAGACAGGCGTCGATGCCGGCGGCCGTTCCCGCCGAGGTGATCACCGGGTCCTCGTCGACGTAGAGGACGTCGGGCTCGACGGTCAGCCGCGGGTAGGCCCGCGCCAGCTCGTCCGCGTGGTGCCAGTGCACGGTGCAGCGCCGACCGTCCAGCAGCCCTGCCGCGGCCAGCACGAAGACGCCGGAGCAGACGCTGAGCACCCGGGCCCCGCGGTCCACGGCCCGGCGCAGCGCGTCGAGCAGCTCCGGCGGGAACTCGCGCGTCTCGAAGTGCGCCCCGGCCGGCACGGCGACCAGGTCCGCCTCCTCCAGCCGCTCCAGGCCGTGCTCGACGTGCATGGAGAAGCCCGCGCGCGTGCCGATGACCGGCCCCTCGGCCGAGGCGACCGCGAAGTCGTACACGGGCAGCCCGTCGTCACTGCGGTCGGTGCCGAAGACCTCGCAGACCACGGCCAGTTCGAAGGGGTTCACACCGTCCAGCACGACGGCGGCGACGTTCTGCAGCATGTCTCCAGTGTGCCTCGTCATTGGCAGTATTTCGAGGGCCTACGGCAGTCCTGCCACTGTTGGTAAGGAGTCAACGGCGCGACAGTGGTGTCTATGGATACGGCACACATCGAAGGACTGATCGGCATGCTGACCGTTCTCGCAATCCTCGTTCTCCTGGTCCTGCCGTCCGTGCTCGGCATCGCGCGCGACCGTCGTGCCGACCGGCAGATCCGTGAGGCCGACCGCGCGCGCCGGGCGGAGGGCACCGGACCGGGGCCGCGCGAGGCGCGCCCGCGCTACTTCACCACCACGGTGACCCACCACTCCTGAATCCCCAGGCACGAGACCCGGCCGGTCTGCGTGGCACACAGCGGCCGCGTGGAGCGAAGCCGGGTCCTGCCGTCGGACACGGCCTTGAACGCGGCGCTCGCGTCGCCGGGCTGCAGCACGAAGCCGCTGTTGACGGCCTGCAGCCCGGAGCCGCTGACGGTGACCGGCTTCCAGGGCCGCTTGGCGGTTCCGTCCAGGCCGATCCGGATCGTGTCGCCGACCGACAGGCAGACCGTGCGGCCGCTGTCGTGGACGTCCAGCGTGGCGGCGGGCGCGCAGCCCGTGCCACTCGCCGAGGGTGTGGGCGTGGTGCTGGGAGGTGCGGACGTGGGGGTTGGCGTGGGGGAGGGTGACACGGTGCCGCTGTCGCCGCCCTTGCCGCTGTCGGTCTGACCGCCGCAGCCGGCGAGGGCCAGGGCGAGCACGGTGACGGCGAGGGCCGTGTGGGGGATCGATCGACGCATGGGGGGCCTCCTCTCCCCTTTGACGTGTCACCCACATGTTCGGATCCACGCCTCCGCAGGCCGGAGCCCCGGCGGCGAGGCCGGCGACCGGGGAGGTCCTACGGACGATCCCGGGGCCAGTCCAGCACGGTCAGTTCCGGCCACTGCTCCCGCCAGCGGGCGGCCTTGGCCTCGTAGACCGAGCGTGGGGCGAGGACCGGGTTGGGGCGCAGGACCAGACCGAACACGTCCGACAGCCCGTGCGGCGCGTACACCCGCCAACGCCCGCCGGCCTCCAGCCGCACGCCCAGACAGCACGTGGTCGCGGCGAAGCTGTCGATCGCCGCCTCACTGGACTCGTACGGCGGACACGGCACCCCGAACCGGTCCTCGTACCACAGGTGCACCCGCGCCTCGTTGCGGATCTCCACCTCGGCCGGGAGGCCGGCGAAGACCTCCCGGCCGGCCCTGATCACGGCGTCCTCGGCCTCCCAGGACAGGTCGCGGGCGTCGTGGTAGAAGACGTCGTAGTCCTTGATGCCCTCGGTGGGCGGCCGGCCGGTGACGACGTTCCAGACGGTCTGGAAGAGGCACCCGGCCGTGAGGTACCAGCCGGGCAGCCCCATCGTCGCGCCCCGCTCCAGCACCTGGGTCAGCACGCTGTTGCGGGACAACGCCGCCCGCAGGGCGTCGAGTTGCTCATCGAGCGGAAGACGACCGATCACCCCGCAGGCCTACCACACGGGCGCCGTCAGAAGTCCTCGTCGAGATCGACCGTTCCCTCGACCGCCACCTGGTACGCCGACGGCCGACGCTCGAAGAAGTTGGTCAGCTCCTGGACGCCCTGGAGTTCCATGAAGGAGAAGGGGTTCTCCGAGCCGTACACCGGGGCGAAGCCGAGGCGGACCAGGCGCTGGTCGGCGACGCACTCCAGGTACTGGCGCATGGACTCGGTGTTCATGCCGGGCAGCCCGTCGCCGCACAGGTCGCGGGCGAACTGCAGCTCGGCCTCCACCGCCTCCCGCAGCATGTCCGTGACCTGCCGCTGGAGTTCGTCGTCGAAGAGGTCCGGCTCCTCCTTGCGGACGGTGTCGACCACGTCGAAGGCGAAGGACATGTGCATGGTCTCGTCGCGGAACACCCAGTTGGTGCCGGTGGCCAGACCGTGCAGCAGACCCCGGCTGCGGAACCAGTACACGTACGCGAAGGCGCCGTAGAAGAACAGGCCCTCGATGCAGGCCGCGAAGCAGATCAGGTTCAGCAGGAAGCGGCGCCGGTCCGCCCTGGACTCCAGGCGGTCCAGCTTGTCGACCGAGTCCATCCACGTGAAGCAGAACTCCGCCTTCTCACGGATGGAGGGGATGTTCTCCACCGCCGCGAAGGCCGCCGCGCGGTCCTCCGGGTCGGGCAGGTAGGTGTCCAGCAGGGTCAGGTAGAACTGGACGTGGACGGCCTCCTCGAACAGCTGGCGCGACAGATACAGCCGCGCCTCCGGGGAGTTGATGTGCTTGTACAGGGTCAGCACGAGGTTGTTCGCCACGATCGAGTCGCCCGTCGCGAAGAACGCCACCAGGCGCCCGATCAGGTGCTGCTCGGCGGGCGTCAGCTTCGCCAGGTCGGACACGTCGGAGTGGAGGTCCACCTCCTCCACGGTCCAGGTGTTCTTGATGGCGTCCCGGTAGCGCTCGTAGAAGTCGGGGTAGCGCATGGGGCGCAGCGTCAGCTCGAATCCCGGGTCGAGGAGATTGGCGTTACGGGTGGTCATCACTGGCAGGCCTCGCAGGACTCGGGGTTTTCCAGGGAGCAGGCGACCGCCTCGGGGTCGGCGGCCTGCTGGACGGGGACGGCGGTCTGGGCCCGGGCCGCCCGCGCGATGCGGGTCGCCGGGCGCGAGCGCAGGTAGTACGTCGTCTTCAGGCCCTTTTTCCAGGCGTACGCGTACATCGAGGAGAGCTTGCCGATGGTCGGCGTCTCCAGGAACAGGTTCAGGGACTGCGACTGGTCCAGGTAGGGGGTGCGGGCCGCCGCCATGTCGATCAGGCCGCGCTGCGGGATCTCCCAGGCGGTGCGGTACAGCGCCCTCACCTCGTCCGGGATCCAGGCGAAGTCCTGCACCGAGCCGTTCGCCTCGCGCAGCGCCTCACGGGTACGGGCGTCCCAGACGCCGAGCTCCTTCAGATCCCGCACCAGATACGAGTTGACCTGGAGGAACTCGCCGGAGAGCGTCTCGCGCTTGAACAGGTTCGACACCTGCGGCTCGATGCACTCGTAGACGCCGGCGATCGACGCGATGGTGGCGGTCGGGGCGATCGCGAGGAGCAGCGCGTTGCGCAGGCCGACGGCGGCGACGCGCTCGCGGAGGGCTGCCCAGCGCTCGGGCCAGGCCCGCTCCACGTCGTAGTGGTCGGGGTGCAGGACACCGCGGGCCGTGCGGGTCTTCTCCCAGGCCGGCAGCGGTCCGCTGCGCTCGGCGAGGTCGGCGGACGCCTCGTACGCGGCGAGCATGATCCTCTCGGCGATACGGGTCGACAGCCGCCTGGCCTCGGGCGAGTCGAAGGGCAGGCGCAGCTTGAAGAAGACGTCCTGCAGACCCATCGCGCCCAGGCCCACCGGGCGCCAGCGGGCGTTCGAACGGCCCGCCTGCTCGGTCGGGTAGAAGTTGATGTCGACCACGCGGTCCAGGAACGTGACGGCCGTGCGGACCGTCTCGTCCAGCCGCTCCCAGTCCATGCCGCCGTCGCGGACGAACGCCCCCAGGTTCACCGAACCCAGGTTGCACACCGCCGTCTCCCCGTCGTCCGTGACCTCCAGGATCTCCGTGCAGAGGTTGGAGGAGTGGACGACGTGGCCCGGCTCGGCCGTCTGGTTGGCGGTGCGGTTGGCCGCGTCCTTGAAGGTCATCCAGCCGTTGCCGGTCTGCGCGAGGGTGCGCATCATGCGGCCGTAGAGCTCGCGGGCGGGGAGGGTCCGGCGCGCCAGCCCGGCCGCCTCGGCCCTGCGGTAGGCCGCGTCGAACTCCGCGCCCCACAGGTCCACCAGCTCCGGTGCGTCGGCGGGGGAGAACAGGCTCCACTGCCCGTCGGCTTCGACCCGGCGCATGAACTCGTCCGGGATCCAGTGCGCGAGGTTCAGGTTGTGCGTACGGCGCGCGTCCTCACCGGTGTTGTCGCGCAGCTCCAGGAACTCCTCGATGTCGGAGTGCCAGGTCTCCAGGTACACCGCGGCGGCACCCTTGCGCCGGCCGCCCTGGTTCACGGCGGCGACCGAGGCGTCGAGGGTCTTCAGGAACGGGACGATGCCGTTGGAGTGGCCGTTGGTGCCGCGGATCAGCGAACCCCGGCCGCGGATGCGGGAGTAGGCGATGCCGATGCCGCCGGCGTGCTTGGAGAGGCGGGCGACCTGGAGGTAGCGCTCGTAGATGGAGTCCAGCTCGTCCTTGGGGGAGTCGAGGAGGTAGCAGGACGACATCTGGGGGTGGCGGGTGCCGGAGTTGAAGAGGGTGGGGGAGGAGGGCAGGTAGTCGAGGCGGCTCATCAGGCCGTACAGGGCGGCCACTTCGTCCAGGGCGCGGACGCTGTCGTCCTCGGCGAGGCCGGCGGCCACCCGCAGCATGAAGTGCTGGGGCGTCTCGACGACCTTGCGGGTGATCGGGTGCCGCAGCAGGTAGCGGCTGTGCAGGGTGCGCAGGCCGAAGTAGCCGAACCGGTCGTCCGCCCGCCGGTCGATCAGCGCGTCGAGGCGGTCGGCGTGCACGCGCACGAACTCGGCCGTACGGTCGGCGATGAGGCCCTCGCGGTGCCCGACGGCGACGGACTCGGTGAACGACGTGACGCCCTGCGAGGCGGCCTCGGCGGCGATGCCGATGGTGAGCAGCCGGGCGGCCAGCCTGCTGTAGGCGGGGTCCTCGGAGATCAGGCCCGCCGCCGCCTCGGTGGCCAGCTCGCGCAGCTCCGCCTCGTCGGCGCGCGCCGACCGGCCGCGCAGCACCGCGGCGGCGACCCGGCCGGGGTCGGCGTCGGGAAGGTCGGCGGTGAGCTCGGTCAGGGTCCGCAGCAGAGCGGCTTCGGTACCGTCGGTCTCCGGCGCTGCTGAGACCGGATCGGCTGGCGCGATGGTCACGTGGGGCTCTCCCTCGCTCGGCACGGGGCCTTGCGGGCAGGGGGCAGCTCACGAGCGCACGGGGCGTCGCGTCCACCGGCCCATTCCACGAGGCCCGGACGTCATGGCACCCGGGCCACGGCGGCCGGGCGCACTGTCGGCAGGTCCTCGGACTGACGCCCATACGTGGACGAACACGCATGGGTACACCGTTGCGGGACAGTTCCGGATTCGCACCGGATTCCCCTGCGGCGACAGCGAGCATGAGCATACATCTTGTGCCGGGTGGGAACAGCGCCCCCATATGTTGTGTCGCGGCGACTTCGGAGCGTGTCAGAGTGTCAACTCGTAGGTGAGGAGCGTGAACGCGTCGCCGGGGATCGGATTCCAGTCGCGGCCGGGCGCGCGGAGGAAGCCGAGGCGTTCGTAGATGCGGTGCGCGGCGTGCATCCTCTGCTGCGTGGACAGCACCACGCCGGTGCACTCCGAGGCTCTGGCCCGGTCGACACAGGCCCGTACGAGGGCCTCGCCGGCGCCCTGGCCGCGGGCCGCGCGGTCCACGGCCAGCATGCGGATCTCGGCCTCCCCGGGGCGGGCGAGGTCGGCCATCGGGCCGCCGGCGGGGACGAAGGTGACGCCGCCGAGGAGGCTGCCGTCGCGCACGGCCACCAGGACGTCGGCGGCCGACGCCCGCTTGGCGACGTCGCGCAGCTCCTCCAGGTACCAGTCGCTCTCGCCGAAGGCCAGCAGGCCGTCCTGGAGGTAGGCCCGGGCGGTGATCTCGCCGAGGGCGCCGTACTCGCCGGGTTCCACCGGCCTGATCACGATGTCCATGGGCTCGAGTCTGCCGGACGGGTACGACGACGGGCCGCCGGATTTCTCCGACGGCCCGCCCATCGTCGTAGCAACCGGTGGGGGCTAGTGCGAGGTTCCCGCCGTGGCCGGCGGCAGCTTCACCTGGACGCCCGGGTCGCCCGCGTCCGCCGTGTAGTCCTCCGGCCTGGTCTCGTCGATGCCGTCCGGCGCCTTGAAGGCCCTCAGGGCGAAGGTCAGGACCACCGCGACGACCGCGTTGAGCACGAACGCCGTCAGACCGATGTAGCCCATCTCGCCGATGCCGGGGATCTCCGCGTTCGAGCCGCCGAAGTGCTTCTGCGAAGGGTTGGTCGGCGAGGCGACGCCGTAGGCGGCGAGGGTGCCCCAGACCATGCCGACGGCCCAGCCGGCGAGCAGCGCCCAGCGGTGGAACCAGCGCGTGAACAGGCCGCCGACCAGGGACGGGAAGGTCTGCAGGATCCAGATGCCGCCCAGCAGCTGGAAGTTGATGGCGACCGTCTTGTCCATGGTCAGCACGAAGACCAGCGCGCCCACCTTCACCAGCAGGGACACCAGCTTGGAGACCTTGGTCTCCTGCTCGGGCGTCGCGTCCGGCTTGATGAAGTCCTTGTAGATGTTGCGGGTGAACAGGTTCGCGGCCGCGATGGACATGATGGCCGCCGGCACGAGCGCGCCGATGCCGATCGCCGCGAAGGCCACGCCCGCGAACCAGCTCGGGAACATGTCCTCGAAGAGCTGCGGGATCGCCAACTGGCCGTTGGTGACCTTGACTCCGGCCGCGATCGCCATGAAGCCCAGCAGTGCCAGCAGACCCAGCATCAGCGAGTACAGCGGCAGGATCGTGGTGTTGCGGCGGATGACGTCACGGCTCTTGGAGGAGAGCGTGGCGGTGATCGAGTGCGGATACATGAACAGGGCGAGCGCGGAGCCGAGCGCCAGGGTGGCGTACGTCCACTGGGTCGCCTCCGCCGGAGCGAGCGCGCCGCGCGGCTTGCCCGTCACCGGGTTGGTCTGGCTGAACGCCTGGCCGGCCTTGGCGAAGATGTCGTCGAAGCCGCCCAGCTTGATCGGGATGTAGATGATCGCCACCGCGATGACGATGTAGATCAGCGTGTCCTTCACGAACGCGATCAGGGCGGGGGCCCGCAGACCGGACGAGTAGGTGTACGCGGCCAGCACGCCGAAGGCGATCAGCAGGGGCAGGTCCTTGACGAACCAGTTGGTGTTCTCGCCGCCGCCGACGCCCATCACGTCCAGCACCGCCTGGATGCCGACCAGTTGGAGCGCGATGTACGGCATCGTCGCGAGGATGCCGGTCAGCGCGACGGCCAGCGACAGCCCCTTCGAGCCGAACCGCCCGCGGACGAAGTCCGAGGTGGTGACGTACCCGTGGCGGTGCGAGACCGACCACAGGCGGGGCAGGAAGGTGAAGATCAGGGGGTAGACGAGGATCGTGTACGGCACCGCGAAGAACCCCGCCGCGCCCGCCGCGTAGATCGCCGCCGGCACGGCGACGAAGGTGTACGCCGTGTACAGGTCGCCGCCGAGCAGGAACCAGGTGATCCAGGTGCCGAACGACCGGCCGCCCAGGCCCCACTCGTCCAGCGAGTGCTCGGTCTCGGCCCGGCGCCAGCGCGCGGCCAGGAAGCCCATGACCGTGACGGCCACGAAGAAGAAGATGAAGACGCCGAGCGCGACGCCGTTCACACCGTCCTTCACTTCGACGCACCGCCCTTCTGCGAGGCACGGGCGCGCTGGTCACGCTGCCACAGCTTGTACGCGGTCATGGTCAGCGCGGTGGAGATCAGCACCCACAGCATCTGGTACCAGTAGAAGAACGGGATGCCGATGAACGCCGGGTCCGTCTTGGCGTAGGAACCGACCCACAGCATCGCCACGAAGGGCGCGATCAGGCAGACGGCGATGACCACCCGGACCGGGGTCACCACCGGAGGTCTCACTTCGGGCACTTCGGACATACGGCGGCTCCGTCCCCTCACGATCACCTGTGATCACGTGTGTAATGCGCAGGCAATCTAGGTCACGCCGTCGCAAGAGCGGAAGACCTCGTCCGCATATCGGTATGTCGATTCCGTGAAGGCCCGACATCGGTGTCAGCAACAGCGGAAGCCCTGGCGCGGATCCTCCTCCTGACGGTCCGTCCGCATGCGCTCGAACTCGCGCCGGGAGGGCACCGCCGCGTCCGGGTGCGTTCTGCGTACGTGCGCCACGTACCGCTCGTACGCGGACTCGTCGGTCAGCTCCCGTACGTACCAGCGCACTCCACTAATCGCCCGGCGCAGCAGTGCCGACGACCGCACGGCGCTCCTCCTCCCGCTCGACTCGGGTCGGGATCAGGCCCGCCGGCGCGGTGATCCTCGACTCCACGTAGGGCGACTCGCTGAGCGTGGACAGTGCGGGCCGGCGGATGTGCCGTACGCACACGTGCAGCGCGTCCGCGATCACGACGACGATCAGCAGGGCGAGCACCGCCGACAGGACGCCGTCCACCGTGGAGTTGACGACCACGGTGTGCATGTCGTCCATGTTCTTGGCGGGCGGCAGCACCTTCCCGGCGTCGATCGCGTCCTGGAAGACGGAACGCTGCTTGAAGAAGCCGACCTTGGGGTCGCCGGAGAACACCTTCTGCCAGCTGGCGGTCAGGGTGACCGTGGCGTCCCAGGCGAGCGGGACGGCCGTGATCCACGCCCACTTCAGCCGGCCGGACTTCACCAGCAGCGTGGTGCAGACGGCCAGGGCGACGGCGGCCAGCAGCTGGTTGGAGATGCCGAAGATCGGGAAGAGCTGGTTGATCCCGCCGAGCGGCTCGTGGACGCCGACCCAGAGGAAGTAGCCCCACAGCGCGCACACGATGCCGCTGGTGACGACCAGTCCGGGCTTCCAGCCGATGTTCTTGAACGGCCGTACGACATTGCCCAGCATGTCCTGCAGCATGAACCGGCCCACCCGGGTGCCGGCGTCCAGCGCGGTCAGGATGAACAGCGCCTCGAACATGATCGCGAAGTGGTACCAGAAGGCCCGGAGGCTTCCGCCGGTGACCTTGGAGAAGATCTCCGAGACACCGACGGCGAGGGTGGGCGCGCCGCCGGTGCGGGAGAGCAGGGACGACTCCTGGACGTTCTTCGCGGCCTGCGCGAGGTCGGCGGGGGAGATGTGGTAGCCCCAACCGCTCACCACCTGCGAGGCGTTCTGCACCGTCGTGCCGATGGCGCCGGCCGGCGCGTTCATCGCGAAGTACAGCCCCGGGTCGATGATGCTCGCCGCGACCAGCGCCATGACCGCCACCGACGACTCCATCAGCATGGAGCCGTAGCCGATCATGCGGACCTGCGTCTCCTTCTGGATCATCTTCGGCGTCGTGCCGGACGAGATGAGCGAGTGGAAGCCCGACAGGGCGCCGCAGGCGATGGTGATGAAGACGAACGGGAAGAGGGAGCCCGCGAAGACCGGGCCGTCGCCGCGGGTGGCGAAGCCGGTCACCGCGTCCATCCGCAGCGTCGGCAGGGTGATCACCACGCCCAGCGCGAGCAGCGCGATCGTGCCGATCTTCATGAAGGTCGAGAGGTAGTCGCGCGGTGCCAGCAGCATCCAGACCGGCAGGATCGAGGCGATGAAGCCGTACGCCACCAGCCAGATCACCAGCGTGGAGGGTGCGAGCGTGAAGGTGCCGGCCCACGACGACTCGGCGACCCAGCGGCCCGCGACGAGCGCGAGCAGCAGCAGCGCGACGCCGATCAGGGAGACCTCGGCGACCCGGCCGGGCCGCAGGACGCGCAGATAGAAGCCCATCAGCAGGGCGATGGGGATCGTCATCGCGATGGAGAAGGTGCCCCACGGAGAGGCGGCCAGGGCGTTGACGACGACCAGGGCCAGCACGCCCAGCAGGATGATCATGATGGCGAAGGCGGCGATCAGGGCCGCCGCGCCGCCGAAGGGGCCGATCTCCTCGCGGGCCATCTGACCGAGCGAACGGCCGTCCCGGCGGGTGGAGAAGAACAGCACCACCATGTCCTGCACCGCCCCGGCGAAGATCACCCCCGCGATGATCCAGACGGTGCCGGGCAGATATCCCATCTGCGCGGCCAGCACCGGCCCGACCAGCGGACCGGCGCCCGCGATCGCGGCGAAGTGGTGGCCGAGCAGGACCCGGCGGTCGGTGGGGTGGAAGTCGATGCCGTTGTCGAGGCGTTCGGCCGGGGTGGCGCGGGTGCCGTCGACCTTAAGGACCCGGTTCGCGATGAACTTCGCGTAGAAGCGGTAGCCGATCGCGTAACTGCCCAGGGCGGCCGCGACCATCCAGGCGGCGGAGACGTTCTCGCCCCGGGCGAGTGCGAGGACGGACCAGCCCGCCGCGCCGACCAGGGCGACGAGGGTCCAGATGACGATGGTTCGGACGTTCGCGGTACGCACGAGGCGGTCCTCCCGTCCAGACGGAGTCGGGAGGACCGTAGAACAGCATCGGCGGTTGCGCTACACCATGTGCGTTACTCCATCGGCCTCTTCAGCCTCGCCACGAACTTGTACCGGTCTCCCCGGTACACCGAGCGCACCCACTCCACCGGCTCGCCGTCCTTGTCGAAGGAGTGCCGGGAGAGCATCAGCATCGGCAGGCCGACGTCGGTGCCGAGCAGGCCCGCCTCGCGCGGGGTGGCCAGCGAGGTCTCGATGGTCTCCTCGGCCTCGGCGAGGTGGACGTCGTAGACCTCGGCCAACGCCGTGTAGAGGGACGTGTACTTGACGAGGGACCTGCGCAGGGCGGGGAAGCGCTTGGCGCTGAGGTGGGTGGTCTCGATGGCCATCGGCTCGCCGTTGGCCATGCGCAGCCGCTCGATGCGCAGCACCCGGCCGCCGGCGGCGATGTCGAGCAGCTCGGCGAGGCGGTCGTCGGCGGTGATGTACCCGATGTCCAGCAGCTGCGAGGTCGGCTCCAGGCCCTGCGCCCGCATGTCCTCGGTGTACGAGGTGAGTTGGAGGGCCTGGGAGACCTTCGGCTTGGCCACGAAGGTGCCCTTGCCCTGGATGCGCTCCAGGCGGCCCTCGACCACCAGCTCCTGCAGCGCCTGGCGCACGGTCGTGCGGGAGGTGTCGAACTCGGCGGCGAGGGTGCGCTCGGGCGGTACCGGGGTGCCGGGCGACTGTGTCTCCGTCATGTCGAGCAGGTGCTTCTTGAGGCGGTAGTACTTGGGCACGCGCGCGGTGCGGACGCCTGCCCCGCCCTCGGTCTCCGCACTGCTGACGTCGCTGCTCATGCTCTGCCTTCCCGGCTGACGGATGCGGGTCACTTCGTGATCCCTTCTGTATACCGTCGCCGTCTTTGTTGGTCTAGTCCACAGGGCCAAGTGGTCTAGCGGACGAGAGTACTCCGCCGGCGCTGATTTCGCTGGTTTCTTACTTAAAGGTTCCTGCATATGTAGGTCGCATAACGGCTGGTCAGGGCGGTTTCGAGCACCCTTGACAGGCTTCATGGTCTGGTCCAAGCTCCGGGTACTGGTCTACACCATTGGTTCAGGTCCCGGCGTATGGGCGGGGAGGTGTGGGCATCCCTGAGGAGGGTGGCGTGAAGCGCAAGCTGGCAGCCGCGATCGGTATCGCGGGCATGATGGTCTCGGTCGCTGCGTGTGGGGGCGGCGACGACAAGAGCTCGACGTCCGGCACCGACGCCAAGGAGCTGACGGTCTGGCTCACCGTCGATGCCCAGAACAACTGGCCGAACCTGGTGAAGGCGGCCGACGCGGCCGTGCAGAAGAAGCACCCCGGCATCAAGATCAAGCACGAGTACTACGGCTGGCCGGACAAGAACACCAAGCTCGACGCGGTCCTCGCCACCGACAAGGCGCCGGACGTGGTCGAGATGGGCAACACCGAGATGCTCGGCTACATGGTCAAGGGCGCCTTCGCCCCCGTGGACGCGTCGAAGTTCGCGGGCTCCTCCGCGTGGCTCGACGGCCTCAAGGCCTCGGTGACGTACCAGGGCAAGACCTACGGCGTCCCGTACTACGCCGGCGGCCGCGTCGCCAACTGGCGCAAGGACCTCTTCGCCTCGGCCGGCGTGAAGTCCGCCCCCAAGACGTACGCCGAACTGACCGCCGCCCTCGACAAGGTGCAGAAGAAGGAGGGCAACAAGTTCTCCGCCTGGTACCAGCCCACCCGTGACTGGTACGCGGCCATGTCCTTCGTCTACGACGCCGGCGGCTCCATAGCCAAGGAGGAGGGCGGCCAGTGGAAGGCCAACCTCTCCTCGCCCGAGTCGATCAAGGGCCTGACCGAGTTCAAGAACGTCGTCGACAAGTACATGCACGGCGACAAGACCAAGGACGAGTCCGACCGTTACATCGTCTACGGCCAGGGCAAGTCCGGCATGATCTTCGGTGCCGCGTGGGAGGGCGCGACCTCCGCCGACCCGAAGAACGACAAGACCGGCAAGCTCAAGGACAACCTCGAGAACTTCGTGATGCCGGGTCCGTCCGGCAAGAACATGCCCGTCTTCCTGGGCGGTTCGGACCTCGCCATCCCGGTCAAGTCCAAGGCGCAGGGCGTCGCCGCCGAGTGGATCAACGCCTTCACCGGCCCCTCCGGCCAGAAGGGCCTGATGGCCAAGGGCAACCTGCCCAACAACAAGACCGACCTCGCGACCCTCAAGAACGACCCCGCGACGGCGGTCCCGGCCACCGCGGCCGAGTCCAACTGGTTCGTCCCGATGGCGCCCGGCTGGGGTCAGGTCGAGAAGGCCCAGGTCCTGCAGACGATGCTGCAGAACATCGGCACCGGCAAGAAGTCGGTCGAGGCCGCCGCGAAGGACGCGGACACCGCGATCGACAAGGTCATCAACACCAAGTGACCTGCAAGCGGGGTTCCGTCTCGGCGGAACCCCGCTGTCCGTGAGACCTGAGGGATCGCTGAGGAGCGCGCGATGAGTGCCGCAGACACCACCACCCCTGCCAAGGTGCCGCCGCCGCGGCAGGCGCCGCCACCACCGCCGGTCGCCAAGGCCCCGCGCAGAGGCGGGACTTCGGGCGGCGCGGCCACGCCCTGGCTGCTGCTCGCGCCCTGTCTGCTGATCCTGGCGCTGGTCCTCGGCTACCCGCTGGTCCGCCTGGTCACCCTGTCCTTCCAGAAGTTCGGGCAGTCCCAGCTGTGGGGCTTCCAGCCGGCCGACTGGGTCGGGTTCCACAACTTCAGCGGGGTGCTGGGCGACGGCGAGTTCTGGCAGGTCGTGCTGCGCACGATCGTCTTCGCGGCCGGCTCGGTCGTGTTCACGATGGTGCTGGGCATGCTGATCGCCCTGCTCCTGCAGCGGGTCTCCGGCTGGGTGAAGACGCTGGTCAACATCGCGCTGGTGGCCAGCTGGGGCATGCCGATCATCGTCGCCACCACGGTCTTCAAGTGGCTGTTCGACGCCGACTACGGCATCCTCAACGCGCTGCTGAGCAGGTTGCCCGGCGTGGACCTGATCGGCCACAACTGGTTCGCCAGCGGCCCGCAGGGGCTCGCCGTGATCATGCTGCTGGTGGTGTGGGGAGCGGTCCCCTTCGTCGTCATCACCCTCAGTGCCGGCCTCACCCAGGTCCCGGCCGAACTGGAAGAGGCCGCCCGGCTCGACGGCGCGGGCTCCTGGGGCGTCTTCCGTTACGTCACCCTGCCCATCCTCAAGCCGATCATCGTGATGCTCACGACCCTGTCGGTCATCTGGGACATGGGCGTCTTCCCGCAGGTCTTCGTGATGCGCAACGGCCATCCCGAGCAGGATTTCCAGCTGCTGACCACCTACTCCTACGACCGGGCCTTCGTGGTCAACGACTACGCCCAGGGTTCGGCAATCGCCCTGATCACCGTGGTGCTGCTGCTCGGTGTGGTCGCGGTGTACATGCGTCAGATGCTGAAGATCGGAGAGGTCGAATGAGCGGCACGATCGCGACGGGGCGGCGGCCCCGCAAGTCCAGGGCCGGCTGGAACCTCCTCGGTCTGCTGGTCTTCGTCACCGCCGGCTTCCCCGTCTACTGGATGCTCAACACGGCCATCAAGCCGGCCAAGGACACCATCGACCCCGACCCGAGCCTGTTCCCCACCGGCTTCACGCTCGACAACTTCCGCCGGGCACTGGACATCGCGGACTTCTGGGGCCCGGTCGGCCGCAGCCTGATCGTGTCCCTGTCCGTCGTGGCGATCGGCATCGTCGTCGGCATGCTGGCCGCGCTCGCCATCTCCCGGTTCGCCTTCCGCGGCCGCAAGATCGTCATCGTGGGCATCCTCGCCGTCCAGATGGTCCCGCTGGTCGCCATGATCATCCCGGTCTTCCTGCTCCTGAACGACCTGCATCAGTACGACAAGCTCACCGGCCTGATCATCACGTACCTGACCTTCATCCTCCCGTTCACGGTGTGGACGCTGCGCGGCTTCATCGTCAACATCCCCAGGGAACTGGAGGAGGCGGCCATGGTCGACGGCTGCTCCCGCACCGCCGCCTTCGTCCGCGTGGTCTTCCCGCTCCTCGCCCCCGGCATGGTCGCCACCTCCGTCTACGGCTTCATCCAGGCCTGGAACGAGTACCTCTACGCCCTGATGCTGCTCAGCCAGGAGCACCAGACGGCGACCGTGTGGCTCGGCAACTTCACCACCAAGCACGGCACCGAATACGCCCCGATGATGGCCGGCGCCACGATGATGGCCGTGCCGATCGTCGTGCTGTTCCTCCTCGTCCAGCGCAAGATGGCCGCGGGCCTGACCGCGGGCGCAGTGAAGGGATAACGCCCCCCGATGACGACATTCGCCAGCGGCACAGACACCCTGACGCGCGACGCCCTGACGGTCCTGCAGCCCGGTTTCACCGGCACCACGGCCCCCGACTGGCTGCTGCGGCGCCTCGGGGAGGGCCTCGCCTCCGTCGGTCTGTTCGGCCGCAACATCGCCTCCGCCGAGCAACTGTCGGTGCTGACCGCCCAGTTGCGGGCCGAGCGGGACGACGTCCTGGTCGCCGTCGACGAGGAGGGCGGCGACGTGACCCGGCTGGAGGTGCGGACCGGGTCCTCCTTCCCCGGCAACCACGCCCTGGGCGCGGTGAACGACGTCGACCTCACGCGCGACGTGGCCGCCGAACTGGGCCGCCGCCTCGCCGCCTGCGGCGTCAACCTCAACTGGGCACCGTCCGCCGACGTCAACTCCAACGCCGCCAACCCGGTGATCGGCGTCCGCTCCTTCGGCGCCGAGCCCGGCCTGGTCGCCCGCCACACCGCCGCCTACGTCACCGGCCTGCAGTCGGCGGGAGTGGCGGCCTGCACGAAGCACTTCCCGGGCCACGGCGACACGGCCGTCGACTCCCACCACGCGCTCCCGCGCATCGACGTGCCCGCCGAGGTGCTCTCCGAACGCGAACTGGCCCCCTTCCGCGCGGCGATCGCCGCCGGCACCCGCGCCGTCATGAGCGCCCACATCCTGGTCCCCGCCCTGGACCCGGACCGCCCGGCGACCCTCTCCCACCGCATCCTCACGGAGCTCCTGCGCCGCGAACTCGGCTACGACGGCCTGATCGTCACCGACGGCATGGAGATGCGGGCGATCGCCGACACCTACGGCATCGAACGCGGAAGCGTCCTCGCGATCGCCGCCGGCGCCGACGCGATCTGCGTGGGCGGCGGCCTCGCCGACGACGAGACGGTACGGCGCCTGCGGGACGCCCTGGTCTCGGCGGTCCGCTCCGGCGCACTCCCCGAGGCCCGCCTGGCGGAGGCGGCGGACCGGGTCAGGTCCCTGGCCCGCTGGACGACCACCGCGAAGGCGGCCCGGCCGCAGCCCGACGCCGACACCGAGGTGGGCCTGCGCGCCGCCCGCCGGGCGCTGCGCCTGACCGGCGCGGACACCTTCACCCCGCTCACCGACCCGCCCTATGTCGCCGCCCTCTCCCCGGTGGCCAACATCGCGGTCGGCGACGAGACCCCCTGGGGGGTGGCGGCGGAGCTGTTCCGCCTCCTGCCGGGCACGGAGACGGGCACGTTCTCCGGCGAGGACGCGGGCCTGGCCACGCTGGCCGCCGCGGGCCCCCGCCGTATCGTCGCCGTGGTCCGCGACGAGCACCGCCACCCCTGGATGGCGGCGGCCCTGGACTCGATCCTCAGGACCCGCCCCGACACGGTCGTGATCGAGATGGGCCTGCCCCAGGCACCCCCGCGCGGCACCCTGCACATCGCCACCCACGGCGCGGCCAGGGTCTGCGGCCGGGCGGCAGCGGAGATCATCGCGGGCGCCTAGCCCCCACGACGCAAAGGCGCCGGTTCCTGGACAAGGAACCGGCGCCTTTGCCACGCCCCGAAGGGGCGCGGGGAACTGCGCGACCAACCCACCACGGCCCGCGGTCCGAAGACCACGGTCACCCGGCAGACGAAACCGCCTAGATCCCCTGCCACTCAGGCTTGTTGACGTAGGTGTGCCGAAAGTAGTGCGCCAGCTTCAACTTGGACGCGGCGTCCTCGTCGACCACGACCGTCGCATGCGGATGCAGCTGCAGTGCCGACGCCGGGCACACCGAGGCCAGCGGCCCCTCCACGCTCGCGGCGACCGCGTCCGCCTTGCCCTCGCCCGTGGCGAGGAGCACCACGTGCCGGGCGTCGAGGATCGTCCCGATGCCCTGGGTGATGACGTGATGCGGCACCTGCTCGATGTCGCCGTCGAAGAAGCGCGCGTTGTCGATCCGCGTCTGCTCGGTCAGCGTCTTGATCCGCGTCCGGGAAGCGAGCGAGGAGCACGGCTCGTTGAAGCCGATGTGCCCGTCCGTGCCGATCCCGAGCAGCTGCAGATCCACGCCCCCGGCCTCGGCCAGCGCCGTGTCGTACGCCTCGCAGGCTCCCGGTATGTCCTCGGCCGTCCCGTCGGGCCCCATGAACGCGTCCACCCCGATGCCCAGCGGCTCCAGCACCTCGCGCCGCAGCACGGACCGGTACGACTCGGGATGGTCGGCCGGCAGCCCCACGTACTCGTCGAGCTGCGCCACCCGGGCCCGCGAGGTGTCCACGGCACCGGCGGCCACCTTGGCGGCCAGCGCCTGATAGACGGGCAGCGGGGTCGAGCCGGTGGCCACGCCGAGCAGCGCGTCCGGCTTGCGCCGCAGGAGCCGCGCCATGGCCTCGGCAATGATCTCGCCGCCCGCCTTGGCGTCCGGGACGATGACAACTTCCACGCTGGGCCTGCCGATCTGAAAGAGGGGGACTCAACCGGTACCTGGAAGGGTCAGGTGGTTTAGACCAATCTAACAGAGGTGATCCCTGGGGCCCAGGGGACCGCCGGCACTCCGATTCCACCCCGAGGACGGGCATCATTCGCCCCGGGGGAGTGGAATGGGTGCTGCCCCGCGGACCGAGCCAGGAGGAACGACCATGACCGCCACGACACCGGAGCCCCGGACCGACGTCCCGGGCCGGACCATGGCCCGGGAGATGGCCGAGCAGCCGGCCGCGCTGCGCCGCCTCCTGGACGAGGGAGCCCCCGCCATCGCGCAGGTGGCCCGTGAGATCGCCGCCCGCCGGCCCCGCTTCGTCCTGCTGACCGCCCGCGGCACCTCCGACAACGCCGCGCTCTACGCCAAGTACCTCCTCGAGATCCGCCTCGGCCTGCCCTGCGGCCTCACCTCGATGTCCACCACCACGGCCTACGGCGCCCGACCGGACCTCACCGACGTCCTGGTCGTCACCGTCAGCCAGTCCGGCGGCTCCCCGGACCTCGTCGCCTCGACCAGGGCCGCCCGCGAGGCCGGTGCGATCACCCTCGCCGTCACCAACAACCCCGACTCCCCGCTGGCCGGCGTCTCCGAGTACCACGTCGACGTCATGGCCGGACCGGAGAAGGCCCTCCCGGCGACCAAGACCTACACGGCCTCCCTGCTCGCCCTCTACCTCTTCGTCGAGGGCCTGCGCGGCGGCGACGGCGCCGCCGCGAAGCCGCTGCCCGACCTCGCCGAGCAGCTGCTCGCCCGCCAGGACGAGGTCCGTGCCCTCGCCGCCCGCTACCGCTTCGCCGAACGCATGGTCATCACCTCCCGCGGCTACGGCTATCCCACGGCCAAGGAAGCCGCCCTGAAGCTGATGGAGACCAGCTACATCCCGGCGCTCTCGTACTCCGGCGCCGACCTCCTGCACGGTCCGCTCGCCATGGTCGACAACGTCTCCCCGGTGATCGCGGTCGTGACGGACGGCAAGGGCGGCGAAGCCCTCCAGCCCGTGCTCGACCGGCTGCGCGGCCGGGGCGCCGACCTCTTCGTCGTCGGTCCCGCCCATCAGGTCGAGCAGGCCTCGGCCGGCTTCGTCCTGCCCACCGAGGGCGTGGCCGAGGAGGTCCAGCCGATCCTGGAGATCATCCCCCTGCAACTGCTGGCCTACGAGGTCACCATCGCCCGCGGCCAGGACCCGGACGCGCCCCGCGCCCTGGCGAAGGTCACCGAGACCCACTGAGCCCGGCCCGCCCACCCCGCCCGCGGCGGGCGGATCGCGGAAATTGCATGGCCATCTGCCCCCGCACATGAACCCACACAGGCTAGGCTGCGTGGTGGATACCAGGGAGTCCGACCAGTTGGAGTCGGTCGGGAAAATAACAACAACGAACAGCCTCCAACGCATGGACACCCCGAGTGGTCTAGTCCACAATTGAAACAGTGCGCAGCAGCACGAACAGGCTTCCGTCTTCCCCGCACAGGAAGACGGACCGAGGAACCGGAGCTCTCTGCCCTGACTGCCCCGGCTCCTCAACCTTCGGCCGATACCGGGACCGCACACCCCGCGGCCGATACTGCTCCGGGCTGCGGTGCCGGGAGGGTTGAGGGTCCCTCTCAGGCGCCGCGGCCCGCGGGTGTTTTTAGGCCACACATACCGCCAGGTACGCTCGCACACGTGCCCTCCATGAACGAACTGGTCCGCCAGCACACCGCCCTCGACGACTCCGACCTCGAGTGGCTCCATCTGCTGGTCTCGGAGTGGCAGCTGCTCTCCGACCTCTCCTTCGCCGACCTCGTCCTGTGGGTGCCCACCAGCGACGGCACCCGGTACGTGTCCGTGGCCCAAATGCGGCCCAACACCGGCCCCACCTCCTACCAGGACGACATGGTCGGCCACCTCGTCCCGCGCGGCCGCCGCCCCATGCTGGACGCGGCCCTGGACGAGGGCCGGATCGTGCGCGAGGGCGATCCGGAGTGGCGCGAGGAGGTCCCGGTCCGGGTCGAGTCGATCCCGGTACGACGCGAGGGGCGCGTCCTCGGCGTCATCGCCCGCAACACCAACCTGCTGACCGTGCGCACGCCGAGCCGGCTGGAGCTGACCTACCTCCAGAGCGCCTCGGACCTCGCGCAGATGATCGCGGCCGGCGCCTTCCCCTTCGCCAACCAGCAGATGGACATGGACGCCGCCCCGCGCGTCGGCGACGGTCTGATCCGGCTCGACGCGGACGGCATCGTCCAGTACGCCTCGCCGAACGCGCTGTCCGCGTACCACCGCATGGGCCTCGCCTCCGACCTCGTCGGCCAGCACCTCGGCAGGACCACCGCCGAACTCGCCCCGACCCGCGGCCCGGTGGACGAGGCGCTGTCCAAGGTGGCCAGCGGCTGGGCGCCGCGCGAGTTCGAGATCGAGGCGCACGACGGGGTCATCCAGTTCCGCGCCATCCCGCTCAAACCCAAGGGCACCCGCATCGGTTCACTCGTGCTGCTCCGAGACGTCACCGAACTGCGCCGCCGTGAACGCGAGTTGATCACCAAGGACGCGACCATCCGGGAGATCCACCACCGGGTGAAGAACAACCTCCAGACGGTCGCCGCCCTGCTTCGCCTCCAGGCCCGGCGCATCGACTCCGAGCGCGGCCGTGAGGCGCTGGAGGAGGCGGTGCGGCGGGTCGGCTCCATCGCGATCGTCCACGAGACGCTGTCTCAGAACCTGGACGAGCGCGTGGAGTTCGACGAGATCGCCGACCGGGTGCTGGCCATGGTGGCGGAGATCTCGCCGGGCAAGGTCACCGGTCGGCGCACCGGCCGGTTCGGCATCCTGGACGCGGAGGTCGCCACCCCGCTGTCCATGGTGCTCACCGAGATCCTGCAGAACGCCCTGGAACACGGTTTCCGCGAGGGCGACACCGGCACGGTCGAGGTCTCGGCCGTCCGCGGAGGCACCACGAAGGAGGCCCGCCTGCTGGTCACCGTCCAGGACGACGGCGTCGGCCTGCCCGAGGGCTTCGACCCGCACACCGCGGGCAACCTCGGCCTGCAGATCGTACGGACGCTGGTGGAAGGCGAGTTGGGCGGGACGTTCGACATGGTCCCGGCTCCCGACCGGGGCACCCGGGTCATCCTCGACGTGCCGGTGCGGGCCCACAAATAGACCGGCCCCCGGCCCCGCGGCAGCCGCCTTGGAGGACCACAGCAAGAAGCCCCGGACCCATTCCCGGGTCCGGGGCTCGAATGCTCGTTGCCAGCTTGTGCTGCGCATCGGGGGTACTGCGCGCTGCGGCTCGGGGGCGGGAGATGCGTACTCGCTGTACGCGCCGCCAAGCTCAGGCTTTGTGGGGCGGGTGGGTCAGGCGGAGGCCTGACGGGCCCGGTTGCGGGCGGCACGGCGCTTCATCGCGCGACGCTCGTCCTCGCTGAGACCACCCCAGACGCCGGAGTCCTGACCGGACTCGAGCGCCCACTGCAGACACTGATCCATGACGGGGCAGCGACGGCAGACGGCCTTGGCTTCCTCGATCTGCAGCAGCGCAGGACCGGTGTTGCCGATGGGGAAGAAGAGCTCGGGGTCTTCCTCGCGGCAAACGGCGTTGTGACGCCAGTCCATGGCTGCTACCTCTCCTTGGTATTACGTGCAAGTTGCTTGTGAATGTGAACGCTTTCACGAATCCCTCAACAAGTGAAGGGCCTACCGCCAGGTTCCCTGGCGTGGGTCCTGTGAATTGAAGAGGGGTTCCGGTGATCTGTGGATGCCGGTGTTGCGGGCTGTCCCGATCGCCACGTAGAGACTCGCAAACCTCAGCGGCGGATACAACCCCTTCTGGAAAGTTTTTTTTGATTCCTCGGTGTCGACTAGGTCACAGCCGTACTTCCATGGGGTGGATCCTGGCCTAAACGTTCGAGTGAAAGGACTTTAGCCCCTTCTGCTCACACAATCACACGCAGTGCACGGCGTACGCCTGTGAACGTCACGCTGGTTCGCAGTCCGAGGTGGTCGCCGTCCATCTGAAGGGGTAGGGGCACCTTCGAATGCAAGGTGAACCGGTCCAGGTCGTGCAGGGATGCCACATGCCGGCCATGGGGTCCGCGGTCCGCGGACGAAGTGAGCAACTGTGTGGCATACCGGGCAACCGCGACCGTGGACATACGGCTGAGACCGAGTACGTCGAGCCCGGTATCGAACGAGGCCTTAGGCGACGCGTACACCGGACGATTACCCAGATACGTCCAGGGCGAGGTGTTGCAGATTATGGAGAGCACCAGATCGGTCACCGGTTCTTCACCGGGTCGCTCCAGGGTGATCGTGCCGTGGCGCTTGTTCGGCTCCTGCAGGTACTGCCGTACCACCTGGCGCAGGTAAAGGGCGTGCGTGGACTTCTTGCCCTGTTCACGCTGCTGTTCCACCCGGCCCACCACGCCCGCGTCGAAGCCGAGCCCCGCGCAGAAGGTGAACCAGCGGGCGGGCGCCGCCTCGTCCTCGGTGCCCGGAGTGCCGGCCGCGAGGCCCATGCCGACCGTGCGCTCGCTGCCCTCGTGCAGAGCGTCCAGCAGCGCGCCGGTCGCGTCGACGGCGTCGTTGGGCAGCCCCAGCGCTCGGGCGAAGACATTGGTGGAGCCGCCGGGGACCACGGCCAGGCGGGGAAGCCCGTCCGGATTGGGCCCGGCGTGCAGCAGGCCGTTCACCACCTCGTTGACCGTGCCGTCGCCGCCGAGGGAGACCACGAGGTCGATGTCCTCGCTCTCCGCGGCCTGCCGGCCGAGGTCGCGCGCGTGGCCGCGGTACTCGGTGTGGACGACCTCGAGCTTCATCTCGCTGGCGAGGGCGTGGATGAGGACATCGCGCCTACGTGCGCTTGTGGTGGTGGCTGCCGGGTTGACCACGAGAAGTGCACGCATGGGTTGCAGCGTACCTACTGGGTGGTACCGGGCACAGGGCGAGGTGTGGATCAGGTAAGAGGCCGAGGCGTGAGCCTCACCACGGGCGGCGGCCTCAACCTCGCCGCGGGGGCCCGCGTCCCCGGGGCTACCCTTCAAAGGTGACCACTGAGCAGACCCCCGCCACCGAGGAAGACAGCGGCCCCCGCCCGCGCCGCCTGACCTACGCGGCCGTGCTCGCCGCCCTGGAGGGGCTGGCGCTGGTCGTCGGCGGCGTCTGGATGCTCGTGGAGGGCCTGGCGGGCGCCCCGGACGACCGCGGCTCCGCCGTCACCGGCGGCATCACCCTGATCGTCCTCGCCCTGCTGCCGCTGCTGGCCGCCCGCGGGCTGCTGAAGCGCAGGAGCTGGAGCCGGGGCCCGGCCGTCATCACGCAGATCATGGCGCTGCCGGTGGCGTACAACCTGCTGCAGGCCGACAGCGTGGCCATTCCGGCGGGGATCGCGCTGGCGGTCGTCGCCGTCGCCTCCCTGGTGCTGCTGGTCAATCCGGCGACGACCCAGGCCCTCGGGATCAAGGGTCCGGGTCGCGCACAGGACGGCGGGCGGTAGCCCCACGACGCCGTAGCGGCCGTCGGTCTACTCCTCCACCAGGAGCTTCTCCCGCAGCTGGGCCAGCGTGCGGGCCAGCAGGCGCGAGACGTGCATCTGCGAGATGCCGACCTCCTGCGCGATCTGCGACTGGGTCATGTTGCCGAAGAAGCGCAGCAGCAGGATCCGCTTCTCCCTGGGCGGCAGGTCCTCCAGCAGCGGCTTGAGGGACTCGCGGTACTCGACGCCCTCCAGCGCCTCGTCCTCCGCGCCGAGGGTGTCCGCGACCGCCGGGGACTCGTCGTCGGTGTCGGGGACGTCCAGGGACAGCGTGGAGTACGCGTTGGCGGACTCCAGGCCCTCCAGGACCTCCTCCTCCGAGATGGCGAGCTTCTCGGCGAGCTCGTGGACCGTGGGGGAGCGGCCGTGCTGCTGGGAGAGCTCCGCGGTCGCCGTGGTGAGCGCCAGGCGCAGCTCCTGCAGGCGGCGCGGCACGCGGACCGCCCAGCCCTTGTCGCGGAAGTGACGCTTGATCTCGCCGACGACCGTCGGTGTCGCGTACGTGGAGAACTCCACGCCGCGGTCCGGGTCGAAGCGGTCGACCGACTTGATCAGGCCGATGGTGGCGACCTGGGTGAGGTCGTCCAGCGGCTCGCCGCGGTTGCGGAAGCGGCGCGCGAGGTGCTCGACGAGCGGCAGGTGCATCCGGACCAGCCGGTTGCGCAGCTCCGCGTACTCCGGGCTGCCGTCCTTCAGCCCCCGCAGTTCGACGAACATGGCGCGCGCCCCGCTGCGGTCCTGTGCGTCGTGCTGCGTGGCCCGCGGCACGCTCTGCGCGTCCTGCTGGTCGTCTCGCTCGTGCTCGCTCATCGTCCCGCCCGTTGTCCTTCGCCGAGCCCTCGCCGCCGGGCGGGCCGGGGTGGTCCCCGTCGGCCCGTCCGCGGGCGTACCCGGCGCGACACCTTCCCGATCCCACTGCCCGTCGTCCAGGAGGCCGGCCGCCAGGGAGGTGTCCTCCGGGTGCGGCCGGGCCTGCTCGGGAATGCCCGCCATGCCCTCGACTGCATCGCCCGTGCTGCGGGACCCGCCCGTGCCCTCGGCCGGCAGCTCCCTTGTGCCGCGCTCTTCGTCACGCACCGGCCCGTCCCCTGTCCTCACGCCGGCCCGGGTCCCGCGCCGCGCTGTTTGTAGAGGCTGATCGAAACGGTTTTGTCCTCGTCCACGGCGGAGGAGACCTTGCCCGCGAGAGCGGACAGGACGGTCCAGGCGAAGGTGTCCCGCGAGGGGGCGTGACCGTCCGTGGTCGGGGCCGAGACGGTGACCTCGAGAGAGTCGTCGACGAGGCGGAAGACGCAGCTGAGCACCGAGCCGGGCACGGCCTGCTGGAGCAGGATCGCGCAGGCCTCGTCCACCGCGATGCGCAGGTCCTCGATCTCGTCGAGGGTGAAGTCCAAACGGGCCGCGAGACCGGCCGTGGCCGTACGCAGCACCGACAGGTAGGCACCCGCGGCCGGCAGCCGGACTTCGACGAAGTCCTGGGTCGCGGGCTCGCCTGCGATCTGGGACACCCTCACCTCCATGGTGGTACAAGCTTTACAGGGCCGAGGGTCGCCCCCCGGGGTAACGCGACGTGTGCTTCAGCGGTGACGCTATCGCGCTCTCAACTTTCCTGTCCCCAGGACCCCATCCCCTTGCCGTCACTCACAGTAAAACTGTGGACACGCTCCGTGTCTAGGGGTCTGCGGCTCCAATTGGGAAGAACGCGCGCCGGGTTGACGTACCCAGACGTCAGACGGTCGAACCGTCCGGATCGTTGCCCGTCCCCGCCCCTCCAGGGTCACACGAGAACGTGGTCCACGAAGCACCAACGCCAGTTCTCCCCGGGCTCGAACGTCCGCATGATCGGGTGGTCGGAGTCCTTGTGGTGCTCCGTGGCGTGCCGGCCGGGCGAGGAGTCGCAGCAGCCGACGTGGCCGCAGGTGAGGCACAGCCGAAGCTGCACCGGGTGCGTGCCGTCCCGCAGACACTCCGGACACGTCTCGCTCAGCGGCTCGGGGTCCGGGTGCGGCAGCGCGTCGGCGTGCGTGCACTGTTTCATGATTGCCAGGTTACGACGGCCGCGAGGATGGGCGCGCGGAAAATCGAGGGTGGGCGGACGACGATGAACGAGGGCGGGCGAGGGTCATGGACGTGATGCCACTGCTGTTGCTGGTGGCGGGCAGTACCGCGGTCGCGGCGGCGGCCCGGCGCACCCCGGTGCCGGCGCCGCTGGTGCTCGTCGCCGTGGGGCTGGTGGTCTCGGGCATCCCGGGCATGCCGGACTACACCCTCGACCCCGAGATCGTGCTGCCGCTGGTGCTGCCCCCGCTGCTGCACAAGGAGGGCGTCGAGAGCTCGTACCTCGATCTGCGTGCCTCGATGCGGCCGGTGGCCCTGCTGTCGGTGGGGTACGTGCTCTTCGCGACCTTCGTCGTCGGCTGGGCCGCCTACGTGATCGTGCCCGGCCTGCCCCTGCCCGCGGCACTGGCGCTCGGCGCGGTCGTGGCGCCGACGGACGCCGTCGCCGCGGCCGCGGTCGCCCGCCGGGTCGGACTGCCCTCCCGGATCACCACGATCCTGCAGGGCGAGTCCCTGCTGAACGACGCCACCGCGATCACCGCCTACCGGGTCGCCGTCGCGGCCGCCGTCGGCGAGGGCGCCTCCTGGATCGGCGGGATCGGCGAGTTCCTGCTGGCGGCGGTCGGCGGCGTCGCGGTCGGCCTGGTGCTGATGCTGCCGATCCACTGGCTGCGCACGCACGTGAAGGAGGCGCTGCTGCAGAACACCATGTCCCTGCTGATCCCGTTCGTCGCCTACGCCGTCGCCGAGCAGGTGCACGCCTCCGGTGTCCTCGCGGTCGTGGTCGTCGCCCTCTACATCGGGCACCGCGCGTGGGAGGTCGACTTCGCCACCCGGCTCCAGGAGGAGGCGGTGTGGAAGGTGGTCGCGTTCGTCCTGGAGTCGGCCGTCTTCGCGCTCATCGGACTGCAGCTGCCGGTGGTGCTCAGGGGCCTCGGGGAGTACAAGGGCGTGGACGCCGCCTGGTACGCGGTCGCCCTCTTCCTGGTGGTCGTCGCGGCCCGGTTCGTCTGGGTCTACCCGGGGACCTTCGTGCCCCGCATGCTGTCCACCCGGATCAGGGAACGCGAGGAGAACCCCACCTGGAGAGGGCCGATCGTCACCTCCTGGGCCGCCATGCGGGGCGTGGTCTCGCTGGCCATCGCCTTCTCGATCCCGCTCACCGTGCACGGCGGCGAACCGTTCCCGCAGCGCAACCTCATCCTCTTCCTGACCTTCACCACCGTCATCGGCACCCTGGTCGTGCAGGGCCTGACCCTGGCCCCGGTGATCCGTCTGCTCAAATTCCCCGGCCGCGACGCCCAGGCCGAGACCCTCGCGGAGGCCAACGCCCAGGCGCAGGCCTCCCGGGTCGCCGAGCAGCGCCTCGACGAACTCCTCACCGACGAGCGCAACACCCTCCCGCCGCCCCTCGCCGACCGCCTCCGCCAGTCCCTGGAGCGCCGCCGCAACGCCGTCTGGGAACGCCTCGGCCAGACCAACCCGATCACCGGTGAGTCCGTCGACGACACCTACCGCCGTCTGTCGAGGGAGATGATCGGCGCCGAGCGCGCGATGTTCGTCCGCCTGCGCGACGGCCGGTACATCGACGACGAGATGCTGCGAACCCTGCTGCGCCGGCTGGACCTGGAGGAGGCGGCGGCCTACCGGGAGGCGGTGGACGGCGCCTGAGGAAAGGGCCGCCCCGTCACCACGGCCGCCACGGTCGTCCCCCGCGCGAACGCCCCCTCCTCCGCGAGGGCGACAAGTCCATACAGCAACTTGGCGACATACAGCCGCTCCACCGGCACTCCGTGACGCTGCTCGAAGTCCTCGGCGAAGGCGTCGAGGGCGGCGGGCACGCGCGCGTAGCCGCCGAAGTGGAAACGGTCGTCCAGGTGCCAGCTGCCGCGCGGGCCGCCGAACGCCTCCTCCTGGAGCCGCCTTATGTCGGCGGTCAGGAAGCCGCCCTTGAGGACCGGTATGCCGAGGGCCCGCCGGCCGGGCGCGAGTCCGGCGGCGAGCCCGGCCAGCGTGCCCCCGGTTCCGCAGGCGATGCCGACGACGTCGGCGTGACCGCCCAGCTCCTCGCCCAGCGCCCGGCAGCCGCGTACGGCCGCCGCGTTGCTGCCGCCCTCCGGGACGACGTACGCCTCCGGCGCGCCGGCCGCGTCCAGCACGCGCGCGAGGGTGTCCGGCTCGGTCTTGAGGCGGTACGTCGACCGGTCGACGAAGTGCAGCCGCATGCCGTCGGCCGCGCACCGCGCCAGGGAGGGGTTGAGGGGCCGGCCGGCAAGCTCCTGGCCGCGGACCACGCCGACGGTCGGCAGCCCGAGGAGGCGGCCGGCCGCGGCCGTGGCCCGCAGGTGGTTGGAGTAGGCCCCGCCGAAGGTGACCAGCGTCCGGCCGGCCGCGGCTCGCAGGTTCGGCGCGAGCTTGCGCCACTTGTTGCCGACCAGGTCCGGGTGGATGAGGTCGTCGCGCTTGAGAAGCAGGCCCAGGCCGTGCCGGGCGAAGCGCGGGTCCGACAGCTCCTGCACGGGGGAGGGGAGGCGGGGGCGCAGGGTGTCGAGGCCGGTCACCCGACCATTGTGACCTGGGGCGTCACTTCAGGCGCTCGTGGATCCGCTCCCTCAGCCAGGCCATCGTGAACCCCTTCGGATCCACCTTCCCCGGCTGCCACTCCCGGTGTCCGATCACCGACCGCTCGGTCCACCCGTGATACCGGCACACCGCGGCCGCCGCCTTCTCGATGGCCTCCAACTGCGCCTGCGGCCAGGGGTCCTCGCCGTCGCCCAGGTTCTCGCACTCGAAGCCGTAGAAGTACCGGTTGCCGTCCGTGTCGGCCTCGTTGTCCGGCGGCAGCGCCTTCTCGGCGATCACCGCGCGCAGTACGTCGTCGTCGCCGAGGCCCGCGTGGTTGGCGCGGCCGTAGCCGACCAGGTGGACCGTGCCGTCCTTGGTGATCACGCCGTGGCACAGCGGACCGGGCAGGCCCGCGTAGCCGTCCCGGCAGATCTCCACCGTCCGCTCGCTGCCGCTCGATGCCGTGTGGTGGATCATCACGCCGTGGACCGGGCCCCACGGACCCTTGTGATTGCGGTTGTGATGGGCCCAGTCGCCGACCTCGACGACGGTGACGCCCTCCGCCCGGAGAGCGTCGAGAAATCTGCCCGCGGACATGGGTGAGGCCATGACCGCCTCCTTCGTGCCGTGCTGACGGCCGCCCGTTGCGGCCTCCTCGTGCCGCTTCTCTTACCGACAGTGCACGGTCGATTACACATCGTGCTCACGTCGAGGGGGCGCTTTTCGGACACCCGGCACCTCCTGGTCGGCTTTACGCGGGCCGCGTGTCTGCCCAGGCCGCCGGTGATCCATTCCCGCTCTTTCGGGTAATAGCACCGACACGTTCCGTGATGAAAGGCTGGCCACGCAGATCGCGATGGGCGGTGCGGTTCGACCGCCGTCCATGACCGGGAGGGCAATTCTCATATGTCGGTAGGCGAAGAGGTCCGTACGGAACAGGGCAGGCCGCAGCAGAGTCTCGGCACCGCCGCCGCGCGGAACCTGGCCACCACGACCAAGTCCGCGCCGCAGATGCAGGAGATCAGCTCCCGCTGGCTGCTGCGCATGCTGCCGTGGGTGAACGTGCAGGGCGGCACGTACCGGGTGAACCGGCGACTGACCTACGCCGTGGGGGACGGCCGCATCACGTTCGTGAAGACGGGCGACCGGGTCGAGGTCATCCCCGCCGAACTGGGCGAGCTGCCCGCGCTGCGCTCCTACGAGGACGAGGAGGTGCTGTCCGAGCTCGCCCAGCGCTGCCGGCAGCAGGAGTACGCGCCCGGATCGGTGATCGCCTCCTTCGGCAGCCAGGCCGACGAGGTCTACCTGCTGGCGCACGGCAGGGTCGAGAAGGTCGGCACGGGCCCCTACGGCGACGACGCGGTCCTCGGCGTGCTCGGCGACGGCTCCTACCTCGGCGAGGCCGCCCTGCTGGACCCCGACGCCATCTGGGAGTACACGGCCCGCGCCGCCACCGCCTGTACCGTGCTGATCCTGTCCCGGCAGGACGTCGAGCAGGTGGCGGAGCGCGCCGAGTCCCTGCGCGAGCACCTCCAGCGGCTGCGCTCGATTCCCGAGCAGAGCACCAACAGGTACGGCGAGAAGGAGATCGAGCTCGCCGCCGGCCACTCCGGCGAGCCGGACATCCCGCACACCTTCGTCGACTACGAGGCCCGGCCCCGCGAGTACGAACTGAGCGTCGCCCAGACCGTGCTGCGCATCCACACGCGCGTGGCCGACCTCTACAACCAGCCGATGAACCAGACCGAGCAGCAACTGAGGCTGACCGTCGAGGCGTTGAAGGAGCGCCAGGAGCACGAGCTGGTCAACAACCGGGAGTTCGGGCTGCTGCACAACTGCGAGTACGACCAACGGCTGCAGCCGCACGACGGGGTGCCCAGCCCCGACGACCTGGACGAACTGCTCAGCAGGCGGCGCGGCACCAAGTTCATGCTGGCGCACCCGCGCGCGATCTCCGCGATCGGCCGCGAGTTCAACAAGCGCGGACTGGTCCCGGAGACCATCGAGGTGGGCGGCAACCGCATCCCCACCTGGCGGGGTGTGCCGATCTACCCGTGCAACAAGATCCCCGTCACCGAGGCCCGGACCAGCTCGATCATCGCCATGCGTACCGGCGAGGCCGAGCAGGGCGTCGTCGGCCTGCAGCAGGCGGGCATCCCGGACGAGA
This sequence comes from Streptomyces sp. NPDC085900, assembly GCF_044540925.1. Lineage (NCBI taxonomy): Bacteria > Bacillati > Actinomycetota > Actinomycetes > Kitasatosporales > Streptomycetaceae > Streptomyces > Streptomyces sp. NPDC085900. The sequence goes on along the minus strand of NZ_JBITSP010000003.1, from coordinate 198,852 downwards.
TCGAGCCGAGCCTGTCCGTGCGCTTCATGGGCATCAACGAACAGGCCGTCATCAAGTACCTGGTGACGGCCTACTACTCGGCCGCGGTCCTCGTCCCGGACGCGCTCGGCGTCCTGGAGAACGTCGAGATCGGCCGGTGGAGGTGACGTTTCGCCACCTGGAGGCGGTGTCCCCGCCCGGCCGGACGGGTAGACCTCGGTCGTATGCGCCCGGCCGGAGCCCAGAAGCCGCCGTCCGCGGACCGACCGAGGGGGAGCCCATGACCGCCGAGTCCCTGGCGGAGACCAAGCACCGCCGAGACGACGCGGGAGACCGTGCCCCGGCGGTGCGCCGCCGCCCCGCGGGGCCGGGCGCTCTCGACGGTCACGAGGCGACGGTGATCCTGGAGCGCACCCGGGCGTCGGTCGATCCCGAACTGCGCTCCGCCATCGACTCGTTGCCCGGTTCCATGCGCCGGATCGCGCTCTACCACTTCGGCTGGGAGCGCGCCGACGGGACACCGTCGGCCGGCAACGCGGGCAAGGCGATACGCCCCGCGCTCGTCCTCACCGCGGCCACCGCGCTCGGCGGACCGGCGGCGGCCGGGGCGGCCGTACGGGCGGCGGCCGCGGTGGAACTGGTGCACAACTTCACGCTGTTGCACGACGACGTGATGGACCGCGACACCACCCGCCGCCACCGGCCCACCGCGTGGACCGTGTTCGGTGACGCCGACGCGATCCTCGCCGGGGACGCCCTGCAGGCGCTGGCCCTCGGGCTGCTCGCCCAGGACCCGCACCCGGCGGCCCCCGCGGCCGCGGCCCGGCTCGCGGCCTGCGTCGTCGAGCTGTGCGCCGGACAGCACGCGGACACGGCACTGGAGCGGCGCCGGCCCGGCGAGGTCCGCCTCGACGAGGTGCTGACCATGGCCGAGGCCAAGACGGGAGCGCTGCTGGGGTGCGCCTGTGCGCTCGGCGCGCTGTACGCGGGCGCCGGGGAGGAGGACGTCGAGGCGCTGGACGCGTTCGGCCGCCAGGCCGGGCTCGCCTTCCAGCTCATCGACGACGTCATCGGCATATGGGGCGACCCGCACCGCACCGGCAAACCGGCCGGCGCCGACCTGGCGGCCCGCAAGAAGTCCCTGCCGGTGGTCGCCGCCCTGACCTCGGGCACCCCGGCGGCCGCCGAACTGGCCGAGCTGTACGAGGCGCCGTACGAGAAGGAGGACGTGGCGCGCACCGCCCTGGCCGTCGAGCGGGCCGGCGGGCGGGACTGGGCGCAGGACGAGGCCGCCGACCGGATGGCCCGCGCGATGGACGAACTGTCCCGCGCGGTCCCCGACCCGGAGGCGGCGGGCGGGTTGCTGGCGCTGGCGGAGTTCGTGACGCGGCGCACCGGCTGACCGGACCGCCCGAAGACCCCGGGGCCCACCGGCCCGGCCGTACGGCTCCTGACCCCGTACGGCCGCCGAGGGCTCCGGCCGACGGGTCCCGCACATCCCCACGGTGTGCGGGCCCCGTCATCACACCCGTCCGCCCCGCGTCGCATTTTGCCCCTGCCGTCCTCTCCCGCCTTCCGGATAGGCTCAACCCCCGTGCGACCAAGGCTGGTTGAGACGGAGGGGCGGCGCATGGGTGTGGCGATCCGGACGGCGGAGGAGGGCGACCGCGACATGGTCGTGCGGCTGCTGGACGAGGCCTTCCAGGACGATCCGGTCAGCGGCTGGGTCTTCCCGGGCGACGAGTACCGCCGTACGACGCACCACCGGCTCATGGCCGCCTTCACGGGGATCGTGCTCGCGGAGGGGCGGATCGACGTCACCGAGGACGGCAGCGCGTGCGCGCTGTGGCTGCCGGTGCCCGCCGAGGCGCACGAACCCGACGCCGACGACGCGAAACAGCTGCGGGACGCCGTCGACCCCGACAACGAGCGCGTCGAACTGATCGGCCGGCTCACGGCGGACATCCATCCCGCGGGCCGCGCCCACGAGTACCTGTGGATGATCGGCGTGCAGCCCGGACGGCAGGGCGAGGGCCTGGGCACCGCGCTGATCCGGCACGTCCTCGACCGCTGCGACCGCGAGAACCTCCCCGCCTACCTGGAGGCCAGCAGCGCCCGCAGCCGCGCCCTGTACGAGCGCCTCGGCTTCGAGCCCGCCCGCGCCCCCCTCGACCTTCCCGACGGCCCCAGCATGTGGCCGATGTGGCGCGAACCCCGCGCGCAGGCGGTAATCGGCCTACCCTGAGGGCATGGACAGCTCGGACCAGGTCTGTCCCGTCTGCGGACAGCCCGTGGAGACCGTCGTCAAGCGGCACAAAACGCTCGGCGTCTGGGTCCCGGTGTGGACGCCGGGCCCCTGCCACAACCCCGAGTGCGAGGCGTACGTCCCCGGGGGCGCCAGGCCCCGCGAGGAACCCGGCAGGACGGTCTCCGAGGAATCCTGACAGCCGCGGACTACGAGGCCGTGCGGGGCAACGGCAACGCGAGCCTCCAGCCCGTCGACAGCCCCTCCGCGGACGCCTGAGCCCCGCGCGGACCGCCGCCGAGGACGCCGTAACGTGACCCCAATGAGCGACCACATCGTCCACCTCACCGAGCGCTCCCTGTGGGAGGCCGCCCGCGCGACGGGCACCTACGAGATGTCCACCCGGGGCCGCACCCTCGGCCAGGAGGGTTTCGTGCACTGCTCCACCCGCGCCCAACTCCCGGCGACCGCCCGCCGCTTCTTCGCCGGTCTCGACGACCTGGTGGTCCTGGTCATCGACCCCGACCGCCTCGACGTACCCGTGAAGTACGAGGCGAACACGCCCGGCGGCGAGGAGTTCCCGCACGTGTACGGGCCGATACCGGTGACCGCCGTCGTGGATGTGGAGCCCTGGGCGTGACCGGCTTATCGCGCCACCGGGTCTGGCGGCGGGTGGTGATCGCGTGGGCCGTCGCGGTGGTCGTCGGAGGGGGACTCACGTTGTGGCTTCAGGACTCCGCCGCGCCGCCGCCCCCCACCCGCTGGGAGAACGCGCCGCCCTCGGAGCGGCCCGTGCACAGCGACTGCCCGGACGACGAGGGCCCCACGGTCGTCCTGTGCGCCTGGGCGACCGTCAGCCCTTCCGTTCCATGAACCGCAGCATGTTCCCCGCCGGGTCGCGGAACGCGCAGTCGCGCACCCCGTACGGCATGTCCGTCGGTTCCTGGATCACCTCGGCGCCGGAGGCCTCGACGCGGGCGAAGAGGGCGTCGCAGTCCTCGGTGGTGAAGTTGACCCCGCGCAGCACGCCCTTGGCCAGCAGCTGTTCCATCACCTCCCGGTCGGCGGGCGAGAGGTCGGGGTTGGCCGCGGGCGGCTCCAGGACGATCGACACGTCCGGCTGCAGCGGCGGCCCGACTGTGGTCCAGCGCATGCCCTCGTACTTGACGTCGTTGCGGATCTCCAGGCCCAGGACGTCGCAGTAGAAGGCGATCGCCTTGTCGTGGTCGTCGACGGCGATGAAACAGTTGTGCAGTTTCAGGTCCATGGCTCCAACCTAAGTCGACAACCGCCGTCACGTCCGTCGCGGACGCGTGTACGCGCGCACCACGCAGGGCGGGATCTCGGCGCTCTCCTCGTGCGAACGGGCCCGGTAGGAACTGGGCGTCTCGCCCACCAGCTCGGTGAAGCGGGCGCTGAAGGAACCCAGCGAGGTGCAGCCGACCGCCATGCAGACCTCGGTGACGGTGAGGCCGCCGCCGCGCAGCAGGATCTTGGCGCGCTCGACGCGACGGGTCATCAGATAGCCGTACGGCGTCTCGCCGTAGGCCTCGCGGAAGCTGCGCTGGAAGTGGCCCGGCGACATCAGGGCGGTGCGCGCGAGGGCGGCCACGTCGAGGGGCTCGGCGTACTCGCGGTCCATGCGGTCGCGCGCCCGGCGCAGCCGTACCAGATCCTCACGGTTCACCACGTCAGCATCGCACGATCCTCACCGGTCGGGCGCGGGAAGCCGAGTTGGGCTTCGCCCGCAGTTCGCCTGCTGTACGAAAGCGCTTGTTCCCATGGGGCGATGGACCACATCACGTTCCTCGTGGCGGTCGTCATCGTCACGGCTCTCGCCTTCGACTTCACCAACGGATTCCACGACACGGCGAACGCGATGGCCACCTCCATCGCCACCGGCGCGCTCAAACCCAGGACGGCCGTCCTGGTCAGCGGAGTCCTCAACATCGCCGGGGCCTTCCTGTCGACGGAGGTCGCCAAGACGATCTCCGGGGGGATCGTCGACGACACGCTCGTCAGCCCGGCGATGATCTTCGCCGGGCTGGTGGGCGCGATCCTGTGGAATCTGCTGACCTGGCTGGTCGGGCTGCCGTCGAGCTCGTCGCACGCGCTGTTCGGCGGCCTGATCGGGGCCGTGTGGGTCGGGGCCGGTTCGCACGGCGTGCACTTCGACAAGGTCGTCGAGAAGGTGCTGATCCCGGCGGTGGCCTCGCCCGTCGTGGCCGGTGTCGCCGCCCTGATCGCCACCTACTTCGCCTACCGGCTCACCGCCCGCGCCCGCAGGGGCTCGGTCACCAAGGGCTTCCGGCTCGGCCAGATCGCCTCGGCCTCCCTGGTCTCCCTCGCGCACGGCACCAACGACGCGCAGAAGACCATGGGCATCATCACCCTCACCCTGATCTCCGCGGGTGCCCTCGGGCACGACGCCGGCCCGCCGGTGTGGGTGATCGCCTCGGCGGGTCTCGCCATCGGCCTGGGCACCTACATCGGCGGCTGGCGGATCATCCGCACGATGGGCAAGGGCCTGACCGAGATCCAGTCCCCGCAGGGCTTCGCCGCGGAGACTGCCTCCACCGCCGTCATCCTGACCTCGGCCCACCTGGGCTTCGCCCTGTCCACCACGCAGGTCGCCTCCGGCTCCATCCTCGGCGCCGGTCTCGGCCGGCGGCTGGCGGAGGTCCGCTGGGGCGTGGCCGGCCGCATGGTCGCCGCCTGGCTGATCACGCTGCCCGCCGCCGCGCTGGTCGGCGGCGTGTCGGCGAGCGCCGTCAAGCACGGCGGCGACCTCGGCACGGTGGTCGTCGCGTTGGTCGGTGCCGCCCTCGCCGCGGGCATCGTCGTGCTCTCGCGCCGCAACCCGGTGCACGCGCGCAACGTCAACGACGCCCACGAGGTCACCATCCGCACCGAGCCGCCGGCCCGCGTCGGCACGGCCGCCTGAGGCAGGGAGAGTTTCGATGAGTCTGGACTGGAACGCACTCGGCCAGGTGACCGCGGTGAGCATCGGCGTCACCGTCGCCGTGGTCGTCGTCTTCGCCCTCGGGGTACTGGGTCTCGCGCGGCACGAGGGCGCCCGTGAGGAGGGCGACGGCGCCTCGTCCCTCGGCACGGCCCAGGCCGGGCTGTGCTTCCTGGCCTGCGCGGCCGTGGTGGCGTACGGGATCTGGCTGATCGTGCCGCAGTTCCACTGAGCACCGGAAAGGACCACGGGATGACGACGCCCCTGACGGCCGACCTGAAGGTCGACTACACCGACCCCGACGAGCCGGTGCTGATCCGCCCGGACGGATCGCCGATCGACACCTGGAAGGAGGACTACCCGTACGGGCAGCGCATGGAGCGCAGGGAGTACGAGCTCCACAAACGGCTGCAGCAGATCGAACTGCTGAAGCTGCAGAGCTGGGTGAAGGAGACCGGGCGCCGGATCGTCATCCTCTTCGAGGGACGGGACGCGGCCGGCAAGGGCGGCACCATCAAGCGCTTCACCGAGCACCTCAACCCGCGCGGCGCCCGGGTGGTGGCGCTGGAGAAGCCGACCGAACGCGAGCGCGGGCAGTGGTACTTCCAGCGCTACGTCGAACACCTGCCGACCGCCGGCGAGATCGTGCTGTTCGACCGGTCCTGGTACAACCGGGCGGGCGTGGAGCGCGTGATGGGCTTCTGCGACGACGAGTACCGCCGCTTCATGCGCCAGGCCCCGCTGTTCGAGCGGATGCTCGTGGACGACGGTGTGGACCTGGTGAAGTTCTGGTTCTCGGTCTCCCGCAGCGAGCAGCGCACCCGCTTCACCATCCGCCAGGTCGACCCCGTACGGCAGTGGAAGCTCAGCCCGATGGACCTCGCCTCCCTCGACCGCTGGGACGACTACACCTCCGCGAAGGTCGCCATGTTCCGCGAGACCGACACCGACCACGCGCCCTGGACGGTGGTGCGGAGCAACGACAAGAAGCGGGCCCGCGTGGAGGCCATGCGCAGCGTGCTGGCCCGCTTCGACTACACCGACAAGGACGGGGAGGTCGTCGGTCGCCCCGACCCGCGGATCGTGGGCGCGGCGGCGGGACTGCTGGAGGCGGGGGAGGACGACGACGGAAGCCGTTAGGCCGGGGAACGCCGAAGGGGCCCGCCCGGAAAACCGGTCGGACCCCTTCGGGAAGCCCGCGGACCCGCGATGGTGCACCGATCGCCGGTCCCCGCGAACGGGACGTTCGTCAGGCCTTCTTGGTCTCCCAGAAGATCTTGTCGATCTGGGCGATGTAGTCCAGGGCCTTCTGGCCGGTGGCCGGGTCGGTGGACGCCTTGGCGGCCGAGAGGGCCTTCAGGGCGTCGTTGACCAGCTGGTGCAGCTCCGGGTACTTCTCGAAGTGCGGGGGCTTGAAGTAGTCGCTCCAGAGCACGGAGACGTGGTGCTTCGCGAGCTCGGCGCGCTGCTCCTTGATGACGGTGGCACGCGCCTGGAAGTGCGGGTCGTCGTTGCCGGCCATCTTCTCCTGGACGGCCTTCACGGACTCCGCCTCGATGCGGGCCTGGGCCGGGTCGTACACGCCGCAGGGCAGGTCGCAGTGCGCGCTGACCTTGACCTTGGGGGCAAACAGGCGGGAAAGCATGAAGCGTTCCTTCCTCGTGATCGTCTTCTCAGGTGCGACATTACTCCCTGGGAGAGGCTAATTCGCGAGTGCCCCCATGGGCTTAGGACAAAAGTCCAGGGTGAGACTGAGACTGGTGGAGGATCGGACCGGGGAGGTGCCGGTGATGCCGGAGCTGTCGCAGGACGTCGAGCGCGGACGGGCGCTGCTGCCCTTCGGGGTGGCGGAGGTGACCGGACCGTCCATGGTGCCCACGCTCCACCACGGGGATCGCCTCGTGGTGCAGTACGGCGCCCGGATCCGGCCCGGTGACGTCGTCGTACTGAGGCATCCGTTCCAGCAGGACCTGCTCGTCGTCAAGCGGGCCGCCGAGCGGCGCGAGGGCGGCTGGTGGGTGCTCGGCGACAACCCGTACGCGGGCGGCGACAGCACGGACTACGGGACCGTCCCGGAGGACCTGGTACTGGGCAGGGTCCGCTTCCGGTACCGGCCGCTGAAGGCCGGTCAGCGCTCCCCGTTCGCGCTCGCGCGCTGGGCGCTGTCGGCCGCGTGGCCCGTCGTCTCCGACCGGTCGGCCTCCAGGCGCTTGCGGGCCCGGTAGGCGGCCACGTTGGCCCGGGTGGCGCAGCGGTCGGAGCAGTAGCGCCGGGAGCGGTTCGTCGAGGTGTCGAGGTAGGCGTTGCGGCACGGCGCTGCCTCGCACAGCCCCAGGCGGTCGACGCCGTACTCGGTCAGATGGAAGGCCAGGCCCATCGCCGCGATGGCCGCGTAGCCCGCGGTCGCGTTCGACGGGTGGTCGGCCAGGTGCATGTGCCACAGGGGCCGGCCGTCGTCGTCCCGGAAGTTGTGCCCCGAGATCTGGGGGCTGACGGGGAACTCCAGGAGCAGCGAGTTCAGCAGGTTCACCGCCAGTGTCTCGTCGCCGGCGTCGGCCGCCTCGAAGACCGCCCGCAGCCGGGCCCGGACCGAGCGGAAACGCGTCACGTCCGCGTCCGTCGCGCGCCGGGCCGCCTCCTTGTTCGTGCCGAAGAGGTCCCGGACCGCCTCCACCGAGGTGAGCGCGTCCTTGCCCCGCTTGGGCTCCTCGCTGTTGACGAGCCGTACGGCGTAGTCCGAGTAATAGGCCAGTTCCACTTGTGGTCCTTACGCAGGCGCTCTATGGTCGTGGGTGCGGTCGGTAACAGACGATCGTGCTTCCAGGGTATTACGAACGTCGACGGGTGGAGGGGCAGCGATGACGACTGGCGCGACGAACGCGACGGAGACCGGCGGCCGCGAGTGGGCACTCGGGTACCAGCAGTCGTGGGACCGGCAGCAGGAGTGGTACATGCCGGACCGCGAGGAGCGGTTCCGCGTCATGCTCGACATGGTCGAGGCCTGCGTCGGCACCGAGCCGCGCGTCCTCGACCTCGCCTGCGGCACCGGCAGCATCACCGCCCGCCTGCTCGACCGCTTCCCGAACGCCACCAGCACCGGCATCGACCTCGACCCCGCCCTGCTCGCCATCGCGCGCGGCACTTTCGAAGGTGACGAACGGGTGGGCTTCGTCGAGGCCGACCTCAAGGACCCGGACTGGCCCGCGCGGCTGCCGTACGACACCTACGACGCGGTCCTCACCGCCACCGCCCTGCACTGGCTGCGCACCGACGCCCTGGACGACCTCTACGGCCGGCTCGCCGGACTCGTCCGGCACGGCGGCGTGTTCATGAACGCCGACCACATGCCCGACGACACCACACCCCGCATCAACGCCGCCGAACGCATCCAGCGCCACGCCCGCATGGGCCAGGCCCAGACCGACGGCGCCCTCGACTGGGCCGAGTGGTGGGCCCAGGCCGCCAAGGACCCGGTCCTGGCCGCCCCGACGGCCCGCCGCTTCGAGATCTACGGCGCCCACGCCGACGGCGAGATGCCCTCCGCCGCCTGGCACACCCGCACCCTCCTCGCCCACGGCTTCGACGAGGCCAGGGCGGTGTGGTGCTCGCCTTCGGACACGTTGGTGCTGGCGCTGAAGTAGCTCAGTTGCGCAATGAAGTGCACATGTACAAGGTGCAGACGGAAGGCAACCTGTCGCCGCGCAGTCCCTGGCTGAACCTCTGATGCGGTTCTGAAAAGAAAATGCCGTCCACCCCGGCCGGGGTGGACGGCATCTGTCATTCGTACCAGGTCACAGCACCTTGGAAAGGAAGGACTTGGTGCGCTCGTGCTGAGGGTTGGTGAGGACCTCTCGCGGGTGACCGGACTCCACGACCACGCCGCCGTCCATGAAGACCAGGCTGTCGCCGACCTCGCGGGCGAAGCCCATCTCGTGGGTGACGACGATCATCGTCATTCCGGACTCGGCGAGGTCGCGCATGACGTCGAGGACGTCACCGACCAGCTCCGGGTCGAGGGCGGAGGTCGGCTCGTCGAAGAGCATCAGCTTCGGGTCCATGGCGAGCGCGCGGGCGATGGCCACGCGCTGCTGCTGACCACCGGAGAGCTGCGAGGGGTAGCTGCCCGCCTTGTCGGCGAGACCCACGCGCTCGAGGAGCTGGTGGGCGCGCTCCTTGGCCTCCGCCTTGTTCTGCTTCTTGACCTGCATCGGCGCCTCGATGACGTTCTCCAGCGACGTCATGTGCGGGAACAGGTTGAAGCGCTGGAAGACCATGCCGATGTCCCGGCGCTTCACGGCGACCTCGCTGTCCTTGAGCTCGTACAGCTTGTCGCCCTTCTGGCGGTAGCCGACCAGCTCCCCGTCGACGTACAGCCGCCCGGCGTTGATCTTCTCCAGGTGGTTGATGCACCGCAGGAACGTCGACTTGCCGGAGCCGGAGGGGCCGATGAGGCAGAACACCTCGCCGGACTTCACCTCCAGGTCGATGCCCTTGAGGACCTCGAGGGGACCGAAGCTCTTGTGGACGCCCTCGGCCTTGACCATGGCGAGGGACGGGTCGCGCGGGACGCTGGTGTCCGTCTGCTTGCTCAGCTTGTCGGTCATGCGCCCACGGCTCCCTTCGGCCGGCCCAGCGACAGCAGGTTGGCCCTGACCTTCTGCAACGGTGTCGGCGGCAGCTGGCGGCTGGACCCCCGCGCGTAGTACCGCTCGATGTAGTACTGGCCCACGCTGAGGACCGACGTCATGATCAGGTACCAGGCCGCGGCGAGGAAGTACATCTCCACCGGGGCGCCGGAGTTCTGGCCGATGTCCTGGGCGTATCTGAAGAGCTCTTGGAACTGGACGGCCGCCACGAGCGAGGTCGTCTTCAGCATGTTGATCACTTCGTTGCCCGTCGGCGGCACGATCACGCGCATCGCCTGCGGGATGATGATCCGCCGGAGCGTCTTGCCGTGCCCCATGCCCAGTGCCTGGGCCGCCTCGGTCTGTCCCTCGTCGACCGCGAGCAGACCGGCGCGGCAGATCTCCGCCATGTAGGCGGCCTCGTTGAGACCGAGGCCGAGCAGCGCGGTCAGCAGCGGGGTCATGAACACGGACCAGTACTGCTTGTAGAACGGCCCGAGGTCGATGTACGTGAAGACCAGGCCCAGGTTGAACCAGACGAACAGCTGGACCAGGACCGGGGTGCCCCGGAAGAACCAGATGTAGAACCAGGCGATGGACGAGGTCACCGGGTTCTTCGACAGCCGCATCACCGCGAGGACGATGCCGCCCACGATGCCGATGATCATGGACAGAACCGTCAGCAGAAGGGTCTTGTAGACACCCTTCAGGATCCGGTCGTCGAAGAAGTAGTCGGGGACCGCGCTCCAGTTGATCTTTCCCTGGCCGAACGCGTAGATGATCGCGACCAGCAGCCCGATCGCGATGACGGCGGAGACGTAGCGTCCGTAGTGCCGTACCGGAATGGCCTTGATGGCCTCCGGGCCGGCCGGGGGCGCGTCCTCCGGCCCCGCCGTCTTGTTGTCGATGTCAGAAGTCACGGGTATTGCCTCTCAGTGCCCGCTCGAACGGTGACCGCTCGCAGGGTCACTTGCCGCCGTTGATCACGGACTCCTTGACGGCGCCGTCCTCCGCGCCCCACTTGTCGAGGATCTTCTGGTACTCGCCGCTCTTGATGATCGCGTTCATCGCGGCCTGCAGCGCGTCGCGGAGCTGGGTGTTCTCCTTGGACACCGCGATGCCGTACGGCGCGGCCTCGACCTGGTCGCCGACGACCTGGAAGTCCTTGCCGCCGCCGGAGGTCTTCACCGCGTACGCGGCGACCGGGAAGTCGGAGGAGGCCGCGTCCGCGCCACCGGAGCGCAGGCGGGTCTGGGACTGCTGGTCGTCGTCGAAGGCCTCGATGGTCAGCTTCTTGCCGCTCGGGCACTTCTTCGCCTCGGACTTGGCCAGGTCCTCGGAGACGGTGCCGCGCTCCACGGCGAGCTTCTTGCCGCACAGGTCCGACCACGAGGTGATGCCCTTGGTGTCGCCCTTGCGCGTGTAGATGGAGACACCTGCGGTCAGGTAGTCGACGAAGTCCACGCCCTCGCCGACCTTCTTGCCGGTGTCGGGGTCGACGCCCTCCTGCCGGTTCTTGTTGTCCGTCATCGCCGACATGGCGATGTCGTACCGGTCGGAGCGGATGCCGGTGAGCAGGGCGTCGAAGGTACCGTTCTGGAACTGGAACTTCACACCGAGCTGCTTGCCCATCGCGGCGGCCAGGTCCGGGTCGATGCCGACGACCTTGCCCGCGCTGTCCTTGAACTCGACCGGGGCGTAGGCGATGTCCGAGCCCACCCGGATGACGCCCTTGTCGCGGATCGAGGCCGGGAGCTTGCTCGCCAGCGGGGCGGAGCTCGCGGCGGCGCTGCTGCTGGAGTTGTCCTTCTTGGTCTGGTCACCGCAGCCGGTGAGGATCAGGGTGCCTGCGACCGCGATCGCACCGACCGCGGCCAGACGGTGGTGCGCGGCGGTCGCACGACGGGTGGAGCTTGCGGTCATTTTGGGTTCCTCCGGCTGATAAGTGGAGTTGCCGATGGGTCGACGAGAACACACACCATCGGGTGTCGCGACCTCGTGGGTTTACGGCATCTTGCCATTCGGACGGAGCCGTTCAGGGGGCTGGAGATGTCAAAATCGGATAACGGGTGACCCCCGAACCCGGCCAGGTCCGGACAAGATGACGGGACCATCTCCTGAAATCCGTCATTCCGGCCGGAAGATCTCCGGTCGATCTCAGGATGCGGACCCGCGCGACGAGGTGTTGATCACTGTTCGACCGGTCGTCGAGCGCTGGTCGATGGGCTGTTCCCTACATTTGGGGACGATTCTCGTCACCTAGATGTGACCTTCCGGCGCTGTGGTGTGACCTTGCACTTAATGGACTCGTCCTCGGCGGGTCCGTCCGGTAAGAAGGTTCTTTACACCCCTCATCCGGGGCTCGTGGCGCGTGTGCGGCGCGCCCGTCGCGTATGACCCGTACGCATCAACAGATCGGGGCATGCGCGGTCCCGCCCACTTCTCACCAGGAGTGGCCACCCTCAACCATTGAAGACTTAAGGGGTAAAACAAAGTGGCAGCGGAGATCGTCAATCCTCGCAGCGACAGCAATACGGACCAGGACGGCGGGGCGGAGCCCCTCGATTCCTTCGATCCGGCGTTCGCGCTGCACCGCGGCGGCAAGATGGCCGTGCAGGCCACCGTGCCCGTCCGTGACAAGGACGACCTGTCCCTCGCATACACACCCGGAGTGGCGCGCGTGTGCACCGCGATCGCCGAACAGCCGGAGCTGGTCCACGACTACACGTGGAAGTCGTCCGTGGTGGCTGTCGTCACCGACGGCACCGCCGTGCTCGGACTCGGGGACATCGGCCCCGAGGCCTCCCTCCCGGTGATGGAGGGCAAGGCCATCCTGTTCAAGCAGTTCGGCGGCGTGGACGCCGTGCCGATCGCTCTGAACTGCACCGATGTGGACGAGATCGTCGAGACCGTGGTCCGGCTCGCGCCCTCCTTCGGTGGCGTCAACCTGGAGGACATCTCGGCACCCCGGTGCTTCGAGATCGAGCGCAAGCTGCAGGAGCGGGTCGACATCCCGGTCTTCCACGACGACCAGCACGGCACCGCGGTCGTGACGCTGGCGGCCCTCCGGAACGCCGCGCGGCTGACCGGCAGGGGCCTCGCCGACCTGCGGGCCGTCATCTCCGGCGCCGGCGCGGCCGGTGTCGCCATCGCCAGGATGCTGGTCGAGGCCGGCATCGGTGATGTCGCCGTGGCCGACCGCAAGGGCGTCGTGTCCGCCGACCGCGAGGACCTCACGCCGGTCAAGCGGGAGCTCGCGGGCTTCACCAACAAGGCCGGCATCACCGGTTCGCTGGAGGACGCCCTCGCGGGCGCGGACGTCTTCATCGGCGTCTCCGGCGGTACGGTCGCCGAGGAGGCCGTCGCCTCGATGGCCGAGGGGGCGTTCGTGTTCGCCATGGCCAACCCGAACCCCGAGATCCACCCCGACGTCGCGCACAAGTACGCGGCCGTCGTGGCGACCGGGCGGTCCGACTTCCCGAACCAGATCAACAACGTGCTGGCGTTCCCGGGCATCTTCGCGGGCGCGCTGCAGGTGCGGGCCTCCCGGATCACCGAGGGCATGAAGATCGCTGCCGCCGAGGCGCTGGCGGGCGTGGTCGGGGACGACCTCGCCGCGGACTACGTCATCCCGTCGCCGTTCGACGAGCGCGTCGCTCCGGCCGTCACGGCCGCGGTCGCGGCCGCGGCTCGCGCGGAGGGTGTCGCGCGTCGCTGACGTCCGTGACACCGGCCGTCGCATCGGCTGGATGACTCTTCCGAGCCGTGGCATCGGCTGGATGACTCTTCAGAGTCGCCGCATCGGCTGAATGACCCCGTCCGTCAGGGCGGGGTCATTTCTTTACCCGGCCGCTCACCCTTGCGAGTGAATGTGCCTCGGGCGCCCGGACCGGCGGGTGCAAGAGGGCATGTGTCACAGGGCCGCACGGTTCCGTCGGTTCGGGTCGCCGCCTATCGTCAAGGTCATGTTCGCCGTCTACGCCGCCCGAATCGACCGCGACCAGCCGCTGAGCGGCCTCGAACTCGGGGACCGCCCCGCCCCCGAGGCCCGGCCCGGCTGGAGCACCGTCAACGTCAAGGCCGCCTCCCTCAACCACCACGACCTCTGGTCGCTCCGGGGCGTGGGTCTGACCGAGGAACGACTGCCGATGATCCTCGGCTGTGACGCCGCCGGCGTCGACGAGGACGGCAACGAGGTCGTGTTGCACTCGGTGATCGGTCAGAGCGGACACGGGGTCGGACCCAGGGAACCCCGTTCCATCCTGACCGAGCGCTACCAGGGGACCTTCGCCGAGCAGGTCGCCGTGCCGACCTGGAACGTACTGCCCAAGCCCAAGGAGCTCTCCTTCGCGGAGGCCGCCTGTCTGCCGACCGCCTGGCTCACGGCGTACCGGATGCTCTTCACCAACGCCGGTGTCCGGCCCGGTGACTCAGTGCTGGTGCAGGGCGCCGGCGGTGGTGTCGCCACGGCCGCGATCGTGCTCGGCAAGGCCGCCGGCCTGCGGGTCTTCGCCACCAGCCGGGACGAGGCCAAGCGGAAGCGGGCCCTGGAGCTGGGGGCCGTGGAGGCGGTGGAGTCGGGGGCCCGGCTGCCGCAGCGGGTCGACGCCGTCATCGAGACCGTCGGCGCCGCCACCTGGTCGCACTCCATCAAGTCCCTGCGCCCCGGCGGCACACTCGTCATCTCCGGTGCCACCAGCGGTGACCGTCCCTCGCACGCCGAACTCACCCGGATCTTCTTCCTCGAACTCAAGGTCGTCGGCTCCACGATGGGCACCAAGGACGAACTGGAGGACCTGCTCTCCTTCTGCGCCGCCACCGGCGTCCGTCCCGTCATCGACGAGGTGCTGCCGATGGACCGCGCGCGTGAGGGCTTCGAGCGGATGGAGTCCGGGGAGCTGTTCGGGAAGGTCGTCCTCACCAACGACTGACCATTCCCCTGTACTTGGTCCGTGTCTGCGGCCGACCCGTTCTCCGGGTCGGCCGCTCGCGTTTGTCAACCACAGTTGACGCGAGTGGGTTGTCAACGTAGGTTGACATCATGACCGAAGCAACGGATCTCGCCGAGCGGGCCGGTGACCGTGATCCACGGGTCGGACTGCGCGCCGTCGCCGCACTTCGCCGTCTCCTGGAGCAGTTGGAGGCGGTGCAGGTGCGCAGTGCGCGCCATCAGGGCTGGTCGTGGCAGGCGATCGCCGCGGAACTCGGCGTCAGCAGGCAGGCCGTGCACAAGAAGTACGGGAGGCATTGATGTTCGAACGGTTCACGAAGGACGCCCGTGCGGTGGTGCGGGGCGCGGTGGAACATGCGGAGCGGACGGGGGCGGGCACGGTCGACGCGGAGCATCTCCTGCTCGCGCTTCTCGAACGGGAGGGCAGCCGGGCCTCTTTCGCGCTGGCCTCGCTGGGAGTGGCCGGGGGAGTGGCCGGTGCGGGCAGGCAGTCCGTGCGGGACGCCGTGGCCGAGGGGCGGCGGCGCGCCGGACTCTCCCGAGCCGATGCCGACGCCCTCGCCGGGCTGGGCATCGACGTGTCGGAGATCGTCGCCCGCGTCGAGGAGGTGCATGGCGTGGGGGCCATGTCCGGTGGCCGGGGGGACAGGGGTTGGTGGTCGGGCCGCCGTGCCTTCGGCCGCGACGCCAAGGGCGTCCTCGAGAGGTCGCTGCGCACCGCGATCGCCCACGGCGACCGGCACATCGGCGACGAGCACCTGCTGCTGGCCCTGACCACCGGCGGCGGTGTGGCGGCCGAGGCCCTCGCCGACCACGGTGTCACGCATGAGTCGCTGACGCGGGTTCTGTACGGCGGGGGTGAGGGGCGGGCGAAGGCCGGCTGAGGGGAGGGCGGTGGCGGGGCCTTCTCGTGCCCGGTCGTGAGGAGGGCCGCTTCCTCCGGCGGTGGCGCCGACGCCGCCCCCGCCCCCGACGCCGGTGCCTGTGGCTGTGGCGTCGGCGGGCGGAGCGGCCCTCCGGTGCTCAGACCCTGGGGCCGCGCAGCATCGCCCCGATGTGGGCCGCCGCCGTCGACAAGTGGCGTCGGGCCTCGCGGAGTTGGTCCTCCGTGACGCCGTGGTCCCTGGCCGCGTCGCGGATGTCGTCGCGGAAGCGGTCCAGGAGACGGTCGAGGTCACGGGACGGATCGCCGGTGGCGTCCTCGTGCGCCCAGGCCGGCTCGTAGTCGGCGGGGAAGTCCTCGGGCGTCTGCGAGTACTCCGGGCGCGGTGCCGAGGCGCTGGCGCCGGTGCCGTTCCGTCCGAAGCCGAAGTCCTTCCCGAACTCCTTGCCGAAGTCCTTCCCGAAGTCCCCGAACTCCTTGGCCAGTTCGGTCAGGCCCTCGCGCACCCCCGTCGGCCAGTCACCGCGCGCGAAGTGGTCCTGGACCTGCTCCTGCACGCGCCGGCCGATGCGCTGCAGCTCCTCCTGAGCCTGGGCCCGGGCCCGCTCCTGCGCCTCCTTGGCCTGGCGCCGGGCACGCTGCGCCTCCTCGCGGGCCCGCCGGCTCTCGTCCTTGGCCCGCCGGGCCTGCTCCTTCCACTCCTGCTTGACCCGCCGCATCTCCTCCTTGGCGGCGCGCCAGGCCTCCTTCTCGTCGTAGTCCCCGAAGTCCTGCGAGGAACCGTCACGTTCGCCGTGGCCCTTGGCGCCCCCACCCCGCTGTGCCTCCGTGGCCGCCGCCCGCATCTCGCGCCGCAGGTCGCCCGCGGCGCCGCGCACGTCGGCCCGGATCTCGGCGGCGAGTTCGGCGACCGACTCGCGGATCTCCAGCTCCAGGTCGGCCAGTTCGCCGGAGCGGTCGGCCAGTTCGGCGCGGCCCGCGTCCGTGATGGCGTACACCTTGCGGCCGCCCTCGGTGGTGTGGGTGACCAGGCCCTCGGCCTCCAGCTTGGCGAGGCGGGGGTAGACGGTGCCCGCCGACGGTGCGTACAGCCCCTGGAACCGCTCCTCAAGGAGCCGGATCACCTCGTAGCCGTGGCGCGGAGCCTCGTCCAGCAGCTTCAGCAGGTAGAGGCGGAGGCGGCCGTGGGCGAAGACGGGGGGCATGTCAGAGCACCTTCTTGTCGGTCGTGCCGTCGGCCGGGGCGCCGCTCGCGCCGCCGCCCTGGCCGGAAACGGAATTGTCCCCCGAGCCGCCGTGCGGTCCGTCCGCCGGGGTCTCCGTCGGATCCGTCCGCGGGGCGGCGTCCGACGGTGCGGAGTCGGTCCCCGTGTCCCCGGGAGACGCGTCCGGCGGTGTGGCCTCCGTCCCGGCACCGCCCGGAGCCGGGTCCTCGACGACCGGGCCGATGTCCTCGGGATCGACGTCCCAGGGCTCGTCCTCGATCGGGGGCCGGCGCAGCAGGGCGATCGAGCCGGAGACCGTGGTCGCCTTGAGGCTGCCGCTGCCCGAGCCGAGCCGTCCGGTGATGCGCTTGGCGCCCCACTGGCCGCTGACCCGCAGGTCCTCGAAGGCGTTGGAGACCGTCCCGCTCGCCGTGTTCGCCTCCACCCTCGCGTCCGCCGGGTGGGGCAGCCGGATGGCGATCTCGCCGGAGACGCTCGTGAGACTGATGTCGGTCGGCCGGCTCGCCGGGTCGAGATCGACGATCATCGAGCCGCTCACCGAGTCCGCCTTGACCGAGGAGCCCGCCTCGACGACGGTCAGGTCCCCGGAGACGGAGTTGAAGCGGAGGTCACCGCGCAGGGCCTGCGCCTCCACATTTCCCGAGACGGTGTCGGCGCGCACCGGGCCGGTGAGCCCCACCAGGGTCGTGTCCCCGGTGACCCCCTTGACCTCCGTGCGCCCCTCCAGGCCGGAGACCACGGCCGCGGCGCCGACCACGCCCACCTCGAGGCGGGTGTCGGCCGGCACGGCCAGCGAGACCACGGCACTGCGCCGCCATCCCTTGCGGTCGAGCCACTTGAGGAACCCCTTCCAGGGCAGGTCCTCGTAGGCCACGGTGAGTGTGCCGTGGTGCTGGGTGACCACCAGGGGTGGTCCCTCGATGTCGGACAGCTCAAGGCGGGCGGAACCTTCGTCCGTGCCCACCACGTTCACCGTTCCGTTGACGATGCGTACGTGGAGCTCTCGCACGGGCTCGTCGAACGTGAGCTTCCGCGGCTCTGAGACGGACCACTCGGGCATGGTGCTGACCTCCCCGTCGCAACGCGCCATATCGCGTCTTCTTGATTTCACGATATATCGCGGGCACGGAAAGTCAAGACACTCTTTCCGGGGACGTCGTCCGCCCCGAATCGACCCGGAGATCGACTCCGAGGCGGAATCGTCCTATTTTGTGACCATGTCGACGGATACTCCTCGCCCTGGTGCCGCCGCCGGAGCTCTGCTGCTCTGCCGGGCCGATCCCGACTCCGTCGCCTTCGCCGCCCGGCTGTTGCGCGAACCCATGCTGCTCACCGGGGCGGGCGAGACCTGGAGCGTCCTGGTGCCCGAGGGCCGGCCCTGGCGGGACGGCGGCGAGCCCGTGGACCGGGTCCTGACCGGCTGGGCCTCCGCCCTCGCCGTCGGCGCCCCGTGGCCCGTACTGGCCCTGTGGTGGGACGCCGACCGTTCCGGTTACACCCTCGCGTCCGGCTTCCGCCGCCCCGTCGGCTACGTCTGGCTCACCAACGGCACGCCCGCCGGCGAGGACGAGGCGATGCGCACCTTCGCGGCCCGCCTCGGCCTCGACCCGGTCCTGGACGTGTAGGCCCTCGACGAACTCACCGAACCCGACCCCGCCATCGACGCCGCGGCCCGATTGCGCGCCCTGCTCGCCGTCCTCACGCGCGCGGGGGTCGCCCTGCCGGCCGGACTCACCCCCGGCGAACCCGCCGACCGCCTGCGCGAGGCCGCTCGGGAGCAGCGGGACACCCGTCCGGTGGAGTGGCCGGGATGGCGCGAG
Source organism: Streptomyces sp. NPDC085900 (assembly GCF_044540925.1). NCBI lineage: Bacteria > Bacillati > Actinomycetota > Actinomycetes > Kitasatosporales > Streptomycetaceae > Streptomyces > Streptomyces sp. NPDC085900. The sequence continues at coordinate 180,161 of NZ_JBITSP010000003.1, read as the reverse complement.
GCCGTACGGGCGGAGCTGGACGTCGTCGACAGCGGCGGCGGTCTGAGCCCGTGGCGTCCCTGGGCCGGCACACCCCAGTCCCGCGCCCTGGCCCTCGCCCAGGTGGCGGCAGGCATCCCACTCGCCGTCCTCGGCGCCCGGCGACACAGCGCCGCCTGGGCCGCGGCGGGGGCGCTCCTGCTGGCGCACGGGGCGCTCGGGCTGGCGTACGAGGTGGTGCGACCGCGCGACTGACGGGGGCCGGGAGTCCGCCACCACGGAAGAGCGCGCTCATGCGGAGCGAGGCGGCCTGGCAAGGTGGGTGGCCCCGCTGGGACGGGTGGCCCGGCAAGACGCGTGGCTCTGCCGTGACGGGCGACCCAGCAGGGACGGGCGACTCAGCAGGGACGGGCGACCCAGCAGGGACGGGTGGTCCCGCAAAGGCGGGCGGCCCTGCGAGGACGGGCAGCGCCGCAAGGACGGCAGGCGGCAAACGCGGGCGAACCTGCAAGGACGGGCGCCCCCACAGGCAGGGCGTGCGCGGAAGCCCCCGTACGGGGCCTCGAAGCGCCGCAGGTCAGCGCGGCCCCCACAAGCCCCCGTCCCGGCGCCGAAGCGCCGCAGGCCTACTCCTCGTCCTCGTCGTCCAGGCGGGCCAGCCACGTCGCCAGGCGTTCCACCGGGACCTCGAAGTCCGGGTTGAGGTCGACGAACGTCCGCAGCTGCTCGGCGAGCCACTCGAAGGTGAACTCCTCCTCGCCGCGCCGCTTCTCCAGTTCCTCGATGCCGCGGTCGGTGAAGTACATGGATCGTGCTCCGTGATGGGTTGCGGGGGTTGGCACGCTCCCTGAGGGGAAGGACCCTTTCCCCTGCGATGGGTGGGACGGGGAGAGAAAGGTCCTCCGGTTCGTCCGGGGAGACGGAAAAAGCATATGCGGCGATGGGGGAACGCCATGAGCCAGGACGTGACGCGGGTAGCGCGCATCGCACTGCCGGACGGGACACCGGTGTGGGCCCGGATCTCGGGCACCGAGGAGCTGAGCGCGCCGCCGGGCCAGTTGTCCTTCAGCGACGTCGGCTTCGCCGACCGGGTCGAGGCGAGCGTGGACAGTCTGCACTCGCTCATCACCGGAGTCGCCCGCTCGCTCGCCGAACCGCTGCGCGCGGTGCGTCCCGACGAGGTCAGCGTCGAGTTCGGCATCGAGCTGACCGCCAAGGCCGGCAAGGTCGTCGGCCTGCTGGCCGACGGCGAGGCGAAGGCCGGCATCACGGTCACCCTCACCTGGAACGGCGGCCCGCCCCAGCCGGACGCGCCGCCCGCCGCGCAGGCGCACGCCGCCACGCCACCCACCCCGTCCGCCCCGCCGTCCGGTGAGCCCACGCGCGCGGGAGCGTCTCCCGGCGCTCCGGTGCACGGCGGCACCGGAGCGGGCGCCGACGGGGGCGGGGAGTGACCCCGCAGCACGAGGGGGGCGCAACCGGCGGTCTCGACAAGGCTCACCGTGCGCTGCGTGACCTCGTCATGGCGGCGACCGTGCGCATCCATCGCACAGGTGTCGGGTATGCACCTGACGAACCGGACACCTTTCTCGGCAGCGGCTTCTTCGTCGCTCCGAACTGGGTGCTGACCTGCGCGCACGTCGTGCCCGGCGGAGATGGGGCGGAGATCGCGGTGATCCACCAGAGCGGACCCCAGCAGGCATCCTCCGTCGTCCTCGGCGAGGTGGCCGCGACGCTGCCCGACCGTGCCGGGCAGTCCCCGGCCGGCAGCTGGCCGGCCCCGGACCTGGCTCTGATCCGGCTGCGCGAACCGGTGGGCCACGACTGCATGTACATGTCCGAGCGGCCGACGACGTATGCCGGCGAGGGCAAGGTGCTCTACGCGGGCTGGACGGTCGTCTCGGGACAACTGCAGATCCTGGACGGGCCGATCGAGGTGCAGGGCACCATCGGCGGCTGGTCCACGGGCGTGCAGATGCGCCTCGGCCACAACGACCTGCCCTACGGCGTCTCCGGCGGCCCCGTCGTCGACCCGCTGCGCGGCGAGGTCGTGGGCGTCCTGAAGTCCCGCTCCGACCACGGCCAGGGCGGCACCTGCACCGGCATCGAGCGGCTGCGGACCCTGCCCGTCCCGCAGGGCGCCGTGACCGCGGAGCACGAGGACGTCTACCAGGCGGTCTTCCATGCCCACGACCGCTACCACCGCGACCGCCAGCAGCCCTCCGACTCCCGCCGTCCTACCTGGGCCGACGCGCAGAAGCGGCTCGGCGCCCGGCCGGGTCGCACACTGGACCCGGACGAGCGCACCGAACTGCTGGGCCGGCTCGCCGAGCTCCCGCCGCCCGCCAGCACCCGGGCCCTGCTGGACATCGTGGACACCCTGCCCAACTTCGAGGCCCCGCACCTGCTGCCCGCCCCGCGCGCCTGGCGCGACGGCCTCGGCATGCTCTACGAGAACGCCTGGGACGACGGCGTCCTCAAGCTGGTCATCGACTACACGATGCGCGTGATGTGCGCCGACCGGCCGCTGACCCCCAGCACGCTGAGCGCCGAACACGCGCTGTGGGACTGGGTGCGCCAGGCGGCGGCGAGCCTCGACAGCGGCTACCGCAGCAGCCTCGCGCGCCGCCGTGAGGAATGGTCCGCACTGCGCCGGCGGCAGCGGACGCGGGGGCCGGACGCCGAGGGCACGGCAGGCGGCGGCCAGGACCGGCCGGGCATCGCACCGCCCTGGCCGGGAGCCGCGACGTCCGCCGCACCCGCGGTGACGCCGGGGGCTGCCCGTACACCCGTCCCGGGCCCCGGCGGGCACGCACGCGCGACGCCCCGCCTGACCGTCCTGCTGGAGGTGCTGCGCCGGGGGTGGGAGCCGGACCGGTGCGACTGGTCCGTCTCCCTGGCTCGCCCCGACGGGGACGTGCTGCGGCTGCACGAGGCCGAGCGCACCCCGGTGGACCGGCTGCGGGCCGAGGCCGCCGGACCGCTCGCCGAGGCCTTCCGCCGCTGCGACGCCCCCGGCAGCTCCGCGCCGCTCCAGGCGGCCCTGCCGCACCTGCTGCTCGGACTGCCGGTCGACACCTGGCAACTGAGTGCCGACGAGCCGCCGTTGGGGGCGCAGCGCCCGGTCGTGGTGCGCTGCTCCGACCGCGACCAGCTTCCCGACGACGGCGAGTACGACATCCAGGACGCCGCCGACGACCACCACGAACGGCACGACCGCTGGCGCTGGTTGCACCTGCACGACGCCCGCGCGGAGGTCCTGGACTGCGAGGACGGCGTACGACAGCCCGTGCCGGCCCTGTCCGACCTGCGCGGGCTTGCCCACCGCACCGTCCCGGTGCTGTGCCGGTACGGCGACCACCGCTACGAGGACGACGCCGCGGCCCTGGCCCGCATCGTGCACGCCGGCTTCGGCGTGGCCCTGTGGCGGCGCCGCCCTGGCCGCCCGGACGACGTCTGCGGCGAATTTCACCGCGGGGCGCGCAAGGCCGTGGACGACGGCGGCAGCACGGTACTGCTGCCCGACGTCGTGCACGACATACGCGCGCGCCTGCGCGCCGGACTGACCGACGCCTTCTGGGCCGAGGGCATAGCGCTCTACTACGACGACCCGCACCAGCCCCTGCCCGGCACCGGAGACCTGCTGGAGGCCCCTTGAGGAGGCCGTCGCCCGCTCTCCGGCCCCCTTACCACGCCCCCTGAGGGTCGATACCGTGATGCACGTTCGACGGCCGCCATGGACGAGTGACGACGAGGACCGGACCATGACCGATTCCAATGAGTGGCTCATCTACCGAGGCGCCGGCGAACCCCACGACGGGATAGACCGGTTGCCCGCCCCACCGCCCTGGCGCGACTTCTCCGGCCGGGACTCCGGCGCCCCCGGCGACGGCTCCCAGGACCGCAGGCTCGGCGCCAACCGCCACCTGGCGGAACTGCACCGGCCGGGCGCCGAGGAGCTGGAGATGATCAACGCGGCGCTGTATCTGCGCCGTCCGCTGCTCGTCACAGGCAGTCCGGGCGCGGGCAAGAGCACCCTGGCCCACTCGGTGGCCTACGAACTGGGCCTGGGCGAGGTGCTGCGCTGGTCCATCGTCAGCCGCTCCACGCTCCGCGACGGGCTGTACGAGTACGACGCCATCGCCCGGCTGCAGGACGTGCAGATCGCCGCCCAGGGCGGGTTCGGCGGCGCCGCCGGCAGCCCCGGCGCCGTGGAGAGCATCGGCAGCTACATCCGCCTCGGCCCGCTCGGGACCGCTCTGCTGCCCTCCGACACCCCGCGCGTGCTGCTCATCGACGAACTGGACAAGAGCGACATCGACCTGCCGAACGACCTGCTGAACGTGCTGGAGGAAGGCGAGTTCGAGATACCCGAACTCCAGCGCGCGGCCGACCGGTTGCCGGACGGCGAGGCCGAGGTGCTCACCGCGGACGGGGTCAAGGTACGGGTGCGCGACGGCCGGGTGCGCTGCCGCGCCTTCCCGTTCGTCGTCCTCACCAGCAACGGCGAACGCGACTTCCCGGCCCCGCTGATGCGCCGCTGCATCCACCTGGAGCTGGACCGCCCGGACCACAACCGGCTCGCCACCTTCGTCCGGGCCCACCTCGGCGCCGAGGCGGCCCGCGCCGGCGACGACCTCATCAACCGCTTCCTGGAGCGCTCACGCAGTGAACTCCTGGCCGCCGACCAGCTGTTGAACGCGATATATCTCACCGACGCTGCCGCGCCGCCCAGTCGCGACCGGCTGGCCGACCAGCTCATCCAGCGGCTCGACCGCCCGAGGTGAGGCGCTGATGCCCGACGCGACCGCACGCCACGGTCCCAGCGGCTCCGGCCCGGCACCCCAGGACGGCCCCCGCGCCCCCGAGGAGACCCCCACGGCGGGCGGCCCGGAGTCGGCGCAGCCGACGGACGGCCGTGACCCGATCGCCGAACTCGTCGCACGGCTGCGGCAGATCGGGCTCGACCCCGACGTGGAAGGCCTCAGCGACGCCCTCTGGCTGGCCCGTTGGTCCCGGACCCCGGACGGCCGGACCGAGCAGGAGCCGAACGCGCCCGGCGGGCAACGGCCGGGGCGGCCGCAGGACGGCACGTCCGGCCAGGGCCCCGTACCGCCCGCCCCGGACCACCCGGCGCCCCGGCCGCCCGCGCCACCGTCCTCGTGCGACACCGGGGCCGGGCGCGTCGCCCTGTACCCGCCCTCGCGCGGCGACGCGGCACGCACGCGTGCGTCGCGGCACGCCTCCGCGCTGCCGGTCGGCGTGCCCGCCGCCCCCGTGCTGCCCGCTCCACTCGAACTCCAGCGCGCCTTACGCCCGTTGCAGGGCTACCGCAGCGCCGCCCCGCCGCTGCGGCGCACTCTCGACGAGACAGCGACGGCCGAACTCAGTGCCCGTGCGGGCGGCCTGGTGATGCCGGTGTACCGGGCCGTGACCCGCGGCGACACCCGGTTGCAGCTCGTCCTGGACGCCTCGCCCTCGATGCGCGTGTGGGACCGCATGTTCGGCGAACTGGAGCAGGTATTCGCCCAGTTGGGCGCCTTCGGGGACGTACAGGTCTGCCACCTGCACGAGAGCCCGGACGGCGAACCGGTGGTCTCCCGCAGTCTCGACGCGCACGCGGCCCCGCTGCACGCGGCGGACCGGCTCAGCGACCCGACCGGACGCCGGATCACCCTCCTGGTCAGCGACTGCGCGGGGCCCCTGTGGCGCAGCGGCGCCGCGCACCGGCTGCTGCACCACCTCGCCCGGCAGGCCCCCGCGGCGGTCCTGCAACCCCTCCCGCAACGCCTGTGGACCCGCACGCGGCTGCCGGTGACCTACGGCGAACTCACCCGCGGCGAGACGCTCGGTGGAGCCGCCGTACTGCGGGTGCGCACCCCGGTCGGCCCCCCGGCCGAACCGCGCCGCGGCGCGCTGCCCGTTCCCGTGCTGCCGCCCGAGCCGGTCGCGCTCGGCTCCTGGGCCCGGCTGCTGTCCGGCGCCGGGTCCGGCCCGGTCGCCGGGGCCGTGGGCTGGGTGCGCGCCGACCAGCCGCCCGCCCCCGCCGCCGGTACCGCACGCCCGCGCTCCTGGGTGGAGCGCGTCGGCCGCTTCCGCGCCACCGCCTCCCCGGCCGCCGGCCGGCTCGCCGTCTACCTCGCGGCGGCCCCGCTGTGCCTGCCCGTCATGCAGCTCGTGCAGCGCACCATGCTGCCCGACTCCGGCCCCTCCGAACTGGCCGAGGTGCTGCTCAGCGGCCTGGTCAGCCGGGCCGGCGACAGGTACGGCGACGACGGCGCCCAGTGGTACCGGATGCAGCCCGACGTACAGGAGGCGCTGCTGTCGACGCTCGGCCGGGACGAGGCGGTCCTCGTCCTCAAGCACTGCTCTGAGTACATCGAGCACCGCTACGGCAAGGGCGGCCCCAACTTCCCCGCCCTGGCCCTCGCTCAGCTCGGCAACGGCGGCTCGGGACGCCCGTACGCACCCGGCGGCGGGTACCCCGGCGACAACGGCGACGTGACGCTCGTACCGCAGCCCTTCGCGGAGGTCGCCGCGCGCGTGCTGGAGCGATTCATGCCGCTGCCCGAGCAGTTCGCGGTCTACGGCGGCCGGGCCACGCCCGGGTCGGCCGGACCCCGCGAGCCGCACCGGGCGGTCGTGCGGGCCCGCTCGCTGCTCGAGCGGTTCGACGACGAGGGCATGGTGCAGGACCTCATCGACGCCGTGCAGTTGCTGCGAGGCGCCACCGAGCACGAGCGGCCCGCGGGCCGTGACCCCGAACTGTGGGCGCAGTACGCCCGCTGCACGCTGCGGCTGTGGGAGGTGCAGGGCGGCCCCGAACTGCTCCACGAGGCCGAACAGGCCGCCGAACGGGCCGTCGCGCACCCGCACGCCCTGCGCGAACGGGCCGTCCTCGCGCGCGTGCTGCACGCCGCCGCAACCGACCGCCGGCGCCACGGCGACCCGCACGGCGCGATGGACCTGCTCAGTCGCGCCGACCGCGAGTACGCCGGAGCCTTCGCCGCCCCCGACCTCACCCAGGACGAGGCGCTCGAACTCACTCTGGAGCGGGTCGGAGCCCTGGAGGCGCAGTGGAGCCTGGGCGGCGACAGCGCGCTGCTGCAGGGCGCCGTCGGCATGCTGGAGGCGTTCGCGGACGCCTGGCCCGACCGCAGCCGGCGGCCCCCCGAACTCCCGCTGGCCCACGGCCGGGTCCTGCTGCGGCTGGCCGCCGCGACCACGGACCCCCAGCTGGCCCGCGACCACGCCGAGCAGGCCGCCCGGTCGCTGCGGGACGCGCTGGAGACCGCCGGCACCGAGGAGCGGGAGCAGGACGGCGTACGCGTGCGGCGCGACCTGGTCGACGCGCTGCTGGCCTCGGGCGGTTCGCTCGACGAGGCGCAGGAGCGGATCGACGAGGCGCTGCTGCTGGTCCGGGAACGGGCGCTGCGCTCCACGCTGCTGGTGCGGGCCGGGCGCATCGCCGTGGCCCGGCACCGAGAGACGGGGGAGACGGCGGAACTCCGCACGGCCGCCGACCGGTTCGAGCAGGCCGCCCACGGCATGCCCCGGGACGCCCCCGCGCACGCGGACGTCCTCGCCGAATGGGGCGAGACGCTGCTGCGGCTGGCCTCGCCGGAGACCGGCACCCGGGCGCTGGGCTCGCTGTCGCACGCGATCAGGGTGCTGCGCGAGTGCCGTACCGAGACCGCTTCCGGGGACGCCCGCCTCGCCCACCGCCTGCTGCTCCTGGGCCAGGCACTCATGGCCCGCTACGGCACCCGTGGCGACCCGGTGGACCTGCGCGAGGCGGAGTACCTGTTCGGACTGGCGGCGGCCGAGGCCACCCAGGCGATGACGGCCGCCCGGGCCCGGCTCGCCCTGGGACAGGCGCAGTTCGAGGCGTACCGGGGCCTGGGCCGGCCCACCCGCCTGGACGCGGCGGCCGACGCGTTCCGGGACGCGGCGGAGTCCGCCCGGGAGGCCGAGGAGCAGGCCGAGACCGAGCGGCGCAGCCACGAGGCCATGGAGTTGTGCGCTCAGGCGCACCACTGGCGGGGTATGACCTATGAGGCGGCCGCGCGCCCGCGCGCCGCCCGCGAGGCGTACCGCGCGGCGCGCGCGGAGTGGCAGCGGCTGCCGGACGACTGGGCCGGCACCGGCGCACCCACCGCGGAACAGACCGCGCACAGGCTCGCGGAGCTGGAGTGACGAGGGGGAGACCATGCAAGCGGAGTCAGCTGAGCAGCCGGCGCCGGACGAGCCCGTCACCGACGTACTCGCCCTGAACCTGGCCGAGTTGCGGACCGTCGCGCATCCGGTGCTGCGCGAGGTCCTCGACGACCTCCGGGAGCGGGCAGCCCGGCCGGGCGAGATGCTCTGGGGCTACGGCAGCGCGTTCTGACCGGAGCCGAGACGGGCGGGTTTCGGTCAAATTCCTTTCGCAGTACATGAGTTCAGGTCGTGATGCCGGTCGGGCGGGCGGCGCGGGGCCAACGGGCGTTTGCCGGGACACCGCTCGGGAAAGCGGCCTTGGACGGCCGAGGGCAGGGGGTGGCGGAGTGTCGCACGGCGTCGTTCACGTCGGGCCGTTCCCCTTTCGGCAGTTCATCGTGAAGATGCACGGCCGCTGCAACCTCGCCTGCCGCTACTGCTACCTCTACGAGGGGCCCGACCGCACCTGGCGCGACCGCCCCGCCAAGGCGTCCTGGGCCGTGCTCGACCGCACCGCGGAGCGCATCGCCGAGCACGCGCGCACCCACGGGTGCACCGACCTGTCCCTCGTCCTGCACGGCGGGGAACCCCTCCTGGCCGGGGCCGGCACCCTCGCCCGCTTCACCGACCACGTCCGCGCCCGCGTCCCGCACGGCACCACAGTCCACGCGGCCGTCCAGACCAACGCCACCCTGCTCACCGAGGACCGGCTCGCCACCCTGGCCGCCGCCGGCATCCGGGTGGGCATCAGCCTCGACGGCGGCCTGCCCGGACACAACGCGCGACGCGTCGATCACGCCGGACGCCCGTCCTGGCCCGCCGCCGCACGCGGCGCGCGCCTGGTCGCCGGCCGCTTCCCGGACTCGTACGCGGGCATCCTCACCGTCGTCGACCCCACGCTGGACCCGGTCGAGACCTACGACTCGCTGCTCGCCCTGCGCCCGCCTGCCCTGGACCTGCTGCTGCCGCACGGCAACTGGTCGTCCCCGCCGCCGCACCTGGCCGGCGACCGTCACGGGCGGTGGCTGTGCGCCGTCTTCGACCGCTGGTGGCACGCGGGACGGCGGGAGACCAGGGTCCGCCTGTTCGAGGCCTGCATCGCCCTGCTGCTGGGCCGGCCGGCCGCCACCGAACCGCTCGGACTGGCCCCCTTCGAGACGGTCGTCGTCGAGACCGACGGATCGATCGAGCAGGTCGACTCCCTGAAGTCGGCCTACGACGGCGCGGCCGAGACCGGGCTCGACGTCTTCCGGCACACCTTCGACGAGGCGCTGCGCCACCCGGCGGTGGCGGCGCGGCAGGCGGGCGCTGACGCGCTGGACGCCACCTGCCGGGCCTGCCCCCTGCTGCACGTCTGCGGCGGCGGCCAGTACGCGCACCGCTACCGGGCCGGACACGGCTTCACCAACCCCTCCGTCTACTGCAGCGACCTCCAGCGCTTCATCCGGCACGTGGCGCAACGGCTCACCGAGGAGACGGCCCTGGCGGCCGCCGTCCCGGCCGAAGGAGGCACCCCGTGATACTTCCGCCGCTGACCGACCGCGCCCTCGCCGAACTCGGCGGCACCGGCGGCGGTCCCGACACGCTCGCGCTGCTCGTCCGCGACCAGGACACCCGGCGGATGCTGCTCCTGCGGGCGATCCTGGAGGCGGCCGACGCGGCCGGACCCGAGGTGTGCCCACCCGACGCCCGCGAGCGGCTACGGGCTGACTGGGCCCTGCTGGAGGCCGCCGAGGCGGCGAACGGCGCTCTGGTCCGCGCCGCCCTGTGCCACCCCCTCCTCGGCCCCTGGGCCGGGCGCTGCCTACAGGCGCTGACCTCCCCGGCCGCCCGAACCACCGGCATGCCCCCCGCCCCCGGCCCGGCCGCCCGAACCACCAGCGCGCCGCCCGCCGCCGACACCGGCGCGTCCCCGGGCTCGGGCACAGTCCGGCACACCGAGGCCGGTCCGGACCATGGCGCGGTCCCGCACGTCGGCGGGGGCACGCACGGTGGCGCGGTCCCGGACCTCGAGGCCGGTCGGGACGCCGGCGCGGTCCCGTACGCGGGAGCGGTCCCTCACGCGGTGCCCGGCCCAGGTGCCCGCGGCCTCGGGCCCGGGCAGCAGTGCCGTGAACTGCTGGTCGATCTCGCTCACTTCAGCGCCGTCGCCGCGGCGGTCGCCGCTCGGGCCGGGGTGGCGTACGCCGTGCGGCTCAGTGCCCATGATGGGCGCCTCGTGCTGCCGGGCCTCGGGGCGCTGGGCGTCGACGGGGCCGAGCCGGTGGCCGTCGACGTGGTCCACCGGCACGGGCGGCTGACGCTGCGCAGGCCGGGCGCCGCGGACGTGTCCGTGTTCCTGGAGGACGGCTTCGGCGCCTGGTCGGACTCCCGGGCCTGGCACCCGGCGTACGCGCTGCCAGGACTGCTCCCGGACGGCGCGCCGCTGCCGCTGGAGGACTTCGACCCCTACCGCGCCGCACCCGGCGACCCGCAGTGCTACGGCCTGACTGGCCCCGCCACCCTCGACGACGGTGAGCGCAAGAACTGGCTCCAGGCGTGGTCCGGCACCGCGGGAGCGCTGCTGCTGTCCGGGGAGCAGCGGCTGACCGAGGCGGCGACCCTGCTGCGCTGCCTGGTCCCGCTCGCCACGCCGGACCGGGCCACGGCCGAGGCCCGGCGCGGCTCGTGCAGCGCCACCCGCAGCGAGGCGTTCGGCGCCGTGCTCAGCAGCACCCCGCCCGACGCCACCCGCCTGGCCGCCACTCTCGTACACGAACTCCACCACGCGAAACTCGCCGTCGTCAGCGAGATGATGACTCTCCATCACGCCGACGGGCAGGCACGGTACTTCGCCCCCTGGCGGCCCGACCCGCGACCGTACGACGGTCTGCTGCAGGGCGCCTACGCCCATCTGGCACTCGCCGACTTCCACCAGCGCCGGGCGCTCGACGGCTCGGACCGGGCGCACCTCGACACCGACTGGAGCCAGTTCGCCCGCTACCACGCCCAGGTCGGCGCGGCCCTCCCCGCGCTCGTCGGTTCCGCGGAACTCACCCGGCCGGGGCGGCGGTTGGTGGAGTTCATGGTCGACGCGCACGCCCGCATGGGCGAACATCCCGCGCCCCGCGCGCACGCGGTGCGCGCCCTGGAGTACGTGCGCACCGCGCGCCGGCTGTGGGCACGCCGGGTCCCCCAGGAGCTGCGTGCGCCACTCGCGTGACCGGGCCGCCGCATTCGGCGGAGAACGTTCCCCCCGAAGGTGGTGATCGTTGCGCTTGCGGGAAAGGATGCGAACCACGAGCGTCGGCGGCGGTGCGTCGTGCGCCTTCCCGGAGCCGTGTTCAGCTTCTAAAATTTCGTGCGGGAGGCCGCTGGATGTCTGGAACTCGTAGGCCGGTCGGGTCAGCCGAGAGGAGGGCCGCGCGGCAGACCGTCACGATCAGCTTCGCCGGGTTCAACCGGGCCTGGGCGGCCTGGATCGGCGACCGCTTGGAGCGGCGCGGTCTACGCGTGGTGTACCTGCGCTGGGACGCCCCGCCGGACGCCCCGCTCGCGGACCTGCTGCGCGGCCTGAGCCTGGCGGAGGGCCGAGTCCTCATCCTCGTCAGCGACTGGTACTTCAAGCTGGGCCCGCGCACCCACGAGGAGTGGAACGCGGCCCTCGGCGAGGTCGTCGCGCCGGACCCCTCCCGTTTCGCGGCCGTCTCGGTGACCACCGCCCCGATCCCCGCCGCCGCCGCGGTGCTCGCCCCCGCCGACCTCGTCAACATCGGCCCCGACGAAGCCGAACGCCGGCTCGTCGAACGCCTCGACCTGCCCTTCGAACCGCTCCCGGAGCCCGCCGACGGCCGCCGCGCGCCGCGCTTCCCGTCCGCCATGCCCGAGGTGTGGGGCAACGTCCCGCGCCGCAACACCCGCTTCACCGGCCGCGAACCGCTGCTGAACGACGCCTACCACCTGCTGCACGGCAGCGAGCCGGGGGCCGGCGTCCTCGCCCTCTACGGCATGTCAGGCGTGGGCAAGACCCAGCTCGCAGCCGAGTACGTCTACCGGTTCAGCTCCGAGTACGACGTGGTGTGGTGGATCAACGCCGAGAAACGCGTCTCCTACCGCCGCCAGCTGGCCGAACTCGCCCCGAAACTCGGCCTGTCGACGGGGGCCGAGTACGGCGAGCGGCTGCGCGCCGTACGCGACGCGCTGCGCCGCGGCGAGCCCTTCTCCCGCTGGCTGCTGATCCTCGACGGCGCCGACGACCCCGACCAGATCTGGGACCTCGTCCCCACCGGCCCCGGCCATGTGCTGATCACCTCCCGAAACCCCCAATGGGGCGAGCACAACAGCCAGTTGATGCAGGTCCCGGTGTACGCCCGCGACGAGTCCGTGGCCTTCATCCGGCGCCGCGCGCCCCGGCTGTCGGAGCCGGACGCCGACCAGCTCGCCGAGGCCCTGGAGGACCTGCCGCTGCTGCTGGACCAGACGGCCGGCTGGCTCAACGACTCCGACCTGTCCGTCGAGGACTACATCGCCCTGCTGGAGGGCGGCATCGACCAGGACGTCGTCAAGGTCTCCGCCGACTTCCCGGTCGCCTTCCAGACCGCCTGGTCGATACTGCTGAACAAACTCCGTGAGACGGTCCCGGAGTCCGTCGACCTGCTGCGCCTGTGCACGTTCTTCGCGCCCGGCTTCGTACCCGTACGACTGCTGAAGGACATGCCGCACGACGACCTGCCCGAACAGCTCACCGGGCTGCTGGAGGACCCGCTGCTGTGGAACCGGGCGATCAACCAGCTGCGCCAGTACTCCGTGGTGCGCCTGGAGTCCCACGAGTCGACCGGCGAGCCGGGTTCGACCTCGGGTGAGTCGCTGTACCTGCACCGCATGGTGCACCAGATCGTCCGCAACGACATGCCGGAGCAGGAGCGCCGCGAGTTCATCGAGGTGGTCCGGCGCGCCCTGGCGGCCGCCGACCCCGGCCGCGCCACCGACACCCGGCTGTGGGACACCTACGCCGAGCTCGTGCCGCACCTGAAGCACGCCGACGTCCTCAAGAGCCAGGACACGAAGGTGCAGCGGCTGGTCCTCAACTGCCTGCGCTACATGTACTTCGCCGGCGAGTACAGCTCGGGCGTCAAGCTCGGCGAGCGCGCCCTGCGCGCCTGGCGGACCACCCTCGGCGAGCACCACCCGCGGATCTGGGAGCTCACCTACCACTACGCCAACCTGCTGCGTTCCTCCGGGGACTACGAACTCACCGAGGCCCTCGAACGCCAGGCGGCCGACCATCTGCGTCAGGAGCGCGGCGACCGGGACCTGGACTACCTCCGGGCCGTCAACGGCCTCGGCGCCGACCTGTGGGGACTGGGCCGCTACGACGAGGCACTGGAGATCTACCAGTGGCTCTACCCGACCTACCGCGACCTGCTCGGCGAAGAGGACTCCCGCACCCTCAACGCGCTGAACAACCTGGGCTTCGGTCACCGCCTCCTCGGCCACTACCAGCAGGCCCTGGAGATCGACGAGAAGACGCTGGAGTCGCGTCGCCGACTGCTGAAGGCCCGCCACCCCTGGGCGCTGATGTCGGAGAACTCCTACGCCACCGACCTGCGGCTGCTGGGCCGCTACACCGAGGCGGAGTCCGTCCAGGCGAAGAACGTCCGCGAGTGCCGGCTCGTCCTGGGCGCCGACAATCCGCAGACGCTGCACGCCGAGCACAACCTCGCGCTGTGCCGGCTGCGGGTCGGCGACCGTACGGCCGCCGGGGCACTCCTGATGCGGGTGCTGGAGCGCTACGAGCGCAAGGTGGGCGAGCGGGACACGAAGGCGCTGGCCGCCGCCGTGAGCCACAGCTGCTTCGCCCGTGAGCACGGCGACATCGACCAGGCCCGAGAGACCAGCGAGTCCATCATCGCCCGCTACGAGGCGCAGCTGATCGCCGGTCATCCGTTCATCGCCGGGGCCCGCGCCAACCACGCGCTGATCCTGCGCAGCGTCGGCGAGCGGGACCACGCCCATGTGCTGATCGAGCAGGCCCTGGCCGAGATGAGCACGGCCGTGGGGGAGAACCACCCCTACACGCTGGGCTGCGCCATCAACGCCTCCGCCCTGCGCAACCTGGTCGGTGACACCGAGGGTGCCGCCGAGCTGAGCAGGCAGACCGTCACGCGGGCCACCGAGACCCTGGGCCGCACCCACCCCCTCACCCTGTCCGCCCGGGTCGCCCACGCGGCGGACCTGCGGGGCCTGCGCGACGTCCAGCAGGCCGAGAAGGTCGAACAGGGCGCCCTGTCGGATCTCGAGTCGACGCTGGGCAAGCAGCACGTCCACACGATCTCGGCCCGCTCCCGCAACCGGCCCTACTGGGACTTCGAACCCCAGGCGACGTGACGCCGGCGTCACGCACGCCGAAGGGCCCGCCCCCGGAGGATCCTCCGGGGGCGGGCCCTTGGTGGTGCTCGTGGTCAGAGGCTCACGCCTCGAAGACCTCCCGTACCAGCTGCTCCTGCTCCGCCTGGTGACGCTTGGCGGAGCCGACCGCCGGGGACGAGGAGTGCGGGCGCGAGATGCGCCGCAGCCGCTCGCCGTGCGGGACGTCCGCGCCGACCGCCAGGTCCAGGTGGTCGATCAGGTTGAGGGCGATGAACGGCCAGGCACCCTGGTTCGCCGGCTCCTCCTGGGCCCACAGGTACTTCTCGGCGTTCGGGTACTTGGCGATCTCCGCCTGGAGCTCGGCACCCGGCAGCGGGTACAGGCGCTCGATGCGGATGATCGCCGTGTCCGTGATGCCGCGCTTCTGCCGCTCGGCCTCCAGGTCGTAGTACAGCTTGCCCGCGACGAACACGACCTTGCGGACCGCGGCCGCGTCGACCGTCGAGTCGCCGATGACCGGACGGAACTGACCCGAGGTGAACTCCTCCGTCTTCGACGCGGCGGCCTTCAGGCGCAGCATCGACTTCGGGGTGAAGACCACCAGCGGCTTGTGGTGCGGGTTGTGCACCTGCCACCGCAGGAGGTGGAAGTAGTTCGACGGGAGCGTGGGCATGGCCACCGTCATGTTGTTCTGGGCGCACAGCTGCAGGAAGCGCTCGACACGGGCCGAGGAGTGGTCCGGGCCCTGGCCCTCGTAGCCGTGGGGGAGCAGGAGCGTGACGCCGCTCGTCTGGCCCCACTTCTGCTCCGCCGCCGAGATGTACTCGTCGACCACCGTCTGCGCGCCGTTGACGAAGTCGCCGAACTGCGCCTCCCACATCACGAGCGCGTCGGGACGGGCGAGCGAGTAGCCGTACTCGAAGCCCATGACCGCGTACTCGGACAGCAGGGAGTTGTAGACGTTGTAGCGGGCCTGCTCCTCCGCGAGGTACTGCAGCGGGGTGTACTCCTCGCCCGTCTCGCGGTCGATGAGGACCGCGTGGCGCTGGCCGAAGGTGCCGCGCTGGGAGTCCTGGCCCGACAGGCGGACCGGGGTGCCCTCCAGCAGCAGCGAACCGACGGCCAGGGTCTCGCCCATGCCCCAGTCGATCGTGCCGTCCTCGACCATCGCCGCCCGGCGCTGCAGCTGGGGCAGCAGACGCGGGTGCACGTGGAAGGAGTCCGGGATGTTGACCTGGGACTCGGCGATCCGCTTGACGGTCTCCGTGGAGATCGCGGTGTTCACGGCGACCGGGAACTCCGCCTGCGGGTCCGACACCGGGCCCGAGGTGGGCTGGGCGGTGATGGCCTCGCGGACCTCCGTGAAGACCTTCTCCAGCTGGCCCTGGTAGTCCTGCAGCGCCTGCTCGGCCTCTTCCAGGGTGATGTCGCCGCGACCGATCAGGGACTCGGTGTAGAGCTTGCGCACCGAGCGCTTCTTGTCGATCAGGTCGTACATCAGCGGCTGGGTGAAGGCCGGGTTGTCCGACTCGTTGTGACCGCGGCGGCGGTAGCAGATGAGGTCGATCACCACGTCCTTGTTGAACGCCTGGCGGAACTCGAAGGCGAGCCGCGCGACGCGGACCACGGCCTCCGGGTCGTCGCCGTTCACGTGGAAGATCGGGGCCTCGATCATGCGGGCCACGTCCGTCGCGTACATGGAGGAGCGCGAGGACTCGGGGGCCGCGGTGAAGCCGACCTGGTTGTTGATGACGATGTGGACCGTGCCGCCGGTGCGGTAGCCGCGCAGCTGCGACATGTTCAGGGTCTCGGCCACCACGCCCTGGCCCGCGAAGGCCGCGTCGCCGTGCAGCGCGATCGGCAGGACCGTGAAGTCCGTGCCGCCCTTGTTGATGATGTCCTGCTTGGCGCGGACGATGCCCTCGATGACCGGGTCGACCGTCTCCAGGTGGGAGGGGTTCGCGGCCAGCGAGACCTTGATCTGCTCGCCGTCCAGGCCGGTGAAGGTGCCCTGGGCGCCCAGGTGGTACTTCACGTCGCCGGAGCCGTGCATCGACTTCGGGTCGAGGTTGCCCTCGAACTCACGGAAGATCTGCGCGTACGACTTGCCGACGATGTTGGCCAGGACGTTCAGGCGGCCGCGGTGGGCCATGCCGATGACGACCTCGTCCAGCCGGGACTCGGCCGCCGAGTCGAGGACCGCGTCCAGCAGCGGGATGACCGACTCGCCGCCCTCGAGGGAGAAGCGCTTCTGGCCGACGTACTTCGTCTGCAGGAAGGTCTCGAAGGCCTCCGCCGCGTTCAGCCGGCGCAGGATGCGCAGCTGCTCCTCGCGCTCCGGCTTGGCGTGCGGGCGCTCCACGCGGTCCTGGATCCACTTGCGCTGCTTGGGGTCCTGGATGTGCATGAACTCGATGCCGGTGGTGCGGCAGTACGAGTCGCGCAGCACGCCGAGGATGTCGCGCAGCTTCATCATCGACTTGCCGGCGAAGCCGCCGACGGCGAACTCGCGCTCCAGGTCCCACAGGGTGAGGCCGTGCTCGGTGATGTCCAGGTCGGGGTGCTTGCGCTGGCGGTACTCCAGCGGGTCGGTGTCGGCCATGACGTGGCCGCGGACCCGGTAGGAGTGGATCAGCTCGAAGACGCGGGCGGCCTTGGTGACGTCGTCGTCGTGGCTGGCGTCGATGTCCTTGAGCCAGCGGACCGGCTCGTAGGGGATGCGCAGCGCCTCGAAGATCTCGTCGTAGAAGTTGTTCTCGCCGAGCAGGAGGTTGGCGACCTGGCGCAGGAACTCGCCGGACGCGGCGCCCTGGATGACCCGGTGGTCGTAGGTCGACGTGAGCGTCATGACCTTCGAGATGCCGAGCTTGTTCAGCGTGTCCTGGCTGGTGCCCTGGAACTCCGCCGGGTAGTCCATGGAGCCGACGCCCATGATCACCGACTGGCCGGGCATCAGCCGTGGCACGGAGTGGACGGTGCCGAGGCCGCCGGGGTTGGTCAGGGAGACCGTGACACCGGTGAAGTCGTCCATCGTCAGCTTGCCGTCGCGGGCGCGGCGGACGATGTCCTCGTAGGCCTGCCAGAACTCGAAGAAGTTCAGCGTCTCGGCCTTCTTGATCGCCGCGACGACGAGCTGGCGGTCGCCGTTGGGCTTCACCAGGTCGATGGCCAGGCCGAGGTTGACGTGTGCCGGCTTGATCAGGGTCGGCTTGCCGTCCTTCTCGCCGAACGCGTAGTTCATCGACGGCATGGCCTTGATGGCCTGCACCATCGCGTAGCCGATCAGGTGCGTGAAGGAGATCTTCCCGCCCCGGGCGCGCTTCAGGTGGTTGTTGATGACGATGCGGTTGTCGAACAGCAGCTTCACCGGGACCGCGCGCACGGACGTGGCCGTGGGCAGCTCCAGCGAGGCGTTCATGTTCTTCGCGACGGCGGCGGCGGGGCCGCGCAGCGTCACCAGCTCCGGGCCGTCGGGGGCCTGGGCGGCGGGCTCGGCCTTCGCGGCGGGCTTCGCGGCGGCGGGCTTGGCCGCGGCGGGCGCCGGGGCGGCAGCGGCCGGCTTGGCGGGCGCCGGAGCGGCGGCAGCGGGCTTCGGCTGCGCGGGGGCGGCCTGGGCCGGGGCGGGAACGGAGGCGGCGGCCGGGGCCGCGGCGGGGGCCGCAGGGGCCGCTGCTGGAGTCTCCGGGGCCGCCGTCGCCGGAGCCGAGGCGGCAGCGCCCGGCTTGTAGTCGGCGAAGAAGTCCCACCAGGCTCGGTCTACCGAATTCGGGTCCTGGAGGTACTGCTGATAGATCTCGTCGACGAGCCACTCATTGGGACCGAACGCGGCCGCGGGGTTCTTCCCGGCTTGGTCGGTGTCGGTCGAGATGCTCGAGTTACTGGGGGACTGTGGCGACACGGCGGCAACCGCCCTCTTCCGCTTCACAAGGTGATGGACAGCGGGAATAAAGGCTACGCCCCCTCGGGCGGGTAGGTCAGGCCGAGCAAGGTCATCGTCGCGTAAGTCACATCGGAAACCGTGTTTCGGGCGCGGAAATGGCGGGAAACAAGCGTGGTTCCGCTTCTGCTGCGAGTTCCCGCGGGTTCGCCGATCAAGCCCGGCAGACACCGTCTGCGGGCGTGTTCCTGATCACACGTGTCAGTCAGCGGGTCCGGCCCGGCGACACAGATGGATCTTGAGGCTCCGGTTCGGACTTTACGTCAACTTTGAACGGATGTCTCTCCCGGAAGGGTGACGAGAATCCGGCAGCCACGCTCGGATTCGGCCACTCCGATCCGGCCTCCGTGCAGATCGACGGCCCAGCGGGCGATCGCGAGCCCCAGGCCCGTACCGCCGTCTCCGCCCTGGCCGTTGGACGAGCCCGCGCCACCGCGGTTGAAGCGCTCGAAGACGCGGTGCCACTCCGAGCGCGGGATGCCGGGGCCCTCGTCGAGCACCTCCAGCTCCAGCGACTCCGGCAGCGCGCCGCGCCGGGCCTTCACCGTCACCCGGCCGTGCGCGGGGCTGTGCTTGACCGCGTTGTCGATGAGATTGGCCACGACCTGGTGGATGCGCTCGGGGTCCGCGTGCGCGGTCAGCTCCGGCGGGGAGACGTCCAGGTGCAGATGAACGTCCGTGCGCGTGCTGCTGCCGGAGCCCGAGGCGATGCCCGCGCGCGCCGGCACGGCCATGTTGGCCTCCTTCAGCACGCCCGACAGGTACGGCCACACCTCGAAGCGCCGCTGCCTGAGCGGTACGACGCCGTTGTCGAGGCGGGACAGGTCCAGCAGCGTCTCCACGAGCCGGCCCAGCCGCTCGGTCTGCTTCAGTGCCGTGCGCATGGTCTCGGGGTCGGCGGTGGTGACGCCGTCCACGATGTTCTCCAGCACGGCGCGCAGCCCCGCGATCGGCGTGCGCAGCTCGTGCGAGACGTTCGCCACCAGCTCCTTGCGCTGACGGTCCTGGGCCTCCAGGTCGTCGGCCATGCGGTTGATCGTCTGCGCCAGGTCGCCCAGCTCGTCACGCCGGTTCTCCCGCACCCGGCGCGTGTAGTCGCCGTGCGAGATGGCGCCGGCCACCGCGTTCATGTCGTCCAGCGGCGCGGTGAGCGAATGCGCCACGAACTGCGTTATCAGCAGTGTGGCGATCATCGAGAAGACCGTGATGAAGCGCAGCTCCGTCGCCGTGCGCATCGCGATCATCATCAGGCCGGTGGTGATCAGCACCGCGATGACGACGAGCGCGCCCAGCTTCGTCTTGATCGAGAAGGGGCGCAGGCCGCCCCAGGGCTCCGGCTGCTCCCCGGGGCCTCTCCGTGCGGACGGACCGCCGCTCATGGCGTCGGGGTCTCCAGCGCGTAGCCCACACCGTGCACGGTGCGGATCCGCTCGGCGCCGATCTTCCGGCGCAGCGCCTTGATGTGGCTGTCGACGGTGCGCGTGCCGGACGCGTCCGCCCAGTCCCACACCTCGGCCAGCAGCTGCTCCCGGGAGAGCACCGCGCGCGGGGTGTTGGCCAGGCACACCAGCAGGTCGAACTCGGTGGGCGTGAGGTGGACGTCCTCACTCCTGACCCGCACCCGGCGCTGCGCGTGGTCGATCTCCAGCTCGCCCAGGCGCAGGATGCCGCTTCTCGGCGTCGCGGCGGCCAGCGCGGCCCGCTCCACGCGCCGCAGCAGGACGTGCACGCGCGCGGCCAGCTCCCGCATCGAGAACGGCTTGGTCATGTAGTCGTCGGCGCCGACGCCGAGCCCGACCAGCATGTCGGTCTCGTCGTCGCGCGCGGTGAGCATCAGCACCGGCACCGGACGGGCGGCCTGCACGCGGCGGCAGACCTCCAGACCGTCGAAGCCGGGCAGCATGATGTCGAGGATCAGCAGATCGGGCTGCCAGGCCTCGGCGGTGTCGACGGCGGCCGGGCCGTCACCCGCGGTCTGCACGAGGAAACCCTCGGCGCGCAGGCGGGCCGCGATGGCGTCGACGATGGTCGGGTCGTCCTCGACCACCAGGACCCGGCGCTGTGCGCCAGGGGTCGCCGTCGTGCCGTTGTGGGATGTGTGGGTCTGCTCCATCGCCCGCCCCTGAGTTGCTTTCCGGAATGCGTGGGGTCATTCCTTCTGACTGGCTCATGCCTGCGCATGCTTGCGATTGACGCTTGAATGATCCGCGCCAGGGAAGCAGAGTACGGGGAGTAACCGCGCTTCGGCTATCCAGGTCGGACGGCGAGGTGCACCGCGTCCGGAACGCCCCGGGCAACCGGGATCTCTTCGGTACGCACCCGCTGGAACCCGGCATTCCGCAGTGTTCCTTCAAATTCCGGAGAGGGTCGCGCGGACCACACCGCGAGTACGCCGCCGGGTTTCAACACCCTTGCGCAGCTTGCGAGTCCGGCCGGCGAGTACAGCCCGTCATTGCCGTCGGTGACAGTCCAGTCCGGACCGTTGTCGATGTCCAGGCAGAGGGCGTCGTAAGTGGCGGATGTCTCACGGAGGTATTCGACGAGATCCGCCTGTACGACGGTGGTGCGGGGGTCGGCGAGGGCCCGGCCGGACTTTTCCGAAAGGGGCCCGTGCAGGTGCCAGTCGACGACGGCGGGCTCCCGTTCCACGACGGTTACGGCGCCCCAACGCGGGTTCGCCGCGGCGTGTGCGAGCGAGAAGCCGACGCCCAGGCCGCCGATCAGCACCTCGGGGTCGGGCCGGGAACCGAGTTCGGCGAGCGCCACGTCGACGAGCAGGCGCTCCGAGCGCCCGTCCGAGGTGTCCATCAGGAAGCACCCGTTGGCGATGATCTGCAGCAACTCCCCGTGCCGGCGCAGCGCGACCTCCCCGTAGGGACCCTCGCGACGGTCCAGCACAACTGGCGTGTCGTAGGCGGCGGTCATGGTCCCATCCTGCACGAACCCGGAACGAGGGCGCGGGGAATTGCGGGGGTGACGAGCGCGGGGGCGGCCGCCGGCCCGGCCGGCGTCACCTGCCCGCCCCGCCCGCCGGGCCCCGCCCGTGCTCCGCTCATGCTCCGTCCGCGCCTCGCGCGCGCCGCGGCGGGTGCCTACGCTCGAGACAGCGAGAGATCGGCGAGATCGGCGGGTCTGTATGGCCGCGGAATACCCGTTCGTGGGACGCGAGGGCGTGCTGGGTGAGCTGCGCGCGGCTCTGGAGGGTGCCGCGGCCGGCCGGGGCGGGCTGGTGACGCTGGCCGGGCCGGCGGGCGCGGGCAAGACGCGTACGGCCGGGGTGGCGGCCGGGCACGCCGAGGGCTTCCGCACGCTGTGGACGTGGTGCCCGCCGCAGACCGTCGGGCGCGCGTTCCGGCCCTGGTCGCGGCTGCTGCGCGAACTGGTCGCCGACGACGTGGCCTGCGGCCGGCTGGTCGCCGCGTCACCGCCGCTGCGGGCGCTGGTGTCCGGGTCCGGCCCCGGCGCGCTGCGCGGCGCGGACCCGGAGGCGGCCCGCCTGCGCCTGACCGCCGACGTGGCCGAGCTCCTCTCCACGGCCGCCCGGCGCCGGCCTCTCCTCCTCGTCCTGGACGACGCCCACGCCGCCGACGCGTCCTCCCTGCGCCTGCTCCTGGAGACGGCCGACACCGCCCGCACGATGCCGCTCCTGCTGCTGGCGACGGCTCGCGACGAGGAGGCGGCCTGGCAGGAGGGCGGTGGCGGGCCGGGCCGGGACCGAGAGCGGGCGCAACTGGTCCGCCGGGGGCGCGTGTTGGCGCTCGGGCCGTTGCCCGAGAGGGACGTGGCGACGCTCGTGGAGGCGGTGACCGGGGCGATACCGGAGTCGGAGGCGGTGCGGTCTCTGGTACGGCGCACCGGGGGCGAGGCGTTCTTCGTCACCGAGCTTCTGCGGAACGGGAGTTGGAACGGCGGGGCGGCGGAAGCAGAGGGCGCCGGGGCGTTCCCGGGTGCCGTGCGGGCCGCCGTACGGGAGCGGTTGGCCGATCTGACCCCACGGGCCGCGCGCCTGCTGGACGTGGCGGCCGTGCTCGGCACCCGGTTCCGGCTGGACGTGCTGGCCGAGGCCGCGGAGGTGCCGTTGCCGGAAGCGCGGTCGCTGTTGGGCGAGGCCGCCGGGGCCGGGCTGCTGGCGGAGGTGGGCCCCCACCGGGCCGGGTTCCGCCACGACCTGCTCCGCGACGCCGTGTACGACGCCCTCGCCCCCGCCGACCGCGCCGCCCTCCACCACACCGCCGCGGAGGTCCTGGCCGGTTACGCCCGCCGCGGCCGCGACACCGGCCCCGCGGAGGTCGCCCACCACCTGTTCCTCGCCGGCCCCGAACACGCGACGGAAGCGGCGAGACACGCCTGCGACGCGGCCGCCCGAGCGGAGGCACTGTTCGCCTTCGAGGACGCGGCCCGATGGTACGAACGCGCGGTGGACGCCTGGACCGACCGCGCCGAGCCGGCTGTTCCTGTCTCCGGGGGGCGTGTCGAGGGGGCCGCCCCTGCGTCCGACGGCCTTGTTGAGCGGTCGGCCCTTGCGTCCGGGGGGCGTGACGAGTCGGCCTCTTCGGTGTCCGGTGGCCCTGTCGAGTCGGCTGTCCCTGTGCCGGGTGGTGGTACCGAGTCCGCCCCGGCGTCGGGCGGCCGGGCCGAACCGGCGGCCCCTGTGTCGGGTCGTCGTGACGAGCCGGCTGTTCCTGACTCCGGGGACCGTGCTGAGCGGGCTGCGCCCGTGTCCGGTGGCGGTGCCGAGCGGGCCGTTCCTGCGTCCGGTGGTCGTGTCGAGTCGGCCGACCCTGTGCCGGGTGGCGGTGCCGAGTCCGCCCCTGTGTCAGGCGGCCGGGCCGAATCGGCGGCCCCAGTCTCCGGTGGTCGTGCCGCGTCGACCGCCTCTGTGTCCGGTGGTCGTGCCGAGCGGGCCGTTCCTGCGTCCGGTGGTCGTGTCGAGTCGGCCGGCCCTGTGCCGGGTGGCGGTGCGGAGTCCGCCCCTGTGTCGGGCGGCCGGGCCGAATCGGCGGCCCCAGTCTCCGGTGGTCGTGCCGCGTCGACCGCCTCTGTGTCCGGTGGTCGTGCCGAGCGGTCCGCCCCTGCGTCCGGTGGTCGTGCCGAGCGGTCCGCCCCTGTCTCCGGGGACCGTGCCAAGCCGGCCGCCCCCGCCGCCGGTGGTCGTGCCGAGCCCGCCGCCCCCGCCGCCGGTGGCCGTGCCGAGCCCGCCGCCCCCGCCGCCGGTGGCCGTGCCGAGCCCGCCGCCCCCGGGTCACCCGACCGTGCCGAGCTGGTCGAGATGTTGCTCGGGCTCGGTGCCGCGCGGCTCGGGGCGGGGGAGCGGGAGGCCGCTCGGGGTGCGCTGCTCAGGGCCGCCGGGACGGCGCGGGAACTCGGGCGCCCGGATCTGCTGGCGCGGGCGGCGCTGGGGCTCGGTACCGGCCCCGTCGGGTTCGAGGTCGACCTGGAAGACCGCCGGCAGGTCGACCTGCTGACGGAGGCGAGGGCCGCCCTCACCGCCGAGAGCGCCGCTCCCTTCACCGCACTCCGCGCCGCCGTCACCGCCCGGCTCTCGCTCGCCGCCGGGCTCGTCGAGTCGGCGGGGCGGCGGCTCGCCCTTGCCGAGGAAGCCGTCCGCACCGCCCGCGAGGCCGGTGACCCGGCCACCCTCGCCGCGGCCCTGGCCGCCCTGTGCGACGCCCGGCCCGGCCCCGACCACTGCCGTGACCGGCTCGACTGGTCCGCGCGGATCGTGGCCACCGCCCGCGACCTGCGCGACCCCACCCTCGAACTCCTAGGCAGACGGCTGCGGTCGGTCGCGCTGATGGAGACCGGCGCGTTCGCCGAGGCCGACGCGGAGGCGGCGGCGTACGAGGCGGTCGTACGACCGCTGCGGCACCCCCTGTACGCCTGGTACGTGCCGCTGTGGCGCGGCACGCGGGCGCTGATGGAAGGCCGGTACGAGGACTGCGCGACCGAGCTGGACGAGGTCGAGCAGCTGGGCCGCAGGGCCGGCAGTGCGAACGCCGGCCTGCTCGCCGCCACCCAGCGCTGGTGCCTGTACGCCGAGACGGGCGACCGCGCCGGGCTGGAGCGCGTCGGGGCCGAGGCGACCGTGCTCGAACGCTCCCCGATGCTGTGGCCGCGCGTCACGCTCGCGCTCCTGGCCGCCCAGTTCGGGCGCCCGGAAGAGGCCGCGCGCCGTCTGTCGGCCGTGGCACCCCGGATCGGCGGCGCGCCCCGGGACAGCGAGTGGCTGCCGATGGTGGCGCAGGCCGCGGAGACGGTGGCCGCCGTGGGCTCCCATCCCGCCGCCCCCGACCTGTACGACCTCCTCGCCCCCTACGCCGGCCTGTTCGTGGTGGAGGGCATCGGCGCGGCCGTACGGGGTCCCGTCGAGAGGCATCTCGCCCTGCTGGCCGCGGCCATGGGCGACCTGGACCGGGCCCGCACACACCGGGACGCGGCCCTGCGGGCGGCCGAGGCGGCGGGCGCCGTCGCACTCGTCGACCGGATCGCGCACGAGACGGCACAGCCCCCCACAGCCTCCACGCCCGCCCCCGACACCGCCCTCTTCCACCACGAAGGTCCCCTCTGGCACCTGTGCTACGCCGGTCGCGAGGCGCGTGTCCCCGACAGCAAGGGCCTGCACGACCTGGCCGTTCTCCTCTCCCGCCCCGGCACCCCCGTGCCCGCCGTCGAGCTGGCGTCACCCGGGCCCGTGGGCGAGCTCGGCGGGGACGCCACGGGCCTTCACCCCCAGGGCGACACCGGTGAGGCCGTCGACGCCGTCGCCCGGGCCGCGTACCGCCGTCGGCTGCGGGAGCTGGAGGAGGAGGCGCGGGACGCCGATGCCGCGGGGGACGCGGGGCGTTCGGAGCGGATCGCCGTCGAGCGGGACGCCCTCGTCGGGCAGCTCGCCGCCGCGTACGGGATCGGGGGCCGGGTCCGACGTACCGGCTCCCCGGCCGAACGCGCCCGCACGGCCGTGACCGCCCGTATCCGGGCGGCGGTGGAGCGTGTCGCCGCCGTCCATCCCGAGCTGGGCCGCCATCTGCGTACGGCCGTGCGCACCGGCACCCTCTGCGTCTACCAGCCGGAACAGCCGCCGGCGTGGCGCCTGTGAGCCCGCGCCTCACATCGTGCCGCCCGACCTGACGCCTCCTTCCCGACGGAGACACTCCGAGGGAAGGCAGGACACCATGCCCCGCACATCCAAGGCCGAGGCCGGACTCCAGGTGGACGAGCCGGTCATGGAAGGTCGCTACGCGCAGGTCGGTCCGTACACCGTGGGTTACGAGAGCATGAAGGCGGACATGGACCCCGCCCCGCTGTTCCGGGGCCTGCCCGACGACCGCTGCCAGTGCCCGCACTGGGGCCAGGTCATCAGCGGCAGGCTCGTGCTGCGCTACGCCGACCACGACGAGGTCTTCCACGCCGGCGACGCCTACTACGGCGCCCCCGGCCACCTCCCGCTCGTCTTCGCCGGCACCGAGATCGTCGAGTTCAGCCCCACCGCCGAGCTGACCGCCACCATGGAGGTCATCGGCCGCAACCTCGCCGGGGGCCGGTCATGACCACCGCGACCGACACCCGCGTCAAGGAACTCGCCGATCTCTTCGTGCGGTTCCTTCAGACCAACACGGCCCCCGACGGGCTGTTCACGGACGACGTGTTCATCGACCTGACCGTGCCGCAGTGGCGGCTGCAGGCCCGGGGGCGCGAGGAGTTCGTCGCGCTGCGCCGCCGTAGCCACCCCTTCCTCGGCACGGTCCCCCGCCATCGAGTCGACGCCACTCCCACCGGCTTCGTCCTCGAGGTCGAGGAGAGCTGGGAGGACGGACAAGGCACTTGGTACTGCCGGGAGTTGATGCGCGCCGAGATCAGGGACGGCCGCGTCGCAGAGGCCTGCGTCTACTGCACCGGCGACTGGGACCCGGCGACCAGGGCCGCACACGCCAGGGAGGTGGTCCTCCTGCGGCCCTAGCGGCAGGGGCGGAAGGACGGACGGGCGGACGTAGGAAACTCCTTAGAGGTTCCTGAGAATCGGCTCACGCGTGGCGTCGGTCATAGACAGTGGCTCGTGGGGCCCCGAAAGGTGGGGTGAAACGGAAGGAGCACCTCACCGTGGAACCCGCCGCGACGGCCGACGCCCACTCCTTGGCCGCGCCCCTCCCCGAGGTCTCCGACCTGCTCGACGGGCTGCCACGGCAGCGGGGCCCGGCCGCGGCGCCGGCACCGGTCGGCGCGCGTCGCACGGCCGGCCCCTCGCTGCTCCGCCCCTGGCGTCTCCTGCCCACCCCCACCGGCACCCCGGTCACCTTCGGTTACGCCGCCGTCCTCGCCGTCACCTCGCTCGTCGCCGCCTGTGCCTCCCCGGCCCTGGTGAACGCCCTGCAGCAGGGTTCCAGCACGGACGTGGCCCACCTCGTCCGCACCCCGGTGCTGGTCCTGCTGGCCAGCGCGCTGTGGGTGGCGGGCGGGCTCGTGTCGCCGTACGTCCTGTGCTTCCTGCTCGTCCTGACGGCCCTGGAGCGGCGGATAGGCGGCGCCCGCGCGATCGTCGTCTTCCTCCTCGGCCACGTCCTGGCCACCCTCGCGACGGAGGGCTCGGTGGGTCTGGCGGTTCTGGCCGGGCACCTCCCGGACAGTTCCCTGCACCGCCTCGACTACGGCATCAGCTTCGGGGTGGCCGCCGCCGTCGGCGCCCTCGCGGGCCTGCTCGGGCCGTGGCTGCGCTGGCCCCTGCTGATCCTGTTCGGCGGCATGCTGGTGGAGGACCTGATCGAGTTCACCGACCCGATGACCAACTGGGGTCACCTGATCTCCCTCTCGATAGGCATCGCGACCTGGCCGCTGGTCCGCCGCTGGCGTCACGAGGGCTGGGCGGCCCGTTCCTAGACGCGCGGCGCGCCCGTCACCGACATCACCAGGGAGTACACCGTGGTCGCGGCCGTGATGAACAGGCGGTTGTTCTTCGGGCCGCCGAAGGCCACGTTGGCCACCGTCCCGGGCACCCGGAGCCGACCGACGAGGGTGCCGTCCGGGTCGTAGCAGTGCACCCCGTCCTCCAGGGCGGCGGCCCACAGCCGGCCCTGGTCGTCGAGCCGGATGTTGTCGTAGTGCACGCCCTCCTCGGCCGCGGCGAAGACCTTTCCGCCGGACAGCGTGCCGTCGTCGGCGACGTCGAAGACGCGGATGCGGGCGGCCCGCGAGTCGGAGACGTACAGCCGCCGCTCGTCCGCCGACAGGATCACGCCGTTGGGTCCCTCGAACCCGTCGGCGGCCAGCAGCACCCGCCCGCTCGCGGGGTCGATCCGGTACACGTTGCAGGCGCCGATCTCTGACTCGGCGCGGTGGCCCTCGTAGTCGCTGAGGATGCCGAAGTCCGGGTCGGAGAACCAGATCGTGCCGTCGGAGCGTACGACGGCGTCGTTCGGGCTGTTGAGGCGCTTGCCGTCGTAGCGGTCGGCGAGGACGGTGACCGTGCCGTCGGGCTCGGTGCGGGTCACCCGCCGGTTGCCCTGCTCGCAGCTGACCAGCCGCCCCTGCCGGTCGAGCGTGTTGCCGTTGACGTGACCGGCGGGGTGCCGGAAGACGCTCACCGCCCCACTGGCCTCGTCCCACCGCAGCAGCCGGTCGTTGGGGATGTCGCTCCAGACCAGCTGCCGCCAGGCGGGCACGTACAGCGGCCCCTCCGCCCAGCGGCAGTCGTCGTACAGCACCTCCAGCCGCCCGTCGCCGTTGGCGCAGCGCCCCGTGAGGAAGCGGTCGTCCAGAACCTCGTACAGGCCGTTGACGACGTGACCGGACATGTCCACCCCTCGCTGCCGCTGATCGGAACGTGATCCAAGTTACGCCGTGTCAGGCCCCTCGCTGATCGCTTACAGCGAACGGCGCACGACCCCGGGAACATCCACGGGCCCCCGCGCATTGAGTCGGCATAGCTCAACTTGACTGCCGAAGGGGAGATCATGGCTTCGACGTCCACACCGCTCACCCTGCCTGTGCTGCCGCTCGACGGCGAGGTCGTGCTGCCCGGCATGGTGGTTCCGCTGGACCTCAATGACGCCGACGTACGCGCCGCGGTGGAGGCCGCCCAGGCCGCCGCCCGGTCCGAGCCCGGGAAGCCCAAGGTCCTCCTGGTTCCACGCATCGACGGGACGTACGCCGGCACCGGTGTCCTCGGCACCGTCGAGCAGGTCGGCCGGCTGGCCGACGGTGACCCGGGCGCCCTCATCCGCGGCCGTGGCCGTGTGAAGATCGGCGCCGGCACCACCGGGCCGGGCGCGGCGCTGTGGGTCGAGGGCACGCGGATCGACGAGACCGTTCCCGAGCCGCTGCCCGGTCACGTCGCCGAACTGGTCAAGGAGTACAAGGCCCTCGCCACCGCCTGGCTGCGCAAGCGCGGCGCCTGGCAGGTCGTGGACCGCGTGCAGGCCATCGACGACGTGTCCCAGCTCGCCGACAACTCCGGCTACTCGCCCTTCCTGACCACCGATCAGAAGATCGAACTGCTGGAGACCACCGACCCGGTGGCCCGCCTCAAGCTCGCCACCCAGCACCTGCGCGACCACCTCGCCGAGCAGGACGTCGCCGAGACCATCGCCAAGGACGTCCAGGAGGGCGTCGACAAGCAGCAGCGCGAGTTCCTGCTGCGCCGCCAGCTGGAGGCCGTGCGCAAGGAGCTGCGCGAGCTCAACGGCAAACAGGACGGCGAGGAGTCCGACGACTACCGCGCCCGGGTGGAGGCCGCCGACCTGCCGGAGAAGGTCCGCGAGGCCGCCCTCAAGGAGGTCGACAAGCTGGAGCGGTCCAGCGACCAGTCGCCCGAGGGCTCCTGGATCCGCACCTGGCTGGACACCGTCCTCGAACTGCCGTGGAACGAACGGACCGAGGACGCCTACGACATCCAGGGCGCCAAGGCGATCCTCGACGCCGAGCACGCGGGCCTGGAGGACGTGAAGGAACGCATCACCGAGTACCTGGCGGTGCGCAAGCGCCGCAGCGACCGCGGCCTCGGCGTCATCGGCGGCCGGCGCGGCGGTGCCGTCCTGGCCCTCGTCGGACCGCCCGGCGTCGGCAAGACCTCGCTCGGCGAGTCCGTCGCGCACGCCATGGGCCGCAAGTTCGTCCGGGTCGCCCTCGGCGGCGTCCGCGACGAGGCGGAGATCCGCGGCCACCGCCGTACGTACGTCGGCGCGCTGCCGGGCCGGATCGTCCGCGCGATCAAGGAGGCCGGTTCGATGAACCCGGTCGTCCTGCTCGACGAGATCGACAAGGTCGGCTCCGACTTCCGGGGCGACCCGGCGGCCGCCCTGCTCGAAGTCCTCGACCCGGCGCAGAACCACACCTTCCGCGACCACTACCTGGAGGTCGAACTCGACCTGTCGGACGTGGTGTTCCTCGCGACGGCGAACGTCCTGGAAGCCATCCCGGAGGCCCTGCTGGACCGGATGGAGCTGGTCCGCCTGGACGGCTACACCGAGGACGAGAAGGTCGTCATCGCCCGCGACCACCTGCTCCCGCGCCAGCTGGAGCGGGCCGGCCTGGACAAGGACGAGGTGACCCTCGACGAGAGCGCCCTGCGCAAGCTCGCCGGCGAGTACACCCGCGAGGCGGGCGTGCGCACCCTGGAGCGCTCGATCGCGCGGCTGCTGCGGAAGGTCGCGGCCCAGCACGAACTGGGCGACCGCGAACTGCCGTTCACCGTCACCGACGCCGACCTGCGCGGGCTGATCGGCCGCCCGCACCACGTCCCGGAGTCGGCGCAGGACCCGGCGGAGCGCCGTACGGCCGTCCCCGGTGTGGCGACGGGCCTGGCGGTCACCGGCGCCGGCGGCGACGTCCTGTTCGTCGAGGCGTCCCTCGCGGACCCCGAGACGGGCGCGGCGGGCCTGACGCTCACCGGCCAGCTGGGCGACGTCATGAAGGAGAGCGCACAGATCGCCCTGTCCTTCCTGCGCTCGCACGGCGCGGAACTGGAGCTGCCGGTCGCGGACCTCAAGGACCGCGGCGTGCACATCCACTTCCCGGCGGGCGCGGTCCCGAAGGACGGCCCCAGCGCCGGCGTCACCATGACGACGGCCCTGGCGTCCCTGCTCTCGGGCCGGCTGGTCCGCACGGACGTGGCGATGACCGGTGAGGTCTCGCTGACCGGCCGGGTCCTGCCGATCGGCGGGGTGAAGCAGAAGCTGCTGGCCGCGCAGCGCGCGGGGGTCACGACGGTGATCATCCCCAAGCGCAACGAACCCGACCTGGACGACGTCCCGGCCGAGGTGCTGGACAAGCTCGACGTCCACACCGTGACCGACGTCCGCCAGGTCCTGGAACTGGCGCTCGCGCCCGCGACGAGCGGCGCCGAGCCGGAGGTTCCGGTGGCGGCGTGACGGACGCCGCCGGACAGGCAGGGCCCGGGTCCCGTGAGGGAGGCCCGGGCCCTCGCCGTACGCGGGTGCGTCAGCCGTTCGCGAGAGCCTGGACGCGGTCCAGGGCGCCGTTGAACTTGTCGTGGTCGCCGACGGTCGGACCGGACGAGGTGTACTGCCACATCGTGTAGTAGCCCCAGCCGGCCGGCAGCGTCCCCGCGTCCGAGGCGTACCGCGCGATCCACAGCGGGTTGTTCGCCGCGAAGCCGCCGTAGTTGCCGGTGCAGTCCGTCCACCAGCTGGTGGCCGTGTAGATCACGGCGTCCCGGCCGGTGCGCGACCGGTAGGTGTTCAGGAAGTCGGCGATCCAGCTCGCCATCGCGCTCTGCGACTTGCCGTAGCAGGCGGCGCCGTACGGGTTCCACTCGATGTCGAGGACGCCGGGCAGGGTCTTGCCGTCGCGGGACCAGCCGCCGCCGTGGTCGACGAAGTAGTTGGCCTGGGTCGCCCCGCTGGTGGTGTCGGGGGTGGCGAAGTGGTACGCGCCGCGGATCATGCCGACGTTGTAGGAGCCGTTGTACTGCTGGGCGAAGTAGGGGTTGGTGTAGTACGTCCCCTCGGTCGCCTTGGTGTAGGCCCACCTGACCCCGCTGCTCCACAGGGTCGACCAGGCGACGTTGCCCTGGTAGCCGGAGACGTCGACGCCCTCGGTCTGGGTGACGGCGGTGGGGGCGGGAGTGCCGTGCTGCCCGTCGTGCGTGAGGACGCCCATGCCCATGTGGGCGGAGCCGCGGGCCGGGGTGGTGGTCGCCGCGTCGGCCGGGGCGGCGAGCGCGAGGGAGAGGGCGGTGAGCAGGAGCCCGGCGAGGAAGAGGCGCCGGGGGCGGAGCGGGTTCGGTCTGTGCACGGGCATGGCGTGACTCCGAAGGCTCGGTGATGCTCGGTGGGGGGAACACTGGGGTGCCGGTGGGGCGGCCGGCGCGGGCGGCCCGGTCCCGGCTCGTCAACGAAGCTACGCACGTAGACGAGCGGCTGGGAAGAGGGGCCGGACGGTGCCGTTGGTCTAGCCCTGCGAAATACTGACGGAGCTGCGGCGATGACGGGGTTTGGCGGAAACTTTCAGGACCGGGAAAACCGAGGCAGGGACTGACGTGCACGAAGACGGAAACGGCGACGGAGGCCGGCTCGGAGCGGAGCCGTCGGCGAGTGGTGCAGACCAGGAGTACCTGTCCCTGGAACGCGAACTGACGATCCTGTTCCGGCGCGCCCGCGCCAACCAGGGCGAGATGGCCCGCGAGGTCCACCCCGACCTGGAGTCGGCGGCCTACGGTCTGCTGATCCGGCTCGACGAGTGCGGACGCCAGCGCGCGACCGAACTCGCCGCCTACATCGGCGTCGGCAAGGCCACCATGTCCCGTCAGCTCCGGGCTCTGGAGGATCTCGGCCTGGTGGCCCGCGAGCCCGACCCGGCCGACGGACGGGCGTGGCTCGTGCATCTGACCCGGGAGGGGCACGAGCGGGTCGCCAAGGTGCGCGACGCCCGACGGGCCCGGTACTTCAGCCAGCTCTCCCACTGGGACCGCGGGGAGGTGGCCCAACTGGCGCACCTTCTGGGGCAGTTGAACCGCGGTATGGAGCGGTAGGGAAGCCCTCCCGCGGGGTCGGCCGGTCGTTCAAGAGTGCGTCATGTGGCGCCGGACGGTGAGAGCACGGCGGCCGCCGGACGTACCAAGGGGCGACAGGACGGCGACTCCCCCAGAAGGGCAACCTCGTGATCCCGCACCGCATCGTGATCGCCTCGGCCACCGGCCTCATCGCAGCGTTCCTGCTGGCGGCGTGCAGCTCCACCGGCTCCGACGCCTCCGGCACGGCTGCCGGCACCCCGGCGGCCGTCGCCTCCTCCGGTCCCGCCACCTCGGCACCTGCCGCCTCCGCACCGGCCGACCCCTCTCCGGCCGGCGGCGGACAGTCGGTCACGACCGCCGTGCGCGGCGCGGGCGGCACGGTCACCGACGGCAACGGGATGACCCTCTACCGCTACGACCGTGACCGGCCGAACCCGTCCCGGTGGACGTGCTCCGGCGCGTGCGTGAAGACGTGGATCCCGGTGATCGTGCAGGACCCGGTGCAGAGCTCGGGAGTCGACAAGAGTCTGCTCGGCACGGTCCACCGCGACGGCAAGCCCCAGCTCACCCTCGCCGGCTGGCCGCTGTACCGGTACGTGGGCGACACCGCGGCCGGGCAGACCAACGGCCAGGGCAGGGACGGGCAGTGGCACGCCGTCACCCCCACCGGCGGCCGGGCCGGCTGAGCGGGTGCGGCCGCGCGCCTCAGGGAAGCTCGACGTACACGACCGTCGCGTCGTCGTGTGTCTTGCCGCGCCGCAGATGCACCCGCTCGTGCTCGTCGGCCCGTTCCAGCTCCCGGACCCGGTTCACGAGCGCCTGCGCCCCCTCCTTGCCCATGAACCGCAGACAGTCCTCCCAGTCGCCCTCCCCGAACCGCTCCACCCACCGCGCGGCCCCGTCCGTCAGCGCGGCCAGCGCCCGCACCCGGCCCCGCGGCACCGCGCCGGTCACCGCCCGCGCCGCCACGGCCGGATCGGCCGCCGCCGTGAAGAAGCCGCCCTCCTTGTTGCGGACCGTCGAGTCCACGATCGCGTCCGTGGCCAGCGAGGCGGCCGGCAGGCGGGAGATGCGGTCGTCCAGCACCGCCGTGACCAGGCCGTCCGCAGATCGCAGCAGCAGGACCGAGTCGGACAGGACCAGGTACTCGACCGTCTCCGTGTCCCACCGGGCGACGACCACGGTCGCCTGCGGTGTACGCGGGTGAGAAAGGTCACAGGTCCGCTCATGCGCCTCGGCGGTACGGGTGATGGCGCGGGAGAGCACCTCGGTCAGCGGCACATCCGGGAGGGAAACGGTCAGTTCGGTCAGCGCGCCGCCCAGGCGGGCCGTGAACCAAGGGACCGAATGCAGACAGCCCGTCCCGCCGCGCGGCGGCGTCACACCGTCCAGGACGACCACCGCGCCGCCCCGGCCGGAAGCGGGCAGCGCCACCGCGGCGAAGTCCTCGTTGGGACGGCCGGGATCGCCGGGTTCCGAAACAAGTTCCGTACGCATCCGGCCAGTCTCCACGACGTCTTCACAGTGTTCACCAAAGGCTGGCACCGGTCGCCGAATTGGCGCACTCGCGCAGGTCAGACGTCTGATTTGGGGGGTAATCCGTTGGTCCGGGAAAGCGCGGCGGCGAATACTGCCACCGCCCGTCGCAGACGTCCAACCGGCCCGCCCCGAAGGGCGCCCGCAATCGCCGGAGGAACTTGCCCGCCAACTCCACTCCGAGGTTCACTCCTTCGGGTGGCGGGTCAGGTGATGCGCGACCGCTGCCCAACGGAGTTGGGAGGGTCGGGACCCGTACCCGGGTGCGCGGTCGGCGTCAGTTGACGGAACGTCACCCGGGCCCACGAGTATCACGAGTCAGGAATGCGAGCACCGGTGCAGAAGACGCGGCCTCGTCGCACAGGCAAGCAGACGGCCCCCCAAGGGGGTTCGGAGCAGCCCTCCGGCACCGTCACCGGCAAGGGCCGGCCCACTCACGTACGCAATCGGCTCATCGTCGCCGTAGCCGTCGTGGCCGCCGCCATAGCCGGCGCGGGAGCCCCGTCCGTCCTGGCCGCCTCCGGGCAGCTGAAGGACTCCCAGGACCTGGTGACGCTGGCGGGCCAGACCCAGGACGCGCTGGTCCTCGCGCACTCCCTGGCCGACGAGCGGGACGACGTCACGTCGTACATCGCGGCCGGCCGGTCCAAGTCCAAGGCGCCCTCCGAGCAGCGCAGCGCCCGCGTCGACCGGCAGATCGAGGAGCTGCGCGCCGACCCCGACATCCCCGCCTCGCTCCGCGGTGACCTCGACGGCATCGCGAGCCTGCGCCGCTCCGCGCTCACCGGCAAGAGCAGCGCCCTCGAGACGCACGACGCCTACTCCGCGGCCATCGCCGGACTCCACCGGCTCGCCGAGGAGCTGGCCGAGAAGATGCCGCCCGGGGCCGGAGGCGGCGCCCACGCGCTCGCCCAGCTCGACACCGCCGTACAGCAGTCGGCCGCCGCCCGCGGGCTGCTGCTGGCCGCCCTCGGCGTGCCGCGCTCCACGCAGACCGTCATCAGCCCCGTCACCGGGCTGCCGACCACGACCACCGGCTCCTCCACCGCCGACGCCAAGACGCGCGACGCCCTGACCGCCGCCGCCCAGCAGGCCCGGCTGCGCTCCGACGCCGCCCTCGCCGGCTTCCGCGAGACGGCGCCCAAGGCGGCCCTCGCGTCGTACGACTCCACGGTCACCGGCGGCGAGGTCAACCAGGCCGAGAAGTACCTGGCCTCCCTCACCGACCAGCCGACCCTGAGCGACTCCGAACTCGGCACCTCCGCCTCCAAGGTCGACGCCGCGCTCTCCGCCCGCGTCGACATGATGCGCGGCGTCGAGTCCGCCCTCTACGACCGCCGCACCAAGGACCTCGCGAAGCTGCGCGACGACGACGTCACCGCGCTGGAGATCCGGATCGCCGTCCTGGGCGCGCTGATGCTCCTCGCCGTCGGCGTCGCCACGGGGATGGCCCGCAGCCTCACCCGCCCCCTGTCGGTGCTGCGCCGCGGCTCCGCCCGGCTCGCCGAGTCGGCCGACCCCACCGCCGAGGAACCGGTCACCTTCACCGGCCGCAACGACGAGTTCGCCCAGGTCGTCCGCTCCGTCAACGCCCTGCACGCGCACGCCGCCGCCCTGCACGAACGCGTCACCACGCTGGAGTCCGACCGCAAGCACCTGGTCGGGCAGCGGCAGAAGATGGCCGACGCCCGCGAGGAGCTGCGCGCCGAACTGACCGACTCCGCCGCCCAGCTGGAGCGCCTGCGGGACAGCATCGGCGGCACCTTCGTGAACCTGGCGCTGCGCACGCTCGGCCTGGTCGAGCGCCAGCTGACGGTCATCGAGAGCCTGGAGGAGCGCGAGCAGGACCCCGAGCGCCTCGCGACCCTCTTCAAGCTCGACCACTTCGCCACGGTCATGCGCCGCCACAGCGAGAACCTCCTGGTCCTCGCCGGTACGGAACACGTGCAGCAGCACGCGGGTCCGGTGCCGCTGGTCGACGTGGTGCGGGCCGCGGTGAGCGAGATCGAGCGCTACGAGCGGGTCCGCATCTCCGCCCTTCCCCCGCACGCCCACGTGGCCGGCTTCGCCGCGGACGACCTCTCGCACCTGCTGGCGGAACTGCTGGAGAACGCGGCCTCGTTCTCCCCGCCGGACATGCCCGTCGAGGTCTCCGGCTGGCTGCTGGAGAACGGCGAGGTCATGCTCTCCGTCCAGGACGAGGGCATCGGCATGACCGCGGACCGGATGACCCGCCTGAACACCCGCCTCGCCGAGTTCGACCCCGAGTCCCCCTACGACCAGGAGGGCGAGGAGGGCCTCGGTCTCGGCCTGTACGTCGTCGCCCGCCTCGCCCACCGGCACGGCGTCCGCGTCCAGTTGCGCGAGCAGAAGCAGGGCGGGGTGGCCGCGGTCGTCGTCCTGCCCAAGCCGCTGCTGGCGGCGGCACCGTCGTCCGCGGTGCCGGTGTCGTCGTCCTCGGTGCCGACCCCCCACACCTTCTCGCTCCCCGGCGCCGACGCCGAGGCCAACTCCAACGTCCTGCACGCCCGCAAGCCCGCCACCGACCCGCTGGTGGCCCTGGCGGAGAAGGCGGTGCAGGAGGTGCAGGAGAGCCCAGAGGCCCAGGACGCCGTGACGGAGCCGCCCGGGGCCCCGGAGACGGCGGCGGACCTCCCCGCCCCGCGCCCGGCCGCGGAGTCCGCGGACGACTTCGTCGCCGACCGGCGACGGGAGTCGGCGCCCGGCGCCCGCGGGGCGCACGAGGAAGCGGCGCCCGCCCCGGAGCGGCCGGCCGAGACCACCATGGAGCTCCTGATCCCGGCCCCGGCGACGGAGGAACCGGCTCCCGCACCGGCCGACCTGCCGGAGGCGCACGGCCGTCCGGCGGAGGCGACGGCCGAGCAGGGATCCGCCCACCCCCGTACCACCCCGGAGCCCGCGGCCGCCGACGGCGAGTACGCCCCGACGGCCGAAGGCGGAGCCGAGGGCGCGGCCGAACACACCCGCACCCCGGACGAGGAGGAGCCCGTCACCGCGAAGGGTCTCCCCAAGCGCACCCCGAAGATCACCACCCCCACCGAGGCACCCCGCCAACGGGGCGGATCCGTCGACGCCGATGCTCTGCGCCGCAGGCTGGGCGGCTTCCGTCGGGGGGCGGAGGCCGGCTACCGCGACGTACAGGCGGAGATCGCCGAGCAAACAGGCCAGACCCAGGCTCCCGCCACAGAATCAGCCACATCCGAAGAAGCCACGGGGGGCACAGTCGAGGAGGCAAGCAGTTGACCGCGCCCAGTACCTTCGGACTGAGCAGTGAAGCCCGTAACCTGCACTGGCTGCTGACGAACCTGGTCGAGGAGGTGCCGGGCATCCAGTCAGTGGCGGTCGTCTCCTCCGACGGGCTGCTCCTGCTCTCCTCCGACCAGTCCCGCAACGACGAGGCCCGCCAGGCGCAGACCCGCACCGCGGCGAAGGGCCCCCGCGGCTCCGCCGCCGACCTCGCCACCATCGTCTCCGGCATCGGCAGCCTCACCATCGGCGCCGCCCGGCTGATGGACTCCGGCCCCGTGAAGCACACGATGGTCGCGATGGACGAGGGCAGCCTGTTCGTGATGTCGATCAGCGACGGCTCGCTGCTCGGCGTGCACGGCTCCGCGGACTGCGACATGAGCGTGGTGGCGTACCACATGGCGCTGTTCGTCGGCCGCGCCGGCCACGTCCTGACCCCTGAACTCCGCAGCGAGCTGCGAAAATCCCTGGAGCAGGAGTCCGCGGGGAGTGCCCGATGACCAGTGACAAGCAGCAGAGGCGGACGCTCCCCGTCCGCGGCGGCGACCGCAAACCGGCCCGCGTCCGCCCCTACTCGCTCACCGGCGGCCGTACCCGCTTCGGACACGTTCTCCTCGTGGAGACGTTCGTCGCGGCGCTCG
Source organism: Streptomyces sp. NPDC085900 (assembly GCF_044540925.1). NCBI lineage: Bacteria > Bacillati > Actinomycetota > Actinomycetes > Kitasatosporales > Streptomycetaceae > Streptomyces > Streptomyces sp. NPDC085900. The sequence continues at coordinate 142,291 of NZ_JBITSP010000003.1, read as the reverse complement.
AGGCCCCCGAGGAGCGCAAGGAACTGACGAATGGTTCCCTCAGCACCCGGGTGATGCCCGAGATGCAGGCCATCGTCGAACTGTGCCGCCGTATGCGCACGGTGGCCGAGATCGCCGCGCTGCTGAAGATGCCGCTCGGCGTGGTCCGCGTGCTGCTCAGCGATCTCGCGGACCAGGGAAAGATCCGTGTGTACGGCACCGGGACCGGCCACGGCACGGGCCGTCCGGACCGCGCGCTGCTGGAAAGGGTGCTGAGTGGACTCCGCCGTCTCTGACGCCGCTGGCGTCGCCGCCTTCGCCGACCCCGACGAGAACCTGCAGTCCTGGCAGACGGACCGCACCCGCGCCCCGATCGCCACGAAGATAGTCGTGGCGGGCGGGTTCGGCGTCGGCAAGACGACCCTGGTCACCGCCGTCTCGGAGATCACGCCCCTGCAGACCGAGGCGCTGATGACCGAGGCCAGCGAGGAGACCGACGACCTCACCGCCACGCCCGGCAAGCTGACCACCACCGTGGCCATGGACTTCGGCCGTCTCACCCTCGACGACGACCTGGTGCTCTACCTGTTCGGCACGCCGGGCCAGCAGCGGTTCTGGTTCATGTGGGACGACCTGGTGCGCGGCGCGATCGGCGCCGTCGTGCTGGCCGACACCCGGCGGCTGAAGGACTGCTTCCCCGCGCTCGACTACTTCGAGAGCTGCGGACTGCCGTACGTCGTCGCGGTCAACCACTTCGACGGCAGCGAGCTGTTCGAACCGGAGGACGTGCGGGAGGCGTTGACGATCCCCGCCCACATACCTGTAATGATCATGGATGCGCGGCGGAGGATCTCGGTGATCGAGACTCTCCTGTCCCTCGTCGGCCACGCGCTCGACGAGACCCCCGAGTAGTCGCCCTTTAGGAGCAGTCACCCGCATGCGGAAGATACTCGTCGTAGGAGCCGGCCAGTCCGGACTCCAGCTCGCCCTCGGCCTCCAGTCGCACGGGTACGAGGTCACCCTGATGTCCAACCGGACGGCGGACGAGATCCGTTCCGGCCGGGTCATGTCGACGCAGTGCATGTTCCACACGGCACTGCAGCACGAGCGCGATCTCCAGCTGAACTTCTGGGAGTCCCAGGCCCCGAAGATCGAGGGACTCGGCGTCTCGGTGGCGGCCCCCGGCTCCTGGAGCGAGGGCCCGGCCGCCCGTGCGATCGACTGGGTGGGCGACCTCGACGGGTACGCGCAGTCGGTCGACCAGCGGGTGAAGATGGCCGGCTGGATGGAGACCTTCGCGCAGCGCGGCGGCCAGCTGGTCATCCACGGCGCGGCCGTGTCCGACCTCGACTACTTCTCCCGCACCTACGACCTGGTGCTGGTGTCGGCGGGCAAGGGCGAGCTGGTGTCGATGTTCGGCCGGGACGCCTCGCGTTCCCAGTACAGCGAGCCGCAGCGCGCCCTGGCCGTCTCCTACGTGCACGGACTCGGCCCGCGTCCCGAGCACCCGGACCGCGAGGCGGTCCGCTGCAACCTGGTCCCGGGCGTGGGCGAGCTGTTCGTCATGCCGACGCTCACCACCTCCGGCCGCGCCGACATCCTGTTCTGGGAGGGCATACCCGGCGGCCCGCTCGACGTCTTCAACGGCGTCAAGGACCCCGCGGAGCACCTCTCCCTGACCCTGGAACTCATGGAGCGGTACACGCCCTGGGAGTACGCGCGGGCCACCAAGGTCGAACTGACCGACGCCGGCGGCACGTTGTCCGGCCGGTACGCCCCGACCGTCCGCAACCCCATCGGCCGCCTCCCCGGCGGCGGTCTGGTCCTCGGTGTGGCCGACGTCGTCGTCGCCAACGACCCGATCACCGGACAGGGCTCCAACTCGGCCTCCAAGTGCGCCGCCGCCTACCTCGCGTCGATCCTGGAGCACGGCGAGAAGGAGTTCGACGAGAGCTGGATGCAGGCGACGTTCGACCGCTACTGGCAGACGGCCCAGCACGTCACCAAGTGGACGAACGCGATGCTCGCGCCGCCGCCGGAGCACATCCTCAACCTGATCGGCGCCGCCGGCCAGCTGCAGCCGGTCGCCGACCGGTTCGCCAACGGCTTCGACAATCCTGCCGACTTCGAGAACTTCTTCTACGAGCCGGCGAAGGCGGAGGCCTACCTCGCCTCGGTCGCAGGGGCCTGATCACCGTCCGGCCGCACGGCCCCGAGGACGGGATACGAGGCGATGGGGGAGACCTTGATCTGCTCGCCCGTCCTGGGGGCCTGGATCACCTTTCCCGCGCCCAGGTACATCGCCACGTGCGTGGCCTCGGGGAAGTAGACCACCAGGTCGCCGGGGCGCAGCCGGTCGAGGGGGACCTTCGGCAGCCGCGCCCACTGCTCCTGGCTGGTGCGGGGAACCGGCACCCCGGCGTGCGCCCACGCCTGGGACGTCAGCCCCGAGCAGTCGTACGACTCCGGGCCCGCCGCGCCCCACCGGTACGGCTTGCCGAGCTGCTGCACCGCGTAGCGCAGGGCCCGGTCGCCCGCCCGTGACGGCTCGCGCTCGTCGCCGAGCGCCCCGGAGGTCACGAGCGAGCGCTGCGCGGTGTCGACGCCGCTCTTCTCCAACTCGCCGACTGTGGCGATCTGTTGCGGGGTGAGCGAGACGAGGAGCTCCTCGACGTCCCGCAGCCGCTTCTGTACGTCGTCGCGGTTCTTCTTCTGCCGTGCGTCGAGGGTGAGTTGCTCGTCGAGCGCTTTGCGCGCCTTGCGGGCGAGGTCGGCGGCCTTCTTCTCGGTGCCGGTGAGGCGGCCGACGGTCCTGGCGCGTTCCTGGGCCAACTGGCCGATGACATGGCCCTCGTCGAGGGCCTGCTGGGGGTCGCGGGCGAGGAGCAGGCGGACGTAGGGGGAGAGGGCGGTGCTGTTCTGGTACTGCTCGCGGGCCAGCCGTCCCGCCGCGCCCCGGCTGTCGCGCAGGGCGAGCCGGGTGCGGGTCAGCTCGGTGTCCAGGCGTTCGACCTCGGCCCGCTGCTTCGTCAGCTTCTCCTCGGTGGCGTCGTACGTCTCGGTGGCCCGCTCGGCCTCCCGGTACAGTCGCTGAAGGTCCGTCAGCAGTTCGGAGACGGAACGCTCGCCGGTCCCGGGCTCGGGAGCGGCCGTGGCGGGCAGCGGTGCGAGGACGGTGCCGGCCGCCACCGCGGCCGTACACACCAGACGCAGAAGCCTTCCTGACATGCCATCACCTCCGGTGCGGGGCAGCCCCTCTGCCCCGCACCGCGAGCCTGCGACGGACTCCGGAGCTTCGCGCGGCGAGTGTGCGCGGTTCGGCGCAACCTCGTCACCCGTCGGTGTCCTCCGGCTTGCCGCCCGGCGTGGCGTCCGGACGGGACCAGGGCCACTTCGGCCGGCCGGTGTCCCCGCCCTCCGGGTCGTACGCGTACTTCCAGCCCTGCGGGATCCCGAGCCGCTTGCTGTGCCCGCGGGGCACCCGCCGGTAGACCAGCACGGTGTCCGGCCCGCCGGCCGGGTCGGGGACCGGGATGCGGTAGGTCTTGGGCGGGTGCCCGGTGGCACCGACCAGCACCGGCAGCACCCGGCCGTCCATGGGCCCACCCTCGAAAGGGGTCGGTTCGCTTCTCACGGCACCAGTGTCAGACATCCTCGGCCATGGTCCGCACCAGTGCCGCGGTCTGCGGGTCCCGGTTCGCGGTCACGCTGAGGACGGCCACGAACTGCTCCACCAGCCAGTCCCGCAGTTCGTCGAGCGGCGGCTGCTTGTCCTCGTCCAGCCAGATCAGCGAGGCCGCCTCCACGGCGGTGATCCACATCCGCACGGTCATGCGCAGTCGCAGACCGGGGTCGCTCACCCCGAGGTGGTTGAGGATGTGCTCGGCGGCGGCCCGGCGCACGCCGTCCACGATGGCGGTCGTCCGGGACGTCTCGACGACGCTGCCGCCCTGGAGGAGGGCGCTGAACCCGGCGTCGTGCTGGTCGACGAAGGCCAGGTAGCGGTCGAGGGCGCGGGCGAGGCGGGGCAGGAGCGGCCCCTTCCGTGGTTCGTCGAAGCACAGCCGCAGCTCGTCGGCGGCCGACCGCAGCGCGGCCTCGTACAACTGCTGCTTGCCGCCCGGGAAGTACCGGTACACCAGTGGGCGGGAGACTCCGGCCGCCTCTGCCACGTCGTCGAGGGAGACCTCTTCGGGCGCGCGGTGCGCGAAGAGGCCGAGGGCGGCCTCGAGGAGCTGACTACGGCGCTCCTCGACACTCAGGCGGCGATAGGCGGGCGCGGCAGGGGTCATGGATGCAGCGTAGTCGGCCCCCCACCGGCCCGCGGACGGCGTCAGGCCAGAAGACCCGACGACTTCCACAGCCGCCGGCCGACCCCCCGCAGCACACCGATGTCGTCCAGGAAGTCGGTCAGCCGCTTGGCGCCCGTCTGCATGATCTCGCGCCGGTGCCCGCTGGCCTTCACCTGCGCCAGAGCCTCCCGCTTGTCGAGCCCGACGTTCGTGTAGACCTCGGGGTTGACGAACGCCACCGAGAACACCCGCGCGAACTCGCCGGAGGTGACCCGGGTGAACTCCTGCGACCACCTCGGCGCCGTCACCATCTGCCGCCGCAGCTCCTCACGCGCGTACCGCACGTGCCGGGCCTCCTCCACGACGTGGATGCGCGTGACGCCGCGGATCAGCGGCTGCACCCGCTCGTCCGGGAAGGTCAGCCGCTGCATCCAGTCGAGGACCTCCTCGCCCAGCAGCGTGGCGGTGAACGACCCCGGTGTGGTCGAGATCGTCTTGAACAGCCGGCCGAGGTGCTGGTGCGCCCGGGCCACCGGGTACCAGGGCGTGCCCCCGTGCGAGATCAGCCGGGCGAACATCTTCGAGTGCCGGCACTCGTCCTCGATCTCGGTGAGCGCGTAGCGCACGTGCGCGCTCGTCGCCGCCTTGTCGTAGATGTGCCGCACGAGCAGCTGCATCAGGATGATCTCGAACCAGATGCCCAGCGAGGCGAGGGCGGCGGCCTCGTGCTGGGACAGCAGGATCCGCTGCTTCTCGCTCATCCGCCGCCACATCGGGGTGTCGTAGAGGGACACCAGCTCCGGCGGCCAGAACCACTTGCCCTCCTCGAAGGGGGCGTCCCAGTCCAGTTCCTTGTCGGGGTCGAAGGAGTGTTTGGCGGAGGACGCGAGGAGTCGCTCGGCGACCTGCTCGCGGTCCTTGAGCAGCCCGAGAGCGTCGCGCAGGCCGTCGAGCGCGTCGGCTTCCGTGAGAGTCGTCATGGCTCTTATGAGACTGCCTGTCAGCAAGGCAGTCAATCCCCTGCACGGGACTTGTTGACTCGGCGTCTACGTGTGAGCCTGCGGGGTATGCCGACCCATGACCTGTACACCAATGACCCCGGTGACTATCTCTGGCAGGTTCCCGCCTCCGGCGCGGCCCGTTTCAGCTGGGAGTACGACGACGGACGGGACCGGCTGCTCGCCCTGTACCAGAAGGGCAAGGACAAGCAGTGGGACGGGCAGCGGCGCATCGACTGGGACCTGGAGGTCGACCCGCACGACGTGCTGGGCACCCCGGACGAGGCCATCTCGCTGTACGGGACGCCGTACTGGGCGAAGATGAGCGACCGGGAGAAGGGCGAACTGCGGCAGCACTACGCGTCCTGGCAGTTCAGCCAGTTCCTGCACGGCGAGCAGGGCGCCATGATCTGCGCGGCGCGGATCGTGGAGTCGGTGCCGGACCTGGACGCCAAGTTCTACTCGGCGACGCAGACCATGGACGAGGCGCGGCACGCCGAGATCTACGGCCGCTTCCTGCACGAGAAGGTCGGGATGGTCTACCCGATCAACGACAACCTCCAGTCGCTGCTGGGGGACACGCTCCGCGACAGCCGCTGGGACATGCCCTACCTGGGCATGCAGGTGCTGATCGAGGGGCTGGCGCTGGCGGCCTTCGGCATGATCCGCGACACGACCACCAAGCCGCTGCCCAAGCAGATCCTCGCCTACGTCATGCAGGACGAGGCCCGGCACGTCGCCTTCGGGCGCATGGCGCTGCGCGACTACTACAAGCAGCTCACGGACGCCGAACTGCGCGAGCGCGAGGAGTTCGTCATCGAGGGCTGCTACCTGATGCGCGACCGGCTGCGGGGCGTCGAGGTCCTGGAGAACTTCGGCATTCCCACCGCGCAGGCCGAGGAGTACAGCGAACAGTCCGAATTCCTCGCGCTGTTCCGGCAGTTGCTGTTCTCCCGCATCGTGCCGTGCGTCAAGGACATCGGCCTGTGGGGCAAGCGGCTGCAGCAGGCCTACGTCGACATGGGCGTCTTCGAGATGGGCGACTCCAACCTGGACCTGCTGATGGCGCAGGACGAGGAGATCGCCGAGCAGCTGGACGCAGAGCGGTTCGCGGCGGAGGAGAGCGAGCGGGTCGCGGAGGTGACGGAGGCCATCGAGGCGGGCGTCGGGGAGGGCGTCGGGGAGGGCTGACACCCCGTCGCGGGCCGCGGACACGCCCGTATGCAGTAACGTGCCGACGTGTCCACGCCACCACCGCCGCAGGGCCCCTACGGGCCGCCGAACCCCTACGGAGGGCAGCAGCCCCCGCAGGGCCCCTACGCCTCCGGCCCGTACCCGCAACAGCCGCAGCCGCAGCCGCCGTACGGAACGCCCTACCCGCAGCAGCAGCCCTACGGCTGGGGCGCGCCCCCGATGGCCCCGCCCCCGCGCAAGCGCCGGACCGGTCTCGTGCTCGGCATCGTCGGCGGAGTCGTCGCGCTGATCGTGGCGGTCGTCGTGGGGCTCGCGATGGTCGGGGCGAAGGTCACCGGCGGCAGCTTCCCCGAGGCCAAGTACACGCTGTCGCTGCCCAGGACCCTGGTGGACGGCCGTTACGAGCTCGCCAAGGACCTCTCCGACACCGAGGGCCAGAAGGTGGAGAACGAGGCGGAGGGCGCCTGGGACGCCAAGGACGTGCGGGCCGTGGTCGGCCAGTACAGCCTCGGCGGCGACCAGACCCGCGGCACGCTCGTGGTGTCGGGCATGTACGGGCGGTTCAACCACACCGAACTGACCCGCAAGAACATGATGCGGGGCGCAGCCGAAGGCGCCGGGGCCAAGGTGGCCGTACCCGCGCAGGACTTCCACCCCGAGGGCTCCGACGGCATCACCGTGAGCTGCGAGGTGCTCACCCAGACCCAGCTCGGCACTCAGGTGACCGTGCCGGTCTGCGGCTGGGCCGACGGCAACACCGGTGCCTCCGTCGCCGAGGTCACCACCGCCACCATGAGCCAGGACCCCTCCGAGGTGGACCTGGACAAGGCGGCGGCGACCACGGCGCGGATCCGCACGGAGATGCGCAAGCCCATCGGGTGACGGACGGTACGTCAGACCGGGCAGCCCAGGTCCTCGGGGAGATCCGCCGACACCGGGGTCCGAGTGCCCGGCGGGAACGAGGTGCGCAGGGTGAACGCGTACGGCGTCGGGCCGTTGGCCCGCAGATGCAGGACGCGTTCCTCCGCCTCCGCGACCGTGGGGCGGTGGCCCGCCGGGACCCACCACAGGGCCACCATCGCCTCCGCGACCCGCTCGAACCACTCCCGGCGCCGCGCCAGCATCTCGCGGTGCCGGCCCTGGTACATGTAGGCCGTCAGGGCGTTCGGGTCCCGCCACACGGACATGTTGATGATCAGCCACTCGTCGCCGAACACGGCGATGTCCGTCGCGTCGCCGGCGTCGCTCTGCAGCCGCCACACGAATCCGTCGGCGGCGTCCGCGTCGGCGTTCACGGGGTCGAGGTTGTCGACGAAGTCCTTCAACTGAGGTGAGTCCAGAGGGGCTTTGAGACGGCCGATGTTGACCTGGGCGAGTTCGTACGCGGCTGAATCCATGTACCGAACGTTAGGTAGGGAGCCGCCGCGTCCGGTAGCCCCGTCTCATCGACCGAGAAGGCCCGCTCAGGAGTCCAGGACCGCCTCCATCACCGCCCGCGCGATCGGCGCGGCCACCCCGCCGCCGGTGATCTCCCCCCGGTCCGCCGACGCGTCCTCCACCACCACGGCCACCGCCACCCGTGGCTCCGGGTCGCGGTCCCCCTGCGCCCAGGACACGAACCAGGCGTACGGCGTCCCGGAGTTGCCGACGCCGTGCTGGGCCGTGCCGGTCTTGCCGCCGACCGTCGCGCCGGGGATGGCCCCGTTGGCTCCCGTGCCCTCCGTGACCACGTCCTCCATCAGCTCCTTCATCCGCTCCGCCGTCGTGCGGCGCATCACCTGGCGGACCGGGCGCGGCCCCGGCGCGGACAGCGTGCTGCCACCGTCCGTCGTGGTCCGCTCCACCAGGTACGGCTCCCGCAGCTCCCCGTCGTTCGCGACGGCCGCCGCGACCATCGCCATCTGCAGGGGTGTGGCCCGCGTGTTGTACTGGCCGATCGAGGACAGCGCCAGCTGCGCCCTGTCGACCGTCGTGTCGAAGGTGCTCGGCGCCACCGAGAACGGCACGCGCACGCCCGGGTCGTTGAAGCCGAACGCCTGCGCCGTGGCCGCCATGTCGGCCACCCCGACATCCACCCCGAGCTTCGCGAACACCGTGTTGCACGACCACTCGAACGCGTCCCGCAGCGGTGCGTCCTCGCACCCGTCGCCCTCGTTCGCCAGCAGCGTCCGCGTACCCGGCAGCCGGTACGGGTCGGGCGAGTCCGTCGGCCGGTCGACGTCCCGGACGACCCCCGCGTCCAGCGCCGCCGCCGCCGTGACCACCTTGAACGTCGAGCCCGGCGGATACGTCTGCCGCACCGCCCGGTTCAGCATCGGCTTGTCCGGGTCGGCGTTCAGCCGCGCCCAGGAGCGTTCGGTGGCGGCGGAGTTCCCCGACAGCAGACCCGGGTCGTACGACGGCGACGACACCAGCGCCAGCACCTTCCCGGTGGTCGGCTCCACGGCCGCGACCGCGCCCTTGCGCCCGTCCAGGCCCTCGTAAGCGGCCTCCTGCGCCGCCCGGTCGAGCGTGGTGACGACGTGTCCGCCCGGGCTGTGGGCCCGCGTGAAGTCGTTCCACAGGGGGAGCGGCGTGAGGACCGGGTCGGTGCCGGAGAGGATCGCGTCGTGCGTGTGCTCCAGCAGCGTGGTGCCGTACATCTGCGAGGCGAAGCCGGTGACGGGCGCGTACAACGGGCCGTCCGTGTACGTCCGTTCGTAGCGGAGCTGCTCGCGGGAGTCCCGGGAGCCGGTGACGGACCGTCCGCCGACCAGGATGTCGCCGCGGGGCCGGTCGTAACGGGCGATCGTGGTGCGGCGGTTGGCCGGATCGTGGTCGTAGGGGCCGGCCAGGACGATCTGGATGCGGGCGGCGTTGACGAGGAGCGCGACCAGGAGGAGGGCGCAGAAGACGGCCGCGTGCCGGATGCAGCGGGTCATGGGGCGCTCTCGCCGTCGTACTGCCTGCGGGCGCGATCGCTGATCCGGATCAGCAGGGCGACGATCGCCCAGTTGGTGACGACCGAGGAACCTCCCTGCGCCAGGAAGGGCATCGCCAGGCCGGTGAGCGGGATGAGGCCGGTGACCCCGCCCGCGATCACGAAGACCTGCAGCGCGACGATCGAGGCCAGACCGACCGCGAGGAGGCGGCCGAAGGGGTCGCGCAGGGCGAGGCCGGCCCGGTAGCCGCGCTCCACCAGCAGGCCGTAGAGCAGGAAGATCGCGGACAGGCCGGCCAGGCCCAGCTCCTCGCCCGCCGTGGCAAGGATGAAGTCCGACTTGGTGGCGAAGCCGATGAGCACCGAGTGGCCGAGGCCCAGGCCGGTGCCCAGGACACCGCCCGCGGCGAAGGCGAACAGGGACTGGGCGAGCTGGTTCGGCCCCAGCCCCGCCTCGATCGACGCGAGCGGGTGCAGCCAGTCCTCCACCCTGCTGTGCACGTGCGGCTCCAGCCAGCCGACGGCCACGGCCCCCAGGGACGCCAGCAGCAGGCCGACGGCGATCCAGCCGGTGCGGCCCGTGGCGACGTACAGCAGCACGACGAACAGGCCGAAGAAGAGCAGGGAGGTGCCCAGATCGCGCTCCAGGACCAGGACGCCGACGCTCAGCAGCCAGATGGCGAGGATCGGGCCGAGGACGCGGCCGGTGGGCAGCTGCACGAACCACACCCGCCGGCCCGTGTACGCCAGCGCGCTGCGGTTCGCGGCCAGGTACGCGGCGAAGAACACCGCCAGCAGCACCTTCGCGAACTCGCCCGGCTGGATGGAGAATCCGGCGATCCGGATCCAGATGCGGGCGCCGTTGACGGCCGGAAAGAGGATCGGCAGCGCCAGCAGGACGAGGGCGGCGGCGACGCACACGTAGGAGTAGCGCTGCAGCCACCGGTGGTCGCGCAGCATCAGTACGACCACGATGAACAGGGCCACCCCCAGCGTGGACCACACCAGTTGGGTGGGGGCCGCCCGGTCGCCGGGCGTCTCCAGGTCGAGGCGGTAGATCAGGACCAGGCCGAGTCCGTTGAGCAGCACGCCGATCGGCAGCAGCAGCGGATCGGCGTACGGGGCCCGCAGCCGCACCGCCCAATGGGCGAGCAGCGCGAGCACGCCGAGCCCGGCGCCGTAACCGGCGGCGCCGGGCGGGACGGTGCCGTTCCTGGCGAGGCCGACGTCGCAGTAGCCGTACACGCAGAGCAGGACGGCGAGGACGATCAGGGCCAGCTCGATGCCACGGCGCCGGGGGAGGCGGACGGCGGGAGCGGGGGCGTCCGCCTCGGCCACGGCGGTTCCGGCGTTGGTCATGTCCGGAACTTACCCAAATAGTGGGTGTTGTGACCTCAGGGTCTCAGCACCAGCGTGGCGTGGGGCCGATGGTGTCGATGTAACGGGCCGCCCCCCAGGCCCAGGTGCCGTCCGTGAGGAGGTACCAGAGGTTGTTGCCCTGGATGTTCTGGCCGGTGGTCTTGCAGAAGATCGAGACGCGCTCGCCCCGGTGAGCCACGCGGATCACCTGGCTGCCGCGGTTGGGCGCGCTGCGCAGGAACAACTCGCTCGCGGTGACGACGCCCCGGTACAGCCGCGGGTCGTGCTGGTCGCCGTGGTCGCCGCCTCCGTTGCCGTTCCAGCCGTCGTCACGGCCGGCCGTCTGGTCGCCGCCTCCGTCCCCGTTCCAGCCGTCGCCCCGGCTGACCGACTGCTCACCGCCTCCACCGCCCTCGTCGTCGGCGAGTGCCGGGGTGGTGGCGACGGAGGCGAGGAGGGCACCGGCGGCGGTGGCTATGGCGAGGCGGGTGAGGGCGCCGCGAGGGGAGCGCAGGGACATGGGGTACCTCCACGAAAGGGACGAACCTGACTATCCGCCACGTTAGGAGGGCCGCCCGGCGACCGCCCGTCACGCTGGGCCATCGGGGAGGGGGACCGTCCGTCAGGTCGAGCCGTCGACGGCGGTCGGGTCGTGTTGAGGGAGCGTCAGCACCGCCACCGCTCCGCCCTCCGGCGCGTTGCCGAACTCCAACCGGGCGCCGAGCACCTCCGACTGCCCCACCGCGATGGTCAGCCCGAGGCCGTGCCCCGTGGCCCCGCCTTCCGTCCGGAACCGCTGCGGACCGTGCTCCACGAGATACTCCGGGAACCCCTCCCCGTGGTCCCGCACGGTCACCACGGGCCCGTCCACCGTCACCGACACCGGCCCCCGCCCGTGCTTGTGCGCGTTGGCGACCAGATTGCCCAGCACCCGCTCCAGCCGCCGCCGGTCGGTCTCCACCCGCACGTCCCGTGCGACGACGACCTCCGTGTCCGTACCCGACGCCCGCACCACCCGGACCGCCAGCGCCCCCAGCTCCTCGGTGTCCACGTCGAGCTTCTCCCGGCCGGCGTCCAGCCGGGAGATCTCCAGCAGGTCCTCGGTCAGCGTCCGCAGCGCCGCCACCCGGTCCCGCACCAGCTCCGTGGGCCGCCCGGGCGGCAGCAGCTCGGCCGCCGCGTGCAGCCCGGTCAGCGGCGTACGCAGCTCGTGCGCCACGTCCGCGGTGAACCGCTGCTCGCTCAGCAGCTTCCCCTGCAGCGAGGCCGCCATGGAGTCCAGCGCGGCGGCCACCGCGCCCACCTCGTCCTGCGGCCGCGTCGCATCCTTCGCGCGCGGATCGCCGACCCGCGCGTCCAGGTCACCGGCGCTGATCCGGCGCGCCACCGTCGCCGTCGCGTGCAGCCGCCGCGTCACCCGCGTCACCGCGAACGCCCCCACCAGCAGCGTCGCCCCGATCGCCAGCCCCGAGGACCACAGGATCGCCCGGTCGAGCCCCGCGATGGTGCGGGACTGCTGCGAGTAGTCGACCTCCACGGCCAGCGCCCGCTTCCGGTCGGCGGGACCGGCCGCCCACATCGTGGGATGCCCGTGGTGCCGGGAGACCATCGTGCCGCGCTCGCCGTCCATCGCCAGCTCGCGCAGCGCCCGCGGCAGCCCCGGCGGGTCGACCCCCGCGCCCGGCAGCAGCGTGTCCCCGGCCTGGTAGGCCCGCGTCGCGTCGGTCAGCCGCGACAGCGCCAGGTCGCGGGCCTGGCCGACGGTCTGGTTCGTCACCGAGACGTGCACGAGCACGCCCAGCAGCGCGGCCAGCGCACAGCACATCACCGCGATGAACACGGCGGCCTTCACGGCGAGCGTGCCGGCCCACTGGGGCAGCGCGATCCGGCTCACGGGGTCACCGAGGGGGAGGGGTGTCCGGTGTGCCGCCGGCCGTGCTCTCGCCTGCCGATGCGCAGCATCTCGTCATGGGTGAGCAGCATCACCTTCTGCTCCGGGTCCCAGGTCCACTGGAAGCGGTACTCGTAGTCCGCGAGGTCGGACGGAGCGTGGATGATCACCGACCGCCCGGCCAGCTCGACTCCGCTGACGGCGTCGTTGTTCGACATCACCTGCACCACCCGGCCGGCCTCGACGGTGTACACGCGCACGGCCGTCTGGTTGCCGGGCAGCAGCCGGAAGCCCAGCGTCAGATCCGGCTTCCCGTCCCCGGTCATGTCCCGGTAGTACGCCTTGAGCAGCGGACACCTGCTGTCGGCCGGGTTCTTGTCGCAGTAGGCCATCCGGCGGGCCGTCACACGGTACGGGGCCTTCGACCCGGCGTAGTCGTCGCGGTGCTGGGCGATCTCCTGCCGCACCAGCGCCGACGGCCGCACCTTGCGGATGTCGTCCCCCGGCGCGGTGATGTGCATGGCCTCGGCCTCGCCGTTGTCGTAGTCCCAGGCCGGACTGGACGCGGGGGCGAGGTCCGGCCACAGCTTCGCCGGGCTGGTCGCGGTCGGCGTCGCCCCGGCCTCCTCCAGCCCGCCCGCGTCACCGCAGGCCGCCGCCGTCGCCGCCAGCAGCGTGACGGCGACCGCGGCGAGGACGGTGCGGAGGGGGCGGGGCACGGGACTCCTGAGGCTGATCCTGTGGCTGAGAACGATCGGTGGCCCAGTACACCCTATGGGGCCGGAGAAACGATTACCTCGCTACTCGGCCAGCTCCTCCAGCAGCCGGGCCGTCGGCAGCCCGGCCCGCAGATAGTCGACGAACAGTTCGTTGTGCAGCGCCCAGGGCGAGCGCCGGGCCCGGATCAGCCGGATCGCCTCCTCCGCCGTGTGCCCGCGCCGCACCAGGGCGTGCGCGACCACCAGACCCGAGCGGTTGTACCCGTGGTAACAGCGGACGAGGACCCTGCGGCCCTCGTCCAGTGCCTCGCTCGCGGCCCGCGCCAGGCGGATGACCCCCGCGAGCTGGGTCCCGTCCAGCGGCCCGTCCGGAATGGGCCACACATGGTGCTCGACGCCCGGATCGGGACCGTATCCGGGCAGTCTCAACAGGGTCTGCACGAGATCGAACTCATCCCGTACGAGGACCGTCTCCACCTGTCCCGTCCGGCTCCGGAACTCGTGCCCGCCCATCCACAGACCGGGCACGATCTCGTTCCAGGGGCCGTCCGGAGCCGGCACGTCGGGTTGTTTTCTGCGGGTACGCAATCACGCCTCCCCAACTCCCCTCCAACGGGGCCCAACTGTTCTCAAAGGTAGCCGGGTTCTTGCCGATGGAGCACCCCGCCTGTTCCCATGGTCGAGGGGTGATGGTGCATGAAGGGACTGCGCGTCATACCGACCTGGCGACACGGTCAGGAACGGCTCTACGTCAGCCGCACGGACGGCCGCAATATCGCCTGGTACGACCGGGAGGCGGCCAGGATCAACCTGCTCAGCGAGGAGGTGAGGGAGGACGTACTCGAAGTGCTCGGCCCCTTCCTCACCGGCCCGGTGACGGTCGGCCCGCCACCGGTGCCCACGCCGGCCGAACTGGCCAGGCTCTCCCTCCACCCGGACGACGACCTCGCGCCCAACCGGCCCGGCGAGGCCCTGATCGTCTCCCTGGACCGCGACCCCGGCCCGCCCCACCGCCTGCGCCCGGACCCGCGACGCCGGGCCCTGGCCGCGGAACAGACGGTCGGCGACGCCCTGGACCGGCTCGACGGCGCGGGCTGGCACGCCCTGCACTCCGTCCCCCTCCCCGGCGGCGACCGCATCCACCACCTGGCGATCGGCCCCGGCGGTCTGTTCGCGATCCACACCCTCCCCGCCCGCAAACAGCGGGTGACGGTGACGGACCCCATGATCGCCCTCGGCCGCCGCGACCCCCAGCCCCTGCTGCGCCGCGTCCGCGCCGACGCCGACCGCGCGTCCTACGCCCTCACCGCCGAGGTCCACCCGGTCCTGGTCCTGGTCGCCCCCACGGACGTCTCCGTCACGGCCCCACCCCGCGAGGTCCGCGTCCTGCTCGACACGGAGGTCGAGGGCCTGTCCCGCACCGGCGGCGTCCTGAAGCCGGCGGACGTGGAGGCGCTGCACGCGATGGCGCGGGATCGGGGGACGTGGGGGCGGGTGTGAGGTGCTCACGGAAGTGAGCCGGCCTTGGCCCGGTCGAGGAGGGGTCGAGGAGGGGTGGCTCACGGAAGTGAGCCGGCGTTGGCCCGGTCGAGGAGGGGCGCCAACAGGTCGCCGTAGTCCTGTACGCGAGGGGCGATGTCCGGCGCGAGGAACGTGAGCTGCCCCGGCGCCTCGCACTCCTCGACCTCGGTCCAGGTCACCGGCGCGGAGACGGTGGGCTCGGGGCGGGCGCGCAGGGTGTAGGGCGTGGCGGTGGTCTTGCGTGCGGCGTTCTGGCTCCAGTCGACGAAGACCTTCCCTGGTCGCAGGCTGCGGGTCATCCGGTGCAGGGCGAGCCGGGGCATGGCCCGCTCGGCCTCGACGGCGAGCTGTCTGGCGTAGTCGCTGACCTGCTCGGATGGCGTCGGCCGTACGGCGGCCAGCAGATGCAGCCCCTTGGAGCCGGAGGTCTTGACGCAGGCGTCGATCCCGTCGGCGGCCAGTCGCTCGCGCAGCCACAGGGCGACCTCGCAGCAGTCGACCACGGTGGCGGGCGGGCCGGGATCGAGGTCGAAGACGATCCGGTCGGCGACGCCGGGGTCCTGGATCACCCACTGATGCGTGTGGAACTCGGTGACGAGGTTGGCGGCCCACATCAGGGACGCCAGATCCTGCACGAGCACCATCCGCGCGGGCCCCTCCGAGCGCGGCACCTCCGCGGTGGTGACCCAGTCGGGCGTACCGGGCGGCACGTTCTTGGCGAAGAAGACCTGCCCGTCCGGCCCGTCGGGGTAGCGCAGGAAGGAGACCGGCCGATCCCGCAGGTGAGGCAGCAGCACCTCGGCGTTGCCCGCGTAGTAGTGCAGGACCTCGGCCTTGGTGAACCCGGTCTGCGGATACAGCACCTTCTCCAGGTTGCTGAGGGCGAGCCGTCTCCCCTCCACCTCCGTGATGGGCGTCATACGATGAGAATCTCACGCAAATAGTGTCATAACGCCAGAAAGCGACCGAAAGGGTGCCGCACGTGAGATCCATTTGGAACGGCGCCATCTCCTTCGGCCTGGTCAGCATCCCGATCAAGCTGGTCAACGCCACGGAGAGCCACTCGATCTCCTTCCGCCAGATCCACACCGAGGACGGCGGCCGCATCCGCTACCGCAAGTTCTGCGAGGCGGAGGACAAGGAGGTCAGCGGGGCGGAGATCGGCAAGGGCTACGAGGACGCGGACGGCTCGATCATCCCGATCACGGACGAGGACCTGGCCCATCTGCCGCTGCCGACGGCGAGGACGATCGAGATCGTGGCGTTCGTGCCGGCGGACCGGATCGACCCGTTGCAGATGGACGCGGCGTACTACCTGGCCGCGGGCGGCGCCGCGGCCGCCAAGCCGTACACACTCCTGCGCGAGGCCCTCAAGCGCAGCAACAAGGTGGCGATCGCCAAGTTCGCGCTGCGCGGGAAGGAACGGCTGGGCATGCTGCGGGTGGTCGGCGAGGCGATCGCCATGCACGGCCTGCTCTGGCCGGACGAGGTACGCGCCCCCGAAGGCGTCGCCCCCGACACCGACGTCACGGTGAACGACAAGGAGCTCGACCTGGCGGACGCCCTGATGGACACGCTGGGCGAGATCGACCTGACCGAGCTGCACGACGAGTACCGCGAGGCACTGGAGGAGGTCGTCGCCGCGAAGGCAGCGGGCGAGGCCCCGCCGGAGACCCCCGAGCCGGCGAAGGGCGGCAAGGTCCTGGACCTGATGGCGGCCCTGGAGAACAGCGTGAAGGCGGCGCGGGAGTCGCGGGGCGAGGGCGCGGGCGCGGAGCAGAAAGCGGAGGCCGAGGTCACGCGCCTCCCCGCCCGCAAGACTTCCCGCTCGACCCCGAAACAGACCGACGGCAAGAAGTCGACGTCGACGGCGAAGAAGACGGCGGCCAAGAAGACCACGGCCTCGGCAAGGAAGTCGACGTCCAAGTCGACGCAGGGGACGAAGAAGACGGCATCCGCGAAGAAGACGGCGAGCTCCGGAACGGCGAAGAAGACGACGGCGAAGAAGACGACACCGCGGAAGCGGTCGGCGTGAGGGGTGCGGGGGCTGGCGCGGCCGGCGCGATACCGACCGCCATCACGGCCCGAGGGGGGTGACTGCGTGTGGCGACCCCCAGGAGGACTCCGCGTCCGAAGGCGGTGTCGTCGCAGCATGGCGAGCCAGGCCCCACGGGCTGTTGACCGGGTACGCCCTGGCTCTCCTGCCTGATGTCGGAGCCGTCCCTAACCACTCGACACCGGCTCCAGCACGGTCCGATCCGATCCGATCAGGCTCCGGCCGCCGCTGGCGACTGGCGCGACTATGCGACGGCCGGACGGAGACGCTGGTGCACGCCTCCGCCCGGCGTGTTGATGTCAGCCGTGTACGTCAGCTGCCGATCAAGCAACGATGCCGCCTCTCACCTCAGATCCGCCCACCGGTCAGACGGGTGATCGGACCGTGCGTGCGGCGCCCGGCACGACGACCCGCCAGGTACGACGTGGCACCCAACGCCGACAGGCCCGCTCCCAGACCGGCGGCGAGGACCTTTCGATGGGCGATCACCGTCCACGCCGTCTTGGCAAAGGCCACGGCCTGTCCCGAGGCGGCGATGACGGCCTGGCGGCCGGCCTGCACACGCTCGGCCGCGCCGTGCACGACCGCGGTGCTCGCCTCGGCCGTACGCTCGGCCGCGCCCACGGCTGCTGACTTGACGTCACCCGACTTCTCAGCGGCCTTGTCAGCCGCCTGCGACGCGGGAGCAGTCGCCTTCGCCGTAGCACGCCGGGCCTTGGCCGATGCACTGCGAGTTGATGCAGAGTTCCGATTGGTCCCACTGTTCGCTTGACTCATGGACTTCGCGTTGCCGCTCGCGCCAACGACAAACACACTCAGTCAGGACGGTGCACACCGACAGGCATCGACCCCAACTCCTCCTCACCTCGGCGTAACTTGGGCAGGCGCTCTCCGTTGGGCCGGAGGTGGGCCGCTGCGAACGGCTGCCCCGCTTGTGAGGCGGGCATTCACCGGCCTGCACGGGCGGTTGGCCCGTACGGCAGGCCGGGTGACCGACCCTCGCTGCACTGCCACGAACCGTGCTCTGCGACACAGCAAATTGGGATGAGCGCTCGGGCAGGGCTCGATCCATCCGCCGACTTCATGCCCTCGCCCTGAGCAAGCCAACAAGAGCGTGACTCAACTCGAGCGTGTCCGCACAGAAGGTGGCCGCCTGCACCCTCCACGCGGTGAAGGTGCTCTTGCATATCTCCGCAAAGTGCACCGACGGCCAGGAGCAGGAGTTGGGCGACTGAAATCCTGCAACGTCTGTAGAAGAGGACCGCACTGAAGACTCACTGACGCAGTCCACGCAGCCGGAGCCCGAAGCACCGGAGAAATGCTGAGCTGGCCGTATCGGCTTCATGCCGGGCTCTCGCGACCCTACGACCTCACTCCGCCGGAACTGCCGGTAGACCCGCAGCTCCGGTCAACGTGGCGGGTTCCAGAAGTCCCGCCACTACAGCCTGGATGATGACGTCGTTGGCTATCCGCTCGCTCCCGACCCCCGCGGTGTAGAGCCGGAGAGGCACGATCAGCATGAGAGCCCACCAAGGGGAGTAGAGCCAGCTGAGTGCGGCTGCCAGACCTACGAGGGCGTAAGCGACGTTCTTGCGGAACTCGGCCTCACCCACGGCCCGGTCGTACTCGTTGAACAAGTCGTAGTTGGCGATCAGAAGCTTTATCCGAAGCTGCCTGGTCTCGCCAAGTACGTCACGTGCCACAAGGTTGACCAGACTACGTTCACCCTGCTCACGCCGAGGATCTCTCAACTCTCCCTGCTTCGGTACTGGCACTCGTCCTTGCGTCTGAAGGAAGTGAATCAGGTCATCGAAGGCGAGCTTTGATACGCGCGGCCTGAGGGCCATCTGAAAGTTCCTGATTCTCGCCGTCTTCCGTGCCTCCTGCACGTTCACAGTGGCGACTCGGACGATCAACATGGCGCCGATGAGGTACGCGACAAAGGCTGCGGACGCCAATAAGGCGGCAGGGCCCATCAAACCGCCGAGGCGATACAGCGAAGCCCACACGCCACTGGCTTGCTCCCGCGTCGGAACTCGATGCTCCACGATCAGCCAGAGGGTCAGGAGCCATATGCACCCCGCCGACAGCGGTGCCCGGACGTCACGAAGCCCAGGCAGTAGGTTCGCCAGCATCTCTCCTCCTTGATCCGACACGCAGGCCGCATGGGACGGCAGAACCATAGACGCCCGTTGACAGCGCTGATCGCCCACACCCAAGGTCTCGCTTCGCGGACCTCACAGGGGCAGCGTGAAAGCTGAAAGCGGGTCGTGTGGCCACATGCCCGGGATCTTCACACGCGTCGGCGCCGACGGACATCTGCTCCTGACGGCACACGGCTGCACATACGCGAAGACCCCGACCGCAGCGTTTCCGCTGGTGACGGGGTCTTTGGGCACCTCATGCAGGGTGCCCCCGGCAGGATTCGAACCTGCGCACACGGCTCCGGAGGGGGCTTGATACCACGGCTGCTGCGCTGGTCAGAGGCATCTGGTTGGGGGCACGTGAAGACCTCGTCCACCAACGGTCCACGTGATCAGTGGGCGCAACACGCAGTCTCCCCCTACGCTAGTGCGTTCTGGCGTGGGGTTGTTGGGGGTACGGATGACCAAGGGCGTGCAGGACATGCCTCTTGAGGTGCAGCACATCAGGAGCGCCCTGCTGCGGGAGTTCCAGGATCGCATCTCGATGGAAGACTTCGTGAAGAAGGATCCGAGGGAGCGCGAGACCGCCTTGTTGTCACGGGCAGTGTCCGCGAAGGCCGCCCGTATGCTCACGGATTGCTCCTCAGATGAGGCGGCTGCAGGTGTAATTGACGGCCGGGACGATTTTGGCATCGACTGCGTCGCGTTTTCTGCCTCCGGATCTGAACTTTGGCTAGTACAGGCCAAATGGAAGGACAAGGGAACGGCTGGCTTCGATACCGAAGCTGCCCTCAAGCTCGTTCACGGCCTGAAGAAGCTGGATAACCGCGACCTCGATCACTTCAACGAACGGTTGCAAGTGCTTGCAGATCGTGTGCACGGAGTTCTCCGACTCCCCACCTGCAAGGTAAATCTGGTCATCGCACTCATTGGCGATGGCCACCTCTCCCCTGAGACCCAAAATATCCTCGAAGAGGCAGCCCGGGATTTTGGTGGGCTCGGACGGACTGTGGAATATCGAGTGCTAGATCAGCGAGACTTCCACCGAGCGATCCGCGAGGACCTTGAGCCACAACCGATCACGCTCAAGGCGGCCATGGATCGGGAGTGGTACACGAGAGAGATTCCTTACAAGGCAGTGATCGGCGAGGTTAGCGCAGACCAGTTGGCTCATTGGTATGGCGGAAAGGGCGACGAACAGGGTAACGAAAAGGGACACGGTGAACGCCTCTACGACCGCAATGTTCGACAGTCACTAGGGTTGACCGGGGTCAACCAAACGATGGTGGAATCGATGCTGGAAGACCCCGAAGGATTTATGTATCGCCACAACGGGATCACCGTTCAATGCGACCGGATCGAGCAGGAGTACCATTCCAAGAGGGCTGTTGGTCAACCCACCACCCTCACCCTGCACAATGCAAGCGTTGTAAATGGCGCCCAGACTGTGACTTCGGCATTCCGGGCTTATGAGCGCGACCCCGAGGCTGTCGCAGAGGCTTACGTCCTCGTACGAATCATCTCCCTTGACGGGGCGCCTGTGGGCTTTGGGCGCTCCATCACTAAGGCGACGAACACTCAGAACCATATGGAGCGTCGAGACTTCATCGCCATCGATACCGTCCAGAGCGAAATCCAAAAAGACTTTAGGCTTTCGCTCGACAAGGAGTACGTATTTCGGCGAGGCGAGCTCGACCCTGCACCGGAGTCGGGTTGCTCCGTCACGGAAGCTGCCACTGCGTTGGCGTGCATGCACACGGACTCGTCGCTCGCAGTGCGAGTCAAGGGGTCCACTAACGTGCTGTGGGGAGAAGGCCCGGGGGGTGCATACACCCGGTTGTTCGGCCAGCAGCCGACGGCTCAGCAGATCTGGCGTGCGGTGCAAGTCTTCAGGCTGGTGCGCGACCAATTGACTGAGGTGAGGGCCAAGCTCACCGGCCGCCCAGCGGCAATCGTGGATAGCGGATCACTGCTTGTAGCGCATATCGTCTTCCAGCGCATCGGCCGGGACAAGTTCGACGAGCCGGACGATGAGTGGGAGTCGCTCCTCGACGAGGTACCCGAGCAGGTGAACTCCGTGCTCGCGTGTGTCATCGCTACAGTCGACATTCTGTTTACCAACAAGAGCTTCGTCACGAGTACTTTCGCCAACGAGGAGCGCTGCGCCCGACTGGTAGATGCCGTTCTCAACACTCTTGAGCGTGGTACGGGGCTAGACTCGCCCACAAATTTGCAGGAATTCATGGATGGTGCCAAGAAAAGTCGACAGCGGCGGCCACAGACCGTTCGTCTGCTTGTCGACCATGATGTAATCGCGGACGGTACACCTCTGCTTTATGCACCAAGTGCTGCTGAGGAGCAGGCCATCGGTGCATGGCTCGACGCAGATCCTCGGCGCCGCCGAGCCAGCTGGGTTAATGACCGGAAGGCGCCTCTCATCTGGGAGGCCGATGGTCAACGCTACTCACCGACCGGACTGGTATCCCGGATATGGGATGCGGCCGAATGGAAGGACCAGTGGAGCACGGTCCAAGGTCCCAAGCAGTGGAGGGTTTCAGGCGAAGGAACATTGGTTGAGATTGTGGAGCGCCTTTGGCGGCAGATCGCTGATGCGGGGGAGTCGGGGGAAGCGGTTTTGGCATAGTGTTCGCCTATGACGGTGTGACGGTGCCGTTCAGATCAATCCTATGAACCGGCCCTGGCGGTCGACGCTGAGCCGGGTGACGAAGACCACCGTCACGGCGCCGGCGCGGCCTCCAACAGGCTCTTTACACTGCAACCTGATGACCTAGACCCGTAATCCGGAGACAATGGGTTTATGATCAGTCGCGAGGAAGTTGATGAGATGGGCGCCACGCTTGGCGTCCACGCTGCTGACGTGCAGCGTGACTACGTTTTCGGTTGGCTCCTAGCGGGTCTATACGGTGACACTCAGTTCGCAGACCGCCTGGTACTCAAAGGCGGGAACGCATTCCGTAAGGGGTACTTCAGCTCGACTCGCTTCTCAAGCGACCTAGACTTCGCAGCGCCTGATGCCGTCGATCCTGACCAGCTGCTTGCGGCGCTGAACGAGGTTTGCCATCTCGTACAGGCACGCACCGGTATCGGCTTCGACTTTGAGCGCAATCGGCAGACCGGTGGTCACAGCATCGGACATGAGAAGACGGTCTACAAGTACACTCTGTACTTCACGGATTTCTATGGAAATCGAAACAATGTGACGATCGGCCTGCGTATGGATGTCACCGAGTTCGGTCGTCTCTACCAACCACCGCAGACCCGTCAGCTCATTCACCCCTATAGCGACCGGGACGAGTGTGCAGTTGACCTCCGCGTCGTGAGTCTGGAGGAAGGTCTGGCAGACAAGCTAAAGTGTCTGCTGCAGCGTCGATCCTCCTTTGATCTGTTCGATCTCGTCTACTCAATCTTCGTGAACGATGACATCGAGGTGGACAAGCGTGCCGTCATCACCACCTTTCTGAAGAAGACAATCTTCACGCCTAGCCCGAAGGCTGCTCTAGGTCTCTTGCTGGCGGTGCCATTCGACAGCATGCGCCGTTACTGGGAGAGCAAGATCGTTTGTGCTCGGGAAAGCTTGCTGGACTTCACGACAGCCGTCGATTCCTTCAAGGAAGAGTTGAGTTCAATGTTCTCAACCTTCCGATATGGTGACGACGGCGAGTTGGCGTTCTTCCCGGCTGAGCTCCGTACGCCAATCATGGAGGCTGGCGCGAAACGCACGCTATTGCGGATGACGTATGAGAACACAGAACGTCTTGTGGAGCCTTACTCGTTGCGATTCAAGAGGCGCAAGGATGGTGTTGGTCAGGAATACCTGTATGCATGGGACCAAACCGGAGGACGGTCTGGACCGGGCCTCAAGTCCCTGTTTAACTATAAGATTGGCAAGGTAGACGTCACGGATATACCATTCGAGCCTCGTTATGAGATTGAGCTCGCCAAGGCAGGTGAGGTTGGTGAGCGCCAGACCTTCTCCCACTATTCCCATCGACGGGCGGTCGTTCGTCGCGCACCCGCCACAGCGCGCTACCGGATTCAGTGTGCGTACTGTGGAAAGACATTCAACTCTAGTGTTCTTTCGTTGAAACTAAATGCCCACAAGGATCGTTACGGCAATTCCTGTTACGGGCGTAGCGGTTACCGCGTCCTTTAGGCCAGACGCGCTGATGCCTGTGCCCCCGTCAGCTCATGCGGTTAGTGAGCTCCCCTGGGGGGCGCCGACTTCGCTCCGGCTGCCTCCACGGATTCCGCACCCGCTTCGGTCTGAGGTAGCTCAGCCTGTTGTTTGAGAGGGCAGCTTGGGTCTCCTTCCCATCGTGGCGACGTCCTTGCTGGCTGAACGAAATAGACTTTGGGGTATACCCGACGGCTGAGCTGCGCGCGCTCCGTCGGCCGCGCAGGCCGACGGCATCATCAACCCAAGGCCAGCCGCTCGGGACGATCCCCTCGGTAAGGGCGCCAGGTGCGCCGGCTAGCTCCTCGGTTTGAGAGGCACACAGCAACAGGCGGATAGATGCCCTGGACGATCATGGAGGTGGCACGGCGACTTGACCCGGGTGTCACCCGTAGCACCTGTCAGTTAGTAGAGTGCCGTTCTTAGACTCGAAGATCTACTCCTGTCGTGTCCACGGCGACAGGGCGAAGCGGATGGTGGCTGCCTTGAGCATGGAAGAGCTCGCCCAAAAGGGATATCTCACTTCCGAAGGACTTCAGGGTAAGCGGTTCGGAGACTACGAAGTCCTAGAACTCGGTGCGACGTCAGTAACACGACTCGCTAAAGCTGGCCTGGACTTCACCCCCGCAAGTTCGATTCCCTTTCTCTGTGAACGCTATAAGGCCCCGAAGAGTGCTCACCTTTGCAAGCCTGACAACATTTATGTCGAGCGTGTAGCAGGACGCTTGGTTCCGATTGCCGTGGCCGAATGGAAGGATGCATCAAAGCTCAAGAGGGACGCGGATATCCTCGCGGCCGCGGAGCAGGCTGTCGTGGGCGCGCTTGCCATGGGTGTTCGGCTGGCCATTACCACCGATGGACAGCGGTTCCGATACATCGATGCCGCAGCCTCCGCGGACGCGGGAAAGATCGTCGAAATTCCGGAGAGTAGGGACTTTAACCCGTCCGTCCTTTCAGACCTGCATCGGGGCGAGTCCGACGTGGAGCGAGACCCTCGTCCGCTTTCCGAAACGGTGTGGCAGATTATTTGGCATGCGACGAAGGCTGAACCGAAGGACTGCTTGCTCACCTTCGTCGAAATTTTTATGTTGAAGTTCCTTTCCGATAATTTGCCTCTCTCTGTTCTCCCTAAGGATTATCGGTTTGAGGTGCTACTCAAGGAGCCTGACGAGTTCAAGCTCGATAAGGGTGTATCCCAAATCGAGTACTACGTCCGCACGATTCGGCCTCGCATTAAGGAAATCTTCGCCGAGCGCCTAGTGGTGGATGACGAGAAGGTGCGGGAGCTGTTCGGCATGGCTACGATCACCTCCCACACTTCGATCATCAATGGTTTCGCTTTCTTGAAGTCCTCTCCCACCACTACGATTTCGTCGTACAATCGCGTCTTTTGTGAGATCCTGGAGCAATTTCAAGACTACGGATCGTTGACGAACATCGACAAGGAATTCAAACTTCGCCTCTACGAAACATTCCTCAAGCGTTCGGCGCGTCAGCAGCGACTGGGTCAGTTCTTTACGCCTAGAAATATTGTTAAGCCCATGGTGAAGATGGCTCAACTTAACGCGTTGCCTGACGATGCCACGGTTCTGGACCCTGCGGCTGGCGTGGGGGGATTCCTGCTGGAACCGTTGCTGTTTCCCGACGCGCTCCCGGGAAATGTCACCTTCAGTGATGGAAAGCCTCATCAACGAGTAAAGCTCGTGGGTGTCGACGTCGATGCTTCAACCAATATACTGGCTAAGGCCAATATGCTCTTGCACCTTGCCGAATCGGTCCGGGATTCGCAGACAACTCCAGAAGCTCTGAATCAGGCCCTGACGAACACGTTCCTCTTGATGAACGAGAATGAGACTCTCGGGAGTCTGCTATACCCGCCGCAAAATTCCGTGGACGTCATCCTTACAAATCCTCCCTATGTCACGCAGGGATCCGCGATCTATCGTAAGGAGCTAGACCACGTCAAGGGTAAGCGGAACGGCGTCCACCTTGAATCGTATTACGACACCGGCGGCCTCGGTGTCGAAGCCCTCTTCCTGCGGTACATTGCGGGAGCACTGAAGCCTGGCGGCCGTGCTTTTGTGATCGTCCCCCTGGGTTTGCTTAATCGGACCGCACAGAGGATGAAAAAGGAGCTTCTGAGGGAGTGCAACATCCTCGCCAGTATTCAGCTCCCAAGGAATGCCTTCTTCAATACTGCTCAGCCGACTTACATTCTCGTTCTCGAGAAGCGCAGGGTGAGTAGTCAATCACGTCCGCCGGTATTCTGTGGGATCGCCCGCAGCGTAGGTGAGACTTTGGATCACGAGCGGGTTCCTACACCCAGCGATAATGATCTATCGATACTGGCTGACCTGTTTGTTCGATATTCGAATGGCGGGACTGGCGGAACGGTAAGTCGTCCTACGGTCTACGCAGACTGCATCTTCGCGAAACTCGTTCCCGCGAGCGAGTTTGCCCCTGATGAGCGCTGGGACGTAATTCGTCACTGGACGGACGCCGAGCATGTTGCACTCGGCGAACGCTCAGAGACGATCGACCGATCGGACTTCATCGATGTGGCGACTGAGACTCTACAAGAGCTGATCGACGACCTTCGAGCGGCCAAGGAAGAACTCGCGGAATTGCAGACTGGCCCTACACGGGCATTCTCACTTTCTGATACGAGTAGATTCCAAGTCCGGTCTGGTGTACGAATTCGAAACGTCGACCTACGGGAAAATCCGGGCGATGTCCCGGTCTACTCTGTCTTCACTCGGCCCGAAACAGTCAAGGGCTATATCAGCAAGGAATGGTTGCTCGATAGGGGGGTGGAGCCGGAGCCTTACCCATCCGTAACGGTCATGGCGACAGGGGCTTCGGCCGTTGGAACTGTCTTTTATCGTGAAGCAAACTGCGTCATGACAGATGACGTTGTGATCGTGCAGTCTTGGCCTAGGGAAGACGATGATTTGCAGTTGAGCTTTGATGATGACTCCCAAAGCCCTGCTGATATTGTCGCCGGTGATCACGAAGTACCCGAACATGACATCGATTTGGGGTACCTGGCTGTGGCTTTGTCTCAAGCTATTGCGCAGGGTGGATACCTCTACGAGGCGAAGCTCTATACAAAGCGCGTAGCCCAGTTGTCCGTTGACGTGCCGGTAGATTCAGAGGGCGATCCTGACATCCATCGGCAGCGGCAGATTGCTGCAGTCGCCAAACGCTTGGACCAGATCCGTTCTAAGCTTCAAGAGACGGGAACGTGGAGCAAGAGCGTCCGCCTTTCTTAAAGCTGTTGCTCGCGCTGCCCTGCAATGCTTGCGATGGACCATCTTTGGTTTTGCGATTGGATGTAAGGCCCTGCTACAACCTCTAGAGGTCGGCGGAGCGGCTTTGGGCTGGAGCTGCTTTGGCGCGAGTGATCATGGCCCCGTAAGCTTCCGGCGCGTCGGGCAGTCTGTGGACCTGCCCGGTAAAGCACGACGTTGGGGCCATGATCTTCGAGGCTCGCGCCAAAGTGGCTGCCTAAAGCCGTGTAGCCGACCGCCCCAGCCACGACGTACCCCTTCTCTGGCATCAGGTGACTGATTGCTCTGTGCGCGGTGCGGGCGCCGGCCGGGCTGGAGCGGGGCGGAGACAGGAGCGCAGGCCCGGCCGGGGGCCGGGCCGCGCGCGGGGAGCGGAGCGAGCCGCCTTGAACCAGTAGGGAGACTTTGAATCACGCCTGTTCTGCTGGACGCTGACGTCGCTTCTGTCTCTGCTGCCTGCTGGCTCGTGGTGTAGAACCCTGGACATGGGGAGTGAACGGCGAGAGCGGATGCGGGCGCTAGGGATGCGTCTTCGTGCGCTTCGCAGAGAAGCCGGCCTGACGGGTGCTGTGTTGGCGCAGCGTGCCCGTGTGGGGCAGCCGACGGTGTCCAAGGTCGAGAACGGGCGCATGGTTCCGAGCCTCGATGTGCTGGACCGGCTCTCACGTGCCCTCGACCTGGATGAGACGGCCACCCGCGAGGTGCGTGACCTCCTGGCCGCGGTAGAGGCGGCTCCAGTCTCCGGCGGACCGGAAGACGCTGAGCCCTCAACGGGTGCGGCTGTTGACGAGGAGGTTCGTTCCGCTCGGCTGGTGCGCTCGTTTCAGTGCGTTGTTCTGCCGGCCATGCTCCAGAGTGCGGAGTACGCACGGCACGTCTTCGAGAGTGCGCCGGATGCGGCGCCTGAGTCCGTGGGCCGAGCTGTGGCTGCCCGTGTGGATCGGCAGAGCGTGCTGTACGAACCTGGGCGCGAGTCGGTGTTCGTGCTGACTGAGGGCGTGCTCCGTACTTGGCCGGGTACCCCGGCACTGATGCTCGCTCAGCTGGATCGGTTGCTGGCCGTCGAGAGTCTGAGCACCGTCCGGCTCGGGGTCGTCCCTTGGCGTCGCCCGGTTCCGGTCCTGCCTCGCCATGGGTTCACGTTGTGCGACCGGCGAGCGGTTGTGGTCGAGACGTTCGGCGCCGAGTTGGTGTCGACGGACTCCACCGAGGTGGCCGCGTACGAGGACACGTTCGGTCGCTTCGAACGGGCTGCCATCTTTGGGGAGGACGTGCGGAAGCTCCTGCTCCAGGTGATGCAGGAGTTTCACGCCTTGGGAGACAGCCTCACTCCATAGAGGAATAATTCCTCTGTATGCCTGGCCTGTTGGATGCCGTTGGGAATACGCTGCCGCTGGCTGTCTAGTCCCCTAGACGATAGTGAGGAGCTTCCCATGCGGTCCAAGTGGTGCCGTGCCTTTCCCGGGGTGGCCGATGAGGTGGCGCATGCCCGTCACTTCGTCGCTGCACTGCTCGACGGGTATGACCCCGTCGACGACGCCGTGTTGATCGTGAGTGAACTCGCCACCAATGCCGTGCGGCACTCGCTGAGCGGTGCGGTCGGCGGATGGTTCCTCGTGGTCGTCTGCTTCGGTGATGACCGCGTGCGCATCGAGGTGGTCGACCAGGGCGGCGAACACGTGCCGCACCTGTGTGACGTGACCGGCCAGGAAGAAAGTGGACGCGGGCTGCTGCTGATCGCGGCCTGTGCCAAGGACTGGGGTGTGAAGAATTGGCCCGACGGGCGCACCGTCTGGGCCGAGCTGGCAATGGAGAGGGTGTGATCACGCCCGGTTCGTGGGCGCTCGACGATCACACGGCGGGCGGTGGCGGGTGACTCCTCGGGGTGTGCCTCGGCGGCGGTCCCGGTTCTTCGTGGTCGATGTTCGTACAGGGCGGCGCCTCCCGCCCATTCCGTCTAGGGCCCTAGACTCCTGGTTACTTCTAGGAGGTGCGGTCATGTCGGACGAGCTGCAGCGGATCACGGCCATCGATGATCCGTATCTGCTCCTACGCGAGGTCACCAAAAGGCTGGCCGACGCGCAGCAGGAGGTGACCGAGCTTGCCCGGCTCCGCCGCCGCGTGGTCCAGGACCTCCACGCGCAAGGGCTGTCCTACGCGCAGATCGCCGAGAAGGCCGGCCTGAGCCGTGGGCGGATTCACCAGATCCGGCACACCGGCCCGGCGCCCGAGGGGGCCTTCCTGGGCGCGGGTGCCGTCACCGTGGTGACACCCCTGCGGTGGGACGCCGAGAAGAAGCGCCCGGTCGTCGCCATGGCCGACATGAACTCCGGGAAGCGGCTGGAGGAGCTGGCCAAGTCCTATGGGCTTGCCGTCAGCTCCGGTCACGTGCAGGTGAGCGGTGAGATCGACCTGAACCGTGACGGTCTGATCGTCGTCTGCGGACCGGGTATGTCCGAGGCCATGAAGGATCTGTACGCCCAGGACCCGGTACTCGGCTGGGAACATCCGGAAGGCGAACCTTGGGCGCTGATGGACCGACGTACCGGCGCGAAGCACAATGCCGGCGCGGACATTGAGCCCCGCCGCCCGCACGACGTCGGATACCTCGGCAGGCTGCCCCGACCGGACGGCAACGGCTCGGTACTCGCCATCGCCGGAATCCACACGGCAGGCTCCCTCGGCGTGGTCCATCTGCTCACGTCCGACCTCAACTCGCTCTGGGGGCAGGTGGGCGAACGTCACTTCTCCACGCTGGTGAGCGTCGACTACGACCCCGAGACCGACGAGCCGCAATCCGTCGAACTTCTCTGCCCCCTCTACCTGCACGACGAGGAGGCGACGGCGTGAACGTCGCCCTCGGCTCGCAGCCGGCCGACGCAGGACGGGAGAACGAGGACTTCGCCGCAGCCGGCCTCGGGGCAGCCGTCCTGCTCGACGGTGCCGGCGTCGCCGGGGCCGAAACCGGATGCGTACACGGCATCGCCTGGTTCTCCTCGACGTTGGGCGGGCTGCTGCTGGCCGATATCGCGGCGCGCCCTGCCCGGTCGCTCGCCGACTGTCTCGCCGACTCGATCCGGACGGTCCGCTCCCTGCACGAGGACACCTGCGACCTTGCCTATCGGGCCAGCCCGACCAGTACGGTGGTAGCCGTCCGGGTCCAGGCAGGAGCTCTGGAGTACCTCGTCCTCGGTGACTCGACCCTCCTCCTCGCCGAGGAGGACGGGAGCACGGCTGCCGTCACCGACCAGCGCCTGGACGCCGTCGGGGATCGGCTGCGCGGGCCGCTCGACGCACTGCCCACCGGTTCGCCCGAACACGCCGCCGCCCTCGCTGAATACAGGGACGCCTTGACGGGCCTCCGCAACCGACCGGGTGGCTTCTGGATCGCCGGCCCAGACCCGCGGGCGGCCGAGCATGCGCTGACGGGAACCGTCCCTCTGGATTCTCTGACCTCTGTGACGCTGCTCAGTGATGGGGCAACTCGACTCGTCGACAGCTTCCAACTCGCGGACTGGAAAGAAGTGTTGGGCCTCCTCAATTCGTCGGGCCCGGATGAGCTGATCCGCCGCGTACGCGCAGCCGAAGCGGGCGACCCTGACGGTCGGCGCTGGCCGCGAGGGAAGACCCGCGACGATGCCACCGCGCTGCATTGGGTCATGCCGTAGCGGACTCCGCGGTCTTCAAGCCATCTCGTATACCCCCCTAGACAGTTGACGGTGCGTCCGGTTACGGTAGGCGTCAACCCCCCTAGACAGTTAAGGCGGCCACCCTCTTGCTGTCTAGGGGGGTATCCAGCCCGATCCGGCGTCCGCGATGGGCGCCCCATTCAAGTGAGGTTCACAGAATGCGATTCATCCCCGTGGACACCTCGTCCGCCACCCTGCTGGTCACGAAGCTGCCCGAGGTCAAGGTGAGGGACCGGCAGACCGGTGAGGTGGCCGTCGATCCGGTGACCAACGACCGGCTCATGGTCCTGGAGCTGGTGTTCATTGCCGAGGGCGGCTCCGACATGATCAAGGTCACCGTCCCTGAGAAGGGTGTCGGTGAGGGCCTGGTCATGGGGGCTCCGGTCTTCCTGTCCGGGCTGGTTGCCCGGCCCTGGGAGAGCGAGTTCGGCGGCCGCGCCCGGCACGGCATCGCATACAGGGCCGACGCTGTGATGGTCGGTACCCCGGCGGCGGCACAGGGCTGAGCGCGATGACCGATGCCCTGTGGATTCTGTTGCTGGGCTTGCTGGCGGTGGCCGCGCTGGTCGCGGTGCGCCGTCGGCTGCCGGTCCTGTTCTGGTGGCTGGTCGGGTATCCGACCGTCACGCTTCGGGTGCTCACCACGTACCGGGCCACCATGGATGCCTGCGGCCTCACAGTGCCCGCGTCGGCCATGCGCCGGGCCACCGCCCGCATGATGGGGCGGCAGGCTGCCCCCGTACCGCCTCGCCGGTCACTGGCGCTGCCGACGGGGTCCGGACTCGTGATGCGCCTGCGCATGGCAGCAGGACAGGCACCCGAGGATTTCAACGCTGCGGCCGATCGACTGCGGCATGCCTGGGGCGCACACGCTGTGCACGTACGGCCTACCAAACCAGGACGGTTGGAGCTGCGGTTGGTGGGCTGGGATGTCCTCGCTGACGTCCGGCCCCCTAGGCGAAGGCTGCGCACCGAACCGCTGTCCCTGCCGCTGGCGCTGCGTGAAGACGGGCACTGGCACATCCGGGACTTCCACACCGTGCCGCACGAACTGATCCTCGGCGCCACCCAGTCGGGCAAGTCCGTGTACCTGCGCAATCTGCTGTGCGGGCTGGCCCCGCAACCGGTCGCGCTCGCCGGTATCGACTGCAAGTGGGGTGTCGAACTGGCGCCCTTCGCGCCCCGGTTGTCAGCTCTGGCGGATACGCCGGACCGTGCGAACGAACTACTGGACGCTTTGGTGGAGGAGATGGAGGCCCGGTTCCGCCTCATCGGCCTGAGGAGCGGGGCCGCTCCGGACACGGGGCTGACTTCGGACGTCTGGGGTTTGCCGGAGAAGCTGCGGCCGGTGCCGGTCGTGGTCGTCGTCGATGAGGTCGCCGAACTCTTCCTGGCCGCCGGCAAGGATGACGAGAAGCGGCGCGACGCCATGGTCACCAAGCTCATCCGCCTTGCCCAACTTGGCCGCGCGGCCGGCATCTACCTTGAGGTCTGCGGGCAGCGCTTCGGCGCCGAACTCGGCAAGGGAGCCACCATGCTCCGTGCGCAGCTCACCGGCCGTGTGTGCCACCGCGTCAACGACGAGACGTCCGCGAACATGGCGCTCGGCGACATCGCGCAGGAAGCGGCACTGGCCGCAACGTCCATCCCGGCCGAACGTCCCGGCGTCGCGGTCGTCGGCGACTCCTCGGGTGGCTGGTCCCGCGTCCGCTCCCCTCACCTCACCCTGGACGACGCGGCAGAGGTCTGCCGCGAAACCTCGGGCCTGGTCCCCGAACTGCCTCGACTCGACGCCTTCCGGCCCATCGCCGTGCAGCCCGCCGGGCCTTCCTCCACCACTTCTGCCGTGCCCACGGCCCGCCCGGTGACCGAGTAACCGCACTTCCTCTCCCTCGGCCGGCGTGACCGCCTCGCGCCATGTCCCTACCCCTCCCATGCCCAAGACCGGAAGGAGACCGAGCCGATGCGTGCCCATTCGGCCCGCGTAGACGCCGTGGTCGTCCAGGCCGTCATCGCCGGTGCCCTGTCCTTCTCCCACCTGCACGACCTCGCTGCGGCTGCCGGACAGGACGGCTGGAAGGCGTGGGCCTATCCCGTGAGCGTCGACCTGCTCCTGGTCGCGGCTTGGCGCCGGATGCGTCAGCAGCAGCTAGGGGGAGTGGCGGCCGGTGGCCCGCGGCTGTGGTTCCTGGTGGCCCTCGCCGCATCACTCGGCGCCAACGTCGCCACGGCCGGGCTCCTCGACCTGGACGACGTACCGGCTTGGCTCCGCGTGACGGTCGCGGGCTGGCCAGCCGTCGCCTTCTTCGGGGGCACCTTGCTGGCTCACGCCCCGGAAACGCCGAGGGTCTCTGCCTCCCCAGCGACGGACGCCGACCCAACTCGACGACAGGCTGCGGCTGTCATCGACCGGCCCGACCGTGACGCGCAGCCGGCGCCCTCCAACAACCCCGAACCGGACCCAAAACCCACCACCGAACCGGCCGCAACTCCGGCCCCGCTGACCGCTTCCACGGTCAACCTGCCGCCCGCCCTCGTCGATCGGGCCCGGGCGCTGGCAGAGGAGCACCGCACCGCCACTGGCCGCCCCGCCGACCCCGACGCCGTTCGAGTCCGGCTCGGCCTGCCTCCGTCCATGACCCCATCCGTCGCCGCACACCTCTGAGAGGAGCAACGCCATGAACCGGCGCTTCCGCGACGTCCGCCGCATCGGCCCCGTCAATGTCGCCTCGTTCGTCGACCGCGGCCGTAACCGACACCTCGCCGCCTGCACCGCGCCCCGCTGCGACTTCTCCACCGAGTACGACAGCCGCGCCGCTGCCGAACTCGCCGCCCGCACCCACCGTTGCCCGGCCTGAACAGGAGACCACCGAAGTGGAAGTACCGCTCTGGCTCGCCCTGCTCGTCGTCGGAGTCCTCGGCGTCAAGCTCGTCCGCCCGCCCCTGTGGCTCATCGCCGTTCTGCTCGTGGGCGGCTACCTGCTCGCCGACAGCCTGCTTGCTCCCGTCATCGACAGCTTCCTCAAGTGACCCACGAAAGGGGATCGTTCGTGTTCCGACCGAAAGTCCCGACCATGCCGCAGCCCACCGGCCCGGCCACCGTCGTCGAACCGACCGCCATCACGCCGGGCGTTCCAGCTCGGTCATCGGCCCCCGTCGCTCCGATTCCGCCTCGCACGGCCGGCCGTTTCACACCGGGAAGCGTGCTCGCCCTCGCTGGCGGCGGCACCGCTGTGGTCCTGGTCGTCGGCGCCGTCCTGGTCTCCATGCTCCTCGCTGTCGCCATCACCGCCGCGTCCGTGGCCGTCTGCGCCGTCGTCATTCGCTCGATCCTGACCCGCCGCTGATCCCGCTTCTCTGCTCGCCCAGCCTGCTCACACTGTCTAGCCCCCTCGACAGGCCGGGCGCTCACACCCCACGTCCATCTCTTCCGAGGAGGAACCCGCACATGCGCCCTGCGGCTCCGACCGCAGCCATCCGCCAGCTGGCCGCACTCGCCCGGCACGGCGACGTCAGCGCCTACGCACACCAGATCCAGCGTCTTGGCGGCTGTGAGCGGCCCGTACGAATGGAGGGCCACCGGCTCGACGTCCACGCCGCCACCGGGGAGATCGTCCGCGAGATCGCCGATCGAGACCTTCCGGCCGGGCAGCTTCTGATCCGCTGCAACAACCGGCGCGCCACCCGGTGCGCCGCCTGCGCCGAGATCTACCGCAAAGACACCTTCCACCTGGTCACCGCGGGGCTGAGCGGCGGCAAGGGCGTCGGCCCGTCGGTTGCCCAACACCCGCGCGTCTTCGCCACGTTCACCGCCCCATCCTTTGGCCCCGTCCACAACCGCCCCGGCAGCGCTCGGTGCCGCTGCGGACACCTGCACCCCGACGACGACCCCGCACTCGGCACACCCCTCGACCCCGACCGCTACGACTACCGAGCGGCCGTCCTGTGGAACGCCCACGCCGGGGCCCTGTGGGGCCGCTTCACCACCTACCTGCGCCAGCACCTCGCCTCCCGCGCGGGCCTCACCCGCTCGGCGCTGCGCCACTGCCTCAAGGTCTCCTACGCCAAGGTCGCCGAGTACCAGCGGCGCGGCGCCGTCCACTTCCATGCCGTCATCCGCCTCGACGGCCCGGACGGCGCCGAGGACACCCCGCCGGCCTGGGCCACGACCGAACTTCTCATTGACGCGATCCGCTCGGCGGCTCGGATGGCCGAGGCCCCCGGTCCTGTCCTCGACGGCCACGTGTACGCCTTCCGCTTCGGCGAACAGCTCGACATCCGTCCCATCCGCTCCGCCGACTTCGCGGGCACCTCGGAACTGTCCAGCCGCGCCGTGGCGGCCTACATCGCCAAGTACGCAACCAAGGGCGCCGAAACCGCCGGCACCTTGGACCGACCCATCCGCAACCCGATCACCGACCTGATCGGCTCCGGCGTCACCGACCACGCCCGGCGCATGATCCTCACCTGCTGGAAGCTCGGAGCGCTGCCCGAACTCGAAGACCTGCGCCTGCGCAAGTGGGCCCACATGCTCGGCTTCCGCGGCCACTTCTCCACCAAGTCCCGCGCCTACTCCGTCACCCTCGGCGCCCTCCGCCAGGAACGCGCCGACCACAACGAAGCCCTGGCCCGCGAACGTGCGGCTGAAGCGGGCCACCCGCTGCCCGACCCGGACTCGGTTCTCGTCCTCTCTCATTGGGTCTTTGCCGGCACTGGGCTGACGGCCGCGGAACGCCTGCTTACTCACGGCACCCCGTCACCTGCGAACTCGACGAACGACGATACGGAAGGAGCTCCGGCGTGGACCGCCGACGCGATGAACTCATGACCGTTCCGCAGATCCTCGCTGAGCTGGGTGGTGTGTCCCGACGCACTTTCTACCGGTGGCGCGAACTGGGCCAGGGACCTGCTGCCTTCAAGCTGCCCAACGGCGAACTTCGGGTGTGGCGAAGTGACTTCGCCACGTGGCTGCGACAGTTGGAGGCGGCGGCGTGAAGTCTCTCGACGTCAGAGTCTGGGGCGTGCGCAAGCGGGACACCAAGACGCCCTCCTATGGCGTTCGCTGGTCCGTCGCCGGCAACGTCTTCTCGGACTCATTCCGAACCAAGGCGCTCGCGGATCACTACCGAGCGAAGCTCATGGGCGCAATGCGCGGTGGCGAGGAGTTTGACACCGAGACTGGTCTCCCGGCCTCGATGGAGGAGAAGAAGTCACCATTGAGCTGGTACGGCTTCGCGCTCAAGTACCTCGCCATGAAGTGGCCCCACGCTGCACCCAACACGCGAGACGGCATCAACGAGTCCTTGACCAGCGTGACCATGGAACTCCTGGAAGAGCGAGCAGGACGCCCGTCTGACGAGGAGATCCGCAAGGCATTGCGTAGCTGGGCTTTCGTGCTGCCAGGGCCGAACAACCGCGAAGTCCCGGACAACATCCAAAACGTTCTGCACTGGGTGTCGAAAGCGTCCCGACCGCTTGCGGATCTCGCGGAACCGGCGACGGCCCGAGCAGTGCTCGACGGCCTGAAGCTCAAGCTTGACGGGACCGCGGCAGCTGCTGAGACCGTGCGACGTAAGCGGCGAACCCTGGTGAACGCTGCGAATTATGCGGTCGACCTGGGGGAGCTGCGTGAGAACCCGATCACGGCGGTTCGCTGGCAGAAACCCAAGGTTTCGAACCAGGTGGACCCGCGCGTTGTCGCCAACCCCGAGCAGGCCCGCAACCTTCTGGCGGCGGTGTCCTACGTCGGCGGCTACCGGCGTGCTCGCGGCCGGCGCCTCGTCGGGCTGTTCGCGGCGATGTACTTCGGCGGTCTGCGTCCTGCTGAAGCGGTCGGCCTGGTCGAGACTGATCTGCTCCTCCCCGAGCAGGGCTGGGGCTCGGCGCTGCTCCACCGGACTCGCCCGTCGGTCGGTAAGCGGTGGACCGACTCGGGGGAGACCCACGACGACCGCGGGCTCAAGAATCGGCCGACCGAGGACGTGAGGCGGGTGCCGATTCCCCCTCACCTCGTTGCAGTGCTCCGTGAGCACCTGGCCACTTTCGGCACGGCGGACGATGGGCGGCTCTTCTTCAGCGAGAAGGGTTCGGTCGTCCCGTCTTCGACGTACTACCGCGTATGGCAGGAGGCACGGCTTTTCGCGCTCCCGCCGGCCGTCGCGGCCTCGCCACTCGCAAGTCGGCCCTACGACCTGAGGCACTCGGCGCTCTCCACGTGGCTCAACGCGGGGGTCGACCCCACTGAGGTTGCTGAGCGTGCTGGCAACAGCGTTGAGGTCCTGCTGAGTCGCTATGCGAAGTGCCTCGACGGCCGTCAGGACGTCGCCAACCGGCGTATTGAGGATCTGCTCCGCGAGTACGAATGACGGCATGCGGCATGTCGGAGGCCCCTGGCGTGATGCCAGGGGCTTCTCGTGTGCCTGGCCGGTCAGATGGGCCGAGTGGCCTGCGCTTGCTCAGACGACAGTAGGCGCTCAAGGGCCCTCCGCTCACTGTCGAGCGCAGCAAGCATTCGCGAGCGAGCTTGCTCGAAGCCGGGCTCAACCTCGACGCCGAGGTCATGGCGCAGGGCCACCCGCAGGAGGTACACGCCGTCGGACATTGGACCGCTGAACCAAGCTCCGGCGCGGGCGTAGGCCCCGGCTGGATCGGGACTGATCGACAGCTGCTTCACGATGGTGTACCCGACTCCGAGTGCTCGGTTGAGGGTCGAGGCGATCTCATGGACGTCTCTCGGTAGAGCCATCTGTGCCACGGAGTAGTTCTCCGCCCAAGCGTCCTTGGCGGCGTCGAGGACTGCCGGCTCGACGGTCTCACCGCGCTCCGCGGCCCGGACCGCGTCCCGGGCCGCGACGCGATAGGCACGGGCCGTGGTGTTCAGGCGGGCGTAGAGATCTCGCCTGGCTTCCTGCGCCCGGTCCTGGCGGTCCTCGGCCCGTTCACGATCGGCCCGCTGGTTCTGCTCGCGGGTGACGCGCTGGCTGAGCACCGCCCCGCCGAGAGTCCCGCTCAACGTCCCTCCCACACCGATAAGCGCGACGGCTAGCGTGGTCACGTCCACGAGATCCCCCAACTCGTCCGTACGAAGCCTGCGGACGGCGCAAGGCACGGCTCCCCACCTGAGCGCCGTCCAACATCGGCAAGACGATAACGGGGGACTGCGGCTGTTGGGCCACGATGGGGCAGTTCACCTGCGGGAATGGTCCAAGATCCCGTCCACGCCTCGTCCACAGACCCCGGCATA
Organism: Streptomyces sp. NPDC085900; assembly: GCF_044540925.1. Classification (NCBI taxonomy): domain Bacteria; kingdom Bacillati; phylum Actinomycetota; class Actinomycetes; order Kitasatosporales; family Streptomycetaceae; genus Streptomyces; species Streptomyces sp. NPDC085900. The sequence continues at coordinate 104,801 of NZ_JBITSP010000003.1, read as the reverse complement.
CGGCCGCTTCGGCCCGCATACGCCTGCGCATACGCGAAGACCCCGGCCTCAGCGTTTCCGCTGGTGACGGGGTCTTTGGGCACCGTATGAAGGGTGCCCCCGGCAGGATTCGAACCTGCGCACACGGCTCCGGAGGCCGTTGCTCTATCCCCTGAGCTACGGGGGCGTGTCGGGCGCCTTGTGGGGCGGCGACGGGTAGAACCCTACCAGCTCCCTCGGGGTGTTCATGAACAGGTTTGTTGAGGTCCGGCCGGGCGTCGCCCCTGTCCGTGTTCACGGTGTGCGCCGGCGGTCCCAGGAGGCCTGTGTCGGTGCCCGGGAGGGCTTCCCTCGCAGTGGTTCGGCGATCCGCCGCCCCGTCCCCCGCGCGGGGCGGAAGTATGGAAAACCCGGACGCGGTGGCCTGTCTCGACCTACTCTCGAGTTGTGCCAGGCACTTCGGGCCGGGTGCTTGTTGTGGACGACAACAAGGTCATCCGGCAGTTGATCAGGGTCAATCTCGAGCTGGAGGGGCTCGAGGTCGTGACCGCGGCCGATGGTGCCGAGTGTCTGGATGTCGTTCATCAGGTGCGGCCGGATGTCGTGACCCTCGATGTGGTCATGCCTCGGCTGGACGGGCTGCGCACCGCCGCCCGGCTGCGTTCCGACCCCCGTACCCGTGATCTGCCCCTCGCCATCGTCAGCGCCTGCACCTCCTACGAGGTCGAGACCGGGCTCGACGTCGGTGTCGACGCCTTTCTCGCCAAGCCCTTCGAGCCCGCCGAACTCGTGCGTCTCGTACAGCAGTTGATCGAGCAGAGGCGAAGCGGGGGTGGCGCGGGAGGGGACGACTCCTCCCTCGGGCCCCGAGCGACCCTGGGGGAGTTCGGAACCGTCCTCGGCCTCGGCGAGGCCGAGCGTCTCGAGCGTGTCGAGTGTGCGGACCGTGCCGAGTGTGCGGAGCACGCCGAGCGTGCCGGGCGGGTCTCAGGCGCCTGAAGAGGACCCGCTGGTGCCATGCGCCTCAAGATGGCCCGCCGGTGCCATGCGCCTGAACCTGAAGAAGGCCCGCCGGTGCCATGCGCATGAAGAGGGTCCATCGGAGCCTGAGGGCCTCCGCCGACGCCCGTCCGCGTCCGCCTCGTCGCCCAAACCGACAAACCTCCGCTCCGTCCCACATCCCGGGACCCCTCGAAACCGGCTCGCCTACCCACCCCCCTCCTCCCCTACGCTTGTCCCGTGACCCCCGTCGAGCTCTCCCGCACCGTGCTGCGCGCGGTGCGTCGTGCTGTCGACGAGGGCGAGCTCAGCGTTCCCGTGCCGGCGTGGGCCGTCGTCACGCCCCCCGGCCCCGGCGGCTGCGGTGACTACGCCACCAACATCGCCCTCCAGCTCGCCCGCCCCGCCGGCCAACCGCCCCTCCGCGTGGCCGAGATCCTGCGGCAGTACCTGGCCGGGACCGCCGGCGTCGCCGACGTCACCGTCACCCGGCCCGGCTTTCTCAACATCAGCCTGAGCGACACCGCGCCGGCCACCTTCGCCCTCGCCCGCCAGATCCTCGCGGAGGGCATGGAGTACGGCCATGGCGACGCCCTCGCCGGCCGGATCGTCGAGCTGCGCATCCCGTACGACGTCCGTGCCGAGGTCGTCGCCGACGCGCTCACCCGTCTCGTCGCCGCCCAGGGCGGCCGCGCCGAGGTCGACCACCGCGAGCCCGTCAACCTCCGGCCCGTCCCGGCGCCCGAGGACCCCGCCCCGCTCGGCCCCGACGCCGCACGCTGGGCACTGCTGTACCCCGCCGCCCACGACCGGCCGCGCATCACCGCCGATCATCTGGTCCAACGCGAGAGCAACCCTCTCTTCCGCGTCCGTTACGCCCACGCCCGCACCCGGGCCCTCGGCCGTAACGCCGCCGCCCTCGGCTTCGCCGCCGAGCCCGGAGATCCTGCCTTCGAGGGCAACCTCCACACCCACCCCCGCAACGCCCCCGCACAAAACCTCGCCCCCCTCCTCACCGCCCTCGCCGACCACCCCCGTGTTCTCGCCCGGGCGGCGGCTCACCGTGCCCCCGACCGTCTCGCCCGGCACCTCGTCACCGTCGCCGATGCCGTGCTCCCCTTTCTTCCCGCCGTGCTCCCGCTCGGCGAGGAGAAACCCTCGGCCGCCCACCGCGCCCGGCTGGCCCTTGCCGAAGCCGCCGGGACGGTGCTGGCCGGCGGCCTGTCCCTGCTCGGCATCGACGCACCCGACCACCTCTAGAGGCAGCCGGAGGAGTCGCCTGGAGCTGCAACCGCCACACCGTCGGAGACTTGGTCCGATGGACAGTCGTCGGACCTGACGGACAGACCTGCACCGTCCACGATCACGATCCACAGTCCACGGTCCACGGCTCACGGGTTCACGGTCCGCAGCTCCCCCCGACCCCCCCACCGCCCCCAGAGAAAGCCAAGAAAGCCACTGAGATGAGCCGTTCCGCACACCCCGCCGGGCCCCGTCACGCCGATGTCCTTCCCGAGGGGCACTACTCCGCGCCGCCCACCGACCTCAACGCCCTCGACCCGAAGGTGTGGGCCCAGACGGTCGGTCGGGGCGAGGACGGTGTCGTCACCGTCGGTGGTATCGACGTGAAGCGGATCGCCGAGGAGTTCGGCACTCCCGCCTACGTCCTCGACGAGACCGACTTCCGGGCGCGGGCGCGCGCCTGGCGTACCGCCTTCGGGCAGGACGCCGACGTCTTCTACGCGGGCAAGGCGTTCCTGTCCCGGGCAGTGGTGCGCTGGCTGCACGAGGAGGGGCTCAACCTCGACGTCTGTTCCGGCGGCGAGCTCGCCACCGCGCTCTCGGCCGGTATGCCCGCGGACCGCATCGCCTTCCACGGCAACAACAAGTCGGCCGAGGAGATCCGCAGGGCGGTCACCGCCGGTGTCGGGCGGATCGTTCTCGACTCCTTCCAGGAGATCGTGCGGGTCGCGCACATCGCGCAGGAGCTCGGCAAGCGGCAGCGGGTGCAGATCCGTATCACCGTGGGCGTGGAAGCGCATACGCACGAGTTCATCGCCACCGCCCACGAGGACCAGAAGTTCGGCATTCCGCTGGCCGGCGGGCAGGCCGCGGAGGCCGTGCGGCGGGCGTTGCAGCTCGACGGGCTGGAGCTCATCGGGATCCACAGCCACATCGGGTCGCAGATCTTCGACATGTCCGGGTTCGAGGTCGCCGCCCACCGAGTGGTCGGGCTGCTCAAGGACATCCGGGACGAGCACGGGATCGAGTTGCCGGAGATCGACCTCGGCGGCGGGCTCGGGATCGCGTACACCAGTGACGACGACCCCCGTGAGCCGCACGAGATCGCCAAGGCCCTCACCGAGATCGTGACGCGCGAGTGCGAGGGCGCCCGGCTGCGCACGCCCCGCATCTCCGTCGAGCCCGGACGCGCCATCGTCGGGCCGACCGCCTTCACGCTGTACGAGGTCGGCACGATCAAGCCGCTCGACGGGCTGCGCACCTACGTCTCCGTCGACGGCGGCATGTCCGACAACATCCGCACCGCGCTCTACGACGCCGAGTACAGCGTCTCCCTGGTCTCCCGCACCTCCGACGCGGCGCCCATGCTCGCCCGCGTCGTCGGCAAGCACTGCGAGAGCGGGGACATCGTGGTCAAGGACGCGTTCCTGCCGGGCGACCTGGCGCCGGGCGACCTGATCGCCGTACCGGCGACGGGCGCGTACTGCAGGTCCATGGCCAGCAACTACAACCACGTTCTGCGTCCGCCCGTCGTCGCCGTGAGCGACGGTGAGGCGCGGGTCATCGTGCGGCGCGAGACGGAGGAGGACCTCCTGCGGCTCGACGTCGGGTGAGCCCCGTACGCCGTGCGGCGGGGTGGAAGATCTGCGGTTCTCCACCCCCCGACAAATGAAATAGATGTCTCACGATCCGGACAATCGACAGAAAGTCCCGTCCGGTGAGTGAGACTGGATCCACCGTAGACGGTATGAGGAAACGAGGTCGGATGATGCGTACGCGTCCGCTGAAGGTGGCGCTGCTGGGCTGTGGGGTTGTCGGCTCAGAGGTGGCGCGCATCATGACGACGCACGCCGACGACCTCGCCGCGAGGATCGGCGCCCCCGTCGAGCTCGCGGGCGTCGCCGTACGGCGTCCGAGCAAGGTGCGTGAGGGCATCGACCCGAGCCTTGTCACCACCGACGCGACCGCCCTGGTCAAACGCGGCGACATCGACGTCGTGGTCGAGGTGATCGGCGGGATCGAGCCCGCCCGCTCGCTCATCACCACCGCCTTCGAGCACGGCGCGTCCGTCGTCTCCGCGAACAAGGCCCTGCTCGCCCAGGACGGCGCCGCGCTGCACGCGGCCGCCGAGGAGCGCGGCCGGGACCTCTACTACGAGGCCGCCGTGGCCGGTGCCATCCCCCTGATCCGGCCGCTTCGCGAGTCCCTCGCCGGCGACAAGGTCAACCGGGTCCTCGGGATCGTCAACGGGACGACCAACTTCATCCTCGACAAGATGGACTCCACGGGCGCCGGCTATCAGGAGGCCCTCGACGAGGCCACCGCCCTGGGGTACGCGGAGGCCGACCCCACCGCCGACGTCGAGGGCTTCGACGCGGCCGCCAAGGCCGCCATCCTCGCCGGCATCGCCTTCCACTCCCGCGTGCGCCTCGACGACGTCTACCGCGAGGGCATGACCGAGGTCACCGCCTCCGACTTCCGTTCGGCGAAGGAGATGGGCTGCACCATCAAGCTGCTCGCCATCTGCGAGCGGGCCGAGGACGGCGGCTCGATCACCGCGCGTGTGCACCCCGCGATGATCCCGCTGACCCATCCGCTCGCCTCCGTGCGCGGCGCCTACAACGCCGTGTTCGTCGAGTCCGACGCGAGCGGACAGCTGATGTTCTACGGCCCCGGAGCGGGCGGTTCGCCGACCGCCTCCGCCGTTCTCGGCGACCTCGTCGCCGTCTGCCGCAACCGGCTCAGCGGGGCGACGGGGCCCGGCGAGTCGGCGTACGCCGCGCTGCCGGTGTCGGGGATGGGTGAGGTCGTCACCCGCTATCACATCAGCCTCGACGTCGCGGACAAACCGGGTGTTCTCGCCCAGGTGGCCACCGTGTTCGCCGAGCACGGCGTGTCCATCGATACCGTTCGGCAGCAGGGCAAGGACGGCGAGGCCTCTCTCGTCGTCGTCACCCACCGCGCGTCCGACGCCTCCCTGTCCGGGACCGTCGAGTCGCTGCGCAAGCTCGACACCGTGCGGGGTGTCGCCAGCATCATGCGGGTTGAAGGAGAGTAACCAGCAATGACCCACCAGTGGCGCGGAATCATCGAGGAGTACCGGGACCGGCTGCCCGTCTCCGACAGCACGCCGGTCGTGACGCTCCGCGAGGGCGGCACGCCCCTCGTGCCCGCGCAGGTGCTCTCCGAGCGCACGGGCTGCGAGGTCCACCTGAAGGTGGAGGGCGCGAACCCCACCGGGTCCTTCAAGGACCGCGGCATGACCATGGCCATCAGCAGGGCCAAGGAGGAGGGCGCGAAGGCCGTCATCTGCGCCTCCACCGGCAACACCTCCGCCTCCGCCGCCGCGTACGCCGTCCGCGCGGGCATGGTTTCGGCCGTTCTCGTGCCGCAGGGCAAGATCGCGCTCGGCAAGATGGGGCAGGCGCTGGTGCACGGCGCCAAGATCCTCCAGGTCGACGGCAACTTCGACGACTGCCTCACCCTGGCCCGCGCGCTGAGCGACAACTACCCCGTCGCGCTGGTCAATTCGGTCAATCCGGTGCGTATCGAGGGGCAGAAGACCGCCTCCTTCGAGATCGTGGACATGCTGGGCGACGCCCCCGACATCCATGTGCTGCCGGTGGGCAACGCGGGCAACATCACGGCCTACTGGAAGGGTTACAAGGAGTACGCCGCCGACGGCGTCTCCTCCAGGACTCCCCGCATGTGGGGTTTCCAGGCCTCCGGTTCCGCCCCCATCGTGCGCGGCGAGATCGTCAAGGACCCGTCGACCATCGCCACCGCCATCCGTATCGGCAACCCGGCCTCCTGGCAGTACGCGCTGGCGGCACGGGACGAATCCGGCGGCCTCATCGACGAGGTGACGGACCGTGAGATCCTGCGCGCCTACCGGCTGTTGGCCTCCCAGGAGGGCGTCTTCGTGGAGCCCGCCTCGGCCGCTTCCGTCGCCGGTCTGCTGAAGGCCGCCGAGCAGGGCAAGGTCGACCCGGGCCAGACCATCGTCTGCACGGTCACCGGAAACGGTCTGAAGGACCCGGACTGGGCCGTCGCCGGCGCCCCGCAGCCCGTCACCGTCCCGGTCGACGCGGCGACGGCGGCCGAGCGCCTCGGGCTGGCGTAACACCGCACGCCGAGGGACATCCCCGACGGGGGTGCACAGGGGGCTTACGACACGCATCGTGCGCCTCCTGTGCGCCCTATGTCGCCACAGAACCTTCCTTCGATAGGCTGTACCGAACCCGCCCGCTGCATATGCCTCCGCATACAGCCGGGTGCCGCGCCGTCTCCGCGGCCCGGAAGCGGTTCCAGGACCTCCAGGGTCCTCACGCACGTAGCGAAAGTCATCGAAGGTTTTCGACAATCACGCAGCTCAAGGAGAGTCGTCGAGCGATGGCCGGTCCAGCCTTCCGCGCCGCCGCCGTAAGGGTGCGCGTTCCCGCCACCAGCGCCAACCTCGGCCCGGGCTTCGACGCCCTCGGCCTGTCGCTGGGGCTCTACGACGACGTGGTCGTCCGGGTCGCCGACTCCGGGCTGCACATCGACATCGCCGGCGAGGGCAGCGAGACGCTCCCGCGCGACGAGAGCCACCTTCTCGTACGGTCCCTGCGCACCGCCTTCGACCTGCTCGGCGGGCAGCCGCGGGGCCTGGAGATCGTGTGCGCCAACCGCATCCCGCACGGCCGCGGCCTGGGCTCCTCCTCCGCCGCCATCTGCGCCGGCATCGTCGCCGCGCGCGCCGTGACCATAGGCGGCGAGGCGCGGCTGGACGACACGGCGCTGCTCGAGCTCGCGACCGAGATCGAGGGCCACCCCGACAACGTCGCCCCGTGTCTGCTCGGCGGTTTCACCATCGCCTGGATGGAGGCCGGCGCGGCCCGGGCGATCAGGCTGGATCCCGCCGATTCCATCGTTCCGGTGGTTTTCGTGCCCGGTAAGCCGGTCCTGACCGAGACCGCGCGCGGACTGCTCCCGCGCTCCGTGCCGCACGTCGACGCCGCCGCCAACGCGGGCCGGGCGGCCCTGCTCGTCGAGGCCCTGACCAGGCGCCCCGAGCTGCTGCTGCCCGCCACCGAGGACCGTCTGCACCAGGAGTACCGCGCACCGGCCATGCCGGAGAGCGCCGCGCTGGTGGAGCGGCTGCGGGCCGACGGAGTCCCGGCGGTCATTTCAGGAGCGGGACCCACCGTGCTGGCGCTGGTCGACGCCGACAGCGCCGACAAGGTGTCCCATCTGGCAGGCGAGGGCTGGGCCGCGAACCGGCTCGACCTCGACGCGCAGGGAGCGAGCGTGTTGCCGCTTGCGCCCTGACACGCGGTTGCCGGATTTCGAGAGGGGGAATGTTTGTTGGATCCGGTAGTGTTAATCTCAAGTCTGCACCCGACCCCACCATGGCGAGGTGCTTCACGTCCCCGTCCGGGACAGACATTCTTCCGGGAGCCTCCCAAGCCGCACTGTGTTCCGTACGACGTACGCGGGCAGTACCTCGTACGCGAGCACTGAACGACTTGCCGGGCACGCTCCGGAATCGGTGCTACCGAGTCACGTGACACTGACACCCGGTGCCACGGCCCAGGCTCCGGTCAGCGCCATCCCAGATATTCCCTCCGCCTGCATTGGCGGACCACCGCCCCGGCACGGTCCACACAGCAAGGACCACTGCCGGACAGCACAACCGGTCGCCGAGCCAGAAGGCCGACGTCCGCTCCAGGGAAGGACCCTTCGTGAGCGACACCACCGATCTGATGGGCGCACGTGTCGAGGAGACCGCTGCCGCGCCCGCCACGGACGCCTCCGCGCCTGCCACCGGTGCCGGCTCCCGGCGGCGCCGCGGTACCGGCCTCGACGGCATGGTGCTGGCCGAGCTGCAGCAGGTCGCCTCGGGCCTCGGCATCAGGGGCACCGCGCGGATGCGCAAGAGCCAGCTGATCGAGGTCATCAAGGAGGCGCAGGCCGGAGGCGGTGCCGCGGCCGCCAAGGCCGAGGACGCCACCGAGACCAAGCCGAAGCGCAGGGCCACCTCCAAGGCCCGTACCGGCGATGACGGTGCTCCCGCCGCCGAGAAGAAGGCGACCGAGGCCCCCGCCGAGAAGGCCGTGGCCCAGCAGCAGATCGAGATCCCCGGCCAGCCCGCCGCCGGTGACGACGCCCCCACCGAGCGCCGTCGTCGCCGTGCCACCGCCGAGGCCGGCGCCCCGACGGGTTCGGGTGCCGAGACCGTCGTCGCCGAGGCCAAGAGCGAGGCCAGGGCCGACAACTCCGCCCAGCAGGCGCAGAACGACGCCAAGGGCGACGCCGGTGACGGCGAGGGCCGCGGCCGCCGCGACCGCCGGGACCGCGGCCGTGACCGCGGTGACCGTCAGGACCGCGGCGAGCGCCAGGACCGCGGGGACCGCCAGGACCGTCAGGACCGCGGGGACCGCCGCAAGGGCGACGACCAGCAGGGCCAGGGCGGCCAGCGTGGTCAGCAGCAGAACCAGCAGGGCGGCGGCCGTCAGGACAACCGCCAGCAGCAGGACGACGACGACTTCGAGGGCGGCCGCCGTGGCCGTCGCGGGCGCTACCGCGACCGCCGTGGCCGGCGTGGCCGCGACGACATCGCCACCGAGCCGCAGATCGCCGAGGACGACGTCCTGATCCCGGTCGCGGGCATCCTCGACATCCTCGACAACTACGCGTTCATCCGTACCTCGGGCTACCTCCCCGGGCCGAACGACGTGTACGTCTCCCTCGCCCAGGTCCGCAAGAACGGCCTGCGCAAGGGCGACCACGTCACCGGCGCGGTCCGTCAGCCCAAGGAAGGCGAGCGCCGCGAGAAGTTCAACGCGCTCGTGCGCCTGGACTCCGTCAACGGCATGGCGCCCGAACACGGCCGCGGCCGCCCGGAGTTCAACAAGCTCACCCCGCTCTACCCGCAGGACCGCCTCCGCCTGGAGACGGACCCGGGCGTCCTCACCACGCGCATCATCGACCTGGTGTCGCCGATCGGTAAGGGCCAGCGCGGTCTGATCGTGGCCCCGCCGAAGACCGGCAAGACCATGATCATGCAGGCGATCGCCAACGCGATCACGCACAACAACCCCGAGTGCCACCTGATGGTCGTCCTGGTCGACGAGCGTCCGGAAGAGGTCACCGACATGCAGCGGTCGGTCAAGGGCGAGGTCATCTCCTCGACCTTCGACCGCCCCGCCGAGGACCACACCACGGTCGCCGAGCTCGCCATCGAGCGCGCCAAGCGTCTGGTGGAGCTGGGCCACGACGTGGTCGTGCTGCTCGACTCGATCACCCGTCTGGGCCGTGCGTACAACCTCGCCGCGCCCGCCTCCGGCCGCATCCTGTCCGGTGGTGTCGACTCGACCGCCCTGTACCCGCCGAAGCGCTTCTTCGGTGCGGCCCGCAACATCGAGGACGGCGGCTCGCTGACCATCCTCGCCACCGCCCTGGTGGACACCGGGTCCCGCATGGACGAGGTGATCTTCGAGGAGTTCAAGGGCACCGGCAACATGGAGCTCAAGCTCGACCGGAAGCTCGCCGACAAGCGCATCTTCCCCGCGGTGGACGTGGACGCGTCCGGTACCCGTAAGGAAGAGATCCTGCTCGGCGCCGAGGAGCTGTCCGTCGTCTGGAAGCTGCGCCGGGTGCTGCACGCGCTCGACCAGCAGCAGGCGATCGAGCTGCTGCTCGACAAGATGAAGCAGACGAAGTCGAACGTCGAGTTCCTGATGCAGATCCAGAAGACGACGCCGACCCCCGGCAACGGCGACTGACCGCAGCAGCCTCGAAAGGCGCCCCCCGTCACGTGTGTGACGGGGGGCGCCTTTTTGGCGCTGATAGGAACGGGCGTGCTATGCCGCCCCTCCCATCACCTGTGCCCCGGGGGGAACACCCTTGTCCACATCCCTGTCCGGCAGCGGTCGTCACAGACGCCGGATGCGTCTCGTGCTGCCCATCGCCGCCGCCGGTGTCGCCGCGGCCGTCGGCGCCGCCGTGCTGACGTCCTCGGCCAGCGCCACGACCTCCGTGCCGACGCCGACCGCCAAGCCCGCCACCAGCTCGGTGCCGACCGCCGAGCTGACCGCGCGGATCGCGGGCGCGCTCGCGACCGACGGCACCGCCGGGGAGGCCGCTCCGCAGAAGTCGTCGTACAGCGCGAGCACCACCACCTCCGGCTCCACGGTCAGCCCCTATGTCATCGGCGGCACCGACACCGCCATCACCTCGGCGCCCTGGATGGCGCAGCTGTGGTACTACGACGACAACGGCACGTCCTCCGACACCAGCGACGACATCGGGTTCTTCTGCGGCGGCACGGTCGTGTCGCCGACGAAGATCCTCACCGCCGCGCACTGCGTCAAGGACGAGAACGGCAAGAGCTACGACTGGAAGGCCTACGGCGCCGTCCTGACCGGCACCAGCCAGCTGCCGACCACCGACAGCTCCGGCAACACCGACCTGCACGGCGGCACCGTCTCGCTGCCCCTGCGGCAGTGGAACCACCCGTCGTACAGCCCGGCGACCATCAACAACGACATCGCCGTCCTCACCCTGGCCTCCCCGGTCAAGGCGACGCCGATCCGCATGACGACGTCCGGTGACACCGCCTCGTACGCCGGCGGCACCAGCGCCACGGTCTACGGCTGGGGGCGCACCAGCTCCACCAGCCAGGACATCTCCGACACGCTGAAGTCGGCGGCGCTGACCATCCACGCGGACTCGACCTGCTCGAACGTCTACGGCTCCGACTACGTCGCCGGGCACATGGTCTGCGCCGGCTCGCAGAGCGGCAGCGACACCGGGACGAAGGCCGCCTGCAACGGCGACTCGGGCGGACCGCTCGTGGTGAACAACCGGATCGTGGGCGTCGTCTCGTGGGGCGTCACGGACTGCGTCGCGAAGGGCTACTACAGCGTCTTCTCGAAGGTCAGCACCTACATCGGTGCCGCCTACGCGAACGTCGACGACACCAACCTCAGCTACACGGACGGCAAGGCCGACCTGTTCGTGCGCAACTCCTCGACGAAGGAGGCGTTCGAGAAGGACTCCACCGGCTCGGCGTTCGCCGCCCGGCAGTCGCTGGGGTCGTACAGCGGAGTGAACCTGGTCGTGCAGACCGACCTGAACCGGGACGGCTACCAGGACCTCGTGCTGCGTCAGAGCTCCAGCGGCGACGTCTACTGGCTGCACTACGTGCCGTCCAGCGACTCCTGGTCCAACACGAAGATCTTCAGCGGCTGGACCACCCGGACCCGGATCATCGCCCCCGGTGACGTGACCGGCGACTACCTGCCCGACCTGCTGTCGGTGGACTCGGGCGGCACCCTGTGGATCTACCCGGGCAAGGGCAACGGCACCTTCGCCGCCCGCGTGCAGGTCGGCACCGGCTGGAACCAGTACAACATGGTGCGCGGCAAGGGCGACTTCACCGGCGACGGCAAGGCCGACCTGCTCGCCCGCAACAAGTCCACCGGCGACCTGTACCTGTACAAGGGCACCGGCAAGTCCGGCACGGGCGCCTTCTCGACCCGGATCAAGGTGCGCAGCGCCTGGACGGGCTACAACGCCTTCGACGCGATCGGCGACGTGAACGGCGACGGCAAGGCGGACTTCCTGGCCCGTACGTCCGGCGGCACCCTTTACCTGTACAAGGGCACCGGTAAGGCGACGAGCGAGATCTTTGCCACAAGAGTGTCGGTCGGTACCGGTTTCCAGCAGTACGACATCTTCGGCTGACATCGCAGGTGAACCGGGACTCCCCGGTGTACATGTTCACGCTCTGTGCCCAATCCTCCACGGGTTGGGCACAGAGCGTTGTGCAACCCTTTCTCGAGTTTCCCCGTCTGACCCGACAGAGCGACGATGGAGCGGTACCAGCCGCGCCTTTTCAGGCCTGTCCCCGGAAGCAGGGGGTATCCGACCGGACGAGATTCGAGGAGCACATGTCTGCCGAGAGCACGCCGGAACCCGGTATACCGGGCGAGACCGGCAACGAGGGCCGGCGCGACCGCGCCAAGGGCCGCCGCCGCAAGCCGCGCAGCGAACATCGCAAGGCCTTGATCCTGATGGCCTGGACCGCCGCGGGCATCGTCGTGCTGGGCGGCACGGGCGCCGGTTATCTGTACTTCAAGCTCAACGGCAACATCAAGAGCGTCGACATCAACGGCGCCCTGGGCACCGACCGGCCCGCGAAGGCCGACAACGGCTCCGAGAACATCCTGGTCCTCGGCTCGGACAGCCGCTCCGGCAGCAACAAGAAGCTCGGCGGCGGCGCGGACGACGGCAGCGCCCGTTCGGACACGGCGATGATCGTGCACGTCTACAAGGGCCACAAGAGAGCGAGCGTGGTCTCCATGCCCCGCGACACCCTCATCGACCGGCCCGAGTGCACCGACTCCAAGGGCGACAAGCACGACGCCGCCTCCGGCGTGATGTTCAACAGCGCCTACTCGACCGGTGGCGCGACCTGCGCCGTGAAGACGGTCGAGTCCCTCACCGGCCTGCGCATGGACCACTACCTCGAGGTCGACTTCAGCGGCTTCCAGAAGCTCATCGACGAACTCGGCGGTGTCCCGGTCACCACGACCAAGAACATCGACGACAAGCAGAGCCACCTCGACCTCAAGGCCGGCACCCACACCCTCGACGGCAAGCAGGCCCTCGGCCTGGTCCGCACCCGGCACGGCGTCGGCGACGGCTCCGACCTCGGCCGCATCCAGCTCCAGCAGGCGTTCATCAAGGCGCTGGTCGACCAGGTCAAGCACGTCGGCATCTTCACCAGCCCCAAGAAGCTCTACGACCTCGCCGACACCGCCACCAGAACCGTGACCACCGACTCCGACCTCGGGTCCGTGAACTCGCTCATGTCCTTCGCCAACGGCCTGAAGGGCATCGGCTCCGGCGACATGCACATGGTGACCATGCCGGTCCGCTACGACCCGGCGGACCCCAACCGCGTCATCGTCGAGAAGGCCAGGGCCCGCGAGGTCTGGGACGCCCTCAAGAACGACCGGCCGATCCCCGCGAGCGCCACCAAGGACACCGCCTCGGGCAACGCCAAGGGCGTCGTGGAATAGATCGCCCACGCCCCCGGTTTTGGGGGATGGCCCCAGTCCTGGCAGACTGGTACGTCGGCTCCGGTTCACGCCTCCGCATCCCGCGGCTGCGACCCGGCGCCCTCCCGAAACTAGGAGACACCTTGAAGCGCGACATCCACCCCGAGTACGTCGAGACGCAGGTCAGCTGCACCTGTGGCGCGTCGTTCACCACCCGCAGCACGATCTCCAGCGGCACCATCCGCGCCGAGGTCTGCTCCGAGTGCCACCCGTTCTACACGGGCAAGCAGAAGATCCTCGACACCGGTGGCCGTGTGGCCCGCTTCGAGGCCCGCTTCGGCAAGGCTGCGGCCGGCTCCAAGAAGTAGCGAGCTCCAATCCGCCGGTCCACGGCCGCGCCCTCCACAGGCGCGCCGGGACCGGCGTTTTTGGTCGCCCGCCTTCCCTTCCGCACCGCAGTACAGGAGCCCAAGATGTTCGAGGCCGTCGAGGAACTCGTCGGTGAGCACGCCGACCTGGAGAAGAAGCTCGCGGACCCGTCGGTCCACTCCGACCAGGCCAACGCGCGCAAGCTCAACAAGCGTTACGCCGAGCTGACTCCCATCGTCACCACGTACCGCTCCTGGAAGCAGACCGGCGACGACATCGAGACGGCGAAGGAATTCGTCGCCGACGACCCGGACTTCGCGGCCGAGGTCAAGGAGCTGGAGAAGCAGCGCGAGGAACTCACCGAGAAGCTGCGCCTGTTGCTCGTCCCGCGCGACCCCAGCGACGACAAGGACGTCATCCTGGAGATCAAGGCGGGCGCGGGCGGCGACGAGTCGGCCCTCTTCGCCGGGGACCTGCTGCGCATGTACCTCCGCTACGCCGAGCGCGTCGGCTGGAAGACCGAGATCATCGACGCCACCGAGTCCGAGCTGGGCGGCTACAAGGACGTCCAGGTCGCGGTGAAGACCAAGGGCGGCCAGGGTGCCACCGAACCGGGTCAGGGCGTCTGGGCGCGGCTGAAGTACGAGGGCGGTGTGCACCGCGTGCAGCGCGTGCCGGCGACCGAGTCCCAGGGCCGTATCCACACCTCCGCGGCCGGTGTCCTCGTCACCCCCGAGGCCGAGGAGGTCGACGTCGAGATCAACCCCAACGACCTGCGCATCGACGTCTACCGCTCCTCCGGGCCGGGCGGCCAGTCGGTCAACACGACCGACTCCGCGGTGCGCATCACGCACCTGCCCACCGGAGTCGTGGCCTCCTGCCAGAACGAGAAGAGCCAGCTGCAGAACAAGGAGCAGGCGATGCGTATCCTGCGCTCCAGGCTGCTCGCCGCGGCGCAGGAGGAGGCGGAGAAGGAGGCCGCCGACGCCCGCCGCAGCCAGGTCCGCACCGTCGACCGCTCCGAGAAGATCCGCACGTACAACTTCCCGGAGAACCGCATCTCGGACCACCGCGTCGGCTTCAAGGCCTACAACCTGGACCAGGTCCTGGACGGCGACCTGGACGCGGTGATCCAGGCCTGCGTCGACGCCGACTCGGCGGCGAAGCTGGCGGCCGCGTAAGAGGTACGTACGCACGACCCAGTACGACACGGAGGAATGCGTGAACCTGCTGCTCGCAGAGGTGGCACAGGCCACCCAGCGGCTGGCCGACGCCGGCGTGCCCTCGCCGCGCAACGACGCGGAGGAGCTCGCCGCGTTCGTGCACGGCGTGAAGCGGGGCGAGCTGCACTCCGTGAAGGACTCGGACTTCGACGCCCGCTACTGGGAGGTCATCGCCCGGCGTGAGCAGCGCGAGCCGCTGCAGCACATCACCGGGCGCGCCTACTTCCGGTACCTCGAACTCCAAGTCGGGCCGGGCGTGTTCGTGCCGCGGCCGGAGACCGAGTCCGTGGTCGGGTGGGCCATAGACGCCGTGCGCGCCATGGACGTCGTGGAGCCGACCATCGTCGACCTGTGCACCGGCTCCGGCGCCATCGCGCTCGCCCTCGCCCAGGAGGTCCCGCGCTCCAAGGTGCACGCCGTGGAGCTGTCGGAGGACGCCCTGGCGTGGACCCGCAAGAACGTCGAGGGCTCACGGGTCGACCTGCGGCAGGGCAACGCCCTGGACGCCTTCCGCGACCTCGACGGCCATGTCGACCTGGTGATCTCCAACCCGCCCTACATCCCGCTGACCGAGTGGGAGTACGTCGCCCCCGAGGCGCGGGACTACGATCCCGAACTCGCCCTGTTCTCCGGGGAGGACGGCCTCGACCTCATCCGCGGCCTGGAGCGGACCGCGCACCGGCTGCTGCGCCCGGGCGGCGTCGTCGTCATCGAGCACGCCGACACCCAGGGCGGCCAGGTCCCGTGGATCTTCACCGAGGAGCGCGGCTGGGCCGACGCGGCCGACCACCCCGACCTGAACAACCGCCCCCGGTTCGCCACGGCCCGCAAGGCGCTGCCGTGAGCACCGCCCCAGTCCTTTGCCCGCAGCACGTGTACGAGGAGGCCCGCTAGATATGGCACGGCGATACGACACCAACGACGCGACCGACCGCATCACCGGTCTGCGCGAGGCCGCGTCCGCCGTCCGCCGTGGCGAGCTGGTGGTCCTCCCGACCGACACGGTGTACGGCATCGGCGCGGACGCGTTCTCCTCGGAGGCCGTCGCCGACCTGCTCCAGGCCAAGGGCCGGGGCCGCAACATGCCCACCCCCGTCCTCATCGGCTCCCCGAACACCCTGCACGGCCTGGTCACGGACTTCTCCGAGATGGCCTGGGAACTGGTCGACGCCTTCTGGCCGGGCGCGCTGACGCTGGTCGCCAAGCACCAGCCGTCCCTGCAGTGGGACCTGGGGGACACCCGGGGCACGGTGGCCGTCCGCATGCCGCTGCACCCCGTCGCCATCGAGCTGCTGACCGAGGTCGGCCCCATGGCGGTCTCCTCCGCCAACATCAGCGGCCACCCGGCGCCGGAGGACTGCGACGCCGCCCAGGAGATGCTCGGCGACTCTGTCTCCGTCTACCTCGACGGCGGCCCCACCCCCGGCAACGTGCCGTCCTCCATCGTCGACGTCAGCGGACCGGTACCGGTGCTGCTGCGGGAGGGCGCACTCTCACCGGAGGAGCTGCGCAAGGTCGTACCTGACCTCGAGGTGGCCAATTGACGGCCCCTGACGCGGGGCGTGGCATAGGCAACGGGGTGAGAGCCTCTGTCACATCCCCGGCCGGGCGCGCGACGCCTGGCACGCACGCTCGCGGCGTTGCCGAACCGCCCACGTGGCTCCGCCACGAGGGCGCTCCGGCGCCTTGCGACCGCACGCACCAGACGCCGCGCGCCGATCCGGCCGGGGATGTGACAGAGGCTCTGAGCGCCGCGGAGATCACGACGACGTTCGTGGGGCTTCCGCGCGACTGCTTCCGCATCCTCCACGTCAGCACCGGCAACGTCTGCCGCTCGCCCATCACCGAGCGGCTGACCCGGCATTACGTGAAACAGCGGCTCGGCGTCCTGGGCGCCGCGCTGATCGTGGAGAGCGCGGGCACCTGGGGTCACGAGGGCGCGCCCATGGAGGCCAACGCGGAGACCGTGCTGGCCGACTTCGGCGCCGACGCCTCCGGGTTCACCGGCCGGGAGCTGCTCGACGAGCACGTCATCATGGCCGACCTCGTCCTGACGGCCACCCGGGACCACCGCGCCCAGGTCATCTCCATGGGCCACTCGGCGGGCCTGCGCACCTTCACGCTGAAGGAGTTCACCCGTCTGGTCCGCGCGATCGACCCGGCGACCCTGCCCCCGCTGGAGGAGGGCATAGTCGTCCGCGCGCGGGCCCTGGTGCGCGCGGCGGCGGCTCTACGCGGGTGGCTGCTGGCGCCCACCGCGGAGGCGGACGAGGTGTACGACCCGTACGGGGCACCGCTGACCTTCTTCCGGTCCATCGGCGACGAGATACACCAGGCGCTGGATCCGGTGGTGACGGCGCTGACCGGAGTGCCCGCGCGCATGTGACCCGGGCGACGGACGGATCGTCAAGGGGCTCACCGGTTCCCCGGAAGAGACCACACGACCGGGCGCCCCACCAGTACCGGGCCTACATTGGTCGTACGTCACCGTCGACGTACGGAGCCCACCATGCCGGTCACCCATGCCCCCGCGACCGCCGACGTCCTGCGGCTGCAGGACCCCGAGCTGGCCGAGATCCTGCTCGGGGAGCTCGACCGGCAGTCGACGACGCTGCAGCTGATCGCCGCCGAGAACTTCACCTCGCCGGCCGTGCTGGCCGCGCTCGGATCGGTGCTGGCCAACAAGTACGCGGAAGGCTATCCGGGCGCCCGGCACCACGGCGGCTGCGAGATCGTCGACGTCGCCGAGCGGCTGGCCGTCGACCGCGCCAAGGCCCTGTTCGGCGCCGAGCACGCCAACGTCCAGTCGCACTCGGGGTCGTCCGCCGTCCTCGCCGCGTACGCGGCACTGCTGCGGCCCGGCGACACCGTGCTCGCCCTCGGTCTGCCCTACGGCGGCCACCTCACCCACGGCTCGCCCGCCAACTTCTCCGGCCGCTGGTTCGACTTCGTCGGCTACGGGGTGGACGCGGAGACCGGGCTCATCGACTACGACCAGGTCAGGATGCTGGCCCGCAGCCACCGGCCGAAGGCGATCGTGTGCGGCTCCATCGCCTACCCCCGGCACATCGACTACGCCCTCTTCCGGGAGGTCGCCGACGAGGTGGGCGCCTATCTGATCGCCGACGCCGCCCATCCCATCGGGCTCGTCGCCGGGGGAGCGGCGCCCAGCCCGGTGCCGTACGCCGACATCGTCTGCGCGACCACGCACAAGGTGCTGCGCGGGCCGCGCGGCGGGATGCTGCTGTGCGGGAGCGACCTGGCCGAACGGGTCGACCGGGCGGTTTTCCCGTTCACCCAGGGCGGGGCGCAGATGCACACCATCGCCGCCAAGGCCGTCGCGTTCGGGGAGGCGGCAACACCGGCGTTCGCCGCGTACGCCCATCAGGTGGTCGCCAACGCGAAAGTCCTCGCGGCCCGGCTCGCCGCGGAGGGGCTGGTCGTGACGACGGGCGGCACGGACACGCACCTCATCACCGCCGACCCCGCGCCCCTCGGCGTCGACGGGCGCACCGCGCGCGGGCGGCTCGCGGCGGCCGGGATGGTGCTGGACTGCTGCGCCCTGCCGCACGGGGACGCGCGGGGGCTCAGGCTCGGCACGGCCGCGGTGACGACGCAGGGAATGGGGGAGGAGGAGATGTCTCACATCGCCGCATTGTTCGCACAAGTACTGCGCGGTGACGTGGAGAGTCACAAGGCGCGTGATCAAGTGCGTGAGCTGGCCGGTAGATTTCAGCCGTATCCCGGCTGAGCGGGGGTAGGCGCACCCGCGTCCACGTGCGTGCGACCGCACGCACAGCCACGCGTGCAACCATCGTCGCTACCCGGAAGTCCCCACTCATATGCGTCCATCGCTAGGGTGTGGGGCTGTGATGGCCAGCGAGACCTGTGGGGAAGCCCGTGCGTGAATACCTGCTGACGCTCTGCATCACGGCCGCGGTGACGTATCTGCTGACAGGGCCGGTACGGAAGTTCGCGATCGTGGCCGGAGCCATGCCGGAGATCAGGGCCCGTGACGTGCACCGGGAACCGACTCCGCGCCTCGGCGGTATCGCGATGTTCTTCGGGCTGTGCGCCGGCCTGCTGGTCGCGGACCATCTGACCAACCTCAACGAGGTCTTCACCAAGTCCAACGAGCCGCGGGCGCTGCTGTCCGGGGCCGCGCTGATCTGGCTGATCGGCGTGCTGGACGACAAGTTCGAGATCGACGCCCTGATCAAGCTGGGCGGCCAGATGATCGCCGCCGGCGTGATGGTCATGCAGGGTCTGACGATCCTGTGGCTGCCCATCCCCAAGGTCGGCACGGTGGCTCTGACCCAGTGGCAGGGCACGCTGCTGACGGTGGCACTCGTCGTGATCACCATCAACGCGGTGAACTTCGTGGACGGCCTCGACGGCCTGGCCTCCGGCATGGTGTGCATCGCGGCCGCCGCGTTCTTCATGTACTCGTACCGCATCTGGTACTCGTACGGCATCGAGGCGGCCGCCCCGGCGACCCTGTTCGCTGCCGTGCTGATGGGCATGTGCCTGGGCTTCCTGCCCCACAACATGCACCCGGCGCGGATCTTCATGGGCGACTCGGGCTCGATGCTGATCGGGCTGGTGCTGGCCGCGGGCGCGATCTCCATCACCGGGCAGGTCGACCCGGACAGCCTGTTCGGCGGGTCCGAGCGGCAGGCCGTGCACCAGATGGTGCCGGTCTACATCCCGCTGCTGCTGCCGCTGACGATCATCGCGATCCCGGCCGCCGACCTGGTGCTGGCGATCGTGCGCCGCACCTGGCGCGGCCAGTCGCCGTTCGCCGCGGACCGCGGGCACCTGCACCACCGCCTTCTGGAGATCGGCCACTCGCACAGCCGGGCCGTGCTGATCATGTACTTCTGGTCGGCGCTGATCGCGTTCGGCGCGCTCGCCTACTCGGTCAACTCCGCGTCCATGTGGATCGTGCTCGGCATCGTGATCCTCAGCGCGATCGGCCTCGTACTGCTTCTGCTGCCGCGCTTCACGCCGCGCGCCCCGCGTTGGGCCGAGGCCTTCGTGCCGCCGCGCTACCGGCGCCGTCGCGCCGCCTCAGCGGCCTTGGCGGAGGCGGCAGTTGAGGCCTCGGAGGAGGAGCCGTGCGACTCGGAGGAGCGCACCCCGGTTGTGGCGGGTGTGGCGGGAGTCAACGGAGCGACCGCTCTCGGCGCCCGTTCGCGCTTCCTGGACAGGCGAAAGGCCGGAACGTCCCGCTGACGTTGACAAGGTAAGAATCTGACTAGAGCATTGCCAAGTCGTGGGGTTGCAAAGCGACCCAATACCAGACAACTTAGCCCTGTTTTTGCACAGACGGGCACTGTCACTCTCATGTGTGACAGCGAGCACACCTTCTTGGTAAAGACCGCATCAAATAGTTTGTGATACGGTTCACGAGAACCCCGGACAGAGCCGAAGGACCGCAGTGCGACGGTCCATTGGCCGTGAGTTCCCTCCTCGCCCCGGGACTACGCTCGTCCATGACGACACCTGCCCCCCTTTGAAAGCGGAGTTGCCGCCATGCCGTCCAACGACGTCCGGAACCTACTGCCGATCGCTGTGCCCGCAGCGGCTGCCGGCGTGGTCGCCGTCGCCGTCAGCGCTGCGGTCGCCGGCGGCAAGGGTGCGATCGGGGCGGCCGTCGGTGTTGTGCTGTCGATGCTCTTCATGGGCCTCGGTCTCTACGTCCTGCAATGGACGGCAAAAACGCTCCCGCAGCTGTTCCAGGCCATGGGGCTGATGCTCTATGTCGCCCAACTCCTGCTGCTCATGATCTTCGTGGCCGTCTTCAAGGGCACCTCTCTCTTCAACGGCAAGGCGTTCGCGCTCTCCTTGGTGATCGCGACCGTCGTGTGGATGGCCGCACAGGCCCGTGCACACATGAAGTCCAAGATCTTCTACGTCGATCCGGACTCCGAGAAGAGCGGCAGGCCCGAGAAGACAGGGTCGTCGTCGTGAGAGGTAGGGGCGGGATAAGGGCTTGCGAGATCTCCTGCTATCGTCCGGTGCCAACTGCGGCATCGCGGGCGCGGGCATCTGAGCTGACGCCTGTTCGATCGCGAGGCTCGAAGCCCCTCAGCCGCCCCCACATCCGTAACACCAGTCCGGTGCCGACCCGCGGCCGCGTGCCGCGCCGACACAACGAGGTTGCCGTACCCATGCGTCATGCCGAAGGAGCCCGCGGTGAGTGCTGACCCGACCCAGCTCGCCTTTGAGTGGGATTGCCGCATTCTGTCCGACAACGGCTGTGGCTTCCCGGCTCCCGGGCTGAACTCCTTCCTCTTCAAGCCGCTCTTCACCGTCGGCGGGTTCGAGTTCAACAAGGTGATGCTGCTCGCCCTCATCACCACCCTGATCGTCACCGTCTTCTTCTCGGCGGCCTTCGGCAAGGCCAAGGTCGTCCCGGGCAAGCTGCAGATGGTCGGCGAGGCGGGCTACGACTTCGTCCGCCGGGGCATCGTCTACGAGACGCTGGGCAAGCGCGAGGGCGAGAAGTACGTCCCGCTCATGGTCTCGCTGTTCTTCTTCATCTGGATCATGAACGTCTGGTCCGTGATCCCGCTGGCCCAGTTCCCGGTGTCGTCGATCATCGCCTTCCCGGCGGTGCTCGCCGCGATCGTCTACATCACCTGGCTGTCGCTGACCTTCAGGAAGCACGGCTTCGTCGGCGGGTTCAAGAACCTCACCGGTTACGACAAGTCGCTCGGCGCGGTGCTCCCGCTCGTCGTGGTCATCGAGTTCTTCTCGAACGTCCTCGTCCGCCCGTTCACGCACGCGGTCCGACTCTTCGCCAACATGTTCGCCGGCCACCTGCTGCTCGCGATGTTCACCGTCGCCAGCTGGTACCTGCTGAACAGCTACATGATCCCCGCGGCGGGCGTCTCGTTCGTCATGACGGTGATCATGATCCTCTTCGAGCTCTTCGTCCAGGCCGTTCAGGCGTACGTCTTCGTCCTCCTGGCCTGCTCCTACGTTCAGGGCGCTCTCGCCGAGCACCACTGAGCACCGTCCGCCCCACCCCCACCAGTCGTCCGGTGGCCAACCCCCACCGGTCCGTAAAAGAGAAGGAAGAAACGGCATGTCCGCTGCCATCGACCTCGCCGCCGGCGTCTCGGGTTCCCTCGGTTCCATCGGTTACGGCCTCGCGGCCATCGGCCCCGGCATCGGTATCGGCATCATCTTCGGTAACGGCACCCAGGCCCTGGCCCGTCAGCCCGAGGCGGCCGGTCTGATCCGCGCCAACCAGATCCTGGGCTTCGCGTTCTGTGAGGCGCTCGCCCTCATCGGCATCGTTATGCCGTTCGTGTTCGGTCAGTAAGACCTACTTACCGACACGTATCGACGAAAGGCACTGATGTGATCGCCAACCTGGTTCAGCTGGCGGCCGAGGAGAAGCAGAACCCCCTCGTCCCGCCGGGCCCCGAACTGCTCGTCGGCACCATCGCCTTCGCCATCGTGTTCTTCTTCTTCTGGAAGAAGCTGCTCCCGAACATCAACAAGGTTCTGGAGGAGCGCCGCGAGGCGATCGAGGGTGGCATCGAGAAGGCCGAGGCCGCTCAGGTCGAGGCCCAGAGCGTTCTCGAGCAGTACAAGGCCCAGCTCGCCGAGGCCCGGCACGAGGCCGCGCGTCTGCGCCAGGAGGCGCAGGAGCAGGGTGCCGCGCTCATCGCCGAGATGCGCGCCGAGGGCCAGCGGCAGCGCGAGGAGATCGTCGCCGCGGGTCACGCGCAGATCGAGGCCGACCGCAAGGCGGCCGCGTCCGCGCTGCGGCAGGACGTCGGTCACCTCGCGACCGAGCTGGCCGGCAAGCTCGTCGGTGAGTCCCTCGAGGACCACGCCCGGCAGAGCCGCGTCATCGACCGCTTCCTCGACGAGCTCGAGGAGAAGGCCGAGGCCACCCGATGAACGGAGCGAGCCGCGAGGCACTGGCCGCCGCACGCGAGCGTCTCGACGCGCTGACGGACTCCACGTCCGCCGACGCGGCGAAGCTCGCCGACGAGCTGGCCGCCGTCACCGCGCTGCTCGACCGCGAGGTCAGCTTGCGTCGGGTCCTGACCGACCCGGCGCAGGCCGGTGAGGCCAAGGCCGGGCTCGCCCAGCGTCTGCTGGACGGCCAGGTCGGCGGCCAGGCCATCGACGTGGTGTCCGGCATGGTGCGTTCCCGCTGGTCGCAGTCGCGCGACCTGGTGGACGCGCTGGAGGAACTGGCGAACACCGCCGACCTCACCGCCGCGCAGAAGAGGGGCGCGCTCGACGACGTCGAGGACGAGCTGTTCCGGTTCGGCCGGATCGTCTCCTCCAACACCGAGCTGCGCGCCGCGCTGACCGACCGCGCCGCCGCCACCTCGGCGAAGGTCGAGCTGCTGCACCGGCTGCTGGGCGGTCGCGCCGACGCGACGACCGAGCGTCTGGTGACGCGCCTTGTGACCGCGCCGCGGGGACGTAGCCTGGAGTCGGGACTGGAGTCCCTGTCCAAGCTCGCCGCCGAGCGCCGGGAGCGCCTGGTCGCCGTCGTCACCTCGGCGGTGCCGCTGAGCGACGCGCAGAAGCAGCGCCTGGGCGCCGCCCTCGCCAAGCTCTACGGCCGCCAGATGCACCTCAACATCGACGTGGACCCCGAGGTCCTCGGCGGGATCCGGGTGCAGGTCGGCGACGAGGTCATCAACGGCTCGATCGCGGACCGCATCGAGGACGCCGGCCGCCGCCTGGCGAGCTAGCAGCAACTCAATACGACGTAGTAAGACGGCCCGAGTTGGGCCGTGCAGAGGATTCCTGGGGGTCGCCCCCAGACCCCCAAGTTGAAACTTCGGGCCCAACAAGGAGAGCAGGGAACCCAGATGGCGGAGCTCACGATCCGGCCGGAGGAGATCCGGGACGCGCTGGAGAACTTCGTCCAGTCGTACAAGCCGGACGCGGCCTCGCGCGAGGAGGTCGGTACGGTCACCCTTGCCGGCGACGGCATCGCGAAGGTCGAGGGCCTGCCCTCGGCCATGGCCAACGAACTGCTGAAGTTCGAGGACGGCACCCTCGGCCTCGCGCTCAACCTGGAAGAGCGCGAGATCGGCGCCATCGTCCTCGGTGAGTTCAGCGGCATCGAGGAGGGTCAGCCGGTCTCCCGTACCGGTGAGGTGCTCTCCGTGGCCGTCGGCGAGGGCTACCTCGGCCGCGTAGTCGACCCGCTCGGCAACCCGATCGACGGCCTCGGCGAGATCGAGACGTCCGGCCGCCGCGCCCTCGAGCTGCAGGCCCCCACGGTCATGCAGCGCAAGTCGGTGCACGAGCCGATGGAGACGGGCTACAAGGCCGTCGACGCGATGACCCCGATCGGCCGTGGCCAGCGTCAGCTGATCATCGGTGACCGTCAGACCGGCAAGACCGCCCTGGCCGTCGACACGATCATCAACCAGCGCGACAACTGGCGCACCGGCGACCCGAACAAGCAGGTCCGCTGCATCTACGTCGCCATCGGCCAGAAGGGCTCCACCATCGCGTCGGTCCGCCGCGCGCTGGAGGAGAACGGCGCGCTGGAGTACACGACCATCGTCGCCGCCCCGGCGTCCGACCCGGCCGGCTTCAAGTACCTGGCGCCGTACACCGGTTCGGCCATCGGTCAGCAGTGGATGTACGAGGGCAAGCACGTCCTCATCATCTTCGACGACCTGTCGAAGCAGGCCGACGCCTACCGCGCCGTGTCCCTGCTGCTGCGCCGCCCGCCGGGCCGTGAGGCCTACCCCGGTGACGTCTTCTACCTGCACTCCCGTCTGCTGGAGCGCTGCGCGAAGCTCTCCGACGACATGGGCAAGGGCTCGATGACCGGTCTGCCGATCGTCGAGACCAAGGCCAATGACGTCTCGGCGTTCATCCCGACCAACGTCATCTCCATCACCGACGGCCAGTGCTTCCTGGAGTCGGACCTGTTCAACGCCGGTCAGCGCCCCGCGCTGAACGTCGGTATCTCCGTCTCCCGAGTCGGTGGTTCCGCGCAGCACAAGGCGATGAAGCAGGTCTCCGGCCGTCTGCGCGTCGACCTCGCCCAGTTCCGTGAGCTGGAGGCGTTCGCCGCCTTCGGTTCCGACCTGGACGCCGCGTCGAAGGCGCAGCTGGAGCGCGGTCAGCGCATGGTCGAGCTGCTGAAGCAGGCCCAGTACCAGCCGATGTCGACCGAGGACCAGGTCGTCTCGGTGTGGGCCGGCACCACCGGCAAGATGGACGACGTCCCGGTCAACGACATCCGCCGCTTCGAGCGCGAGCTCCTCGAGTACCTGCACCGCAAGGAGCAGGGCCTCATGACCTCCATCAGGGAGGGCGGCAAGATGTCGGACGACACCCTCACCGCTGTTGCCGACGCGATCGCCGAGTTCAAGAAGCAGTTCGAGACCTCGGACGGCAAGCTTCTCGGCGAGGACGCCCCGGCCGCCGCCAAGTGACGTAAGGAAGGGACCTGACTCATGGGAGCCCAGCTCCGGGTCTACAAGCGTCGCATCCGATCCGTCACCGCGACCAAGAAGATCACCAAGGCGATGGAGATGATCGCCGCCTCGCGCGTCGTCAAGGCGCAGCGCAAGGTGGCGGCCTCCACGCCGTACGCGCGGGAACTGACGCGCGCGGTCACGGCGGTCGGTACCGGCTCGAACACCAAGCACCCGCTGACCACGCAGGCCGAGACGGTCACGCGGTCCGCGGTCCTGCTCCTGACGAGCGACCGAGGGCTTGCCGGTGCCTTCAACTCCAACGCCATCAAGAAGGCGGAGCAGCTCACCGAGCGGCTGGAGCGCGAGGGCCAGGAGGTCGTCACCTACATCGTCGGCCGCCGTGGTGTCGCCCACTACAACTTCCGTGAGCGCAAGGTCGCGGAGTCGTGGACCGGCTTCACCGACGAGCCCACGTACGCGGACGCCAAGAAGGTCGCGGCTCCGCTGATCGAGGCCATCGAGAAGGAAACGGCCGAGGGCGGCGTGGACGAGCTCCACATCGTCTTCACCGAGTTCGTCTCGATGATGACGCAGACGGCGCTCGACGACCGTCTGCTGCCGCTCAGCCTCGAAGAGGTCGCCAAGGAGGCCGCGCCGCAGGGCGAGATCCTCCCGCTGTACGACTTCGAGCCCTCGGCGGAGGACGTCCTCGACGCCCTGCTGCCGCGCTATGTGGAGAGCCGTATCTACAACGCGCTCCTCCAGTCGGCCGCTTCCAAGCACGCCGCCACGCGGCGCGCGATGAAGTCGGCGACCGACAACGCGGGCGAGCTCATCGAGACGCTCTCCCGGCTTGCCAACGCGGCCCGCCAGGCCGAAATCACCCAGGAAATCAGCGAGATCGTCGGTGGCGCCAGCGCCCTGGCCGACGCGACCGCGGGGAGTGACCGCTAATGACCACCACTGTTGAGACCGCGACGGCCACGGGCCGCGTCGCCCGGGTCATCGGCCCGGTCGTCGACGTGGAGTTCCCCGTCGACGCGATGCCGGAGATCTACAACGCCCTTCACGTCGAGGTGGCCGACCCGGCCAACGCCGGCGAGAAGAAGCTCCTGACCCTGGAGGTCGCCCAGCACCTGGGTGACGGCCTGGTCCGCACCATCTC
This sequence comes from Streptomyces sp. NPDC085900, assembly GCF_044540925.1. Lineage (NCBI taxonomy): Bacteria > Bacillati > Actinomycetota > Actinomycetes > Kitasatosporales > Streptomycetaceae > Streptomyces > Streptomyces sp. NPDC085900. The sequence continues at coordinate 78,349 of NZ_JBITSP010000003.1, read as the reverse complement.
CATGCAGCCGACCGACGGTCTGGTCCGCCAGGCCGCGGTGACCGACACGGGCACGGGCATCACCGTCCCCGTCGGCGACTTCACCAAGGGCAAGGTGTTCAACACCCTCGGTGAGGTGCTGAACGTCGACGAGACCTACGACGGCGAGCGCTGGTCCATCCACCGCAAGGCCCCGAACTTCGACGAGCTCGAGTCGAAGACCGAGATGTTCGAGACCGGCGTCAAGGTCATCGACCTTCTCACCCCGTACGTCAAGGGTGGAAAGATCGGTCTGTTCGGTGGTGCCGGCGTCGGCAAGACGGTGCTCATCCAGGAGATGATCTACCGCGTCGCCAACAACCACGACGGTGTCTCCGTGTTCGCCGGTGTCGGTGAGCGCACCCGTGAGGGCAACGACCTCATCGAGGAGATGTCGGACTCGGGCGTCATCGACAAGACCGCGCTGGTCTTCGGTCAGATGGACGAGCCCCCGGGCACCCGTCTGCGCGTCGCGCTGGCCGGCCTGACCATGGCCGAGTACTTCCGTGACGTCCAGAAGCAGGACGTGCTGTTCTTCATCGACAACATCTTCCGCTTCACGCAGGCGGGCTCCGAGGTGTCGACCCTGCTCGGCCGTATGCCCTCCGCGGTGGGTTACCAGCCGAACCTGGCCGACGAGATGGGTCTCCTCCAGGAGCGCATCACCTCGACCCGTGGTCACTCGATCACCTCGATGCAGGCGATCTACGTCCCCGCGGACGACCTGACCGACCCGGCCCCGGCCACCACCTTCGCCCACCTCGACGCGACGACGGTTCTGTCCCGTCCGATCTCCGAGAAGGGCATCTACCCGGCCGTGGACCCGCTGGACTCCACGTCCCGCATCCTGGACCCGCGCTACATCGCGCAGGACCACTACGACGCCGCCATGCGCGTCAAGACGATCCTGCAGAAGTACAAGGACCTCCAGGACATCATCGCGATCCTCGGTATCGACGAGCTCGGCGAGGAGGACAAGCTCGTCGTCCACCGTGCCCGTCGCGTGGAGCGCTTCCTGTCCCAGAACACCCACGTCGCCAAGCAGTTCACCGGCGTCGACGGGTCGGACGTCCCGCTGGACGAGTCGATCGCGGCCTTCAACGCGATCTGCGACGGCGAGTACGACCACTTCCCGGAGCAGGCGTTCTTCATGTGCGGTGGCCTCGAGGACCTCAAGGCCAACGCCAAGGAGCTCGGCGTCTCCTGAACTCCCTGAGTTCGACAGAGGGGGCGGGTGCGTCCCGCCCCCTCTTTCACGCCTACTAGACTTGTAACCAACACCCGGCCGAACCGCCGGGTGGTGACCCGAGGAGCCACCTTGGCTGCTGAGCTGCACGTCGCGCTGGTCGCGGCCGACCGAGAGGTCTGGTCCGGCGAGGCCACCCTGGTCGTCGCGCGCACCACGTCCGGCGACATCGGCGTCATGCCCGGTCACCAGCCGCTGCTCGGTGTGCTGGAGTCGGGCCCGGTGACCATCCGTACGAGTGATGGTGGAACGGTCGTCGCCGCGGTGCACGGCGGTTTCATCTCGTTCGCGGACAACAAGCTGTCGCTGCTGGCCGAGATCGCCGAGCTGTCGGACGAGATCGACGTCCAGCGCGTGGAGCGCGAGCTGGAGCGGGCGAAGGCGGAGGGCGACGCCGCCGCCGAGCGCCGCGCAGATGTACGACTGCGTGCGGCGGCCACGCGCTGAGGCCGCGCGGAGCTGCATGACGTCACTCAGCCGCGGTCGGCACCGGAGCAATCCGGCGCCGACCGCGGCTGAGGCAGATATGGATGTTTTTTCCGTTCCGTTACCTGTATTCGGTACCTAGGAGACGAGGAGGTCGGTGTCGATGGTCCTCGCTCTGACTGTGTGCGGAATCGTCGTGGCACTCGTGGTGCTGGGGCTGTTCGTCTTCGGCCTCCGCCGCAGACTCATCCAGCGCTCCGGGGGCACCTTCGACTGTTCGCTGCGCTGGGACGTCCCCGAGAAACCCGACACCAGCGGAAAAGGCTGGAGCTACGGCGTCGCCCGCTACAACGGCGACCGTATCGAGTGGTACCGCGTCTTCTCCTACGCCTACCGGCCGCGCCGCGTCCTGGAACGCGCCGCGATCGAGGTGGCCGGCCGCCGCCTCCCCGAGGGAGAGGAGGAACTGGCCCTCCTCTCCGACGCCGTCGTCCTGACCTGCCTGCACCGCGGCACGCGCCTCGAACTCGCCATGAGCGAGGACGCGTTGACCGGTTTCCTGGCGTGGCTGGAGGCGGCGCCTCCCGGTCAGCGCGTCAACGTGGCCTGACACACCGGGTTCGGTACGTCGGCCTGCGAGGCGACGACGGTACGTGGCTCGGGGCCGAACGTCACCGTTATGTTCACCGGCGACGCGGCCAGCAGAGCCGCTGCCGCTGCCCCGGCGAACCCTCCGTAGGACACCGCCCTGGAGGCGGCCGGCCGCGCGTTCTTGTGCGGCTTGTGGGACCTGCGCTTCATTCTTCCCCCATGAATGAGTTCTTCCGCTTAGTGTTTGAGATAAAGGATGTGCCCGGTCAGGGGTCCGTCGCACCTGCCGACCTTCCCGTCCAAGGGGCCGGATGACCCCCCGCCGCGCACGCCTGGGGCGCGCGGCAGGTGCCGCGCGCCCCAGGTGGTGAAGTGAATGCAGTCCGTCAGCTCATTCCGCTGCTGATGGCGCTCACCAGCTCTCCGTTGCTCGTGTCACCGCTGAACTCCCAGAAGAACGCGCCGCCGAGGCCCTGGGACTTGGCCCAGCTCATCTTTCCGGCGATGGTCGACGGGGTGTCGTAGGACCACCAGTTGCTGCCGCAGTGCGCGTACGCCGTTCCCGCGACCGTGCCGGTCGCCGGACAGGACGTCTTGAGGACCTTGTAGTCCTCGATGCCCTGCTCGTAGGTGCCGGCCGCCGGGCCCGTGGCCGTGCCGCCCGGGGCGTCCTGTGTCACGCCCGTCCAGCCGCGGCCGTAGAAGCCGATGCCGATGAGCAGCTTCTTCGCGGGGACGCCGATCGCCTTGAACTTGGCCATCGCGTCGGCCGTGGTGAAGCCGGCCTTCGGGATGCCGGAGTACGAGGTGAGCGGGGAGTGCGGGGCGGTCGGGCCCTGCGCGTCCCAGGCGCCGAAGAAGTCGTACGTCATCACGTTGTACCAGTTGACGTACTGGGCGGCGCCCGCGTAGTCGGCGGCCTCGATCTTGCCGCCGGCCGAACCGTCGGCGGTGGTGGCCGCCGTGACCAGGTTGTTGGAGCCGAACTTGGCGCGCAGCGCGGACATCACGTTCTTGAAGGCCGCGGCCCCGCTGGTGTCGCAGGAAAGCCCGCAGGCGTTCGGGTACTCCCAGTCGATGTCGATGCCGTCGAACACGTCGGCCCAGCGCGGGTCCTCGACCAGGTTGTAGCAGGAGTTCGCGAAGGCGGTCGGGTTGGCCGCCGCCTGGGCGAAGCCGCCGGACCAGGTCCAGCCGCCGAAGGACCACAGCACCTTGATGTTCGGGTACTTGGCCTTCAGCTCGCGGAGCTGGTTGAAGTTGCCGCGCAGCGGCTGGTCCCAGGTGTCCGCGACGCCGCTGACCGACTGGTCGGCGGTGAAGGCCTTGTCGTAGTCGGCGTAGGAGTCGCCGATCGCGCACTGGCCGTTGGTGACGTTGCCGAAGGCGTAGTTGATGTGCGTGATCTTCGCCGCCGAGCCGGACGTCACCAGGTTCTTGACGTTGTAGTTGCGGCCGTAGATGCCCCACTCGGTGAAGTAGCCGAGCTTGACCTTGTCGCCGGTGGTCGGCGGCGGGTCGGTGGTGCCGCCGGTGGTGTGCACCGCGACCGAGCCGCTCACCGGACCGGTCTGGTCGGCGGTGTCACGGGCCCGCACGGTGTAGGAGTAGTCGGTGCCCGCGGTGAGGCCGGTGTCGGTGTACGAGGTCGTGGTCACCGTGGAGACGACCTTGCCGTCGCGCAGGACGTCGTAGTTCTTGACGCCCTTGTCGTCGGTGGCCGCGCTCCAGGACAGCTTCACCGAGGTGTCGGTGACGGAGGAGGCGGTGGGGGTGCCCGGCGCGGACGGCGCCGCGTCGCCGGGGACCGTGGTGCCGTCACAACTGTCGCCGTTCAGCTTGCAGTTGGACGGGGAGCCGGAGCCCGCGCCGTTGAAGCCGAAGGAGACCGAGGCACCGGGGGCCAGGGTGCCGTTGTACGACTTGTTCTTGGCGGTCCAGTGGGTGCCGGAGTTCGTGACGTCCGCGTCCCACGCGGAGGTGACGGACGTGCCGGAGGGGAAGTCCCACTCGACGGTCCAGGAACTGATGCTGCTGGAGCCGGTGTTCTTGATGGTCCACTGACCGCCGAAGCCGGTTCCCCAGTCCTGGGTCTTGGTGTACGTGGCGGTGGCGTTCGTCGCGGCCTGGGCGGGGCTCGCGAGGCCGACCAGTCCGGCCAGGGGGAGCAACAGGGTCGCGAACCCTGCCGCGGCTCTGTGTCTGAAGCGCATGCTGCGCCTCCCTCTTCGTCAAGGGGGTGGGGGCGCGACTGAGCCTTCACGCCCACGGTGTCGCGAGAATAGAAAGGTCTGGACCATCGGTCAATAGGTCTGGACCACTTGACACCCGGGTTGCCTCAGATCCCCAACTCCTGCGCGAGCACCGCCGCTTGCACGCGGCTGCGCAGCTCCAGCTTCCCCAGCAGACGGCTGACGTGCGTCTTCACCGTCGCCTCGGCCATGTCGAGCCGGTCGGCGATGCCGGCGTTGGACAGGCCCTCGCCGAGACAGGACAGCACCTCGCGCTCGCGCCGCGTGAGTACGTCGAGGACCGCCGCGTCCCTCGGTTCCCGCACCGGCCCGGCGGCGAACGCGGCGATCAGCCGGCGGGTGACGGCCGGCGCGATCAGGCCCTCGCCGCGCGCCACCGTCCGGACCGCCGCCAGCAGATCCGCGGCGTCGGTGTTCTTCAGCAGGAACCCGGCCGCCCCCGCGCGCAGCGCCCCGAACACGTACTCGTCGAGATCGAAGGTGGTCAGCACCAGCACGTCCGCGAGCCGCTCCTCGACGATGCGCCCGGTCGCCGACACCCCGTCCAGAAGCGGCATCTGAACGTCCATCAGCACCACGTCCGGCCGCAGCTCCCGGGCCAGCGCCACCGCCTGCTCCCCGTCCGCCGCCTCGTCGGCCACCTCGATGTCGGGGGCGCTGCGCAGGATCAGGACGAGCCCGGCGCGCACGGCGGCCTGGTCCTCGGCGACGAGCACTCGGATCACGATCGGTCTCCTTCGGCGTCTCGGCCCACTGCGGCTTCTCGGCCCGTCGCGGCGCCGCGGCCCGCTTCGGCGTCTCGGCCCGCTCCGGCGATCCGGTCCACCTCGGCGTGCCGGTCCGCCTCGGTGAGCGGAAGCGTGGCGTGCACGGTCCACCGCGTGCCCTCGGGCCCCGCCGTGAACGTGCCGCCGAGCAGCGCGGTCCGCTCCCGCATGCCGACCAGCCCGGCCCCGGAGCCGGGGGCGCGCGGCCCGTCCCGGTGGCCGTACGGGCTGCTCACCCGCACGTCCAGTGCGCCGTCCAGCCGGGCCAGCCGCACGGTCACGCGGCCGGGGCAGGCGTGTTTGAGGGCGTTGGTCAGCGACTCCTGGACGATGCGGTAGGCGGCGAGTTCGACGGGTGCGGGGACCCGGCCGTGCTCGGTGTCCAGGGTGACGTCCAGGCCGTTGGCGCGGGCGCCGGCGACCAGGGCGGGCAGGCCGTCGAGGGTCGGGACCGCGCTGGGTCCGCCGTGCCCGTCGCGCAGGATGCCGATCAGCCGGCGCATCTCGGCGAGCCCCTCGACGCTGTTCTCCCGGATGACGGCGAGCGCGTCCCGCGAGGTCCCGGGATCGTCGATGGACAGCGCGGCCGTCGAGTGGATGGCGATGGCGGACAGGTGGTTGGCGACCATGTCGTGCAACTCCCGTGCCATCCGCGCCCGTTCCGACGCGACCGCCTGACTGCGGTCCATCTCGGCCAGCAGCGCGGTCTGTTCGGCGCGCAACCGGGCCGCCTCGGCCGCGTCCCGGTGGTCGCGCACGATCCAGCCGGTGGCGGCGGGCGCGTACGCCACGACACCCACGACCACACCGATCAGCAGCGCCTCCGGGACCCGCCACACCGCGAACGGCACCAGCGTCGCGGCCACCGTGAGCAGCCCGGTGATCCACTGGATGCGGCGGGCCGAGGCGAGCGGGCCGTACAGCACGGCCGCGTAGAGGAGGTCGGTGAACATCAGGACCGTGGCCAGGTTCCCCTGGGTGACGAGGTCCGCGCAGACCGCGGCCGTGCCGGTCAGCAGGGCCGCGCGGGGTCCCGTGCGGCGCAGCAGCTCGCAGCCGGCCATGACGACGAGCGGCGGCAGCATCGGCCAGGGCCCGTCGAAGACGGCGATCGGGTCGCCGGCGGGCCGGGTGGTGAGGCCGATGCCCACCAGGAGCAGCCCGCCGAGCAGCCCGCCGACGGCGACGAACACGTCGAAGCGGTGCGGTCGGGGAAGGGCCATGACTCCATCCAACACGGTGCCCGCGACCCGCGCCTGATGCCGTGGGACGGTCCTGGACTGCATCTTTCGATGTACCGCGGGTTCGTCACCGCCGACGACGAGAACGACCGCGCGCCCCGCGAGCCTGGAAGGGTGACCGAAAGGAGCGTGCCGTGGTCGTCACGTTGATCATCGTCTGCGAAGTGGGTTTCTGGGTGCTGCTGGCCCTGGGCCTCGCCGTCCGCTATCTGCTGGGGTGGCGCCGCACCGGCGTGGCGATCCTGCTGTGCGAGCCGCTGCTGGAGCTGGTCCTGTTCGCGGTGACGGCGATCGACCTGAGGAACGGCGCCGAACCCGGCTGGGAACACGGCCTGGCCGCCCTGTACATCGGGTACACCGTCGCCTACGGCCACTACACGATCCGCTGGCTCGACGGCCACGCCGCCCACCGCCTCTCGGGCGGCCCGCGCCCGCCGAAGCCCCCGCGGTACGGCCTGGCCCGCGCCCGCCACGAGGGCGGCCTGTGGCTGCGTACCCTGCTGGCGGCCGCGGTCGCCTGCGCCCTGCTGCAGGGCGCGATCTGGTACGTCGGCGACGGGGACACCTCGTCCCTGCGGTCCTTCCAGCTGGTGGCGCTGCGGGCGCTGGGCATCCACGGCGTCGTCGCGCTGACCTACCTGATCTGGCCCAAGAAGGCCCCGGCCACCGCTGCCGACCGCACCGGGGAGGACCGTACGCTGACCGGGCGGTGAGCGAGGAGGGGTGCATGAGCGAGGCGGAACGTTCCGGTGCCGTGCTGGTCGTGGACGACGACGCGGCCATCCGGCGCTCCCTGGAACGCGGGCTGAAGCTGAGCGGATTCCGGGTGCGCACGGCGGACGGCGGCCGCGAGGCGCTGGCCACGATCCGTCAGACGCCGCCCGACGTCCTCGTCCTCGACGTGTCGATGCCCGGCATGAGCGGCATCGAGGTGTGCGAACGGCTCCGCGAGGACGGGCTTGACCTGCCCGTCCTCATGCTCTCCGCGCTGGACGAGACCGCCGACCGCATCGCCGGTCTCCAGGCGGGCGGCGACGACTACCTGGTCAAGCCGTTCGCCCTGCAGGAACTGGTACTGCGGCTGCGGGCCCTGCTGCGCCGCCGCCCGCCCGCCGGCGAGGTGCTGCGGGTGGCGGGCCTGGTCATCGACCCGGCCGCCCGCACCGCCGAGCGGGACGGCAGGCCGCTGGATCTGACCCGGCGGGAGTTCGAGCTGCTGGAGGTGCTCGCCCGCAACGCGGGGATCGTGCTCACCCGCGACCAGTTGCTCGACCGGGTGTGGGGCTACGACTTCGACGTGCGCACCGACACCGTCGACACCTTCGTCAGCTATCTGCGGCGCAAGCTGGAGGCGGACGGCCGGCCCAGGCTCGTGCACACCGTGCGCGGCGTGGGCTTCGTCCTGAGGCGGGAGCCGTGAGGCTCTCCACCCGGATCGGGATCGCCGTCGGCGTCACCGTGCCGCTGCTCGTCCTGGCCTGCGGCTGGCTGCTGCTCCGGCTCGTCGAACACGACCTGCACGGCGCCGAGGACGACCACCTGCGCACCCGGGCCACCGCCCTCACCGCCGACGCCCGCGCCCTGCTGCGGGCCACGGCCGACGACCGCCCCAAGGCCGCCGACACCCGTGAACGTCGGCTCTTCAGCGCGGCCCTCGACGTCGGCGTCCGGGTCGTCGGCCCCGACGCCACCTTCAGCGGCGGCCCCCAGCCGGACGCCTCGGTGCCGCTGCCCGAGGGGACCAGGGGGCCGGTCACCGTCCGCGAAGGCGGCACCAGCTGGCGTGCCCTGTCGAGGACGATCACCACCGCCCGCGGCTCCGGCACCCTGTGGGTCTTCTCGCCCAACGCCGCCGACCAGGCCCAACTCCGGCTGGTCAGACGCCGGGTGGCGGTGACGACGCTGACCGCCGCGCCGCTGTCCGGTCTGCTCGCCTGGGCCGTGGCCACCGGCGCCACCGGCCCGCTGCGCCGGCTCGGGCGCCGTACCGCGGGACTGGACCCGCGCACCAGCGGCACCCGGCTGCCCGACGAGCCGAGCGGGGTCACCGAGGTCGACGAACTGGCGGCCACCCTGCGCACCGTCCTCGCCCGCTACGACGAACAGGCCGCCCGCACCGCCGAGGCCCTGGACACCGCCCGCTCCTTCTCCTCCGCCGCCGCCCACGAACTGCGCACCCCGCTGATGAGCATGGGCACCAACCTCGACATCCTCGCCGCGCACCCCGACCTCCCCGAGGCGGACCGCACGGAGGTCCTGGCCGACCTGCGCACCGAACACGCCCGGCTGCTGAACCTGCTGGTGATGCTCCGCGAACTGGGCCGCGGTGACCTGGTGGAGGCGGAGGCCCTGGGAAGCGTGGACGTGTCGGAGGCGGCGGACGCGGCGGTCGCGGAGGCCCGGCGGCGCGCTCCGGGCGCACGGATCACGCTGCGGGCCGAGCCCGGCGCGACGGTGCCCGGCTGGGAGCCCGGCCTGCGGCTGCTCCTGGACAACCTGCTGGCCAACGCCCTCACGCACGGCAGCGACGCCGACGGCCGCGCCACGGTGGCGGTGGGGGTGCGGCGCGCGGGCGAACAGGTCGTCGTCACGGTCGACGACGCCGGACCCGGGGTGCCCGCCGACGCCCGCGCACGGATCTTCGAGCGCTTCGAACGCGGGCCCGCGAGCTCCGGCTCCGGGCTCGGCCTGACCCTGGTGGCCCAGCAGGCGGCCCTGCACCGGGGGAGTGTCACCGTGGCGGACGGCCCGTCCGGGACCGGCGCCCGCTTCGAGGTGCGGCTGCCGTCGACCGGCGGCCCGCTCCCCGCACACCGCGACTGGCTGATCGACACAGCCGGGACGAAACGGTCACAGAGTTTCCCCAAAGACGGTTCCTAGCCTCCTCCCGCGAGCGGACGGACGAAGGGGGCCGTCCGCGGGAAACGGAGGCAGAGATGTACGTACGACGACACCGGCGCACCCTCCTGGTGGGGGCGGCCGTGGCCGCGGTCCTGGCGGGCACCACCGGAGCGGCCGTGGCCGAGAGCACACCGTCGCCGGCGGCGACCCCGACCGGCGACGGCGCGCAGGCGCTGTGCAAGCGGGCGCCGAAGATCGACCGCCGCATCGGGCGCGCCCTCGACCGCCTGAACGCGGGCGCCGACAAACGCGGTTCCATCGCCCGCCTGCAGCAGCGTGTGGACAACGCCAAGAGCGCCGGGCACTCCGAGATCGCCACGTATCTCCAGGACCGGCTGACCTTCCGCAAGTCGCTGGTGACGACCCTGCGCCAGCGGCAACAGGACCTGGCGGACGTCCGCACCTGGTGCAAGGACAACGACGGGGGCGCGAGCTGATGCGGCCGAGGCTCGCGGCCGCCGCGGCCGTCCTGCTCGCCGGGCTCGCGACGGCCTGCGCGCCCGGCGGCGGCTCGGCCGGCGCCCCGGACAAGCCGGCCGCCACGCCCTCCGGCTACTCGGAGATGCAGAAGAAGGTGGCCGCCGCCGAGTCCGCGCTCGCCCGGGCGGACGAGGACGCGGCCCGGGACGGCACGGAACGTTGAGAGGAGCGGGCGCGGGGCGGGGGGTGTCTCAGCGCTCCCCGCCCGGCACCCACAGCACGTCACCGACGTCCTTGTTGGCCGTCCGGGCCAGGATGAACAGCAGGTCCGAAAGGCGGTTGAGGTAGGTCGCGGTGAGCGGGTTCATCACCTCGCCGTGCACCTCCAGCGCCGCCCAGGTCGAGCGCTCGGCACGCCGTACGACCGTGCAGGCCTGGTGCAGCAGGGCCGCGCCCGGGGTGCCGCCGGGCAGGATGAAGGAGCGCAGCTTCTCCAGCCGCTCGTTGAAGCGGTCGCAGTCCGCCTCCAGCTTGTCGATGTAGAACTGCTCGACCCTCAGGGGCGGGTACTCGGGGTTCTCCACGACCGGCGTCGACAGGTCCGCGCCCACGTCGAACAGGTCGTTCTGGACGCGGGTGAGGACCTCGACGACCTCCGCGTCGAGACCGCCCAGCGCGATCGCCGTCCCGATCACCGCGTTCGCCTCGTTGGCGTCGGCGTACGCGGAGATCCTGAGATCGGTCTTGGCGACCCGGCTCATGTCGCCGAGGGCGGTGGTGCCCTGGTCGCCGGTCCTGGTGTAGATGCGCGTCAGATTGACCATGTGGCCAGCGTAATTACGCCCCGGCCGAGCGGAAGCCGCGTGTGCCCACTGTCACGGCGAGCAGGGCGAATCCGAGGGCGACGAGGACGCCGTACGCCATGTGACACGTCACATACGACCCGACGTAGGCGTCCCGCACCGCGTCCACCAGATGGCGGAACGGCACGAAGTGGGACAGCACGTCCAGCCACGCCGGCGCCAGGGGCATCGGGAGCATCAGGCCGGACAGCAGCATGGACGGCATGCCGAGGCGGTCTCGCCGCGGCTCGGGCTGATGCCGGGCCTCGCCGCCTTCATGCGAGTCGTCGAGCAGGCCCCATGCTGACGACGACCTGCTGCCGCATCTGATCGCCGGTCAGCTCGGCCGGGCGCACAGTGCCGTCATGGCGGTCATTCGCCGCGAGATGGTCAAGGGGCGCGATCCACGCGAAGTGTCACGAGAGGTGCTGGTCCTCCTCGACGACATAGAGGAGTTGTTGGGCGAGAAGGTGCTCAACTACGCCGTCCGTGGCGTCGAATGACCCCTGCCGGTGTGATGTCCGTCAGATGAGACGTGACGCGCATTACTTACCGGACACACGGCACCTCACGAGCGCTAAGGTCCGCCGAAGAGACATACGTAAACGTGGTGTAAGGCGTTTCAAAGGGGAGTCGCAAACGTGGCACGGAAGCTTGCCGTCATCGGCGCCGGCCTGATGGGTTCCGGTATCGCCCAGGTCTCGGCTCAGGCCGGCTGGGACGTCGTTCTTCGGGACGTCACGGACGAGGCCCTCGAGCGCGGCACCGACGGCATCAAGGCCTCGTACGACAAGTTCGTGAGCAAGGGCAAGATGGAGGCGCACGACGCCGACGCCGCCCTCGCCCGTATCACCGCGACCACCGATCTGGACGCGGCCGCCGACGCCGACATCGTCGTCGAGGCCGTGTTCGAGAAGCTGGAAGTCAAGCACGAGATCTTCCGCACGCTCGACAAGATCGTGCGCTCGGACGCCGTGCTGGCGTCCAACACCTCCGCGATCCCGATCACCAAGATCGCGGCGGCCACCGAGCACCCCGAGCGGGTCGTCGGCGTCCACTTCTTCTCGCCGGTGCCGATGATGCAGCTCGTCGAGCTGGTCCGCGGCTACAAGACCAGTGACGAAACCCTCGCCACCGCGCGGGAGTTCGCCGAGTCCGTCGGCAAGACCTGCATCGTCGTCAACCGCGACGTGGCCGGCTTCGTCACCACCCGGCTCATCTCCGCCCTCGTCGTCGAGGCGACCAAGCTCTACGAGTCGGGCGTCGCGACCGCCGAGGACATCGACCTCGCCTGCAAGCTGGGCTTCGGCCACGCGATGGGCCCGCTGGCCACGGCGGACCTGACCGGCGTCGACATCCTGCTGCACGCCACCAGCAACATCTACACCGAGTCGCAGGACGAGAAGTTCGCGCCGCCGGAGCTGATGCGCCGGATGGTTGACGCCGGTGACATCGGGCGCAAGAGCGGGCAGGGCTTCTACACGTACTGAGCACATCGGTACGTCCAGCCACTGAAACCGCACAAACCCCGGGAGCATCACTCCCGGGGGTGAATTCGGTATCGGTTCGCTTACAGACGGCAACCTCGTCGCCGCTGGAGCAGTCAGACGATGCACAGCCACCGTCACGGAGTACGCAACGCACTCACGGGGAGCGCTTATGTTCATCAGGGGCGACCACGCCGAGCTGGTCGTCGGGGGCCGCCTCGACGTCCGCAGCGCGGCGGACGCCCGCACGGTCCTGCACTCGGCCGTCGACGACGGAGTCGGCGACCTCGTGCTCGACCTGTCCGAACTGGACTCCTGGGACGCCACCGGACTCGGGGTGATCATGGGCGTCCACCGGCGGGCCGGCCGCTGTGGCCGGCGTCTGGTGCTGCGCGACGTACCGCCGCAGATGCAGCGCCTGCTGGTGGCCACCCGGCTGCACCGCATCCTGGCGATCGAGGGGGGCATCGGGGTGGAGTCGCTGCCCCGCGTGTGACCTCTGGCACGCACGGGGCGGGCGCGGCCGGGCAATCCGGCCGGGAAACGCAGGTCAGCGCGATCCGTACGACACTGTGACGTCTCGGGCGGCGCCGTACCCCGGGCTGTCGTAGATACTGAGCGAAGGTTTAGGGTTCGGCTGCCCGCCGCCAGCGAAACCCTCGAGCGGGCACCGGACCAGAAGCGACAGCGGAGTGTGCGACAAGGCCGGGAGGGGCTGTATCGGCACACGATCGCTTTTGGGGGGCTTGACCTATGGACCCGAACAACCGGGGACCCGAGGGCTACGGCCATGACGGCGACACCGGCGCGTCGCGCCAGCGCCCGCCCAGGGACCCCCTCACACCCGACTTCGGACAGCACACGCCCGCGCTCGCCCGCACGGTGCAGCTCGTCACGGGCGACCACCTGCTCACCGTCAATCCCGTCGACGGCAGCGAGATAGAACCCTGCCCGCCGGGGGAGCGACCCGGCCGGCCCGAGAAGCTCACCGCCGCCGAGCGCGCCGAGGCGGCCCGCGCCGCCCGGGCACCCGTCCCACCGGGACCGGCCCGGCCCGTGCTACCGCTCCTGGAACGCCAGGACGAGCGCGAGCATCTGGTCCGCCTGCTCGCCCGCGGCCGCTCCGTACGCCTCACCGGCCCCGCCGGCTCGGGCCGCACCGCCCTGCTCGACCTGGTCGCGGAGGACTGCTCGGACCTCGCCCCCGACGGCGTCGTCCGCCTGAGCGGCTTCCACCGCAGCGCCGAGGAACTCCTGCACGACCTCTTCTACGCCGTGTACGACGCGCCTCTGTACCGCCCGGAGCGGCAGGAACTCCTCGCCCTCGTCCGGGAGGTCGGCGCGGTCGTCGTCCTGGACGACATCGAGTTCGGCGGCGCCGCCCTCGACGAGCTGCTCGACGCGACGCCCGAGTGCGCCTTCGTGATCGGCGCCACGCCCGACGTGCCCGCGCCCTCCGCCGACTCCGCCGTCGAGGAAGTCCTCCTCGGCGGCCTGGAACGGGCGGGCGGTGTCGACATCATCGAGCGCGTCGTCGGCCGGGTGCTCACCGAGGAGGAGGCCAACTGGGCCGGCGACCTCTGGTTCGAGTCCGAGGGCCTGCCGCTGCGGTTCGTCCAGGCCGGCGCCCTGCTGCGCCAGCGGGACCAGCAGCGGGCCGGCGCCGGCGCGGTCGACGAGTTCGGCGTCTTCGCCGACTCCCTGCCCGTGGACGCGCCCTTCGACGCCCCGTTCGACGCCGAGGACGACGCCGTACCGCTGCCCTCGCTCGGCGAGGCCGCCGCGCCCGCCCCGCTGCTGGCCGCCCGGCTGAGCCCGTCGGCCCGCGCGACCCTGCGCTTCGCGGTCGCCCTCGGCGGCGAGGTGCCCCACCAGGCCCACCTGCCGGCGCTCGTCGGCGACACCCACGCGGACGCCGCCCTCGGCGAACTGGCCTCCTGCGGGCTGGTCTCCCCGGTCGGCTCCCGCTACCGCCTCGCCGCCGGCGTGCTCCAGCAGCTGGAGGCCGCCGGATACAACGACGACCTCAAGGCGCGCGCCCTGACCGCCGCCCAGCACTACGCCTGGTGGGCCGGGCATCCGTCGGTCACCCCCGAGCGGGTGTGCGCCGAGGCCGACGCCCTGCTCGCCGCCCTCGGCGTCCTGGTGCCGGACACCGCCCCGCCCGCGGAGGGCGAGGAGGCCGTCACCGTCCAGCTGGCCCGCACGGCCGCGCCCGCCTTCGCCGCCGGACTGGACTTCAGCGCCTGGGAACGCGCCCTGCGCGCCGGCGCCGAGGCCGCCCGGCTGGCCGGAGAGGTGTCGGAACAGGCCTACTTCCACCACGAGCTGGGCGTCCTCGCGCTCTGCGACGGGGAGTTCGACCGGGCCCGCGCCGAGCTGGAGACCTCCCTCGGTCTGCGCGGCGCGACGTCCGACAAGCGCGGCACGGTCGCCGCCCGGCGCGCCCTCGCCCTGGTCGCCGACCGCACCGGCACGGCGCCGGGTCTGGTGTCGACGGCCGGCGAGGAGGTGCCGGACGCCCGCTACGAGGAGTCCCAGTCGCCCCCGGGCGGCGTACCGGCGGTCCTCCCGGGCTTCCCGCCCGCACGGCCGCCGGGCCCCTCCACGGCCGACGGCGCGACGATCGTCGTCAACCGGTCCACGTCCTCCGGCGGACACCCGCCCAAGACCCACCGCGCGGGCATCAGGGGCCTCGCCCGCCGCAACCTGGTCGCGGCCGGCGCGGGCGCGCTGCTCGTCGCCGTGCTCGGCACGGTGGTGACACTCGGCGCGACCTCCAACAACGACGCAAACAACCCCTCCGACAAGGTCGGCGTGAACCCCTCCGCCAGCCAGGGCGTCGACGACGGCTCCCTCGGCGCGGACAAGCCGAAGACCGACAAGGGCGGCGACACCGGCACGGCCACGAGCAGGCCGACCGATCCGGGGCCCGACGGCACCTACGGCACCTCGGACGACCCGACGCCGCCGTCCGACACCGGCAGCACGCCGTCGGACCGGCCCAGCGGCACGAAGGGCTCGGGCGGTGGTTCGACGAGCTCGCCGTCCAAGTCGCCGTCGAAGCCGCCCTCGTCACCGTCGACCTCGCCGAAGCCGAGCACCTCGCCTTCGAGCCCGTCGACGTCGCCGAGCACCTCGACGTCGCCCTCGCCCTCGACGTCGTCGACGGCGCAGCCCCCGTCCACCTCTACCTCGGCCAGCGGCCCGGCTTCCGGCGCCCCGGCGTCCTCCACCGCCCCGGCCCAGACGAGCGGTTCGGCGAGCGCGCCCGCGACCGGCGGGTCGGGCGCGGTGATCTGAGGCAGGCACACCGAAGGGGCCGGGTTCCACCAGGAACCCGGCCCCTTCGCCGTACCGCCGCCGCTCAGAACAGCCGCAGCTTGTCGTCCTCGATGCCGCGCAGCGCGTCGTAGTCCAGCACCGCGCAGCCGATCCCGCGGTCCGTGGCGAGGACGCGGGCCTGCGGCTTGATCTCCTGTGCCGCGAAGATGCCGCGGACCGGGGCAAGATGCGGGTCGCGGTTCAACAGCTCCAGGTAGCGGGTGAGTTGCTCCACGCCGTCGATCTCGCCGCGCCGCTTGATCTCCACCGCGACCGTCTGTCCTTCGGCGTCGCGGCACAGGATGTCGACGGGGCCGATGGCGGTCATGTACTCGCGCCGGATGAGCGAGTAGCCCTCGCCGAGGGTCTCGATGCGGTCGGCGAGGAGTTCCTGAAGGTGTGCTTCCACGCCGTCCTTGATCAGGCCCGGGTCCACGCCGAGTTCGTGCGAGGAGTCGTGGAGGATCTCCTCCATCGTGATGATCAGTTTCTCGCCCGCTTTGTTGATGACGGTCCAGACGCCCTCGTCGCCGTCCGCGCCCTCCTTCAGGGTGCAGGGCGGTGACATCCAGTTCAGGGGCTTGTAGGCACGGTCGTCGGCGTGGATCGACACACTGCCGTCCGCCTTCACCAGGATCAGGCGGGGCGCCGAGGGGAGATGGGCGGTGAGCCGGCCCGCGTAGTCGACGGAGCATCGGGCGATGACGAGACGCATGGTCGGCAACGCTACTCGACGGGCAGGTGTCGACGCGATTCGCCCCAGAAGACGACTGACCGCCCCTGTTCGGTTGTGGCCGATTGTGGGCCTAAAGGGAACCCCCTATGTACGCAATCTCCTGGTGCCGTCACGGTCCGTTGCCTACCGTATAAACGGGAGGTCGCGAGACGTGTACACAGCGTGTGCGGTATCGCGAACTCCCTTATCTGTCCGGCAACCCCTGTGGTCCACAGGGGTGCGAGAGGAGAACCCATGTCGCTCGACGTCTCACCGGCCCTACTCGAGAAGGCCGAGCGAGGCGAGGTCGACGAAGCAGAATTCGTCGACTGCGTCCGGACCTCCCTGCCCTACGCATGGGAGATGATCAGCTCCCTGGTGGCCCAGCTGAAGGTCGACGGCGGACAGTTCGCCGACAACCAGACGCCTCCGCCGGACGAGCAGGCACGCGGTCAGCTGCTGCGTGCGCTCGCGAGTGACGCGATACGCGGCGCGCTCCAGCGGCACTTCGGTGTTCGGCTGGCTTTCCAGAACTGCCACCGGGTGGCGGTGTTCCCGTTGGACTCTTCCGTCGACGAGACGCTGGCGCGCTTCACCTCGGTCCGCAGTCAGCTGCTCAACCAGTCTCCGGAGTTCCGGGACTGCTGAGCGGCATGCCGCTCGCTTGCCGCTCCGTACGCGGGAGGTGCATCAAGTACCGGAGCGGCAAGCCCCATGCCGGACCATGCGGTCAGCCGAGGTGGGGGAGGACCTCGGCACCCAGCCGCCGTACGTTCTCCTCGGTGGCCGCGAGGTCGCCGGAGCCCTCGACCAGCAGGGCGAAGCGGGAGATGCCCGTCCGCTCGCTGGTCGCCGCGAGCCGGTCGACGCACAGCCGCGGGGTGCCCACCGGGTGCAGCCCGCAGAGCAGTTCGGTGTACGCCAGCGGGTCGCGCATCTGCCGGATCCGGCCGTCCACCGTGACATGCGCGTCCAGCCCCTGCTTGAGCCAGCCCGGCATCGCCTTCGTCAGCGCCTCCACCGCGTCCGTGCGGCGGTCCGCGATCTGGCAGACGCCCGCGGAGACATGGCCGGCGCCCATGACGCGCTCCGGCGGGTGCCCGGCCGCACGCGCCAACTCCCGCCACAGGGCCACCATTTCCGCCTTCTCCTCGTCCCCCACGTGCATGCCGAGCAGCATCGGCAGCGCCCGCTCGGCGGCCAGCCGGACGCTCTTGGGCGAGGTGCAGGCGACGACGACCTCGGGCCCGTCGGCGTCCGTCAGGGACTCCGACGGCCTTGGCACGACGGGCACTTCACGGAACCGGAACCAGTCCCCGGCCGCCCCGACGGACGGTTCGCGCAGCCAGCGCACCAGCAGATCGAGTGATTCCGGGAACCCCTCCTCGTAGGCCGCGAGACCCGACCCGAACACCTCCAGGTCGACCCACGGGCCACCGCGCCCCACGCCCAGCGAGAACCGCCCGCCGGAGGTGAGGTGCAGCAGCGCGGCCTGCTCGCCGAGGGCCACCGGGTGGGCCGTGGGCAGCACGCTGACCGCCGTGCCCACCCGCAGCCGGCGCGTGCGGCCCAGCAGGAACCCCGCCAGGGTGATCGCCGACGGACAGGTCCCGTACGGCACGAAGTGGTGTTCCGCCAGCCAGACCGAGTCCAGACCGGCCTCCTCGGCGACCTCCGCCGAGCGGACCGCACGGTGCAGCGCCTCCCCATGACCCTGTCCCGGGAACTGGGCGGACAACACGAAACTTCCAACGCGCATTGCTTTTTTCCTGCTTCCTTGGCTCCGACATGGAGCTCCCCCACCCGGCATAACCGTCCGACACGTGCTGGGGTCACGGCCTGGCGAAGAGATTTGCGGATTGTCTGCAGAACGGGCCGTCGCGGGCGGGCCCCGGGGGGTCGGTGCCCTACGCGTACCCGGGTTCCGGGACCGTAGGCTGGACACGAACCATGCTTCCTGTATAGCCCCGTGAGGTGTTCCGTGTCCCCGCGTCGCAACCGACCCAAGGGCTCCGATCCGTCGGGCTCGTCCGGCCGCAGCGCCGAGGACGACCGCCCCGGCCGCTACGGCGGCTGGCAGTCCACCGAGAGCTGGCAGGGCGAGCAGTGGAGCGTGCGGCACGTGGCGGGCGCGAGTGCGCAGGGCAAGACCTACCGCTGCCCCGGCTGCGACCAGATGATCGCCTCCGGGGTGCCGCACGTGGTGGCCTGGCCGGAGCACTCGGGCGTCGACGAGCGCCGCCACTGGCACAAGGCGTGCTGGAACGCGAAGGACCGCCGCACCACGCGGGTGCAGCGGTCCCGTAACGCGCCGAAGTTCTGACGAGGCTCCTGAGAGCTCACACGTCGCGGCTGTTCAGCAGCGCCACCGCGCCGCCGAACGCGGCGGCCGTGACGCCGAGCGCGATCCACAGCGGGTCCCAGCCGCTGGGGCCACCGGAGTCGCTGAGGGAGTTGGAGTAGAAGACGGCCAGCTGGTTGGGGATCGAGTACTCGAACAGGGCCTGGCGGACGTCCTCCAGCGCCTGCGAGAACATGAACAGCGCGATCACCAGCGGCGCCAGCACCAGGCCGATCATGATCGTGATGGCGCCCGCGGAGTGCCGGATGACCGAGCCCACGACGAGCGAGAGCAGTCCGAGCAGGGCGATGTAGAACGAGATGCCGAGGGTGCCCTTCAGCCATTCCTCGCCGGACAGGGTCCGGGCCGAGCTCAGCATGGACACATCGGCGAGCGCGACGAGCAGCACCGACACGAACGTCACGGTGAACGCGACCGCGAAGAACACGATCGCCTTGGCCGCGAGCACGCGGGCGCGGGACGGGCACGCGGTCATCGTAGTGCGGATCATCCCGGTGCCGTACTCGGAGGCGGTGGTCAGCACGCCGAGGGTGATGATGCAGATGCTGCCGAGGAGCAGTCCGAAGACACCGAAGGAGAGCGGGTTCTCGCCCGACAGGCTGCCGTCCGACTCGTTGGCGGACACCAGCGCGGCGACCAGCAGGCCGATGCCCACCACGAGCAGCAGGAACACGCCGAGCGTCCACATGGTCGACCGGACCGACCTGATCTTCGTCCACTCCGAGGCGATCGCGTGCCCGAGGTGGGTGCGCACCACGGGGATCGGCGAGGTGTAGCCGGGGTACGGCGAACCGGGCGCCGCCGCCTGCCAGTCGGGTGCGGCGGCCTGCGGCATCGGGGGCTGCGGGGTGCTCATCGGGCGTCCTCGGGCTTGGTCAGGTCGGCGGGGGCGGCGGACTGGACGGACGCGGGCGCCGCGTCCCGCGGGCCCGCGGCGGCGCTCTGCGGCACGGACGCCTGCGGCGCGCCGGCGGGCGTGGCGGAACCTTCCGGCGCCGACCGCGTGGGGCTCGGCGGCTGCGCCGGGGCGGCGGGCTGCGGCTGCGCCGCGGACCCGTGCGGGACGGGGCTCGGCGCGGTGCTCTGCGCGGGCGCACCGGCGGCCTCGCCGGCCGGGACCGCGGGCACCGGCGGCTGCCCCTGGGGCGCCTGGGGCGCCTGCGGCGCCGGCTGGGCGTACGGGTTGCCCTGGCCCGCGGGCGGCGCGGTGGGGGCGCCGTACGGGCTCGCGGGGGGCTGTCCGGTGGCGCCGTAGGGGCCGGGCTGCCCCGGCTGTCCCTGCGGCATCGCGAACGGCTGGCCGCCCTGTCCGGGCGGCGGCGGGGCGTACCAGCCCGGCTGGCCCTGGCCGGGCACCGGCATCGGGGGCTGGGCGCCGGGCGGCAGGGGCTGCATCAGGCCCGCCTTCTGGTCGATCGTGGAGCGGTAGTCGACGGCGGCCTGGGTCATCCGCATGTACGCCTCCTCCAGCGAGGCCTGATGCGGCGACAGCTCCCACAGGCGTACGTCGGCGTCGTGCGCGATGTCGCTGATGCGGGGGAGCGGCAGCCCGGTGATCCGCAGGGCGCCGTCCTGCTCCGGCAGCACGTGCCCGCCCGCCTCGGTCAGCGCGGACGTGAGCTTCTCCCGCAGCTGCGGTTCGGTGTCCGGGGTGCGCACGCGCGCGAAGCCGGCGGAGTTGGCGGCGATGAAGTCCGCCACGCTCATGTCGGCGAGCAGCTGCCCGCGTCCGATCACGATGAGGTGGTCCGCGGTCAGCGCCATCTCGCTCATCAGGTGCGAGGAGACGAAGACCGTACGACCCTCCGCCGCGAGCGCCTTCATCAGGTTGCGCACCCACAGGATGCCCTCGGGGTCGAGGCCGTTGACCGGCTCGTCGAAGAGCAGCACCTGCGGGTCGCCCAGCAGCGCGGCGGCGATGCCGAGCCGCTGCCCCATGCCGAGCGAGAAGCCCTTGGACCGGCGCCTGGCCACGTCCTGCAGGCCCACCACGCCCAGCACCTCGTCGACCCGCCGGGCCGGGATGCCGGACAGCTGGGCGAGGCTCAGCAGGTGGTTGCGAGCGGACCGGCCCCCGTGCACCGCCTTGGCGTCGAGCAGCGCGCCCACCTGACGCGGCGCGTTCGGCAGCTTCGCGTACGGGTAGCCGCCGATCGTCACCTGCCCCGCGGACGGGTTGTCCAGGCCGAGGATCATCCGCATCGTCGTCGACTTGCCGGAGCCGTTGGGCCCCAGGAAGCCGGTGACGGCACCCGGCCGCACCCGGAACGAAAGGTTGTACACAGCGGTCTTGTCGCCGTAGCGCTTGGTCAGGCCGACTGCCTCGATCATGCTCCGCACCCATCGAAAGGTTCAGGACAGCGGGGCACACGCCCCCGTAAGGGTTAGGAGGATATCGAGGCGCTGACGGTTCCGCTCAAGAGGAGGTAAAACCTGAGCCCCTGCTCACGCGTCCCGCCTCCGCAGCAACACGTACCCGCCGAGCAGCGCAGCGACCACCCACAGCACCATGATCCCGAGACCGCCCCAGGGGCCGTACGGGGTGTCGTCGTCGATCCTCGGCACCACCTGCATGATCTTGCTGCCCGCCTGGTCCGGCAGGAACCGGCCGATCTTCTTCGTCGCGGAGACGTTCCCCAGGATGTTGGAGATCAGGAAGAAGAACGGCATCAGGATGCCCAGCGACAGCATCGGCGAGCGCAGCATCGCGGCCACCCCCATCGAGAACACGGCGATGAGGGTCATGTAGAGCCCGCCGCCGATGACCGCGCGCAGCACGTGCGGGTCGCCGAGGGCTGCCTTGTGCGAGCCCAGCATCGCCTGCCCGAGGAAGAAGGCGGCGAAGCCGGTCGCCATGGAGACGACGAGCGCGAGGCCGGTCGCCACCCCGATCTTGCCGGCGAGGAAGGTGCCGCGCTGCGGCACGGCCGCCAGCGAGGTGCGGATCATGCCGGTGCTGTACTCGTTGGACACGACCAGCACCCCGAACACGATCATCGCGAGCTGGCCGAGGCTCATGCCGGCGAAACTGATGTAGGTCGGGTCGAAGGACAGCCGGTCCTTCGCGCTCATGTTGTCGAACTCGTGCTTCGTCAGCGCCGAGATCAGCATGCCGAGGGCGATGGTGACGACCACGGCGAGGGAGAGGGTCCACACGGTCGAGGCCACCGACCGGATCTTGGTCCACTCGGACCGCACCACCTGGATCGCCGCCATCCTCAGCTCCTCTCCCAGTCGTCGCCCCAGGCCGACCGCTGCTCGGCGGGCGGGTCGGAATGCGCGTGGTACTCCACGGACTCGGCGGTCAGCCGCATGAACGCCTCCTCCAGGGACGCCTGCTGCGGGCTGAGCTCGTGCAGCACGATCTGGTGCTGGGCCGCCAGCTCGCCGATGTGCTCGGCCTTCCCGCCGTCCACCTCCAGCGCCCCGCTCCCGGACTCCACGACGGTGACGCCGGCCTCGTGCAGCACGTCGAGCAGGCGCTCGCGCTGCGGGCTGCGCACCCGGACGTAGGAGCGCGAGTTCTGCTCGATGAACTCGGCCATGGAGGTGTCCGCGAGCAGCCGGCCCTGGCCGATGACGACCAGGTGGTCGGCGGTGAGCGCCATCTCGCTCATGAGGTGGGAGGAGACGAACACCGTCCGGCCCTGCGCGGCCAGCGACTTCATCAGGGTCCGGATCCAGTGGATGCCCTCGGGGTCGAGGCCGTTGACCGGCTCGTCGAACATCAGGATCCGCGGATCGCCGAGCAGCGCGCCCGCGATGCCGAGCCGCTGCCCCATGCCCAGGGAGAAGCCCTTGGCCTTCTTCCTCGCCACGCCGGTGAGACCGACGGTGTCCAGCACCTCCGCCACCCGGCTGCGCGGGATGCCGTTGCTCTGCGCGAGGCAGAGCAGGTGGTTGTAGGCGCTGCGCCCGCCGTGCATCGCCTTCGCGTCCAGCAGGGCGCCGATGTACTTCAGGGGATCCTTGAGGCGGTCGTAGTGCTTGCCGTCGATGCGGACGTCTCCGGCCGTCGGCCGGTCGAGACCGAGCATCATGCGCATCGTCGTCGACTTGCCGGCGCCGTTGGGTCCCAGGAACCCGGTGACGATGCCGGGTCTGACGGTGAAGGTCAGGTCGTTGACCGCCACCTTCTCGCCGTAACGCTTCGTCAGGCCCGCCAGCTCGATCATGCGGCCACGCTAAGACGGCTCCCGGGCCGGTGCCACCCGAGGACTCCGGGCACGGCGAAGGCCCGCACCTCCGGGGGAGACGGTACGGGCCTTCGGACGTACTGCTGGTTAGCGGGACTGCTGAGCCGGAACCCCACGGGAGATCGGCTCGTCGTCGGCCGGCGTGCCGGCGGCGGCCACCGCGGCGCCCGTGAGCGTCGCGAGCATCTCGCGGACGTTCGTCAGCTGGGCGTTGATGCTGTCGCGGCGGTTGGTGAGGGCGGCCAGCTCGCGCTCGGATTCCGAACGGATCCGGTCGGCCTTGGCGTTGGCGTCCGCCACGATGTCCTCGGCCTGACGCTGGGCCGTCTCCACCGTCTGGCGGGCGCGGCGCTCGGCGTCCGTGCGCAGCTTCTCCGCCTCCAGGCGCAGCTGCTCGGCGCGGTGCTCGATCTCGGCGAGGCGCTTCTCCGCCTTGGCCTGGCGCGAGGCCAGGTCGCGCTCCGACTGCTCGCGGCGCTTGGCGAGGTTCGTCTCGAAGTCCGCGGCGGCCTGGGCGGCCTTGGCACGGGTCTCCTCGAAGAGGGCGTCGGCCTCCTCGCGCTTCGACTGCGCGTCCTTCTGCGCCTCGGAACGCAGCTGGGAGGCGTCGCTCTTGGCCTTCTCGACAATCCGGACGCCCTCGTCCTCGGCCTTGGCCTTGCGCTCCGCCGCGAACGATTCTGCGTCGTTGCGGACCTGCTGGGCCGCCGACTCGGCGAGCTCGCGGTGCTGCTCGGCCGCGCGCCGGGCCTCCTCGCGCAGATCCTTGGCCTCTTCCTCGGCGAGGCGCAGGATCTTCTCGACACGCGCGCCGAGGCCGGCGTACGACGGCTCCGCGTCGCTTACCTGAGCCTGGGCGTTCTGCGTCTCGAGGTGGAGCTCCTCGATGCGCTTTTCCAGAGCGGTGATGCGGGCGAGAGCGCTGTCACGGTCGGAGACGAGCTTGGAGATGCGTTCGTCCACCTGAGCGCGGTCGTACCCACGCCGCACAAGCTCGAAGCCGTAGGGGGAAGTGTCGCTCATGGGGTTCCTGTCAAATGAGACCGGTGAGGTGATAGGGGGAATCCTAGGGGCCGAAGCGGTGTGTCATCGAGCGGATACGTGTTTGATCTGGAGAATGACACCCCTTTTGAGTGGCTGACCCCCGGACGGCTTGCCAAAAATGTGGTCAAAGGCCCCTGACTGCATCGCAATTCGACCGGTCGGTCAGCCGTCCGAAGGCTTGCTACCCGAACGAGGGGCTCCGACCGCGGCACCCGCCTTGACACCCGCGTCCTTGCCCGCCGACGGGGCCTCGAAAGACTCCAACGCCTCCAGGACGTCCTGGACACGGGAGATCTCGGCCTGGATGTCCTCGCGCCGGCGCACCAGGATCTCCAGCTCTCGCTTGCCCTCCTCGACCGTGGCCTTGGCCTCGCGGATCGCCTCCGCCCTGAGCTCCTCGGCCTCCCGCACGAGCGCCGACTTCTTCTGCTCGGCCTCCTTGAGCAGGCCCTCGGCCTTCTTCACGGCGGCGATACGGACCTTGCCGGCCTCGGAGTTGGCCTCCGACACCAGCTCCTTGGCCTTCGCCTGGGCCTTGGCGAGCTGCTCCTCGGCGGCCTTGATCAGCGCGTCGCAGCGGTCGCCGGTGGACTTCATCGTCTCGGCGGCCTCGCGGCGGGCCCGCTCGTGCAGGGCCTCGATCTCGCCCGTGATGCGGTCGCGCAGCTCCTCCGCGCGCTCCCGGATCTGCGTGGCGTCGCGACGGGCGCCGACCAGGAGCTCGTCCGCGTCCGTACGGGCCTTCTCCACCAGCGAGTTGCCCTCGACCGTCGCCTCCGACACCAGCCGGTCGGCCTCCTTGCGGGCCGCGCCCACCATGGTGTCGGCCTGCGCCTCCGCCTCGGCGGTCGTCTGGTGCGCCTGCTGCTGCGCCTCGGTGAGCAGCTTGTCGGCCTCGGCCGTGGTCTCCGTGATGAGCGTGTCGACCTGCTCGGCCACGTCCTGACGCCGCTTGTTGGCGTCCTTGCGGGCCTCGTCCAGGGTGCGCTCGGCCTCCTCGCGCGCCGAGTTGACCAGCCGCTCGGCCTCCGCCGCCGCCTGGGCCTTGGCCCGCTCGGACTCGCTGCGGATCCGCTCGGCGTGCTGCTGGGCGGAGCCCACGGTCTCGGCGGCCTCCGCGCGCAGCCGCTCGGCGTCGCCGGTGGCGTCCGCGATGAGCTTCTCGGCCTTGGCGACCGCCTCGGCCCGCGTCCGCTCGGCCTCGGCGACCGTGTCGGTGCGCAGCTTGTCGGTGTCCCGGACGGTCTCCGTGGTGAGCCGCTCGGCCTCGTTGCGCGCCTCGGTGATGAGCGTGTCGGCCTGCGTCGCCGCGTCCGACCGGATGCGGTTGGCGTCCTCGCGGGCGTCCGCCCGGGTACGCGCGGCCGCCTGGTCCGCCTCCGCGAGGGCGTCCGAGACCTCCGTACGCACCCGCTGCGCGTGCTCGGCCGCGTCCGAGCGCAGCCGCTCCGCCTCCGCGATCGCCTCCGAGACGGTGCGCTCGGCGAGCGCCTTGGCGGCGTCCGTCTCCTCGGCGGCCTCGCGCCGGATGCGGTTGGCGTCCTCGGTGGCCCGCTCCCGCTCCGCGTAGGCGTCGGCGCGGACCCGGTCCGACTCCTCCTCGGCCTCCCGCCGGGTGCGGTCGGCCGCGTGCTCGGCGGCGCTGCGCAGCCCGGCGATCTCCTCCTGGGCCTGCTCGTGCAGCCCGGCCACGGAGTCCCGTACCTGCTGGGCGTGGAGCTCGGCCGCGGACACCATCTCGTTGGCACGCCGGTCGGCCTCCTCGACCAGCCGGACCGCCTCGGTCTGCGCCTCCTCGACCCGGTTGCGGGCGGAGGCCAGCAGCTCCTCGCTCTGCTCCCGGGCCTGCCGGCGCTCCTGGTCGGCCTCGGTGCGCGCGGCGCTGAGGAGTTCCTCGGCCTCGCGGCGGCGCCGGTTGGCCTCCTCCTGGGCCGCGGCCAGCGTCTCCGACGCCTCGGTGCCCAGCCGCTCGGCGGCGGCCTGCGCCTCGGCCCGCACCCGGTCGGCGGTGTCCTGCGCCTCCGACTTCAGCCGCTCGGCCTCGGCCGCGGCCTCCGAACGCAGGCGTACGGCGATGGCCTCGCCCTCCGCACGGGAGGCCGACGCGTCCGACGCGGCCTCGTCGCGCAGCCGCTGGGCCTCCTCCTCGGCCTGCTGCTGAAGCGTGCGAATCCGCTCGGCGGCCTCGGCGCGCAGCCGGTCGCCCTCCTCGGCGGCCTCGCGGCGGATGCGCCCGGCCTCCTCGCGGGCCTCGGTCAGCGCCCGCTCGGCGGCGGTCAGCCGGTCCTCGGCCTCGGACTGCAGCCGCGTCAGCTCCGCGGCGGCCTCCGCGCGGCGGGTCTCTATGGCCCGCTCGGTCTCCTCGCGCAGCTCGCGCGCGGCCCGCTCGGCCTCCGCCCTGATGCCCTCGGCCTGCTCGGCGACCTCCTCGCGGTGCCGCTCGGCCTCCTGACGGGTGCGCTGCAGGGTCTCCTCGGCCTGCCGGCGCAGCGTGGTCGCCCGCTCGATGGCCTCGGTGCGGACCTTCTCGCTGTCCGTGGTCGCGCTCTGGCGCAGCTCGTCCGCGTCCGCCTTCGCCTTGGAGAGCAGCTCCTCGGCGGTCTTGGCGGCCTCCTCGATCTGCGCCACGGCCTCCTTGCGGGCCTCGGCGCGGATCTTCTCGCCCTCGGCGACCGCGTCGGAGCGCAGCTGCTCGGCCTCGCCGCGCAGCCGGCGGGCCTCCTCCTGCAGCTCGACCGTCTTGGCGCGGTACTCCTTGGTGTCGTCCTTGGCCGCGCCCTTGAGCTGCTCGGCCAGGTCGTGCGCCTCGGCACGCAGCCGGTCCGCCTCGGCCTCGGCCTCGGAGCGGATCCGCTCGGCCTCCTCGGCGGCGGCCTTGGTGGTCTTCCTGGCGTCCTCCTGCGCGCGGTTGAGGACGTCCTCGGCGGTCTTGGCCGCCTTCGACAGCTGGGTGGCGCTCTCCTCGGCGGTGATCGTCCGGGCCTTCTCGGCGGCCTCGGCGACGATCCGCTCGGCCTCGGCGCGGGCGTCCGCGACGGCCTGCTCGGCGTCCGCCTTGGTCGCCTCGGCCTCCTTGGTGGCCTCCTGGACCAGCCGGGCGACCTGCTCCTTCGCCGTGCGCGTGCGCTGCTCGTTGGCCGACTCGGCGCTGGAGAGGGCCTTCTCGGCCTGCGCGGTCGCCTCGGTGACGAGCTTGTCGGCCTCCGCCTGCGCCTTGCGCAGCGCCTCCTCGGCCTCGGCCATGCGCTGCTCGGCGGCGCGGCTGAGCTCCTGCGCCTGCCGGCGGGCCGAATCCGACTCCGTAACCGTGGAGTTGCGCAGCTGCTCGGCGTGGTCGGTGGCCTCCTGGGCCTGCGTGGACGCGGCGTTCAGCAGGCGCTCGGCGTCCGCGCGCGCCCGGCGCAGCAGCTGCTCCGCCTCCGCGCGCGCCGACTCGGCCTCGCTCTGCAGCCGCTGCCGGGCCTCCTCGGTCAGCCGCTCGGCCTCCGCGCGGGCGGCGGCCATGGCCTGCTCGGCCTCGGCACGGGACTCGTCCAGCAGCCTGCGGGCCTGCGACTCCGTACGGGCCCGCAGCTGCTCCGCCCAGGCCACGTTCTCGTTGACGTGCGACTCGACGGTCTGCCGGCGCTCCGCGAGCTCCTGGTCCAGCTGCTGGCGGCGGGTGACCGCCTCCTGGTGCAGCTCGGCCTGCAGCCGGGCGGCGTTCTCGGCGTGCTCCTGCAGGATGCGCTGGGTCTGCGCCCGGGCCTGGCTCAGCTCGCGCTCGGCCTCCTGGCGCAGCTGGTCGGCCTGCATCTGCGCGTTGCGCAGCAGCTGTTCGGCCTGGTAGCCGAGGTCACCGCCGTCGAAGGCGGGCCGGGACATGATGGTGCGGCGCGCCTCGTGCAGCTTGGCGCGCAGCACCTCGACCTGGTAGCCGAGGTCCTCGGCGTGCTGGATCGCCTTCTCCCGCTCGGTCTTCAGCCGATCCATCTCGGCCTCGAACCGAGAGAGGTGGTCGACGTCAGCCGCCGGCTCTCGCTCCTGGCGTTCGTAGCCCCGCACTGCGCGGTCCCATCCGTCCCCTGGTCGCATGTCTGGCCATACGAGCTCCGTCCGTCCGACGGACGGAGCCCCCGGGGAATGGTGTCAGATCAACGGCGGAGCATGGGCTGCTGCCCCGCGCTCGCCCCCCGAAACCCGGACCCCGGCGTGCGGCCACCCCGGTTCGAGGAGCGACCGCCCCCAACCCTACCGGCCCATATGTACGGCGGTCAGTGCTCAGGTGACTCAACAGGCGCCGAAGTGACCAGTTCTGTCAGTACGCCGTGACAATCCTTGGGGTGCAGGAACGTGATCCGTGACCCCATGGAGCCACGTCGCGGCTCTTCGTACAGAACGCGTACGCCCTTGTCCTTGATGTCGGCGGCGTCGCCGTCGACATCCGCCGTACCGAAAGCGATGTGGTGGACGCCCTCGCCGTTCTTGTCGAGCCACTTGGCGACCGTCGAGTCGGGTCGCGTCGGCTCCAGGAGCTGCAGGTAGGAGGCTCCGCCGTCCGAGGTTTCGTTGATCTTCAGCATGGCCTCGCGGACGCCCTGCTCCTCGTTGACCTCGGAGTGGAACACCTCGAAGCCGTACGTGGCCCGGTAGAACTCGACGGTCTTGTCGAGATCGAAACAGGCGATTCCGATGTGGTCGATTCGCGTCAGCATGTTTGTCAGTGCAGCGCTCTTCGGATGGTTACGCAACGTGCGCGCGATCACACCGACGGCCCGGTGACGGCACGGAGTGCCACTCAGTACATTCGAAGTAAACCCTCGTTCACTCCTCGGCAGTGCAGCCGGAAGGGGATCGCACCTCATGACTGGAACGAACAGCACGACCTCGGTGATCGTCGCGGGCGCCCGAACGCCCATGGGACGGTTGCTGGGCTCGCTGAAGTCCTTCTCCGGAGCCGACCTCGGCGGCTTCGCGATCAAGGCCGCCCTCGACCGTGCGGGGATCGGCGGCGACCAGGTGCAGTACGTGATCATGGGCCAGGTGCTCCAGGCCGGCGCGGGCCAGATCCCGGCCCGCCAGGCCGCCGTGAAGGCGGGCATCCCGATGAGCGTCCCGGCGCTCACGATCAACAAGGTGTGCCTGTCCGGCCTCGACGCCATCGCCCTCGCCGACCAGCTGATCCGCGCCGGCGAGTTCGACGTGATCGTCGCGGGCGGCCAGGAGTCCATGACCAACGCCCCCCACCTGCTGCCGAAGTCCCGCGAGGGCTTCAAGTACGGCGCGATCGAGATGCTCGACGCCATGGCGTACGACGGCCTGACCGACCCGTGGGAGAACATCCCCATGGGCCAGTCGACCGAGAAGCACAACACGCGCCTCGGCATCCAGCGCCCCGAGCAGGACGAGATCGCCGCCCTGTCCCACCAGCGCGCGGCGGCCGCCCAGAAGAACGGCATCTTCGAGGCCGAGATCACCCCGATCGAGATCCCGCAGCGCAAGGGCGAGCCGGTCGTCTTCAGCAAGGACGAGGGCATCCGCGGCGACACCACCGTGGAGTCCCTGGGCAAGCTGCGCCCGGCCTTCACCAAGGACGGCACGATCACCGCGGGCACCAGCTCCCAGATCTCGGACGGTGCGGCGGCCGTGGTCGTGATGAGCAAGGCCAAGGCGCAGGAGCTGGGCCTGGACTGGATCGCCGAGATCGGCGCCCACGGCAACGTGGCCGGCCCGGACAACAGCCTGCAGTCGCAGCCGTCGAACGCCATCCAGCACGCCCTGAAGAAGGAGGGCCTGAGCGTCGAGGACCTCGACCTCGTCGAGATCAACGAGGCCTTCGCCGCCGTCGCGGTGCAGTCAATGAAGGACCTCGGCGTGTCCACGGAAAAGGTGAACGTCAACGGCGGTGCGATCGCCCTGGGCCACCCGATCGGCATGTCCGGCGCCCGTCTCGTCCTGCACCTGGCCCTGGAGCTCAAGCGCCGGGGCGGCGGTGTCGGCGCGGCCGCCCTGTGCGGCGGCGGCGGTCAGGGTGACGCGCTGATCGTGCGGGTACCCAAGGCCTGAACCCTCTGTCGTACGTACCTCTCTGAACGGAGCTGTGATGCAGGACGTCTCCACACTCGTCGCCCAGGCGAGGGAAGGCCGGCCGCGAGCCGTGGCCCGGCTGATCTCCCTGGTGGAGGGGGCGTCCCCGCAGCTCAGGGAGGTCATGGAGACACTCGCCCCGCTGACGGGCAACGCCTATGTGGTCGGTCTGACGGGCTCACCAGGCGTCGGCAAGTCCACGTCCACGTCGGCGCTGGTGACGGCGTACCGCAAGCAGGGCAGGCGGGTCGGCGTCCTTGCCGTCGACCCGTCCTCCCCCTTCTCGGGCGGCGCCCTGCTCGGTGACCGCGTCCGCATGTCGGAGCACGCCTCCGACCCGGGCGTCTACATCCGCTCGATGGCGACCCGCGGCCACCTCGGCGGGCTCGCCTGGGCGGCCCCGCAGGCCATCCGCGTCCTGGACGCGGCGGGCTGCGACGTGATCCTGGTCGAGACGGTCGGCGTCGGCCAGTCGGAGGTGGAGATCGCCTCCCAGGCCGACACCAGCGTCGTCCTGCTGGCCCCCGGCATGGGCGACGGCATCCAGGCGGCCAAGGCCGGAATCCTGGAGATCGGCGACGTCTACGTCGTCAACAAGGCCGACCGCGACGGCGCCGACGCCACCGCCCGCGAGCTCAACCACATGCTGAGCCTCGGTGAGTCCCGCGGCCCGGGCGACTGGCGGCCCCCGATCGTCAAGACGGTCGCCGCGCGCGCGGAGGGCGTCGACGAGGTCGTGGAGGCTCTGGAGAAGCACCGCGCGTGGATGGAGGAGCGCGGCGTCCTCGCCGAGCGCCGCCAGGCCCGCGCGGCCCGCGAGGTCGAGACGATCGCCGTCACGGCCCTGCGCGAACGCATCGGAGACCTCCACGGCGACCGCCGCCTCAGCGCCCTGGCGGAACGCATCGTCGCCGGCGAACTGGACCCGTACCGCGCGGCGGACGAGCTGGTGGCGGGCCTGACCCAGGGCTGAACGCCGCCGTCCCGCCCCGTCCGGAGTGCGAGGTCCGGGGCCCCGGTCGCACCGGCGGGCGGGGCCCTGTTCGGACTCCGCCCGCCGGCCTGCCGGTCGGCCGCCTAGGGGCGACCCCGCTGCCCGCGCAGGTGTTCCTGGATGGGCTTGAGGGCCTTGTCGAGTTCCGACAGGGCCTCGGGGGACAGCAGATCGATGAAGTGCCGCCGTACGGACGCCACATGGTGCGGTGCGACCTTCTGCATCGTCTCCATGCCGTGCTCGGTCAGCACCGCGTACAGGCCGCGCCGGTCGGACTCGCAGTTCTCCCGGCGGACGAGGTTCGCGTTCTCCATGCGGGTGATCTGGTGGGAGAGCCGGCTCTTGGACTGGAGGGTGGCGGACGCGAGGTCACTCATCCGCATCCGTACGTCCTCCGACTCGGAGAGGTTCACCAGGATCTCGTAGTCGTTCATTGTCAGGCCGAACGGCTGCAGGTCCCGTTCGAGCTGGTACGTCAACAGCCTGTTGACCTCCAGGTGGGTGCGCCAGGCGCACTGCTCCGCATCGGTCAGCCAGCGCGTGGCCGTCTCGGTCTCCATGAATGAAGTCTACCTAAGAAGTTGAAAAGCGAACTAGTGAGGGTTTTCGCGTGACGGTGCGCACACGTTCGACGTCACACTCCGCAGACTACCGCTCACAGCCCGAAGCGACGCTGGAGGTCTCCCAGCTGTCCGGGAAGGCGCGGTGCCCCTCCCGGCTGTGAGGGCCCTGTGAAGGGCCCCCCGGAACCGGGGATTCCGGGCTCCTGCGGAACCACCCCCGTGGCCTGCTCGGCCATGAGGGTCTCGGACGACTGGAGCAGGACCGTGCCCGCCCCGACGAACTCGAACTGGTGCTCCTCTCCGGAGGCCCCTCCGAGGCCCGTCATCGCACGTAGACCGCCCATCACGCCGGTCATGTAGCCGTGGTCGTAGTGGTGGCACGGCGAGGGGCAGTCGGCCCAGCCGACGAGCGCCTGCGGGTCCACCCGGATCGGGGGTTCCATGAACACCACCGGACCGTTAGATGCGGCCACGAACTTTCCGGTTCCGATGAGTGTCAGAAAACCCGGCACGATCGATTGCTTGAGGGCGAGACTTGGCTGAAAAGCGAGCAAGTTGCCGGAGCGAATGGTCAGGTTGCCGTCGTCCAGGTCGTACGAATTCACGTCGAAGGCCCGGTCGGCGAGGAGCATCTTGCCCGAGCCCTCCGCCACGACCCAGTCGCTCGCGTGCAGAGGCGAATGAAAGGACGTGCGGACAAGTCGGTCGAGTCGGCCGTGCCCGACGCCGTTGAACTCCATCGAGCCGTAGTAGGCGATCATCTTCCCCTTCTGCAGGAACCACTGGCTCCCCTTGAGCTCGACGCAGAAGGTGTACTTGTTGACGTTGTCGTCGACAGGCAGCGTCATGGGGTCGTAGACCGTCGGGCCGCCGCCCGGAGCCCCGTACATGCTCACAGCTTCTCCTCCGAGGCCTGGACGTAGACGGTGCCGCTGCCGCTGAGCTCCAGTTGGAAGGCCTCGCCGGAGCCGCGGCCCACCATGTCGCGCCAGCCGAGGGCGGTCGACAATTTGTTGCGCACGTCCCCGTAGTGGGCGACGTACGCCTGCGGATCGACGTGCACGGCCCGCCCCGGGGTGATCGGCACCTCGAAGACCCCGCCGTGCGCCATGACGGCCACCGACCCATGGCCCTTCAGGGTCGTGGTGAACAGTCCCTGCCCGGTGACCTGCCCGCGCACCATGCCCATGACCCCGCCCTGCGAGCCCATGAACATCGTGCCCTGCTGGAGCGTGCCCTCGAAGGCGAGCAGCCGGTCCGCCTCCACGTACAGGGTGTCGCCGGTGAGGTCGATGACCTGGACGTGGTGGCCGCCGTGCCCGAACAGCACGGTCCCGCTGCCCTCGACGCTCATCAGCGGCGTCGCCTCGTTGGCCACCCGGCGGCCGATCATCGACATGATCCCGCCCTGGCCGCCCTGCATGTTGGGCGTGAAGGACACCTCGCCCTTGTACGCGAGCATCGCGCCGCGCTGACTGAACAGCCGCTGGCCCGGCACCACCGTGGCCTCGACCATCTTGGAGTTGATCTCCCGGAAGCCCATGTCAGACGTCCCCCGCGATCGTGTTCCGCTCGCTCGGCTGGACGTACACGAGCCCGTCCCCCTCGAACCGGATCTGGAAGGCCTCGCCGCCGCCCTCCCCGAGAAGGGTGCGGAAGGTCACACCGGACTGGAAGGACTGCCGCAGGTTCCCCTGGTGCGCGATGTACGCGCCGGGGTCGACGGTCAGCGGGTACTGCGCGCTCACCCGCAGCACCACCGCCGGCCCGTCCGACATGATCGCCGCCTGTCCGTGCCCCTCGACGGTGGTCGTGAACAGCCCGTTTCCCTGGGAGGCCCCCCGCAGACCGGTGAAGGTCGTGCCGGTGCGCAGGCCCGCGTCCGTGGCGAGCAGGTTGCTCGACTCCACGAACAGCTTGTCCCCCTGGAGACTGACCAGGTTGATCTCGGACGCGCGGTCGGCGAACCAGCACGTTCCCTGCCCCCGCACCTCCATCACCGTCATCTGCTCACCGGTGAGGCGCCGCGTCACCATCCCCCGCAGCCCCTCCCCACCGCCACTGAGCTTCTTGAACGCCATCTGACCGTCGTACGCGACCATCGAGCCGTTCTTCGCCTTGACGGCGTCCCCGGTCATCTCGACGGCGAGCACCTTGGTGCCTTGAAGTCGGAACATCGCCACGCAGTGAAGGTAGCCGCAGGGCGGGTGGACACAACAGATCCCACGGGTGGACTCCGCCCCTGACCCGACCCTTAGGCCCTGCCGCCACCCCCCGACCCACGTCCGCTCGCCCCTTTGTCACAATGGGGAGCGCTTGTGCATCCGTTCACAAAGAGCGACCTGTCTCCCACCGAAGGTGACCCGTGGACCTCAAGACCGCCACCGCCATCCGACGCCTCCGACTCGTCTCGGCTCCCGAGGCCGTCTCCTTCCTGCTCCTGCTGCTCTGCTCCGTACTGAAGCGGACGACGGACTTCAACGCGGTGCCGGTGATGGGCATGGTCCACGGCGTTCTGTTCATCCTGTACGTGATCTTCTGGGCCGACGCCTGGAACCGCACCAAGTGGCCGCTGCGGACCGCCGCCGTCTACTTCGTCCTCTCCGTCCTGCCGACGGGCGGGTTCTTCGCGGAGCGCAAGCTCAAGCGGGCCGCCGAGGACGAGGTCATCGCCTCCCGCGCCCGCGCGGAAGGGATCGTGAACGCATGATCGTCGCCTTCTCCGTGACCCCGCTCGGGGTCGGCGAGGACGTCGGGGAGTACGTCGCCGACGCCGTCCGCGTGGTCCGCGAGTCCGGCCTGCCCAACCGGACCGACGCGATGTTCACCAGCGTCGAGGGCGAGTGGGACGAGGTGATGAACGTCGTCAGGCGGGCCGTGGCCGCCGTGGAGGCACGTGCGCCCCGCGTCTCCCTGGTCCTCAAGGCGGACATCCGCCCCGGTGTCACCGACGGCCTCACCTCGAAGGTGGAAACGGTGGAACGGCACCTGGCCCAGTAGCCCTCAGAGCCCGAAAAACCCTGGCCCGCAAGAGCCGGGGTTTTTTCACACCACCCCTTTGAGCGTTCGCTCAAAACAACGTACCCTCACTTGAGCAGTCGCTCAAAAACTCGTCGACAACCCTGGGGGACGCATGGCCCGGACCGGGCTCTATGTGGAGGCGCGCATCCACACGCACCTGGAAGACCTCTGGACCCACACCCAGAACCCCGCCGCCCACCAGCGCTGGGACCTCCGCTTCACGGAGATCTCCCACCTGCCCCGCACCGAGGGGGAACCGCAGCACTTCCGTTACGCCACCCGGGTGCTGCCCTTCCTCACCGTCGCCGGCACCGGCGTCTCGGCGGGGGAGCGGGAGCGCCCGGACGGCACCCGCACCTCCGCCCTCCGCTTCTCCTCCCCGCACCCCCTCTCCCTGCTGGCCGAGGGCAGCGGCTACTGGCGCTACGTCCCGGACGGCGACGGAGTCCGCTTCCTCACCGGCTACGACTACCGCCCCCGCTGGGGCGCCTTCGGCAAGGCGGCCGACCTCCTCCTGCTCCGCCCCCTGATGGGCTGGGCGACGGCCTGGTCCTTCGACCGCCTCCGCCTCTGGCTGGAGCGGGGCATCACCCCGGAGCGGGCGCTGCGCAACTGGCTGGCCGAACTGCTCGTACGCGCCCTCCTGGTCACCGCGGGCTGCGCCGGGTTCGGCCTGGAACACCGGTTCCTGCGGCTGTCGGGCCCCCTGGCGGCGCCGATGGCCTACGCCTGGCCCCTGCTGCTGGCGGTGACCATCTCCCTGGCCCTGTTCACCGCACCGCTGCCCTGCACCCCGGCGGCCCGCCGCTGCCTGCGCACACCCCCCACGCCCGTGCGCGCCCCCCGCCTCCTGCGCACCCTGGGGACGCCCCGATGACGACGAGGACTCGGTCGATCTTCCGCACCGCCATGGGAGCCGACTTCGACCGCCTCCACCCTCAACTCCGGCGCCGCTTCTCGGTCGGCCTGGCGAGCGGCGAGGCGTGCACCGGCCGCGGTGTGATGGATCGCATCTGGCACGGCGCGCCCTGGGTGAAGCCCTTCCTCGCCCTCGGCGCGACCCGCAACATCCTGGTCCCCAGCCCCGGCCGTGACGTCCCCTTCGTGATCGAGAACGTCCCGTACACGGACACCTTCGGCCGTGAGACGGTGAGCTTCGTGCGCACCTTCGACCTGCCCGGCCGCCCCCGCCGCTTCGACGCCCAGATGGTCCTGAGCCCCAAGAAGGACCGCGTCCTGGACTACCTGGGCACCCACCAGCACCTCGCCAGCGACCTCCACCTGCACGCCGAGCCGGACGGCTCCCTCCTCATCCGCTCGGGCGAACACCGCTTCAGAGAGGGCATGGTGGACGTCAGGGTCCCCGAACTGATCGGCGCCACGGCACAGGTGCGCGAGTCCTACGACGAGCCGACGAACCGCTTCCACATCCAAGTGAGCGTGGTGAACAGACACTTCGGCCCGCTCTTCGGCTACGAGGGCTCCTTCGAGGCGTCGTACACGGACATCCGCAAGGCCATCCGCCCGGGCCTGCGACCGGTGCGCGAGGAGCGCCGAGCATGAGCCCGGAGACGGCCAAGTCCCGGGAGACGAAGACCAAACTGCTCGAGGGGGCCCTGAACGTCCTCACCGAGCAGGGCATCGCAAAGACCTCGGCCCGCACCATCGCGTCAGCGGCAGGAGTCAACCAGGCCCTGGTCTTCTACCACTTCGGCTCCGTGGACGAACTCCTGGCCGCGGCCTGCCGGCACGGCGCCGAACAGGCGGTCGGCCGCTACCGCACCCGCCTGGCCGCGGTCACGTCCCTGTCCGAACTCCTCACGCTGGGCCGACGCATCCACGAAGAGGAACGCGAGGGAGGCCACGTGGCCCTCCTGGGCCAACTGCTGGCCGGCGCCCAGACCCACGCCTCGCTGGGACCGGCCACCGCAGCGGGCCTCGACCTCTGGATCGCGGAGATAGAGAGGACCCTCACCCGAGTCCTGCCCAACACCCCCTTCGGGGAGTTCGCCGACGCGAGAGGCCTGGCCCGCGCCGTCGCGGCGTCCTTCGTGGGCATCGAACTCTACGAGGGAGTCGACCGCCAGGGAGCCCACGCGGCCCTGGACGCCCTGGAACAACTGGGCGCCCTGGTGGCGGCCCTGGAGGACCTGGGCCCCATGGCCCAACGAGCGATCCGCCACCACCTACGCCGCCGAGCCTGAAAAGACCGCACCCCCGGGGCAGCCGACGACGGCGAGAAGGGGACGGGGTGGGGGGCGCCCGCCCGCAGCGTCGGGCGTCCACGCCGCGCACAAGAAAACCAACAGAACCGCCCGACCGAGGACGGACACCCCCCACCCCGTCCCCGCCCCACCCCCTCACCCGTCCCCAGCCACCAACGCGATCCCCAACGGCGTCCGCTCGTACAGCACTTGATGCCCGTAGCGCCGCGCGACCAGCAGCCCGGCGTCCCGCAGCAACGTCAGATGCGCGGAGACGGAGGACGGTGCGAGCCCCAGCCGATGGGCGAGCGCGCCGGTCCCGGCCGGTTCGTCGAGGGCGGCGAGCACGGCGGCACGCCCCCGCCCGAGGAGCCGTACCAGAACCTCCGGAGTACGCTCGGCCGGCTCGGCCCACAGCCCCCCGATCCCGCGGGCCGGATACGCGAGGGTGGGCTGCCAGGGCGGATCGAAGGTGCTGACCACGTCCGGCCAGATGAAGACGCTGGGCAGCAGAACGAGCCCCTGCCCGGCCAGCTCACGCTCGTGCTCGCCGCGGAACTCGACGGTCAGCGTCCCGGCCTCCCAGCCGAACCGCCGGTTGATCTCCGGCAGCAGCCCGCCGAGCCCCACCTCGGCCAGCCGCCGCGAGTGAAAGGCGATGTCGGCCTCCAGCAGGGCGCGCAGCCGCGGCCAGTCCGGTGCGATCAGGGTCCGCCAGACGCCCTCCATCGCGTCCGCGAGTTCCTGGACCATCCCGCCAGGATCCGCGAGCCACCGCTCGGCCGCCGCCGAGTCGAGAGCACCCGGAGTATCGGCGAGGGACTTCACTGTGTCCGCGAGAGCGACCTCCGGATCACTGGCCCGCACCGCCGCGATCTCCTCTTCGAAAGAAGCATCCGGCCCAATAGGAGGAGGGCACAGCCAGTCGGGACAGTGCCCGGGCTGCGGCATCAACAGCCACAGACCACCGAGGTCCAGCCCACGCGCCACCTCACCGACGCGCCGCAACCAGCGCGCGTGATAGCCGTGCCGTTCGGGCCGCTTGAGCGTGCGCACCAGCTCCTGCGTCTCCCACAACGGAGACACGGCGAACCGGCACCGCAGAAAATCGTCCTCACCGAACCGCAGCCGCGAAGGCACCCCGATCCACCCGCCCACAACATTCGCCTGACGCCGAATCTCTAGGATGCCCCAGCCATCACCCCCAAGCTGCTGCCCATGTCCGCAGCAGCACCCGCACCCCCAGCTTCCACCGGCTACACAGCCGTCTTCGCCGTCCGAGAGTTCCGCGCGGTCTTCGCGGCCCACGCCCTCTCCCTCCTCGGCCTGATCGTCAGCGAGATCTCCCTCTCCGTCCTCGTCTACGACCTGACCGGCTCCCCCCTGATGAGCGCGCTCACCTTCGCGCTCGGCTTCCTGCCGTACGTGATCGGCGGCACCCTGCTCGCGGGCATCGCCGACCGCTTCCCGGCCCGCCGGGTGCTGGTGTCGTGCGACCTGCTGTGCGCGGGCTGCGTGGCGCTGATGACGACGCCGGGCGCGCACATCGGCGTACTGCTGGCCCTGCGCTGCGGCGTCGCGGTGGTCTCACCGGTGTTCCAGGGCACCCGCCTGGCCACGCTGGCCGACATCCTCGGCGACGGCGACCGTTTCGTGCTGGGCCGGTCGCTGCTGCGGATCGTGTCGCAGAGCGCGCTGCTCGTCGGGTTCGGACTGGGCGGCCTGCTGCTGATCGTGGTCTCGCCGCGGCACGCGCTGCTGATCACGGTCGGCACCTTCTGCGCCTCCGCGCTGCTGCTCCGCTTCGGCACCCGGCGCAGGCCCGCCCGGACCGGCGCGGCGGCCCCGCTGGTGAAGGACTCCCTCAGGGGCGCCCGCCAGGTCCTCGCCGACCGCCGGGTCCGCGCCCTGCTGCTGCTCTTCTGGCTCCCGCCGATGTTCGCGGTGGCGCCGGAGGCGCTGGCGGCGCCGTACGCGGACGAGCTGTCGGCGGGCTCGGCGGGCCTGGGCCTGCTGATGTGCGCGCTGCCGGTCGGCACGATCGCCGGCGAGCTGTACGCGGGCTCCCGGCTGCGCCCCGCGACCCGGGAACGCGTCGCGCTCCCTCTGCTCTGTGCGACGGTCCTGCCCTATGCCGGCTACGCGCTGCGCCCCGGCCTCGCCGCCTCGCTGGCCCTGCTGCTGGTCGCGGG
Organism: Streptomyces sp. NPDC085900; assembly: GCF_044540925.1. Classification (NCBI taxonomy): domain Bacteria; kingdom Bacillati; phylum Actinomycetota; class Actinomycetes; order Kitasatosporales; family Streptomycetaceae; genus Streptomyces; species Streptomyces sp. NPDC085900. The sequence goes on along the minus strand of NZ_JBITSP010000003.1, from coordinate 39,477 downwards.
CGCCGCGTCGGCGTACACCCTCGGCCTGGACCAGTGGTTCGTGCGGGCGGTGCCGGAGGAGCTGCGGGGGCGGGCGATGACGCTGCTGCAGGCCGGGCTGATGACGATCCAGGGGGTGGGGATGGCCCTGGCGGGGGTGGTCGCGGAGTTCGCCGGGGTCAGGGCGACGGTGGCGGGGGCGGGAGTGCTGGGGGTGCTGGTCTGTGTCCTGCTCGCCCGGGAGGCCCGCCGTACGGAGGTCCCAGAACCCTCCGGACCGATGGGCGAGACGGGGCTGACCACCATGTGACCGGCCGGTAAGGTCAGGGGCGTGCCGAAGCCGCTCAGTCTTGCCTTCGATCCGATCGCCCGCGCCGACGAACTCTGGAAGCAGCGCTGGGGCAACGTGCCGTCGATGGCGGCCATCACGTCGATCATGCGCGCGCACCAGATCCTGCTGGCCGAGGTCGACGCGGTGGTCAAGCCGTACGGGCTGACGTTCGCGCGCTACGAGGCGCTGGTGCTGCTCACCTTCTCCAAGGAGGGCGAGCTGACGATGTCCAAGATCGGCGAGCGCCTCATGGTGCACCCCACCTCGGTCACCAACACGGTCGACCGCCTGGTCAGGTCGGGTCTGGTGGCCAAGCGCCCCAACCCCAACGACGGCCGCGGCACCCTCGCCTCCATCACCGACAAGGGCCGCGAGGTGGTCGAGGCGGCCACCCGGGACCTGATGGCCATGGACTTCGGCCTCGGGGTCTACGACGCCGAGGAGTGCGGGGAGATCTTCGCGATGCTGCGGCCGCTGCGGGTGGCGGCGCACGACTTCGACGAGGACTGACCCCGCACCGACCCCGCCCAAGATCTCCCGGAACGGGCGGTTACGCTCGACGCCATGAAGAAGAGCGTGCTGACCCGCTACCGCGTCATGGCCTACGTCACCGGTGTGCTGCTGGTCCTGCTGACCCTGGGCGTGATCGCCAAGTACGGGCTCCACCTCGACGGGGCGGACAAGTTCACCACCTTCGTGGGGATCGCGCACGGCTGGCTCTACGTCGTCTACCTGGTCTTCGCCTTCGACCTGGGCTCCAAGGCGAAGTGGCCGGTCGGCAAGCAGCTGTGGGTGCTGCTCGCGGGGACGATCCCCACGGCCGCCTTCTTCGTCGAGCGCAAGGTCACCCACGAGCTGGAGGCCAGGGTCGCGGACGAGGCTCCGGTCGCCGCGAAGGCGTAACCACACCGCCGTACGGGTTTGTACGGCGGTCCGCCATCGACATTTACTTGGACGTCCTAGTAAATTCGAGGGTATGGACGCTGACGCCATCGAGGAAGGCCGCCGACGCTGGCAGGCCCGCTACGACGCCTCCCGCAAGCGGGACGCCGACTTCACCACGCTCTCCGGTGACCCCGTGGAGCCGGTGTACGGGCCCCGACCAGGGGACACCTACGAGGGATTCGAGCGGATCGGCTGGCCGGGGGAGTACCCCTTCACGCGCGGGCTGTATCCGACCGGCTACCGCGGGCGTACCTGGACCATCCGCCAGTTCGCCGGGTTCGGCAACGCCGAGCAGACCAACGAGCGCTACAAGATGATCCTCGCCAACGGCGGCGGCGGTCTCTCCGTGGCCTTCGACATGCCGACCCTCATGGGGCGCGACTCGGACGACGCGCGGTCGCTCGGCGAGGTCGGCCACTGCGGGGTCGCCATCGACTCCGCCGCCGACATGGAGGTCCTCTTCAAGGACATCCCGCTCGGCGACGTCACGACGTCCATGACGATCAGCGGGCCCGCCGTGCCGGTCTTCTGCATGTACCTCGTCGCCGCCGAGCGGCAGGGCGTGGACCCCGCAGTCCTCAACGGCACGCTGCAGACCGACATCTTCAAGGAGTACATCGCGCAGAAGGAGTGGCTCTTCCAGCCCGAGCCGCATCTGCGCCTCATCGGCGACCTGATGGAGTACTGCGCCGCCGGAATCCCCGCCTACAAGCCGCTGTCGGTCTCCGGGTACCACATCCGCGAGGCGGGTTCCACGGCCGCGCAGGAGCTGGCGTACACGCTCGCCGACGGCTTCGGCTACGTCGAACTGGGGCTCTCCCGCGGCCTGGACGTCGACGTCTTCGCGCCCGGCCTCTCCTTCTTCTTCGACGCGCACCTCGACTTCTTCGAGGAGATCGCCAAGTTCCGTGCGGCCCGGAGGATCTGGGCCCGGTGGATGCGCGACGTGTACGGAGCCCGGTCCGAGAAGGCCCAGTGGCTGCGCTTCCACACCCAGACCGCCGGTGTCTCCCTCACCGCCCAGCAGCCGTACAACAACGTGGTGCGTACGGCCGTGGAGGCGCTCGCGGCGGTGCTCGGCGGGACCAACTCGCTGCACACCAACGCCCTCGACGAGACCCTCGCCCTGCCCAGCGAGCAGGCCGCGGAGATCGCGCTGCGCACCCAGCAGGTGCTCATGGAGGAGACCGGGGTCGCCAACGTGGCCGACCCGCTGGGCGGTTCGTGGTTCGTGGAGCAGCTGACGGACCGGATCGAGGCGGACGCGGAGAAGATCTTCGAGCAGATCAAGGAGCGGGGCCTGAGGGCACACCCCGACGGGCGGCACCCCATCGGGCCCATCACCTCCGGCATCCTGCGCGGGATCGAGGACGGCTGGTTCACGGGAGAGATCGCGGAGTCCGCGTTCCGCTACCAACAGGCCCTGGAGAAGGGCGACAAGAGGGTCGTCGGCGTCAACGTCCACACCGGGTCGGTCACCGGGGACCTGGAGATCCTGCGGGTCAGCCACGAGGTGGAGCGGGAGCAGGTACGCGTGCTGGGCGACCGCAAGGCCGCCCGCGACGAGACCGCCGTCCGGTCGGCCCTCGACGCCATGCTCGCCGCCGCCCGCTCCGGCGCCAACATGATCGAGCCGATGCTGGACGCCGTACGCGCCGAGGCGACCCTGGGCGAGATCTGCGGGGTGCTGCGGGACGAGTGGGGGGTCTACACGGAGCCGGCCGGCTTCTAGGCCCCGCCGTCAGCGCGGATGCCGGGGGGCCCGGCCCCTCGGCACCCGCAGCCTCACGAGCTGAGGCCCGCCGGCACTCACGAGGTAAGCTCCACCATCACTCACGAGGCAAGACCCACAGCACTCACGAGGTCAGCCCCACCAGCAGGATCCGGGTGAAGCCGCGCACCCACTCCTCGTCCGCCGCCTCGGCGCTCACCAGCGTCCGGTGCACCACCGCGCCCGCCACCACGTCGAAGATGAGGTCGACCGTGCGGGCCGCCTCCGCGGGGTCCGACTCCGGCGGCAGCTCGCCGCGTTGCTGCGCGCGCTCCCGGCCCTGCAGGACCAGCCGCTTCTGCGGCTCCACGACCGATGTGCGGATCCTTGCGCGCAGGGCGTCGTCGCGGGTCGACTCCGCGACCACCGCCATCAGGCCGCACGCCGCCTCCGGGCGGGCGAGGATCGCCGCGAACTGCAGGACGACGCCCTCGATGTCGGCGGCGAGGCTGCCGCGGTCGGGCAGGCGCAGTTCGTCGAAGAGTTCCGCCACCGCGTCGACGACCAGTTCGTTCTTGCCCGCCCAGCGCCGGTAGAGGGTCGTCTTCGCAACCCCGGCCCGCGTCGCCACGTCTCCCAGGGTGAGCTTGGACCAGCCCAGCTCCACCAGCGCCTCCCGCGTGGCCGCCAGGATCGCGGCGTCCGCGGCGGCGCTGCGCGGGCGCCCGGTGGCGCGGGGGGCGCGGGTGCGGCTCTGCATCCCAAGACCATAACCGGCGGTTCCCGTGACGCAGTGAGGGAGATCACCGAGGGGTGGTGTCCCGGAGGCACTCAGTGCCATTACGCTACGACTCGTAGCGAAAGCTCGCGCGCGGCTCGCGCGAGTGACGCTCGTGAGTGACGACCACTGGCGTGGGGTGGGGACCCGGCGCCGAACCAGCACGATCAGGCACCACGACCGAGCACCACCGACCACGCATGATGACCGGCTTTCACCACGCTTTTCACGCGCGCGCACAGTACGGGGGAGGATAGACGCATGCAGCCACGGAACATGTCCATGAGCGGAGTCGTCGACCTCGCCGCGGTGAAGGCGGCCCAGGAGGCCAAGGAGAAGGCGGAGCAGGCGCGTGCCGAGGCCGCCCGGCAGGGTGGCGGCCCGGGAGCCGTCTCGCCGGCGGATCTGGTGATCGACGTCGACGAGGCCGGCTTCGAGCGTGATGTCCTGCAGCGCTCCGCCGAGGTGCCCGTCGTCATCGACTTCTGGGCCGAGTGGTGCCAGCCCTGCAAGCAGCTGAGCCCGGTCCTGGAGCGGCTCGCCGTCGAGTACAACGGTCGTTTCCTGCTCGCCAAGATCGACGTCGACGCCAACCAGATGTTGATGCAGCAGTTCGGCATCCAGGGGATTCCGGCCGTCTTCGCGGTCGTCGCGGGGCAGGCTCTGCCGCTCTTCCAGGGGGCCGCCGGAGAGGCGCAGATCCGCCAGACCCTCGACCAGTTGGTACAGGTCGCCGAGCAGCGGTTCGGCCTGACCGGTCTGACGGTCGACCCCGAGGCCGAGCCGGGCGGCGCCCGGCCCGAGCCCGAGGAGATGCCGGCGGGTCCGTACGACGCCCTGCTCGAGGCCGCCGTACAGGCCCTGGACTCGGGGGACTTCAGCGGTGCGGTCCAGGCGTACAAGAACGTGCTGAGCGACGACCCGGCCAACCCGGAGGCCAAACTCGGCCTCGCGCAGGCCGAGTTGCTGCAGCGGGTGCAGGGGCTCGATCCGCAGGTCGTGCGCCGGGAAGCGGCCGAGAAGCCGGCCGACGTGCGGGCGCAGATCGCCGCGGCGGACCTGGATCTCGTCGGCGGTCATGTGGAGGACGCCTTCGGGCGGCTCATCGAGACCGTCCGGCGCACGGTGGGTGACGACCGGGACGCGGTGCGTCTGCGACTGCTGGAGCTCTTCGAGGTCGTAGGGGCGGACGATCCGCGTGTGGCGACGGCCAGGCGAGCCCTGGCCCGCGCCCTGTTCTGACCGGGGCGGCGGACCGGGTTCTGACCAGTCACTAAACGCCACGGCATGTGATGCCCGAGTGAAAGATTTGCCGACAGAACGTCAGTGCGGCCGCGCTTTGCCAAAACTTGGTAATCGCGGCCGCTGTTACTGGGAGTAAGTTACGGGCGTTGATCTGTCGGTTTCTGTCCAACGATCAATGGTTTTGTACCCGCCCCCGAGTGCACCGTGCGTCGCCACCCGAGACCTGTGGGTCGTCCATCGGTTATCCGGCCGTTACTACCGAGTAACGAAGGCCCTTGTGCGGGCGGCGAGAATGCACCACGATCGGCCACGCTCGGTCCGTTCCCGTACCCCGACAGCCGGTCGGGTCGCGGGAGTTCCAGGGTCCCCACCGGGCAGAGCCAGCGCCAGGCGGCGCCGGCTCTTGGACAGGGGGGTCTTCACCCGCTCGGTGAAGCCTGTCCAGCAAGGTTGTGCGTGATGCGTGTCAGGCGCGACCAGTGGTTGTCGCTCGGGGGTGATCGCCGGTGATCGGTGCGCGGTTCGCGCCTCCGAGACAGGCGCTCTCCTTCCCGAGGACGTAGCACTTCTCCCATCCCTGCCCGGACGAGCCGCCGACTGGGGGCAGCCGGGACCAGGAGATGTACGTCCGAGAAGGAGGAAATATGGAGTCCCAGGTGCGTGGCGGGACCAGATGGAAGCGGTTCGCTGTGGTCATGGTGCCCAGCGTCGCCGCTACGGCCGCGATAGGTGTCGCCCTCGCGCAGGGCGCTCTCGCCGCGTCGTTCAGCGTCTCCGGCCAGCAGTTCAAGGTCACGGCGGACCAGCTGGAAGGCGACGGCTTCTCGCAGTACGGAGCCATCGACTCGGGGTACACCCTCGACGGCAAGAAGACGGCCCACCCGGTCGCGGTCTCGGCGTTCAAGTCCGCGTCCATCAAGGGCCTGTGCCAGTCGGTGGTCACGCCGAACGTCCCGATTTTCGGCAGCGTCAGCCTCATCCTGAAGGCGGGCGGCGGTGACAAGCCGGTAGAGGCCGACAACCTCTACATCGACCTCGACGACCTGTCGGCCGACGCGACGTTCACCAACATCGACATCGGTGTTGCCGCCGGGAGCGCCAGCAAGGGCCCCGGCATCAAGAGCGGTGACGCCGCGAACCCGTACGGGTTCGCCCAGCAGGCCGAGCACGCCTCGCTGACCGGCGTGAAGCAGACGGCGTGGGCGACCACCGCCGGAACCTTCAAGCTCAGCGGGCTGAAGATGTCTGTGCAGACGGGTACGCACGAGTGCTACTGAGCACTCTGTGACGGGCGGGGGAGCCGATGGCGCCCCCGCCCGTCCACCTTCCCGCACCTTCTTCACACGCAACACACTCACCACCACAGCGTCACCACACAGCACGATCACCACAGCAACGCCGCACCAGGGAGCTGTTTTCCATGAGCGCCGAGACTCCTGCCGCACCCGTCGGCCAGTTCAGCCGCCGGAGGCTGCAGTTCCGCGCCTGGCGGGGTACGCGGCCGTTCTGGGCCGGACTGTTCGTCCTGCTCGCCGGCTTTCCGATCATGTACTTCCCGTACGCGCATCTCCAGGTCGGTCACCTGACGTTGGCGATGGCCACCACCGGCGGAGCCGGCTCCCTGATCATCGGCGTGCTACTCGTCGTCCTGGGCGTCAGCCTCTGGTTCCAGAAGCACGTACGGGTCTTCGCGGGCGTCGCCGCGATCCTGCTGGGTCTGGTGTCCATCCCGGTGTCCAACCTCGGCGGGTTCCTGATGGGGTTCCTGCTGTCGCTGGTGGGCGGGGCCATGGCCGTCGCCTGGGCGCCGGGCGCGGAGCCCGGTGAGCAGCCGGCCCGCGAGGACACCATCGGTAAGGGCGGTGCGCCGGAGGCCACCGACCCCGACACCACCCTCCTCAAGCCCGTGGTGGGCGAGCCGAACGATCTGTCAGGAACGAGCCCGGCCAACGGGGCGAACGGGAGGCACAGTGCCGGCTGACGAGGTGACCCACGGGGCTGATGTGGACGAGTCCCGTGTGAGAACCGGGCCGCGCCACGCGGCACCCAAGAAGCCGCTGTTCACCCGGTTCCACATGCCGGCCGGCAAGGCGATGGCCATGGCGGCGATGCCGACCGCCGTCCTCATGGGCATGGGCTTCACGTCCTCGCTCGCCCTCGCGGACAGCGGTGGTTCGACGCCGACCGCGAAGAGCCTGACCGCCGACGAGTACAAGAACTGCGTTGCCGCGCTGGACGGTTCCTCGGCCTCGCCGTCGCCGTCCGCCTCGGCGAGCTCCAGCGACTCGGCCGACAAGGCGACGCCCTCGCCCTCGTCCTCCGCCGGCTCGTCGAAGGACTCCTCCGCCACGGGCAAGGACTCGGGCACGACCTCTTCGTCGGATTCAGGTTCCGACGACAAGGCCACGCCCAGCCCGTCCGCGACGGACAGCGGGAGCAAGGACACGTCCGGCGGCGCCACCGCCACGCCGACCCCCTCGGCGTCCGCGAGCAGCGGCAGCGGCGGCGGTCTGCTGGGCGACATCGGCGACGCGATCACCGGGATCTTCACCGGGGGCTCCGGCTCCGGCTCCTCGTCGAGCGCCGGCGCGAGCCCGTCGCCGTCCGCCTCCGCGTCCTCCTCGTCGAGCGACACGTCGAAGGACTCCTCGACGTCGAGCGCGTCCGACACCGTGAAGGACACGACCAAGAAGGTCACCGACACGGTCAAGAAGACGACCGACACGGCCACCGAAACGGCCAAGGACGTCACCAAGTCGGTCGAGAAGGCAGCCGAGACGGCCACCTCCTCCCCGAGCCCCTCGGCGAGCTCCAGCACCGACGCGCAGAACTGCCCCGCCGCCACCGAGGACGTCAGCGGCGTCGACAACAAGGTGGCGGTGGCGGACGACCCCTGGTACCTCAGCGCCAGTTCGCTGCTGCTGAAGGGGGCCGACTACCAGGGCGTCGTCGAGGTGAAGACGGCCGGAGGCACCACCAAGAAGGTGCTGAAGTACGTCATATCCAACGGCACCGACATCGGCGACCTGAACCAGACGGTCAAGGACAAGCAGCAGAACAAGACGTACCACGTGGAAGCCGGGAAGGGGACGACGTCCACCATCCGCGGCGGCGACACCACGATGTACACGGAGTCCATCTCCGGGAACCTGTTCGGGCTGATACCGATCACGTTCACCCCCGACAACCCGCCGCCGCTGAACATCCCGTTGATCTACTTCACCAACGTCAAGGTCGTCCAGGCCGCCCAGTTCGGCGGCACGCTGCACGTGCCGGGCATGCACCTGTACACGACCGACGGAATCGGCTGAACGCCGTCACAGACCCGTTCGGGAGCCGCACAAGGCCTGAGGGCGCCCCCCGCCACGGGGGGCGCCCTCAGCGCCGTACAACCGCCTTTGCGGCGGTGTCAGTTGTCAGTTGCCGCCGCCGATGTGGTGGACGCGGAGCATGTTGGTGGTGCCGGGGACGCCGGGGGGCGAGCCGGCCGTGATGATGACGGTGTCGCCCGCGGAGAAGCGGTTGATCTTCGCGATCTCCTGGTCGACCATGTCGACCATCTCGTCCGTGGTGTCCACGAAGGGCACCACGTGCGACTCCACGCCCCAGCTCAGCGTGAGCTGGTTGCGGGTGTTCTCGTCGGTGGTGAAGGCGATGATCGGCTGCTGCGCGCGGTAGCGCGACAGGCGGCGGGCGGTGTCGCCGGACTGGGTGAAGGCCACCAGGCCCTTGCCGCCGAGGAAGTCCGCGATCTCGCACGCGGCGCGCGCGACCGAACCGCCCTGCGTACGCGGCTTCTTGCCGGGCACCAGCGGTTGCAGGCCCTTGCTCAGCAGCTCCTCCTCGGCCGCGGTGACGATCTTCGACATCGTCTTGACGGTCTCGACCGGGTAGGCGCCGACGGAGGACTCGGCGGAGAGCATGACCGCGTCCGCGCCGTCCAGGATCGCGTTGGCGACGTCGGAGGCCTCGGCGCGCGTGGGACGGGAGTTGGTGATCATCGACTCCATCATCTGGGTCGCCACGATCACCGGCTTGGCGTTGCGGCGGCACAGCTCGATGAGGCGCTTCTGCACCATGGGGACCTTCTCGAGCGGGTACTCGACGGCCAGGTCGCCACGGGCCACCATGACGGCGTCGAACGCCATCACGACGTCCTCCATGTTGTCCACCGCCTGCGGCTTCTCCACCTTGGCGATGACCGGGACCCGGTGGCCCTCCTCGTCCATCACCTTGTGGACGTCGGCCACGTCCCTGGCGTCGCGGACGAAGGAGAGCGCGACCATGTCGCAGCCCATGCGGAGCGCGAAGCGCAGGTCCTCGACGTCCTTCTCGGACAGCGCGGGCACGTTGACGGCCGCGCCGGGCAGGTTGATGCCCTTGTGGTCGGAGACGACGCCGCCCTCGATGACGATCGTCCGCACCCGCGGGCCGTCGACGTCCAGGACCTTCAGCTCGACGTTGCCGTCGTTGATCAGGATCTGGTCGCCGCGGTCGACGTCGCCGGGCAGGCCCTTGTAGGTCGTACCGCAGATGGTCTTGTCACCCGGGACGTCCTCGACGGTGATGACGAACTCGTCACCCCGCTCCAGCTCGACCGGACCCTCGGCGAAGGTCTCCAGGCGGATCTTCGGGCCCTGCAGGTCGGCGAGGACACCGACGGGCCGGCCCGTCTCCTTCGACGCGGCACGGACGCGGTCGTACCGCGCCTGGTGCTCGGCGTGGGTGCCGTGGCTGAAGTTGAACCGGGCCACGTTCATTCCGGCCTCGATCATCGAGACCAGCATTTCGTGGGAGTCGACCGCGGGGCCGAGAGTACAGACGATTTTCGAACGGCGCATGGGGTGGATCCTATCGGTTTGTTTCGCCGCGGAATATTCCGTCTGGCGGAAGATACAAATGGGCGGACCGGCGCTCAGTTGCTTTGTTACCGCTCAGTTGTCACACGGCGGAGCCGCATATCAATACCGACCGACCAGGGCGTAGGTCTGCGTCGCGATTTCCAGTTCTTCGTCGGTGGGCACCACCGCGACCTTCACCCGCGCGTCCGCGGGCGAGATCAGCCGCGGCTCGTCGCCGCGTACGGCGTTGAGCGCGCCGTCCACCGCGAGGCCCAGGGTCTCCAGGCCCGCGACGGCCGCCTCGCGCACCACTGCCGCGTTCTCGCCGACGCCCGCCGTGAACGCGATCGCGTCCACCGTACCCAGCACGGCGTAATAGGCGCCGATGTACTTCTTCAGGCGGTGAATGTAGATGTCGAAGGCGAGCTTCGCCTCCTCGTCGCCCTCGTCGACCCGGCGTCGTATCTCCCGCATGTCGTTGTCGCCGCACAGGCCGACCAGCCCGCTCTTCTTGTTGAGAAGAGTGTCGATTTCGTCGATGGACATTCCGCCAACACGCGCCAAATGGAAGATGACAGCCGGATCCATGTCTCCCGAGCGCGTACCCATCACGAGCCCCTCCAAAGGCGTCAGTCCCATGGAGGTGTCCACGCACCGGCCGCCGCGCACCGCGGACGCGGAGGCGCCGTTGCCCAGGTGCAGCACGATCACGTTGACGTCCTCGGGCGCCTTCCCCAGCAGCTTCGCCGTCGCCCTGGAGACGTACGCGTGCGAGGTGCCGTGGAAGCCGTAGCGGCGCACGCGGTGCTCGTCGGCGGTGCGCACGTCGATCGCGTAGCGGGCGGCCGACTCCGGCATCGTGGTGTGGAAGGCGGTGTCGAAGACGGCGACCTGGGGCAGGTCGGGCCGCAGGGCCCGCGCGGTGCGGATGCCGGTGAGGTTGGCGGGGTTGTGCAGCGGGGCCACCGGGATCAGCCGCTCGATCTCGGCGAGCACGGTCTCGTCGATGACGGTCGGATCCGTGAAGGTCTTCCCGCCGTGCACCACCCGGTGGCCGATCGCGGCGAGTTCGGGGGAGTCCAGCCCGAGCCCGTCCTTGGCCAGCTCCTCCGACACCGCCTTCAGCGCGGCGTCGTGGTCGGCGATCGGCCCGCTCCACTCACGGGTGTCGTCTTCGACGACGTGCGTGTGCCTGATCCGCGAGGACTGCTCGCCGATGCGCTCGACGAGGCCCATGGCCAGCCGGGTGCTGTCCCGCATGTCGAGGAGCTGGTACTTCACCGACGAGGAGCCGGAGTTGAGGACGAGGACGCGGGACGCGCTCACTGGACGGTCGCCTTCTGTGTCGGGGTCTGGGCCTGGATGGCGGTGATGGCAACGGTGTTGACGATGTCCGAGACCAACGCGCCCCGGGACAGGTCGTTGACCGGCTTGTTCAGCCCCTGCAGCACCGGGCCGACCGCGATCGCGCCGGCCGAACGCTGCACCGCCTTGTAGGTGTTGTTGCCCGTGTTGAGGTCGGGGAAGATCAGCACCGTCGCCTGCCCGGCCACGTCCGACTCCGGCAGCTTGGTCGCCGCGACGGTCGGCTCCACCGCGGCGTCGTACTGGATCGGCCCCTCGATCTTCAGGTCGGGCCGCCGCTGCCGCACCAGCTCCGTCGCCTCCCGCACCTTGTCCACGTCGGCCCCGAAGCCGGAGGTGCCGGTCGAGTACGACAGCATCGCGATCCGCGGCTCCACGCCGAACTGCTCGGCGGTGGTGGCCGCCTGGATGGCGATGTCGGCGAGCTGCCGGGCGTCCGGGTCGGGGTTCACCGCGCAGTCGCCGTAGACCAGCACCTTGTCGGCGAGGCACATGAAGAACACCGACGAGACGATGTCGGCGCCCGGCTTGGTCTTGATGATCTCGAAGGCGGGCCGGATGGTCGCCGCCGTGGAGTGCACGGACCCGGAGACCATCCCGTCGGCCAGCCCCTCCTGGACCATCAGCGTGCCGAAGTAGTTCGCGTCGCTGACCACGTCGTAGGCCAGCTCGACGGTCACGCCCTTGTGGGCGCGGAAGGCGGCGTACTTCTCGGCGAAGGAGTCGCGCAGCTCGCTGCGGGCCGGGTCGATCAGCTGGGAGTCGCCCAGGTCGATGCCGAGGTCGGCGGCCTTCTTGCGGATCTGGTCGACCGGGCCGAGCAGGGTGAGGTCGCAGATGCCGCGGCGCAGCAGCACCTCGGCGGCGTGCAGGATGCGCTCCTCGGTGCCCTCGGGCAGCACCACTCGGCGCTTGTCGGCACGGGCCTGTTCGAGCAGCTTGTGCTCGAACATCATCGGGGTGAGGCGGTCGCTGCTGGGGGCGGAGACGCGCCGGATGAGGTCGGCGGTGTCGACGTGCCGCTCGAAGAGCCCGAGCGCGGTCTCCGCCTTGCGCGGCGTGGCCGCGTTCAACTTGCCTTCCAGGGCGAAGAGTTGCTCGGCCGTAGGGAAGCTCATGCCGGGCACGGAGAGCACCGGGGTGCCGGGCGCCAGGCGGGCGGCGAGGGTGAGGACGTTCTCGTCGGGCGCCTCGCCCAGGGTGAGCAGCACGCCGGCTATCGGCGGGGTGCCGGCGCTGTGCGCGGCCAGCGAGCCGACGACCAGGTCGGCGCGGTCGCCCGGGGTGACGACCAGACAGCCGGGGGTCAGGGCGCTGAGGAACTTCGGCAGCATGGCGCCGCCGAAGACGAAGTCGAGCGCGTCCCGGGCCAGTCCCGAGTCGTCGCCCAGCACGACCTTCGCGCCCAGCGCCTGGGCGATCTGGGAGACGGTCGGCGCGGACAGGGCGGGTTCGTCGGGCAGGACGTAACAGGGCACGGGCAGCCGGGAGTCCAGCTTCCCCGCGATCTCGTCCCGGTCCTCCCGGGCCACCCGGTTGGTCACCATGGCCAGTACGTCGCAGCCCAGGCCGTCGTACGCCCGGTAGGCGTTGCGGGTCTCGGCGAGCACGGACTCGCAGGTCTGCTTGCGGCCGCCCACCACCGGGACGACCGAGGCGCCGAACTCGTTGGCCAGGCGGGCGTTGAGGGAGAGCTCGTCGGGCAGCTGGGTGTCGGCGAAGTCGGTGCCGAGGACGAGGACGACGTCGAAGTCCCGGGCCACGGCGTGGAAACGGTCGACGAGGACGGACACCAGCTCGTCCGCGCCCCGCTCGGCCTGGAGCGCGGAGGCCTCGTGGTAGTCCATGCCGTAGACGGTGGCCGGGTCCTGGGAGAGCCGGTAGCGGGCGCGGAGCAGCTCGAACAGCCGGTCCGGGCTGTGGTGGACCAGCGGCCGGAACACCCCCACCCGGTCGACCTGCCGGGTCAGGAGCTCCATGACCCCCAGCTCGACGACCTGGCGGCCGTCGCCGCGGTCGATACCGGTCACGTACACGCTGCGCGTCACGCGTGCTCTCCGTTTCGTCGCTCGTCCGTCGCTGTCGGCTCGAGTCCATACGGGTCATATGGGGGCTCGTGAAAATCGCCCACCGAGGTGAGCGGAACCTACTTGACAATACCCCCGGGGCTGGATAAGGCGCCCGTCAGCATTCGTCCCCCATGTCAGGACCTGTGGCGGGGGTCGCACCGGGACCCATGGCCCTGTGCGAGGAGAAGGGCGATCGGTGACCATCTCCGGACATGAAACAATCGGACTGGCTCACCGGTACCGACAGCGAGCAGGAGACACAGCACGATGCGCATCGGGGTTCTCACCGCAGGCGGCGACTGCCCAGGCCTGAACGCCGTGATCCGATCGGTCGTGCACCGAGCGGTCGACAACTACGGCGACGAGGTCATCGGCTTCGAGGACGGCTACGCCGGCCTGCTGGACGGCCGCTACCGCGGTCTCGACCTCAACGCGGTCAGCGGCATCCTGGCCCGCGGCGGCACCATCCTGGGCTCGTCGCGCCTTGAGCGGGACCGTCTGCGCGAGGCCTGCGAGCGGGCCGAGGACATGGTCGAGGCCTTCGGCATCGACGCCCTCATCCCGATCGGCGGCGAGGGCACGCTGACGGCGGCCCGGATGCTGTCCGACGCCGGTCTGCCGGTGGTCGGTGTGCCGAAGACCATCGACAACGACATCTCCTCCACGGACCGCACCTTCGGCTTCGACACCGCGGTCGGCGTCGCCACCGAGGCGATGGACCGCCTGAAGACGACCGCCGAGTCCCACCAGCGGGTGATGGTCGTCGAGGTCATGGGCCGCCACGCGGGCTGGATCGCCCTCGAGTCCGGCATGGCCGCCGGCGCGCACGGCATCTGCCTGCCCGAGCGTCCCTTCGACCCGGCGGACCTGGCCGAGATGGTCGAGGAGCGCTTCTCGCGCGGCAAGAAGTTCGCGGTCGTGTGCGTGGCCGAGGGTGCCCATCCCGTCGAGGGCAGCATGGACTACGGCAAGGGCGAGATCGACAAGTTCGGCCACGAGCGCTTCCAGGGCATCGGTACGGCACTCGCGTACGACCTGGAGCGCCGCCTCGGCAAGGAGGCCAAGCCGGTCATCCTCGGCCACGTCCAGCGGGGCGGCGTACCGACGGCGTACGACCGTGTCCTGGCCACGCGCTTCGGCTGGCACGCGGTGGAGGCGGCGCATCGGGGTGAGTTCGGCAACATGACCTCGCTGAAGGGCACCGAGATCGTGATGGTGCCGCTGGCGCAGGCGGTGACCGAGCTGAAGACGGTGCCCAAGGACCGCATGGACGAGGCGGAGTCGGTCTTCTAGGGCCCGCACGGCGGACTCGGTGAGGTCCGCTGCGGTTCGGTCGCGCCCTGAAGGGGCGCGGGGAACCGCGCGACCGGCCACGACGGGACCCGCGGCCGCCCGACGGCCCGGTCCCGCACATCCGGCGGATCGCTCAGCGGGTGTTGTCCTGCACGGCGCCCCAGAAGTGGTCGACGATCCGGTCCAGGAAGTCCCGTCCCGCCCGGCCGGCGTCGCTCGCCGCGCTTCCGTCGCCCCAGCTCAGTGAGGCGACCATCTGCCCCTGGTAGTCCTGGTGCAGCTCCTGGAGGGTGTCCTCCAGGAGGCGCCGGTCCAGCGGCACCATCCTGGCGACCGGGCGGACGTAGGCCTGCCAGCGCGTGGTCACCGCACCGCGCAGGGCGTCGGCCAGCTTCGGCTCACGTCCCGTGACGGTGACGAAGTCCGGCAGCGACAGATCGAGCAGGTCGGCGAGGGTGGCCGACTGACGGTCGTTGCCGCGCCAGGTGTTGTGTTCCTCCATGTGCAGATAGGCGAGGAGTTCCAGGCCGACGCCGCGGGCCACGTCCTCGGGGGCGAGACCGCGGGCGAGGCGGTGTTCGCGCAGGGTGCGCGGCTTGCCGATGAGTTCGGCGGGGGAGCACCACAGCACGCCCGCGAGCGCGGCCAGTTCGGGGTTGGTGGGGGAGACCACCCCGCGTTCCCAGGCGATCACGAGATCCGGGGTGACGTAGGGGAGCCCGTACGAGGAGCACAGTCCGTAGGCGACGTGCTCCGGGCCCATGTTGAGCGCCGTGCGCAGCCGACGGGCGGCGGTGGAGTCGAAGGGCGGGGCGGGCTGGGGTGGCCGGGTGGGGTGGATCGGGCGGTTGGGGTGGGGGTCCGGGTGGTGTGAGGGATGGCGCACGGCCACAACGTAGGGCCCCCGGGGTGCAGTGACTACGGTCTGTTCGGCCAGGAACACGGATTGTAGGAACGTACGGCTGTGGGGTGTCCGGGAGTCGACCGGAGATCATCCGACATCGGACCGGACGCGGTGGCGGGCCGGCCGCGCACGTCACGGACGGTGAGGTCGATCTTCGCGCACGAGGCGAATGGCAAGGTAGAGGGGCATATTCGCGGACGACCGCGCGCGGCGGGTCCCGGGCCCGACGCGACAGCCGGCCCGGACGGCATCCGGCGGGCGCCGTCCGTGCGGGCGGGCCTCGAAGAGGCGTTCGCACGGTCGGCCCGCCGTCGGGTGGCGTGAAGGAGGGGAACCCGCGGCTCAAACCGAACGGTCCCCCGGCGCGAGCCGGGCCCGGAAGCCGCTCGATCCCTCACCCCTTCACGGCCCCGCCCAGGGCGAACCCCCCGCCCAGCCGCCGGGCGATGAGCACGTACAGCAGGATCACCGGTGTCGAGTAGACGATCGAGAACGCGGCCAGCTGCCCGTACGCGACCATCCCCCGGTTGCCGAAGAACTCGTTGATGCTCACGCTCGCCGGGATCTGGTCCGGTGTCAGCAGCAGCATGAACGGGACGAAGAAGTTCCCCCACATCATCACGAAGGAGAACACGGTCACCACCGCCACCCCGGGCCCCATCAGCGGCAGGACGATACGGACGAGGGACTGCAACGACGACGCCCCGTCCGTCCACGCCGCCTCCTCCAGCTCCTTCGGCACCCCGTCCATGAAGTTCTTCATCAGCCAGATGGCGAACGGGAGTTGGGAGGCGGCGAAGAAGAGGATCGTGCCCTGCATGGTGTCGATCAGGTTCACCTGGACGAACAGCGCGTAGACGGGGACCATGACCGCGGTGATCGGCAGGCTCGTCGCGAACAGGATCGTGAGGAGGAAGGGCCGGTTCAGGCGCGAGCGGAAGCGCGACAGCGGGTAGGCCGCGAGCGCCGCGCACACCACCGTCAGCAGCGTTCCTCCGCCGCACAGGATCAGGCTGTTGAGGAGCGGAGTGAAGGTGATGTCCTGCTTCAGGATCGCGTCGAAGTTGGCGAGGGTGAGGCCGTCGGGCGCCTTCACCCGCAGGTCCGCGTGCGGGTCCACCGAGGACAGCAGGACCCAGGCCAGCGGGAGCGAGAAGGCGGCGGCGACCGCCAGCAGGCCGGCGTCGGCGGCCAGCCGGCGACTGCGGCGGCGGGCGGCGAGGGTGACCGTGGGGGCCATGGTGGATCAGACCTCCGTCCGCAGCAGGCGCAGATAGACCAGCGAGAAGAGGGAGCCGACCACGAGCAGCAGCAGGGCGACCGCGGTGGCGTAGCCGATCATGCTGTTCTGGAAGGCCTGTTCGTACATGTAGAGGGGCAGGGTCTGGCTCTTGTTGCCGGGGCCGCCGCGCGTCATCACCCAGATCAGACCGAACACGGACAGCGTCTGCAGGGTGTTCAGCATGAGGTTCGTACCGATGGAGCGGCGGATCATGGGCAGCGTGATGTGCCACATCCGGCGCCAGCCGCCCGCGCCGTCGACCTCCGCCGCCTCCGTGATCTCGCTGGGGATCTCGTTCAGCGCGGCCGAGTAGACCAGCATCGAGAAGGCCGTGCCCCGCCAGACGTTGGCGAACGACACCGCCAGGATCGGCAGGGTGAACAGCCAGTTCTGGGAGGGCAGATGGAGCCAGCGCAGGATGGCGTCCAGGGTGCCCTCGCGGCGGAAGAACGCGTACAGCAGGAACCCCGCGACCACCTCCGGCAGGACCCACGCGGTGATGACGACGCCGCCGGTGAGCGTGCGGACCGGCTTGGAGGCGCGCTGCATCAGGGCGGCCAGGGCCAGGCCCAGCGTGTTCTGGCCCAGCAGGGAGGACACGACGGTGAAGACGAGGGTCAGCCATACGGCGTTGAGGAACTCGTCGTCGGCGAAGGCCTTGCGGAAGTTCGCCAGACCCACGAAGGAGGAGTGGGCCTGGCCGGTGAGCTGGAGGTCGGTGAAGGCGATGTAGGCGCAGTAGGCGATCGGGCCGGCGAGGAAGAGCAGCAGCAGGACCAGGGCGGGGGTGACGGGCAGGGCCCGGACCAGGGCGCGGCGGACGCTCGCGCCGGGCGTGCGGCGACCGGACGACGGGCCCGGAGGGACGGAACCGGTGGTCTCCGGGCCGCCGTCGGCCGTCTTCGTCTGCGGGAGTGCGGCGGTCATCGGCGGGCGCCGCCGTTCACTTCCGCACGACCTGGTCGTCCGTGGCGTCCTTGAGCGCGTCGTCGTAGCCGCTCGCCGCCTTGTCCACGGACGTGTCGCCCGTGGTGACGCCCTCCATGGCCTCCTGGATGGCGGTGGAGACCTTCGGGTACGCGGGGTAGGCGGGCCGGTAGTGCGTGCTCGCGACGAGATCCGTGAAGAACTTGATGCCGGGCTGCGCCTTGGCGTACGCCGGGTCGCTCGCGACGTCCTTGCGTACCGCGATGCCGGAGTTGGCGATGTACCACTTCTCGGCGTTCGCCTTCGTCTGCATCGTCCTGATGAAGTCGAAGGCCAGGTCGGGGTTGCCGGCCTTGGCGGGGACCGCCCAGGTCCAGCCGCCGGACATGCTCACCTTGCCGGGGGCCTGCCCGTGCTGGGTCGGCATGGACGCCAGCCCCAACTCGCCGGACCACTGCGGCCATTCGTGCCCGCTGCCCTTCAGCCAGGCCTGCGGCAGCCACGACCCGTCGAGGGCGATGCCCAGCTTGCCCTTGGGCAGGAGGTCACCGGCCACGATGGTCTGGATGTTGGGGTCGAGGGCGGTGGAGACGTCGGGCCCGAGCTTCTCCTTGTACACGGTGTGCACGAACGACAGCGCGTCCTTGAAGCCCTGGCTCCCGGCGATCCACTTCTTCGACGCCCGGTCGTACAGCGGGTCGGCGGTGCCGTCGCCCGTGCCGTAGAGCAGCATCTCGAAGGTCTGCATCGTCGCCGCCTCACCGGCGGGCTTGCCGGTGTAGAGGTTGATCGGGGTGACGCCGGGGACCTTCTTCTTGATGGCGCGGGCGGCGGAGAGGACGTCGTCCCAGTTCTTCGGCTGCCAGGTGGCGGGCAGCCCCGCCTTCCTGAAGATCCCCTTGTCGAACCACAGGCCCCGGGTGTCGGTGCCGTCCGGGACGCCGTACGTCTTGCCGTCCTCGCCCTTGGCGGCGTTCTTCGCCGTGTCGATGAACTGCTTCCAGTCCGGCCACTTGGCGAGGTAGGGGTCGAGCGGCTTCAAGTACCCGCTGGTGATGTCGGAGTTGATGAGGAAGGTGTCCTCGTAGACCAGGTCCGGCGCCGTCTTGGGGGAGCGGAGCATCTGCTGGACCTTGGTGTAGTACTCCGAGTCCGGGGCCTTGATGGGGATCAGCTCGACCTTCTTGCCCGGGTACTTCTTCTCGAACTGCTTCTTGATGTCGGCGAGATAGCCGTCCATCACCTTGATGGAGTTGTCCGTGGACTGCTTGAAGGAGACCTTCACGGTGTCCGGGCTGCTGCCGGAGCCGCTGCCGCAGGCCGTGAGGGCGGTCGCGGCGAGGGCGGTGGTGAGGAGGACGGGGAGGAGGGGGAAGGCGGCGGTGGGGCGCACGGGCATGACCTCCTGCGGCTGCACTTCGTCGTGGCGCGGGATGACTGCCCGGTGAACGTAAGTGGAGTGGTCTAGTCAGGTCAATGCGTGTGCGCGAGATCGGCACGGCCGAGTGCGCGTGCCGCTCGCCGTTCCGAACTACCGCTCGCCGCCCGGCCGTTCCTTCCGCTCGGCGACGAACGGGCCGTTTGAAGGTGCTGCCGCGGAAGTCGAGATGATCCCCTCCGTACGTCGCCGCCGGCCGGGACCCCTCCCCGTACTGGGCCGCCGGCCGGACCACCCCCGGCCCGCTGTATGCCTGGCCGTTCGCCTGAACGTCCTACGGGCCGCTCACCCACCGGTACTGCAACTCCGGCCGCCCCACCGTCCCGTACTGCGGAGCCCGTGCCGCCCTCCCCGCCTCCACCAGGTGCTCCAGGTACCGTCGCGCCGTGATCCGGGAGATGCCCACCGCCTCCGCCACCCCCGTCGCGGTCATGCCCTCCCCGCGGTCACGCAACGCGACGGTGACGCGCTCCAGCGTCGGCCCGCTGAGCCCCTTCGGGAGTGCCGCCGGGCCGGGCGCCCGCAGCGCGGCCAGCGCGCGGTCCACCTCGTCCTGGCCGCTGGCCTCGCCGGCGGCGCCCCGGAACTCGGCGTACCGCACGAGCCGGTCACGCAGGGTCGCGAAGGTGAACGGTTTCAGGACGTACTGCACGACCCCCAGCGAGACGCCCTCCCGCACCACCGTCAGATCCCGCGCCGAGGTCACCGCGATGACGTCGGCGTGATGTCCCGCCGCCCGCAACGACCGCGCGAACTGCAGCCCGTGCACGTCCGGCAGATGCAGGTCGAGCAACAGCAGATCCACCGCCTGACGGTCGAGCAGCCGCCGCGCCTCCGCCCCGCTGTGCGCCTTGCCGACCGCCACGAACCCCGGCACCCGGCCGACGTACATCACATGGGCGTCCGCGGCCACCGGGTCGTCCTCCACGACCAGCACCCGGATGGGCTGTCCGCTCGTCATATGCCACGCCCCGGGACCACAGCGTCCTCCTCCGCCAACGGCAACCGCACCACGAACTCCGCTCCGCCGCCGTCCGCCTCCGCCACGGACAGCGAGCCCTCGTGCCGCTGCACAGCCTGCCGGACCAGGGCCAGCCCCAGGCCTCGGCCCCCCGGCCCGGCAGGCTTCGTCGAGAAGCCCCGCTGGAAGACCAGGTCGGCGTGGGCGGGGTCCACTCCGCCTCCCGTGTCCGCGACGCACAGGACGAGCTCGGTGCCCTCCGCGTACGCCGTCACCGTCACCCGCGCCCGCAGACTGCCCTGCGCCGCGTCGACCGCGTTGTCGATCAGGTTGCCGAGGATCGTCACCAGGTCCCGCGCCGGCAGCGAGGGCGGCAGCAGGCCGTCGTCGAGGCGGCTGTCCTCCGACACCACCAGTTCCACGCCCCGCTCGTTCGCCTGCGCCGTCTTGCCCAGCAGCAGCGCCGCCAGGACCGGCTCGCTCACCGCCGCCACCACCTGGTCGGTGAGGGCCTGGGCCAGTTCCAGTTCGGCCGTGGCGAAGTCGACGGCCTCCTCCGCGCGGCCCAGCTCGATCAGGGACACGACGGTGTGCAGCCGGTTCGCCGCCTCGTGCGCCTGTGAGCGCAGCGCCTGCGTGAAGCCTCGCTCGGAGTCCAACTCGCCCATCAGCGACTGGAGTTCGGTCACGTCTCGCAGTGTGACGACGGTACCCCGGCGCTCGCCGCCCGACACCGGTGACGTGTTCACCACCAGCACCCGGTCGTTCGTCAGGTGCACCTCGTCCACCCGCGGCTCGGAGGCGAGCAGCGCCCCGGTCAGCGGCGCGGGCAGCCCGAGGTCCGCGACCGACCTGCCGACCACGTCCTCCTCGGACTCCTCCGGCGGCAGCCCCAGCAACTCCCGGCCCCCGTCGTTGATCAGCGCCACCCGGTACTGCCCGTCCAGCATCAGCAGCCCCTCCCGCACCGCGTGCAGCGCGGCCTCGTGGTAGTCGTGCATCCGGCTGAGCTCGGCCGCGTTCATGCCGTGGGTGTGCCGGCGCAGGCGGGCGTTGACGACGTACGTGCCGACCGCGCCGAGGGCGAGGGCGCCGGCCGCGACCGCGAGCAGGGCCCACACCTGGTCCTGCACCTGCTTGCTGATCGCCTTCACCTCGATACCCGCGCTGACCAGCCCGATGATCCGTCCGTTGTCGTAGATCGGGGTGACCGCCCGGACCGAGGCGCCGAGCACACCGGTGTAGGTCTCGGTGAAGGACCTGCCGTGCAGGGCGGGCTCGATGGTGCCGCGGAAGTGCTTGCCGATCTCGCTCTCGCGCGGGTGGGTCCAGCGGATGCCCCGCGTATTCATGATCGTGACGAAGTCGACGTCCGTGCCGCGCATCACCTGCAGGGCGTACGGCTGGAGCTCCGTCGTGGGGTTCGGGGTGTGGATCGCGGCGCGCACGAACGGGGCGTCCGCGATCGTGCGGGAGACCGCCATGGCCTGACGGGCGGCCGCGTCCTGGGCCTGTCGCTGGTCGGTGACGTACGTGAACAGTGCGTATCCGGCCACGACCACCGCTATCAGCACGGCCTGCATGGCGAACAGCTGACCTGCCAGGCTGCGGGGTCTCGGGACGGGGATGCGCATGCCGTCAGTGTGCCTCGCTGGCCGATTGTGAACTAAATGAACGGAAGGGTGACCGCCCTCACAGACGCACGGGATAGTCACCGCAATGCGGAAGCGAGCGGAAGCGGGACATTCGGTTCCAGCGATCGCAGCCGCCGTGGAAGACCGCACCCCCATCCCCATCCCCCGGACGTGAGCCGCACGCCGGTGATGCCGACGAAGACGTCAAGGAGGGCAGCCGTGGCCGCCAGCACCCCCGATACGGCACCTGCCGCACCCGCGCGCAAGCGGGACCGCACCCATTACCTGTACATCGCCGTCATCGTGGCGGTGGCACTCGGCATCGCCGTGGGGCTCATCTGGCCGGACGCCGGTGTGCAGCTCAAGCCGCTCGGTACCGGCTTCGTGAACCTGATCAAGATGATGATCTCGCCGATCATCTTCTGCACGATCGTGCTCGGCATCGGTTCGGTCCGGAAGGCCGCGAAGGTCGGTGCCGTCGGCGGCATCGCGCTCGGCTACTTCCTGGTGATGTCCCTGGTCGCGCTGACCATCGGCCTCGTCGTCGGCAACATCCTGCACCCGGGCGACGGGCTGCACATCACGAACGCCATCAAGGCCTCCGGGCACGACCAGGTGTCCGCCGACGCGCTGCCGCCGGTCGACTTCGTCCTGTCGATCATCCCGCTCACGTTCGTCTCTGCCTTCACCGAGGGCCAGGTCCTGCAGACCCTGCTGATCGCGCTGCTCACGGGCTTCGCCCTGCAGGCGATGGGCTCCACGGGCCGGCCGATCCTGCGTGGCGTCGAGCACATCCAGCGGCTCGTCTTCCGCATCCTCGCCATGGTCATGTGGGCCGCCCCGATCGGTGCCTTCGGCGCCATCGCCGCGGTCGTCGGCTCCGCCGGTGTCGACGCGCTGAAGAGCCTCGCCGTTCTGATGCTCGGCTTCTACGTGACCTGTGTGCTGTTCGTCTTCATCGTGCTCGGTGTCATGCTGCGGGCCGTCGCGGGGCTGAACATCTTCACCCTGTTCAAGTACCTGGCCCGGGAGTTCCTGCTGATCCTGTCCACCTCCTCCTCGGAGTCCGCGCTGCCGCGGCTCATCGCGAAGATGGAGCACCTGGGCGTCAGCAAGCCCGTCGTCGGCATCACCGTGCCGACCGGCTACTCCTTCAACCTCGACGGCACCATGATCTACATGACCATGGCGTCCCTCTACATCGCCGACGCCCTGGGCACCCCGATGTCGATCGGCGAGCAGATCCCGCTGCTGCTCTTCCTGCTGCTGGCCTCCAAGGGCGCGGCGGGTGTCAGCGGCGCCGGCCTCGCCACGCTCGCCGGTGGTCTGCAGTCGCACAAGCCCGCCCTGGTGGACGGCGTCGGCCTGATCGTCGGCATCGACCGCTTCATGAGCGAGGCCCGCGCCCTGACCAACTTCGCGGGCAACGCCGTCGCCACCGTGCTGATCGGCACCTGGACCAAGGAGATCGACAAGGCGCGGGTCCAGCAGGTCCTCGCCGGTGAGCTGCCGTTCGACGAGACGACCCTTCTGGACGAGGACGACCAGCCCCACGCCGAGATTCCCGAGCAGGGCGGCGAGAAGGAGCTGGCGAAGGCCTGAGCCCCGCACTCTGCGAGAGCACCGGGCGACCGATCACTCCCCCGCCGATCAGTCGCCCGGCCGCGGAAGCCGAGTGGCCGAGTCCCACCCCCGTGGACTCGCCACTCGGCTTCCGTGCGTCGGGGGGCCCGGGCCCCCGTCAGGACCCGCGTCAGGCGTCGGCCAGCTTCGTCACCAGGGAGCCGGCCAGTGACGCCGGCACCCCCGCGGCCGTCAGGGCGGTGACCGCCGCGGAGCGGCCGGCCTCCTGCGGCGGCAGCAGGCCGTCGTTCACGGCCTCCATGAGCGCGAACAGCAGCTGCTCGTGCACGTACGCCAGTGCCGGCGCCGGCAGCGGGGAGCTGAAGACGCCCCGGTCCAGGCCCTCCCGCAGCAGCGCGACGGAGGCCTCGCGCACCGGGGCGAGCCGCTCGCGGATGCCCTGCATGGTGACGCTGCGCTGGGCCAGGGAGACCAGGATGCGGTAGCGGTCGGCGACCTCCCAGACCGCGAGGACCGAGCCGGCCAGTGCCTGCGCCGGATCCCCGGTCCCCTCCCGTCCCGCCGCGTGCGCGGCCGCCACGGCCTCCACGGCCCCGTCGACGAGGGTGCCGACCAGCGCCTCGCGGTTGGGGAAGTGGCCGTAGACCGTCCGTCGTACGACCCCCGCGGCGCGGGCGATCTGGTCCATGGACGCGTCGGGGTCGCGCAGCAGTTCGGCGAGGGCGACGTCGAGGATGCGGCGGCGGTTGGCGTCGGCGCGGCTGGTGCTACCCGTGGTCATGGCTGACATTGTGCCTCTCCCGGCTTCTCCTTCAGCGACTTGCACATGGCTGTGCAATCGGCGTACATTACACATCGTTGTGCAAGTGCACAGTGCTGTGCAACCCGCAGTGCCAGTCCACCGTGCAAGACACCCTGTTGCCGAGGAAGGCCACCCCTGCCATGCGACTCTTCCTGACCGAACCGGTCGACCAGACGGAGCGCCCCTACGCCCGGCGTTGGTGGGCGCTCCTGGTCCTCTGCCTGAGCCTGCTGATCATCGTGATGGCGAACACCGCCCTCACGGTCGCGGCCCCCGACATGACCCGCGACCTGGGTCTGTCCAGCGCCGACCTGCAGTGGGTCATCGACGGGTACACCGTCCCGTACGCCGCGCTGATGCTGCTTTTCGGCGCGATCGGCGACAAGTACAGCCGCCGAGGCGCCCTCCTCCTCGGCCTCACGGTCTTCGCGGGCGGCGCGGTCTTCGGCTACCTCGCCGACAGCGCCGCGACGGTGATCGCGGCCCGCGCCGTGATGGGCACCGGCGCCGCGCTGATCATGCCCGCCACGCTCTCCCTGCTCGCCGCGACCTTCCCGCGGGCCGAGCGCGCCAAGGCGATCACCCTGTGGACCGCCACGGCGGGCCTCGCCATCGCCGCCGGCCCCGTCGTCGCGGGCGCCCTGCTGAAGAACCACGGCTGGGCCTCGACGTTCCTGATCAACGTGCCGATCGCCGCCGTCGCGCTCGTCGCCTCGCTCTTCCTCGTCCCGCCGTCCAAGGCCGGTCACAGCGACCGCGTCGACCACGTGGGCGGGCTGCTGTCGGTGGTCTGGATCGGCTCGCTGGTCTACATGATCATCGAAGGGCCGCACTTCGGCTGGGGCGTCAAGGCGGTCACCGCCGCGGTCGTCGCGGGCGCCGGCCTGCTCGCCTTCGTCGCCTGGGAGCTGCGCCACCCGCGCCCGGTCCTCGACGTCCGCCGGTTCGCCCACCGCGGCTTCGCCGGCGCCAACCTCGCCGTCGCCCTGTTCTTCCTCGCCGTCTTCGGCGCCTTCTACTACCTGACCCAGCACCTGCAGTTCGTCCTCGGCTACGACGCCCTGCAGACGGGCCTGCGCATGCTCCCGCTCGCCGGTGCCGTCTTCGTCGGCTCGGCCGTGACCGGCCGGCTCACCCCGCGGGTCGGCATGAAGTGGACGGTCACCGCGGGCATGGTCGGCGGCACCACCGCCCTCGCCCTGCTCACCCGGATCGACGCGACGTCCTCGTACGGCGACTTCCTCGCCCCGCTGATCATCCTGGGTCTGGCCATCGGCCTGGCGCTCTCTCCCTGCACGGACGCCATCATGGGCGCCTTCCCGGAGTCCCAGCTGGGCGTCGGCGGCGCGGTCAACGACACCTCGATCGAGCTCGGCGGCTCGCTCGGCATCGCGATCCTCGGCTCGCTGCTGGCGACCTCGTACTCCGGCCACCTCTCGGACGCCACCGCCGGGAGCCGGCTCCCCGCCGCCACCCTCACCACCGCCCAGGACTCGGTCGGCGCCGGATACGCCGTCGCGCAGGGCATCTCCGAAAAGGCGCGGCAGGCGGCCGCGCAGGCCGCGCGGGCGACCGACCCGCAGCAGGCGGCGCAGCTCAAGGCGCAGGCGCGGGAACTCGCCGCGGGCGCCCGGCAGATGGCCGACGCGGTCGGCTCGTCCTTCTCCTCCGCGGTCGCCCACACCAGCCTGATCGGAGCGGTGGTCCTGGGGATCGGCACCGTCGTGGTCGCCCTGCTGCTCCCGGGCAGGCCCAAGGGCGCCGGGGAAGAGAGCGGTGAGCGGCGGGAACGGGAACTCGTCGGCAGCGCGGCGAACTGACCCGCCCGGAGCGTCGTCTCTTACGTCGATGCACTACCGTGCCGTGCCGGACCGTCCGGGACGGCACGGCCGTATGCACGTATGGAGGCACGGGGGATGAAGATCGACTGGGACCGGCGGACCTGCGCGCGCAAGGGGCACGTCACCTACGCGCCGGACGACCCCCGCCTCCGTGTCCGGCTGCACGCCGACACCGCGCTCGGCGAGGTGTGGCGCTGCCTGCGCTGCGGCGACTTCGTGCTCGGCGAGCCGCACGGCTCGGGGCCGGCCTCCGAGGCGCCGCTCGTGCCGCGCGGCAAGGTGCTGCGCGATCTGTTCATCCTGCGCTTCCTGGCCGTCGAGCGGGCGGTGCGCGGGGTGTTCATCGTGCTGGTGGCCGCGGCGGTGTGGCGGTTCAGCAACAGCCAGGACGCGGTGCGCCGGCTCTTCGACGAGTACCTCAACGTCCTGCGGCCCGTCTTCCGGCACTTCCACTACGACCTCGACCACTCGCCGGTCGTCGGCACCATCCAGAAGACGTTCGGCTACAAGCACTCCACGCTGCTGCTGGTGGCCGGGCTGCTGCTGGCGTACGCGATCGTCGAGCTGGTCGAGGCGGTCGGCCTCTGGTACGCGAAGCGCTGGGCGGAGTACCTGACGGTCGTCGCGACCGCCGCCTTCCTGCCGCTGGAGATCTACGAGCTCACCGAGCACGTCAGCTGGGTGAAGATCACCACCCTGGTCCTCAACATCCTCGCCGTGCTCTACATCGCCCTCGCCAAGCGCCTGTTCGGGCTGCGGGGCGGCCGCAGGGCGTTCGAGGAGGAGCGCCGCAGCGCCTCCCTGCTGGAGGTCGAGGAAGCGGCCGGGGTCCCGGTCTAGACGTCCCCGGCCCACGGGTCGGTGATCTCCCTGAGCAGCGTCAGGGCTTCCCGGAGCTGGTTCATGCGGCGCTTGCCGAGGTGCGCCTCCCATTCCTTCTCCACCTCGGCGACCACGTCCTGGGCGACGGACCGCGCCGCGAGCGCGCGGTCGGCCAGGCACACCAGCCGGGCCCGTCCGTCCTTCGGGTCCGGCAGTCTGCGCACATAGCCCGCCTTCTCCAGCTGGTCCACGAGGAAGCCCGCGGTCTGCTTGGTGACCTGGGCCTGCTCGGCGAGCTCCGTCAGCCGGGTGCCGTCCGGGCCGACGCGCTGGAGCACCCGTGCCTGGGCGGGCGTGAAGTCGTCGAAGCCCGCCTCGGCGAGGACCGCGAAGACACGGTTCTCCAGGGCCCGGTACGGGATGAACAGGAGCAGCCCCGTGTTGAGCTCGCTCTCCGCCGCCATCGTCGGTGCTCCCCTCGCGCCTTGACATTGGTCAGAGGCTCTGACTAATTTGGTCAGAGAAGCTTACCACTTCGAGTGGGCGGTGATCCCATGGGCGTGGCCTTGGAGACGGACGAGCTGTGGCGGTACGTCGACCGTGAGCGGGCGAGTCTGGCCGACCTGGTGGAGAGCCTGAGCCCCGAGGAGTGGCACACGCCGACGCGGTGCGGGGACTGGCGCGTGCGGGAGGTGGCCGCCCATCTGACCATCGGGGCGCGGTCGACGTACCGGACGGTCGTGAGAGACATGATCCGTGCGCGGGGCGGCTTCGACCGGATGGTGCACGACTCGGCGGTGCGCGCGGCCCGGGCCCCGGTCGAGGAGATCGTCGGCCACCTGCGCTCCGTGGTCGGCTCCCGCCGCATGGCGCCCCTCACCACGCCCCGCGAGTCGCTGCTCGACGTCGTCGTCCACGGGCAGGACATCGCGCTGGCCCTCGGCCGCGTGCGGGAGGTGCCGCCGCCGGCCGCCCGGGACGCGGCCGAGCGGGTGTGGACGATGCGCTTCCCGCCCCGTCCGTGGCCGCTGCCCGGCAAACGCCTCGTCGCCACCGACATCGAGTGGACACGCGGCGCGGGCGAGGAGGTCAGGGGCCCGATCGCGGGGCTGCTCCTGCTGCTCACCGGCCGCCCGGAAGGGGCGCGGGAATGGCTCGGGCGCACCTCCGTGCCGGAGCAGTGAGGGACTCGGCGGACCACGGGGGGCGGGGGAACGGGGCGGCGGGCCCGGACGAGGGCCCGCCGCGCACGCGCCCGTCGGCCGTCCGGGGGGACGTGCCGCAAATCCTTTGACCCGCGCGGCCCGTCGCCCCCAGGGTGGAGGGCCTCGGGGGCTGACGAGCGACGCACGGAGGCGGACCACATGGGGGAGCCCGGCAAGGTGGAGATCCTCAGCACGGACGAGTACGAGCGGAAGTACGGGCGGGAGCGCGAGTCCTCGCCGCTTCCGCTGGACCGGGTGGGCGAGCTGTTCTGGGAGTTCCTCTCGGCCGTCGCCCACCCCAGGCCCCAGCACGCGGACGGCCGCCGGGACCTCGCCCAACGGCTGCGCGAGCACCTCGGCTCGGCCCCGACCGACCGGCCCGTGGTCAAGGCTGCCTACGCGCCCTACGACCTGCCCAACGTCCACCTCGCCCTGGAACGCTGGTTCGCCGCCGACGGACGCTCGCACGAGCTGATCGGCATGCGCGGCGCCCAGCACCACGGCGAACTCACCCTCGGCGACATCATCGAGGCCGCCGACCGCTACGACCGCTTCGTGGTCGGCGCGGTGGACTACGCGCACCTGCCGGTCTCCCCGGACGAGGAACTGGCCTGCGTCTCCTGCGGCTTCTACCTCGGCTCCGAGGGCGAGGAGCGCTTCGCCGTCCTGCTGCGCGGCCCGCAGGACGAGTACGGACGCAACAAGGTGGAGCTCGAAGTCCTGGCCGGGCGCAAGGAGTTCGCGGACCGGTTGCTGGCCGAGATCGACGCCCTCGTGCGCGAGCACAACATCTTCCGCGGCCAGGTCCTGTCCTTCGAGGGCTCGCAGTTCGGCCACGGCCTCGGCCCGTTCCGCTTCCACCGCCGCCCCGGTCTGACCCGCGAGGACATCGTGCTGCCGGCCGGCCTCCTGGAGCGGGTCGAGCGGCAGGTCGTCGGGGTGGCCCGGCGCCGCGAGCAGCTCCGCGCGGCCGGCCAGCACCTGCGCCGCGGCCTGCTCCTCTACGGCCCTCCCGGCACCGGCAAGACCCACACGATCCGCTATCTCCTCTCCCACCTCCCCGAGTTCACGGTCGTCGTCCTCTCCGGCGAGAGCATCCAGGCCATCGGTCCGGCCTGCGCGCTCGCCCGGATGCTGCAGCCCGCGCTCGTCGTCCTGGAGGACTGCGACCTGATCGCCGAGGCCCGCGACTACGGCGGCGGCGAGCAGCCCCTGCTCTTCCAGGTGCTGAACGAGATGGACGGCCTCGGCGACGACGCCGACGTCGCCTTCCTGCTCACCACCAACCGTGCCGACCTCCTCGAACCGGCCCTCGTCCAGCGCCCGGGCCGCGTCGACCTCGCCGTGGAGATCCCCCTCCCGGACGCGGAGGGCCGCGCCGCCCTGCTCGCGCTCTACGGCGGGACGCTCGACCTCGGCCAGGACATCGCGGACGAGGTGGTGGCCCGCACGGAGGGCACCACGGCGTCCTTCACCAAGGAACTGGTGCGGCGGTCGGTGCTGCTCGCGGCCGAGCGGGAGGCGCCGCGCACCGAGGCGGCGGACGTCCGCGAGGCGCTCGACGAACTGCTGTCGGACCGCGACCGGCTGACCCGCAGGCTGCTCGGCGTACCCGGCGGCCGGGACGGCGAGGACGACGAGGAGTGGGCCGAGGAGGGCCGCCCAGGAGGGAGGGGCGCCCGGAGCGGGCCGGCGCCGGCGCCCTTCGGGCCGTCGCCCGGTCTCGTCATGCCGCCGCCGCCCGGTCCGACCTTGCCTTGACGCAGGCGTCAACGCCTACCGTCGTACTCATGCGAATCGGCGAGCTGGCCGCACGGGCCGGGACCACGACGCGAGCGCTCAGGTACTACGAGTCGCGCGGGCTGCTGTCCGCGCGGCGCGACGAGCTGGGACACCGGACGTACGACGAGAACGACCTGAGGCTGCTGCGGCAGATCAGGACGCTCCAGGACTTCGGGTTCGACCTGGAGGAGACCCGGCCCTTCGTGGAGTGTCTGCGCGCGGGACACCCGGAGGGCGACTCCTGCCCGGCCTCGCTCGCGGTCTACCGGCGCAAGCTGGCCGAACTCGATGAGCTGATCGGCGAGCTGCAGGCGGTCCGGGCGCAGATCGGGGTGCGGCTGGCCTCGTTCGATACGGAGCCACCGTTGTGCGAACTGGGAGGGCAGGGATTGTGATCAGGGCTGCTGGTGTTTCCGAGGTGACCGACGCGGATTTCACGACCGAGGTCATCGGTTCGGCATTGCCGGTACTGGTGGAGTTCACCGCCGACTGGTGCCCGCCTTGCCGGCAGATGGGGCCGGTGCTGAGCGCCCTCGCCGCGGAGGAGGGCGAGCGGCTGAAGGTGGTCCAGCTGGACGTGGACACCAATCCGGAGACGACGAACGCCTACAAGGTGCTGTCCATGCCGACCTTCATGGTGTTCCGGGACGGTGAGCCGGTGCGGTCGATGGTGGGGGCGCGGCCCAAGCGGCGGCTCCTGGCGGAGATCGAGGACGCCCTCTGAGCCGAGGACATAAGAAGAAATCCCCCGGGCAATTGCGCCCGGGGGATTTTCTTGCGTATATTCAATGGTTCGCGACTTCATGGGATATGGGTCGCGAAGAAGTTCAGTAGGCACAGTATATCGGCGCGGGAGTGGAATTGTCAAACAGCGATGAAATTCGCGGTGAGCAGGAATTCATCGACACCCTGTACGCCCGCGCGGACGCCCTGCGCGCAGGTACCGAGACCGGTGTCACGGACGCGCTCGCCCAGGGAAACACGCCCATGCAGGCCCGGCTCGAGCGGGACATCCTGGTCGCCGAGCGGTCGGGACTGCTCGCCGCGCTGAACGCCGTCGACGGCTCGCTCTGCTTCGGCCGGATCGATCTCACCTCGGGGACGAAACACCACATCGGCCGGATCGGCCTGCGCACGGACGACGCCGAGCGCACACCGATCCTCATCGACTGGCGGGCCGAGGTCGCCCGCCCGTTCTACCTGGCCACCGGCCACACCCCGATGGGCCTGCGCAGGCGCCGGCACATCACCACCAGCGGCCGCACGGTCACCGCCCTGCACGACGAGATCCTCGACCTCGGCGACCGGGAGCGCACCGGCCACGAGGACCCGACCGGCGACGCCGTGCTGCTCGCCGCGCTCGACGCCGCCCGCACCGGCCGGATGCACGACATCGTGCAGACCATCCAGGCCGAGCAGGACGAGATCATCCGGGCACCGCACCGCGGGGTGCTGGTGGTCGAGGGCGGCCCCGGCACCGGAAAGACGGCCGTCGCCCTGCACCGGGCCGCCTACCTCCTCTACGAGCACCGGGAACTCCTCGCCAAGCGGGCCGTCCTCATCGTCGGCCCCAACCCCGCCTTCCTCGGCTACATCGGCGAGGTGCTGCCCTCCCTCGGCGAGACGGGCGTGCTGCTCGCCACGGTCGGGGAGCTGTTCCCCGGTGTGAAGGCCACGGCCACCGACTCCCGCGAGGCGGCCGCGGTGAAGGGCCGCGCCGACATGGCGGACGTGCTCGCCGAGGTCGTACGCGACTGGCAGTCGCTGCCCGACCCGGTGATCGCGATCGAGCACGACCGGGAGGTGCTGATGCTCGACGACGGCCTGGTGAAGGTCGCCCGTGAGAAGACCCGGGCCGCGCGGCTGCCGCACAACGTGGCCCGCGAGCACTTCGAGGGCCACATCCTCAACACCCTCACCGAGCTGTACGCCGAGCGCGTCGGCACCGACCCCTACGACGGCGGCAGCCTCCTGGACGAGGCCGACATCACCCAGATCCGCGACGAACTCGCCGAGAACCCCGAGGTCTGGGCCGCCGTCGACCAGCTGTGGCCGCGGCTGACCCCCCAGCGCCTGGTCGCCGACTTCCTCGCCGACCCCGTCGGGTACCTCCCGGACGAGGACGCCGCCGCGGTCCGCCGCCCGGTGACCCGCGAGTGGACCGTCGCGGACGTGCCGCTGCTGGACGAGGCGGCCGAACTGCTCGGCGTGGACGAACGGCTGGCGCGGGCGCGCGCGGAACGCGAACGGGAGACGCAGGTCGCCTACGCGCAGGGCGTGCTGGACGTCTCCTACGCCTCCCGCACCTACGAGTTCGAGGACAAGGACGAGGAGGACTCCGAGGTCCTGTCCGCGCACGACATCATCGACGCCGAACGGTTCGCCGAACGCCAGGAGGAGGACGACCACCGCAGCGCCGCCGAGCGCGCGGCCGCCGACCGGACCTGGGCGTTCGGGCACATCATCGTCGACGAGGCGCAGGAGCTGTCGCCGATGGCCTGGCGGCTGCTGATGCGCCGCAGCCCGACCCGCTCGATGACCCTGGTCGGCGACCCCGCGCAGACCGCGGAGGCGGCGGGCGTCGGCTCCTGGCAGCAGATCCTCCACCCCTACGTCGAGGACCGCTGGGAACACACCCGCCTGGGCGTCAACTACCGCACCCCCGCCGAGATCATGGAGCTCGCGGCGGCCGTGGTGCGCGCCGAGAACCCCGGCTTCGAGCCGCCGAGCTCGATCCGTTCCACCGGTGTACGGCCCTGGGTCCGCGCCACCGACGACCTGCCCGGCGCGGTCGCCGAGGCGGTGAAGGAGCTGACCCCCGACGAGGGCCGGCTCGCCGTCATCGCCCCGCGCCACCTCCACCGCAGGCTCGCCGCGCGGCTGGACGGGGTGACCGCGGGCACCGAGCCCGACCTGACGAAGACCGTCGTACTCCTCGACCCGCGGCAGGCCAAGGGGCTGGAATTCGACTCCGTGCTGGTGGTGGAGCCGGGGCTGTACGGCACGAGCGATCTGTACGTGGCACTGACCCGGGCCACCCAGCGCCTGGGTGTCCTGCACACCGGGCGACTGCCGAAGGCGCTGGTCACCGCCTGAGCGAGACCCCTGGCCCGGATGCGTACGTGCTCTCACCCGGGCCAGGGGCGTCGGTGTCCTCGGTTCAGGCCGGTCGCAGCCAGATGGTCGCGAGCGGCGGGAGGGTCAGGCGGATGCTCGCCGGGCGCCCGTGCCAGCCCTGCGGCTCGGGCTTGATGACGTCCGCGTTGGTGACATCGCCGCCGCCGTACTTGCCGATGTCCGTGTTGAGGTACTCGTGCCAGGCCGGTACGTCGTCGGGGGCGCCCAGCCGGTAGTCCTGCCGGACGACGGGGGAGAGGTTGGAGACGGCCAGCAGGGGGCTGCCGTCGGCGGCGAACCGCAGGAACGCGAAGACGTTGTCCTCGGCCGCGTCGCCCACGATCCACTCGAAGCCCGCCGGGTCGATGTCCTGCTGCCACAGCGCCGGGGTGTGCCGGTAGACGGTGTTGAGATCGCGGACCAGGTCCTGCACCCCGCGGTGGTCGGCCTGGGCGCCGTAGCCCGGGTCGAGCAGCCACCAGTCGGGCCCGCGCGCCTCCGACCACTCCGCGCCCTGCGCGAACTCCTGCCCCATGAACAGCAGTTGCTTGCCGGGGTGGGCCCACATGAAGGCCAGATAGGCGCGCAGGTTGGCGCGCTGCTGCCACCAGTCGCCGGGCATCTTGGAAACCAGCGACCGCTTGCCGTGGACGACCTCGTCGTGCGAGATCGGCAGCACGTAGTTCTCGCTGTAGGCGTACACCATCGAGAACGTCATCTCGTTGTGGTGGTACTTGCGGTAGACCGGCTCGTGGCTCATGTAGTCGAGCGAGTCGTGCATCCAGCCCATGTTCCACTTCAGGCCGAAGCCCAGGCCGCCGAAGCCGCCCGGACCGCGGTGGTGCGTGGCCCGTGTGACGCCGTCCCACGCGGTGGACTCCTCGGCGATGGTCACCACGCCCGGCACCCGCCGGTACACCGTCGCGTTCATCTCCTGCAGGAACGCCACCGCGTCCAGGTTCTCCCGGCCGCCGTGCTCGTTCGGGACCCACTGCCCCGGCTCGCGCGAGTAGTCCAGGTACAGCATGGAGGCCACCGCGTCGACCCGCAGGCCGTCGATGTGGAACTCCTCGCACCAGTAGACGGCGTTCGCCACCAGGAAGTTGCGGACCTCGCGGCGGCCGTAGTCGAACTCCAGGGTGCCCCAGTCGGGGTGCGCGGACCGCAACGGGTCCTCGTGCTCGTACAGCGGCCGCCCGTCGAACTCGGCCAACGCCCAGTCGTCGCGCGGGAAGTGGGCCGGAACCCAGTCCATCAGGACGCCGATGCCGGCCTGGTGGAGCGCGTCGACCAGATACCGGAAGTCGTCCGGGGTGCCGAGGCGGGCCGTGGGCGCGTAGAAGCCGGTGACCTGGTAGCCCCAGGAGCCGCCGAAGGGGTGCTCGGCGACGGGCATCAGCTCCACATGGGTGAAGCCGAGGTCCTTGACGTACGCGGGCAGCTGCTCGGCGAGTTGACGGTATGTCAGACCCGGTCGCCAGGACGGAAGATGGACCTCGTAGACCGAGAAGGGCGCCTGGTGGGCGGGGAGTTCCGTGCGCCGGGACAGCCACTCCTCGTCCTGCCACTCGTGGTGGGAGGCGGTCACGACCGACGACGTGTTCGGCGGGGTTTCGGTGCGGCGGGCCAGCGGGTCGGCGCGCAGGGTCTTCGAGCCGTCGGGGCGGGTGATCTGGAACTTGTACAGCTCGCCCTCGCCGACCCCGGGCAGGAACAGCTCCCAGACACCGGAGGAGCCCAGGGAACGCATCGGATGGCCGGTGCCGTCCCAGAAGTTGAAGGTGCCGGCCACGTGCACTCCGCGCGCGTTCGGCGCCCACACCGAGAACCGGGTGCCGGCCACGCCCTGGTGGGTCATCGGGTGTGCGCCGAGCACGGTCCACAGCTGCTCGTGCCGGCCCTCCCCGATCAGGTGCAGGTCCAGCTCGCCCAGCGTCGGCAGGAATCCGTAGGCGTCCTCGGTGTCCTGGACGGCGCCCTCGTACGTCACCTGGAGCCGGTAGGCCGGAACCTCGGCCAGTGCCACCAGCCCGGAGAAGAACCCGTCCCCGTCGTCGTGCAGCTCCGCGCGCAGTTCCCCTGCGACGACGGTCACGGCCAGCGCGTACGGCCGGAAGACGCGGAAGGCGACGCCGCCGGGGACGAGGTGGGCGCCGAGGACGGTGTGCGGGTCGTGGTGCGTACCGGCCAGCAGCCGCTCGCGGTCCCCGGCGTCCAGGGCGGCGGACGCCTCCGGCGGAGGAGCGGTGGCCGGCGAGCCGGCACCTGTCGCGGGAGCGACCTCGCGAGAAGCACTCGCGGCGACGGCATCCTCGGCGGCAGGGGTGTCCGCGGTGACCGCCCGGGGCGCGGTGGCGCCGGCGGTGGTCGCCTCGGAGGCGACCTTCTTCGTCGCGGCCTTCCTGGCCGGGGTCTTCTTGGCGGCGGTCTTCGCCGGGGCGGCCTTCTTCGCGGCCGCCTTCCTCGCGGCGGCCGGTGCCGCCGTGGTCTTCCCCGCGGTGGTCGCCTTCTTCGCCGCCGCCTTCTTCGTGACGGCCTTCGCGGCGACGGCCTCCTGCACGGGGGTCTGCTCGGCGACCGGCTCCTCGGCGGCGGCCTTCTTCGCCACCGCCTTCTTCGCGATGGCCTTCTCGGCCGGGGTCTTCGCCGCGACGACCTTCTTCGCCGGGCTCTTCTTCGCGGCGGTCTTCTTCGCCGTTCCCTCGCCCGCCGCGGCCGTTCGCGCCACGGCCTTCACGGGCGTCGCCTTCTTCGCGGCGGCTTTCTTCGTGACCGCCTTCTCGGCAACGGCCTTCTTGGCCGCCGCCTTCTCGGGCGTGGCCTTCTCGGCCGTCTTCCTGGCGGCCGGCGCCTTCTTCGGCGCGACGGCCTTCTCCGCCACCTTCTTCACAGTTTTCGCGGCCTTCTTGGCCGTGTCCTCGGCCGACTTCTTCGGACTCTTCGGATCCGAACCGCTGGACGTGGGGCGGGGGGTCACGGGCTGCGCCTCCTCGGCGAGGGTCGGTCGGTTCAGTACAGGTCGGACGTGGCGTAGTGCTCTATCGCCGCCATCGGGACGGACAGCCACTCGGGGCGGTGACGGGCCTCGTAGAGCACCTCGTATATCGCCTTGTCCGTTTCGTATGCTCGCAGCAGCACCGGATCGGTGCGTGGATCCTGGCCGCTGACCTCCGCGTATCCGGTGCAGAAGGCGGCCCGGCAGGTCTCGGCCCAGCCCTCGTCGGGCCGTTCGGCGGAGTGGGCCGCGTAGTCGAAGGACCGCAGCATGCCCGCCACGTCCCGCTCCGTCGGCTGCGGCATCCGCCGCTCCGCCAGCGGTTTCGACGGCTCACCCTCGAAGTCGATCAGCCACCACTGGCCGCCCGGCGAGCGCAGGCACTGCCCGAGGTGCAGGTCCCCGTGGATGCGCTGCGCGGTCCAGGTGCGGCCCTCGGCGGCCAGGTCGGCCAGCGCGGTGAACGCCGTGCGCAGCGCGGGCGCGTACGGCCGCAGCGCGGGCACCGCCTGCGCGGCCACGTCGAGGCGTTCCGTCATGCCGTCGGCCAGCAGCTGCATCTGGGTGTGCCCGAGCGTGACGGTCGGCAGGGCGCGGGCGAGTGCCGTGTGCACCTCGGCGGTGGCGCGGCCCAGCGCCCGGGCCTCGCTGCCGAAGTCCTCGCCCTTGGCGAGTTCCCGCAGCGCCAGCTCCCAGCCGTCGGAGGCACCCTGCAGGAAGGGCTGCAGCACGCCGAGCACGTACGGCTCACCGCCCAGCTCCGCCCGGACCCACGCCGTCGGCGCCGGCACCCGGGGGCAGCCCTCCCGGGCGAGGGCCAGCGGCAGCTCCAGATCGGGGTTGACGCCGGGCACCACCCGGCGCAACAGCTTCAGAATGAACGTATCTCCGTAGATGACGGAGGAGTTCGACTGCTCGGCGGTGACCACGCGCGGGACGAGTCCGGAGCGGATCTCGAGGCCGCTCTCGCGCTCGAAGCGCAGCCCGCCGATCCGGGCCTCGGAGCGCATGGCCTCCAGGAGCACCTCGGCGGACCGGCCGTCGTACAGGGCCTCGTAGACCGTCCGTCCGGCGAGCGGACCGTCCTCCACGTGTCCGATCAGCGCGGGCGCCAGCCGGGGCGGCAGCGCCTCGCGCACGCCTATCAGGAGCTGGTAGCAGTCACCGGGGTGCGGCTCGGCGCCCAGGGTGAGCGGCTGATGGGCGCGCACCAGCAGGTGGTACAGGCCCAGCTTGCCGCCGGCCGGCAACAGCTCGGTGGCCTCCACCAGCGAGAATCCGGTGACCGGGCGTCCCTTGCCCGCGAACCAGCGCTGCCTCGGCAACCATTCCCTGAGCAGTGGATCCAGGGATTCCAGCAGGCCAGGACTGGTCTTGCCGGAAAGTGTGACCGTTTCCGCCATAACGTCACATTCCTTTCCCCGGGGTGGGCGGGGTGTTACGTATGCGTGCCCCGGGTGGGGCAGAGGAAACGCCCCACCCGGGGTTCTGCCTGGCTCTACGTCGGCTCCTTGCGCAGCCGGAACCAGTAGAAGCCGTGGCCCGCCAGGGTCAGCAAGTACGGCAGGTCACCGATGGCGGGAAAGCGCACCCCGCCGAACAGCTCCACCGGATGCCGGCCGTTGAAGATCCGCAGATCCAGTTCGGTGGGCTGTGCGAAGCGGGAGAAGTTGTGCACGCACAGCACCAGATCGTCCTCGTACTCCCGCAGGAACGCCAGTACCGCCGGGTTCGACGACTGGAGCTCCGTGTAGGACCCGAGACCGAAGGCCAAGTTCTGCTTGCGGATCTCGATCATGCGGCGGGTCCAGTGCAGCAGCGACGAGGGCGACGACATCGACGCCTCGACGTTGGTGACCTGGTAGCCGTAGACGGGGTCCATGATGGTCGGCAGGAACAGCCGCCCGGGGTCACAGGAGGAAAAACCCGCGTTACGGTCCGGTGTCCACTGCATCGGGGTGCGCACGGCGTCGCGGTCGCCGAGCCAGATGTTGTCGCCCATGCCGATCTCGTCGCCGTAGTACAGGATCGGCGAGCCGGGCAGGGACAGCAGCAGGGCGGTGAACAGCTCGATCTGGTTGCGGTCGTTGTCCAGCAGGGTCGCGAGGCGGCGGCGGATGCCGATGTTGGCGCGCATCCGTGGGTCCTTGGCGTACTCCGCCCACATGTAGTCGCGTTCCTCGTCGGTGACCATCTCCAGGGTCAGCTCGTCGTGGTTGCGCAGGAAGATGCCCCACTGGCAGCCGGAGGGGATCGCGGGCGTCTTGGCGAGGATCTCCGAGACCGGGTAGCGCGACTCCCGCCGTACGGCCATGAAGATGCGCGGCATGACGGGGAAGTGGAACGCCATGTGGCACTCGTCGCCGCCGGACTCGTAGTCGCCGAAGTAGTCGACGACGTCCTCGGGCCACTGGTTGGCCTCCGCGAGGATCACCGTGTCCGGGTACTGGGCGTCGATCTCCTTGCGGACCCGCTTGAGGAAGTCATGGGTTGCCGGAAGGTTTTCGCAGTTCGTGCCCTCCTCGGCGTAGAGGTAGGGCACGGCGTCGAGGCGGAAGCCGTCGATGCCCAGGTCCAGCCAGAACCGCAGCGCCGAGATCATCTCCTCCTGCACGGCCGGGTTCTCGTAGTTGAGGTCCGGCTGGTGGGAGAAGAACCGGTGGAAGAAGTACTGCTTGCGGACCGGGTCGAAGGTCCAGTTGGAGGCCTCGGTGTCGACGAAGATGATCCGGGCGTCCGCGTACTGCTTGTCGTCGTCGGCCCACATGTAGTAGTCGCCGTACGGGCCGTCGGGATCCCGGCGCGACTCCTGGAACCACGGGTGCTGGTCGCTGGTGTGGTTCATGACGAAGTCGATGATGACCCGCATGCCGCGCTGGTGGGCGGCGTCGACGAACTCGACGAAGTCGGCGAGGTCGCCGAACTCCGGCAGGACGGCCGTGTAGTCGGAGACGTCGTAGCCGCCGTCACGCAGCGGTGACTGGAAGAAGGGCGGCAGCCACAGGCAGTCCACTCCCAGCCACTGCAGGTAGTCGAGTTTGGCGGTCAGGCCCTTGAGGTCGCCGACGCCGTCGCCGTTGCTGTCCTGGAAGGAGCGGACGAGGACCTCGTAGAAGACCGCGCGCTTGAACCACTCCGGGTCCCTGTCCTTGGCGGGGGTGTCCTCGAAGGTGTCCTGAACGGGCTCGTTGACGATCATATGGTGGGTGACCCTCCGATCTGCGGGGTGGACGGTCGCAGGACGGTGAACACGTGCGCGGGACGAGTGCCCGGTTCGAGGCGTACGTAATTTGCCCTGCCCCAGTGGTAGGTCTCGCCGGTGAGCTCGTCGCGCACCGGCACCGACTCGTGCCAGTCCAGGCCGAGTTGCGGCATGTCCAACGAGACCGTGGCCTCCTGGGTGTGGTGGGGGTCGAGGTTGGCGACCACCAGAACAGTGTTCGACCCGCTCCGCTTCGAATACGCGATGACCGCGTCCTGGTCCGCGTGGTGGAAGTGGAGGTCGCGCAGTTGGCGGAGGGCGGGGTTCGCCCGCCGGATGGTGTTGAGTTTGGTGATCAGGGGGGTGATGGTGCGGCCCTGGCGTTCGGCCGTTTCCCAGTCGCGTGGCTTGAGCTGGTACTTCT